>NZ_LGED01000257.1 GCF_001280085.1 Saccharothrix sp. NRRL B-16348 | reverse complement strand
CGAAGCCACGCCTGCGACCAACAGGCCTCCGGTCAGCGCGCCGATCGCCGTGACGGCGGCGATCGCCCGCGCTCTGAACGAGTTGGTGAGCACCGTTGCTCCTTCGTCGCTGATCCTGGGAGCGCTCCCAGACGTGATCGGGGTAACGCCCTCGCCAGGCACATGACAGCACCGCCACCGACTCGCCGTCAAGGCATGAAACGATTCACGACCACGGTGTCCCACTTGGTCCGAACGGGCGCGCTCACCTGCCCGGAGGTGCTCTGAAAAGGTTCAACGACCGCCGGTCACCTGGTGCGGCGCCGGGTCCGCGGCACCCGGCGGCTCGACTCGCGCACCACCAGCTCCGGGGCGAACAGCACGTGCCGGTGCTCGTGCTCGGCGGGCGTCATCGACTCCGCGATCACCAGCTCGGCGGCCGTGCGGCCGATCAGCTGGCGCGGCTGGCGCACCGAGGTGAGCGGCACGGCCGCGGCGGCGGCGAAGTCGATGTCGTCGTACCCGACGATCGCGAGGTCCTCCGGCACCCGGACGCCCGCCCGCACCAGCACCTGCAGCACGCCCAGCGCGAGCAGGTCGTTGGCGCAGAACACCGCGTCCGGCCGCGTGGAGCGGGCCAGCAGCTGCTCGCCCGCGCGCTGCCCGGAGACCACGTTGAGCGCCGGCACCTTCAGCTCCTCCAGCACGCCGGCGTCGCGGCCCGCCTTGCGCACCGCGTCGACCGCGCCCTCGTGCCGCTGCCTGGCCTGGTGGATCCGGGACGGCCCGTTGACCATCACGATCCGCTCGTAGCCCTCGGCCAGCAGGTGGGTGACCGCCAGCTCGCCGCCCGCCCGGTCGTCCACGGCCACGGAGCACAGATCCGGGTCGGTGGTCGGGTGGTCGAGCAGCACCACGGACATGCCGCGGTCGCGCAGCCGGCGCACCGGGGCCAGGTCCGTCTCCACGGGCGTGATCAGCACGCCGTGCACGCGCTGCTCGGCCAGCAGCTCCACGTGCCTCGCCTCGCGCTGCGGCGACTCGTCGCTATTGCACAGGATCACCGCGTGCCCGGCCTCGCTCGCGGTGTCCTCGACACCGCGGGCGACGTCGGTGAAGAACGGGTTGCCCACGTCGAGCACCACGAGCCCGATGGCGCGCGGTGTGCCCGAGCGCAGCTGGCGGGCCGCGTCGTTGCGGACGAAGCCGAGCTCCTCGATCGCGCCCATGACCCGGTCGCGGGTCGCCGGCGCGACGACCTCGGGGCGGTTCAGCACGTTGGAGACGGTGCCGACGGACACCTTCGCGCGCGTGGCGACATCGCGGATGCTCACCGGTGAAACCACCGCGCCTCCTCGGCGGACAGCAGGGGGTGAAGGGCTGGACTCTATCGGCCGGCACCGTTCCCGGTCCGGCACGACGCCACAGCCGATCTTAATCGCCGGCCGGCAGCGTTAAATCGTTTCACCCCAGGTGGTTCACGCGCCCCACCCCGCCTGCTCGCCGCCGACCCGCTCGGCCACGATCCGCTCGCCGTACCCGGAACGCGCGTAGGCCGCCATCGGGTCGGGGTCCAGGCCCATCCCCTCGCGCACGGACGCCACCAGCGGCCGCACGTCGGTGTTGTAGGCGTCCATCAGCACGGCGTTCGCGCCGAGCACGTCACCGGCGCGCTGCGCCGCGGCCAGCGCGTCCCGGTCGACCAGCAGCGCCTTCGCGGTGGCCTCCTGCACGTTCATCACCGACCGGATCTGGCCGGGGATCTTCGGCTCGATGTTGTGGCACTGGTCGAGCATGAACGCCACCCCGGAGTCGGCCGCGAGAGCGCCGCCCCGCACCACCTCGAACATGATCCGGAACAGCTGGAACGGGTCCGCCGAGCCGACCATCAGGTCGTCGTCGGCGTAGAAGCGGGAGTTGAAGTCGAACCCGCCGAGCTTGCCCGCGCGCAGCAGCACGGCGACGATGAACTCGATGTTGGTGCCCGGCGCGTGGTGCCCGGTGTCGACCACGACCCGCGCCCGCTCGCCCAGTTCCAGGCAGTGCGCGTAGGCGGTGCCCCAGTCCGGCACGTCGGTGGTGTAGAACGCGGGCTCGAACAGCTTGTACTCCAGCAGGATCCGCTGGTTCGGCCCGATCCGCGCGTACGTCTCGCGCAGCGCTTCGGCGAGCCGGTCCTGGCGGGCCCGGATGTCGTCCTGGCCGGGGTAGTTGGTGCCGTCGGCGAACCACAGCTTCAGGTCGCGCGACCCCGTGGCGTCCATGATGTCGACGCACCGCATCAGGTGGTCGAGCGCCTTGCGGCGGACCGCCGGGTCGGGCGAGCACACGCTGCCGAGCACGTACGCGTCGTCCTGGAAGACGTTGGCGTTGATCGTGCCGAGGGACACGCCGTGGTCCTCGGCGAACTCGGCCAGCTCCGCGTAGTCGTGCACCGCGTCCCACGGGATGTGCAGCGCCACCGACGGCGCCACGCCGGTGAACCGGTGCACGGTGGCCGCGTCGGCGACCTTCTCGTGCGGGGTGCGCGGCACGCCGCGTTGCGCGAACACCTTGAACCGGGTGCCGGAGTTGCCGAACGCCCACGACGGCAGCTCGATCCGCTGCCCGGCCAGGGCCTCGGCCACGGCGCCCACCCCTGGTGCTCCTGTCTTGGTGTCCACTTCGGACTCCTCACTGCTCAGTCGAGGTGGAAGACCTCGGTCAGCGGCCTCATGGCCTCGTCGGGCTGCCTGCCGTCCAGCGCGGTGAAGAACTCGGCCATCTCGGCCTGCCACCGGTCGTTCACCTCGCGGTCGCGCATGCCACGCTGGGCGGCGTCCCAGTCCGGGGTCTCCAGGTAGCCGACGAGCAGCCCGTCGTCGGCCAGGAAGAGGCTGTAGTTGCCCCAGCCGGTCTCCCGCAGCGCCTCCCGCATCTCCGGCCACACCTCGCGGTGCCGCTCCCGGTACTCCTCCAGCCGCTCCGGGCGCACCCGGAGCAGGAAGCAGACACGTCGCACGCGACCCTCCTCGGTACTGAAACGTTTCACGACGACGTTATGGTTACGCCGCAAGGCTTGTCAATGGTCTGGACTACTCACGGCGGACGCACACCGTCGTAGAACGCCACCCGCACGGCGACCTCCCGCTCCTCCCCCGGCGCGAGCACGACCGGCTTGTGCCAGGCGAGCGCCGAGCCGATGCCCTGGTACTGGTCGACCCGCACGAACCACGGGTCGGTCGGACCGGACACCACGGCCGTCCACGGGCGCCGGGGATCGCCGACCACGACGGCCAGCCACGGCGCGGTCCGGCCGTTGACCTCCGCCTCGCCGGCGCCGTTGGGGCTGAAGACCCGCACGGTCAGCGGGTCGAGGTCGGGCAGCCGCCAGAACCAGCCGCCGTAGCCCGCGCCCTCCCGGCCTTTGCTGCCCGGGCTGTGCAGCACCACGTCGACCTCGGCGGTGAGCACGCTGGTCCACTCCAGCTCCCAGCCGTCGGCGACCATCCGGCGGCGGACGCGCCGGCGTTCGCGCAGCAGGACCGCGCCCGCCGAGTCGCACCAGGCCAGCTCGCCCGGTCCGGTCTCCTCGACCCGGCCGAGTTCGCCCGGCACGTACCCCTGTCCGGGCACGTAGTTGCGCCCGCCCCACAGGTTGACGCCGTTGACGTCGGGTAACGCGAGGCCGATGCCCCGGTGCCACGGGTGGTCGTCCGGGTGCTCGCCGGTGACCACGATCCCGCCGAGCGTGCGCACCGGGTGCAGCGCCGGCCGCGGCACGACCAGCGGCAGCGCCACGCCGTCCCAGCCGTGCCGGGCCACACCGCCCAGCGGCGACCACGGCACCTCCAGCTCGGCGAACGTGCGCAGCTGCTCGGCGGCCTTGGCCACCACGTGGTCCACGCCGTCCACGTCCACCCGCTTGCCGTTGCGCCGCAACCACGCGGGGTCGATCGGCACGGGGTCCGGCGCGGTGCGGACGGCCTCCAGCACCCGCATGAACGCCCCGGTACCGGCCAGCGGCGCGTGCAGCGGCACGGCCGGGTCCGCCAGGTGGTCCAGCAGGTTCCGCAGCGGCGAGTCGTGCCGGTAGCGCTCCTCGATGCCGTCGATCACGAGCCGGTGCTGGCTGTAGTGCAGCACCGCGCGCTTGCGGCTGCCGTGCACGACGAGCACCGGTTCCCGCACGACTTCGGCGCACAGCGTCACCGCGACCACGACGACCGTGCCGTTGCGGGTGCGCAGCCGCAGGCAGGAGGTGTCGTCGGCCTCGATGTCGCGGGAGCGCAGCAGCTCCAGCTCGATGTCGTGCACGTCGTCCACGCCCGTGCTGCCGTCCAGCGCCAACGCGGTCGCGATGCCGTGCGCGAACGGGTTGGTCAGCGCGCCGTCCACCACCGGCACGCCGTCGAGCGTGCGTCGGCCCGCCCACGGCGCACGGGTGTAGTAGGTGTCGTCACGCGACCACGTGCCGCGCACGCCGATGCCCCGGATCTCGCCCAACGTGCCGGACCGCATCAGCTCGGCCAGCCGGTGCACCGCGTGCGAGCCGAGGCTCTGGAACCCGACCTGGACCACCCTGCCCGCGGACCGGTCGACCAGGTCGTGCCAGTCGGCCAGGGTGGGGGTGGGCGGTTTCTCCAGCAACAAGTGCGCGCCCGCGGCCAACACCTGACGCGCCAACGGCACGTGCGTGTGCATGGGGGTGGACACGATGCCGATGTCCGCGTCGCGCATCAGCTCCGCCAGGTCGGCGTCCACCGGCCGGTGGCCGACGAGCCGCTGCGCCTCGCCGTCGAGCGGGTCCACCTCGCACACGCCGGTGAGCCGCACCAGGCCCTCGGCTTCCAGCGCGGCGATCTCGCGCAGGTACAGCCGCCCGTAGCCGGCGGCACCGGCGAGCACCACCCGCGGCGTCACCGGCGCTCCACCGCGACCGCGGCGAACACCAGCAGGCCGGGCACGACGACGGCGAACGCGGGCGCCTGCACGACCACCAGCCCGGCCACCGCCAGCGCGACCACCAGGTACGCGTAGCCGACCCAGTCGCGCGACGGCGCGGTGAGCAGCACCGCCCACCGGTCACCGGGGTTCCACCGCGCCGCCGCCCGCAGCAGCACCAGCACCACCGCGGCCAGCGCCAGGCCGATCACCGGCCCCAGCACGGACGCGCCCGGCAGGCCGCCCAGCAACGCCAGGACGTCCAGCGCACCGACCGCGAGCACCACCAGCGGCAGCACGACGGCGAACGGGTCGCGCACCGCCTGACCGAGCAGCACGACGAACCGCCGCGCCGTCGGCGTGCGGCCGTCGTCCACCAGTTCGCGCAGCAGCACGGCGCCCGCCGCCGCGGCGGGCAGCGCGGTCAGCACCGGCAGCGCCGCCGCGGTCACCAGCACTCCGATCAGCAGCACCTCGGCCAGCAGGGCCAAGGGCCGCGCCCAGGCGCTCATCCCTTGAGACCGGAGGTCGCCACGCCGTCCACGAGGAACCGCTGGAACGCCAGGAAGAACAGGCCGATGGGCAGCAGCGCGAGCACCGACATGGCGAACATCGGCCCGAACGCCGACTGCGTCGCCTGGTCGATGAACAGCTGCAGCGCCAGCGGCAGGGTGAACTTCTCCGGGTCGTTGAGGTAGATCAGCTGGCTGAAGAAGTCGTTCCAGGTCCAGATGAACGTGAAGATCGCGGTGGTGATCAGGGCGGGCCGCAGCAGCGGCAGGATCACGTGCCGGAACACGCCGACCGGGCCGCAGCCGTCCAGCGTCGCCGCCTCGTCCAGCTCGCGCGGCAGCGAGCGGATGAACTGCACCATCAGGAAGATGAAGAACGCGTCCGTGGCCAAGAACTTCGGCAGCACCAGCGGCCAGAACGTGTTCACCATGTCCAACTGCTGGAAGATGACGTACTGCGGGATCAGCACCACGTGCTGCGGCAGCATGATCGTCATCATCATGAACCCGAACAGAGGGCCGCGGCCCCGGAAGTGCAGCCGGCCGAACGCGTAGGCCGCGAGCGAGCACGACAGCACGTTGCCGACCACCGCGCCGACCGAGATCACCAGCGAGTTCCAGAAGTAGTGCAGCACGCCGAACTCGCCGACGCCGTCGAACACCTCGGCGTAGTTGTCGCCGGTCGGGTCCCGCGGCAGCAGCGCGAGCGTCGAGATGACCTCGGTCGCCGGCTTGAACGACGTCGAGACCAGCCAGATCACCGGGTACAGCAGCACCAGCAGCACGCCGACGACCAGGACGTGCCACAGCACCCTGCCCGGCGCGGCCGACGACTTGGCCGCGGTCGCGGATGTCAACGTGCTCAACGGTCCTCCCCCGCGTAGAACACCCAGCGCCGGGCGCTGCGGAACACCAGCGCGGTCAGGATCGCGACCACGGCGAGCAGCACCCAGGCCATCGCCGAGGCGTAACCCATCCGGAAGTCGGTGAACCCGCGCTGGTACAGGTACAGCGGGTAGAGCAGGGTCGAGTCGCTGGGACCGCCGCGCCCGCTGCTCACCACGAACGCGCCGGTGAACGCCTGGAACGCGTGGATCGTCTCCAGCACCAGGTTGAACAGGATCACCGGCGACAGCATCGGCAGCGTGACGCTGAGGAACCGGCGCGACGGTCCCGCTCCGTCGATGGCCGCCGCCTCGTACAGCTCGCGCGGCACCTGCTTCAGGCCGGCCAGGAAGATCACCATCGGCGCGCCGAACTGCCACGCGGCCAACGCCACCAGCGTGAGCAGCGCGTACTGCGGCTGGTCGACCCAGCCGCCGATGTCCAGGCCGATCGAGGACAGCACCCGGTCGACCGTGCCGTCGGTGGAGAACATCGCCCGCCACGCCAGCGCCACGCTCACGCTCGCGCCCAGCAGCGACGGCGCGTAGAACGCCGACCGGTACAGGCCGACGCCCTTGCGCGCCCGGTTGAGCAGCATGGCCACCGCGAGCGCCAGGCCGAGCTTGAGCGGCACCGAGACGAGCACGTACTTGGTCGTGGTCCACGCCGCGTGCCAGAACCGCTCGTCGCCGGTGAACATGGTCACGTAGTTGTCGACGCCGATCCACGTCGGCGCCTCGAACAGGTCGTAGTCGGTGAACGACAGGTACAGCGACGCCACCATCGGGCCGATGGTCAGCAGCGCCGCGCCGATGATCCACGGCGACAGGAACAGGTAGGCCACGCCCTGGCCGCGCCGCCGACGGCCGCGCGCGGCGGACGTCGGCGGCGGGTCGGCCGGGACCGGGGGCCTGGTCAGCACGGACTGGGTCATGCTCAGGACCCCAGCGACTGCTCGGCGTCCTGGACCACGCGCTTGGCCGCGTCGGCGACGCTCACCCGGTTGAAGATCACGTCGTCGTAGGTGCGCTGGAAGTCCCGCTTGATGGCCGAGGAGCCGGTGGGCCAGGCGCCGAACGCGGGACCGATCTTGTCCTGCTGCGCCGCCTCGTAGTCGCACACGGCCTTGCTGCCGCCGTCGGCCGACGAGCACACCTGCGCGCGGATCTCCTCGTTCGGCGGCACGCCGCGCGACGCGCCGAGCAGCTTGCCCGCCTCGGGGTCGTTGAGCAGGAAGTCGAGCAGCTTCACCGCCGCGGCCTTGTGCTTGGACCGCTGGGACACCGCGAACGACACCGGCGGCATGGCGGCCATGCCGCTCTCCGCCACGTCGCTGGGCAGCGGCGCGAGCTTGAGGTTCGGCCCGAACGCGCCGAAGTAGCCGGTGACGGCCGAGTCGTAGCCGATCTCGGAGGCGGCCTGCTTGGTCACGATGCCGGAGTTCTGCACCGAGCCGTCCATCTTGGTGGTGACCTCGGCCGCCGAGACGCCCTTGCCCGACCGCATCGTGCCGATCATCTCCCAGTACTCGGCCAGCTCGTCGGCGGTGAAGCCGAGCTTGCCGTCGGGGGTGTAGAGGGACTTGCCGTGCTGGTGCAGCCACACCTCGAACCAGTCGACGGCCCAGCCGAAGTCCGTGGTGCCCGCGACCTGGCCCGCCGCGCCGACCTTGGTCATCGCCTCGGTGAACTGCGCCCACGTCCACTTCTCGCCCGGCGCGGTCGGCACCGGCACGCCCGCGGCCTCGAAGTGCGTCGGGTCGAAGATCAGCATCTGGGTGGTCGCGCCGCCGGCGACGGCGTACTGCTTACCGTCGACCTTGCCGCCCTCCAGCAGGTTCGCCGGGATCTTGTCGAGCTTGAGGTCCTTGCCGGTGTGCTCGCCGAGGTCGGCCAGCACCTTGCGGCCCGCGTACTCGCCTACCGTGGCCCGGTCCAACTGGAGCAGGTCCGGTCCCGCGCCGCCGGCCACCTGCGTGGACAGCTTCTGGAAGTACGCGTCGTAGCCGCTGTACTCCGTCTCCACCTTGATGTCGGGGTTGCGCTTCTGGAACTCGTCGACCGCCGCCCTGGTGACCTTGGCGCGGTCCTCGTTGCCCCACCAGACGAACCGCAGCGTCACCGGGCCGTCGGCCGAATCGCTACCGCAGCCGGACAGCGCTGCGGTCAGCGACACCAGCCCGACCAGCAGGCCTGCCGCGCCGCGGCGAGACACTCGTCCCATCACCCTCACCTCTCGGTTGAATCGGTTCAACCAAGCTAGGTGAGCCCCATCACCGCGTCAAGGCTGATTTTCCGGCGCTCCGGCGCTGAAGTCGGCCGGTCTTGCCTTTCGCGTTGAAACGGTTCATCCTGTGGCGTCATCACGCCCCTCGCGCAACGCCGCGCCCTTTGGAGGCCGCAGATGCCCCGCGTCCGACCCCTACCCGCCGTCCTGGCGGCCCTAGCGCTAGTCCTGAGCGCGTCCCCCGTCTCGTCCCCCGCCACGGCCTCGCCCGACGGCCCGCGGCTCGAACGACTCGACCGCGGCCTGGTCGCCGCGCGCACCGACGGCGGGGTGTTCCTGAGCTGGCGGCTGCTGCGCCACGAGGCCACCGGCCACACCGGCACGGGCCTGGCCGGCCCGGCGTTCGCCGTCTACCGCGACGGCCGCCGCATCGCCACGGTCACCGACAGCACCAACTACCTGGACCGGGAGGGCGGCTCGGAGTACCGGGTGGCGCCGGTGGTCCGCGGTCGGCAGGGCGAGGCGAGCGAACCCGCGGCGCCGTGGGCGGGAGGGTCCTACGACCTGCCGCTGCGCAAGCCCGCCGACGGCGTGACGCCGGCCGGTGAGGCGTACACGTACTCGGCCAACGACGTGAGCGTCGGCGACGTGGACGGCGACGGCAGCTACGAGTACGTGGTGAAGTGGGACCCGTCCAACCAGAAGGACGTCTCGCAGGTCGGCTACACCGGGCCGACCTACGTCGACACGTACCGGTTCGACGGCACGCTGCTGCACCGCGTGGACCTGGGCGTGAACATCCGGTCCGGCGCGCACTACACGCAGTTCCTGGTCTACGACTTCGACGGCGACGGCCGCTCGGAGATGATGATGAAGACCGCGCCGGGGTCGAAGGTGACGACGTACGACCGGCACGGGAACGCGGTGTCGGAGCGGCACGTGACGATGCCGCGCGAGGACGTGCGCGCGGGCTACTCGCACAGCGACGACTACCGGCTCAGCGCCGCGGGCTACTACGAGCACGTGGTGAAGATGTTCCGGGGCTGGCACGAGCACCCCGAGGTGGTCGCGGGCCGGTGGCCGGCGACGTTGGAGCAGGCGTTCGGCATCCCCGTCCGGCACACCTACCCGTTGTCCGATGTGGACGCGCGGGCACTCGCGGACCACTTCGTGGACGTGTACGCGCCCAGCCGCAGCACGCGCAACAACCTGCGGGCGTTCGCCGGCTTCATCGTCGACGGCCCGGAGTACCTGACCGTGTTCGACGGCAAGTCCGGCCGTGAGCTGGAGACCGTGCGGTACGAGCCGGGTCGGCACGACGACGGGCTCATGTGGGGCGACTACGCGTTGAGCCGGATCGAGCCGGGCAACCGGGTGGACCGGTTCCTGGCCGGCGTCGCGTACCTGGACGGCAAGCGGCCGTCGGCGGTCTTCGCCCGCGGCTACTACACGCGCACCACGCTGGCCGCGTACCGGTGGAACGGCCGCAAGCTGGTCAAGGACTGGTTCGTGGACAGCGGCTGGGTGCAGATGAGCAACCCGTTCAACTTCCCGGTGCACGGGCGGGACGGCACGTCGCCGACGCACGGCGGGCTGGCCACGCAGGGCGCGCACTCGTTGAGCGCGGCGGACGTGGACGGCGACGGCAAGCAGGAGATCGTGTACGGGGCGTCCACCATCGACCACGACGGCAAGGTGCTGTACAACTCGTCGGCCGTGCTGCCGCCGGGCAGCGCCAACCCCGGCGCGGTGGCGCGGCTCGGCCACGGCGACGCGCTGCACGTGACCGACATCGACCCGGCCCGGCCGGGGCTGGAGATCTACATGGTGCACGAGGGCGCGACGTCGGCGCCCTACGGCTACGCGCTGCGTGACGCGGCCACCGGTGAGGTGATCTACGGCGGGTACACCGGCCGGGACACCGGGCGCGGCATGGTCGGTGACGTGCTGCCGGACGAGCCGGGGCTGGAGACGTGGGCGTCGCTGCCCGGCGGCACGAACGCGGCGGGGCTGTGGTCGGCCGACGGGCGGCCGCTGTCGACCGCGACCCCCGGCACGAACGCGAGCATCCGGTGGGCGGCGGACCTGACCACGCAGATCGTGGACGGCGCGCAGGACGTGACGCCGACGATCAAGGACTGGCGGCGCGGCACGGTGCTGACCGCCGAGGGCACGCGAACCAACAACGGCACGAAGGGCAACCCGGCGCTGGTGGCGGACGTGCTCGGCGACTGGCGTGAGGAGTTGCTGGTGCGCACCGCGGACAGCTCGGCGTTGCGGATCTACCTGAGCACCGAGGTCACCGGCCACAAGCTCTACACGCTGATGCACGACCCGCAGTACCGGGTGGACGTGGCCCGCCAGCAGACCGCGTACAACCAGCCCGCGTACACCGGCTTCTACCTGGCCTCGGACGTCGAGTGGGCGAAGGTGCCGCGTTAGGGTCGGTGGGTGATCACGATTGCCGTGGCCCAGCCGCGCTGCACCCCTTACGACGTGGCCGCCAACGTGGCGGCTCACGCGGAGGCGGTGCGCGCGGCTGGGGCGCGGGTGGTGGTGTTCCCGGAGCTGTCGTTGACGGGGTACCACTTCGACGCGCCGGTGGTGCCGTTCTCGATGCTGGAGCCGTTGGTGGTGGCGTGTGCCGAGACGGGGACGGTGGCGTTGGCGGGTGCGCCGGTTGGGTTGGTTGGTGGGGCGGGTGCGGGTGGGGTTGGTATTGGTGTGCTGGAGGTGACCGGCGCGGGGGTGCGGGTCGCGTACCGGAAGATGTGGCTCGGTGGCGGGGAGGCGGTGCGCTTCCGTCCTGGTGACGCGCCCGCGGTGGTCGAGGTGGATGGGGTGCGGCTCGGGTTGGCGGTGTGCAAGGACACCGGCGTGCCGCGGCACGCGGCGGACACGGTGGCGTTGGGCGTGGACGTGTACGTGGCCGGGATGTTGGAGCACATGTGGGGTTCGGGCGTGTTGGACGAGCGGGCACGGCGGGTCGCGGCCGAGCACGGGGTGTGGGTGGCGATGGCGAGCTTCGCCGGCACGACGGGTGAAGGGTACGAGTCGGCGGCGGGTCGTTCGGCAGTGTGGGACTCCTCCGGTGGGATGATCGGTCGCGCCGGCACCGAGGTGGACGCCGTGGTGCGGGCGGTGATCCCAGGACGCTCCACGGACGGAGGGGCATGACCGACGCCGACCTACCCGCCTTCTTCCACAACGCCGAGAACGCGTCGCGGCGAGGGCAGCGACAGGCGTTGGCGTGGAGCCGGGTCCGCCTGGTCAGCGCCGTGGTCGCGGCGATCGGCGGCGCGATGACCTGGACGGCCTTCGGCGCTTCACCGGGCGGTGCGCTGGCGATGGTGGCGTTCGCGGTGGCGCTGGTGGTCGAGATCCTGCTGTGGACGCAGCAACCCGAGCGCGACTGGTACGCCGGGCGCGCGGTCGCCGAGTCGATCAAGACGCTGGCGTGGCGGTACGCGGTGGCCGGCGCGCCGTTCCCGGCTGACGCGGCACGGGCGGAGGCGTTGTACCACGACCGGGTGGCCGAGGTGGTCGCGGAGGGTGAGCAGCGGCTCTCGATGGAGGGCGACGACCCGTCACCCACACAGGGGATGACCGCGTTGCGGGCGGCACCGTTCGAGCAGCGGCGGACCGAGTACCTGGAGCATCGCCTGAAAGAGCAGAAGGACTGGTACTCGGCCAGGGCCCGGCACAACCGGCAGCGGACGTTGCAGTGGCGCATCGCGCTGATCGCCGGCGAGGTGGCGGCCATCGTGCTCGCGGGGGTGCGGACGTTCAGCGAGTGGAACGTCGACATGTCCGGCGTGCTCGCGGCGGCCGTGGCGAGCGGGGCGGCGTGGCTCGGGACGCGGCGGCACTCGACGCTCGCGACCAGTTACTCGATGGCGGCGCGGGAGCTGGTGCTGGTGCGGGCGAAGCTGGTGGACGCGGATGAGGCGTCGTGGGGTGACGTGGTGGCGGAGGCCGAGAAGTCGATGGGGCGGGAGCATCGGTTGTGGTTGGCGTCGCGGCCGGTGGAGAGTTGAGGCGGTCGGGGTGAGGGTGAGCAGGTGGTCGAGTCCCGTTTGATGGGCGCGATTGGGTCCGGCTCGATTTGACATGGGGCCCTTACGGGCACTCCAGGCAGGCCAAACCCGGGCAGGCCTGGCGGGAAGAGCGTCCGCCAAGCCTGCCCGGCTTCGACCAGCCTAAAGCACCCGAACCCATGTCAAATCGGGCCTCGGTGGGGGTGCGCCGGGTCCGATGTGCGGCCGTTGGGGTAGGTGCCTAGGTACATCGATTCCGGGGCCGTTGTGAGGCCGGTTGGGTTGTCCACAGTGGAGTGGGTGGCGATCTTCTACGTCAGCCGACCGATGTTTCCGCATTGATGCGGCCTCATCGTGGGGGTCATCGCACCGACGCCCGCACAACGACGTGCGGCCTCAACGGAAGGTGCACCCCGATGATCCATTCCGTATACGCCGCACACGCGGATGAGGCGGGGGTTCGGGCCGAGACCATGGCCCGGTTCCTGCGCGACGTACCCGTCCCCTTCACCCGTGTGCTGTCCCTGTGGGTGGGCTACCGCCTGCGCCGCGAACCCCGGCAGCCCGATGTTCTGCACCACCTGACGCCTCGACAGGCCCATTTGCTCGGCTTACCTCCGCACACGGCGGTGACACGGCGCGAGGGCTACCTGGTGCCGCACCTCGGTGACGGTGGGCCGCGTTTGGCGGCGATCACCGCGTTGGTGCATCAGCGCGGTCTTGAGTTGGATGAGCCTGGGCGTGACGAGTTGGCTCGCGGGTACACGCCGCTTGGTCTGCTGGTCACCGGGGCGCACCGGGCCACGCATTACGCGACCACCACTCGTGCGCCGGAGGACCCGGACTTCGCCGAGCCGTTGCCCGACGAACCCGACGACGTGCCCGCGTTGTGGTGCCAGGCCACCCTGCTCAGCGCGGGGAGACCGGTGGCGTTGGTGCGGGAGACCGTCTACCGGGTCGCGTTCACCGGTCGCCGACCACCTGACCTGACCACGCGACTGACACCGGCGCCGCCACGACTGGTGTCGTGATGCGCGCCCGGACCGCCGCGCTCGCCGCGACGACGGTGGCGGCGGGGTCCAGCGGGTACGTGGTGGCGGCGGTGTTGACCGAGGTCGCGGATGATCACGGGGTCAGCGCTGGGGCGGCGGGGCAGACGATCACGGTGTTCGCCTTGGCCTACGCGGTCGGGTCGCCGGTGTTGGCGATGCTCACCGCGCGGGTCGAGCGGCGGGCGCTGTTGGTGGTCGCGTTGCTGGTCGCGGCGTTGGGCAACATCGGGGCGGCGCTGGCGCCGACGTTGGACCTGCTGCTGGTCGCCCGGGTGCTCACCGCGTGCGGGGCGGCGTTGGCCACGCCGGCGGCGACGGCGGTCGCGGCCCAGCTCAATCCCGGGCACAAGGCCAAGGCGATGGCGGTCGTGACGGCGGGGTTGACCGCGGCCACGCTGCTGGGGGTCCCGGCCGGGCGGTTCGTCGCCGACCGGCACGGTTACCGGGCGGCGTTCGTGCTGGTGGCGGTGTTGTGCGTGGTGGCGGCGGTGGTGGTGCGGTCCGCCGTGCCGTCGGTGCGGCCGGGACCGGCGGTGGGGTTCCGGCAACGGCTCGCGCCGCTGGCGGACCCGCCCGTGCAGCGGTTGCTGGCCGTGTCGCTGCTGGCGTGCCTGGCCACGTTCAGCGTCTACGGCTACCTGGGTCCGATCACCGGTCGGCCGCCGGACGGCGGTCACCTGCTCGCCTACGGCGTCGGCGGTGTGCTGGGCAACGCGATCGGCGGGGTGGCGGCGGACCGCCACGGGCCGCGCACGCCGCTGTTGGTGGCGCTGGGCGGCTGTGCGGCGGTGCTCGTGGTGCTGCCGACGATGTTGGCCGGGCCGACGGCGTTCGTGGTGATGGCGGCGTGGGGCGCGTTGTTCTGGGCGTTCAACCCGCCCCTGTTCGCGGCGCTGGTGGCGGTGGACCCGGACCGGGCGAACCTCCTGCTCGCTCTGAACGCGTCCGCCATCTACACCGGCATCGCCGGTGCGGGTGTGCTCGGCGGTGCGGTGGCCGCCCCGGCCGTCCCCCTCGTGGGCGCCGCCGTCGCCGTCGCGGCCGTCGCGATCGCCGCCACGACCCGCGAAAGGAGGTTGGTGACGCGCTGATCGACGCGATCCGGGTTAGGTTTCCCGCATGGCCGGAAAGGTGCCTTCGGTGGAGCTGGAGGTCGGGGACCGCGTCGTGCGGATCTCGAACCCGGATCGCGTCTACTTCCCCGCACGCGGGGAGACCAAGCTCGACCTCGCCAACTACTACCTGTCGGTCGGCGACGGGATCGTGCGCGCGTTGCGCGAGCGGCCGTGCATGATGCACCGCTTCCCGTCCGGGGTGGCCGGCGAGAAGGTGCACCAGAAGCGGCTGCCCAGCGGCGCGCCGCCGTGGGTGCGGACCGTGCGCGTGCACTTCCCCCGGTACAACCGGCACGCCGACGAGCTGTGCGTGACCGACGTGGCGGACGTGGTGTGGGCGGTGCAGATGTCGACGGTGGAGTTCCACCCGTGGAACTCGCGCAGCGCCGACACGGAGAAGCCGGACGAGTGGCGCATCGACCTCGACCCGATGCCGGACTGCCCGTTCGACCGGGTGCGGCGGGTCGCGCACGTGGCGCACGAGGTGCTGGACGACCTGGGCGCGGTGGGCTGGCCCAAGACGTCGGGTGGCTCCGGCCTGCACATCTACGTGCGGATCAAGCCGGAGTGGGGTTTCGCCGACGTGCGGCGGGCGGCGCTGGCGTTCGCCCGGGAGGTGGAGCGGCGGGCGCCGGACGACGTGACCACGGCGTGGTGGCGACGCGACCGCGACCCGCGCAGCCTGTTCGTGGACTACAACCAGAACGCGCGCGACCACACGATCGCCAGCGCGTACTCGGTGCGCGGCGTGCCGGAGGCGACCGTGTCCACGCCGGTGCGGTGGGACGAGATCGACTCGCTGGACCCGCGTGACTTCACCATCGCCACGGTGCCCGCCCGGTTCGCGGAGCTGGGCGACCTGCACGCCGGGATCGACGACGCGGTGTTCTCGCTGGAGCCGTTGCTGGAGTGGGCCGACCGCGACGGGGTGGACGTGCCGGAGCCCTAACGCAGGACGCGGGGCCGGCGGCGGCCCAGCGCGATGCCGTTCTCCACGTGGTGAAGCGCCTCCCGTTCGGTCCAGCCCTCGATGCCGTTGTGCCTCGCGGCCGCGGCCAGCAGCACCGCCATCGCGGTGGCCTCGTCCAGCCAGCCGGCGCCGACCAGCTCGCCGAGCCGGCACGCGGCGGTGAACACGATGTGCGCGCGTGCGCCGGGGCGTGCCTCGCGGACGCGTTCGGCCTCGCCTTCGACCACGGCGGCGCGGTAGGCGTCGACCCGGCGCGGCGACGGGCGTTGGGTCGGGATCGGCAGGTCTTCCGGTGGCGGCGGGGTCAGCACGGCGACCAGCCACTCGGGCGCGGGCGCGACCGGCGCGTCCCGCACCACCCGGTAGCGGTCGGGGCCGAGCAGGGAGCCGGCGGCGACCACGTACCCGCCGACGCCTCGCGTGTCGACGTGCGGCGCGATCCGGCCGGCGGTGTTGCCCAGCGGCACGTCCGGCGCCTGGAAGTAGCGGTGCTCTCCCCCGCTGGGCGTCGCCACCGTGTAGGTGTCGCGCGGGTCCTCGTCGCCGTGCTGCCAGGCGCGGCGGGCGAACGCCTCGCGGCCGTGCGGCACGTCGAGGTCGACCACGAGCAGCCCGGCCGGGCCGCACGCGATGCCGACGTTGTAGGCGCGGCGCGACCACCAGTGCCTGATCCGGTCGCGATCCAGGGTGGCCTCGTCGTCCCAGCCGCGCAGCGCGGGCGTCTTCCCGTGCGGCTGCAACGGCATCACGGGCCAACCCCTGGTCGCGGCGGCCAACGCCGCCCGGTACCTGGTCATGCTCGTTCCCCCTAGTGTCGGGCAACGGGGGAAGCGCCGCCGATCTCCAGTGTGCCGGGGTCGGGACGGCCGGTACAGGGCCACCAGGATGCTGTGCACGGCTCCGTCACGTCGCGACGTCTCGCCCAGCTCGCGCGCTGAGCCGGAGGTGGCGCGACACCGGCACCGGTTCTTCGGGTGCCCGCCGCGGCTCCTCGGCAACCCTGGCCGGGCGAGGTCCGCGAGAGGTGTATCGGGGGCCCAGGCGGGTAGGCCAGTGGTTCGCCACGAGTGGAGGGGAGCCGACCATGCCCGATCCCGGGAGCCACGCCTACGACGTGCGCCGCACGCGCCTGCGTGGCGAGTACGACGACCGGGGTGTGCCGGACCGGCACGCCGACCGGGCCGCCAACGAGGAGCTCCAGCGCGACAACCCGCCGCGTCCGGTCGGCGACCGGGCGGCCGGTCCTCCCGGCGGCGGTGGCGGTGTCGAGGAGGACGGTGGCCTGCACGCGCGCAGTTCCGCGTTCAGCGGTCACACCCTGATCCCCGACCGGTACTCCTACGAGGGCGGCAACACGTCGCCGCCGCTGGAGTGGTCCGACGTGCCGGCGGGCACGGCGGAGCTGGCGCTGCTGTGCGAGGACCCCGACGCGCCGGGCGGCACGTTCACGCACTGGGTGGTCACCGGCATCCCGGCGGACGTGACCGCGGTCGAGGAGGGCGCCGCGCCGAAGGGCTCGGTCGAGGGCCGCAACGGCTTCGGAGAGCAGGGCTGGGGCGGGCCACGCCCGCCGGTGGGCGACGAGCCGCACCGCTACTTCTTCCGGGTCTACGCCGTCGACCGGCCACTGGGCCTCGGCGAGGACGCGACCGCCGACGACCTGCGCGCCGCGGTCGAAGGCCGGGTGCTGGCCCACGGCACGCTGGTCGGGCTGTTCGCCCGCTGACCGGCAGCGCTCCCGGGCCGCTCTGCCCGAACGTGCCTTGCGCCCGCCGCCATGAAGCGACCTTGTGGACCCTGAGCACGGCGGCGGGTGGTGGGCCGCGACGGTCCGCCACCCGCCGGCGCGTCAGCCGAGCACCGCGATGGTGGCCCGGCAGCCGCCGTAGCAGAAGCCGCCGACGCGGAAGTACCGCCCGGTCGACCACGCGGACGCCGTGTCCGGCAGCGCGGTGATGCCGCGCATCGAGCTGTGCGCCAGCCCTTCCGGGGATTCCGTGCTCCAGTCACCCGCCCGGTGGTGGCCGAGGAACGGCATCGACTCGCGGCCCACCTTGGTCTCGCCGGCCACCCACAGGCCGCCGCGCCCGTCGTCGGCCGCCGCGTTGAGCCTGGTCCCGGCGGCGACGAGCGGCATCTTCACCTCCGTCCACGCGCTGCCGGTCCAGCTCAACGTCAGCGGGCGGCCGTCCGCCCGGCCCACCGCCCACACCGCGGCGCCCACCGCGACCACGTCGGTCAGCTCGACCTGGTGCGCGCCGAAGGTCGGCACCGGCACCTCGCGCCACGCGACGCCGTTCCAGCGCCACGTCACGCCACGCGAGGCGGCGCCGGCGAGCCCGCCATCGGTGCCGACGGCCCACACGTCACCTGCCGACGTGCCGGACACGCCCTTGGCCTCGCCGTACGTGCCCGCCGACGGCAGGGCGAACCGCTCCAGCACGGTGCCGTTCCAGCGGTGCGCGACCGGGCGCTGGGTGAGGCCGGAGCCTTCACGTCCCACCGCCCAGCCGGTGCTGTCGGACACGAACGCGACGTCGGACAGCCGGGCCTGCTCGCCGTCCGGCACGACCCCGACGGCCTTCGACCACACCCCGCCGCGCTGCGCCAGCAGCAGCGGCCGGGTCGCGCCGGAGACCCAGTCCTGGCCCGCGGCGAGCACCCCGCCGCCGCGGGTGTGCACGCCGAACAACGCCGAGTAGCCCGTCCGCGCCGGCAGGTTCTCCTCGTGCCGCCACTGGGAGCCGTCCCACCGCAGCAGGAACAGCCCGCCGGCGCTCTCGCCCATGCCCACGGCGTAGGCCAGGTCCGGCCTCACCGCGCTGACGTCCTCCAACAGGTAGTCGAGCCCCGACTCCGGCGCCTCGACCCGCGTCCAGCCACCGGTGTCCGCCGTCGCGGTCGCGGTCGTCGAGAGCACGCCGAGCGCGACCGCCACCGCGGTCGCCTTCCAGTTCACGCCCACCATCACCTCCATGTGATCATCCGTGACCGAGTGTGGTGAGGGCATGGAGGAACCGGAAGGGCCGCGCGGTGACGGTAAGGAGGCGGTAAGACGCGGGAGGTGCGGGCGAATCACTCACACGGGGAAGCGGCGTTCATCCCTTCGGGTAGTGATAATGGCGTCCAGGTCCCATAACATGGCTGTAGGGGGCGCTATGAATCGCAATGAGGTCATGGACGCCGGTGACCTCGTCGAAAGATTCGCGCGCCGACTCCGGTTGTTCGATTCCAACGCCGATGGCGTCGTGCGCCGGCGGGACGTGGTGGCGGTCGCCGAACGGCTGATCCGGGCGTTCCGCGTCGACACTCACTCGATCGGGGCCGAACGCCTCCGCACCGCGTACGAAATGCTGTCGTTGGCGCTGCTCGCGGATTTCGGCGACCTGGCCCGGGACGAGGTCGCGATGCCGGGGTTCACCGCGGCGCTGGCCGCCGACCCCGCCCGGATGGCCGGCCTGGGCCGCCGGATCGCGCGCACCGACGCGCTGGCCGTGCGCGAGTGCCTCGCGCCGATCGGCGTGGCCGTGAAAGCCGAGCACATCGCCGAGGTGATCGTGGTGCTCGGCGCGCACCCCGGCCACCAGCCCGTCATCCAGCAGGCGCTGGAACGCGACGGCGCGCTGATCCGGCTGGCCGCCACGATCCGGCCGTTCGCCGACCACTTCGCCGGTTCGGGCTACCGGGGTCTTTACGGCCGGCCATAAAGTCGCGGACATGGCGGAATCGGACGACCAGTACGACGCGCTCGCCGCGCTCTACGAGCGCACCAAGCACATCCCGACCGGGTTGGCCGAACGCGCCACGCTCCTCGCCGCACTGCCCGACCTGCGCGGGAAGTCGGTGCTCGACGTCGCCTGCGGCACCGGCTTCTACCCGCGCGAGTTCCGCCGCCTCGGCGCGGACCGGGTCGTGGGCGTCGACTCGGCGAACGAGATGGTCGCCCACGCGCGCGAGGTGGAGAGCCGCACGCCGCTCGGCATCACCTACCACCGGCACGACGCGGACACGTTGCCGGTGCTGGGCGTCTTCGACGTGGTGACCGCGATCTGGCTGCTCGGGTACGCCGAGGACGAGGCCGCGCTCGACCGGATGATCGGCAACCTGCGCGCCAACCTCACGCCCGGCGGCACGCTCGCCGTGGTGGTGCCCAACCCCGACGCGGACTGGGACGTGCTCGCCGACTACGCCCGCTACGGCTACGAGGTGATCCGCACCGGGCCGCCCGACGTGCGGCAGCCGGTGGTGGTGCGCGTGCTCGGCGACCCGCCGTTCGACTTCGACTCGTTCTACTGGCCGGCCGGGGCGTTCGAGGCCGCGCTGACCCGCGCCGGGCTGCACGACGTCACCCGGCACGCCACCGTGGTCCCCGAGGACGACCGCGGCGAGGAGTTCTGGGGTCCGCTGCGCCGCAGCCCGAGCTTCGCGGTGTTCACCGGTCGCGCCTGACCCGGGCCTCGCCGTCGGGCCCGGATGGCAGGATTTCCCCGTGACCGTTCCCGCAGTGCTGCGCACGCTGGCCCGGCTCAGCGCGTCCGAGCAGCCGCAGCGGGTCCAGCTCGACCTGACCAGGACGGCCGGGCTCGTGTGGCTGGGCGCCGACGAGTCCGCGTGGCGGACCCTCGCCCAGAACCTGGCGCCGCCCGCCTGGACGCCGGTGCCGTGGACGGCGCGGCCCGGCCAGCAGGCGACCGTCGACCGGCTCGCCTCGTTCGACGCGTTGCACCAGGAAGAACGGCTGCTGCGGCTGGGCTGGGCGTTCCTGTGCGGGCCGGCGACGCTGAACGGCCAGCGCAGGCGGGTGTGCCTGCCGCTGGTGTCGCGGCCGGTCCGGCTGCACCCGGCGGGTCGGCGCGGCTACGTCTTCCACATCGCGGGCGACGTGGGGATGTTCCCGCTGCTCGACGACTGGTCCAAGGCTGCGGAGCTGGAGACGCGGCTGGCCAGGGGCACGGAGTGGATCAGCGCGACGTTGGCCGCGAGCGGGTTCGCCGACGTGCCGGTGCTCGGGCCCGACCACGACCCGAGCCGGCTGGTCGGCGGCGACGAGCTGGTCGTGGTGGCCGGCGCCGGGCTGCACGCGGGCGAGCCGGTGGTCAGCACCGAGCGGGGCGCCGCGCTCTACGCGTGGGCCCGCCGCGCCGGCGTGGAGCGGACGGCGCTGGCCGGGCTGTACTCGTCGGCGGAGGACGCGGCGGTGGACGACAGCGTGGTGCACGGGGCGGTGCCGTTGAGCCCGAGCCAGCATGCGGCCGTGTCCGCGGCCCGCACCGCGCCGGTGACCGTGATCGGCGGACCGCCGGGCAGCGGCAAGACCCACACGCTGGCCGCGATCGCGCTGGACGCGGTGGCGTCGGGCCGTTCGGTGCTGCTGGCGAGCCGGACCCGCAACGCCGCCGACGTGCTCGGTGAGGCGTTGCGCCGCGCCGGCGGGCCGGTGCCGGTGCTGTTCGGCGACTCCGAGCTGCGGCAGGAGATGGCGCGGGAGCTGGGCGCCGGCCTGGCCGCCACCACCGCGAAGGGCGAGCTGGACCGGCTCGACCGGAGCAGGCAGGGCGCGGTCGCGGCGGTGGCGCGGGTCGAACGCGCGGTGCGCGAGGCGTTGCGGGACGAGGAGCTGGTCGCGGCGGCGGTGCGGTTCGAGGCGCTGATGCCGGCGCACCGGGTCGTGGCGCCGCGCGCGTTCGGCGAAGGCGTGGACTTCGACCGGCTGCACGGGTTGCTGCGCCCGCGGCACGGGCTGTTCGGCGGGGTGAGGACGCGGTGGGCGGTCCGGTCCGCGCGGCGGCTGGCGGGCGCGGCGGACGACGTGGACGTGGTGGACCTGGAAGCGGCGGTGCGGGCCGCCGAGCAGTCCGCCGCGCAGGTCCGGGTCGCCGCGAACGGCGGCACGTCGCTGGACGCCCTGCGCGGGCTGCTGGCCGAGGAGGACGCGCGCGGCCACGCCGCGATCGCCGCGTGGCTGGCCACCCTGGCGGTGAGCCGTCATGGCGCGGGGCCGCGCCGGGCGGTGGCGGCGCTGGCGACGGCGCTGCGGTCGGGTCGGGCGGCGCGGCGGCGGGCGTTGGCGGACGTGTCGCCGGCGGACCTGGCGCAGGCCCTGCCGCTGTGGGTGGGCACGTTGGCCGACGTGGAGGACATCCTGCCCGCCGTGCCGGGCATGTTCGACCTGGTCGTGATCGACGAGGCGAGCCACGTGGACCAGCCGCTGGCGGCGCCCGCGCTGCTGCGGGGCAGGCGTGCCGTGATCGGCGGCGACCCGCGCCAGCTGCGGCACGTGTCGTTCGTCGGCGAGCAGGCCGTGCGCGAGGCGTTGACGGCGGAGGGCACGGAGTCGTTGGCGGACCGGCTGGACGTGCCGAAGGTCAGCCTGTTCGACGCGGGCACGGCGGCGGCCGGGGTGCACTGGCTGACCGAGCACCACCGCTGCGCGCCGCACCTGATCGGGTTCGCCGCGACCCGGTTCTACGAGGGGCGGATCGCGCTGCTCACCACGCACCCGGCGATCGCGGACGTGGACTGCATCGACGTCGAGCACGTCGAAGGCGTCCGTGACGACAAGGGCGTCAACGAGGTCGAGGTGGACGCGGTGCTCGCGCACCTGCGCCGCCGGATCGCCGCGGGTGTCCGCTCGATCGGCGTCGTGACGCCGTTCCGGGCGCAGGCGGACGCGTTGGAACAGGCGCTGCTCGACCGCCTCAGCCTGGACGAGATCACCACGGGCGGGGTGCGCGTCGGCACCGTGCACGGCGTGCAGGGCTCGGAGTTCGACGAGGTCGTGATCAGCCTGGCGCTGACCGACGCCGACCGACCGGCCGCCTGGCGGTTCGCCAACGACCGCAACCTGCTCGCCGTGCTGACCACGCGGGCGCGGCGGCTGGTGCACGTCGTCACGTCGGCCACCAAGCCGGTCGGGCTCCTCGCCGAGTACCTGCGGCACGCGGAGGTGCCGCCGACCGAGACCGAGGGCGCCCCGCCGTCCGACGAGTGGACGCGGCGGTTGGCGGCCGAGCTGACCGGTCTCGGCCTGACCTCGCGCACCGGCTACCCCGTCGGCCAGTGGCGGGTCGACCTGGTGGTGGGCGAACGCGCGTCGGCCGTCGCCCTGGACACCCGGCCGCACCCGGACGGCGCCGCGGCGCACGTGGCCCGGTGGCGTGCCCTGCGCGGCGCGGGCTGGCGGGTGCACGACGCGTTCCCCAGCCGGTTCGCCGACGACCCGGCGCGGGCCGCGGTGGAGCTGGCGCAGGAACTCGCGCCGGGACCGACTACGCCCGCTCGCGCAGCCAGTCCAGCGCCGACGGAGCGGACGTGACGATCGAGATGTGCCCGTCGTCCGGGGAGAGCCGCAGTTCGGCCGCGGCGCACCGGCGCGCCAGCCACTCGGCGTGCGAGCTGGGCACCACGCGGTCGCGCCGACCGTGCAGCAGCAGCACCGGCGCGGTCACGTCGGCGGGGTCGAAGCCCCACGGGCCGACGTAGGCGAGGTCGTCGTCGATCAACGCGGCCGGCCCCGCCTGCACGGCGGGCCCGACGACGTCGTTGAACCACGACCAGTCACCGGTGAGCGCGGCGAGGTCCGCCTCGGTGAACTCCGGGTCGTACACGACGCTCGACGCCTCGAACCGCTCCTTCACCGCACGGCCCGCCTCGGCCGCGCGCAACGACGCCACGCCGGACGCCGCCATGCCCGCGAACCAGTCCAGGCCGTCCGCGTCACGGGGCGCGAGCCCGGCCACGCTGACCACGCCGAGCACCCGTTGCGGCAGCAGGGCGCCACACGCGAGGGCGTGCGGCCCGCCACCGGAGTGCCCGAACACGGCGAACCGGTCGATGCCCAACGCGTCGGCGACGGACGCGGCACAGCCGGCGGCGGACGCGACGTCCCGACCGGGATCCGGCGTGGACCGGCCGTAGCCGGGGCGGTCGTAGGACACCCAGCGGAGGCCGAGCCGTTCGGCGGCGGCGAAGAGCGGCGCGGGAGGTGCGCCGACGTTCGGTGTGCCGTGGTGCCAGATCACGGCCAGGTCGCCCGCGCCCGTGTCGTACGCGTGCAGCGTGCGGCCGTCGGGCAGGTCGATGTCGATCTCCGTCACCACGGGCGGAGCCTAACAGCGGGCGGGTGGACGGCTCGGCCGATCGGGCCGCGGAGCCCGTGCGCGACGTGACGTCGGAAAGTGATGGAGATCGTGGTTTGGCGTGTCCGCCGAACGGTTACCTCCTGCGTGCGCCTTGAGCCGACAGGGTGCCGGAGGAGCGTGCGATGAACACGGTGGACCTGCCTGACGACGGGCTCGACCTGGCGCTGGGCGGCGTCCGAACACCCGACGGCATCGCCGGTTGGGTGCGACAGGTCGCTTACGAGGTGGACGGGAGGCGCGTCGCGGACCTGGCGTCGATCGCCACCGAACTGGTGGGCAACGCGCGGCAGCACGCCGAGGGGCCGTGGCGGTTGCGGTTGCTGCGGGTCGACGAACGGCACGTCGTGCGGGTCGAGGTGGAGGACCGCAGCCCCAGCCTGCTGCCCGTGCTCGGCAGACCGGACGACCCGGCGGCGGGCAGCGGGCTGTTACTGGTCAACCGGTTGTCCGTGCGCTGGGGGTTCGACCACCACGAGGAACGCAAGGTGGTGTGGGCCGAAGTGCCCACGAGCTGACGCGGCGCGGTGGTGCGGGGTCCGCGGCGCGTGCGGACCCCGCACCACCGGTCAGCGGTCGACCTCCGCCAAGACCCAGGAGGAGACCGCCGAGTAGTAGTCCCGCGCGTCGGGCGCGAGGTTGATCGAGTGGCCGTAGCCGCGCACCACGTGGGCCCGCAGCGGACCGCGGAAGTACGGCGCCTCCGCCGCGTGCAGCGCCTCCGACGTCGAGCAGTCCGTGGCGAGGAGGCCGCACACCGCCGCGTCCCGCGAGCCGACCGCGGTCATCACCGGCACGTCGATCAGCAGGCTGTACGGCAGCAGCACGGCCACGCCGAGCCCGTCGGCGGCCTCGGTCGGCGAGAACACGTCCTTGGTGGCCTCTTCCAGCTCCATCACGTCCGGCGCGAGCGCACCGGGGGCGTGGAAGCTGGCGTACCGGGTGCCGGGCGCGGTGGTCAGGTAGCCGAGCGGGTGGAGCAGGCCGAACTTCGGGTCGAGGTTGGCGGGGCGGAAGTTCGCGAACGCCGCCGCCACGCCGGCCGGGTTCACCCGGTGCGTCATGCCGGTCAGCAGCACGCCGTCCACGTCCCGGTACGTGCCCGCCTCCACCACGGCGACCGCCGCGCCGAGCGAGTGGCCGCCGATGACGACCCGGCTGAACCGCGGCCCGTACGCGCCGCTCTTCAGGCCCCGCACGACCTGGTGCATGGCGTCGGCCTGGACGAACGCGGTCAGCGTCACGGCGAGGGGCCGCGAGCTGCGGCCGGTGCCGAGCCGGTCGACGGCGAACGTGGCGATCCCGGCCGCGTTCTGCGCGGCGCGGAACGAGTGCCTGCCGTCCGGGAAGTCCCAGTAGGAGCTGTTGTAGGTGGAGCCGGGGACGAGCAGCTGGACGGTGGTGGCTCCGGCGACCGGCGCGCACAGGGTGCCGTGCACGACTTCGCGGTGGCCGAGGACGGTCACCGGGGCGTCGACGTCACGGCAGGTGGCGGCGGTCGAGGCGGACGCGGACGTCAGCAAGGACGCCAGCAGGAGCGCCACCAGGCCGACGGCGAGTGGGTACCGCAAGAAGGATGACCTCCATCAGGGAGCGGAACGGCGGTGTGCGGTCATCGGCAGCCGGTTGGGGTACAGCAGGCCGATCACCTTGGGGCGCACGGGTTCGCCCGGCACGGGCACGAGTCGCCAGCGGGCGGCGAGGGTGGCCGCGACGATCGCGATCTCGATGTGCGCGAACGCGTGGCCCGGGCAGTGGTGCAGGCCGCCGGCGAACGGCACGTAGGCGCCCTTGGGCAGGGCGGCGGCGCGTGCGGGCAGCCACCGGTCGGGGTCGAAGCGCGCAGGGTCGTCGTAGTAGCGGGGATCGTGGTGCAGCGCGTGCGGGCTGAAGCCGACCTCGGCGCCCGCGGGCAGGCGTACGCCGCCCAACGAGACCGACGTGTTGGCGCGCCGCAGCATGAGCCACAACGGGTAGCGGCGCAGCACCTCGGTGATCACGCGTTGCAGGTACGGCAGCCGGCGCAGGTCGTCGACCGTCGCGGCGCGGCCGGCGAGCACGTCGTCCACCTCGGCGTGCACCCGGCGTTCCACCTCGGGGTCGCGGGCCAGTTCGTGGAACAGCCAGGACAGCGCGATCCCGGTGGTCTCGGTGCCCGCGGTGAGCAGGGTGACCACCTCGTCGCGGACCTGCTGCCGGTCCATCGCCGCGCCGGTGCCCTCGTCACGCGCGTTCAGCAGCGCGGAGAGCAGGTCGTCGCGGTCGCCGCGGGCGGAGTCGACCACGTCGTCCACGACCCGGTGCACGTGCGCGACGGCCCGGTCGAAGCGGCGGTTCGCCGGGATCGGCAGCTTCTCCAGCCCGGCGGGCGACAGCGCGCGGACCACGCCGAGCCGGATCAACGTCGGCGTGTGCGCCCGGATCTCCGCGCTCACCGACGGACCGAAGTCGGCGGAGAACAGCGTGCGGCCGACGACGGTGATCGCCAGGTCCTGCATGACGCGGTCCAGTTCCAGGACTTGTCCATCCCGCCAGGAATTCGCGAGTTCGGCGGCCAGTGCGGTCATCGTCTCCGAATACCGGGTGAGCGGACGGCGGTGGAATGCGGGCTGGATCATCCGGCGCTGCCTGCGGTGGACATCGCCGTCGGTGCTGACCAGCCCGTTCCCGAACGCCCGCCGCAGTTTGTCGACGAAGATGCCCTTGTCGAACTTGTCCGTCTCACCGGTGAGCACCTGGTGCGCCAATTCGGCGGTGGTGACGAAGTGCAGCGGGAGTCTGCCCAGGTAGACGCGCACGACCGGGCCGTGCGACCGCAGATCGGCGGTGAACGCGAGCCGTTGCCGCAGCAGGCTCGCGGTGTGCCCGAGCAGCGGTAATCGCCCGGGAACCGTGGGCGCCTCGGTTATCCCGGTTTCGCCTGCATTCGGACTGGAGGTCATCGGCGTGCACTCTATGCGCCATTCGGAGCCGGACGGGATCGCGCATTGGAGTTAAGTTGACGGATCGGCTGGTGTCGACGCCGGCCAGGCGGTTGGATGTCATGGTCCGCCCGTCCCCGACCGATTCACGAAAGCGCGGAGCGCGCCATGAACGACCTGGACTGGGTGCCCGAAGGCATCGACACCACCGTGCCGAGCGTGGCCAGGACCTACGACTACCTGCTCGGCGGCGCGCACAACCTCGCCGTCGACCGGGCCATGGGCGACCAGATGCTCCAGGTCCTGCCCGGCGCGCGCGACCTGGTCCGGCTGAACCGGTCGTTCCTGCGCCGCGCCGTCACCCACCTCGCCGAACGCGGCGTGCGGCAGTTCCTCGACATCGGCTCGGGCATACCGACCGTGGGCAACGTGCACGAGATCGCGCAGGAGGTGGCGCCGGACTGCCGGGTGGTCTACGTCGACAAGGACCCGGTCGCGGTCGCGCACAGCCGCCTGCTGCTGGCCGACGACGAGAACACCGCGGCGGTGCAGGCGGACCTGCGCGAGCCGGACGACGTGCTGAGCCGGCCCGAGGTGACCGGCCTGCTGGACTTCGACGAGCCCGTCGCGCTGCTCCTGCTGCTGGTCGTGCACTTCGTCCGGCCGGAGGAGGAGCCGGGCAAGCTGCTGGCCAAGTACCGCGACCGGCTCGCGCCGGGCAGCTTCATGGTGATCTCGCACGCCACCGCCGACGACCGCGCGGAGACGATGCGGCGCGCGGCGGACACCGTGCGGGAGAGCCGGTCGAAGGACAACCTGGTGTACCGCACGCGCGCCGAGGTGACGGCGTTGTTCGACGGGTACGAGCTGGTCGAGCCGGGTGTGGTGGGGCACGCGCTGTGGCGGCCGGGAGGCGCGGGCGACATCGCCGACCGGGCCGAGGACAACACCCAGGTGTGGGCGGGCGTCGGCCGCAAGCCGGATCGGGAGTCCGGTCGTGAGCCGGTGGCCGGAGCCCGCTGATGACCGCCGCGCTGCCCCAGGACGCGGACGGGCTGCGGGCCCGGACCAGGCTCGCCAAGAAGTGGGCGTACCTGCTCAGCTCCCGCACGTTCGTCCCGCTCGCGAGCGTCGAGCTGGAACGGCAGCTGCTCGGGCTGGTCGAACGGCTGTGCGCGGGCGTGGCGACCGAGGCGCTGGCGCCGCGCGCGGGCCGCGAGGTCGCCGACGCGCTGGTCGCCCTGAACTGCACCACGGCCGAGGCGCTCCGCATCTCGGTGGAGATCGTGGGCAAGGGCCTGCTCGGCATGCCCGCCCTCGCGCCGCCGGACAAGCTGCGCGAACGCGTGGTCGACGTGGTCGCCTCGCTCTCGGCCGGGTTCGTCGACCGGATCCGCGCCACCGTCCTGGCCCAGCAGGAGCAGCTGGGCCGCTCGCTGTACAAGGCGATGCGCGAGGCGCAGGTGGAGCTCCAGTACAGCGAAGCCAGGTTCGAGCTGCTGGAGCACCACCTGTCGACCGGCATCGCGACGGCCGACCCGGACGGCAGGCTGGTGCGGTGCAACGGCGCGCTGGCCCGGATCGTGGACCGGCCGACCGCCGAGCTGGCCGGGTCGTCGCTGTTCGACCTCGCGCACCCGGACGAGCGGGTGGCGTTGCGGGCGGACTTCGCGCAGCTGGTCGAGGACGGCACGGCGTCGATCACCCAGCCGCGCCAGCTGCTGCGCGGCGACGGCGAGCCGGCCTGGGTGATGCTCGGGCTGTCGCCGCTGCGCCGGCTCGAAGGCCGCGCCCAGGTGATCGTGCTCGCCGAGGACGCCACCGACGTCAACCTGCTGCAGGGCCAGCTCAACCACCAGGCGCTGCACGACGTGCTGACCAGGCTGCCGAACCGCCAGTACTTCACCAGCAGGCTGGAGCAGGCGCTGCGCACGGCCGATCCCGGCACCGGCGTCAGCGTGTTCCACCTCGACCTCGACGGCTTCTCCCGGATCACCGGCGGCCTCGGCCGCGAGGTCGGCGACCACGTGCTGAAGGTCGTCGCCGGACGGCTGGAGGCGGTGGTGGCCGAGGAGAACGCGATGGTGGCCCGGTTCGGGCACGACGAGTTCGCGATCCTGATCGAGAACACCGCGACCACGCCCGACGTGGTGACCACGGTCCGGCGGATCAACGACCTGCTGTCCGCGCCGTTCCACTCCGACGGCAGGCGGGTGGCGGTGTCGGCCACGATCGGCGTCGTGCACCGGCCGCCGCGCGACTCGGCGCCCGCGGACCTGCTCGACTCGGCCGACCTGGCGTTGCGCCGCGCCAAGGGCACCGGGCGCCGGCAGTGGGAGCTGTCCGACCAGGCGCAGGACGGCCGGGACCGGCGCGCGTTCAGCCTGGCCGCGACCATGCCCGGCGCGTGGGAGAACGGCGAGATCCGGGTGCTGTACCGGCCGGTGGTGCGGCTGGCGGACGAGGTGGTGGAGTCGGCCGAGGCGGTGCTGCGGTGGGACCACCCGACGTTGGGCCCGCTGCCGCACGAGCAGTGCCTGGCCTTGGCCGAGGACACCGGGCTGATCGTGCCGCTCGGCACGTGGGCGCTGCGGTCGGCGTGCGAGCAGGCCCGGTCGTGGCAGCGGGAGCTGGGCAGGCGCGTGCCGGTGCGGTGGGCGTTGACGCCGAGCCAGGCGGCGGACCCGGAGCTGCACGGCTTGGTGCGGGAGGCGTTGTCCGACACCGGGTTGCCCGCGGCGTCGTTGCGGCTGGGCGCGCCCGCTCAGGCGTTGTTCGGCGAGCGCGGCGACGCGGCCGACACGCTGCGGTACCTGGCCGAGGACGGGGTCGGCGTCGAGGTGGAGGACTTCACCGCCGCGCCGGACGACCTGGTGCGGCTGCTCGACGGCGTGCCGGTGCGGGCGGTGCGGCTGGCGCAGTCGCCCGCCGCGCGACCGGGCACGGCGGTGGCGCGGGCGTTGGCCGGTGTGCTGGAGGTGGTGCGTGACGTCGGCGTCGGCGTGACCGCCGCCGACGTCACGACACCGGAACAAGCCCGGTGGTGGCGGGAGGTGGGTGCGGACACCGCGTCCGGTCCCCTGTTCGCTCCCGCCGGTCCACCGGACGTGATCACCCGATAGCGCAAGTCAACGCAGGCGCTGTCGGGGAGCCAGTGGCCAGGTACCCGAAGGTGACGCTCTCCCCCGGCTTGATCGCCGAGTTCCACGAGAGGTTCCTGGCCGTCGCGGTCGTGCCGTCGGTGGTGATGGTCGCGCCCCAGGCGTGCCGGACGTGTCCGTTCGGGAACGGCCAGCTCACCCGCCAGCCCGCGGACGGCGAGTTCTCCTGGTGCCGCACGGTGATCTCGACGTGGTGCCCGGTGCCCCACTGCGCCACCACGCGCATGGTCGCGGCGCAGTCGCCCTGGGTCGTCTTGAAGTCCGGCAGCTCGTCGAGCGTGATCACGTTCGCGTGGTCGTACACGCGTTGCACGAAGTCGCGCGGGTTGACCACGCCGTCCTGGATGAACGAGCCGGACCAGGTGACGAACCAGGACCAGCGGGCCTCGTAGGCGCGCACCAGGTCCGGGTCCGGGATGGAGCCGACCTCGCCCAGGGCGACCAGCTTGCGGTCGTCACCGAGGTCGACCAGCTTGTCGTACGGGCCGATCACCGGACCGTGGTCGCCCTGCGGCGGGTACGAGTCCATGCTGACCACGTCGACCACGTCGGCGCCGGGGTACCAGTCGGGCGAGACGGAGTTCCACACCCAGATCAGGTTGTGCAGGCCGTGGTGCCCGACCAGGCGCTGGTGCAGCAGGCGGTAGAGCTCCTTGGCGGGGCCGGGACCCTTGGCGCCCCACCAGAACCAGCCGCCCTCGGCCTCGTGCAGCGGTCGCCACAGCACCGGCACTCCCGCGTCGGCGAGCCGCTTGAGCTGCACGGCGATGGCGTCCATGTCGCGGATCAGCAGCCGGTAGTCGGCCGAGGTCGGGTCGGCCAGCGCGGCGGCGAGGTCGAACGTGGTCGCGTCGGTGTAGAAGCCGCGCCACCACTCCTTGCCGGGCTGGTCGATCAGGCCGGACGGGGCGTTCCAGTGCCAGGCCAGGGTGACGATGCCGCCGCGGGCGTCGTAGGCGATGGCGTGGTCGACGTCGCGGCCGACGGTGCCGCGCTCGACCCGGCTCGGCGAGTAGTCCATGAGGTCGTAGCCGCCGATGGCGGGCGCCTCGCCGATGTTCTGCTCGACCCAGTCGATGCTCGCCTGGTCCTGCTGGCCGGAGAGGATGTGCTCGCCGTAGTTGTCGGCCAGGTAGCGCATCAGGCCCTTGGCCTCGGCGGTCGCGGCCGGGTCGGTCAGCGCGCCGGTGACCTGGTGCGGGCCGCGCGGCGCGCTGGGCGTCACCTTGATCGCGTCGATCAGGTACCAGCCCCAGTTGTTGGTGATGGTGACCGTGTTGTCGCCCTCGCGCAGCAGCACCTTGCCCGCCGGGATCGACGTGAACGTCGGGTGCTCCGGGAACTGCACGTCGCCGAGCCCGCTGCCGTTGAGCGACAGCGACGCCGTCTTCGCGCCGTACGGGGTGGCGTACAGGATGGTGAGGTCGTGCAGCCCGCCGGGACTGGCCGGGATCGTGATCGTCACGTGGTCCGTGCCGGTGTCGAAGCCCGCCACGTAGCCGCGGCCGGAGAAGCCGGCCACGCTCGACTCGACCACGGTGCCGTTCAGCTCGCCGTCCTCGGCCTCGTGCACGCCGGGCGCGGACGGTGCGCTGGGTGCCACCTTGATCGCGTCGATCAGGTACCAGCCCCAGCCGCTGGTGAAGGTGACCGTGTTGGCGCCCTCGGCCAGCACCAGCTTCGCGCCGGTGGCCTCGGTGAAGCCCGCGCTCTCGGCCAGGGACACCTCGCCGACGGGGCTGCCGTTGAGCGAGACCGCGGTCTTCTTGGCCCCGTTCGGCGCGGCGTAGCGGACGGTGAGGTCGTGCAGCCCTCCCGGGCTGTCCGGGATCGTCACGGTCACGTGGTCGGCGGCCTCGTCGAACCCGCCGACGTACCCGGTCCCGGAGAAGCCCTCGACGGTCGTCTCGACCACGACGCCGGACAGGGCGCCGTCCTCCGCCTCGATCCACTCGCCCGGTGCGGCGGCCGCCGGCGGTGCGAGCGTCAGGGCTATCAGCGAGACGAGCAGCAACAACCTCACGTCGTATGTCCCTTCACCGCCGTTGGCTGGGGCACGAGCTGGACAGCGCGCCTGGGAGCGCTCCCAGAAGCATAGGGCGGCGACCACCCGGGACAAAGAGTTTCGCGACTTATGCATGAACCAGACAAAAGTCCGGTCAGAATCAGCGAAAGTACTGGACTAGACCACTGCCCGGCACCTAGCGTTCATCGCGTTCGCCCATCCCTGTGACTGCACACAGCTCCCCTGTCTCACCCCGCCACCGCGTGCGGACCCTGCAACCGTGCGACGACGACGTCGGACAACGCGTGGTCGTCCTTGCCCTCCTGGAGCATGGATCATGAGATGGACAGCGCGACGGACGCGCACCCCTGCCCTCGGCCTGTTGGCGGCCGCCCTGCTGATCAGCGGCTCAGGCCTCTCGGCGACGGCCGATCCCCGCAGCGACGCCGTGCCGCCCCAAGAGCCCGGCGTGACGTTACGGGTCTTCGACGTCCAGATGCCGCTGGACCGGCTCTGCACGCTCAAGCCCGCCCAGACGCCCAACGTCGACAAGCTCATGCCCACCGTCGACTGGACGACGACCGCCGACTTCGGGTTCGCCGACCGCTTCGTCGTCCAGGTCACCGGCAACATCAACGTCACCCAGGCGGGCAGCCACGCGTTCCGCCTGCTCAGCGACGACGGGTCGCGGTTGTCCATCGACGGCGCCGTGGTGGTCGACCACGACGGGCTGCACGGGCCGGACCCGAAGGACGGCTCGGTCACGCTGTCGACCGGGTACCACTCGCTGCTGATCGACCACTTCGAGCGCGACGGCGGGCAGCAGTTGACGCTGCAGTGGCGGCCACCGGGCGCCACCGCCTTCACCACCGTGCCGAACTCCGCGCTCAGCACCGACAGCGACGTCGTGCGGGTCACCGCGCCGGGCCGCAAGGACTGCGCGGCGGGCGCCGACTCGCCCGGCGACGGGCTGCCGCTCAACGCCGTGCACCCCGACTTCACGCTGACCACCCTGCGCCCGACCGGTTTCCAGCCGCGGGTCAGCGCGATGGACTGGCTGCCCGACGGCAGGCTGGCCATCGCCACCTGGGACGGCAAGAGCACCGACACCGGCGAGCTCTGGGTGCTCGGCAACGTCACCGGCGCCACCTCGCCCGACCGGGTCACCACCAAGCGGATCGCGACCAACCTGCGCGAGCCGATGGGGTTGAAGGTGCTCGACGGCAGGATCTACGTGTCGCAGAAGCACCAGCTGACCGAGCTGACCGACACCAACGGCGACGACGTGATCGACCAGTCGCGCGCGGTGGCGACCTGGCCGTACGGGGGCAACTTCCACGAGTTCGCGTTCGGCCTGCTCTACCAGAACGGGTCCTTCTACCTCAGCCTCTCCGTCGCCATCAACGAAGGCGGCGCGACCACCAACCCGCAGCCCGCGGCCAACCGCGGCACGACGGTGAAGGTGGACCGCGCCACGGGCCAGGTCACCTACCTGGCCGGCGGTCTGCGCACGCCCAACGGGATCGGCTGGGGCCCCGAGGGCGGCATCTTCGTCAACGACAACCAGGGCGGCTACCTGCCCGCGTCGAAGATGGTGCACATCAAGCAGGACCGCTTCTTCAACCACTACACCACCCCGGCCGGGCCGTTCGACGCCAACCCGGTCACCGCACCCGTGCTGTGGTTGCCGCAGAACGAGATCGCCAACTCGCCCAGCACCCCCGTCCAGCTCACCCAGGGGCCCTACGCCGGTCAGATGGTCTTCGGCGACGTCACCTACGGCGGTCTGCAGCGCGCGTTCCTGGAGAAGGTCAACGGCGAGTACCAGGGCGCGGTGTTCCGGATGACTCAGGGCCTGGAGGCCGGCGTGAACCGGCTCAGCCTCGGCCCGGACGGCGCGCTCTACATCGGCGGCATCGGGGACGGCGGCAACTGGGGCCAGGACGGCAAGCTGCGGTACGGCCTGCAGAAGCTCGCGCCCAACGGCGGCCGGACGTTCGACGTGCTGGCGATGCGCGCGATCGCGGGCGGGTTCGAGGTCGAGTACACCCAACCGCTGTCGGCGGCGACCGCGGCCGGGCTCGCCGGCCGGTACCGGGCCACGCAGTGGCGGTACGCGGCGGCGCCCACCTACGGCGGGCCCAAGGTCGACCAGGAGAACCTGTCGGTTGCCTCGGCCACGCTGTCCGCGGACGGCCGGAAGGTCACGCTGAAGCTCAACGGCCTCAAGGCCGGCCGGGTCGTGCACCTGCGCTCGCCGCGCCCGTTCTCGTCGACCACCGGTGTGCCGCTGTGGAACACCGAGGCCTGGTACACGCTCAACAACCTCGTCGGCAGCGCGCCGTCGGCCACCCAGTCGTTCGAGGCCGAGAGCGCGGCCCTGTCCGGCGGCGCGGGGGTCAACACGGACCACACCGGCTACTCCGGCGCGGGTTTCGTCGACGGCTACGGCACCGCGGGCGCGACCACCCGGTTCGCCGTGAACGCGACGACGGCCGGCTCGCACAACGTGGGCCTGCGCTACAGCAACGGGCCCAACCCGTCCTCCGGCACGAAGACGGTGAGCGTGTACGTCAACGGCACGAAGGTCAGGCAGGTCGCCCTGGCCGACACCGGCACGTGGGACACGTGGGCCACGCACACCGAGGCGTTGACGCTGCGGGCGGGCGCGAACACCATCGCGTACCGGGTGGACGGCGGGGACATCGGGCACGTCAACCTCGACTACCTGACGGTCACCCCGGCGCAGCGCGTCGTCCTCTACAACGGTGGCGGCACGGAGAACTGGCGCAACGCCGACGGCAGCGCGCCTTCGTGGCCGGTGGCCAACGGCTCGATGGAGGCGTTGGGCGGCGACATCCGCAGCAGGCAGGGGTTCGGCGACTTCAAGCTGCACCTGGAGTTCTGGCTGCCGAACCTGCCGCCCGACGTGACCGGTCAGCAGCGGGCGAACAGCGGCGTGTACCTCCAGGACCGGTACGAGCTGCAGATCCTGGACAGCTTCGGCAAGCAGCCGCTGGGCGCCGACGACGCGGGGAGCATCTACCTGAAGAGGGCGGCCTCGCCCAACGCCGGCACCGCGCCGCAGACGTGGCAGACCTACGACGTCACGTTCCGGGCGGCCCGCTACGACAGCGCGGGCGTGAAGATCGCGAACGCCCGGGTCACCGTGGTGTGGAACGGCGTCACCGTCCACCAGGACTTCGCGGTCGACGGTCCGACGGGCGGCGGCGCGGCCGAGGGACCGACCGCCGGGCCGTTGCGACTGCAGGACCACGGCGATCCGGGTGAGAACGTCAGGTTCCGCAACATCTGGGTCGAACAGCTCGGGTGACGTGCACCGTCCCAGGTCGCTCTCCTCGGCGAGCGACCCGGGCGGTGTCCGCGCAGCCGGTCCCAGGGCAGCCGGTCCGGTGGCTTCCGGGTCAGGGGCGTGCCGTCCTGGTCTGGGCGGTGTCGTCCGAGGTGAGGCCGCACAATTCGTCGGCGAAGGCCCACAGCTCCTCCTCCCGCCGTTCGTCGTAGGACTCCGCCGAAGACGGGATCACCTCGCCCCGGCTGATGTACGACCCGCTCTCGCCCGGGCGGGGCCCCGCCATCGTCTCCGCGAGCAGTCGACCCGCCTCGGCCGACGTGCTCGCGAACGGCATGCGGACCAGGAGCTTGCCGACCGCGCGGAACGCGGCCCGGCCTACCCGACCGGCGTCGCGCGCCAGCTCCGTGTCCGGCACCAGGCCCGGGTTGTAGGAGTAGACGTCCATCCCCTTGGGCAGCCGCCGCCGGAGCGCGTGGACGAGGTAGATCACGCCGAGCTTGCTGGTGGCGTACGCGCGCCTGCCCTCCCTGGCGGAGTCCTTGCCCGGCTTGACCAGCTCGCGCGGGTGGTCCCAGCGCGGCGGCGGGATCAGGCCCAGGGTGTTGAGGTCGGCGTCGTGCACGTCGCTGCCGACCACGATGATCCGCGCCGGGTTCGTGAAGCGCGGCCGGAGCAGGTTCAGCAGCAGGTGGTAGGCCAGCACGTTCACGCCGAAGGTCATCTCGATGCCGTCGGCGGTGAGCTTGCGGGTGGTCGCCATCTGCAGGCCCGCGTTGCCCAGGAACCCGTCCAGCGGTCCTTCGACCTCGGCCGCGGCGCGGCGGATCGCGTCGAACGAGGACAGGTCGCAGACCACCTCGGAGACGTTGCGGTTGCCCGTGCTCGCGGTCAGCTCGGCGGCCAGGCCGGGCGTGCGGTTGACCACGAGCAGGTGGCGGTCCGGGTGGTGGCGGAGCAGGTGTTCGGCGGCCACGCGGCCGAGGCCCCGACTCGCGCCGGTCATCAAGGTCGTGCCCATGCTCACTCCCGGTACGTAGTTCGAACTGGTACTGAGTACCGTACCGGACTTCGTACCGGGCCGCTATGCTTGGCCGCATGTCGGAACGGATGCCGCTGCGCGAGCGCAAGCAGCAGCGCGCGCGGGAACAGATCGTGGCGGCGGCGTTCGAGCTGTTCGCCGAACGCGGGTTCGCCGCCGTGACGGTCACCGACATCGCCGAGCGGGCCGAGGTGGGCCGCACGACGTTCTTCCGCCACTTCGGCGACAAGCAGGAGGTCGCCTTCTCCGACGAGCAGGCGATCATCGAGGCGCTGACCGAACGTCACCGGGCGTTGCCGCCGGTCACCGACCTGGCGGGCGCGGTGGCGCAGCTGCGCGCGGTCGCGACGGAGCTGTGCCGGGAGCTGACCGCGGACGGCGAACACTTCCGCGCGCACGAACGGCTGCTGCGCGAGAACCCCGAACTGCGGGACCGCGCCGCGCGCAAGTTCGCCCGGCTGACCGAGATCTTCCGCGCCACCCTGCTCGACCGCGGGGCGTCCCCCGAGGTGGCCGTGCTCGCACCGCAACTGGCGCTGGCCTGCTACACGGCGGGCAACGTGCTGGCGGACGGCGACCCGGCCGTGCTGCCCGGCGCGGTGGACGCCGCGTTCGCACAACTGAGCGAGTTGAGGGCGTCCGACATCGCCTGAACGCCGGCACCCTGTCGGTCCGATGGGCTAGGTTTCACCCTGCCATGCGACTCATCGGACGTGACCACCCAGCCGGGGTGCTGCGCGCGGAAGTCGACCGCGCGGTGGGCAGCCACGGCGGGTTGGTGCTGGTCGCGGGCGAGGCCGGGATCGGCAAGACCACGCTGGTGACCGACGCGGCCGAGCAGGCGCGGCGGGCGGGCGCGCTGGTGCTCGGCGGCTCGTGCTGGGACTCCGACAGCGCGCCCGGCTACTGGCCGTGGGTGCAGGTGATCCGGGCGTTGCGCCGGGCCGCGACCGCCGAGGAGTGGGAGTCGGTCGACCGCGGTCCGCTGGCGGTGCTGCTCGGCGAGGCGCCGTCGGAGCACACGCCGGAGAGCTTCCCCCTCTACGACGCGGTGACCACGGCGTTGGTGGCGGTCTCGCAGCACCGGCCGGTGCTGGTCGTGCTGGAGGACCTGCACTGGGCCGACCCGGCGTCGGTGAAGCTGCTGGAGTTCGCCGCGCAGCACACCTGGTTCGAACGGGTGCTGCTGATCGGCACCTACCGCGACAATGAGGTCGACGCCGAGGACCACCCGCTGCGGCCGTTGATGACGCCGCTGCTCAGCCGTGCCGCGACGGTCGCGTTGACGGGTCTGGCGCCGGCCGAGGTCGGCGAGTTGATGGCGCGCACGGCGGGCCGCGAGCCGGAGCCGGACCTGGTCGCCGAGGTGCACCTGCGCACCGGCGGCAACCCGTTCTTCGTCGAGCAGACGGCACGGCTGTGGCACGGCGGCGGGCCGGTGACCGCGATCGCGCCCGGTGTGCGGGACGCGTTGCGGCGGCGGCTGTCGCTGCTGCCCGCGCAGGTAGGCGACCTGCTGACGACGGCGGCCGTGCTCGGCCACGAGTTCCACCGCAAGGTGCTGGCCGCCACGGCGTCGCTGCCGGTGCCCGCGGTGGATCGGCTGCTCGACCAGGCCGCGCAGGCCAGGCTGGTACTGGGGCGGGGCGGCGGTCGGTTCTCGTTCGCGCACGACCTGGTGCGCGAGGCGCTGTACGGCTCGCTGTCCGATGTGGACGCACGGCACGCGGCCGTGGTGCGCGCGTTGGACGGCGACTTGGCCGACCAGGTGTTCCCGGCGGACCTGGCCCGGCACGCGCACCTGGCCGGCGACCGGCTGGCCGCCGACCGCGCGGTGGACCTGATCGTGGCGGCGGCCCGGGACGCGAGCCGCCGGATGGCCGTCGAGGAGGCCGCCGGGCACTACCGGCGGGCGCTGGAACGGGCCGAGGGCGCCCGGCGGCGGATCGCGGTGGCGTTGGAGCTCGGCAACGAGCTGTACCACTGCGCCGAATCGGCCGAGGGGCGGCGGATCCTCGACGAGGCCGCGACGTGGGCGCGCGAGCTGGCCGACCCGGAGCCGTTCGCCCGGGTCGCGCTGGCGGTCTACCGGTTCACCGAGGACGAGGGCCAGGCCACCCCCTTGGTGCGGGAGGCGTACGCCCGGCTGATCGGGCCGCCGCCGGACGCGTCGACGGAGGTGCTGGCGCGGGAGATGAGCCTGTACGCCGCCGAGGCGGCGCGCAACGGCGGCGACGACGAGGCGCTGGCGACGGGCCTGTGGGCGGTGCACGACACCACGCCCGGCATCGGCAGCGCCGAGCAGCGGCTCGCGTTGACCGACGAGCTGATCACCGTGTCGCGGCGCAGCGGCGACCACACCGTCGAGCACTTCGCCACCTCGTTCCGGTGGGTGGCGCTGGTGGAGCTCGGCGATCCGCGCTACGTCGACCAGCTGCACGCGTTCGTCGCGCTGTCGGAGCGGCTGGGCATGTCCCGGTTCAACTTCTCGGCCGCGATCGACCAGTCGATCATCGCCACGATGCAGGGCCGGTACGCCGAGGCGGAGGCGCTGCTCGCCAGGTCCGAGGAGCTGGGCGCGAGCAACCACACCGGGTTCCGGATGATGTACCTGCACCTGCGGTGGGCGTTGCTGCTGCCGCAGGGCAGGTTCGCCGAGCTGGACGAGATGACGCCCGAGCTGCTCGCGAGCAGCTACCCGTTCCCCGGTCTGCCGGCCGGCATCACGGCCCTGGAACGCGGTGACGTGGCGACCGCGCGGGTCCACCTCGACCAGCCCGTCCAGGACGACCGGTTCCAGGCGTCGTTCGAGCCGCTGTGGCTGCGGTTCCGGGCCCAGTTCGCCCACGCGACCGGTGATCGGGAGCTGGCCGCGCGGGTGCGCGCCGACCTGGCGCCGCACCGGGGCAAGTGGCTGGTGTCGCTGTACGGGTGCGATATCAGCGGGCCGGTGGACCTGTGGCTCGGCCTGGTCGACCTGGCGCTGGGCCGGTGCGACGACGCGGTCGAGGAGTTGACCGCGGCGGCGCGGTCGGCCGAGCGGATGCGGGCCCGGCCGTGGGTGTCGCGGGCGCGGCGTCACCTGGCGGAGGCGTTGCGGGCGCAGGGCGCGCCGGCGGACGTGGTCGCGCTGGAGTCGGGCACGGCGTCGTCGCCCGAGCGGACCGTCCGCGAGTTCCGGCGCGACGGTGACGTGTGGGCGTTGTCGTACGGCGGGGTCACCGTGCGGATGCCGGACTCCAAGGGGTTGCGGGACCTGCACGTGCTGCTGGGCAGCCCCGGCGAGCCGGTGGCCGCGGTGGCGTTGCTCGCGCCGGAGGCGGTGGCGTCCGCGCGGCTGGGCGGCGACCCGGTGCTGGACGACGAGGCGAAGTCCCGCTACCGGCGGCGGCTGGCGCAACTGGACGACGAGATCGACCGCGCGTTCGACGACGACCGCGCCGCCGCCCTGGACCGCGAGCGCGCCGCCCTGCTGGACGAACTGCGCGCCGCCGCCGGTCTGGCCGGCCGCACCCGCAGGCTCGGCGACGAGGCCGAACGGGCCCGCAAGGCCGTCACCGCGCGCATCCGCGACACGCTGCGCAAACTGGACGACCGCCACCCCGGTCTCGCGGCCCACCTGCGGGACACCGTCTCGACCGGCGCCACGTGCGTCTACTCGGGACACGAGCACTTCCGGCTCTAGTGGACACCCCGCCGTCCGGCGGGTGGGCGCGTTCTGCGGCATGATCCCGGGCGGGAACGCGGACGCGGAGGTATCGGTGCTCGACATCGGCGTAGGCACCTGGGCCGCCACGATCGGCCTGATCATCGCGCTGCTCGCGGTCGACCTGATCGCCGCGGCGGTGCGCCCGCACCGGGTCGGGTTCAAGGAGGCGACCGCCTGGTCGGTGTTCTACGTCCTGGTGGCGATCGCCTTCGGCGTCTGGTTCGCCGTCCAGCACGGCACCGGGTACGGCACGGAGTACTTCGCGGGCTACATCGTGGAGAAAAGCCTGTCGGTCGACAACCTCTTCGTCTTCGTGATCATCATGACCACGTTCGCCGTGCCGGAGGAGCACCAGCACAAGGTGCTCACGTTCGGCATCGTCCTGGCGCTGGTGATGCGCGGGATCTTCATCGCGCTCGGCGCCGCCCTGCTGACGCTGTTCTCGTTCATGTTCCTGCTGTTCGGCCTGCTGCTGGTCTACACGGCGGTGCAGCTGTTCCGGCACCGCGACGAGGACCCCGAGGTCGAGGACAACGTGCTGGTGAGGGCCGCCCGGCGGGTGCTGCCGGTCACCGACGACTACGTCGGCGGGAAGCTCCTCACCCGCCTCGACGGCCGCCGGGCGGTCACCCCGCTGTTCATCGTGCTGCTCGCGATCGGCAGCATCGACCTGCTGTTCGCGCTGGACTCCATCCCCGCCGTCTTCGGCGTCACGGAGGAGCCCTACATCGTCTTCACCGCCAACGCGTTCGCGCTGCTCGGCCTGCGGGCGCTGTTCTTCCTGGTCCAGGGCCTGCTCGACCGGCTGGTGTACCTGTCCACCGGGCTCTCGCTGATCCTGGCGTTCATCGGCGTCAAGCTGATCCTGCACTGGGCGCACGTCGACGTCGACGACCGCGTCCCGGAGATCCCGACACCGCTCAGCCTCGCCGTGATCATCGTGGTGCTGCTCGTGGTGACCGTGGCGAGCCTGGTCAAGACGAGGAACGACCCCACCGCCAAGGCGCACCCGGGTTCGCTCCGCGCGCACCACGGCGGTGAGGACGACCACGACCGGTGAACCACGACGCGGAGGCCGTGCCCCGGACGAGGGCACGACCTCCGCGTGGTGGTCACTTCCGGTTGTACAGGCGCATCGTCAGGGCGCCGAACACGGCGGTGAACACGATGCCGTAGCCGAACGTCCACATCATCGCGTCGCCGTCGAAGCCGCCCGCCATCAGCGCGCGCACCGCCTCGGCCAGCGTGCTGATCGGGTTGACGTTGACGAACGACTGCAGCCAGCCCGGCATCGTCGCCGGGTCGACGTAGACGCTGGACAGGAACGTCAGCGGGAACAGGAAGAGCATGCTGATGCCCATCACGGACTTCTCGCTGCGCATCAGCAGGCCGAACATGGTCCACACCCACGAGAAGGCGAACGAGAACGCCACCAGCACGGCCACGCCGAGCACGACGCCGACGAACCCGCCACCGGGCCGGAAGCCCAGGATGAGGCCGACCACCATGATCACGGCGGACGCCAGCACGTACCGCAGCAGGTCGCCCAGGATGTAGCCGACCATCGGCGCGGGCCGCCAGATCGGCAGCGTGCGGAACCGGTCGAACACGCCCTTCTCGATGTCGGTGTTCACCGCGACACCCGTGTACATGGTGATCATCACGACGCTGGTCACCGTGATGCCGGGCAGCAGGTACTGGATGTACTCCCCCGGCGACCCGGCGAGCGCGCCGCCGAACAGGTAGGTGAACATCAGGATCATCATGATCGGGAACGCGGTGACGTCGAACAGCTGCTCGGGCACGTGCTTGATCTTGAGCACGGCGCGCCAGCCGAACGTGAGCGACGCCGACAGCGCGCTCGGTCGGCTCGGCCGCACGGTCTCCAGCAGCACCGCCGCCAGGTCCTCCGCCTTGGGCGCGGGCAGGAGTTCGGCTTCCTTGGTGACGGTCACGCCGCCGCCTCCTTCTTCTTGTCGGTGAGGGCCAGGAAGACCTCGTCCAGGCTGGGCTGGCCGAGGGAGAACGTGTCGACGGTGATGCCCTCGCGGGCGAGTTGGGCCAACGCCTCGGCGGCCTGCTCGGTGGCCCGGCCGGTCAGCCGCGCGGTCAGCGCGACCGGGTCGGAGTCGAGCTGCACGTCGGCCTCCAGCGCACCGGCCAGCACCTGCCGCGCCCGTTCGCGCTGGTCGGCGTCACGCAGGCGCAGGTGCACCGCGCCGACCCCGACCGACGCCTTCAGCTCGCCCTTCGTGCCCTCGGCGATGACCTTGCCGCGGTCGATCACCGCGATGCGGGACGCGAGCTGGTCGGCCTCGTCCAGGTACTGCGTGGTCAGCAGCACGGTGGTGCCGTGCGCGACGACCGCGCGGACGATGTCCCACACCTGGTTGCGGCTGCGCGGGTCGAGACCGGTGGTCGGCTCGTCCAGGAACAGCAGCTTCGGCGTGTTGAGGATGCTGGCCGCGATGTCCAGCCGGCGGCGCATGCCGCCCGAGTAGTGCTTGACCTGCTTGCCCGCCGCCTCGGTGAGCCCGAACGCCTCCAGCAGCTGCGCGGCCCGTGCGCGGGAGTGCGCGCGGGTGTGGCCGAGGAGCCTGCTCAGCAGGATCAGGTTCTCGGTGCCGGTCAGGTCCTCGTCGACGGAGGCGTACTGGCCGGTGAGGCTGACCATCTGGCGGACCACGTCCGGTTCGGAGCGCAGGTCGTGACCGAACACGCGCGCCTCCCCTCCGTCCGGTCGGAGCAGGGTGGCGAGCATGCGCACCGTGGTGGTCTTGCCCGCGCCGTTCGGACCGAGCAGGCCGTACACCGTCCCGGCGGGCACGGTCAGGTCGACGCCGTCCACCGCGCGGGTGTCGCCGAAGACCTTGACCAGGCCCGACGTTTCGATGGCGTTCATGAGGTTTTTCCCCTTCTTGGTGAGACACAGCTAGGAGACGTAGGGGCGTCGGGTGCGGGCGTCCTTGAGGGCCGACGCCCACCAGGTGAGCTGGTCGAACATCGCTTCCGCGACACGGCGGCGGTGCTCGGTGTCGAGCGGTTCGTCGGCGAGCAGGTTCACGCTGACGCCCGTTCGCACTGTCATGACGTGCAACTCGGTGAAAACTGTTCGGAGCTGCTCGACGGCGTGAAAACCCTCGGAGCGGTAGCCGTAGGAGACGAACCCGGCCGGCTTGGCGTGCCACTCGTCGTAGGCGTAGTCGATGGCCTGCTTGAGGGAAGCCGGGAAGCTGCGGTTGTACTCAGGGGTGACCACGACGAACCCGTCCGCGTCCGCGATCTGCCCGGTGAACCGCCGGACCTCCGGCGTGGGCCTGCTCGGGTAGCACGGCGGGAAGTCGTAGTCGGCGAGGTCCAGCACGACCGGCTCGACGTCGTCCCGCTGCGCCGCGACCTCGGCGACCCACCGACCGACACCGTCGCCGACGCGTCCCTCGCGAGTGCTGCCGATGATCACCGCGATGCGCAGGGTCTCCATGTGCCACCTCCTCTCACCCAGGAGGCGCGAGATCACCCGCTAGACCGGATCTGGCAACCCGCCAGACGCGCCGGCACCCGTCACCCGCTGTAACGCCCGGTCCGCGACGGGCGACAACCAGCGTGCGCGTCATGATCCACGTCGAGAGGGGCACGGAAATGGACGAGGTGCTGGACGGCGGCCGGAAAGAGCGGGTGCAGGTCCGGATCGGGGACCAGGTCGCCTACGTCGACGTGGACCGGATCGCGGGGAGCGACGAGGAAGAGGTCTCCGCCCGACTCCCGTCGCTCGACGACTTCACCAGTTCGCTGTCCGCCATCACCGACACCGTCAGCGACGCCATCGCCGGCGGGTTCCGGAAGATCAAGCCCGACAAGATCACCCTCGAGTTCGGCTTCGAGGTCGGCGTCGAGTCCGGCAAGCTGACCGCGATCCTGGTCAAGGGGTCGGCCAAGGCCAACATCAAGGTGGTCGCGGAGTGGACGCCAGAGGCTTAGGGCTCGCGGAGCAGCTGATGGCCGCCTCGGTGGCCATCACGGTTCCGGACAAGACCCAACCCGAACTCGGCTCGGGCGTCTTCGTCGCGCCCGGCCTCGTGATCACCTGCGCGCACGTCGTGGCCGACCAGGCCGGCACGCCCAAGGCCGAGTCCGTGCGCGGCGTCTCGCAGGGCCGGAAGCTCGACCTCCGGGTGGTCCCCGAGTGGATCAGGCCGTGGGCGGAGGGCCGGGGACCGGACCTGGCGCTGCTCCGGGCGGTCGGCGACGACCTCCCGGACGCATGGGTGGAGCTGCGTGACGTGGTCGAGATCGGCGACGACCTGTGGGCCTACGGGTACCCCCAGGGCTCCTACCGCGCCGGGGACTCGGTCGCGTTCCGGTACGAGGGGCCGTCCCGGTCCGCCGGATCCGTCCTGCACAAGCTGTCGCAGGGGCAGGCCCAACCCGGGTTGAGCGGCGCCCCCGTGTTGAACCGGCGAACGGGCGGTGTCGTCGGCCTGGTGCGCGCGACGAGGGACAGCCGCACCGACCTCGGCGCACGCCTCGTCACCGCCACGCTCATCGCCGCGGAGTACGGCGCGATCCTGGCCGCCGAACTCGGAGGCTCGGTCGAGCGCTCCTGGCTGGACGCGCTCACCCACGAGCAGGTGCTCGCGGGTCGCTGGGAGAGACCGTCGCCGAAGCTGTTCGACTACCTGAGGGCGGCGCAGGAGCAGGCGCGCGACTTCCCGTACGCGGTTCCGGTGCACATCGCGCCGCCGTTGATCGACCTGTACGTCGAGCAGAAGGTCACGTCGAGGGTCGCGGAGCGCCGCGGGTCCGACGAGCACGAGAAGCACCGTGACCGTGAGCGCAAGATCGAGGCCGTGCACGCGACGAAACTGCTGTCGCAGCACGACAACGCGGTGCTGACCGGCGGGCCCGGCGCGGGCAAGTCGAGCCTGCTGAACTTCCTCGTGGCGGACGCGGCGCGGAAGTGGCTCCGGCCCGCGCCCGGTTCCGCGTCACCGGACTTCGTGCCGGCGCGGCTGTCCGCGACCCGCCTCGCCGAGACGCCCGGTCCCCTCGCCACCGCCGTGGCCACCGTGCTGTCCCAGGACCTGGTCGACTACCTGCAGGAGCCGCTGCCGCCGGACGCCCTGCACCGGCAGCCGATGCCGGGCGTGGACTGGCTGGTGCTCGTGGACGGCGTGGACGAGGTGCTGGACCCGGAGTCGCGCCGCAAGCTGCTCACCCGCCTGTCCCACGCGATGGCGGAGAAGGGCTGCCTGCGGATCGTGATCGCCAGCCGGCCGTTGTCCGACCAGGAACTCGAGTTCGCCGCCATCGGCGACGCGGTGTACGAGTTGCAGCCGTTCGACCCGGACGAGCTGGCCGCCTTCGCCACGAAGCTGTTCGAGAAGCGCGACTCCCCCGACCCCGCGGCCGACGCGCGGCGGTTCGTCGGCCAGCTGTCGGGCAGCTCCCTGCACGAGCTGTGCCGCACCCCGCTGCTGGCGACGATGACCTGGGCCATGTACGTGGACCACCCCGACCGCCCGCTGCCGGGTGGGCGGACGGAGCTGTACCGGCAGTTCGTCGACAAGCTGCTGCACGAGCAGGACCACAAGCTCAGGGTGACCGACCAGCTGCGCGAGATGCTGCGGGAGTGCCCCGGCCGCGACGACGTGGTGGCCGACCTCATGGGCGATCGCAAGAACCTGATCGCGAACATCGCGGCTTCGCGGCACGAGGGCTCGGAGCACTCGTTGCTCGACCTGGCGCTGGGGTACCTGGGCGACCGGAAACCGGCCGCCGGCATCACCGACCACCGGTGGCGCGAGCTGGTCAGGGATCTGCTGGTCCGCACCGGGCTCGTCGGCACGAAGGGCCCGGAGCTGGTGTTCACGCACCACACGTTCCAGGAGTACTTCACCGCGTTGCGGACCGCCGCGATGCACACCCCGCCCGGGGAGGAGGGGCGGCTGGTCCTGGAGCGGGGCATCCGCCCCAACCAGCAGACCGTCACCCTGTTCCTGGCGGGGCACTGGGCCCTCCAGGGGGTCGACCTCTCCGAAACCGTCGTCTGGCTTCTCCGGCGGGGCGGCAAGCAGCTCGACCTCGCCGCCGCCATCATCGTGGACGGCGTGCCGGTCTCCGCGGAGTGCACCGAGGAACTGGTGACCTCTCTCGGCATCATGACCCGCACCAAGATCTCCTCCGAGGTGCTCCGCACCTTCAAGAAGATCGCAGCCCACTTGGACGTGGGTCTGCTGCACAGGATCACCGCCTCAGAGCACACCGATCCCCTGGTCCGGATGATTGCCCTGCTCACCGCCAGCCGTCGGACTGGCGCAGATGACGTCCTCCGTGCGATGCACCCGATGGTGCAGGTCCACAAGGGCGATCTCCAACACCTGCTGAGTGCCGTCGACCTGCTGAACGAGCACGCGTTCCGCTCCTCGGCCTTGGCCCTGCTCAGGAGTGAGGCGTCCCCGAGATCGCGATCCGACGAACTGGATGTCGCACAACGCCTCTACCAGCTGGGCGAAGCGGCACAGGCGACCGAGATCGTCCTCCGCGTCCTGACCCAAACCGGACACCGAGTCCACTCGGTGATCAGAGCGGCTCAATTGCTGATCCGCCACGACAGCGCCTTGGGTGTCGAACACCTGCTCCGGATCACCGGGTCACCGGCCCTCTCCACCTACGACAAGTACCGCTGCGCGGGCACGTTGGCCACTGCGGGAGCCGTGGACGACGCCCGTGACCTGTTCCGGCAAGTGCTCCGCGACCCCACCGTCGACGAACTGGACCTCTGCTGGGCGGCTGCAGAGCTCGGCGAGCTGGGATTCCGCGGTGAGGCCGTCACCGCGTTGACCGAAGCCGCCCTAAGCCCGTACCGCACAACGAAGTTCAGGCTCGACGTCATCGAGCAGTTGCGCGAGTTGGGCGCGCTCGGCACCGAGCTGACCCCCGTTCTGATTGCCGTTCGCGACGACCCGACCGCGAACACGCGCCAGCGGATCAACGCCGTCGCCGTGCTCGGCGCGGTGAACGGTTCGACCGACCTCGTCGCCGAACTGCTGCGGCTCGCGGAACTGCCCGGCTCGCGAACCGACGCCGTGGCCGTGGCGACGAAGTTGTTGGAGCTGAAGGCGCCCGTCGTCGCGACGGAGTTGCTCCGGAAGGTCTTGACGGATGCGTACGTCCACGACGTCGCCCGCGCGGCGATGGCTCTAGTCGACCTGGGGCTGCTGGACGAAGCGGCCGCGCCGCTGCGGGCCGTGGTCCACGACCGCCACCGGCCCATCCACGCACGGTGCTCCGCCTTGTCCTCGTTGAGGATGTTCCACACCGACGCCTCAGATGCCCGCGCGATCGAGGAAGTAGCCGGATCCCCCGCCATGCCCGTGGCGGTGCGCATCCAAGCGCTGCAGCGGCTCGCCGACCTGCCCGAGAACCAGTGGGCGGTGGATCAACTGCGGCATTGGACGTACTCTCGTGAAGCCGAGGTCGGTCAGCGCCTCGACGCCGCGAAATCACTCAGGCAGTACGACAACGCGGACACGTGGGCAAAATTGAGCCTGCACCATCTCGCTCATCCCGACGTGCCTCTCGTCACCGCGATGTCAGTGCTCACCGCTACACCTCGCGAAGCTTGGGATGACAAGGTCCACCGGGCAGTGACCGAGTTGGGAGGCCGCGACGCCGTCCCGGCCTCCCAACTCGACTCGGTGCGACACATCTTGATCAACACCTGGTCGGCGGCCGAGCTGCGCGCTGTCGCACTCGACCCAGCGGCACCGGCCGACATGCGGTTGCGCGCGTGCCAACGGTTGCGCGACAGGTTCAGTGACGAGTTCAGTGACGCCGGACTCAGTGGTGTGGTGCTCGACGTGGCCGAGCGATCGGACACCTCACCGGACGAGCTGTTCGCCGCCGCAACGCTGCTGCTCGACCTCGGTCCGCCCGATCGGGGTATGGAATTGCTTCGGCGACTCGCCGGCGACTCGACGCGGCCCGCGGACAAGGCGGCGGCGGCGGGCACCCTCCTGCGGCGGGCGGAGTTCGACATCGCGCTGGACGCCTTGCGAGAGGTGCTGGCCGCACGGGAGTGGGCCGACGGCGTGTACGGCGGGGCCGTGATAAGCCTTGCTTCCATCGGCCTGGTCGACGAGGCCGTTGAGGCGCTGCGCACGTTCATCGCGCTGGTCGAGAAGCCGATCAGCGAACGTTTCGCCGCGGCGGGACGCCTCGCCTCGCTCGGCCACCATGAGGAAGCGGTCGCTACGCTCGATGACCTCGCTGCGGCGGCGACCAGCACCGACATCGTCGCGATCGCCGCCGAACTCGCACGCGTGGGCGAAACACCACGCGCGAACGAGTTGTGCGCCCAGGTGGTACTCGCCGAGGACTCCGGCGAAAATGATCACCTCCGCGCCACCGAACTGCTGTGCCGGCGTGACCCGGCCGGCGCTCGTGACGCGAATCGCCGGGCGATCGAGGCGGGTGCGCGGCCACGGCGTTGGGCCGGATCGTGGGCCGTGCTCGCGAGGTACGGGTACGAGCGTGAAGCGGCGGAGAGGTTACGGGCTGTCGCGTACGACGTGGCCGAGCCCGTCGAGGACCGCATCGCGTGCGCGATCGCGCTGGCCGACGCCGGGAGTTGGTTGGGCGAGGCGTTGTCGCTGGTGCGCGTGATGCTGCGAGAGCTGGAGCCCGCTCCGCGCGAGGTGATCACGTGCGCCGGGTTCCTCAGCAAAGCGGGCGAGTGGAGCGAGGCCATCGCGCTGCTCGACCGGCTCGACGTCGACTCGCTGGACGACGAGTTGACCAAGCGGTTGGACGAGGTGCCCGTACGGACGCTGTTCTACCGGTGAGGTCCGACCGGTGCCGGTCGCCGCGTGCGGGCGACCGGCACCGGGTGTCAGATGCGGCAGGTGTCCAGGGAGCTGACCAGGATCGCGCGGGCGCCCACGCGCCACAGCTCGTCCATGATGAACGGCGCGTCGTCGCGCGGCACGAGCGAGCGGACGGCCACCCAGCCTTCGCGGGCCAGCGGCGAGACGGTGGGCGACTCGATGCCGGGGACCAGCTTGAAGGCCTCCTCCTGCGCCTCGACCGGGCAGTCGAAGTCGAGGATCACGTAACGGCGGGCGATCAGCACGCCCTGCAGCCTGCGGTGCAGGATCTCGACCGCGCGGACCGCGTCCGGGGCGTCGGCGACCGTGTCGCCCTGGATCAGCACCGCCTCGGACTGGAGGATCGGTGAGCCGAACGTCTCCAGGCCGGAGGTCTTCAGCGTGATGCCGGTTTCCACCACGTCGGCGATGGCGTCGGCCACGCCCAGCTCCACGGCGGTCTCCACCGCGCCGTCGAGCCGCACGAGGTGCGCCTTCACGCCGAGGTCGGCGAGGTGGTGCTCGACCAGGTTCGGGTAGCTGGTCGCGATCCGCCTGCCCTCCAGGCCTGCGGCGTCGTGGATGCCGCCGGGCTTGGACGCGAAGTAGAACGCCGCCCGACCGAAGCCGAGCGGCAGGATTTCCTTCGCGGACACGGTGGAATCGAGCAGCAGATCACGACCGGTGATGCCGACGTCCAACGACCCCTCGCCCACGTACACCGCGATGTCGCGGGGACGCAGGAAAAAGAACTGCACATCATTTGCCGGGTCCGCCACGATCAGCTCACGGCCGGACCTGTTCACCCGGTAACCCGCTTCGGCCAGCATTTGGGCCGCGGGAGCACTCAACGAGCCCTTGTTGGGCAGGGCGAAGCGAAGAGGAGCCATGGCGCGAAGTCTCCCACACCGAGCGGCCCGTCCCCGTCTCGGGTATGCCCAGGTGTCCCACGGTGTGGAAACCACGGGGTGTCGCGCCGGCGTCACCCGTCCGAGCTTCCCACTAGGTGAACACCGGACCGCCGGGACATTGCCCGCGGGTCTATTTAACCCAGTGAATGCCGACAGTCAAACGAATTAGAGAAAGCGGCCCGCCCTGGTTCGCGCGGTCAATAGCCAGCCCGCCCCGAAAGAGACCACGATCGCGACCGCGGCCACCAGGAATGCTTTCGCCTCGGCCGGCAGCGGCAACGGCCGGGCCGCCACCGCGAGCACGATGAGCACCGGCCCCTGGATGAAGAAAGCGGCGAACGCGCCGCGCGAGAGCGCCACCGCCAGCGGGCCGTCCCGGGTCAGCCGCCGTTGGGCCAGGCCGAGCAGCCACACCGACCCGCCGACCACGAGCACCGCCTCGACCACGGCGAGCAGCAGCGCCTGCCACCGCCAGCCGCCGAGGAACGGGTCCGCCTGCCCGGCGAGGTCCGACACGCCGAGCACGACCGCGGCCACCGGCACGGCCAGGATGGCCAGCGCCGCGACCACCCGGCTGCCGCGCCACATCCGGTCCGGCACCCGCTCGGCCAGGCCCGACCGCGCGCCGACGATCCCCACCCCGAACATGGCGATCAGCTGCGGCCACCACCAGATGTGCAGGTCGCCGATCTGCCCGCTGCGCGCCGGGAACCACAGCCGGACGGCGAACGTGCTCACGACGACGCCGGCGGTGACCGCGACGAGGTGGCCGCCGGTCAGCGCGATCGGCGTCGCGCGCGGCCTGCCGAACAGCGCGTAGGCGATGGAGAACAGCAGCAGGATCTCGACGAACCACAGCGAGCCGGAGTCCAGCAGCGGGTCACGGTGCGTGAACACCCACCACGGCGTCACGTCGTGCCCGGCGGCGCGGTAGGCCACCCACAGCGCCAGCGGCCACACGAGCAGGGCCGACAGCGCGAACGGGATGCCGAGGCGGACGAGTCGGTCGCGGATGAACCGGCCGGCGCCCTTGCGCGCCACCGACTCGGGCGTGAACAGGCCGGACAGCAGGTAGAAGGTGCCCATCAGGAACAGCCCGGACGGGCCGAGCACGGCGGCGAGGACGGCCTCGACGCGCGGCGCGAAGGTGACTTCGTTGACCTCGTCGTACGGCCACCCGCCCACCGCCGAGTACCCGAGGAGCGCGTGCCCGCCGATCACCCAGGCGACGAGCAGCACCTTCAGGTTGTCCACCGCGGCCAGCCGGGACCGCTGCCCCACCTCTGCGGTCATCATCCCAAGGTAACGGCTGCGGGCCGGAAAATGGCGGGCGAAATCGTCGGCGTACCCGGCCGGGAGCAGGCCCGGTCAGTCCGCGTTCGACCACCACGTGGCCTGGGTGACGACGGAGAAGCCCAGCGACTCGTACAGCGGCCGGCCGGGCTTGGCCGCGGTCAAGGTCATCGGCACGGGGAACTCGTCGATCACCGCGTTCATCAACGCCCGGCCGACGCCGTGCGAGCGGTGCTCGGGCAGGGTCGTCACCCAGTACACGCCGACCGCGTCGTCCGCCTCGACGGTCAGGCACGCGCCGGCCACGACGCCGTCACGCCACGCCGTGTGCATCCGGAACCCCTCGCGGTCCTTCAGCGCCACGGGCAGCGCGTTGCCGGTCGGGAAGCCCGGCAGGGGGAAGCCGTCGACCACGACCTGCTCGGCCACGGCCCACTCGTCGGCCGTGCGCACTCCCCTGACCTCCAGGGCGGGCGGCGGCACGGGCTCGTAGGGCCGGATCATCACCGGCAGGTGGCGTGCGGTGAGCCCGAGCGCCGCGCCGTCGATCGTGCCGAACGAGTCCTCGACCACGACCCGCGCCTCGGCCCGCTTGACCAGCAGCTCCAGCTCGGCGAAGTCGTCCGGGTCGGGGTCGGGGCGCACCGCGAGCACCCGGAGCAGGGTCGGCCCGCTCATCGCGAGGAACGCGGTGCGGCTGATCAGGTCGTGCCCGCGGGTGCGGGCCAGCGCGGTGGTCAGGACGGTGGCGTTGCGCACCGCGAGGTGCAGCGAGGCGGACATGGACCGGAACCTTATGCAGCCTCCGGACCGCTGGTCAGGTCCATTTCCGCCTCGCCCGCGCCGGTCACCTCACCGTCCGGCGAGCAGCTGGTCGAACGGCACGAACCCGTCGTCGACGGGCTTCGCCGGCGCCCGGCCCACGAGCAGGTCGGCCAGCTCGCCCGCGGCCCGGTCGACGCGGCCGGGCAGCCCTTCGGCGCCCCAGTCGGACGACGCGGCGTACACGCCGGTCGGCACCACGACCGCCCGCAGGTAGGCGAACAGCGGGCGCAGCGCGTGGTCGAGCACCAGCGAGTGCCGCTCGGTGCCGCCGGTCGCGCCGATCAGCACCGGCTTGCCCGCCAACGACTCCGGCTCCAGCACGTCAACGAAGGACTTGAACAGCCCGCTGTAGGACGCGTTGAACGTCGGCGTCACGGCGATGACCGCGTCCGCGCCGACCACCGACTCCACCACCTCGCGCAAACGCGCGCTGGGGAACCCGGTGACGAGGTTGTCCGCGATGTCGCGGGCCACGTCCCGGAGGTGCACCGTGCGCACCTCCAGGTCGGGCACGAGCCGTTGCACGGCCTCGGCCAACCGGGTCGCCAGCAGTTGCGTGGACGACGGCGACCCCAACCCGGCCTGCACGACCGCCAGCGTCGTCATCGGCTGTTCACTCCCCCGACGGCGGCCTTGAGCAGCGACGCGTGGGTGGGCGCGGCCGGCACGTCGGCCGGGCGGCCGACCGCGAACTCGCGGCGCAGCGTCGGCACGATCTCGCCGAGGAGGTCGAGCTGCTCCAGCACCGTCTTCAGCGGCAGGCCGGCGTGGTCCATCAGGAACAGCTGGCGCTGGTAGTCGCCGAAGTGCTCGCGGAAGGTCAGCGTCTTGTCGATGACCTCCTGCGGGCTGCCGACGGTCAGCGGGGTCTGCTCGGTGAACTCCTCCAGCGACGGACCGTGCCCGTAGACCGGCGCGTTGTCGAAGTACGGCCGGAACTCCCGGACGGCGTCCTGCGAGTTGCGGCGCATGAACACCTGGCCGCCGAGACCGACGATCGCCTGGTGCGCGGCGCCGTGCCCGTGGTGCTCGTAGCGCTCGCGGTAGAAGGTGATCAGCCGCTGGAAGTGCTCCTTGGGCCAGAAGATGTGGTTGGCGAAGAAGCCGTCGCCGTAGTACGCGGCCTGCTCGGCGATCTGCGGGCTGCGGATCGAGCCGTGCCAGACGAACGGCGGCACGTCGTCGAGCGGGCGCGGGGTCGAGGTGAACGACTGCAGCGGCGTGCGGTGCTTGCCCTCCCAGTCCACCACGTCCTCGCGCCACAGCTTGCGCAGCAGGGCGTAGTTCTCGATGGCCAGGTCGATGCCGTCGCGGATGTCCTTGCCGAACCACGGGTACACCGGGCCGGTGTTGCCGCGACCCATGATCAGGTCGACCCGGCCGTCGGCCAGGTGCTGCAGCATCGCGTAGTCCTCGGCGATCTTCACCGGGTCGTTGGTGGTGATCAGCGTGGTCGCGGTGGAGAGGATCAGCCGCTCGGTGCGCGCCGCGATGTAGCCGAGCATGGTCGTCGGCGACGACGGGACGAACGGCGGGTTGTGGTGCTCGCCGGTCGCGAAGACGTCCAGGCCGACCTCTTCGGCCTTGAGCGCGATGGCGACCATGGCCTTGATGCGCTCGGCCTCGGTCGGCGTCCGCCCCGTGGTGGGGTCGGGCGTCACGTCGCCGACGGTGAAGACACCGAACTGCATGGCCACTCCTCGTTCAGGTAGTTGCGCTTTCAACTAATCGGCACAACGGTACCGGGTCGCCGGCTATTCCGGTGTTGTCTGGTGGCGCGGCACACGCCAAGGTGTGTGTCACGGGTCACCGATGGGGGAGGCACGGCACGGTGGTGCACCGCACTGCGACGCACGGCGCTGGGCACGGCACGGGTCGGCACGAGCTGGTGCGGCGCGCCGCGGCGATCGTCCCGGTCCTGCGCGCCCACGCCGCCTGGGGCGACGAGCACCGCAGGCTCCACGAGGCCGCCTTGGAGGCGATGGCCGACGCGGGCGTGCTGCGGTTGCGCGTGCCCGCCGAGCACGGCGGCCACGAGGCGGACCTGGCCACGGTGGTGGGGGTGATCGCCGAGCTGGCGCGCGGCGACGGGTCGGCGGCGTGGACGGCGGCCGTGTGGGCCATCTCCACGTGGGTGGTCGGCCAGTTCCCCGACGACGTGCGGTGCGAGGTGTTCGCCAAACCGGACGTGCGGGTGACCGGCATCCTCAGTCCCACCGCGACGGCCGAGCCGGTCGGCGGCGGGGTGCTGGTCAACGGGCGGTGGGCGTTCAGCACGGGCGCGCCGCAGAGCCACTGGACCGCCAACGCCGCCGTGCTGCTGCCCGACCGGACCCCCGTGGCGTTGGCGATCCCGCTGGTCGACCTGGAGGTAGTGGACGACTGGCACACCACCGGGCTGCGCGCGACCGGCAGCGTGACCACGGTCGCGCAGGACGTGTTCGTGCCCGCGGAACGGGTGCTGCGCCTCGCTCCCGTGCTGCGGGCCCACCCGCACGCCACCGCGCCGATGTTCCGCGCGCCGTTCATGCCCGCGGCCTGCGCCACGGTCGGCGCGCCCGCCGTCGGCCTGGCCCGTGCGGCGGTGGACGCGGCACGCGGTTCGGCGTCACCGTCCGGCCTGAGGGAGGCGACCGTGCTGGCCGACGAGGCCGAGTTCCACGCCCGCCGCACCGCCGCCGTGGTCGACCTCAAGGCCGTCGACGGCGAGGAGTGGACCCCGGAAGACCGCGCCGGCGTCCGCCGCGACCTCGGCGAGGCGTGCCTGCGTGCCCGGGACGCGGTCGACGTGCTGGTCGGCGACGACCCGGCACTGCACCGCATCCAGCGGGACGTGCACGCGCTGAACCTGCACGCGATCCTGCACCCCAACGCCAACCTGGAGCGGTACGGCCCCGTGTTCCCGGGCGGCCGACAGGACAGCTGATGTGGCTGCCGGCGGGTGCGGTGGTCGCGCTGGTGGTCGCCGCGCCGGTGCTGGCGTGGCAGGCCGCCCACGGGTTCCCGCTGGTGACGTCTTCGCCCGGAACTACGGGCAGGCAGGCGCGATCGAGCGGTACGGTCCGGACTTCGGGCTGCCCCGGCCGTTTTCGGGCCACATGTCCAACGCCGACTGGGGCCCGCCACCGGACCGCCCGGACCGGCCGGTGGTCGTGGTGGGCGCGCGGAGTCCGGTGTTCACCGGCTGCCGCGTGGCCGTGACGCACGAGGCCGTGGTGGAGAACGAGGAGCACGGCACGGAGGTCTCGGTGTGCGACCCGGGCCGTCGTGGTCCCAGGCCTGGCTGGGACTGCGCCGGTTCTACAGCTAGGAATCACTACGCTCGCGCGGTGGCGGTGTACCCGGGTTTCGACGTGGTGTTGGCGCGGTTGGCCCGGCACCGAGGACTGGACATCGCCGCCTTGGCCCTGAAGACCGGCCTCGGTGAGGCCGGTATCCGGTCGGTGTTCGACGGCGCGCTGCTCTGGGACCTCCGGTGGCTGACCGCCGACCAGGTTCGTCAGGCCCGAGTCGAGGCGGAGTCCATGCGACCGAACAGCGGCGTGTGGAGGTAGCCGAAGGGCCACGCCAGGCGGTGGCCGTTCCAGCGCATCGCGGGCTGGAGACGGGACGCGGACGCCGTCAGGAGGTCCGACGAGCGACCACCACCGCCGTGTCGTCCCGCCGCCACCGCACCGCGACCTCGCCGAAACCGGCCGCGCGAAGCGCGTCCACGTGCCACGACGCCGGCGGGTAGAAGTCGGCGGACTCGCCGTCCGCCCGGTCGCGTGCGGCGGCGGCCAGGGTTGGGTGGGTCAACGCTTCGGCCCACCACTCGTGCCACCCGGCCAAGCCGTCGACCGGAGCCGTCGGCGGGGCGTCGGGCATCCGGTCGGCGTTGGCGAACACGCCGCCCGGGGCCAGCACGTCGTGGATCTCCCCGTACAGCGCGCGCAGCCGGTCCGGGCCGAAGCAGTGCAGGGCGGTGCCGGCCACCACGGCGTCGAACTCCCGCCCGACGCCCCAGCCCGGCGCGCCCAGGTCCGCCGACACCACCGCGACCCGGTCACCCAGGGCGGCACGGGCGATCGCCAGCAGCACCGGGTCGACGTCCAGCACCGTCACCTCGGCGTTGACCAGCCGTGACGCGATCGACCCCGGCCCGCCGGCGAGGTCGAGCGCCCGACGTCCGACGGCGGCGTCCGCCAGCACGGCGAACGCCTCGTCCCGGTGCGGCAGGAACGGCTCCTGCCGCGCGTCCCACCTCCGCCGCAGTCGCTCGGCGTCGGCGGAGCTCAGCTGTGTCGTCACACCGCCGAGCTTAAACGACAACGATTGTCAGTCGCGTTCGATCAGGTGACCCACCACGTCCGGACCGGGGTGCGCGTGCCCGGAACCGTCGCGGCGCTCGTCCGACGCGGGCAGCTCCACCGGCGACCCGTTCTGCGCCGCGCCCGCGGGCCGCGGCCCCACCCAGGCCAGTGCCAACGCCGTCTCGCCCTTCAGGAACCGGTGCGCCCGCACACCGCCCGTCGCCCGGCCCTTCGCCGGGTACGCGGCGAACGGCGTCACCTTCACGCTCTGCCCGGTCGACGTGACCACCATCGGCTCACCGTGCACGTCGTCGTCCGTGCGCACCGCGCCGAAGAACACCACCCGCGCGTCCGACCCCACGTTGATGCCCGCCATGCCACCGCCGCGCAGCCCCTGCGGCCGGACCAGCGACGCGGGGTACCGCAACAGCGACGCCTCCGACGTCACGAACACCAACGTCTCGTCCGCGCTGGTCAGCCACGTCGCGCCGACCACCTCGTCACCCTCCTTGAGGGTGATCACCTCGAACTCGTCCGACCGCACCGGCCACTCCGGCGCGCACACCTTCACCGTGCCCGACCGCGTGCCCAACGCCAGCCCCGGCGATTCGGTGTCGGTCAGCGGCGCGATGCCCACGACCTTCTCGCCGGCCTCCAGCTCGACCAGCTCGCTGGCCGCCATGCCACCGCTCAACGACACCGTGCCGCTCTGCTCCGGCAACACCGGCAGCGGCAGCACGTCGGTCTTGAACGCCCGGCCCCGGTTCGTCACCACCAGCACTTGGCCGCGCGCCGTCGTGTGCACGGTCGCCGCCACCGCGTCGTGCTTGATGCGCCCGTTGCGCCGGCGCGCCTCCGACGACTCCTCCGACTCGGCCGCCGTCCGCGCCACCAGCCCCGTCGCGGACAGGATCACCTGGCACGGGTCGTCGGCGACCTCCAGCGGACCGGCGGGCTTCGACGCCGCCAGCACCTCCTTCAGGTCACCGTCGAGCAGCGTGGTCCGGCGCTCCTGCTGGAGGTCCTTCGCCACCTTCGCCAGCTCCGTGGACACGACCTTCTTCAGCACGGCCGGGTCGTCCAGGATCTTGCTCAGCTCGGCGATCTCGTTGCGCAGCTTCTCCTGCTCCGCCTCCAACTCCAACGAGTCGTAGCGGGTCAACCGGCGCAGCGGCGTGTCCAGGATGTAGGTCGCCTGGATCTCGGAGAGCTTGAACTTCGCCATCAAGCCCTCCTTCGCGGCGGCGGCGTTCTCGCTGCCCCGGATGAGCTTGATCACCTTGTCGATGTCGAGCAGAGCCTTGAGCAGGCCCTCGACCAGGTGCAACCGGTCCTCGCGCTTGCGCCGCCGGTACCGGGTGCGCCGGGTGACCACCTCGTAGCGGTGCTTGAGGAACACCTCCAGCAGCGCCTTGAGCCCCAACGTCCGCGGCTGGCCCTCCACGAGCACCAGGTTGTTGATGCCGAACGACTGCTCCATCGGCGTGAGCCGGTACAGGTCGGCCAGCAGCGCCTGCGGGTTCACCCCGACCTTGCACTCGATCACGACGCGCGTGCCGTTCTCGCGGTCCGTCAGGTCCTTGACGTCGGAGATCCCGGTCAGCCGCTTGGACTTCGTCACCTCGTCGGTGATCTTCTCGATGATCTTCTCCGGGCCGACGCCGTAGGGCAGCTCGGTGACCGTGATCGCCTGCCTGCCCCGGCTGCCCTCCAGCAGCCCGGTCTCGACCTTGGCCCGCATCCGCACCACGCCGCGCCCGGTCTCGTACGCCTTGCGCACCTCGTCCAACCCGAGCAGCACGCCACCGGTCGGCAGGTCCGGGCCCGGGATGAACTCCATCAGCTTGTCCAGCGTCGCGTCCGGGTGCGTCACCAGGTGCCGCGCCGCCGCCACGACCTCGCCCAGGTTGTGCGGGATCATGTTCGTCGCCATCCCGACCGCGATGCCCGACGTGCCGTTGACGAGCAGGTTCGGGAATGCCGCGGGCAGCACCGTCGGCTCTTGCAGCGAACCGTCGTAGTTGGGCCGGAAGTCGACCGTCTCCTCGTCCAGCTCGCCGACCAGCAGCATCGCGGCGGGCGACATCCGGGCTTCGGTGTACCGCGAGGCGGCCGGTCCGTCGTCCGGCGAGCCGAAGTTGCCGTGCCCGTCCACCAGCGGGGTGTTGAGGGAGAAGTCCTGGGCCAGGCGGACCATCGCGTCGTAGATCGCGGTGTCGCCGTGCGGGTGGTACTTGCCCATGCAGTTGTGCACGACGAAGCCGCTGACCACGAACGCGTGCTCGCGGCTCGCGACCTGGATGTCGTAGGTCGTGTCCGGCGCGGCCGGTTCGACCGACACGACGTGCGGGAACTGCTCGTCGGCGGCGTGCCTGGCGTTGCGGATCACCTGGACCAGGCCGTCCTGGCGCGGGCCGACGCCGGTCCAGCGCAGCAGCGCCACGGCGAGCGCGGCGGCGTCACGGCCGGTGATCGTCAGGGTCGTCGCGTCACGGCGGGTGCGCAGGCCCGCGTCGGCCAGCACGGCGTACTCGGCCTCGCCGCCGGGCAGCACGATGTCGCGGCCGTCGCGGACGTGGCCGGCCGCGACGAACAGGCCGGCGAGGAACGGCGTCCACGCCGAGCGGTCGCGCAGCACGGCGTGCGGCCGGCCGGTCGCCGCCGCTTCGAGGTCGGCGTGCGGGGCGAAGGTGAGGGTGAGCCGGTCGCCGTCCTTCTCCCGGGAGGTGGTGACGTCGTGCGCGATGGCCCAGCCGTGCGCGCGGTCGACGGCGTCGACGTCCGTCGACTCCAGCCGCACCCGCCGGTCGGCGAGCACGTCACCGGACGCGGCGACGAGGCCGAGCACGAAACCGGACGCGTCGCCGTCGGCGAGCAGGGACGCGTGCCGGTCGGAGCCGAAACCGGTCGTGCGGGCGCCGGCGAGGTCGCGGGCCGCGGTCCAGTCGTCGTCGGTCCAGCCGTGCCCGGTGTGGAACCGCTGGCCGGGCGTGACGAGCATGGAGTGGCCGTCGGACCAGGTGACGCGCACCAGTTCCGACACCGGGTTCTCGTAGACGGCGTTGACCTCGACCGGCTCTCCCCGCCCGTCCAGGACGAGGTCGCCGATGCCGATCTCCTCGATCGGCCGCAGGCCCGCCGGCGTGGAGACGAGCGCGCCGCGCACGAAGCAGTCGCCGACCACGCGCGACGACTTCACGTACGCGCTGGTCGGGCGGTAGCCCTGCTCGTTCATCGAGAACAGGATCCGGCGGTGCACCGGCTTGAGGCCGTCGCGCGCGTCGGGCAGGGCCCGCGAGTGGATCACCGAGTACGCGTACTCCAGGTAGGAGTCCTCGATCTCGGTCGTCAGGGAGTTGTCGAAGACCTGGGCGCCCGCGCGGTCGAAGGCGGACGGGTCGACCCTGGTCGTGGGGGTCTTGCGGCGTGCCATGGTCGGTCGTTCCCTCGTGTGTCAGGCGGGTCAGATGTCGATCGCGGACTGGTCGACCCGGGCCGACGACTCGACGAGCCAGGCCCGGCGCGGCTCGACCTTCTCGCCCATCAGCAGCTCCAACGCGGCCTCCGCGGCTTCCGCGTCGTGCATCGTGATGCGGCGCACGGAGCGGGTCGCGGGGTTCATCGTGGTCTCCCACAACTCGTCCGCGTCCATCTCGCCGAGGCCCTTGAACCGGGGCACGGGCTTGACCACCGTCTTGCCCGCCTTCTCCAGCCTGGCGACCTTCTGCTCCATCTCGCGCTGGCTGAACGTGAAGTGGGTCTCCGGGTTGCGGCCCTTGGTCACCACCTTGTGCAACGGTGGCATCGCCGCGTAGAGCCGCCCGTCCTCGATCACCGGCCGCATGTACTTGGCGAACAAGGTGATCAGCAACGTCCGGATGTGCGACCCGTCGACGTCCGCGTCGGCCATCAGGATCACCCGGCCGTAGCGCATGGTGTTCAGGTCGAACGTCCGCCCGGTGCCCGCGCCGAGGACCTGCACGATGCTGGCGATCTCGGCGTTGCGCAGGGTGTCGGCGAGGCTGGCCTTCTGCACGTTGAGGATCTTGCCGCGCAGCGGGAGCAGCGCCTGGTACTCCGACACGCGGGCCATGCGCGCCGAGCCGAGGGCGCTGTCGCCTTCCACGAGAAAAAGTTCGCTACGCGAAACACCTGTGGTGCGGCAGTCGACCAGTTTCGCGGGCATGGCGGCGCCTTCGAGGGCCGTCTTGCGGCGGGCGGCGTCCTTCTGCTGCTTCTGGGTCAGGCGGACGCGGGAGGCGTCGACGACCTTCTGCAGGACGACCTTGGCCTCGGCCTTGGTGCGGCGGTCCTCGGTCCAGGCCTTGATGTGCTTCTCGACGACGGCGAGCGCCACCTTGGTGATGCCCGCGGTGGAGAGTTCGTCCTTGGTCTGGGAGGTGAACTGCGGCTCGGGGATGCGGACGTGGACGACGGCGGTCATGCCTTCCAGCACGTCGTCGAGTGTCGGTGGGTCTTCCTTGGGCTTGAGCAGGCCCCTGGTCTTGCCGATCGCGTCCTGGATGGACTTGAGCACGGCGCGCTCGAAGCCCCGGCGGTGGGTGCCGCCGTGGACGTTGCGGATGGTGTTGGTGAAGCACTCGACGATCCGCTCGTAGCCGGTGCCCCAGCGCAGCGCGATCTCGACCTCGGCCTGCCGTTCGACCTTGGACCGCATGACGCCGTTCTCGTCGGCCGCGTTCTCGTGGTAGACGCCGGTGCCGGTGATGAGCAGGGTGCCGGTGACCGGCTTCTCGCTGGCGGGCGCGAGGTGGTCGACCATGTCGACCAGGCCGCCCGGGTAGTGGAACGTCTCCTCGCTGATCGCGTCGTCGGTGGCGACGCGCAGGGTGTAGGTCACGCCGGGGACGAGGAACGCGGTGTTGCGCAGCTTCGTGCGGACGGCCTCGACGTCGAGCGCGGCGCCGTTCTCGAAGTAGCGCGCGTCGTACCAGTAGCGGATGGACGTGCCGGTGCGCTTGGTGCGGCCGGTGACGCGCAGGCCCGACTGGCGGGTGAAGCCCGCCTTGGGCCCGGGACCGTCGAACACGCCGGGCACGCCGTGCGCGAACGACATCTCGTGCGTCTTGCCCTCGCGGCGGACGGTGACGTCGAAGCGGTGCGACAGGGCGTTGACGGCGGACGCGCCCACGCCGTGCAGGCCGCCGGAGGTCTTGTAACCGGAGCCGCCGAACTTGCCGCCGGCGTGCAGCCGGGTGAGCACGAGCTCCACTCCGGACAGGCCGGACTTGGCGTGGGTGCCGGTGGGGATGCCGCGGCCGTCGTCGTCGACCTGGACGCTGCCGTCGGCGTGCAGGGTGACGACGATCTTGGTGGCGTGCCCGGCCACGCCCTCGTCGGTGGAGTTGTCGACCACCTCGGTGAAGAGGTGGTTGATGCCCCTGCTGTCGGTGGACCCGATGTACATGCCGGGGCGCTTGCGCACAGCCTCCAGACCCTCCAGGTGGGTCAGGTCGTCGGCCCCGTACAGGATCTCAGCGGTCACCGGGTCGTTCTCCCCAGGTCGTGGCGTGTGTCGAGCGGCGTTCACGGTAGCCGAGGAAGGCGGGTGATCCGCGCGGTCCCCGGTGTCCCGATACGGTCGGGCACGTCGTTGGTGTGGTTCACCCGCGATCTTGTCATACTCGAACACAGGTTCGAACATGGAATCACGACGGAGCAAGCGCGCCCGAGGAGATCCTGTCGCGTCGGGTACCCGGCGCAGGTCCGGTCCACGCGTCACGCGCGCGTGGCTGGTCGCGGCGGTGGTCAGTGGCGTGCCGTCGACCCTGCACGCGCTGTCGACCGGTGGTGACGTTCTGCGGTCGACCCGGGCGGCGGCGTCCCTGCTCGGCGGCACGGGTGTGATCCGCGGCGCGGTCGTCCACCTCGGCGTGTCGGCGTTCTGGACCGTCGTGCTCGCGGCCGTGCACCGGAGTCGGCCGCTGGACGCGCGCACGGGCGCGGTGGCGGGCGCGGTGATCGCGGTGGTGGACCTCGAGCTGGTCGGGAGACGGTTCCCGGCGGTCCGCGAGCTGCACCGGGCCGCGCAGTGGGCGGACCACGTGGCGTTCGGCGCGCTGGTCGGAGCCCTCCTCGGGTCCACAGTGGACGAGCTTGGGGCAACGCGCCCACCCCCGATCGGGTGACGTCCGCGTAGAGTGCTGGCGTTCCCGCGCTGTCGTGCCTGGAGGTGATCGGGCGCCTTGATGTTCCGACGTGCCGCACCGAAGGAGCGTGCCCCACAGGTGGAGCCGGTGGTCGAACGAGAGCCCATGGCGCCGCCGCCCGCGGCCGCGCCCGCGCCCGACCGGTTCTCGGCCTCGTTCGCCGGGGCGACGCTGGTCGTCGGGCCGCCCGGTGGCGCGAGCCCCGCCGCGGTCGCGCTGGGCCGGAGCCTGCCGGTCGACCGCGGTCGCACGGTCGTCGTGGTCGAACCGCCCGCCGGCGAGGAGACGTCGTTCTGGCCCGCGGTGGCCGCCGCGCTGCACGGCAGAGGGCCGGTGCGGCTGATGACGCCGCACTCCGGCTCGATGCGGCCGACGGCTCCCGCGCAGTGGCTGACCGAGCAGTTGCAGGCGGAAGTGGTGGCGCCGGACGGCGCGGTCACCACGGTGCCGGGCGCGGCGTTCGTCGCGGGCAACGGCGGGTACGGCTGCTGGCTGCGGTTCCTGCCGGGCGCGTCGCCGGTGCCGATGGGTCGGCGGTTCCCGGTGCCGAACTGGGAGGCGGTCGACCCGAACACGCCGTGGCCGACGGGCGAGGTGGGCATCTCCGAGCCGATCCCGGCGGGGCTGTGGCTGCGGGCGCAACGCGCGCAGTTCGACCCGCAGGCGCCGGACGCACGGGCGGTGATCGGGCTGCCATGCCGGGACAACGTGCTGACCGTCGTGGTCGGTGGTCCGGCGCAGCCGCCGATCCCGACCGACGAGGTGTGCCGCCTGATCGGCGGGCTGCCGTCGGTGGCGCGGTCGCGGGTGCGGCTGGTCTGGTACGGCGGCGAGCACCAGGCGCAGGCGGTGGCCGACCAGCTCGGCGAGCCGATCTCGCTGTACACGGGCCTGCCGGTGGGGTCGCTGCGCAGCGGCGCGGCCGTGGTGGCGGTGAACCCGCGCGGGCAGCAGACGTGGCGGCCGTACGTGACGGAGGTCCGCTACGCGCCGGGCGGCACGCCGGTCGTCTCGGGCTACCGGGTGCCGGTGCAGGGGCTGGTGGAACGCGGTCCGGGCATCTTCGACCTGGGCGGCGGCGTGGTGCTGGAGGTCGTGCCGTCCGGGCTGTGGGTGCGTGACGCGGAGGACAACGGCCCCGAGGTGCGGTCGCTGCCGGTGGACCCGGAGTGGGCTCGGCTGACCGTGGGCACGCCCGGCCGCACGACGGCGGGCGCGGTCGCGGTGGCGGGCGCGTCGCTGGTGGAACGGTTGGAGCCGGAGGTGCGGCGGCTGCTGAAGGTCGTGTTCTGCGACCCCTCGCCCATGCCGCGCCCGCCGGTGGCCGAGGAGCCGCCGCCGCCCGTGACGGCCGCCGAGCCGGTGCCGCTGAGCGTGGACGGCCCGCTAGGCGACTCCCCCGCGCCGGCGTGGGGCGAGCAGGTCGGCGAGGAGGTCGTGCCGGTCGACCACCGCAGCACCGAGCAGGAGCGCGACGCGGTGCGCCGGATGCTGGGCGAGCGGTACGGCGAGCACGCGGCGGTGGCGTGCCGGCACATCGTGGAGCGCCCGGACGACCCGGAGGCGTTCGAGGCGGTGGTGACGGACCTCGCGGCGGTGTCCGCGTGCCTGCGGCACGACGAGGAAGTCCTGGTCGAGGCGCTGCGCAGCGGCAAGCTCGGCAGGCTGTGGCCGTACGCGGCGGCGGTCGTGTCGGGGCTGCGCAGGCTGCCGGCGCACCAGGGCGTGACGGTGTGCTGGGGCGACGCGCGCCGGTTCCGCACGGGTGACGTGCTGGTGGAGCACGGTCTGCTCAACACCGTGGCCGGGCCGGAGGTGCCGGTCGACGGGCGGGTGGAGTTCCTGCTCTGGTCGGCGACGGGTCGGCGGGTGTCGGTGGTCGACTCGTTCGGCAGCGTGATCCAGGAGCGGGTGGTGTTCCCGCCGGGCACGGCGTTCAAGGTGCTCGCGGTGGTGGAGGCGGAGGAGTCGGCGCCGATGCAGGTCATGGCGCAGGAGGTGGTGGGTCGGCACCACGAGCTGCCGCCGGGCGTGCTGGGCAGCCTGGAACGGGCCGCCGTCGCCCTGCGCAACCACGCCCGGGCCACCGCCTGAGGTCAGGGGCGGTCGGCACGGCTCGACAGGACACGACCGGCGGCACGCACGGCAGGCACAGCGCGACCGGCAAACGGCGACACGCACGGCATGGCAGCGCGTACGGCACGGCAGGCAGCGCGCGACCGGCGACCGGACGGCACGCACGGCACGGCAGGCGGTGCGGGCGCGGCCCCGTGTCGGCGAACGGCGGCGGTTCTGAGCACGGGTCACCGGGCGGTTTGGTGAACGGCGGCGCGGGTCTGAGCACCGCTCAGTAGGCGACCGCCCGGTCGGCGAACGCCGGTGCGGGCGCGACGCCGGCCGAGGCCGGGTAGGAGACGCGGTCGGGCACGCCGTCGGACGTGTAGCGCTGCGCCGGCGCGGCGGCCAGCTGGTCGAGCCACACCGTCGAGCCGTAGCGGGCCTCCTGGCCGGTCGGGTCCTGCGACCGGATGCGTGGCGTGCGCGCCGGGTCGAAGTCCGCGGCGTACGGCGACGGCGCGGGCCCCGCGCCCACCATGAGCACGCACACGTACTCGTACGTCGTGCCCTCCGAGCCGCCACGCAGGGCGAGCGCGCCGTTGGCCGGGATCGCGCCGAACGGCAGCGCGAGGCTCGACACCCGGTAGTCGGGCACGGCCTGCTGGATCTCCCGCTGCCCGGACGCGATCGCCGCCTGCACGCCCCCGTCGTCGGTCTGGGCGAGGTTGGTGTGGTCACGCGTGTGGTTGCCGATCTCGAAGCCGTGGTCGCGCAGCCAGCGCAGGGCGGCGCCGTCCGGCGACCCGAACGGCCCGGCGTTGACGTACAGGCTGGCCACCGGCCGGAAGCCGGGGTGCCGCGCGGCCACGTCCAGCAGGATGGCGATGGCCGTGCCGGGCGCCGGCTGCCCGTCGGGGCCGAGCGCGAGCTGGGTCGCGTCGCCGTCGTCGAAGGTCAGCACGACGGGGTGCGCGCCGGCGGGCAGGTCGAGCCGCCCGGTCGCGTACTCCGCGGTGGTCACCGGCACGTACCCCTCGGCGGCCAGCCGCTCCAGTTCGGCGCGGAACGCCGCCGGTGTCCGGTCGTAGACCGACGTGGGCTGCTCGACGAGCCGGTGGTACATCAGGATCGGCACCTGGCCGAGTTCGTTCGCGCCCACCGCTGCCGGGTCGGGCGGTGTGGGGGACGATGGCGGTGCGGGCGAGGAGGCGGCGGGCAGTTGCGCCGCGGCTTGGTCGGGCGGCCCCGCCGCGGGTTGGCCGGCGCAGCCGCAGCACACGGCCGCGACGAGCGCCACAACGGTCCGGACCGGGCTCGGCGACATGGTGTTCACAGTCGAATGGTTCCGCGCCGGGGCCGGGTCGACACCGCCGTACACCCCTTCGGATGATGTTCGGTTTGGTCCTCCGTCACCCGGTCAAGTCGCTGGTTACCGATGCCACGCCCAGATCGGAGTCACCCGATGTCGGAATCGCCCCGGAAGCTCAAGCGCGTGCTGATCCCAGTCGTCGGTGTCGTGGTGCTGCTGCTGATCGCCGGGGTCGTCACGACGATCGTGCACGGGCGCGGCGTCGGGCTCGCCGTGGCGGAGCTGGGAGACGGCTCCGCTGTCACTCCTTCGGGTGTAGAGCGCGTGTCCATCACCACCGCGGAGGCCAGTGGGCTCGACCGTGTCACCGTGCACGTGGACGGACAGCCGGTGGAGGCGCGACGCGCCGACGGCCGCATGACGTTGACCGGGGTCAAGCTCGCCGAGGGCAGGCACACGCTGTCCGTGCGGGCGGCCAACCCGTTGCCCTGGATGCCCGACGTGGAGGTGCAGCGCGAGTTCACCGTGGACGCCACACCGCCCGCCCTGAAGGTGGACGTCGTCGAGGCGAAGTCGCCGCGCGGTCCGGTGACGGTGAAGGGCAGCGCGGACGGCGCGGACGTGGTGCGGGTGGGCGACCAGCGGGTGCCGGTGCGCGACGGGAAGTTCGAGGTCTCGCTGGCGTCGGCGCCCACCAGCGTCCGGGTCGAGGCCAGCGACGCGGCGGGCAACGCGCAGCGCCACGACGTCGCGGTCAAGGTCACCCACCCCGGGATGCGCGGTGTGCACATGAGCGCCGCCGCATGGGCGACGGCGTCGTTGCGCGACCCGGTGCTGGCGCTGGCGCGCGAGGGCCGCATCGACACCGTGCAGCTCGACATCAAGGACGAGAGCGGCGAGATCGGCTACGACTCGCAGGTGCCGCTGGCCAGGCAGATCGGCGCGAACCGGAACTACTACGACGCCCGCGCCGCGCTGGACGAGCTGCACGCGATGGGGTTGCGGGTGGTCGGCAGGCTGGTGGCGTTCCGCGACCCGGTGCTCGGCAAGGCGTCGTGGCACTCGGGCGCGCGCGACCGGGTGGCGCAGAACGCGTCGGGCGCGCCCTGGTCGGCGCACTACGGCGAGTACGCGTTCACCAACTTCGCCAACCCCGACGTCCGGGCGTACAACATCGCGATCGCCGAGGAGGCCGCGTCGCTCGGCTTCGACGACATCCTCTACGACTACGTGCGGCGGCCGGACGGCCCGATCGGGCAGATGGTGTTCCCCGGCCTGGCCACCACCCCCGAGCAGTCCATAGTGGACTTTCTCAGGGACAACCGGGCCGTGGTCCGGCCGCTGGGCGCGTACCTCGGCGCGTCGGTGTTCGGCATCGCCGCGCACAGCCCGGGTGACGTGGCGCAGGACATCCCGGCCATCTCCGCGCACGTGGACTACGTCTCGCCGATGGTCTACCCGTCGCACTGGGGCCCGAACGAGTACGGCGTGGACAACCCGAACGCCAAGCCGTACGAGATCGTGCGGGCGTCGGTCGCGGACTTCGTCCGGTTGACCGGGGGCAGCGGCGCGACGGTGATCCCGTGGCTGCAGGCGTTCTCGCTGGGGCACCACTACGGTCCGGGCGAGGTGCAGGCGCAGGTGCGGGCCACGTCGGAGGCGGGCGCGCCGTCGTTCCTGCTGTGGAACGCCGCCTGCACGTACGGCTCGGCCGGCCTGGAGCCCGCATGAGGCCGGTGACCGCGGTGCCCTACCTGGCGGGGGTCTGCCTGGCGGCCACCACCGTGGTGGCGTTGGACGTCGGGATGGAGGCGCGGCCGGCCACGGTGGCGTGGCCCTCGTCCGGTGTCGTGCCGTCCACGTCGTCGTCCCCGCCGTCCGCGGAGCGCAGCGCGCCCTCGGTCGACACGTTCCGCTCCGGCGCCGACCTGCCGGCCGGTCCGGCGTTCCCGGAGCACGGCGCGGGCACGTGGCACGTCGTGCCGCCGTCCGGCAAACCCGGCGCGTCCGGCGTCACGTACGCGGTCGAGGTCGAGGACGGGGTGGTCCTGCCGCACGGCGACGACTCGTTCGCCGCCGTGGTCGACCACGTGCTGCGGCACCCGCGCGGGTGGGCGGGCAGGCACGCGTTCCGGCGGGTGGGCGGCGACGTGGAGCCGGAGCTGCGGATCCGGTTGACGTCGCAGCGGACCGCGCGGTCGTTGTGCGGGTTCGAGCTGCCCTACGACACGTCGTGCCGGATCGGGTCGACGGTGCACCTCAGCACGGCGCGCTGGTTCCGGGGCGCGCACACCTACGGCGACGACCTGCGCGGTTACCGGGTCTACGCGGTCAACCACGAGGTCGGGCACTTCCTCGGCCTCGGCCACGAGGTGTGCCCGGAGGACGGCGCGCCGGCGCCGGTGATGATGCAGCAGACGTTGAGCGTGGACAACGACGGGCTGGCGTCGATCACGACGGGCAGCGACCAGGGTGTCGTGGTCGTCCCGGACGGGAAGGCGTGCACGCCGAACCCGTGGCCGTGAGTCGGCCGGGTCTTTCGGGGTTCCGGGGTGTCGGCCGCCGTCGCGCGAACGCGCCTCCGCGCGACGGCGGCCACGCAGGTCACCCCGCCGCGGCCGTCCTGGCACGCTGCTCGGCGACCAGGTCGCGGTACCAGTGGAAGCTCGCCCGGGGCGTGCGGACCAACGTCTCGTAGTCCACGTGCACGAGGCCGAACCGGTGCTTGTAGCCGTGCGCCCACTCGAAGTTGTCCAGGAACGACCAGACGAAGTACCCGCGCAGGTCGACCCCGGCGGTGATCGCGTCCTGGGCCGCCGCGAGGTGCGTGCGCACGTACTCGATGCGCTCCTGGTCGACGAGGCCGGGGGTGTCCGGGTACACGCACCCGTTCTCCGTCACGTACACCGGAGGCAGGTCGGGGTAGCGCTCCTTCAGCCCGACCAGCGTCCGGGTCAGCCCGTCCGGCTCGACCGGCCAGTTCATCGCGGTGCGCGGCACGTCCGGCAGGCGGGTCGTGTCGATGCCGATGTCGATCGACGTGCGGGTGGCCGGGTTCGGGTCGCGGTGCGGCGCGTCGGCCACGTGCTGCTTGTAGTAGTAGTTGATGCCCACGTAGTCCAGCGGCGTGGAGATCAGCTCCAGGTCGCCGTCCCGGCGGAACGACAGGTCGGTGACGCCCGCGAACGTCTCCTCGTAGTCGTCCGGGTAGCGGCCCGCGAACAGCGGTTCGGTGAACTGGCGGCGCAGCAGCAGGTCGTGCCTGCGCGCCGCGGCGACGTCCGCGTCGGACGAGGTGACGGGGGTCGACGGCGACTGGTTGAGCACGATGCCGAACTCGTGGCCCGGCGTGCCGCGCATGGCCCGCACCGCGAGCCCGTGCGCCACCATCAGGTGGTGCGCGGCGGCGAGGGAGCCGTGGCCCTCCCGCGCGCCGGGCGCGTGTCTGCCTTCGCCGTAGCCGACGATCGAGGACACGTACGGCTCGTTGAACGTGGTCCACTTCGACACCCGGTCGCCCAGGGCGTCGTGCACGACGACCGCGTACTCGGCGAACCGCTCCGCGGTGTCGCGCGACCGCCAGCCGCCCAGTTCCTCCAGCGCCTGCGGCAGGTCCCAGTGGTACAGCGTGAGGAACGGCTCGATGCCCCGTTCCAGCAGCCCGTCGACCAGTCGGCGGTAGAAGTCCAGCCCGCGCTGCTCGACCCGGCCCGCGCCGGCCGGCACGATCCGCGGCCACGCCACGGAGAACCGGTACGCGTCCACGCCGAGTTCGCCGAGCAGCGCCAGGTCCTCCGGCATCCGGTGGTAGTGGTCGCACGCGACCGCACCGGTGTCGCCACCGGCGACCGCGCCGGGCCGCGCGCCGAACGCGTCCCAGATCGACGGTCCTCTCCCGTCGGCGTCCACGGCCCCTTCGATCTGGTAGGCCGAAGTGGCGACGCCCCAGCGGAATCCTTGGGGGAAGTCGGTCATCCTTTGAGAGCTCCTTGCATGATTCCGCCGACGATCTGCCGGCCGAACAGGAGGAACACCGCGAGGACCGGCACGGTGCCGATCGTGGCCGCGGTGAGCACGAGGGTGTAGTCGGTGGTGTAGCCGCTGGCCAGGGTGTTCAGCGCGGTCTGGACGGTCGGGTTCTCCGGGGACAGCACGACCAGCGGCCAGAAGAAGTCGTTCCACGCCTGCATGAACGTGAACAGGCCGAGCACGGCGGCGGCCGGGCGGGCGGCGGGCAGGACGACGTGCCAGTACAGGCGCAGCGAGCTGCACCCGTCCATGCGGCCGGCTTCCAGCAGCTCGTCGGGCACGGCGCGTTCGAAGTACTGGCGCATGAAGAACACGCCGAACGCGGTGACCAGGCCGGGCACGATGACGGAGTGGATCTCGCCCGCCCAGCCGAAGTCGCTCATCATCATGTACAGCGGGATGACGCCGAGCTCGGTCGGCACGGCCTGGGTGGCGATGACGAGCAGCATGAGCGCCGACCGGCCGCGGAACTTGAGCTTGGCGAAGGCGAAGCCCGCCAGGGTGGAGAAGAACACCACCGACACGGTGATGGTCCCCGACACGATCAGCGAGTTCATCATCGCCAGCGCGAAGTCCGACTGGTCGAACACCCGCGAGATGTTGGCGAACAGGTGGCCGCCGGGCACCAGCACGGGCGGCACGTCGGTCACCTTGTCGGACGTCTGCGACGACACGACGAGCGACCAGTACACCGGGAACGCCGACCCGGCGAGCACCGCGATCAACGCCGCGTAGGTCCACGGTCCGGGCAGCATCCGCACCGCCCCGCGCCTCCGGGACGGCGCGGGCGCGTCCGGCGCCAACGGTTCGAGCACGGTGGTCATGGTGTCCTCTCAGTCCGTCCGGATGCGGCGCGCGGCCAGGTAGCTCAACCCGGTGATGGCTACCGTCGCGATGAGCAGGAGCCAGGCGATGGCCGACGCGTAGCCGAACTCGAACTTCGAGAAGCCCTGCTCGTACAGGTAGAGCGCGGCGGTCTGGAACTGGCGGTCCGAGCCGCCGGTCGCGGCGCCCGCGCCGGGGTTGAACAGCAGCGGCTCGGCCAGCAGCCGCATGTTGCCCGCGGTGGCGATCACGGTGGAGAAGATGATCTGCGGGCGCAGCATCGGCACGGTGATCCGCCAGAACTGCTGCCACGCGCTCGCGCCGTCCAGCCGGGCCGCCTCGTACACGCTGGTCGGGATGGCCTGCATGGACGCCAGGAAGATCAGCGCGTGGTAGCCGGTCCAGCGCCACACCACCATCGCGGCGATGGCGGTGTGCGAGCTGCCGGTGCCGGCCTGCCAGTCGATCCGGCCGGCGCCGAACAGCTCCAACCCCCAGTTGATCAGCCCGAAGTCGCGGCCGAACAGCTGCGCGAAGATGATCGTCACCGCCGCCACCGAGGTGATGTTCGGCAGCAGCACGCCCATCCGGAAGAACGTCCGGCCGCGCAGCCGCCGGTTGAGCAGCTGCGCGATGCCGAGCGCCATCAGGATCTGCGGAACGGTGGTGAGCAGCCACAGGCTCATCGTGTTGCCCATGGCGTTCCAGAAGTGCGGGTCCGCGGTGAGCAGTTCGACGTAGTTGTCCAGGCCGATGAACCTGGCCGCGTCACCGTCGATCAGGTTGCGCTCCTGCAGCGACACCCACGCGGTGTAGAGCAGGGGGAACAGGCCGAACACCGCGAACAGCAGGAAGTACGGCGCGATGTAGGCGTACGGCGCGTACCGGGTGTCCCACCGGTGGCGGCGTTCGCGCCAGTCCGTCTTCATCGGTCGGCTACCTCGTCACGTCGGCGACGAACTGGTCCCAGGACTCGTCCGGGCTCTGCTTGCCCTGCTCGACGCGCTGCATGGCGTTGCCGAGCTCGGTCTGGATGTCACCGGCCTTGGGACCCTGGTACTGCGGCTTCAGCGCGCGGGCGGCGTCGGTGAAGACCTTGCCGGTGGGCGCGTTGTTGAAGAACGCGTCCTGCTTCTGCGCCACCGACTGCTCGCTGTAGAGCTTGGGCGCGGACGGGAGCAGGCCGGCGCTGGCGAAGACCTTGGCCTGCTGCTCGGGCGCGGTGAGCCAGTCGGCGAGGGCGACGGCCTTGTCGACGTTCTTGCCCTGCTTGGGCACGGTCAGGTACGAGCCGCCCCAGTTGCCGCCGCCGCCGGGCACGGCCGCGAGGTCCCACTTGCCCGCGGTGTCCGGGGCCTGGTCCTTGATCTTGGCCATCATCCAGGCGGGGCAGGCGAGGGTGGCGAACTGGCCCTGCTTGAAGCCGGTGTTCCACTGCGGGGTGCTGTGCAGCAGCCCGGCGGACAGGCCGTCGGCGACGCCCTGCGCGACGAGGTTCCAGCCCTTCTTGATGTCGGGGTTCTCGCCCACGACGATCTTGTCGCTCTTGTCGTAGTAGCCGGTCGGCGCCTGGCCGACGATCGCGTTGAGCACGGTGGGGCCGCCGTCGAAGAACTTCGCGCCGGCCGGGGCCTTGGCGGCGAACTGCTTGCCGGTGGCCATGAACTGCTCCCACGTCGGCCACAGCGCCGAGACCGCGTCGCGGTCGGACGGCAGGCCGGCGGCCTCGAACAGGTCGCGGCGGTAGCAGATGGCCAGGCCGCCGATGTCGGTGCCGTAGCCGATCTGCTTGCCGTCCTTGGACAGCGAGCCCTCCCACTTCCAGTCCAGCCAGCGGTCCTTGACGTCGGCCTTCAGCTCGACGAACTGGCCGGGGTTGGCCTTGAACTGGTTGATGTAGCCGACGTCGACCGCCTCGATGTCCGCCGCGCCGTTGTTCGTGGCGAGGTGGGCGGCGAGGTTCTTGTGGTGGTCGGAGTAGGAGGCGGTGCGGTCGGTGATGTCGATGTCCGGGTGCGCCTTCTCGTACTCCTCGAACAGCTGCTGGTAGCCGAAGTTGCCGAACAGCCCGATGGTGATCCTGGTCTTGCCGTCGCCCGCGCCGCTGCCGCAGCCGGCGGCGACCAGGCCGGCGGCCAGCAGGGTGGCGCCGATCAGGGTCGGAGTTCGTCTCATAACGCGGCTCTCACTCTCCATCAATAGGCGGGCCGTTTTCGGGCACGCCGGACACGCGCAAGGTCGATCCGGGGGTTTCCGGCGAATTCGACCGGGGTTCGCACCCGGCCGGTGTGGTGTACATGACAGCCCCGGGCCGCGACACCGTCAAGTAACGAAACGATAACCTGGCTGTTTCCGGGCTTCGACGTTTCCGCAGGTGGTAGCGTGTCCCTCCTGGTCAGGAGGCACCGACTGAGCGTCTGAAACCGGTTACAAAGAAAGGGCGCAGATGACCACGATCCGTGAGATCGCCCAGCTCTGCGGGGTGTCGGTGGCGACGGTTTCGCGCGTTTTCAACCAGCCGCTGACGGTCAGCAAGGAAAAGCGCGAAGTGGTGGAGCGGGTGGCCCGCGAGCTCGACTACCGGCCCAACGAGTCGGCCCGCGCGCTGGCCACCAAGCGGTCCGGGCTGATCGGCCTGGTGTGGGACACCGACCACCGCAGGCCGGGCTGGCGGCACCCGTACCTGCAGGAGTTGCTGATCGGGTTGAAGTCGGCGCTGAGCGCGCACGGCTACCACCTGCTGATGCTCGCCACGAGCGGGTCGGCGGCGCTGCGGGCGGTCGGCGCGTCGCTCGCCGACCCGGTGGCGTACGTGAACATGACCCGGCGGCACCACCTCGGCGGGCTGGTGCTCATCGACAGCGGGTCGGACGCCTCGGCGTTCGCGGCGTTCGCCCAGTCCGGGCTGCCGTGCGTGGCGGTGGACGTGGAGGTCGACGGGCCGCGGGCGACGTACGTGACGTCGGACAACGTCGGCGGCGCGGCGCTGGCGGTGCGGCACCTGGTCGGCGCGGGCCACCGCCGGATCGCCACGATCACCGGGCCGCGCGCCAACCGCCCGGCGACGGACCGGCTGGACGGCTTCCGCGCGGCGATGGCCGAGGAAGGCCTGGCGGTGCCGCCGGAGTACGTGGTGGAGGGCGACTTCTACCGGCCGAGCGGCCAGGCGGCGATGCGGTCGCTGATCGCGTTGCCCGAGCCGCCGACGGCGGTGTTCTGCGCGAGCGACGAGATGGCGGTCGGCGCGTTGCTGGCCGCGCGCCACGCGGGGCTGCGGGTGCCGGACGAGCTGGCGGTCGTGGGGTTCGACGACATCGAGCTCGCCGCCCTGGTCGACCCGCCGTTGACCACGTTGGCGCAGGACAAGGCCGGTATCGGGGTGGCCGCGGCGCGGGCCGTGCTGACCATGGTGCACGGTGGCGAGAAGCCGGCGCCCGCGTTCCTGCCGACCAGGCTGGTGGTGCGCGCCTCCAGCCGGTGAGCCGCCCCGGTCAGCAGGTCGGCGGCGGAGTGCTGTCCGGCGGCCCGAACTCCAGGCGCAGCGAGTCGGTGCGGGGCACGACGAACGCGGTGCCGGACGACGTCCGCCACGTCGCGGGCAGGAACACGTACTGGCCGCCGGAGTGCAGCAGCAGTTTCAGGCCGTCGTAGCGGTACTTGTGGGTCGCGTCGGGTTGGGCGCACGTCACCTGGCGCACCCCGTCACCGGTCAGGTTCAGGCTTCCCCCGCTGTAGACGACCAGCGCGGGCATGTCCGGCACGCGTGCCTCGACCTCGAACCCGCGCCGCGTGCCGACCGAGGCCGAGTAGTCGCCGACAGCCCAGAACAGACCGATGCTGACCAGCAGGAACGCGGCCACCGACTCCGCGACCCCGAATCCCGCGCCCTTCCTGGCACGCCCCGCGGTGACGCTCCACCGCCGCCACGCGAACGCGAGCAGCACGACGCCGACCGCGAACCCCAGGCCGGGCAGCCCGGGGTAGCCGCGGAACGGCTCCGGGTCGACCGTGATCGGCACGGTCACCGCGAGCAGCGCGACGCCGAGCACGGCGGCGACCGGCGCGCAGACCCGCAGGAACGCCGCCCACCGCCGCGCGGACAGCCGCGTGCGCAGGTACCGGGCCACGAAGGTGACGAACAGGACGGCGATCGCGATCCCCGCCAGCGGCATGAACAGCCCGTCCGCGCCACGTGCCAGGATCTCGTCGGAGGTCTGGCCGAGCAACGTGTAGTGCACCCGGAAGTGGGCGAAGAACACCTGCGTGGCCACCAGGCCGAAGAAGTACAGCAGGGCCGTGAGCAGGGTGGTGTTGGCGACCACCGAGGCCACGATCCGCAACGCCCGCGCCGGTCCGGTCCGCGGCTCGGCCGGGTCGGTCGCCGGCTGCGCCGCGGCCGCGGTCCGGCGCGCGATCACCGCGGTCACGGTCCGCTGCCCGTCGTCCCGGGCGAGGCCTCGGGGGTCGGCTCCGGGATCGGGTCGGGCGTGTTCTCCGGTGTGGGTCCCGGTTCTCCGGTCGGCGGATCTTCGGTCGGCGGCTCCCCCGTCAGGACCTCGCCGCGTTGTTCGGCGCACTGCGGACCGTGGTAGACGGTGACCGTGCCGCCGGGGTGGACGGGCATCGGCGAGATCTCCGAGATGCACCCCTCGCTGCCCCGCGGCGTCGTGACGACCCGGACGCCGCAGAGCCCCGGACCGCACTGCTCGCCGATCTCACGCTCGATCGAGTCCCTCGCGACCTCCGGCGCCGCACCGAAGAGGGTGTTGTCGTACTTGATCGGGCTGCCGGGCACGCCGGGCAGGTCGTCGGTCGTCCGAGGTGGGACGCGAGGGCTGGGCACCTGCGGCGCGGGAGGCACGGAAGGCGAGGAAGGCGTCTCCGACTCCCGCGGCGGTTCGGCCGCTGTTCCGCCCGGCGGCTCGCCGGCGGACTCCGCGGACCGGCCCTGGTCCACCTGCTGCGCGGTCGGCCGTCCCGGCACCCCGGCACAGCCGACCACCACCGCGCACGCCAGGATCGCGAACGACCCTCCGGTCCACCACTTCATCGGAACTCACCGCCCTGCTACTCCTTATGGGTTCACCCATTAGGAGTTTCGGAGCACGGTCCTGGATACAGCCGGTGAGACTTCAGGGCTTGACCCGGCCGGTGGCCCAGGCCCACGCGGCGATGGCGACCCGGTTCCTGGTGCCGGTCTTCTGCTGGACGGACGCGATGTGGTTCTTCACCGTGCCCGGGGACAGGAACAGCTCGGCGGCGATCTCGGCGTTGGTCCTGCCGACCGCCACCCTGGCCACGACCTGGTCTTCCCGCTCGGTCAGCACGACGCTCGACGGCTCGTGCGGCAGCTCCCGCCCGCGCAGCAACCGGACGGTGAGCTCCGGGCTGATGAGCACGTCGCCGTTGACCGCCGCGCGGACGGCCTCGACCAGCAGCGCCGGGGCGGAGCGCTTCAGGATGAACCCGGCGGCGCCGTGGCGCAGGGCGGCCTGGACGTACTCGTCGAGCCCGAACGTGGTCACCACCACGACGTGGATGCCGGTGCCGGCCAGCGCGCGGGCCACCTCGATGCCGTCGGCGCCGGGCATCCGGATGTCGGCGAGCACCACGTCGGGCCGGATCGCCGTCGCGGTGTCGATCGCGGCACGGCCGTCGGCCGCCTCCGCCACCACGGTCAGGTCGGGCTGGGCGTCGAGGATCATGCGGAAGGCGCTCCGGATGCCCTCCTGGTCGTCGGCGAGGAGGATTCGGGCGACCACGCCGGTGATTGTGCCGGAGGCAGGCGCGCCGTCAGCGACCACCCGTCCGGCACGGCGCCGGTGACCAGCTCACCGCCCTGCTCCGCGACGAGCGTGGCGAGGCCGGGCAGCCCGGACCCACCACGCCGACGGCCGCGCGCGCCGCTCACGCCGTCGTTGGTCAGCCTGATCTCCAGCGCACCGGCCGAGACGCCGACGCGCAGGTCGACGCGCGTCGCCCGCGGCGCGTGCCGCCGCACGTTGGTCAGTCCCTCGATCACGATCCGGTAGGCCAGTGCCGCGGTCTCCACCGGAACCGCCACCGCCCGGTCCAGCCGCAGGTCGACCCGCGCGGGTCCGGCGGCGGAGAACCGCGCGGCGGCCTCCTCGATGCCGCCCAGGTCGCCCACCGGACCCAGGGGTCGGTCGTGGTGCAGCATGTCGAGCGTGCGGTCCAGCACCGACAAGGCCCGCTGACCCGCGGCCTCGACCCGCTCCAACGCCCGCAGCGGATCGCCCGCGACCGTGCCGGCCTGGGCGTGCGCCACCATCTCGCTGATGTCGTGCGCGACGAAGTCGTGCAGGTCCCGGGCCAGCCGCAGCCGCAAGGCGGTGCGCGTGTCGGCCACCGCCCGCTCCTGCCGCACGTCCAGGGAGCGCAAGTAGGCGCCCACCCCGGCGGCCGACAACGCGCCCAGTCCCCAGAACGCGAACACGCCGACGGCCTCCAACGGCGACGCGGGCGTGAACACGCGGAACAGCCACCCGGCCGCGGCCAGGCCCGTCGCCGCCGCGGACACCACCGCCCGCGGCGGCGGCGCGTACCGGAAGACCAGACCGGTCGACACCAGCAGCGCCGCGCCCTCCACCATCCCCAGCGCGTCGGAGCCCCACACCGGCCGCACCGCTCCCAGGACGTGGACCGCCGTGACGACCAGGGACACGCTCCCCGCCAAGAGAACCAGCACGGGCAGACGCGGCCGCCACCGGGGCCGGCCCAACCCGATCGCGCTCACCGCGACGGCCACCAGCACCGGCAGCAGGACGACAGCCCAAGTCACGTTCACCCGCAGACGATAAGCACAACCCCCGAGCCGCCCACGAGTGCCGAACGGCACCTCTCACGCCCACACGGGTGCCGAACGGCATCTGGCTCGCCACCCGGCCGCGGCGGAAGGCTCGGTCGCATGAAGAACCTGTTCACCCCCGTCCGGCGGGGTTACGCGCCGGCACTGTGGGCGCTGGTCTACGGGGTGCTCGGCGTCGCCTGGGCGCTGGGGACGCCCGGCTACCCCTGGGGCGCCGACGATCCCGATCCCGACGGCGCGTTGTCCGTCCTGGCCGGCACGACACCGGCCTTCGGCTGGTGGATCGCCGCCTTCTCGCTGATCACCGCGGCCACGGCGCTGGCGTTGACCCGGAACGGCGGCCACCGCGCGCCGCTGGTGCCTGCCTGGTCCATCGCCGCGCTGCTGGTCCTGGTGATCCCCGACTCCCGGCTGCTCATGGGCGTCGCCTACACACCGCTGCTCCTGATCGCCCCGCTCTTCGGCTGGGACTTCGACGGCACCACCTTGGCCGACGCCTGGCCGTGGCCGGTGCTCAACCAGCTCGTCTGCGTGCTCGGCGGCCTGCTGCTGGCCGCCGCCGCAACGGCTTACGGACGCGACCGGCGACGCGGGACGTGGTTCACCCCCGAACGCGGGCGTGTCGCCGTGCACGTGGCGGTCGCGGTGCCGCTGGTGTACTGCGCCACCCGGTGGGCATGGGCGCTCGGCATCCCGCTCGGCGTGAGCGAGGAGTTCCTGGCCGAGGGTGACGACGCCCTGTGGCTGGCCGGCGCCTACCTGGCGACCTTCGGCGCGTTCGGCGGCGTGCTCACCCTCGGCCTGACCCAGCGGTGGGGCGAGGTCTTCCCGCGCTGGATCCCCGGCCTGCGCGGCAAGCGGGTCCCCCCGCTGCTGGCGGTCGTCCCGGCCGGCTTCGTCTCGATCATCGTCACCGTCGCCGGGTTCACCTACCTCCGCTTCGCGATCGCCGGCCGGTTCACCGCCGCCGAGTGGGGAGCCTGGCTGCCGGAGTGCTTCTGGCCGGTCTGGGGCGCGGCGCTGGCCACCGCGGCCATCTCCTACCACCAGCGCCGCAAGCACCCCGCGCCGCACGCGGTCGCCTCGGCGCCGACCAGCACGTGACGCGCTCAGACGTTGCGCCGGTACTGGCCGCCCACCTCGAAGAACGCCTCGGTGATCTGCCCGAGCGTGCACACCCGGGCCGCGTCCACCAGCACCGCGAACACGTTCTCCCCCGACGCCGCGACCTCCTTCAACCGCCGCAGCGCGGGCTCCGCCTCGGCCGCGTGCGCGGCGGCGAACGCACGGGTCCGCTCGACCTGCGACCGCTTCTCGTCCTCCGTCGCCCGCGCCAGCTCGATGGTCACGTCCTCGCGCTTGCCGTCCTCCGGCAGGAACGTGTTCACCCCTATCAACGGCAACGACCCGTCGTGCTTGCGCTGCTCGTAGAGCATCGACTCGTCCTGGATCCGGCCGCGCTGGTAGCCGGTCTCCATCGCGCCCAGCACACCGCCCCGCTCGGAGAGCCGGTCGAACTCCGCCAGCACCGCCTCCTCCACCAGGTCGGTCAGCTCCTCGACCACGAACGAGCCCTGCAACGGGTTCTCGTTCGCCGACAGGCCCCACTCCTTGTTGATGATCAGCTGGATCGCCATCGCCCGGCGCACCGACGACTCCGTCGGCGTGGTGATCGCCTCGTCGTAGGCGTTGGTGTGCAACGAGTTCGTGTTGTCGTACAGCGCGCACAACGCCTGCAACGTGGTGCGGATGTCGTTGAAGTCCATCTCCTGCGCGTGCAGCGACCGACCGGACGTCTGCACGTGGTACTTGAACTTCTGCGACCGCTCGTTCGCCCCGTACCGCTCCCGCATCGCGATCGCCCAGATCCGCCGCGCCACCCGGCCGATCACGCTGTACTCGGCGTCCATGCCGTTGGAGAAGAAGAACGACAGGTTCGGCGCGAAGTCGTCGATGCTCATGCCCCGCGCCAGGTACGACTCGACGTAGGTGAACCCGTTGGCCAGCGTGAACGCCAGCTGGCTGATGGGGTTCGCCCCGGCCTCGGCGATGTGGTAGCCGGAAATCGACACCGAGTAGAAGTTGCGCACTTTCTGCTGGATGAACCACTCCTGGATGTCGGCCATCATCCGCAGCGAGAACTCGGTGGAGAAGATGCAGGTGTTCTGCCCCTGGTCCTCCTTCAGGATGTCGGCCTGCACGGTGCCGCGCACGGTCGCCAGCGCCCACGCCTTCAGCTCTTCCGCCTCCGCCTCCAACGGCTCGCGCCCGTGCTCCGCCCGGAACTTGTCGACCTGCTGGTCGACCACCGTGTTGAGGAATAACGCCAGGATCGTCGGCGCCGGACCGTTGATCGTCATCGACACCGACGTGGTGGGCGAGGTCAAGTCGAAACCGTCGTAGAGCGCCTTCATGTCGTCCAACGTCGCGATGGACACCCCGGACGTGCCGACCTTGCCGTAGACGTCCGGCGGGGTGTCGGGGTCGCGGCCGTACAGCGTCACCGAGTCGAACGCCGTCGACAGGCGGGTCGCCTCCGAGCCCCTCGACAGGTACTTGAACCGGCGGTTCGTGCGGAACGCGTCGCCCTCGCCCGCGAACATCCGCGCCGGGTCCTCGCCGTCCCGCTTGAACGGGAACACCCCGGCCGTGTACGGGAAGTGGCCCGGCAGGTTCTCCTTGCGCAGGAACCGCAGCAACGTGCCTTCGTCCTCGTAGCGCGGCAACGACACCCGCCGCACCTTGTTGCCCGACAGCGTCTCCCGGGTCAGCTTGGTGTGGATCTCCCGGTCCCGCACCCGCACGACCATCTCGTCACCGCTGTAGGCCTCCACCACCTGCGGCCACGACGCCAGCAGCTCCGCCGACACCGCGTCGACCGCCTTCTCCGCCGACTCCAGCAGCGACGTGATCGCCGCCGTGTCGTGCCCGGCCTCAGCCAGCTCCGCCCGCGCCGCCCGCAGGTGCGCGGCCCGCCGCACCGCGTCCACGTGCGTCTCGGTCGCCCGGTGATAGCCGCGCACGGTCTCGGCGATCTCGGCCAGGTACCGCACCCGCGTCGCGGGCACCACCGTCGCCGCCGACGTCGACACCTTCCCCGTCACCACCGGCAGCGCGCCCTCGGCCACGTCCAGGCCGCGTTGCGCCAGCTCGTCGCGCAGGTGCTGGTACAGGGCCGTCACGCCGTCGTCGTTGAACGTCGCCGCCGACGTGCCGAAGACCGGCATGTCCTCCCACGACGCACCGAACGCCTCCCGGTTGCGCACCAGCTGACGGGCCACGTCACGCCGCGCGTCCTCGGCGCCCCGCCGTTCGAACTTGTTGATCGCCACCGCGTCCGCGAAGTCCAGCATGTCGATCTTCTCCAGCTGCGACGCGGCGCCGAACTCCGGCGTCATCACGTACAGCGAGAGGTCCACGAACGGCACGATCGCCGCGTCGCCCTGGCCGATGCCCGGCGTCTCCACCACGACCAGGTCGAACCCGGCAGCCTTGCAGGCCAGGATCGCGTCACCGAGGCCGTCGGGCACCTCCGAGCCCGCCCGGCGGGTCGCCAGCGAGCGGAAGAACACCCGGTCGCCGTCCAGGCAGTTCATCCGGATCCGGTCGCCGAGCAGCGCGCCGCCGCCCTTCCGCCGGGTCGGGTCCACCGCCAGCACCGCCACGCGCAGCTTGTCCTGCTGGTCCAGCCGGAACCGGCGCACCAGCTCGTCGGTCAGCGACGACTTGCCCGAACCACCCGTTCCGGTGATTCCGAGGACCGGCACCGGGCGTTCGGCCGCGACGTGGACCATCCGGTCGCGCACGTCCGCCGGCAGCACGCCCGCCTCGATCAGCGTGATCGCCCGGGCCAGCACGTCCTCGCCGCCGGCGAACAGGCCGTCCCACGACGACGGCGGGCGCTCGGCCAGCGGGTGGTCGCACGCCTCCACCATCGTGTTGATCATGCGGGCGAGGCCCAGCTCCTGCCCGTCGGCCGGCGAGAAGATCCGCGCCACGCCACGCGAGTGCAGCAGCTCGATCTCCTCCGGCACGATCACGCCGCCACCGCCGCCGAAGACCTTGATGTGCCCCGCGCCGCGCTCGGCCAGCAGCTCGACCAGGTAGCTGAAGTACTCGACGTGCCCGCCCTGGTAGGCGCTGATCGCGATGCCCTGCACGTCTTCCTGCACGGCCGCGGCGACGACCTCGCGCACCGACCGGTTGTGGCCGAGGTGCACGACCTCGGCGCCCTGGGACTGCAGGATCCGACGCATGATGTTGATCGCGGCGTCGTGCCCGTCGAACAGGCTGGCCGCGGTCACGAAGCGGACCGGGTGCAGCGGGGTGTGCAGCGGGGCAGCGGTCACGACTGGCTCCTTCGGCAGCGCGGAACTGCCCACCAGATTACTAGGACATCCGTCTATCGGAAGTACTAGCGTGTTGTGCGACGGGTCACCCGCGGCGCCCGTGAACCGGGATGAGGCGCCCGTGAACCGGGATGAATCGGGCCTATCCGGCCGACGTCGATCGTTTTCGCAACCCTGGCCGTACCTCTCACCGAACGCGCGTGTAACTTCCGTCCAAACGGGGTAGAGGATCTTCCATGAGCAGCACACCTATCTACGACGAGCTGGCCGCCATCCTGCTCGCCGACCACCCGGGCACCGCCGACGCGGCCGTCGCCGGGAAGCAGCAGACCGAGACCGCCGACGAGCCTTCGAAGCAGGCCCGCACCGGTGGCCGACGACGCAAGCCCGAACCGGACGCCTGATCTTTTTTAGTCAGCACTGAAGCTATAGAGCCCATTGGGGTCGAACGGGTGTTCGACCCTCGGGTTATGCTGACCTCATGCAGGTGTCGCTGTTCGACGACGGCGCCGAGGCGCCCGCGCTGCGCCCGCTGACCGGTGTGCGGCGGACGTGGCTGGGCGACGGCGCGTGGGTCGACGTGCTCCCCGGCTGGCTGACCGGCGCGGACGCGGTGTTCCGACGCCTGGCCGCCGACGTGCCGTGGCGGGCCGAGCGCAGGCAGATGTACGAGCGCGTGGTGGACGTGCCGCGGCTGCTCTGCTTCTACGGCGAGGACGCGCCGCTCCCCGACCCCGTGCTGACGCTCGCGCGGGACGAGTTGAGCGCCTGGTACGCCGACGAGTTGGGCGAGCCGTTCCGGACCGCGGGCCTGTGCTACTACCGGGACGGCCGCGACTCCGTGGCGTGGCACGGTGACACGATCGGGCGAGGCTCGACCGAGGACACGATGGTGGCGATCGTGTCCGTCGGGACGCCGCGGGCGTTGGCGTTGCGACCGCGTGGCGGCGGGGCGACCGTCCGGTACGCGCTGGGGCACGGCGACCTCATCGTGATGGGCGGGTCGTGCCAGCGGACGTGGGAGCACGCCGTGCCGAAGGCGGCGAAGGCCGTGGGTCCGCGGATCAGCGTCCAGTTCCGGCCGCGCGGCGTGCGCTGATCCACGCTGACCCCACCTGGAATTTTGCTGCTTGTCCCGCCTGACCGGCGTCACTACTCTCCTTCTGGGAGCGCTCCCAGAACGTTGCGAACATCCTCAAAGGAGAGCGGTATGCGGCAACGGAGATCCATCTTCGGCGCTCTGCTCGCGGCTGCGGTAGCCGTCAGCGGAGTCGTCGCGATGGCGACGGCGGGACAGGTCACGGCGGCCCCGGCCGGTGGTTACCTGCACACCGCGGGCAACAAGATCGTGGACAGCACCGGCGCGACGGTCCGGCTGACCGGCATCAACTGGTTCGGCATGGAGACCGACAACAAGACCTTCCACGGGCTGTGGTCCAACCGCACGTGGAAGCAGCAGCTCGACCAGATGGCCTCGCTCGGCTACAACACCCTGCGCGTGCCGTTCTCCAACGACGCGCTCAAGCCGGGCGCGACGGCGTCGGGCGTCAACGACTTCACCAACCCCGACCTGGTCGGGCTGTCGCCGTTGCAGATCCTGGACAAGGTCATCGAGTACGCGGGCCAGAAGGGGATGCGCATCATCCTCGACCGGCACCGCCCGACCAGCGCCGGGCAGTCCGCGCTCTGGTACACGGCGACCGTGCCGGAGTCGACGTGGATCAACGACTGGAAGATGCTCGCCCAGCGGTACGCGGGCAACACCACGGTGATCGGCGCGGACCTGCACAACGAGCCGCACGCCGAGGGGACCAACCCCAACGCCACCGGCGCGTGCTGGGGCTGCGGCGTGGTGGAGCGCGACTGGCGACTGGCGGCCGAGCGGGCCGGCAACGCGATCCTGTCCGTGCAGCCGAACTGGCTGATCTTCGTCGAGGGCGTGAGCTGCCCGAGCGGCGGCCTGTCCGACACGTGGGACAACGACCCGTCCAACGACGAGGACTGCGGCTGGTGGGGCGGCAACCTGTCCAAGGCGGGCGAGTTCCCGGTGCGCCTGGACGTGCCGAACCGGCTGGTCTACTCGCCGCACGAGTACGCGACCTCGGTGTTCGAGCAGAAGTGGTTCACCGCGCCGGACTTCCCGGCGAACATGCCCGCCATCTGGGACAAGTACTGGGGCTACCTGCACAAGAGCGGGACCGCGCCGTTGATGATGGGCGAGTTCGGTTCCACGCTGGCCAACCCGAAGGACAAGGTGTGGCTGGAGAACCTGATGGCGTACACCGGGAAGGGTGTCGACGGCATCTCGTTCACGTACTGGTCGTGGAACCCGAACAGCGGTGACACGGGCGGGATCGTGGGCGACGACTGGACCACGGTGAACCAGGCCAAGCAGTCGATCCTGCAGCCGTACCTGATCCCGCCGACGGGTGGCGGGACCACGACCACGACCACCACGACCACCACTTCCGGCGGCAACGGCTCGGGGGCGTGCAAGGTCGTGTGGCGGCAGGACAACGCGTGGCAGGGCGGCTTCCAGGGTTCGCTGACCGTGACGAACAGCGCGACCAGCCCGGTCAACCCGTGGAAGGTGGTGTTCACCCTGCCGGCCGGCGTGACCATCGGCAGCGGGTGGAACGGGACGTTCAGCCAGAGCGGGACGACGGTGACCGTAAGCGCGCCGACGTACGCGCCGTCGCTGGGCGCGGGCGCCTCGGTGTCGCTCGGGTTCACCGCGAACGGCGCGGCGAGCGTGCCTGCCGGCGTGACGCTGGGCGGGGCTTCGTGCACGGCGTGACCGTCGCGTAGCGCGCTCCCCCGGCCGGCCGATGCAGGGCCGCGATGCTCCTGATCGGGCCGGGTCGACAGGTGACGGTGACGGGCCGCAGGTATCGCACCTGCGGCCCGGTCGTGCCCCGTCCCGTCGCGGTGGGTCGTGGTTCGGGTAGGTGGGGCGGTTGGTCGGGGGCCTCTTTGTTTCAACCGACGTTTCAGGTCGTTGATAACGGTGTCTTTTTTGGAAGTCGGCGGCAGGATCACTCGATCGTGGAGCCGGTGATCGGCAAAGGTGCAGGTCAGGGCGTGATGACAGGTCGGGCTAGGGGTGGGTGAGGCTGCCCATCAGCAGGTCGACGAAGTGGTCCATGTCGGCCAGCAGGCACGGCAGTTGGGCGTGTTTGCCCGTGCAGCCCTCCGCCCAGCCGTTGCCGTCGCCGTAGTCGACGAACGTGTGCGGGATACCGGCCGCGACCAGGTGATCCCGCGTGACGACGTTGGTCGCCCGAGCCCGGTTCTCGATCACGGCCTGCACCGGGTTCACGGTGAGGTCCCCGCCGTTCCCCGTGTACATCGCGACGCCCATCCCCCGCAGCGAACCCACGTGCTGCGCCGGGCTCTCCCGGTTCCACCCGCCGTCCAGCGGCCAGATCGGCACACCGAAGACGGACTCCACCGGAACGGTCGGTGTGCCGCTGCCCGGCAGCTGCGTGGACGCGAGGACCGCCGCCCGCTGCTCCTGGCTGAGCAGGTCGAGCCCGCCGGAGAAGGCGCCGACGTACCCGAACAGCTCGGGTCGGTGCTCGGCGTAGTGGAACGCGCCGAACCCTCCCATCGAGTGACCGGAGATCGCCCGACCGTCCCGGCGCGGGATGGTGCGCAGGTTTCCGTCCACGAACGGGATCACCTGGTCCAGGTGGAAGGTCTCCCAGTTCTGCGGACCGAGCGACGCCGGCGGGTACAGCCAGTTCGTGTACCAGCCTCGGCCGGAGCCGTTGGGCGCCACCGTGATCAGCGGGACGCCGACCGTGGTCTCCTCGAACATCCGCTGGTTCGCGACGGTGTTCGGGCGGTCCGGGTGGCCGTGCAGGTGGTACTGCACCGGGTAGCGGGTGGCGGCGGCCTGGTCGTACCCCTCCGGCAGCGTCACCATGATCGTGTGCTCACCGGAGACCTGCCCCTCCATCACCGAGTACGCCGGCACCTGGGCCGTGCGCACGGTGAACACGAACGTCCGCTCGTGCTCGTCCACCCACGCCGGCCGGCTCACCACGGTCAGCCCGTGCCCGTCGGTGAACACCGGCGGCCCGCTCGTCGCCGACGCGGTCGCACCGGCGCCGGGCAGGCCGAGCACGGCCGCGACGGCGAGCGCGGTCAGTCGCCGGATCACGCCGCCACCTCGCACAACGCCGCGTCCAGCACCTCGACCGAGACCAGCCGGGAGCTGACCACGTTCCCGTTGGTGACCAGCGACGCGAACCGGCCGTCGTCGGTGGTCAGGGTGATGGAGTAGTGGCCGTTGGGCAACGCGCCGTTGTGGCCCCACGCCTCACCGCCGCACGTGAGGTTCACCTTGGACAGCGCGAGCCCGTACGAGTGGTCCGGCGCGACGGTCCGGCGCATCTCGGCGAGGGCCGCCGGGGAGACGACCCGGCCGTCGAGGAGCGCGCCGTAGAACGCGGCCATGTCCTCCAACGTGGACGCCATCGCGCCGGCGGTGCTCCAGAACGTCAGCTCGGTGTTCGTGGTGCCCTCGGTCCAGAAGAAGAACGGGCCGAGCCTGCCGCCCACGTAACCGGGCAGGTACGGGTCGGCCAGCGCCCGCGTGCCCGGTGCGGGGAACGACGTGTGCGCCAGCCCGAGCGGCGTGATGACCCGTTCGGTGATCGCGTCGCGGACCGTGCGGCCGGTGACCCGTTCGATGAGCAGGCCGAGCACGAGGAAGCCGACGTTGGAGTACCCGAGGCCCGCACCGGGCGCGAACTGGGCGGGTTCGTCCATCGCGGACCGGACCAGTTCGGTCAGCGCGTAGCTGCCGTCGGGGTTGGGTGCGGCGTCCCGGATGTCCCGGACCATGCCGCTGGTGTGCTGGAGGAGCTGGCGGACCGTGATGACGGCGCCGTCGTAGTTCCCGGTGAACACGCCGGGCAGGTACTGGCCGATCGGCGCGTCCAGCACGACGCGGCCCTCGTCCACGAGTTGGAGCACCACCGCAGCCGTGAACGTCTTGGTCTGGCTGCCGATGCGGAAGTGCTCGGTCGACGTGATGGGGCGGTTCTGGCCGATCTTGGCGGTGCCGCTGCTCAGCGTCCACGCGGCGGTGTCGTCACCGGCGTGGACGGCCGCGCCCGGTCCGGCCTGCGCCTGGTAGCGGTCGAGGACGGCCTGGGTCGCGGCGTGGTCGTCCTGCGCGGCGAGCGCGGCCGCCGGCGTGGTGAGCGCGGCGGTGACGGCGAGGACGACAGCGCCGCCGACGCCCGTGACCAGGCGTCGGGTCTTGCCGATCATGCGAATTCCTCCGTGGTTGACGTCGTCAGGGTTGGTTCGTCGTGGTCGGGTGGGGCGGTCCTGCCGGTCGAGCCCGGCGGTGGCGGTCGCACCTACCTCGCGCAGGCTCGCGTTCGCCGCACATGCGTCGGGTGCCGCGCGTTCGAGGCGTTCCCGGTAGTCCGCCGGCCAGTGCGCTGGATCCACGGTCCTCCCCTTCCCTCTGCTGGGTGTTCCTGCCGGTCGGCCCGGTCACCAGGTGCGGGCGACCGACGCGGCCTCGCCGAGCCGGCGGACGAGTTCGCTGTGCCGCAACGGGTTGACGCTCACCCAGCCGGCGTCGCCGCGGTCGACCCGGAGCCGGCCGCGCGCGCTGTCCAGCCACGACACCTCGTGCGGCCGGGTGATGGCGTTGCCGGTCCGGCGGACGACGCCGAGCTGGCCCCGGCCCGCCACCACGGGGAACAGGTTGACCAACCGGTCGACCGCTGACTCGTCACCGCCGCCGGCACGGACCAGGTCGCGCACGTGCCGCCGGGCGGCGTGGTCGCCCTCGGGGTCGCCGAACACCCGCAACGCGCCCTCGACCACGCCGGGCGGCAACGTGATCGGCAGGGTCGACGCCGCCCGCACCTCGGGGATCAGGCCGGCGAGCGCGTCGGCCAGCCGGGTGGCGGGCACCGCCGTCACGCGGACCGCGTTCCCCCGCTCGCCGTGCAGCGACTGGCGGCACACCACCGCCCGGTCCCGGTAGACCATGGCCACCGCGCCGGTGGCCTCCTCCGTGCCGATCACCACGAGGTCGACCGCGCCCCGGTGCTCGCGCAACGCGGTGACCAGCTCGGCCGCGACGCCGATCGGTTCGGATTCGGTGGCGAGGCCGCGGGCGCGCAGGGCGTGCGCGGCGTCGGCGAGCAGCTCGTCGCGCTCGTGGGCGAACCGGCCGACGGACGGCACCCTGAGCGGGAACGGGAAGGCGGCGCCGGCGTAGGTGGCGAGCAGGTCCAGTTCGGCGGGCTCGAAAACGGCGTCGTGCTCGATCGCGGCGGTCAGTTCGCCACCGTGCCCGGTCGCGGTCACTTGGTAGGCCCGTCTGACAGCTCGCCCGCGGCGCGCACGGCGGATGCGGCGGCGGCGTCCACCTCGGTGTAGGCGGTTCTGGCGTCGGACAGCAGCCGGCGGAACGCCACCACCTCGCGTTGCGCGGCACTCACCTCGCCGGCCAGGCCGGACTCCCCCGCCGCCGCGCGCAGCCGTGACGCCAGCTCCACCGCGGGTGGCGCGGTGCCGAGCATCGGTTGCCGTTCGGCGAGCCGGCTCACGGCCGTCACCAGGTCGCCGGTCAGGTCGCCCAACCTGGTCAGCGCGGCGATCCGGTCCTCGATCAGGTCGAGTTCGACCTGGTAGCCCTGACCCGCGTTCACGGCTGTGCTCCCGTCGTCTCGCCGATGACCGCCGGGCCGGCCGGCGCGTCCACCTTGAACAGCCCGTGGTTGACGGACGGCATCCGGTTCTCGTGCGGCTCGTCGTCAGTGCCGTTCGCACGGCTGCCGATCGGCGCGGCCATCGCCGCTGGGGTCGTGCCCCGCGCGGCGTCGCCGGCGAGCGGTCCGACCGGCAGGCCGAACGCGCCGGGCCCGCCCGCCACCACACCCACCCGACCGCCGGGGCCTAATTGCACGCCCTGACCGGTGGACGGCGCGGAACCGCCGACCGCCGAACCCACGCCCGCACCCACCGCTCTGCCCGCGCCACCACCGCAGAGCAGACGGGTCCACGGCACGCCGCCGTCACGCGGGCCCGTCGTCAGGCCGCCCGGCACCCCTCCGGCCGACGGCCCGGTCGCGCCGGTGTGGGACGCCGACGGGATCGCGCCCCGTGCCCCGTCGATGAGCTTGCTGCCGCCCACGAGGCTCGACTCGTAGGCCTGCATGGCGCGCACCGCGTCGGCCTTCTGCTGGTCCAAGGAGGACGCGCCGAAGTAGAAGCTGAACCCGGCGCCACCCACCGCGCCGAACGCGGCACCCATGCCGGAGGCCGTGGTGTTCCCGGTCGGGGAGTACATCGCGGCGAAGTTCGGCACGGACGAGGTGAAGGACGGGATGGACGGGATGGGCGGTGCGGTCGGCATGGTCGGCGGCGTGAACTCCGGGAACGCCATGGCGAACGACGACCGCGAGGTGGTCCCGTGACCGGCCGACTGACCACCAGCCGACAGGTCACCGGCCGACGGGTCGGCGGGCGCGGCGGGCGGTGGCGGCATCATGGCTCTCGCCCTGGCCAGCGCGTCGGCCGCCTCCTGCGCCGCGACCTGCCCCGCGTGCGCCAGTTCGCTGATCTTCTCCACCCGGGCGGTCAGCGCGGTCAGCCGGTCGGCCGCTTCCTCCGCCGCCGTGCCGTGCCAGCCGTCGAGCAGCGCCACCCGCTGCTCCCTCAGCACTTGGGCGTGCGCGTCCAGCGCGGCGCGGTGCTGCGCCCACTCGGTGGCGATCACGCTGACGTCCGCGACGTCCGCGTCCTGCCACAGCATCCGGTACAGCTCTTCGTGGCTGTACGCCTCCCAGTTCACCGCGCCCGTCGTCGGCGCCGGTTCCTCCTCGGACATCCGCCATCCCCCTCCCCCGGCCGGCCTCCCCGACGCCGTCCATGCTCACGACAACGGGGAGGCCACCGACAGGTCGTGGGGCGGCCATCTATGGCCGGTGGCCCTGACCTGCGTAGAAAGGCCGTCAAGAGGTCACGGGAGAGCGCGGTACGCCTCGGTCAGGTGATCTTGGAGGCGGGCGTGGCGGAACTGGTAGACCGCGCCCGCCCGGCGCAGCACACCCCGCCGATAGGCGTCATCGAGGAACGCGTGCACGGCCCAGGGCAATCGGCCGGTCAGCGGCAGCCAGAACCGGGCGAACACGACCCACTGGCCCCACGCGGTCATGCTGATCGCGTAGCCGAACCCGCCGCCGAAGCCGCCGACGAGGCCGAGCACCAGTCCCGCGAAAGCGGGCCAGGCGATCACGACCTCGAACGGCCCACCGCCCGGCAGCGACATCAACGTGCGCGCGATGAGCCAGGTCGTGGCCGAGAAGAACACCGCGAACAGCGGCCCGAACAGCGCCAGCTGGCCGAGCACGGTCCTCCGGTTCGCGCCGAGCAGGCCGGCGGGGCTCGCGGCCGAACGGATGTCCTGCGGCGACTCGCCCGCGGCGATCAGCCCGAAGGCGAGCGCCGCGCCGGACGCGAACACCACGGTGAACACGCCGGCGTCGACGAGCAGCATCGCCGGCGTGACCCTGCCGGTCCCGAACAGCCACTTCACCAGGAACATCAGCACCCCGTAGGAGCAGCCGACCAGCGCGCCGAACAGCAGGCCCATCCGGGCCCGGATCCGCACGCGCCGCCACTTCGCCCCCGGACCCACTCGCAGCCGCAGCCGGAACCGGATCGGTTCGAGCGGTTGGACGCGCGCCAGGTGCCCGTGCACGAACCCGAACGGCACGCCGGCGAGCAGCGCGACCACGGCGCCGAGGCCCACCAGTTCCCCGGACACGGCCCCGATCAGGGAACCCTCGAGCACCACGTCACCCAGCCACACCCCGGCGAACACGAAGAGCGCGACCACCAGCGCCCTGGAGCGCCGGTGCAGCGAGGTGCCGAGCTGCCACCAGGCCAGGTCGTGCGTGCCGAGCCTGCTCAGGTGGTCGGCGAGGTGGCCGAGCCACCGCCGGACGTGCTCGGCGTCGTAGGCCCGGCCGCCGCGTCGTTCCTGGTAGACGGCCGGCACGAAACCGCCGAGCAGGTGCCGTTCGATCGCGTCGCGGTCGGCGAACCGGTCCGCGTCGACCAGTTCCGCCGGGTCGTGGCCGGGGGTGTCGCTGTAGATCCGGCGCGCCAGCGCCACCATCAGCGGCGTGGTCAGCACGGCCGCGAGGGCGCCGTCCGGGTGTTCCCGCACGTGGTCCAGCACGGGTTGCCAGACGTTGCCGGCGTGCTCGGTCGTGCCGGTGGTGCGCGGCAGGTAGTCGGCGACGTCGGCCGCGGACAGGTCGACCAGCTCCACCGCGCCGGCGGCCCGGAGCACGCCGGTGGCCCGCACCGCCGCCCGGTACTCGTCCACCCGGCTGGTCAGCAGCAGCGGCAGGGTGGTGGCGTTCAACGCGGCCAGCGCCGCCCGGTGCAAGCCGCCCGCCACCTCGTCGAACCCGTCGAGCACGGGCAGCACGCGGTGGGCGTCGACCAGGGCGCCGGCCAGCGTCGACCCGCCGGGACCGGGAGCGGCGAGGCCGGGGTGGTCGCGCACCAGCTGTTCGGCGAGCCAGTCCCGCAGGTCGGTGCGGACCGGGTTCCACGAGCCGAGGCCGAAGATCACCGGCACCGGGTCGGCCGGCGCGCGGGTGGCCAGCAGGTCGAGCACGAACCGGGTGGTGAGGATCGTCTTGCCCGCGCCGGCGCGCCCGAGCACGATCAGCCGGGACGACGGGATCCGCCGGTAGACCTCCACGACCTGGTCGAGCCGCCCGGAGAGGTCGAGCGGCTGGGACGTCTGGCCCGGCTTCGCCTGCCGGATGTTGGCCCAGCTGTCCCGCAGCTCGTCGGGCGCCGGTCGCCAGCGGACCGGCAGCGGCACGGGGTCGTGCACCTGCTGCTGCTCCTCCTCGCGGCGCCACCGGGCGTGCACCGCGTACGCGAGCGCGTCCGCCGCCTCGACCAGCGGATCGGCGCCGAGGACGGGCGCGGGCGGTGGGCGCGTCCCACCGACCCGCACGGGCACGTCCTCGTCCGGGGCGGCGGGCTCGGGGTGGCCGGCGGCGGTGAGCAGCTCGGCGCGCTCGGCGGCGTCCAGGCCCAGCGCGTCGGCCAGCAACCGCACGGTGCGCACCTGGGGGTTGCCGCGTTGTCCGGTCTCCAGGCCGCGGACGGTGCGGACACCGAGCCCGGCGCGCTCGGCCAGGCTCTCCTGGCTCAACCCGGCCCGCTGCCGCCATCGCCGCAGCAGGGCGCCGAACCGGCTCGTCACACCCAACCCCCACCGTCACGCACGCCGAGTGCACACCCCGTCATCAACCGGACATCGTCGGTCCACGCCTCGGCGGACCGAATCCTAGACACCGGCCGCACCCGCGGCGGCACCGGATCGTCACTCCGCGCCACTGATCGACACGACCGGCCCACTAAGTTACCCGGTGGTACCGTCACGCCGGGGAGCTTGATCGTCGACGCGCGGATCTCCTGTCGCCGCACGGCGTCCGCGGGGTTCGGCGGATCGACGGCGGGCTGACGCGCACGGGACGACGGGGGTCGGGATGAAGGCGTTCCAAGTGGTGCTGGTGCTGCTCGGGCTGTTCGTCGCGGGCACCGGGTTGCTGGAGGTCGTGCTGGGCCCGTCCGTGCTGCTGCCGGGCAGCCCGCGGCCGGAGCCGACGCTGGACAGCAACTACCGGTTCTTCGCCGCGATGTGGCTGGCCATCGGGGTGGCGCTGCTGTCGGTGGTGCCGCGCGTCCGGGAAGCCACCACGGTGCTGCGTTTCGTCAGCGCGGCCGTGTTCGTCGGCGGGCTGGCGCGGATCGCGTCGTGGCTGGCGGTCGGTCAGCCGCACGCGTTGATGCTGGTCCTGTTGGCGATCGAGCTCATCGTGCCGCCGGTCCTGGTGCTGTGGCAGCGCCGCTTGGCCGCCTGATCACCACGTCGGGGTCGACCTGCCGCTCGCAGCAGTCGCAGATCATTCGCGTGTGGACGGCGCCGCCGCAGCCTTCGTGCTCGGCGACGGCGGGCGGACCGGTCGGCGTGGGCAGGTGGCGGTCGCCCCACGCCATGAGCGACAGGACCACCGGCGTCAGCTCACGTCCCCGGTCCGTGAGCCGGTACTCGTGGCGCGGCGGCCGGTCCTGGTACCGCACGCGTTCCAGCACGCCGTGCTCGACCAGGCCGTTGAGGCGGTCGCTGAGCACGTTGCGCGCGATGGGCATGCGGTGCAGGAACCCGTCGAACCGGGTGACGCCCGACAGCGCGTCCCGGACGATCAACAGCGTCCAGCGCTCGCCGACGACCTCGAGCGTGCGTGCGACGGAGCAGACCTGGTCGTCGTATGTGCGTCGGAGCATCCGCGCATGATAACCGCGGTTTTCGTCAGGAAAACCGGTCGTGGGCGAGGAAATCGGCGCCGAGCGTGCCGCGGCGCGTTCGGCGCCGCGGCACGCCTCGCGCTCAGGCGCCGTCCGCCGGGCGCGGTGGTTCGACGTCCGGCACGCGGTCCGGTTCGTCCGGTCGGTCCGGCACGGCGGGCTGCGGCGAGGACCGCTGGTCGATGACTTCGCCCAGGTACCGCAGCACGACCGCCATCGCGGCCACGACCGGCACGGCGAGGAACGCGCCCGCGATGCCGTAGAGGGTGCTGCCCGCCGTCACGGCGAGCAGGACGACGGCCGCGTGCAGGCGCAGGCTCCGCGACTGGAGCACCGGCTGGAGCACGTTGCCCTCCACCTGCTGCACCACCACGACGATCACCAGCATGATCAGCGCGGTCGTCGGGCCGTTGCTGACCAACGCGACCAGGACGGCCAGGGCGCCCGCGATGAACGCGCCGACGATCGGCACGAAACCACCGAGGAACGTCAACGCCGCCAACGGCACGGCCAGCGGCACGCCGAGCACCACCAGGCCGAGGCCGATCAACACCGCGTCCACCAGGCTCACGATCGCCTGGGTGCGGATGAAGTCGCCCAACGTCGTCCAGACCCGCTCCAGCACGATCGTCACGTGTCGGCCGGCGCGCTCGCCGATCACGCCGCGCACCCACGGCGTGAACCGCGGCCCGTCCTTGACGAACAGGAACGCCAGCAGCAGCGCGACGATGCCGGTGACCACGCCGGAGGTCACCGTGCCGACACCGGTGAGCAGGCTGTCCGCGATGGACCCGACGCTGGACCGCAACTGGTCGATGCCCTGCTGCAGCAGCTGGTCGAGCTGGCCCTCGCCGATGTTCAGCGGCGGGCCCGCCGCCCAGTCGAGGGCCTGTTGCAGGGCGCGGGTCGCGCTGTCGGCGATCTCGGGCACGCCGGACGCGATCGACGTCGAGATGAGCGCCAGCACGCCGCCGAGCACGATCAGCCCGGCGAGCAGCACGATCGTCGCGGCCAGCGCGCCGGGCACGCCGCGCGAGCGCAGCCACCGGGCGGGCGGCCACAGCACGGTCGTGATCAGCAGGCCCAGCAGGACCGGCATCACGACGACCCAGAGCCTGCCGATCAGCGTCCACAGCAGCCAGAAGCCGATCGCGACCAGCGCCAGGCGGGTGCTCCACCGCGCCAGCCAGGTCACCCCGTGCCCGATCGCCTGACCGCGATCGGTCCAGCGGCGGTCTTCAGCGCTCACGTCTTCCCATCCCCTCCACCGCGTCGCGCCCTGCGGCGCCTGTGCGGCAGCCTGCCAGAGCCGGCCGCGCCGATCGTGCCGCCCCACCCCGTGTCAAGGCCCGCACCAGGACAAAACCTGTCCGGTCGACGACCTTGACCCGTCGCCGCACGGGCGCTGACGATGGCGGTTCAACATCATCCGGCGCGACCGGCAACGGGAGTTGACAACGATGTCATCACTTCGCCGCGTCCTGGCGGTGCGGCTCGTGGCCCTGTTCGCCGTCTCACGGCACGGCCGCACGGTGCTGGCGCCGTCGCCGATCGGCTTGCGCACCACCGGAGCCGACCTGACCAGGGACCTGCGGGCGGTCGACCGCGCGGACCGGGTCGTGACCGAGCGGTACGCGATGACCACCGGCAAGCGGCTCCAGCGGCAGAGCCGGATGACCGAGAGCACGCTGACGTTCGCCGGCGCGGGCGGAGGGTGAGTACGGCTACCCGTCGCTGTTCCGGGTCGGCGAGGACTACGCGCTGCTCACCGAGTCCGATGTGGACGGCCAGTATTCGGGGAGCAGGCTGCGGCACGCCGCCGGGTCGACCGACTACGGGGTCGTGCTCGCGGACGAGCAGGTCGCGGACGTGTCGCGCACGCCGTGGCGCACCGCGATCGTCGGCTCGTTGGCGACCGTCGGCGAGTCGACCCTGGTGGACGACCTCGCGTCCCCCGCCAAGGTCGCCGACACGTCCTGGGGGCGGCCGGGCAAGGTCGCGTGGTCGTGGCTGAGCGAGCACGCCGGCCCCGGCGACTTCGAGCGGCAGAAGCGGTACGTGGACTTCGCCGCCCGCAACGGCTGGGAGTACGTGCTCGTGGACGAGGGGTGGCGCGACACGTGGGTGCCGGAGCTGGTCCGGTACGCCCGCGCGCGGGGTGTCGAGGTGCTGCTGTGGTTCCACTGGTCGGCGCTGGACACGCAGGCCGAGCGCGACACCGTGCTGCCCAGCGTGCGCCAGTGGGGTGTGCGCGGCGTGAAGCTGGACTTCATGGAGTCCGACTCGCGGGCCCGCTACCAGTGGTACGACGCGGTGCTGGCGAAGACCGCCGAGCTGCGGCTGATGGTGAACGCCCACGGCTCGACCATCCCGCACGGCCTGGCCCGGACGTGCTGACGATGGAGGCCGTGCGCGGCGCGGAGAACTTCCCGCCGGCGGCGAACAACCCGGTGCAGTTCTTCACCCGGAACGTGGTCGGGTCGATGGACTACACGCCGGTGTCGTTGGAGGTCGGGACCAAGGAGGCGTCGGTCGCGCACGAGGTGGCGCTGCCGGTGCTGTACGAGTCGGGGTGGACGCACTTCGCCGACAGGCCGGAGGCGTACGAGCGGTTCCCGGAGGCGTTGCGGTACCTGAACCAGGTGCCGACGGCGTGGGACGAGACCCGCGTGCTGGGCGGCGACCCGTCCGATCACGCGGTGGTGGCGCGGCGTTCCGGCGACCGGTGGTTCGTCGGCGCGGTGGCGGCCGGTGACCCGCGGACGTTGCGGGCGCCGCTGGGCTTCCTGGGCGGCGGGCAGTGGCTGGTCGAGGTGGTGCGCGACGGCGTGGGGCGCGGTGACGTGCGGCGGGACGCCCGGATCGTGCGGTCGTCGGCGGCGCTGGAGGTCGCGGTGCGGCGCGACGGCGGGTTCGCGGCGGTGATCTGCCCGTACCTGCCGGGGATGCTGACGTGCGAACGACCGGTGGTGCCGGTGCCCGCGACCACGCTCGCGGGCACCCCGTCGGGTGTCGTGGACGCGGCGAAGGGTTGGACGGTGACCGGTGCGCCGGTCGGGCGACGCGCCCTGCGGCCGGGCGAGACGTTGACCGGCCGGTGGACCGTGCGGGTGGGTGACGGCAGCCCCGTCGGCCCGGTGGACGTGCCGGTGTTCGCGGAGTTCCGGGCGCCGGGCCACGCTCGGGTGCACGTGGAGTAGGCGGTGCGCGCCTTCGTGCCGCCGCCCGCGCCCACCGGTGAGCCGTACGTCAGCGACCTGCCGTTCATGAGCGAGAGCAACGGCTGGGGGCCGGTCGAGCGGGACCGGTCCAACGGCTTGAACGCGGGCGGTGACGGCAACCCGTTGACCATCGGCGGTGTCGTGTATGAGAAGGGCGTCGGCGTGCACGCGCCGTCCGAGCTGTCCGTCTACCTGGGCGGCGCGTGCCGGGCGTTCACCGCGACGGTCGGCTTGGACGACGAGACGACGTCGCCGGGCTCGGTGGCGTTCCGGGTCTTCGGCGACGACCGGCTGCTGTACGACAGCGGCGTGCTGCGGGACGGCGACCAGGCCGTTCCGATCACCGTCGACATCGCCGGCGTGCGGCTGCTGAGCCTCCGCGTGACGGACGGCGGCGACGACCGCAACTTCGACCACGCCGACTGGGCCGACGCCCGCCTGGTCTGCGCGTGAGGAGCAGTGTGGCCAAGCCGGTACGGCACCCCTCCCCCTGCGCGACAAGACGGGGGCGGGGTGGGGACGTAGGCTCGGGAAGGTGAGTGAGACTTCGGCGGGCGGTGGGCAGGCCGAGCACCGGCGTGGTGGGACGTACTCCGTCAAGGGGAAGGAGTACACCCGCGACACGCGGTACATCGCGACGCGGGTCACCGCGGACGGGCGGGACGGGTTTCCGGTGGTGGCCGGGCGGTACCGGTTGGTGGCGGCGCGGGCTTGTCCCTGGGCGAACCGGTCGATCATCGTGCGGCGGTTGTTGGGGTTGGAGGACGCGCTCTCGCTGGGGTTGCCCGGGCCCACGCACGACGAGCGGTCGTGGACGTTCGACCTCGATCCCGGTGGGCGGGATCCCGTGTTGGGGATCGAGCGGTTGCAGGAGGCGTACTTCAAGCGCGACCCCGACTACCCGCGCGGGATCACGGTGCCGGCCATCGTCGACACGACGACCGGCGCCGTGGTGACCAACGACTTCGCGCAGATCACGCTCGACCTGTCCACCGAGTGGCGGGAGCACCACCGCGACGGCGCGCCGGACCTGCTGCCCGACGAGCACCGCGACGAGATCGACGCCGTCAACCAGCGCGTCTTCACCGAGGTCAACAACGGCGTCTACCGGTGCGGGTTCGCGGGCACGCAGGAGGCGTACGACGACGCCTACACCCGCCTGTGGACCGCCCTGGACTGGCTGGAGGAACGCCTGCGCGACCGGCGCTACCTCGTCGGCGACACGATCACCGAAGCCGACGTCCGCCTGTTCACCACGCTCGCCCGCTTCGACGCCGTCTACCACGGCCACTTCAAGTGCAACCGGAACAAGCTGGCCGAGATGCCGGCGCTGTGGGCCTACGCCCGCGACCTGTTCCAGACGCCCGGCTTCGGCGACACCGTCGACTTCGCCCAGATCAAGCGGCACTACTACGTCGTGCACAAGGACATCAACCCGAGCGGCATCGTGCCCGCCGGGCCGGACCTGTCCGGCTGGGTCACGCCGCACGGCCGCGAAGCGCTCGGCGGGCGGCCCTTCGGCGACGGCACGCCGCCGGGCCCCGTCCGCGACGGCGAACGGGTCGACCCGGCGCACACCCCGCTGCGCTAGCCGTCACCGCGCCCGCGGCGGGCAGGTGCTCTCCCGCACGACGAGTTCCGTGGCGAGGTCTATGCGCTCGTTCGGCGGCCGTTCGCCGCGCGCCAAGCTGAACACCATGTGCGCGGCCGTGGTGGCCATCTCGCGCAACGGCTGCCGCACGGTGGTCAGCGGGGGCCCTATCCACTCGGTGACCGAGAGGTCGTCGTAGCCGACGATCGACAGGTCGTCCGGCACGGTCAGGCCGAGTTCCCGTGCCGCCCGCATCACGCCCAGCGCCTGGAAGTCGGAGCCGGCGAAGATCGCGGTCGGCGGGTCGGGCCTGCTGAGCAGTTCCAGGCCGTGCCCGTAGCCGCCCTGGACGTAGAAGTCGCCGTAACGCACGAAGTCCGGGTCCACGACGACGTCCGCGTCCTCCAGCGCGCTGCGGTAGCCGTCGACCCGGGCCCGGCTGCACAGCATGGTCGTCGGCCCGGAGATGACCGCGATCCGGCGGTGGCCGAGCCCGAGCAGGTGCCGGGTCGCGGCCAGGCCACCGGCCCAGTTCGCCGAGCCCACCGTCGGCACGCCGGGCGGCGGCTCGCCCGCGGTGTCCACGAAGACGAACGGGATGTTGCGGGTGGCGAGCTGACGGCGCTGCTCGTCGTCCAAGCCCGCCAGCACCAGGATCACGCCGAGCGGCCGGCGGGCCAGCAGGTCGTCGAACCACTCGCGGCGCGGCCGGTGCTCGCCGCCCAGCTCGGACAGCACCACGGCGGCGCGCTCGTTCGCCGCGGCCAGTTCCACGCCGCGGATGATCTCGGTCGACCACGCCGAGTGCATCTCGTGGAACACGAGGTCGATCAGCGCCGGCCGGGACGACTGGCGGGCCCGCCGTCGTCGGTACCGGTGCTGCTCGATGATGCTCTCCACGCGGGCGCGCGTGTCCGGCGCGACGTCCGGCCGTCCGTTGAGCACCTTCGAAACGGTCGGGATGGACACCCCCGCCTCGGCCGCGATCGACGAGATCGACGCCGCGCCCTTCACGGCTTTCTCCGGCACGGCGCCGGCGGCCTCCCGCTCGGTCGACGAACTCATGCTGCCCCCTGTCCGCATCACGGTCCGCGCACCGCACACCGGATCTAAAGTTTCGACGGCCGAGCGTAAAGGTTCGACCTTCCGATCACCAGCATGACAGCTATCGGCGTAGATCTTTGACGTAATCGGTCCAGTAAGAGAGCCCTTTTTCGGTGGCTGTTCATACCTGTGAACTGCGAAGACACAGGAAGGACACGGACTGTTGACGTCTTGAGGAGATCCTCCTACGGTCTCCCCACCAGATCGGCGTGTCGGAAAGTACTTCGATAGTTTCGGTCTTCATGAGGACGTGAGCGGGGGTACCTGGTCGATGATGAACAGGACGACGGAGGTCGCGACGACGCCGGCAGGCGACGCCGTCCCGACTGCCGCCGACCGGCCGAGCGCGACGTGGCGGGACACCTCCCGGCCCGTCGCCGAACGGGTCGACGCGCTCGTCGACGCCATGACCCTCGACGAGAAGCTGGCCCAGCTCGTCGGTGTCTGGGTCGGCGCGGACCCCTCCGGCGCCGGTGTCGCACCGCACCAGCACGACATGACCAGCGAGCCGGTGGTCTGGACGGACGTCATCGCGTCCGGCCTCGGTCAGCTCACCCGCCCGTTCGGCACCCGGCCGGTCGCGCCGGTGGCGGGCGCCCGGTCGCTCGCCGCGTCGCAGCGGCAGGTCGCCGACGCCAACCGGTTCGGCATCCCGGCGCTGGTGCACGAGGAGTGCCTCACCGGTTTCGCCGCGTGGCAGGCGACCGCCTACCCGGCGCCGCTCTCCTGGGGCGCGTCGTTCGACCCCGACCTGGTGGCCGAGATGTCCGGCCTGATCGGCGCCTCGATGCGCGCGGCGGGCGTGCACCAGGGGTTGGCGCCGGTCCTGGACGTCACCCGCGACTACCGCTGGGGCCGCACCGAGGAGACCATCGGCGAAGACCCGTACCTCGTCGGCACGGTGGCCACGGCGTACGTGCGCGGCCTGGAGCGGTCCGGGGTCGTCGCCACCCTCAAGCACTTCGCCGGCTACTCCGCCTCCCGCGCCGGGCGCAACCTCGCGCCGGTGGCCATCGGCCCGCGCGAGTTCGCCGACGTGATCCTGCCGCCGTTCGAGATGGCGGTGCGCGACGGCGGCGTGCGGTCGGTCATGCAGTCCTACACCGAGATCGACGGCGTGCCGTCCGCGGCCGACGCCGGGCTGCTCACCACGCTGCTGCGCGACACCTGGGGCTTCGACGGCACGGTGGTCGCCGACTACTTCGCGATCAAGTTCCTGCAGACCCTGCACGGCGTGGCCGAGGACGAGGCGCACGCCGCCGGCCTGGCCCTCGCCGCGGGCGTGGACGTCGAGCTGCCGACCGTGCGCTGCTACGGCGCGCCGCTGCGCGACGCGATCGAGCGCGGCGACGTGGACGAGGACCTGGTCGACCGGGCGTTGCGCCGGGTGCTGCGCCAGAAGGTCGAGCTCGGCCTGCTCGACCCGGACTGGTCGCCCCTGCCCGAGAACGTGGACGAGCTGCGGTTCGACTCCCCCGAGGCGCAGGACGTCGCGCTCCGCCTCGCCCGGGAGTCCGTCGTGCTGCTGGCCAACGACGGCGTCCTGCCGCTGCGGCCGGACGTGCGGCTCGCCGTGGTGGGCCCGCTCGCCGACGACCCGATGGCGATGCTGGGCTGCTACTCGTTCCCCGCGCACATCGGCGTGCACCACCCGGATTCCGGGCTCGGCCTGGAGATCCCGACCGTGCTCTCCGCGCTGCGCGACGCGGTGGGCGGCGAGGTCACCCACGCGAAGGGCTGCGAGGTCTCCGCCGAACCCGACGCCGACGACGTCGAGGCCGCGGTGGCGGCGGCACGGGACGCGGACGTGTGCGTCGTCGCCGTCGGCGACCTGGCGGGCCTGTTCGGCCGCGGCACGTCGGGCGAGGGGTGCGACGCGACCGACCTGAGGCTGCCCGGCGCGCAGGCCGACCTGGTCCGCGCCGTCCTCGCCACCGGCACGCCGGTCGTGCTGCTGCTGATCACCGGACGGCCGTACGCCATCGGCGACCTGGCCGACGGCGCGGCGGCGGTCGTGCAGGCCTTCTTCCCCGGGCAGCTCGGCGGCCGGGCCCTCGCGGACGTGCTGACCGGCGTGGTCGCGCCGTCCGGCCGGCTGCCCGTCGGCATCCCGAACGACCCGTCCGGCCAGCCCGGCACCTACCTCTCCGCGCCGCTCGGCCGCCGCACCGAGGTGTCCAACGTCGACCCGACGCACGCCTTCCCGTTCGGCCACGGCCTCGGCTACGACACGTTCACCTGGTCGTCCGTCCGCGTGGTCTCCGGTGACGAGCCGTGGACCACCGACGGCGAGGTCGCCGTCGAACTCGACGTGCGCAACCCCGGCGCACGCCACGGCGCGGACGTGGTGCAGCTGTACCTGCACGACCCCGTCGCGCAGGTGACCCGCCCGGTCGTGCGGCTCATCGGCTACGCGCGGGTGGAGTTGGCCGGTGGCGCCTCGGCACGCGTCACGTTCCGCGTGCCGGCCGACGTCACGTCGTTCACCGGCCTGGACGGCAAGCGCGTGGTCGAACCGGGCGCGGTGCAGCTGCGCGTGTCCCGGTCGAGCGCCGACGTGCACGAAGCGGTGGACCTGAGGCTCGTCGGCCCGCTGCGCCAAGTCGACCACACGCGGCGTTGGCTCACCGCCGTGTCGGTCACCCACGAGGAGGTGGAGCGAGCATGACCACCCAGATCAGCGAACCGGCGGCCGACGCGGCGCCGGACCGGCCGGACAAACCACCGAGGACACCGAAGACGCCGCGGTACAAGACCACGTGGCGCAAGGCGTGGAAGCGCGACTGGCAGCTCTACACGCTCGTCATCGTCCCGCTGCTGTTCTTCCTGGTCTTCCGCTACGCGCCGATGCTCGGCAACGTGATCGCGTTCCGGAAGTTCGTGCCGGGCGGCAGCATCTACGGCGAGACGTGGGTCGGCCTGCGCTACGTCAAGATGTTCATCAACGACCCGAACTTCTGGGAGGTGTTCGGCAACACGATGGCGCTCGGCGCGCTGTCGCTGATCTTCACCTTCCCGTTGCCGATCGTGCTCGCGCTGCTGCTCAACGAGGTGCGCTCGCGCTACTTCAAGCGGTTCGTGCAGACGGTGTCCTACCTGCCGCACTTCCTGTCGATCGTGATCGTGGCCGGCATGGTCATGCAGCTGGTGTCGCTGGAGGGCTCGGTCAACCAGATCGTGCGGGCGCTCGGCGGCGACGCGGTCTCGTTCATCCAGGACCCGAGCTGGTTCCGCACGATCTACGTCTCGTCCGAGGTCTGGCAGACCGTCGGCTGGGGCACGATCCTCTACCTGGCCGCGCTGACCACGATCGACTCGCAGCTCTACGAGGCGGCCCGGATCGACGGCGCGAACCGCTGGCAGCAGACGTGGCACGTGACGCTGCCCGGCATCCGCCCGACGATGATCACGCTGCTGATCCTCAACATCGGCACGTTCATGGCGGTCGGGTTCGAGAAGGTCCTGCTGCTGTACAACCCGCTGACCTATCCCACCGCGGACGTCGTGTCGACCTACCTCTACCGGGTCGGCCTGGTGTCCAACAACTTCAGCTACGCCGCCGCGATCGGCCTGTTCGAGTCGATCATCGGCCTGACGCTGATCCTGTCCGCCAACGCGATCTCGCGCCGCACAGTGGGGACGAGCCTGTGGTGACCACCGACACGACACTCCTCGCGGACCGGCTCGACAAGCCCAGCAGGCCCCGGCACACCTCGCTGGACGACTCCCGCGGCTACCGGATCTTCCGGGTCGTCAACGCCGTGCTGCTGCTCGGCGTGGTCGTGGTGACGCTGTACCCGTTCGTCAACATCGTCGCGCAGTCGTTCAGCAGCGAGGTCTACATCCGCACCGGCCAGGTCAACCTGGTGCCGCGCGGGTTCAACCTCGACACCTACAAGCTGGTCGCGTCCGACCCGGCGTTCTGGAACAGCTACCTCAACACCGTGATCTACACCGTGACGGCCACCGCGATCTCGATCGTGCTCACCACGGTCTACGCGTACGTGCTGTCGAAGCACCGGCTCAAGGGCCGCGGCCTGCTCGTCGGCATCGCGGTGTTCACCATGTTCTTCAACGGCGGCCTGATCCCGAACTACGTGCTCGTCAACGGTCTCGGGATGACCAACACGATCTGGGCGATCGTGCTGCCGAACGCGATCAGCGTCTTCAACCTGCTGGTGATGAAGGCGTTCTTCGAGAGCCTGCCCGCCGAACTGGAGGAGGCCGCCGCGATCGACGGCCTCAACACGTACGGCATCCTCCTGCGGATCGTGCTGCCGCTGTCGAAGGCGGTGCTCGCCACCATGATCCTGTTCTACGCGGTGGCGAACTGGAACTCGTGGTTCCAGGCGTTCCTCTACCTCGACCGGTCGGACCTGTTCCCGGTCACCGTGTACCTGCGGAACATGATCGCCGGCGCCACCTCGGCGACGTCGGTCGGCGCCGTCGAGACCAACGCGGTGGCGATCTCCGCGAACATCAAGGCCGTGACGATGGTGCTGACCGTGCTGCCCATCGTCGCCGTTTACCCGTTCATCCAGCGCTATTTCGTGTCGGGCGTGATGCTCGGCGCGGTCAAGCAGTAGCGCATCCGCTCCAGTTGACGACGGCGTCAATCACCTGAGGAGACAGCACGATGCGAACGAAATGGAAGCGAACGCTTCTGACTGCCGTCGCCGGCAGCCTCGTGGTCAGCCTGGCCGCGTGCAGCGAGGAGGGCGCGGACGCGGGCGGCGGCGTCAACCTCGACGGCAAGAAGACGGCGTCGATGGCCGACTACAAGACGGGCGCGCAGTTCAAGGCGACCGAGCCGCTCGACGTCAGCCTGCTCTACCTCGACCAGTCGCACTACCCGATCAAGGACGACTGGCTGCTGTGGAAGGAGATCACCCAGCGGACCAACGTCACGATCAAGCCGACGGTCGTGCCCTACAGCGACTACGACCAGAAGCGCGGTCTGCTGATCAGCTCGGGCGACGCCCCGACGATCATCTCCAAGACCTACCCGGGCCAGGAGGAGCAGTTCGTCTCCTCCGGCGCGATCCTGCCGGTGAGCGACTACATCGACCTGATGCCGCACTTCAAGGACAAGGTCGAGAAGTGGAAGCTGCAGCCTGAGCTGAACACGCTGCGGCAGGAGGACGGCAAGTTCTACGTGCTGCCCGGCATGCACGAGAAGATCTGGCAGGACTACACGCTGGCGTTCCGCACCGACGAGCTGAAGCGCCTGAACCTGCAGACGCCGAAGAACTGGGACGAGGTCTACACCGTCCTCAAGGCGATCAAGGCCGCGAACCCGGACAGCTACCCGCTGTCGGACCGCTTCGAGGCCAAGTCGATCCTCAACTACGCCGGCCAGACCTTCGGCACCCAGGCCGGGTGGGGCTACGTCAAGAACACGATCTGGAACGAGTCCGCGCAGAAGTACGAGTTCACCGGCGCGACCCCGGAGTACAAGCAGCTGATCGAGTACTTCCACAAGCTCGTCTCCGAAGGCCTGATGGACCCGGAGAGCTTCACGCAGAAGGACGACGCGGCGATCCAGAAGTTCGCCAGCGGCAAGTCGTTCGCGATCAGCAGCAACGCGCAGAACATCATCAACGACTACCGGCCGAACGTCTCCAAGATCCCCGGCGCGACCGTGGCGAAGATCCCGCTGCCCGCCGGCCCCAAGGGTGACGTCATCCGCGGCACGCGCCTGGAGAGCGGGCTGATGGTGTCGGCCAAGGCGGTCGAGAGCGACAAGTTCGTGGCGACGATGCAGTTCATCGACTGGCTCTGGTACTCCGACGAGGCGCAGGAGTTCACCAAGTGGGGCGTGAAGGGCACGACCTACGACAAGGACGCGTCGGGTAAGCGGGCCCTCAAGCCCGAGGTGGCGTTCGGTGGCATGAACGTCGGCGCGCCGAAGAACCTCCAGCGCGACTTCGGCTTCCAGGGCGGTGTCTTCTACTACGGCGGCGCCAACGAGCTGCTGCAGTCGATGTTCACCGAGGAGGAGATCGCCTTCCAGAAGACGATGGCCGACAAGAAGGTCGTGCCGCTGCCTCCGCCCGCGCCGCTGAACGAGGAGGAGCGCGAGCGCGCCGCCCTGATGGAGAGCCCGCTCAAGGACCTCGTCACGCAGTCGACGCTGCAGTTCATCCTCGGCCAGCGCGACCTCTCGACGTGGGACGCCTACGTCAAGGAGTTGGAGGCCAAGGGCTCGAACGACCTCGTCGAGCTGGTCAACGGCGCCCACAAGCGCTACAAGGAGAAGAACGGGTGATCGCTCGCGGTCCGGTCACGGCGTCGCGCCGTGACCGGACCGCGTCGGTGTCCGACCGACGCGACCCGGCATCTGGAGGGTTAGTGAACCGCGTTACCGTCCCCGGCGAGCCGATCGGCCGCCTCTCCGAGTCGTGGCGGCACTGCGTCGGCACCGGTCGGCTCAACCTCGCGCTGCGCGCCGACTACCAGGAGTCCCTGGCCCGCGTGCAGCGCGACATCGGCTTCCGCTACATCCGCGGCCACGGGCTGCTGTCCGACGACATGGGCGTGCACCGCCGGTCCCGCGACGGGGTGACCCGGTACTCGTTCACGTACGTGGACCAGGTGTTCGACCGGTTCCTGGAGCTGGGCATCCGGCCGTTCGTGGAGCTGGGGTTCATGCCGACCGCGCTCGCCTCGGGCGACGACACGGTGTTCTGGTGGCAGGGCAACATCACCCCGCCGAACGACTGGGACGAGTGGGCCGCGCTGGTCCGCGCCGTCGTCCGGCACCTGATCGACCGCTACGGCCTGGCCGAGGTGCGCACGTGGCCGATCGAGGTGTGGAACGAGCCGAACCTGGTCCACTTCTGGAAGGACGCCGACCAGGAGGCCTACTTCCGCCTCTACGAGCTGACTGCGCGGACCGTCAAGGACGTGGACGCCGAGCTCCAGGTGGGTGGCCCGGCGATCTCGCCCGGCTCGGACGAGTGGTGGGAGCCGTTCGCCGAGTTCGTCACCCGCGATGACGTGCCCGTCGACTTCGTCAGCAGGCACGCCTACACGTCCGGCCCGGCGCAGCACGTGCCGTTCGGCACCTACCAGACGCTCGCCGCGCCGGAGACGCTGCTGGACCAGTTCGACGCGCCCCGCAAGCACCTGGCGGGCACCGCGCTGGCCGGCCTGCCGGTGCACATCACCGAGTTCAACAGCTCCTACCGGCCGGACAACCCGATCCACGACACGGCCTACCACGCCGCGTACCTGGCGCCGGTGCTCGCCGGCGGCACGGACCTGGTCGACTCGTACTCCTACTGGACGTTCTGCGACGTCTTCGAGGAGGAGAACGTGCCGACCTCGTTGTTCCACGGCGGGTTCGGCCTGCTCACGCACCGGCAGGTGCCGAAGCCGACCTACCACCTGTACACGTTCATGGCCCGGATGGGCCCGCACGTGCTGGCGCGCGGCGCGGACCACCTGGTGTGCGCCACCGACGACGGCCGGGTCACCGTGCTGGCCTGGCAGCCGGTCGGCGGCACCGAGGGTCCGGACGCGCCCGAACGGCACGACGTGCGGCTGTCGGTCCCGCTGACGGGTCCGCGCGCGTTCGTCCGCCGGGAACGCGTGAACGAGCACGACGGCAACGCGTTCGGCGCGTGGCGCGAGCTGGGCCGGCCGCGGTCACCCGACCTCCGGACGCTCGACGTGCTGCGCGACTGCGCGCGTCCCGCCCTGGAGCACCGGTCGGCCGCGGTCGTGGACGGGCGGGTCGAGCTGGACCTGGCGCTGGCGCGGCACGAGGTGACGTTCGTCGAACTCACGCCCGTGCACGTCGAAGAGCACGAAGGGCTGGACGACCGGCGGCTGCTCGGCGCGTCCGACGACCGGCTCGTGGCGCCGCACGAGAGGCCGTGACCGTGGCGGCCGAACGACGGGGTGATCCCGCCGCCGAGATCGGGGCGGGCATCCTGTCGCGCATCGCGTCCGTCGTCTACTGGTTCGGCGTCATCGAGGCCATGCTCCTGCTGACGACGGCGCCGGGCTTCCTCGTGCTGCTGTTCCTGGACCGCAGCGCGGGCAACGCGCCCCTGATCGGGCTGTGCTTCGCCCCCGCGGGCCCGGCGCTGTCGGCCGCCGTCTACGCGTGGCGGGTGTTCCTGAACGACCGCGACCTCTCCCCCGCCCGGCACTTCCGCCGCGGCTACCGGCTCAACTGGCTCGACGTGCTGCGCTGGTGGCTGCCCGCGCTGGCGGTGCTCACCGTGATCGGCTTCAGCCTGGCGAACCTGGAGCTGGCCGGCGTGCCGCCCGGGTACGGCCTGGTGCTGCTCGTGGTCGCGGTGGCGGTGCTGGTGTGGTCGACGCAGGCGCTGGTGCTGTCCTCCACGCTGTCGCTGCGCACCCGTGACACCGCGCGGCTGGCGTCCTACTACCTGGCCGCACGGCCGGCGAGCGCGCTCGGCGCGTTGTCGCTGCTCGTCGCCGCCGGCGGGCTCGTCGCGCTCACCTCCGACTGGGTGCTCGCGCTGCTCGCCTCCCCGTTCACCCTGCTCCTGCTGCGCAACGCCGACCCGGTGCTGCGCGACGCGACCGAGAGGTTCACCGCGTGACCCCGCAGATCAGTTACGGCGGCGACTACAACCCCGAGCAGTGGCCCCGTGAGGTCTGGGACTCCGACTACGCCGCGTTCAAGCTCGCCGGTGTCGACACGGTGACGCTGGGCGTGTTCGCGTGGGCGCACCTCCAGCCCGCCGAGGACCGCTACGACTTCTCGACGTTGGACGCGATCGTGCAGCGCGCGACGGCCGAGGGCATGCGGATCGTGCTCGCCACCCCGAGCGGCGCGATGCCGCCGTGGCTCGCGCGGGCGTACCCCGAGACGTGCCGGGTCGACTTCGAAGGACGGCGGCACGTCTACGGGCAGCGGCACAACGCGTGCCCGTCGTCGCCCGACTTCCGCAGGCTGTCCGTGGCGCTGGCCGGGCGGCTCGCCGAGCGGTACGGCGACAACCCGGCGGTCGTCGCGTGGCACGTCGGCAACGAGTACGGCGGCGCGTGCTGGTGCCCGGCGTGCGGTGAGGCGTTCCGCGAGTGGCTCGGCGAGCGCTACGGCGACCTCGACCGGCTCAACGCCGCGTGGAACACCGCGTTCTGGTCGCACGCGTTCACCGACTGGGCGGAGATCCAGCCGCCGAACGCGTTGTCCGAGCACTGGCGCGGACCGAACCACACCGCGTTCCAGGGCATCACGCTGGACTACCGGCGGTTCATGTCCGACGCGCTGCTGGGCGGGTTCGTGGCGGAGAAGGCCGCCATCCGCGAGCACTCGCCGAACGTGCCCGTGACGACGAACATGATGGGCCTGTACCAGCCGATCGACTACCACCGGTGGGCGCCGCACCTGGACTTCGCGTCGTGGGACAACTACCCGCCGGAGGACCCGTCGGCCACCCGCACGGCCGCGCGGATGGCGTTGGCGCACCGGCTGATGCGCGGGTTGCGCGGCGGCGAGCCGTTCTGGGTCATGGAGCAGACCCCGTCGGTGACCGCCTCGCGTGACGTGAACCCGGTCAAGCGGCCCGGTGTGCTGCGGCTGTGGTCGTGGCAGTCGGTCGCCAACGGCGCGGACGCGGTGCTGTACTTCCAGCTGCGGCAGTCGCGCGGCGCGTGCGAGAAGTACCACGGCGCGGTGCTCGACCACGCGGGCCGCACGGACACCCGCGTGTTCCGGGAGGTCGCCGAGCTGGGCGCCGAGTTCGCCCGCGTCGGCGGCGCGCTGCTCGGCGGTCGCACGCCCGCGCGGGCCGCGCTGCTGGTCGACTGGGACAGCTGGTGGGCGGTCGAGCTGTCCGACGGCCCCAACCGCAACGTGCGCTACCTGGACGTGCTGACGTCCTACCACCGGGCGCTCTGGCAGGCGAACGTGCCGCTGGACGTGGTGCCGGTGACGGCCGACCTCTCCGGCTACGACGTGGTCGTCGCGCCCTTGCTGCACATGGTGAAGGGCGACCTCGCGGACCGGGTGACGGCGCTGGTCGAGCGCGGCGGCACGTTCGTGACGACGGCGCTGTCGGGCCGGGTGGACGAGGACGACAACGCGTTCCTGGCCGACGTGCCGGGGCCGTTCGCGTCGCTGCTGGGGTTGCGGGTCGAGGAGACCGACGCCCAGCAGCCCGACGTGGTGAACCCGGTGACCCTGTTCGACGCCGAGCACGAAGCCCGGCACGTGTTCGAGGTCGTCGTGCCGGTCGACGCGGAGGTGCTCGGCACCTACGGGGCGGACTTCTACGCGGGCACACCCGCCGTCACCAGGGCGGCACGGGGCCGCGGCCACGCCTGGTACGTGGCGACGTTGCTGGACGACGCCGGTGTGGCGGCCGTCGTGCGCGCGGCGTTGGCGGAGCACGGGCTGATCGGGCCGCTCGGCGACGTGCCGGACGTCGAGGTCACCGAGCGCGTCATGCCGGACGGCACGCGGTACCTGTTCGTGCTCAACCACGGCGAGGCCCGGACCGTGCCCGCGCCGGTGGCCGGCACGGACCTGTTGAGCGGGCGGGACCTGCGGGCCGAGGACGAGCTGGAACTCGCCCCGACCTCGGTGCTGGTGATCCGCTGCGCGTAGCGCCGACGGCCGTCGGGTCCCGCTCCGGGCGGACCCGACGGCCGTTCCTCGTTCAGCGGATCGCGCGGCCGTGCGCGTCCGGCACGCCGGACTTGCGCCAGAAGTACGTGTTCACCTGGTCACGCCACTCGGTCGCGCACCTCAGCTGCTCGGCCAGCAGCTCGGTGACGCGGTCGAACACCTCCGACGGCACGCGGCCCTCCAGCCGGGCCCACGTGGCGGCCATCCGCCGCACTTCCTCATGACCGGCGAAGTGCGTGTCGTAGATGTGCTGGATCACGGTCGTGCCCGAGCGCAGGACGTGGTCGTAGGGCACGTGGTGGAAGAACAGCAGCAGCTCGTCCGGGCACGTCCCGACCGACTCGTACCGGTCGCGCCACGGCGGCGGGTACTGGCCGGTGTAGCCCGTGCCCGTGGCGCACGTGCGGTCCACGCCGACGCCGTCCCGGTCGGCGAAGTGGTAGGTGCCCCACGGCGAGTACTCGTAGCCGTCCACGCTGGGCCCGTAGTGGTGGCCCGGCTGCACCATGAAGCCGACGCCCAACGGCGTCGTGTAGCGCTCATAGGTCAGCCACGAGCCGTCCATCAGCTCGTGCAACGCCTCGCGCACGGTCGGGTCTCCGGGGAACGTGAGGCCGATCCACTCGTCCAGCACCGCCTCCGGCGCGAGCCGCTCGTCCCACGTGAGCCGGCCGAAGCCGAACAGGTTGGCCTGCGCCAACGGGTGCCCGGTCCAGAACGGGTCGTCGCCCACGTTCGACACCGCGACCACGCCACCGGCCGGCGCGGCGGCACGACCCGCGGCGACGTCCGCGACGGTCGGCTCGCCCTCGCCCCACGGTGCGAAGTCGAGCATCTCGCGCCACTGCGGCACGAGGTGGCACACGTGCTTCTGCTGCCCGGTGTACTCCTGGGTCACCTGGAACTCGACCGCGAGCCGGGTGCGCGGCATGGCCGCGATCACCGGGGACAGCGGCTCGCGCACCTGGAAGTCCAGCGGACCGGCCTTCACCTGCACCACGACGTTCGGGTCGAACGCGCCGTCCAGCGGGGCGAAGTGGTCGTAGGCGGCCCGGGCGCGGTCGGTCGAGCGGTCGCGCCAGTCCTGGCGGTGGTCGTAGACGAACGCGCGCCAGAACACCGTGCCGCCGAACGGCGCGAGGGCGCGGGCCAGCGCGTTCGCGCCGTCGGCGTGGTCGCGGCCGTAGGCGAACGGGCCGGGCTGGCCCTCGGAGTCGGCCTTGACGACGTACCCGCCGAAGTCGGGGATCGCCGCGTACACGTCGGCCGTCGTCCGCGCCCACCAGTCGCGCACGGCCGGGTCGAGCGGGTCGGCCGTCGGCAGGCCGCCGAGCGTGATCGGCGCGGCGAAGCTCACCGACAGGTGCACCTTGATCCCGTGCGGGCGGAACACCTCCGCCAGCCGCGCCACGTCCGGCAGCAGGTCGGTGAGCAGGCGCGCCTCCGTGCGGCCCACGTTGACGTTGTTGAGGCCGACCCGGTTGACGCCGATCGAGCCGAGCAGCCGCGCGTAGGCGCGGGCCCGGGAGAGGTCGGCGCGGACCGCGCCGTCGGCGTAGAAGATCGAGCCGCCCGCGTACCCGCGTTCGACCTGGCCCATCACCGGGTGCACGTCGACGTTGTCCCAGTGGTCGAGCATCCGGATCGGCTGGCGCGGCGCGTGCCGCCGCGGCAGCGCCTCGCCCGTGAACGCCGCTTCGCCCTGCCGCACCAGGTGGTGGAAGCCGTAGAGCAGGCCCACGCCGTCGATCGCGCGGACCACGGTGGTGGTGCCCGCGCGGCCCGCCACGAACGCCTCGGGGTCGGTCTCACCGTCCTCCGGCGCGCACACCAGCTCCAGGTCCGCGGGACCGTCGTCGACCAGCGCGCCACCGTGCTCGGCGGTCGCCGCCTCGACCTCGGCGCGCACCGTGGCGACGACCGGGCCGTCCCCGATGACGCGGACCCGCCGTGAGCCGACCGACCGGAACGCGGAGGCCGGAAGCCACGCGGGGTGCACGCCGATCATGTGGGAAGTCCTCCAGGTCCGGGATCGGTGACACCGCCAAACTATGTCGCCTTCGGTTCCCGGGCAAGGAAAAGCAGCTGTCCACTGTCGACTTTCACGTGGGTGAACGACAGCGAAACTTTTGCGCGGCAACGGTTCCCGCGTCAGGCCGTCCCGCGGACCCACGGGCGCTGCTCGAACAGCTCCAGCGGCACGGCGTCGGCGAGCGCCTGGTAGCCCGCCGGGGTCATGTGCAGGTGGTCGCCGTCGTCGTAGCGCGCGAGCAGGCGCCGGTGGTCGTGCGGGTCGCGTGCCGCCGCGTCGAAGTCGAGCACCGCGTCGAACGCCCCGCCGGCGCGGATCCACTCGTTGACCGCCTGGCGTGACGCCTCGCGGAGCCCGTCCCGGTCGTCGTAGGCCCCGTTGCCGCCCAGCGGCGCCAGCGTCGCCCCGTACACGGCGATGCCGTGCGCGTGGGCGCGCACCACGATCTGCTCGTAGGCCGCGCAGAGGTCGTCCACGACCTGCTTCTGCGCGACGGCCGTCGCGTCGGCCGTGCAGAGGTCGTTGATGCCCTCGAACACCACCAGCCACGCCACGCCGGTCTGCGCCAGCACGTCGCGGTCGAGCCGGGCCAGCGCGCTCGGGCCGATCCCGTCGCTCAGCACGCGGTTGCCGCCGGTGCCCTGGTTGAGCACGGCGACGGTCGCGGTGGCGGGGTGCGCCCGGAGCCGGGCCGACAGGCGGTCGGGCCAGCGGTCGTTGCCGTTCGTGGTGGAGCCGCGGCCGTCGGTCAGGGAGTCGCCCAGCGTGACCACGGCCGAGGCGGCGCGCTCCGACCACACCTCGACGCCGCTGAGGAAGTACCAGTGGTCGGTGGTCGTGGCGTTCGGCAGGTCGTCGGCCTCGACGTGGTCGCCCGCCAGCAGGTGGGAGGTCGTCCGGGAGCCGGGGTGCGAGGTGACCAGGTCGGACGCCTGCCCGTCGGCCAGGAACACGGTCACGGTCAGGTTCGCCTCCGGCCCGACCGGGAAGTCCAGCGGGTCCGACACGACCTGCGCCCCGACCGGCACCACGACGCCCGCCCGACCGTGGAACGTGACCGGCCGGACCGTGCCCGGCTCGACCGCGCTCACCCCGGCGCGCCCGCCCGCCGGGAGCGCCACGGTCACCGCCGTGAGGGGCAGCGGCGCGCCGCCGAACGCGTTGGAGAACCGCAGCCGGATCCGGTCGCCGCCGATCGTGACGCGCGCGGTCTGCCGCAGCGTGGCGTCGGCCAGCACCAGGCCCGCCGTGGTGAACGGCGCGGGTGGCAGGTTGTCCGGCTCGGTCAGCTGAGGTGCGGACACCCACGTGTGCACCCAACGACCGGACGGACGGGGGTCGGGCGACGCGTCGCGACTCATGCGCCCGATTCTGGAGCAGCCGACCGGCTCCGGTCAGCCCACGGTCTCAACTGGAGCAGGCCCCGCGCCGAACCCGAAGGCATCTCACGTGCGGGCGTAGCGAAACCACCGGTCGGCGACGATCTCCTGTGCGGTAGGTCCGCACAATGCCCGAGGAGGGCACATGCCCCGCTTATCCAGGCTGCTGGTGGCGATCGCCGCCGCGACCCTGGTCCTGTCCGGCACGGCTCACGCGCAGGACGACCGCCGCGTGATCGTCGGCACCCCGACCGCCCGCTCGGCCGCCGAGGTCGGCGTCCCGCTCCTGGTCACCGGCCTCTCGGTCGCCCCGTCGACGGTCGCGATCACCGCCACCGAGCTTACGTTCGACGGCGGGGCCACCTGGGTGACCGCCGAGGTCCTGCGCGACCACGACCCGGCCCGGGTCGACTGGCGGTACGTCTACACGCCCGACCAGCCCGGTGACGTCGGGGTCGCCGGTCGGGTCGTCACTGCCTCCGGTGTCGGTCCGGTGGGCGCGCCCGTCGTCATCCACGTCGGCGGCGTGGCCGTCACCCAGCCGGTGAACTGCGCGACCCGCTGTGAGCTCGGCACCTACTACAAGGACATCGTCAACGATCCCGACCGTGAGCCGGTCGAGGTGGGCATGCGGTTCCGGGTCGACCGGCCGGGGCAGCTGCTGGGCGCGTCCCTCGGGCGTGGCGCGTACCGGGGGCCGATCACCCTGCGGCTGTGGTCGGACACCGGCGCGCTGCTCGCCGAGCAGCCCTGGGACCACCCCGGCCTGATGGCCGAGATCGACTTCCCGACGGCCGTCCCCGCCGAGCCCGGTCGCGACTACGTGATCTCCTTCTACACGCCGGAAGGCGGCTACGCGACCTCGGAGGACTTCTTCGTCGGCACGCTGGTGCGGGCGCCGTTCATCGTGCCGCGCGGCGCGGGCGTCTACCACTACGGCGTCGGCGGCGGGTTCCCGACCGACACCTGGCACGACAGCACCTACTGGGTGCTGCCGGAGTTCCGCGGCTGACCGCTTGCGCCAACCGGGCGACTTGCGTGTGGACCCGGGGCCGGGCGGGAACCGTCCCGGTGACGTCGTCGGTGACGTCCGGCCCCGGGAGGCGGCATGCGCGGGCTCCTGCTCACGGCGGCGCTGGTGGTCCCCGCGCTCGTCGCCGCCGGGTGCGGCGGGCTCGGCTCGGACACGTCCGGCGCCCTGGTCACGATGGGTTTCGGTCTCCCGGACGAGCACGCGACGGCACGCGTGGCGGTGTTCCGCGCGGCCAACCCCGGCGTCGACCTGCGGATCAGCGAGGGCGCGTTCGACGAGCAGCAGTTCCTGTCCGCCGTGGCCGCGGGCGACCCGCCGGACCTGGTCTACGCCGAGCGCCGCAAGCTCGGCGGCTACGCGGCGCGCGGCGCGGTGCAGAGCCTGGAGTCGTGCGTGCGGGAGCACGGCGTCGACCTGGGCGTGTTCCGGGAGGCGGCCCTGCGCCAGGTCACCTACTCGGGCGAGGTGTACGGGCTGCCCGAGTTCTCCAGCGTCCGGTTGGTGATCGTCAACAACCCGGTGGTGCGGGCCGCGGGCCTGGACCCGGCCGCGCTGTCCACGGCGGACTGGGCCGGGCTGGGCGAGGTGGCCGACCGGCTGGCCCGGGTCGGCGGCGGACGGGTGGAGCGCATCGGCTTCGACCCGAAGGTGCCCGAGTTCCTGCCGCTGTGGGCGAAGGCGAACGGCGCCGAGCTGATCGGGCCCGACGCCCGGCTGGACGACCCGCGCGTGGTCGAGGCCGTCCGGCACACCACCGACCTGGTGGCCAGGCAGGGCGGCTGGGCGTCGTTCAAGGCGTTCCGCGACACGTTCGACCAGTTCGGCGCGAACAACCAGTACGTGACCGGTCAGCTCGCCGTGATGCCGATGGACTCCTGGTACATCAACACGCTGGCCACCAACTCCCCCGACGCCGACGTGACGATCGCGCCGTTCACGGGCCGGGACGGGCAGGTGCTGACCGAGTCCGGCGGGCAGGCGTGGGCGATACCCAAGGGCGCCCGGCACCCCGACCTGGCGTGCCGCTTCCTGGTCACCATGACCGACACCCGGACGTGGGTCACGGCGGCGACCGCGCGGCGGGACGCGCTGGCCGAGGCCGGGCGGCCCTACGGCGGCACGTTCACCGCCAACCGGGTCGCCGACGAGCGGATCTTCCGCGAGGTGTTCGACCCGCGGGGCAACCCGATCCTGGCCAAGGGCGTGCCGGTGGTGATGTCGTTGCAGGACAAGGCGTTCGCGCTGCCGCCGAGCCCGGCCGCGAGCGAGCTGGTGCGCGCCTGGGAGGGCGCGGTGAACCGGGTGCTGGTCGGGCGGCAGAGCCCGGAGGAGGCGATGGCGCAGGCGCAGCGCGAGGCGGAACGGGCGCTCAAGCGGGTGGGCGGGAGGTAGCGCCGTGACGGTGAGCGGACGCGAGTCGCGGGCGGGGCTGCTGTTCCTGCTGCCGTGGGTGATCGGATTCCTGGCGTTCACCGCCGGGCCCATGCTGTTCAGCCTCTGGCTGTCGCTGACGCACTACGACATGCTCAAGCCGCCGGCGTTCGTCGGCCTGGAGAACTACCGCGAGGCGTTGGCCGACGACCGCGTCGGCACGGCGTTGTGGAACACGGTGTTCTTCACCGCGCTGCACGTGCCGTCGCAGATCGTGCTGGCGCTGGGCTTGGCGAGCCTGCTGCGCCGGGCCGGCCGCGGGAGCGGCTTCTTCCGCACGGTCCTGTACCTGCCGGTGATGACGCCGCCGGTGGCGTTGGCGGCGATGTTCCTGCTGCTGCTCAACGGGCAGCACGGCGCGGTGAACGGGTTCCTGGGCTGGTTCGGGTTCCAGGGTCCGAACTGGACCACCGACCCGGTGTGGATCAAGCCGGGGCTGGTGGTGATGAGCCTGTGGACGGTCGGCAGCACGGCGGTGCTGTACCTGGCGGCGCTGACCCGCGTGCCGGTGGAGCGGTACGAGGCGGCGCGGCTGGACGGCGCGAGCCCGTGGCGGCAGTTCCGGCACGTGACGCTGCCCGGCATCAGCGGCACGGTGTACTTCACCGTCGTGGTCAACACGATCGCGTCGTTGCAGGTGTTCACCGAGGCGTACGCGATGTTCTTCGGCGCGCGGGCCAAGCAGTCCGCCGAGGGCGACGCGGCGCTGTTCTACGTGATCCACCTGTTCCAGGAGGCGTTCGGGTCGCTGCGGATGGGGTACGCGTCCGCGTTGGCGTGGGGCCTGTTCGCGGTGATCGCCGTCATCACGGCCGTGCAGGTGCGGTTGTCGCGCCGGTACGTGCACTACGAGGGCGACCGGTCGTGAAGCGCGTCGGGGTGTGGGCGGCGCTGGCGGTCGTCACGCTGGCGTTCGGCTATCCGTTCTGGTGGCTGGTCAGCGCGTCGTTGAAGGACCGGGCGCACGTGTTCGACAACGCGCTGCTGCCCCGGCCGTTCTCGCCGGGCAACTACGTCGAGGTGTGGCAAGCGGTGCCGCTGCTGACGTGGATCGGCAACAGCGTCGCGGTGGGGCTGGCGGCCGCGGCGGCGGCCACGGTGACGAGCGCGCTGGTGGCGTTCGGCTTCGCGATGTTCCGCTTCCCCGGTCGCGACCTGCTGTTCGGCGTGGTGCTGGCGACCATGATGCTGCCCGCCGCGGTGACCATGGTGCCGGTGTACCTGGAGTGGCACGCGCTGGGCCTGGCCACGACGCAGATCCCGCTGTGGGCGCAGAACCTGTTCGGCTCGGCGTTCTACATCTTCCTGCTGCGCCAGTTCTTCCTGGGCCTGCCGCGCGAGGTGTTCGACGCGGCGAAGGTCGACGGGGCGAGCGCGTGGCGGCTGTTCACCTCGATGGCGCTGCCGCTGGCGAAGCCGGGGCTGATCGTGGTGTTCGTGTTCGAGCTGAAGGCGGCGTGGACGGACCTGGTCAAGCCGTTGATCTACCTGCGCGACCCGCAGCTCTACACGTTGCCGCGCGGGTTGAAGGCGGTGCTGGACCGGTTCGACGAGGGCGGCGAGGAGCAGTGGGAGCTGGTGCTGGCCGCGAGCGTCGTCGCGACCGTGCCGATGGTGCTGCTGTTCCTGGTGGCGCAGCGGCACTTCGTGCGCGGCACCGTCACTCAGCACGTCGAGTGACGAGCGGGTTCAGCGCGAGGCCCAGCACGTTCGCCGCGGTGGCGCTGGACAGGGCGATGCCCCAGCCGACCGGGCCCAGCGGCGTGCAGCCGAAGAACTGGCTGACGCCGGGCGTCTGGATCACCGCGCCGAGCGCGGCGGCCGAGCCGAGGCTCGCGGCGAGCACCGACCGGTCCAGCCCGCCGGTGACCAGGGTCTGGCCGAGCTGGGTGCCGACCAGGGCGGCCAGCGCCACCGTGCTCGCCCGGCGGGAGCGGCCGGTGAGGCGGGCCGCCGTCCACGCCGCCGTGGCGCCGAGCGACGTGGTGATCGCGCGGGCGGTGATGTCCCGGTTCAACGCGGCGCCCAGCGACGACGTCGGTCCCTCGCGCAGCAGGTCGGGCACGGACTCGCGGGCGGGCCTGCTCAACGCGATGGCCAGCGCGGGCGCGAGGTCGGTCAGCAGGTTCACCAGCAGCAGCTGCCGCGCGGTCAACGGCGACCGGCCCGTCAGCGCCGAGCCGAGCACGGTGAACGCGATCTCGCCGAGGTTGCCGCCGAGCAGGATCGCCAGCGCCTCGCGCACCGACGCCCACATGGCCCGGCCCTCCACCAGCGCCGCGATGATCGTGTCCAGCCGGTCGTCGGTGACCACCAGGTCCGCGGCGGCACGGGCGGCGGGCGTGCCGCGCCTGCCCAACGCGATGCCGACGTCGGCGAGCCGGATCGCGGGCGCGTCGTTCGCGCCGTCGCCGGTCATCGCGACCACCCGGCCGAGCCGCTGGTAGGCCTCGATGATCCGCACCTTCTGCGCCGGGGTGCAGCGGGCGATCACGTCCACGGTCGGCAGCAGGGCGTCCAGCTCGTCGTCGCCCAGCTCGTCGAGCCGCGCCCCGGTCACCACGGTCATGTCGTCGCCGCCGCTGACCTCGCTGGCGATCGCCTCGCCGGTGGCCGGGTGGTCGCCGGTGATCATCACGATCCGCACCCCGGCCTCGCGCAGCTTGGCCGCGGCGGGCGGCGCGCCGTCGCGCACCGGGTCGGCCAGCGCGACGAAACCCAGCAGGGACAGGCCGCGGACGTCGTCGTCGGTCACCGCGTCGTGGTCGACGCCGGTGCGTTCGGCGACGGCCAGCACCCGGTGGCCGCGACCGGCGAGGCGCTCCACCCGCTGACCCAGCCGCCGCAGCTCGCGCGGGTCGGCGTCGCAGCGCGGCAGCACCGTTTCCGGCGCGCCCTTCACGCTCAGCACCCGCCGTTCGCCGACCTTCCCCACGGTCGCGTGGTAGCCGCGGGACGGCTCGAACGGCAGCGCCTCGACCAGGGTCCAGCCGCGGGCGCCGGTCGTGGGGCGGACGCGGGCCCGCCGTGCGCCCGCCAGCACCGCGCGGTCGGTCTGGTGCGCGAGGTCGTCCGGGTCGTCGGCCTCCGGCGTGGCGCGGACCGCGGCGGCCATGATCCGGCGCAGCTCGTCGTCCAGCCGGCCGAGGTCGGCGCCGCGGCGGCCGTTGTCGACCCGGCTGACGGTCAGCTTGCCCTCGGTCAGGGTGCCGGTCTTGTCGAAGCACAGCACGTCGACCCGGCCCAGCGCCTCGATGGTGCGCGGGTTGCGCACCAGCGCGCCGTGCTCGGCCAGCCGCCGTGCCGCGGCCAGTTGGGCGGCGTTGACCAGGAACGGCAGCCCTTCGGGCACCGAGGCGACGGCGAGGTTCACCGCCGCGCCCATGCTCTGCCGCAGCGGCACGCCCCGCAGCAGCCCCGCGCCGGTGACCGCCGCCGCCGAGCCGAGCGCGACGGGCAGCGTCTTGCGGGTCAGCTCGGCCAGCCGCGCCTCGACGCCCGTCGTCGGCGTGTTGCGGCGGGCCGCCGCCATGCTGCGGCCGACCTCCGTCGCGTCGCCCGTCGCGACGACCACGCCCGACGCCTCACCGGCGGCGATCGTGGTGCCCTCGTAGAGCATCGACGACCGGTCGGCCAGGTCCGCGGCCACCACCGGGGCCGGGTCCTTGGTCACCGGCAGGGACTCGCCGGTGACCGACGACTCGTCGACCTCCAGCCCGTCGCCGTCGAGCAGGCGGCAGTCGGCGGGCACCACGTCGCCGGCGGCCAGGCGCACCACGTCGCCGGGCACCAGCTCGTCCGCCGTCACCTCGCGGTCCCGGCCCTCGCGGACCACGGTGGCGCGCACCGCCGAACGGCCCAGCAGGGTGGCCAACGCCCGGTCCGTGACGACCTGCTGCACGCTGCCGATCAGCGCCGACACACCCACGACGCCGGCCACCAACGCCGCGTCGACCGGTGAGCCCACCGCCGCCGACACCGCCGCGCCGCCCGCGAGCACGGGGGTCAGCGGGTTGGCCAGCTCGGCCAGGAACGCGCTGCCCAGGCTCGTGCCCACGGCCTGCCGACCGCCGGACGTGCGCCGCCTGCCCTGCGCCTCGCGTTCGGACAGCCCGTCGCGGCCCGAGCCGAGCCGGTCCAGCACGGTCGCCGCGGGCATCAGGTGCCACGGCTGCGAAGTGGCCGGCGCGACCACCGCACGGCTGCCGGGCAGCCGCTTCGCCCGCCACACGCCGTCCACGAACGCGACGGCCGACGCGCCGTCGACCGCGCGTGCCGCGTTCCGGGCGGGCGCGGAGCCACGCGTGCTCAACGCGCTGACCGCGCCGATGCCGCTCGCGGCCTGGGCCAGCATGATCCCGTCCCGGATGACCCGACGTGCCGCCGGCACCGCCTCCACCAGCAGCACGGCCACGTCCAGGTCCCGGACGACGACGTGCGCGCCCCACGGCGGCGGACCGCCGTCCGGGTGCACGCCCACGCCGCAGTCCGCCGAGCCGAGCGCGCGGCGGTTGGCGGACACGAGCAGCACCACGTGCCCGTTGCCCTGGAGCTCGCGCACCGCCGCGACCAGGCCGTGGCCGGACGGGACGAGGCTGTCGGCGAACCGGACCGGCGAGCGGTCGCGGTCCGTGGCCACGACCACGCGCAGCCCGGCCTCCCGCGCGGCCGACGCGAGGGCGTCCACCGCCGGCGGGGTCTCGACGTCGACCGCGAGCACCGCTTGCAGCCGGCGGCCCTCGGTCAGGCCGAGCACCGCCGCATGACCGGCCAGCCGGCGTTGTTCGCGCACGCCCTTGCGGCCCTGCGGCGCGAGGCGGTCGATCGGTCCGATGGCCCAGTCGCCGTCCCTCCGCACGGCCGTCGGGTCCTTGGGGTCGAACAGCGCGAACGCGCGCTCGGCCGCGTCGGCGGGCGCGGTGCCCGGCAGCGGCACGAGGTCGCTGAGCACCGACCGGCCCGAGCCGAGCGCGGTCTCGTCGAGCACCAGGACGTCCACCGCGTCCAGCCGGCGCAGCACCGAGCGCTCCATCACCAGCGCGTTCCGGGTGGCCAGCACGCGGCCCAGCTGCGCGGCGAACGCGGACCGGCCCACCGACGGCGCCTTCGGCAGGCTCGCCACACCCAGCGCGGCGGCCCGCCGCAACCCGGTGAACGGGATCGCGCCCACGGTCGCCGCCGCACCCGCCGCCAACGCCCGCCGCGCGTAGCGGTCGGCCGGCCCCTCGGGGAACGGGAGCGGCCGTTCCACCGCGATCGGCTCGGCCTCGGCGGCGTCCGGCCCGTCGATCAGCTCGGCCTCGGCGGCGCACCACGCGTGCTCGTGCGCCCGCACCTCGCGCCACTGCTGCACCCGTTGGGCGATGTCCAGCAACGTGCCCTCGCTGCGTGACGCCAGGCCGTGCACGAGGGCCGCGACCACCGACGTGGCGGTGTCCGCGCGTTCCCGGCCCTGCAGCCTGCCCGCGGCCAGCTCGCGCAACCTGGGGTGCAGGTCGACGGCGGCGATCAACGCGCCCAGCTCGCCGGGGATCGGCGCCCACGGCGCGATCTTCGTGATGGCGGCCAGCGCCAGGCCCGCGGCGTCGGCGGCGAGCGTGGGCAGCAGCCGGGTGCCCTTGAGCCCGTCCGCCGGGTGGTGCAGCTCGTCCTCGACGAGCCGCTCGTCCTCGGTGGCGGGCTCGGCCTCCGCCCGGCGCACCAGCGCGACCAGGTCGTTCGTCGGCGGCGCGGGGTCCTCGACGGCGATGATCACCCGCGCGGACGGCGCGTTGACCCGGGCCCAGAGCACACCGGGGCGGCTCTCCAGGGCACGTTCGATCCGCGACGCCACCTGCTTGCCACGCGGCCCGTGCACGCCGTGCGCCTCGATGTGCAGGCGTCCGGGACACGACCAGACCTTGCGCCGGTCGCGGTGCAGCACGGCGGTCTGCTCCAGCGGGGCGAGGGCGAGGCCGACCAGTCCCTTGGCCAGGCCGCCTGCGACGCGCACGGGGTCGATGCCGAGGAGTTCCACCGTGCCTGTTTTCCCGATCGAGTGGCGTCCTATGCCTCACGATCGGGCGGTAGGCCCGGGCGCGGTCAGTCCTCGAAGACCAGTTCGGCCCACACCGTGGTGAACGCCGCCTGCGTCAGCACGCCCCAGCGCGCGGACAGCCCGTCGACCAGGAGCAACCCCGCCGCCGTCCGCCACGGCGCGGCCCGGCGGACGGCGCGGTCGCGCACGCTGACGACCAGCGCCTCGCGCCACCGGTCCAGCACGAGTTCGAGCACGTACGGCGGCGAACCGTGCCGCCGGGCGTTGTCGTACAGCTCGCCGACCACGAGGCCGACCAGCAGCACGTCGAACCCGGCCCAGCCCTCCAGGTGCTCGCGCAGCCACCGCGCGACCTCCTCGGGCGAGGTCGCGTCCTCGTCCTGGACGACCAGGACAACCGTGTCCTGGCCGGCCGTCACGCCGACGAGCGTGCCACCACGCGGCCCGACCGCACCTGACGACTGCCTTGCGATCGCCGAGCGGTTTGCCCCGGCGGACGTCGGGTAGGCCGACAGGTGCGGAGGGAATCATGGACCGTTACGGGGACGAGGTCGCGGCGCTGGCCGCGCCGTTGCGCGACGCGGGCGACTTCGACGTGCTGCTGGACCGCGTCGGCCACGCGCGGGTCGCGATGCTGGGCGAGGCCAGCCACGGCACGCACGAGTTCTACCGGTGGCGCGCGGCGCTGACCAGCCGGTTGATCAGCGAGAAGGGCTTCTCGTTCGTGGCCGTGGAGGGCGACTGGCCCGCGTGCGACCGGGTGGACCGGGCCGTGCGGTGCCTGCCGGACGCGCCGGAGGACCCGCGTGCCGCGCTGGCCGCGTTCGACCGGTGGCCGACGTGGATGTGGGCGAACGAGGAGGTCGTGGACTTCTGCCGGTGGCTGCGCGCCCACAACGCGGTGCTGCCGGAGGAGGAGCGGGTGGCGTTCCACGGCCTCGACGTGTACTCGCTGTGGGAGTCGCTGCGCGAGATCCTGACCCACCTGCGCGAGCACGACCCGGAGGAGGTGCCGACGGCGCTGGCCGCCTACCGGTGCTTCGAACCGCACGGCGAGGACCCGCAGGAGTACGCGATCTCGACCAGGTTCGTGCCCGCGGGCTGCGAGAACGAGGTGGTCGACCTGCTGGTGCGGCTGCGCCGGCAGGCGGCGGCCGACGGCGCGGGCCGGTTCGGCGCCTGGCAGAACGCGGAGGTCGTCGCCGGCGCCGAGCGCTACTACCGGGCCATGCTCGGCGGGCAGTCGTCGTGGAACGTCCGCGACCGGCACATGGACGACACCCTCGACCGGCTGCTCGACCACCACGGGCCGGGCTCGAAGGCGGTCGTGTGGGCGCACAACACCCACGTCGGCGACGCCCGCGCCACCGAGATGGCCGACTCCGGGCTGGTCAACATCGGTCAGCTCGCGCGGGAGCGCTTCGGCCCCGCGCAGGTCGTGCTGGTCGGCTTCGGCGCCCACCGCGGCACCGTCGTCGCGGGTGAGGCGTGGGGCGCGAGCACGCAGGTGATGCCGGTGCCGCCGGCCCGGTCCGGGTCGCTGGAGGACGTGCTGCACGGGTCCGCGCCCGGCGAGGCCCTGTTCGTCTTCCCCCGCGGCGACCAGCCCGACCTGCTCACCGCGACGCTCCCCCACCGCGCCATCGGCGTGGTCTACCACCCGGAACGCGAGCGGTGGGGCAACTACGTGTCGACGGTCCTCGGCGAGCGGTACGACGCGTTCCTCTGGTTCGACGAGACCACGGCGCTGCGGCCCCTGCACACGCGCCGGGTCGACGCGTTCGAACCCGAGACGTATCCGAGCGGTGTCTGACCGTCACCACGTGCCCTACGGCTGACCTCGAAAAACGAGAGGTTGATAACATCGTGTCACGGCCACCGCGAGCCGTCCGCTCGACAAGGATGGCACCGTGACCAAGGCACAGAGAATCGCAGCGGCGTGGGCGAACCTGCCCGCGCCCGAGTTGACCGACCAGGTCCGCCTCCTGGTCAAGGCCCGTGACGCCGGCGCGCGCGCCGTCTGGTCGGCCGTGCGTGAGGACAACGTGATCGCGGCACGGGTGCGCGGCGCGCTGGCGGGGCTGAAGGCCGAGTACCGCGGTCACCGCGACGAGGCCATGTGGCTGATGTGGATCGGCCAGGTCCAGCAGCAGCTGGCCGTGCAGGCCGCCGCGCCGGCCGTGGAGGCCGTCGTCGAGGACGTCACGCCCGAGCTGGAGCCGGTGGTCGTGCAGGAGTGGGCCCCTCGACCGGAGCAGACCGCGCCGCGTCCCGCCAACGACGCGCCGCCCGTGCTGTTCCAGGAGCCGGCCTCGTCCTCGAAGTAGGCGTCGGTCCCGGGCGTGGCGGCGAGGGCTGACGACCGCCGTGCGCGCCGAGCCCCAGCACGCCCGCCACCGCGCCGAACGCCGAGTTCCCCAGCCGTCGCCGAGTTCCCCAGCCGTCCTTCAGGTCGGAAGTGACGTGGCGCACACACCGGTACGGGTCTCGCGGACGGCCGGGTCGGGCGCGATGATGCGGAGGGTGCCGGTCGGGCGTGCCGGCGGAAGCGAGGGCGAGCGGTGGTGCCGGCCCGGCGGGTGGTGAGCCAGGACCAGGTGCTGCGCGGCGCCTGCCGGTTCTTCCTGCGGCACGGTCGGGTCGACATGGACGCGTTGGCGACGAGCCTCGCCATCAGCCGGGCCACGCTCTACCGGGTCGTGCACAGCCGTGACGGGCTGCTCGCCGACGTGCTGTGGTCGCTGGCCGACCGGCTGCTGGCCCGTGCCCGGCAGGAGCGCACGAACGCCGGTGTGGAAGGCGTCTTGGAGGTCACGCGGCGGTTCGTGGCGGAGTTGCGGGCGGACGGGCCGTTCCGGGCGTTCCTGCGCGGTGAGCCGGAGACGGCGGCGCGGGTGCTGTTCAACGCTTCCGGCGGCGTGCACCGGCGGGCCGTGTCGGCGCAGAAGGAGATCCTGCTCGAAGTCGACGGCGGACCGTGGTCGACCGCCGCCTTGGACCAGGTGGCGTTCCTGTACGTGCGGATCGTGGAGTCCACCCTCTACGCCGAACTGCTCACCGGCGCACCGCTGGACCAGGACCTGGCCGAAACCGCCGCCCGCACGATCCTGCTGCGCCACCGCCTGACCCGGTGACTCCTCCCCCGATCCCCTTGCTGCGACAGCGGTCTCACGATGGGGTCGCGTTCTGGTGCGCGCCGTGCGCGGCCGGCTACGGTCGGCGATGATCCCCATCCCCCATCGCTGTGGGAGCCGGTATGTCCCCTTCCCCCTGGCGCCGCCTCGGCCTCGCCGCGGCCGTGCTCGGTCTGCTCCTCCCGCTGTCCGTCCCCGCCTCCGCCGCGCCGGGTCCCCTGCCGCGCGTCGTCGGCCCGCTGCCCGGGACCGTGCCGGGTGACCGGCTGGCCGACCGGATCGAGGACACCTACCCGTTCTTCGCCACGTCCGACGACCTCGCCGCCGCCGGGTACGTCGAGGAGGAGTTCCACGTCTCCGGCACGGCCGACGGCTGGGCCGTCGACGGCACGAAGGTCGCCACCGGCGTGCCGTACACGACCCGGGTCATCGTGCGCCGGCCCGCGCACGCGTGGAAGTTCACCGGCACGACGCTGGTCGAGTGGCAGAACGTCACCGCCGGGTACGACCTGGACGCCTTGTGGAACGCCGACTCCGTCGTCCGCGCGGGTCACGCGTGGGTCGGCGTGTCCGCCCAACGGGTCGGCGTCGACCAGCTCAAGACCTGGAGCCCGGCCCGGTACGGCACGCTGGACGTGACCGGCGGCGGCCGGTTCACCGCCGACGAGCTGTCCTACGACGTGTTCACCCAGGCGGGCCGCGCGGTCGACTCGGGCGCGGTCATGGGCGGGCTGCGGACGAAGACGCTGCTGGCCATCGGCGCCTCGCAGTCCGCGGGCCGGATGACCGTGCTGTACGACCGGGTCCTGCCCCAGCAGCAGCCGGTGTTCGACGGCTACGGCTTCATCGTCGGCACGGCGCCGACCCGGGTCGGCGCGGAACCCGTGTTCCAGGTGCTGTCGGAGACCGACGTGCGGACCGCGCAGCGCCCCGCCGACACCGACCGGTTCCGCCGCTGGGAGGTCGCCGGCGCGGCGCACTCCGGCCACGAGGGCCAGGTCTACCGCCGGCCGATCTCCGAACGCGACCTCGGCGGCGCGCCGGAGTACGACTGCGACCGGCCGCCGTTCAGCCGGATCCCGCTGCACCACGTGACCGCCGCCTCCTACGACCACCTGCGCCGCTGGGTCGGACGCGGCACGCCGCCGCCGACCGCCCGGCCGTTGGAGTTCGAAGCGGACGGCGTCACCAAGAAGCGCGACGCGCTCGGCCTCGCCCTCGGCGGCATCCGGTTGTCGCAGCTGGCCGCGCCGCGGGCGCTGAACACCGGCGACAACTCCGGTGAGACGTTCTGCCGCCTGTTCGGCACGCACGTGCCGTTCGACGCGGCGACGTTGGCCCGCCTGTACCCCGAACGCGGCGACTACGTGCGGCAGGTCGTGACCGCCGACGCCGCCAACGTGCACGCCGGCTACCTCCAGCCCGCCGACGCGCGGCAGAACCTGACGGACGCCCTCGGAGGCACGCGATGAGGATCCCCTTGGCAGCACTGGTCGTCGCGCTGGTGTCGACCGTCGCGGCGGCGCCCGCCCAGGCCGACGCGCCCACCCCGATCGTCTTCGTCCACGGCCAGCAGGGCTCGGCCCAGCAGTGGCAGTCCAACGCCAAGCGGTTCTCCGGCAACGGCTACCCCGACGCGCTGCTGCACGCCTACGAGTACGACACCAGCATCCCGACCAACGACCACGCCATCACCGGCCTGGAAGCCTTCATCGCCACCGTGAAGGCCCGGACCGGAGCGGCCAAGGTGGACGTGATCGCGCACTCGCGCGGCACGACCGTCATGCACACCTACCTGTCCGTGCCCGAACGGGCCGCGGCGGTGCGGAAGTACGTCAACGTCGACGGACGCTCCAGCGCCACGCCGCCCGGTGGCGTGGCGACGCTGGCGCTGTGGGGCAGCCTGCAGCCCAACGGCTCCATCGGCGGCGCGACGAACGTCTACCTGACCACCCTGGGCCACACCGAGACCACCACATCGGCCGACGGTTTCGCCCACATGTACCGGTTTCTGCGCGGCAGGCCCGCGTTGACGACGCGGGTCCTGCCCGAACTGCCCGCCCTGGTCCGGATCTCGGGCCGGGCGACGTACTACCCGCAGAACGCCGGCGTCGAGGGCGTGGTGCAGGTCTGGGAACTGGACAGCCGCACCGGCGCGCGGGTCGGCGCGCCCCGGCACACCGTGCGGACCGGTGTGGACGGTTCGTTCGGCCCGCTGCCCGTCAACGGCCGCAAGCACTACGAGCTGGTGGTGCTGCGCGACGGCCAACTGCCGTACCACTCCTACTTCGAGCCGTTCGAGCGCAGCGACCGGTTCGTGCGGTTGCAGGTGTCGCGCCCCGGCGGCATCACCGACAACATCGACCGGTGCCCGACGCACAGCGCCCTCACCATCATCCGCAACCGCGAGTGGTGGTCCGACCAGCCCGACAGCGACCGGCTGGAGCTGAACGGCGTCAACGTCCTCGAACCGGCCGTCTCGGCCCGGCTGCGCCAGGTCCTCGCCGCGTTCGCGTTCGACGACAACTGCGACTTGGCGTCCACGCCGGGTGTCGCGCTGCCGCCGTTCGCCACGCTGCCGTTCCTGACCGGTGTCGACGCGTACCTGCCCGCGCGGGCCGACGGCGGCGGCACGATCCGCGTCACCCAGACCGCGCGCGGCAGCGGCGGCGTGACGCGCACGATCGCGGTGCCGAACTGGCCCTCGGACGCGCACGCGGTCACCGTGCAGTTCAAGGATTACCTCGACAGTGGAACCGGAGGCGCCTGGCGAACGTCCCCCTGATCGGCGAAGGGGGTTCGATGGTCGGACGCAGGTCGTGGTGGTGGTCGCCGTGGTGGACCGTGATCGCGTCGTTGGTGCCGATGACGCTGGCGTGCTGGGCGGTCACCCCGCCCGGGGGCTACTTGACGCCGTTGTTCTACGCCGGCTTCGCCGCGCTCGCGGTGGCCGTGGCGTGGCTGACGATGGGCGGCCTCGCGGTGGTCAACCTGCCTAGACCACGTCTGCGGCACGCCGTGCGGCTGTGGCCGTTCCTGCTGGTGCCGGCGCTGTTCGCGGCGACGACGGTGCTGACCGGCCTGGTGCCGCAGGCCGCGTTCGACGCGCACCGGTCGAGGCTCGAAGCCCTGGTCGCGGAAGCGGAGCCGGGCCGGCGGATCGAGGACCGCCGGCTCGGGTTGTACACGGTGAGCGTCAGCGACGATCGGCCCGACGGCTGCACGTTGATCACCGTGGCGGACTCGGGGGTCCTCAACACCATGGGCTGGGCCTACTGCCCGGACCGCGTGCCGGTGAGCGCCAAGGGGGACGGCTACAAGTTCACCCCGTTCGACGGTCCCTGGTACGAGTTCACGTTCGAGTGGTGACCGTCAGGGCTGGGCGGGGTCAGGCGGCGTCCGTGTCGGCGTGGTGGAGTTGCCGGGCGGGCAGGGGGTGGTCCGGCGTCCCGAGGGTGCGCGCGTACTCCCGCAGCAAGCCCGGCACGGTGTAGCGGTCGCCCGCCGGCCTCACCGCCAGGTGCGCGTCCGTCAGGCGGCGCAACGCCGTCCGCGCCACCACCGACGCGGGCAGGTCGACCGCGGCCGAGCCTGCCGGCAGGCGGAACAGCCGCTGCTCGACCTCGCCCAGCGCGTCGTACGAGTACCCGAACGAGACGTCCAGCCGGGCCCGCGGGTCGTCGTGCACGTCCAGCGCCGCCAACCGGCCGCCTGCCCGCATCTCGGCGACCAGGTCCGCGATCGGCGTCCGCGCGCTCCGGTCGAGGGCGCCGGCCGCGATCCGCAACGCCGGCGGCAGGTCGTCGCACAGGTCGGCCAACGCCCTCGCGGCCGTCAACTCCTCCCCACCACCCGCTCGCCCGCCGACTGCGCCGGCACCCGCACCGCGTCACCGCGCGCCAAAGGGCCGACGTCGACCACCCGGGCGCCGTCGTGCACGGTCAAGCCGGCCAGCCGGTCCCGGCTCGTCACCACCGTGCACGAGGCCGGGCCGCCCGGTCTCAGCAGCCGCACCTGGTCCGCCGACGCCGCGCCGTCGAGCAGGAGCACGATCCGCCGGTCCGCCACCACGGACCGGAACAGCGCGGCGGCCTGGTCGTCGCCCGCCGCACGGCGGCGGCCGGCACCCCGAGCCCCACGAGCCAGGTGTGCCGGCGCCGCGCCCGCGCTCAACGGCTCTCCCGGACCGTGCCCGCGCAGGTCGACGTACAGCTAACCGTCCGGGAACCGGCTCGTGGACCGGTGGGCCCAGTGCACCGCCAACGCGGCCTTCCCCGCACCGGGCCCACCGGTGACCACGACCAGGCCGCGCACCGGACCGCTGGTCGCCGCGTCCAGCTCGGCCAGTTCCGCGCACCGGCCGACCACTCCGACGACACCCGGCGGGAGCCGGCGTGGCGGCACCGGCAGGCACGGTCCGGCCGCCGCGGCCCCGCCCGCGTCCGGGTCGGGCACGGTGATCCGGGCCCGCGCCGCCAACCACGCGGCCAGCTCCGCGTCGTCACCGCCGCACGCCCGCACGTAGGTGGTGACCAGCTCGACCCCCGGCAGGGTGGCCCGCCGCAGCATGGTGGCCACGGTGCTCGGCGGCAACGACTCACCGCACTGCCGCGCCCGGCGGTCCAGCTGTCTGTAGGACAGCCCGGCGACCTCCCTGCGGCGTCTGAGCAGCACCACGTACTCGGTGCTGCTCCGGGCGCTGACCGGATCCACTGTCACCACGTCGTGTCCCCCGTTCGCGCCACCCCGCCGTGACCGGGCGGGACGTCGACCGACGCGACACAGGAGAAGACCACGTCCGGACAAGCCGCTGAACGCCCGCTGAACACCGGCGGGCCAGGGGCCTCAGCCCGACGAGGCCAACGCGGCGAGCGCGACGTGGACCATGGTCCGCACGCCGACCGGCAGGGCGCGTTCGTCCGCGTGGAAGCTCGGCTGGTGCAGGTCGCCCTGCGGCCCCTCGCCCGACCAGATACCCAGCCGCGCGTACGAGCCGGGCACGTGGTCCAGGTACCAGCCGAAGTCCTCGCCGCCGGTGGACTGGGTGGTCGACGTGACGGCCTGCGGCCCGAGCGCGGTGGTGATCGCGTGGTGCAGCATCGCGGTGCTCTCCGGGTCGTTGTCGACCACGGGCACGGCCCGGATGTGGTCGAGTTCGAACCGCACGCCCGTCGGCTTCAGCAACGAGCCGACGATCTCCTCCACCAACGCGGGCAGTTGGCCGTTGACCACCGGGTCGCCGGTGCGCAGCGTGCCGCGCAGCAGGCCTTCGCGCGGCGTGCCGAGGGGCGTTTCCGGCGCGTCCATCAGGCCCCACGCCAACACCGTGCCGGACCGGGGGTCGATGCGGCGCGCCAGCATCGCGGGCAGCCCGGTCGCGACCACGCCGAGCGCGTGCACCACGTCGGAGTCGAGTTCGTTGCGCCGGCCCGTCCCGCACGCGCCCACCCGCAGTTCGAGCATGTCGCACGCCGACGTGACCGGCCCGACCCTGATCCCGACCTGGCCGACCGGCACCTTCGGGTCGCAGTGCAGGCCGAAGATCCGCTCGACGCCCTCGACGCCGCCGGCCGCGATCACGTCGTGCGAGCCGCCCGGCTCCTCCTCCGCCGGCTGGAACAGCAGCCGCACCCGGCCCGGCAGCGCCGGCGCGGACACCAGCGCCGCCGCCGCGCCGAGCAGGATCGCGGTGTGCAGGTCGTGGCCGCACGCGTGCGAGACGCCCGGCACGGTCGACGCCCACGCCTCGCCGGTGGCCTCCGGCACGGCCAGCGCGTCGATGTCGGCGCGCAGGGCGACGCAGCGCGGCCCGGCGCCGATCTCGCAGATCACGCCCGTCTCGATCGGCAGCACCCGCGGCTGGAGGCCCAGCGAGCGCAGGATCTCGACGATCGTCGCCGTGGTGCGGAACTCCCGGCGCATCAGCTCGGGGTTCGCGTGCAGGGTGCGCCGCCACGACATCACCCTCGTGAGGTTCGCGGCGAGCCACTCGTCAAGCCACTGCGGACCGCGGCCGGCGCCGATGTCGGCCACCGCCTCCGGTTCCCCGGTCGTCGGGCCGAACGGGACGACGACCGTGCCGCCGGTCGACGGTGGCAGCAGGTTGCTCGCAACAGAAGTCATGGTGGGCTTGCCGTTCGTGCCAGGGCGTCAGGCCGCCGCGGGGGTGCGACACGTCGCTCGTGTCGGGCACATCCTTGCCGACGCTCGGTGCAAGATCCACTGCACCGAGTGGTATTCGCCCGTTCGGGTGGACGATCACGCGGGCACGCCCGCCGCCTTCGCACAGCCCCGGACCACCGCCGCGCGCAGCCCGTCGACGCCGCCGCGGAGCATGTCGTGACCACCGGGGACGACCGTGTCGGTGAACTCGCCGCAGGTCAGCTCCCCCCACGCGGACGCCAGGTGGAACGGCACGTGCGCGTCGTCCGCCCCGGTGACCGCGTCGATCGGGCACCGGACCGGCGGTCCGGGCCGGTACCGGTAGGTCTCGCCCAGCTCGAAGTCCGCCCGGAACGCCGGCAGCAGGGCGGTCAACAACTCCGGGTGGTCGGCGGCCTCCGCGGGCAGCGCGCCGAGCCCGATCAGCTCGGCGACGAACCGCGCGTCGGACATCGCCGAGTAGGCGGGCAGCCGCCCGGCCACGTGCGGCGCACGCGCGGAGGACACGATCAGGCGCGCCGGCCGCACCCGCGCCTGCCGTTCCAGCCTGCGGACCAGCTCGAACGCGACGGTCGCGCCGAGGCTGTTGCCGAGCAGCACCAGGGGCGGGCCGACGTCCAGTTCCGCCGCCAACGCCGGCAGCAGCTGGCCGAGCCGCCGCACGGGCGGTTCACCCGAGCGTTCCTGGCGGCCGGGCAGCTGCACGGCGCGGACGTCGATCCACGCCGGCAGGCCCGAGACCACCTCGGCGAACGTGCCGGCGTTGCCGCCCGCGGGAGGCAGGCACACCAGCCGCACGCGGGCGTCCCGCCGGGGCGTCCGGCCGACGAGCCACCGCGACTCAGCCACCGGCGGCGACGCACCGGGCGAGCAGCGCGTCGAACCGGGGCTCGCGGGTGAACGACGGCAGGTCCAGCGGCACGGCGTGCCGTTCCGCCAGCGCCGCGACCAGCCGCAGCGCCGACAGCGAATCGCCGCCCGCCTCGAAGAAGTCCGTGTCGCGCGACCGCGGCCGGTGGCCGAGGACTTCGCCCCACAGCGCGGTGAGCCGGTGCTCCCACTCGGTCACCGCGTCCACGGCTGCCGGGCCCACGGCGGGCGTTGACGTGCTCGTGGCGGCCGGGCCCACGGCGGGCAGCGGCACGGCGGGGTCGGCGCACAGGGCGTCCAGCAGCCACGTGTACCGCGCCGCCAGCTCCGCGACTTCCGCGTCGCGCAAGGACTCCGCCGCGTAGGTGAGGCTCAGCCGGAGCCCGTGGTCGCGCGGGTCGACCTCGAAGTCCACCGCGAGGGCGAACCCGACGTCCACCGGCACGGTGGCGCCCGGTTCGAGCCGGACGCGCCGCCGGCCCGGCTCGGGCTTGTCGAACCGGGTGAAGTTGAAGAACGCGTCGAACAGCCGTCCCCGGCCGACGGCGCGCTCGACGTCCGCCAGCGGCAGCAGGTGGTGGCCCATCAGCCGCTGCTCCGCCCGCCAGGCCCGTTGCGCGAGCGTGGCCAACGGGTCGCCGCCGACCGCCATCCGCAACGGCAGCGTGTTGAGGAACAGCCCGAGCGTCCGGTCACCGCCGTCCTCGCCCGTCCGGGTGCTGGTGACCAGGCCGGTCAGCACGTCGTCGCGGCCGGTCTGCTCGGCCACCGCCCGCAGGTGCACGGCGAGCAGCAACGCCTTCAACGGCACCGCGAACTCCGCGCCCACGCGTTCCAGCCGTCCCGGCAGGTCGGTGCGCAGCGGCTGGTGGAGCACCCGGTCGGTGCGCGGCGGCCGGTCGGTGGCCGCGCCGATCAGCAGCGGCGTCGCGCCGGCCAGCTGCCCCTGCCAGAACGCCCGACCGGCGTCGTCGGCCCGGGCGGCCCGCTCCACCTCCACGAACCGGCGGAACGGCATCACGGTCCGCGTCCGCGGCGGTTCGGCCTCGCCGAGCAGGACCCGTTCGTAGCGGACGGCGATCTCGTCGAGCATCAGCGCGAGGCTCCAGCCGTCGAGGACGGCGTGGTACTCCGACACCAGCAGCTCGAACGACTCGTGGTCGGTGTGGAACACCCGGAACCGCACCAGCGGCGGCGCGGCGAAGTCGAACGGCGTGCCCAGCTCCTCCCGCACGGCGGCGTCGATCCGCTCGCGGCGCGCCACCGGGTCGAGCGCGCGCAGGTCCGCCACGACCAGCGGCACGGGCACGTCCCGGTGCACCAGTTGCAGCGGCTCGGAGTAGCGGCCGAGGTGGAACCCGGTGCGCAGGATCGGGTGCGCGGCGACCGTGTCGGCCAACGCGGTCCGCAGCGCGTCGACGTCCAGCGGCCCGTCCACGCGGTGGGTCGTGACGTTGTGGTAGTTCTCCGACCGTCCGGTGAGGACGGTGTGGTAGAGCATCCCCTGTTGCAGCACGGAGATCGGGTAGGCGTCCTCGACGTCGGCGGGCACCAGCCGCCGGTCGGCCTCGCCGAGCAGCGTGAACCGCTCGCCGGGCGGCTCGGTCACGGCGTCGCCGGTCGCGCCGCTGCGCACCAGGTCGCGGATCGTCTGGTGGGTGAACATGCTCTGCAACGGGAACGCCAGCCCGCGGCGGGCGGCGGCGGCCTGCACCCGGATGGTGCGGATCGAGTCGCCGCCGAGCTGGAAGAAGTTGTCCGTCACGCCGACCGGCGCGACGCCGAGCACGTCCTCCCAGATGGCGACCAGGGCTTCCTCGACCTCGTTCGCCGGCGGCTCCCGGTCGGCCGTGCCGCGGTCGGTGGACGGCGCGGGCAGCGCGGCCCGGTCCACCTTGCCGTGCGCGGTGAGCGGGAAGTCGTCCAGCACGACGACGGCGGAGGGCACCAGGTGCGTCGGCAGCCGTTCGGCCAGCCAGCCGCGCAGCTCCTCCTCGTCCACCGCGCCGACCGACCCGGCGCCGACGACCGGCCGCGGGTCCCGCTCGTACTCGGGCCGCACGGCGTAGAGCATGAACCGGTCGGTGCCGGCGAGCACCGCGTCCTGCTCCACGACGACGTCGAACCCGCGGTCCTCCAGCAGGCCGACGACCTCCTCGACCCGGCCTTCGGTGTCGGTGCCGATCCCGTCGTGCACCTCGGCCGCGATCTGCCGGATCATCGGCCAGTGCCGTTCGTCCAGGCCGCGCAGGACGTCCAGCTCGGCCCGCTGCACGTCGACCTTGAGCAGGTCGACCACCGGCACGTCGAGCTCGTCGATCACGTCCGAGAGCCGGCGCAGCCGGCAGACCTCGGTGGCGCCGTCGAACCGGTCGGCCAGGATCTCGTCGGCGTGCGCGAGCAGCTCGGCGCTGTCCTCGCCGCGCTCGTTGGCCAGGTACCGCTTGATCAGCTCCACCTCGGCCTCGGCGTCGGCGTAGTCCGCGCGGCCCGACATCACCGAGTAGCCCGGGTAGAACGTGAAGGCGACGTCCTGCTCGACGTCGGACAGGCCGAACGGGAACACCCTGGCCGGCACGTCGTGCGCGGCGAGGTTCGCGGTGAGCTTGGCGCGCACGGCGGGCAGCGGCTCGAACGCGTACACCGCCGCGGTGGCGCACTCGGCGTGCGCGAACAGGGAGAACATGCCGATGTTCGCGCCGACGTCGAACACCACGGCGCGGTCGCGCAGCACCACCCCGCCGCGCAGGTACGCGCGTTGGTGGAAGATCTCGTCGTAGAGGTACCGGGTCTCGTGCGGGTTGACGCCGTCGACCCTGTCCAGGTCGACGTGCGCGGCGGCCACCGGCTGGACGTAGGCGACCAGGCGCGTGCCGTGCCCGTCGTCGTCCCGCCCCGTCACCACGCCGCGCCGCACGCCGGGGTGCGCCGCCAGCGTGGCCGCGACCTCGCCCGGCTCGACCCGGATGCCGTTGACCTTGAGCTGGTCGTCCAGCCTGCCCAGGTAGGTCAGCTCGCCGTCCGGTCCGAACGCGACCCGGTCGCCGGTGCGGTAGATCCGTTCCTCGCCGCCGTCCGGCAACGTCGTCGTGACGAACCGGCCGGCCGCCGACGCGTCGAGGTAGCCGCGGGCCAACTGGGCGCCCGAGACGCACAGCTCGCCCGGCACGCCGGCGGGAACCGGCCGCAGCCCTTCGTCCAGCACCCACACCCGCACGCCCGGCAGCGGCCGGCCGATCGTCGGCGCGCGGCCGGCGGTGATCTCGGCGGCGGTGGTGTCCACGGTGCACTCCGTCGGCCCGTAGACGTTGACCGACCGCACGTCCGGCAACCCGGCCAGGTGGTCCCACAGGTCCGGTTCGACGGCCTCGCCGCCGACCAGCAGCAGGCGCGGCAAGGCGGCGTCGACCGAGAGCAGCAGCCGCAGGTGCGAGGGGGTGCAGTCCAGCACGTCGACCCGTTCCCGGGCCAGGTGGTCCAGCATGGCGCGCGGGTCCTGGCGGAGGTCGTCGGCGACGACGCACAGGGTGTGGCCGTGCGCGAGCTGGACGAGCTGCTTGATCGAGGCGTCGAAGGTGAACGGCGCGTTGACCGCGACCCGCAGGGGGCCGGGCTCCCCGGCGTGCACCGCGTCGGCCAACGCGCGGGTGAGGCTCGCCGCGGCGCGGTGCTCGACCACCACGGGTCGCGGCGAGCCGGTCGAGCCGGACGTGAAGATCACGTACGCGGCCTGGTCCGGCACGATCGCGGACGTGTCGACCGACGCGCCGGGATCGGGCTCGGCCGGGATCTCCCACACCGGCACGGACAGCTCCGGCGCCGGCCCGGCGGTCAGGACCACCCGCGGCTCGACGGCCTCGATCAGCCGGTCGGTGCGGTGGCGCGGCCCGGCCGGGTCCAGCGGCACGTAGACCGCGCCGGCCCGCAGGATCCCGACGAACGCCGCCACCGTGCGCCAGGACCGTTCGGCCAGGACCGCGACGCGGTCCTCCGCGCCGATGCCCGCGGCGCGCAGGCGTGCGGCGATCGTGGTCGCCAGCGCGTCCAGCCCGGCGAACGTGAGCACACCGTCCTCGGCGCGCACCGCCTCGCCGTCCGAGCCGCGGATGCCGGCGTCGAGCAACGCGGTCAACGTCGTGGGCGTCGGCGCGGGCGTGGTGCCCGCCCAGGCCACGAGCCGGGCCCGTTCCGCCGCGCCGAGCGGTCCGGCGCCCGCCAACCGGGAGACCAGGGCGTCCAGCAGCCACTCGCCGGTGGTCCCGTCGCAGGTCGAGCCGTCGAACGACAACGCGAGCCGCACCTCGTCGGCGCCGATCTCGGCGTGCAGGTGCAGCGGGTGGACCGGCGGGGGCGTCCGCACCGTCACGGCGATCGCGCCCAACCCGGCCAGCTCGCCGGGCTCGACCAGCCGGGCGGCGCTGAACCCCGCGGTCAGGTCGTCGGCGGGCGCGGCGACCGGGAGCGCCCGCTCGGCCTCCCGCACCGCGGCGAGCGCGTCGTCACCCGTCCACGTGCGCTCGACCACCACGGGCACCGCGCACTCCAGCGGGCCGACGACACCGGCCGTGCCGGGCTCCGCGCGGCCGGCGCTGTACCAGGCCACCGGCAGGCCCTCGTCGTCCACGTACCGGGCGAGCGTCGCCGCCCAGGCCGCGAACAGCTCGTCCGCGGACGCGCCGGCCACCACCGCGTGCCGCACACCGGGTTCGCCACCCGACAGCGGCACGGTGAACGGTCGCGCGGCCACCGGCGGCCCGGCCTCGCCCTGGTCGAGCCGCCACTCGGACACGTCCAGGAACTGGAGCCGGTCGTCGTCCTCCGGCAGCGGCCGGCCCGCGTAGGCGGCGTCCAGCTCGAGCAGCAGGAGCCGCACCGACTCGGCGTCGGCGACCAGTTCCGACGCGGACACCGCCAGTTCCGCGTCGTCGGCCGTGACGGCGACCAACGGCCCGCTGAACGGGTCGCCCACCGCCGAGCCGACCCGCAGGTCCGGGTCGACCACCTGCAACGGGACGCGCACGCCGGCACGGGCTTCGAGCCGCAGGCGCAGCGCCTCGTGCCGGTCGGCGAGGACGTCGACCGCGGCCCGCAGCCGGGCGGGGTCGAGCGCGGCGGCCAGGCGGACCCTGGCCGTGATCGGTCGTCGGTCGTCGTGCGCACGGCTCCACGCGCGGCGTTGCGCGGGGAGCAGCCGGTATGCGTCGAGGTTGGTCACAGGCCGCCGTCCGTGTGTAGGTCCGACATCGCCACCAGCACCCGCCGGTCGCCCTCGAACGGCGCGCGTCCGTGGGTGGCGAGGAAGTTGTCCACGACCAGCACGTCGTCACGCCGCCACGCGAAGCTGATCGCCGAGGAGCGGTACAGCTCGCGGACGAGCTCCACCACGTCGTCCGGGATGGGTTCGCCGTCGCCGTAGTAGGCGTTGCGCGGCAAGCCCTCGAAGCCGAACTCGCGCACCAGCGCCGCGCCCACCTCGGCCGGCGTGTTCGACACGTGGAACAGGTGTGCGTGGTTGAACCACACCACCTCGCCGGTGCGCGGGTGCCGTGACACGGCCTGCCGGACCGAACGGGTGCGCAGCGCGCCGCCCGGGAACCACTCGAACGTCATGCCCGACGCCCGGCAGTACGCCTCCACCTCGACCCGGTCGGTGGTCTGGAAGACCTCCTGCCACGGCAGGTCGAGGTCCGGGCCGTAGTTGCGGACGTAGCACACGCCGTGCCGCTCGAAGCGCTCGCGGATCTCGGCCGGGATGCGCGGGTACACGTGCCGTTCGCTGGCCAGCGGCGTGGCGCCGCCCTCGGCCGCGGGCACGTCGCAGTAGAAGTACAGCCTGCCCGGCCAGTTGTGCGCGTAGGACATCTCGTGGTGCAGCGGGATCCACTGGTCCGCGCTGAACTCGGTGGAGGTGAACACCTTGTCGGCCACCTCGGTGCGCGGCGCGGCGCGTTCCAGGTAGTCCAGCAGCTCGGGGGTGAGCGCGCGGGCCGCCGCGCCGAAGCCCGCCGGCCCGTCCACCGCGAACCCGCGCAGCAGCACGGCGCCGTAGCGGTCGAGGTCGGCCAGCACGGCGTCGCGGTGCTCGGACAGCCACGCCACGAGGTCCAGGTCCGGCACGGCGGCCTCGACGCGGAGCACGAACGGCTCGTCGCTCAACGGGACGCGGCGCACGAGGTCGACCGGCGCGCGGGAGCCGGTCCGGGCGCGCCGCTGCGGGCCCGACGCGGTCTGCGGGCTCACTCGGACCCACCCGGCCCGAACGGGTCGGCCATCGCGGCGAGGATGCGGCGGGCGCCCCGGAACGGGTCGCGGCCGTGCGCGGCCAGCATGTTCTCCACCACGAGCACGTCACCGCGCCGCCAGTCGAACCCGGTGGTCTCCGCCTCGTACGCGGCGCGCAGCTCGGCCAGCACGTCGTCCTCGATCTCGGCGCCGTCGCCGTAGTAGGTGTTGTAGGGCAGCTCCTCCCGCGCCAACGCCTCCCGCAGCCCGGCGCCGACCTCCGCCGGCAACGACGTCACGTGGAAGAAGAGCGCGTGGTTGAACCAGGTCCGCTCGCCGGTCACCGGGTGGGTGTGCACGGCCGGCCGCACCTGGCTGGTGCGCAGGCCGTCCGCGCCGATCCACTCGAACCCGATGCGGCGGCTCCGGCAGTACTCCTCCACGTCCGCGCGGCTCTCGGTGCCGAACACCTCCTGCCACGGCAGGCTCAGGCCCGGCAGGTAGTTGCGCACGTACCGCACGCCGAGGGACTCGAAGCGCGCCACCGTCCCCGGCCGGAGCCGGGCGAGGACCCGCCTGCTGTCCGCCAACGGGGTCCGGCCGCCCTCCTCCGGCGCGGTCTCGCAGAAGAACACGATCCGCAACGGCCAGTTCAGCGTGTACGACTGCTCGTTGTGCAGCACGATCGGCTGATCGGCGGGGTGGTCGGTCGACGTGTAGACGCCTTCGACCACCTCGCTGCGCGGCGAGGACCGTTCGCCGTAGTCGAGCACCCGGTCCGACAACGCGGACATCACCGACCGGAAGTCGTCCGGGCCCGTGACGGCGAAGTCGCGCAGCAGCACCGCGCCCGCCTTCCGGGCCAGCGCGTCGAGCGAGGCCCGGTTGCCCGCGATCCACTGCGCCAGGTCGAGGCCGGGCGCGGTGGCGCGGACCAGGGCGGGCAGGCCCAGCGGCGCCCAGTCGGCGTCCGTGGCCACCAGTGCGCCCGGCCGGGCCCGTCGGGTGATCGCCGGCGCGCCGGCGGTTGATTCGGACATGGACTTCGCCTCCCGCGTGGTCAGGCTTCGAGGAGTGCCGCGACGGCGCTCTCCGGCCGGGACAGTGCGGCCGACAGCAGCGCGGCGTAGCGGTCGTGCAGGTCGCTGATCGTGCGTGCGCGGAAGAGGTCGGCCCGGTAGGTCCACCGGGCGACCATCCGGTCCGGCCGGTCCTCCAGCCACAGCGTCAGGTCGAGCCGGGCGTCGTCCGAGCCGAGTTCGACCGCCTCGAACACCACCTCGCCCCGCCGGACCGGCGCGGCCGGCTTGACCATGCCGAACGAGACCTGGACCAGCGGGGTGTGCGCGGCGGTCCGGCGTGGGCGCAGCCGGCCGACCAGGCTGTCCAGCGGCACGTCCTGCGCCGACGCGGCGAGCAGCGCGGCCCGCCTGGTCTGCCGCAGCAGCACGCTGAACGGCTGCCGGACGTCCGGGCGCAGCCGCACCGGCAGCAGGTTCACGAAGCAGCCGATGGCGGCCTCCGACTCCGGGTCCGTGCGGCCCGCGAAGGCGGAGCCGACGAGCAGGTCGTCCAGGCCGGACCAGTGGTGCAGCAGCGCCCCGAACGCGGCCAGGCCCACCATGTGCGGCGTGACCCGGTGGGCGGCGGCGGTGCGGCGCAGCCCGTCCGGGACGGCGTCGGGCAACGTCCGCTCGACGCGTCCGCCGGCGCTGCCGCGCACCGGTGGCCGGGGCAGGTCGGTGGGCAGGTCCAGCAGTTCCGGCGCGCCGCGCGCCGAGTCGGCCAACGCCGTGACCGCGGCACGTCCCGCGTCGCTGTCCAGCCACGCCAGTTGCCGTGCCGCGAACAGGGCCGGACCGGGCCGCACCCGCGCGTCGGGAGCGGGATCGTCGTGGCGGCGGGCGAGTTCGCGGACGAAGACCTCCAGCGACCAGCCGTCGAAGACGATGTGGTGCGCGGTCAGCACGACGGCCACCGCCTCGCCGCCCGCGGTCACCACGCGGCACCGCAGCAGCGGAGCGCGCTCCAGGTCCATCGGCCGCGCCGCGTCCTGACGGGCCAGTCGGGTCAGCTCGGCCTCGTGGTCCGGCCCGGTCAGCTCGGTCCGCCACACCACCAACGACACGTGCGGGTGAACGCGTTGGACGGGCCGCTCATCGGTGAGCGTGAACGACGTCCGCAACGCCTCGTGCGCCGCGACGACCGCGCGCAACGCGTCGTCCAACCGGGCCGGGTCGACGCCGGGACCGCACCGGATCAGGAAGCTCAGCAGGTACGAGGTGTCGGCGGGGTCCATCCGGTGCAGGAACCACATCCGTTGCTGCGCCGGGGAAAGCGGGCCGTCGTGGTCGAGCGCGGGCGGCACGGCGTCGGCGACCGGCGGCAGCGTCGAGGCGTGCGCTGCCAGCACGGCGACCGTCGGGTGGTCGAAGATCGCGCGGAGCGTGACGGGCAGCCCCAGGACGGTTCGCAGCCGTGCGGAAGCCCTGGTCGCCAGCAGGGATTCGCCGCCCAGCGCGAAGAAGTCGTCGTCCCGGCCGACCGCGACGCCCAGCACGTCACCCCACACCGCCGCGATGTCCCGCTCAAGCGCGTCGGCCGGTAACGGCCCGGGACGCGACGGCGCGAGAGGTGACGACCCGGGGTGTGACCGTGCGAGAGGTGACGGTGCAAGACGTGACGGCGCAAGGTGTGGTGGCGCGGGGTGTGGTGGCGGGGGGTGTGGTGGCGCGGGGTGTGGTGGCGGGGGCAGCGCGGCCCGGTCGACCTTGCCGCTCGGCGTGCGCGGCAGCCGGTCCAGCCACACGACCTCGGCGGGCACCAGGTAGGCGGGCAGCGTCCGGCGCAGCTCCGCCACCGCGTCCACCTCACGCGTGCCGACCAGGTAACCCACGAGCCGCGGGTCACCGGACGGTCCCGGCGCGACCACCGCCGCGGCGGCGTCCACGCCGGGCAACGACTCCAGCGCCGCCGCCACCTCGCCCAGCTCGATCCGGTGGCCGCGCAGCTTCACCTGGTCGTCCACCCGGCCGAGGAACTCCAACCGGCCGTCCGCGCCGCGACGCACCCGGTCGCCCGTGCGGTACATCCGCTCGGGCCCGGGGAACCACCGGTCGGGCAGGAAGCGGGCGGCGGTCTCGGCGGGCCGGTCGTGGTAGCCGCGGGCGAGCCCGGCGCCGGCCAGGTACAGCTCACCCGCCTCACCGGGCGCGACCGGTGTCAACGCCGCGTCGAGCACGTACGCGCGAGTGCCGGGCAACGGCACCCCGATCGGCGGCGGCCCCTCGTCGCCACGCGCGATGTCCGCCCACGTCGAGTAGGTGGTGTCCTCGGACGGCCCGTACAGGTTCAGCAGCCGGCGCAGGCCGGGCAGCGCCCACGTGCGGCGGGCGAGGTCGGCGGTCAGCGGCTCACCGGCAAGGCACACCGTGCGCACGCCGGCGGGCACGGCGCCCGCGGCGATCAGCTCGCGCATCGCCGACGGCACCGTGTTCACCAGCCGCACGCCCGCGTCACCGTCCAGCGAGGCGAGCGCCAGCACGTCGTCCACGAGGACGAACCGGCCGCCGGTGGCGAGCGGGCCGAAGACCTCGAAGATCGACAGGTCGAAGCAGACCGAGGTGGCCGCGAGCACCCCGCCCAGCTCGTCCTCGGTGAACGTGTCCGCGACCCACGCCAGCAGCCGTGCCGCCGACCGGTGCTCGACGCAGACCCCTTTCGGCCGGCCGGTGGAACCGGACGTGTAGATCAGGTACGCGAGGTGCCGCGGCGTCACCGCGACCCGCGGCCTGGTGGCGGGCAGCTCGTCCAGGCGGAGGTCTTCCCAGCACAACGCCGCCGACGTGGGCAGCCGCTCCCGGTGGGCGCGGTCGGTCAGGACGAGCCGGGTGTCGGCGTCCTCGGCGATGAACCGCAGCCGCTCGGCCGGGTACGCGGGATCGAGCGGCACGTAGCACGCGCCCGCCTTGAGCACGCCGAGCAACGCCACGACCAGCCGCGGCTCACGGGGCAGGCACACACCCACCCGGTCGCCGGGGCCGACGCCGCGCCGGACGAGCAGCCGCGCCAGCCGGTTCGCCCCGTCCTCCAGCTCCCGGTACGCGACCGCCCTCCCCCGATGGCTCAACGCCTCGGCGTCGGGCGCCCGGTCGACCGATCGCTCCACCAGCTCGTGCAGGCACGAATCGGTCCACCGCGCCGCGTCGTCCGCCTCGGCGACGGCGACGCCGGACCGTGCGCGGGACAAATCGGAAAATCGGTCGGAACGACGTCGAAAAGGGCGCGAGTCGACCATCGACCTCTCCAGGTCAGCAGTTCAGGGGAAACGCCGCGACCAATTACCACAAAGTCGCCGATACGGTGCGCACCCGACGTAGACCGGCGGATACGAGTTCCCGGCGGCTGCCGGTCAATTTGAAACCTAGGGCCAGCACCGGCCGCCCGGCAAGGACGCCCCGGTTAATTAGACCTAAAGGCGGAATCGGTTCCCACAGGTCGAACACCGCTAGTGCGGCAAGTGCGGCAAACCTTCGGAAAGTTGTCCGAATTCCAGGCACCCCGGCTTGGAATTCGCATTCCGCACAGTTGCGGACACCCGAACGGGTGAACGGTGACCTGGATCACCGTCACGGTGCGATCATCCCTAGACTTCCCCGATCCGACCGGCCGGCGACAAGATGAGGATTACATGCGCATGAGCACCACCGGGCCGCTCCGACGAGAAGACCTCACGTCTTTGTTCACCAAGTCGGGCGAAGTCCGCGAGCAGGTCGGGCTGGAGATCGAGAACGCCGTGGTCGACCCGGACACCGGGTTGGCGGTGCCCTATTCGGGGCCGAACGGCGTCCGCGCCCTGCTCGAAGCGGTGTCCGCCGAGTTCGGCGGCGAGCAGCTGCACGACGGCGAGCACCTGACCGGGGTCAAGACCGACAGCGGCATGATCGTCACCCTGGAGCACGGCGGCGCGCTCGAGTACGCGTCCGCGCCCACCGCCGACCTCGTCACCGCCGTGGAGGACATGCGGGAGACCATGGCGCGGCTGGCCGACCTCGCCGGCGGCCAGGGCCACGCGATCCTGCCGGGCGCGAACCTGCCGTTCAACCGGGTCGACGACGTGCCGTGGGTGCCGAAACCGCGTGGCGCGCTCATGCGCGAGTTCTTCGCGAGCATCGGCGACCGCGGCGCGTGGGGACCCACGGTCATGGCGCTCACCCTGTCCACCCAGGCCACCCTCGACTACACCTCGGACGAGGACCTGGCCGAGAAGGTGCGGATGCACGTGGCGACCTCGCCGGTGGTGTCGGCGCTGTTCGTCAACTCGCCGCTGGAGGGCGGCGAGCTGACCGGCCTGCGGTCCCGCCGCTGCCAGTGCTGGCTGAAGACCGACCCGCGCCGCTGCGGCCTGCTGCCCGCCGGGTTCCAGGAGAAGATGACGCCCGACGACTTCGTCGAGTGGGCGCTGGGCATCCCGATGATCTACCACCAGACCGCGGCGGGCGAGTACCGGCTCGTGGGCGACCGCACGTTCGGCGAGATCCTGGTCGACGGGTTCGCCGACGGCAGCACGCCGACGTGGTCCGACTGGACCTCCCACCTCTCGCAGGTGTGGACCGACGTGCGGGTCCGCGGCACGCTCGAACTGCGCGCGCCCGACGGCCCGCCCTACGCGCACATCCCGGCCGTGCCCGCGCTGTGGGTCGGGCTGACCTACCACCGGCCGTCCCGGATCGCGGCCTGGGAGCTGCTGCGCGACCACTCCGCCGACGACCTCGAACGCACCATCCGCGAGGTGCCCGAGAAGGGCCTGTCGGCCATGGTCGGCGACGTGCCGGCGCGGGAGTTGGGCCGCGAGTTGGTGCGGCTGGCCAAGGAAGGACTGTCCGCCCGGGTCGAGGCGGGGCTGGAGCGCGACGCCGTGCTGGGCTACCTCGACCCGATCGAGGAAGTCCTGGAGACCGGGACCACGTTCGCCGACCACGTCGTCCGCCGCTGGGAGGGCGAGTTCGACCGCGACCCGGCGCGCTACGTCGCCGCCTTCCGCGTCTGACACCCGATCAGGCGACCGGCCCTCGCCTCAACGAGGTGGTGCGGGCCGGATCGCGTTCACCCGCGAGGACGAGCCAGGAACCAGTCGAACAACGCGAACGCCTGCGCCCGCGCCTGTGGCGCGCGTTCGCTCGTCTCCGCGCGCAATGCCGGCACGTCGAGCCCGACGTCGCGGAGGTACTCCTCGTCCCGGTCGATCAACTCGTTCATCTTCGACGGGTCGGCCTCGGGGTGGAACTGCACCGCGATGCTGTTGCGCCACACGTACGCCTGCGGACCGATGTCGGTGCGGGCGACCAGTGTCGCGCCGAGCGGCACGGTGAGCAGGTCGTGGTGCACGACCATCCACGGTCCGGCGCCGACCGGGCCGTCCGGCCACACGTCCAGCTCGACCCAGCCGATCTCGGGCTCCGGCCCTTCCTTCGGCGGCGCGCCCAGGGCCACGCTCATCAGGTGCGCGCCGTAGCAGATGCCCATCACCGGCACACCGGTCCGCACGGCCTCCCGGACCAGGGCGATCTCCCGTTCGCGCGACCCGTCCTCGTCGTCCCGGATCGAGTGCGCCGACCCGAAGGACACCACCCGGTCGTACCCGTCCAGGTCCGGCCACTCACCCGACCGCTCGCGCAGCCGCAGGTCGAACCGGAGGCCGCGCTCCTCGGCCCAGGGCCCGAACCAGCCCGGGTTCGCGTCGGCACCGTCGTTCGACAACGCGAGGACGACCACGCCGTTCCCTCCGTCCGTGGGCGGCTCGATCCGCGAAACGGTCGCGAATTCGGAGGCTAACACCGATCAGCACCCGCCACCCGAGACGCGGTCGTCGTCGACAGCCTGTGGCAGCACCGAAATCTGTTACCGCCAACAGCTGCGTCCCGATGTGCGACGATGCCCACCCGCCGGCGCGGACGACCGCGCCCGTGGCGCTAGACCTGCTCGGCCCGGGTCGAACCGGGCCGGACCGACACGGCGGTCGACTCGCGGAGCACCAGCCGGCACGGGCTGACGTGCCTGCCGGGCGCCGGCTCGCCGTTGATAGCCGCGAGCAGCAGGTCGGCCGCCGTCCGCCCGAGCCCTTCCAGCTCCATGTCGATGCTGGTCAACGGCGGCTGGCAGGCCAGGGCCATGACGTCCCAGTTGTCGAAGCCGACGAGGGCCACGTCGTCGGGCACCTGCCGGCCCGCCGCGCGCAACGCGTCGGCCACCCCGCGCGCGATCTGGTCGCTGCCGCAGAACACCGCGTCGAACTCCTCGGCCGCGCCGAGCAGGATGCCGGTCGCCTGCCTGCCCCACGCCTCGCTCCACTCGCCGAACAGCGGCGCGCCCACGAGGTCGATCCCGGACGCGGCCAGGTGCTGCACGGCGGCGGACGCGCGGACGGCCGCGGAGTGGTGGTGCTCGGGACCGGTGACGTGGGCGATCCGCCGCCGCCCCAGGGCCAGCAGGTGGTCGACGGCCTTGCGCGCGCCGCCCGCCTCGTCGGGCACCACGGAGCAGTCCTCGGGGTCGGTGGAGCTGATGAACGCGTAGACCACCGGAACGGGCAGGTCCACGCCGATGGGCGCGCGGGCCTGCGTGCGGCGGCCGGTGACGATGATGCCGTCGACCCGGCGGCTGAGCAGCGTGCGCAGGTAGTACTGCTCGCGGATCGGGTCGTCGCGCGCGTCGCACAGGAACACCGACATGCGGCCCGCGCCGAGCGAGTCCTCGGCGCCGGTCATCAACGGGATGCTGAACCGGCCGATGGTGTCGGTGGTGATCATCCCGACGGTGTAGGTGCGCCCGGTGTTGAGCGAGAGCGCGGCCGTGTTCGGCTGGAAACCCAGCTCGTCGGCGGCGGACCGGACCCTCCGCCGGGTCTCCTCGCGCAGCGACCCGCGACCGTTGAGCGCCTTGGAGGCGGTGCCGACCGAGACGCCCGCCAGCCGGGCCACGTCGCTGATCGTGGCCGGGCGACCCAGCGACCCAGCGTTTTCCTTCGTTTTCCTCGGCGGCATGGGCGAAGGTTACCCCGTGCAGCCCGCACTGCTGAGTCGAGCGACGAATTAGCGCCTCACAGCACCAGATCTCAGCCTTGACACGGCTCGGCGCCGTCCCTACGTTCTCAAGGCAACCGGTTTCCTAATTTTCCTTCCCACAGCGTCCCCGCCCCAGCCGGACGCGTGGTCGCACGAGGAGACGAGCCAGATGAGTCCACTCACACCGCCCGGGGCACGCCGGAGGCTCGCCACCGCCGCGGCGGCGCTGCTGCTCCTCACCGCGTGCCAGAGCGGCCCGCCCGCCGCGTCGGCGGGCGACACCACCGCCGTGGACGACGGCACCACGGTCACCATGTGGACCAGGTCGCCCACGGCCACGTTCAGCCAGACCCTGGTCGACGCCTACAACGCCGGCCACAAGAACAAGGTCGAGCTGACCGTCTTCCCGGCCGACTCCTACCAGCAGAAGGTCGGCACCGCCGCGGGCGCGAAGCAGCTGCCGGACATCCTCGCCGCCGACGTCGTGTACGCGCCGAACTACGCGGCCAAGGGCGTGTACCTCGACCTCACGGCCCGGGTGGACACGCTGCCGTTCAAGGGCGAGCTCGCGCCCGCGCACGTGGAGGCCGCGACGCACCAGGGCAAGGTCTACGGCGTGCCGCACGACATCGACCTGTCCGCGGTGTTCTACAACAAGGTCTTGTTCAGCCGGGCCGGGCTCGATCCGGAGAACCCGCCGACCACGTTGGACGGCCTGTACGAGGCGGCGAAGAAGGTCGACGCGCTCGGCGACGTGGACGGCTACTTCTTCGGCGGCGCGTGCCCCGGCTGCATGCTGTTCACCACCTGGCCGATGATCTGGGCCGCCGGCGGGACCGTCCTCGACGAGCAGGGCGCCGCCGCGACGCTCGACCACGCCACCGCCGCCGATGTCTACGGCACGATGCGCCGGCTGTACGCCGAGGGCATCGTGCCCGCGTCGGCGAAGAACGAGTCCGGTCCGACGTGGACGCAGCTGTTCGCCGAGGGCAAGATCGGCATCCAGCCGATGGGCGCGACCGCGTTGCAAGGCATGGAAGAAGGGCCTGAACTGCAGATCGGCATCGCGCCGATCCCCGGCCCGAAGGGCGGCCGGTCGTCCTTCGTCGGCGGTGACGTGCTCGGCATCAGCGCCAACTCCACCAAGGCCGCGGCGGCGTGGGACTTCATCTCCTGGACGTTGTCCGAGCAGGCGCAGGTCGAGGTGCTGGCGAAGAACAAGAACATCACCGTGCGCAGCGACCTCGCCGACAACGACCACGCCAAGCAGGACCAGCGGCTGCGGGTGTTCAACCTGCTCGCGAGCGAGGGCCGGACGCCGATCTCGGTGAACTTCGGCAAGACGTTCAACGACACCAACGGCCCGTGGACGGCCGCGGTGACCGACGCGCTGTTCGGCGCCGAGGACGTGGGCGCGACGTTGAAGCGGCACAACGGGACCATCACCGAGTCCTTGGCCGGCAGCTGACGATGGCGACCGTCACGCGGACCCTGCCGCCCGCACCGACCCGTCCCACGCCACCGCGACGCCGCCGGCCGACCATCGCCGGCGCGCGGCGCAGGCTCGGCATCCTCTACGCCAGTCCGATGGCGCTGCTGGTGGTCGTGCTGTTCGTCGTCCCGCTCGTGCTGATGGTGTGGATGTCGTTCAACCACTGGCCGCTGCTGGGCGCCTCGGCGCCGAACGGGGTGGAGAACTACAGCGCGCTGCGGGACCCGTTGTTCCTGCGGGCGGTCGTGTTCACGGTGAAGTACACGGTCGTCACGACGGTGGTGCTCGGTCTCGTCGCGTTCGGGCTCGCGCTGCTGGTGCAGGAGTCGCGGCCCGGCGTCGGCGTCTACCGGACGGCGTTGTTCCTGCCGAGCGTGGTCGGGCTCGCGTCGACCAGCCTGCTGTTCTACGGGCTGTTCAACACCGAGGCGTCACCGTTGAACGAGCTGGTCCGGTACCTCGGGCTGGGCGTGGTCGACTGGCTCGGCTCCACGGACAACGCGCTCGCGTCCACGGTCGGGATGATCACCTGGCGGTTCGCCGGGTTCTACATGCTGATCCTGATGACCGGCCTGCAGGGCATCGACCCGATCCTGTACGAGGCGGCGCGGGCCGACGGCGCGAACCGGTGGCAGATCCTGTGGCGGGTCACGCTGCCGCTGCTTCGGCCGACGCTCGCGTTGACCATGGTGCTGTCGCTGACCGGCTCGCTGCTGGCGTTCGACCAGTTCTTCATCCTCACCGGCGGCAGGCACGAGACCGCCACGGTGGTCATCAGCGTCTACCGCGAGGCGTTCCTGTCCCAGGATCTCGGCCGGGCCGCGGCGGTGTCCGTGGCGATCCTCGCCGTCCTCATCGTCGTCAACGGCGCGCAGCTACGGCTGCTGCGCCGCGGCCGGTGACCGTTCCCACCGCAAGGAGGTTGGGTGCCATGGCACGCGCGCGCACCGCCGGTTTCCACGTCACGGGCTCGGCCCTGGCCGTGCTGTTCCTGCTGCCGATGCTGTGGACGCTGTACTCGTCGGTCAACGGCCGGCGTGCCGCGGACGGCGAGCCGGGCTGGGGCCTGGACAACTACCAGCGGTTGGCCGACTACGGCAGCGGTGTGGGCACGTACCTGGCCAACACGCTGGTGGTGGCGGTGGTCGCGGTCGCGGTCACCGTCGTCACCACCACGCTGGGCGGGTACGCGCTGGCCCGGCTGCGGTTCCCCGGCCACAACCTGCTGTTCATCGTCACGCTGGCCATCCTGATGGTGCCCTACACCACCATCCTCGTGCCGCTGTACATCCTGCTGGGCTGGATCGGCCTGCAGAACTCGCTGGTCGGCCTCGGGCTGGTGCTGGCGATGTTCCAGCTGCCGTTCGGGCTGTTCATGATGCGCAGCTCGTTCGAGGCGCTGCCGCGCGAGCTGGAGGAGGCCGCGCTCATCGACGGCTGCACGCTCGGCGGCGCATTGTGGCGGGTCCTGCTGCGCGGCGTGCTGCCGGCCGTCGTCACGGTCGGCCTGTTCTCGTTCCTGTCCGCCTGGAACGAGTTCGTCGCGCCGCTGATCTTCCTCACCGACGGCGCGAAGTTCACGCTGCCGGTGGCGTTGTTCAACCTCCAGTCCGGCAGCCTCGGGTCGGTCGACTTCGAAGCGCTGCAAGCGGGTGTGGTCACGTCGGCGCTGCCGTGCGTCGTCGTCTTCCTGCTGCTGCAACGACATTACGTACGCGGTTTCACCTCTGGCGCCCTCAAGGGCTGATCTCACGGGCTCGGAAGGAACACCCCATGACCACGCACCAAGGCCCCGTCCAGCCGACCCCGACCGCCACCACCGCACTGCGGCCGGTCGCCCTCGACGGCGTCGCCTTCGCCGCCGACGGCTTCCTCGGCCGGTGGCAGCGCCGCAACGCCACCGGCACCCTGCCGCACTGCGTCGAGCAGCTGGAGGTCTCCGGCGCGCTGGACAACCTGCGGCTGGTCGCCGGCGAGACGACCGGCGAGTTCCGCAACATGTGGTTCGCCGACTCCGACGTGCACAAGACGCTGGAAGCCGCCGCGTGGCAGCTCACCTCGGACCCGAACGACGAACGGCTGCGGGCGTTCGTCGACACGACCGCCGAGCTGCTGGCCAAGGCACAGGGCGACGACGGCTACCTGAACTCCTACTACACCGCAGTGAAGCCGGACCTGCGCTGGCAGGAACTGCACTACAGCCACGAGCTGTACGTCGCGGGGCACCTGATCCAGGCCGCCGTAGCCGCCGCGCGGGCGGGTGTCGGCGCCGAACTGGTCGCGGTCGCCCGCCGCGTGGCCGACCTGGTGGTCGACCACTTCGGCACGCCCGACGGACCCACCCCGCTCGACGGGCACCCCGGCATCGAGACCGCGCTCGTCGAGCTGTACCGGGTGACGGGGCACCGGCCGTACCTCGACCTGGCCCGGCGCATGCTCGACGCGCGCGGGCACGGCCTGCTCGACGGCGACCGCTTCGGCTCGTCCTACCTGGTGGACCACGTGCCGCTGCGGGAGGCCGACGAGGTGGCCGGGCACGTCGTGCGGCAGCTGTACCTGCTGGCGGGCATGGTGGACGTCGCCGTGGAGACCGGTGACGACGAGCTGTTCGACGCCGCCCGCCGGCTGTGGGACGACGCGTTCGGCCGCAAGACCTACCTCACCGGCGCGCAGGGTTCGCGGCACCGCGACGAGGCGTTCGGCGACCCGTACGAGCTGCCGGCCGACCGGGCGTACGGCGAGACGTGCGCGGCGATCGCGAGCGTCCAGTGGAACTGGCGGATGCTGCTGGCCACCGGCGAGTCCCGCTACGCCGACGAGCTGGAACGCGCGCTGTACAACGCGGTGGCGGGCTCGACGTCGTCGGACGGCACGCGCTTCTTCTACGCCAACCCGCTGCACCTGCGCACCGGTCACGACGGCTCGCACGAGGACGCGCCGTCACAGCGCCTGCCCTGGTACGCGTGCGCGTGCTGCCCGCCGAACCTGGCCCGGCTCGTCGCGTCCCTGCACGGCTACACCGCCACCACCGACGACACGGGCGTGCAGCTCCACCTGTACTCGGCGGGCACGGTGCGCGCCGACGTCGGTGAGATCGTCACGCGCACCGAGTACCCGTGGGACGGGCGCGTCGAGCTGGACGTGACCGGGCCTGCCCCGTTCACGCTCGCGCTGCGCGTGCCCGACTGGTGCGCCGAGGTGTCCGTGCTGGTCGACGGCGTGCCGGTGGACGTCCGGCCCGACCGCGGCTACGTGCGGCTGCACCGGGACTGGTCGGCGGGCGCCACGGTCGCGCTCGACCTGGCCATGCCGGTCCGGGTGGTCACCGCGCACCCGCGCGTGGACGCCGTGCGCGGCTGCGTCGCGCTGGCCCGCGGCCCGCTCGTCTACTGCGTGGAGCAGGCCGACCTGCCCGCCGACGTCGTGCTGGAGGACGTGCGGATCGACCCGACCGCGACCGTGACCAGGACCGACGTGCCCGACGTCCCGGTCGCGTTGACCGCTCGCGGCACGGTCGTGCCGCCCGACGGGGACGCGCTGTACCGCACCCACGCCTCGGAGAACGCCGCCGCCGCGCTCACCCTCACCGCGATCCCCTACTTCCTGTGGGACAACCGGTCGCCCGGTCCGATGCGCGTCTGGATCCCGACCACCACCACGGGATGACACACCCCTCTCCCCAACCCCGAACGAGGTGCACGGTGCCAAAGCCGACACTGCGGACCGCGATAGCGGTCTCCGCCCTCGCCGCCACCACCCTGGTGGCGTTACCCCTCCACTCCGCCCAGGCGGCGGGCAGCACGCTGGTGGTCGACGCGGCCGTGCCGTTCCGGCCGGTCACGCACGCCGCCTCCGGTGGCCTGTACGCGTTGGCCGAGAACAACCGGCCGGCGGACTCGATGCTGCTGCCCATCAAACTGCACACCCTGACCCAGCCGCCACCGCGCGTCGGCCAGGCCCCCAACGGCCAGCCGCCCGGCGGTGACGCCCTCCTGGTCGCGCCACAGGCCGACCGCGTGGGTGCCGCCCAGGTCATCCGCATGCCCGACATCTACCGCGACTTCCCCTACCGCTGGGTCAGCTGGAACGACTGGCTGGCCAAGATCGACCAGATCGTCAACGACCGCCTGGCCGCCACCACCGTCAGCAACATCGCCGCGTACGAGATCTGGAACGAGGCCGACTGGACCTGGAACACCGCCGCCGCGGGCGACTTCAACGCGGGGTGGACGCGCACCGTCCAGCGCATCCGCACCCGCGACGCCGTCACGCCCGTCGCGGGCCCCGGTGACTCGCACTGAAACTCCACCCGGATGCGGGCCTTCCTCACCAACGCCAAGAACACCAACACGCTGCCCGACATCGTGATCTGGCACGAGCTCTCCAACTCCAGCTCGCAGATCGCGGCGCACGTCTCGGACTACCGTTCGATCGAGTCGTCCTTGGGCATCAGCCCACGACGCATCTTCATCAACGAGTACGGCGCGACCGACGAGGTCGACGTGCCCGGTCGCACCGCCAACTACATCGCCAAGCTGGAACGGGCCGGAGTCTGGGCCGCCGACCGGACGTTCTGGCACGAGTACGGCACGGTCAACGGCCTGACCCACAACAACCAGCCCACCGCCTCCTGGTGGATGTACAAGTGGTACGGCGACATGGCCGGCAACATGGTGCGCACCACCCCGCGCGCCCAGACCGGCCTGGACGGCTTCGCCTCCTACGACAGCACGCGGAAGCGGGTCGACGTCGTCTTCGGTGACGAGTCCGGCACGAACAACGTCCGCGTCACCGGCCTCAGCGGGCTCGGCGGCACCGTCCGCGTCCGGTTGGAGTCCACCCCTGGGTCGGGCCGCTTCACCAACGTGTCCGCGCCGACCACGATCTCCAACACCACCCACACCGTCACCAACGGGCAGATCACCGTGCCGGTGGCGAACATGTCCGCGACCGCCTCGTACCACCTCGTGGTCGAGCCGACCAGCGGCGTGCCCGCCTACCAGCAGCGGTACGAGGCGGAGAACGCGTCGGTGTTCCGCGCCGAACGGCTCTCCGCGAGCAACGCGTCCAACGGCGGGTACGTCGGGCGCATCGACAACACCGGCGACCCCCGCGCGGCCAGCTACGTCGACTTCATCGTCAACGTCCCGACGGCCCGCGGCTACACGATGACCATCGGGTACGCCAACGGCACCGGGGCGACCGCGACGCACGGCCTGGCCTACAACGGCAGCGCGTGGTCGACGGTGAGCTACCCGGCGACGGCCGGGTGGAGCCAGTTCGGCACGGTCAACACCACCGTCAACCTCAAAGCCGGCTACAACGTGATCCGCCTGGCGAAGGGCTCACCCCACTTCGCCGGCGGCACCGGGTACGCGGAGCTGGACTACATCCAGCTGACCTGACCCCGCAGCGACATCGGCCTGGTCCAGGACCGACCAGACCACGTGCTGGAGCACGGCCCAGGACGCCACCTACGCGGCCCGGGTTCTCCGGCGGTCTCCCGCAGCCAGGTGGCGGCCTGGCCGTGGGAGACCGCTCGCGGCCGGGCTCGGTCAGCGGCGGTTGATCCGGTCGAACGACGCCGGTTCGCGCGTCGTCGTCACGGTCGCCACCGCCGGCTTGCCCGCGCTGAACACCCAGGTGCGGAACAGCTCGTCCAGGTCACGGCCCGCGACCTGTTCGGCGTGCGCGGCGAACTCGGCCGACGTGGCGTTGGCGTGCGCCTTGCGCTCGGCCCACGTCCGCAGCGTCCGGAAGAACACCTCGTCGCCGACCTCGGTCCGCAACGCCTGCAACGCCAGCGCGCCGCGCTCGTGCACCGCCGCCCCGTAGAGATACCGGGTCGTCGGGTCGGCCACCGCCACGTCCCAGATCTCGTGGTCGGCCGCGTAGTAGCGGTACGTCCAGTCCGCGATCTCGCGCGCCGTGCCCTCGCCGTTCGCCTCGGACCACAGCCACTGCGCGTAGGTCGCGAAACCCTCGCTCAGCCAGATGTCGCTCCACCGGCTGATCGACACCGAGTTGCCGAACCACTGGTGCGCCATCTCGTGCGCGACGACGTAGGTGTTCGGGCCGTCGCGGAACGCGCCCGCCGGGTACGCCGGCCGGGTCTGCGTCTCCAGCGGCAACGACCGGAACGGCGTCACCAGGCCGCCCATCTCCCCCATCGGGTACGGGCCGAACTTGCCCTCCAGGAACCGCACCACCTCGGGCGTGCGCTCCACGCTCTCCTGGGCCGCGGTGCCCCTCAGCGCGGTCGAGTAGGCGTTGAGCACCGGCTTGCCGTCGGCGGTGGTGGACCGCCGGAGGTCGAACTGGCCCATCGCCAGGAACGTCACGTGCGGCGCCTGCGGCCGGTCGCTGGACCAGTTCCACGCGACCCGACCGCCCGCCTGCGGCTCGGTGCCGACCAGCGTGCCGTTGGAGATGGCCTCCATCCCGCTCGGCACGGAGATCGACACGTCGTAGGTGGCCTTGTCGCTGGGGTGGTCGTTGACCGGGTACCACCACGGGGACATCGTCGGCGCGGCGATCGCCAGCGCGCCGTCCGCCGTCTGCCGCCACTTCGTGATCGGCGACTCCGCGTGGGTCCACGACGGCGACACCGAGTACCCGACCTCGACCGTCACCGACGCGCCCGCGGGCACGTCGCCGCCCGCGCCCACCAGCATCTGGCCGTTGTGCTGCGCCGCTCCGACGTCCCGCCCGTCCACCTTGGCCCACCGCCCGGGCAGCCAGAAGTCGAAGTAGAACCCCGACATCTCCCGCAGGGTGGTCAGGCGGATGGTCGCGGTGCCGGTCAGCACGTCCGTGGTCGGCTCGTAGGACAGCCGCAGGTCGTAGTGCTGGACGTCGTAGCCCTCGTTGCCGGCGCTCGGGAAGTACGGGTCGCCCAGGCCCGGGCGCGGATCGGCCGCGTAGGCGGGTGTCGCCGATAACACCAGCGCCGCGACGACCAGCCCGGACAGCATCGCTTTCACGTGTAATCCTCCTCCGTCGAGGGGGCAGGTGCGCGCCCTCGTCACGAAGACGTCACGAGAGGTGATCATGTTGCGCCCGGGAGTTCTTCACCACGGCGTGCAACGGATCGGCGGGGTCGCCCGTTGAGGGGCGTGATCACAAGCCGAGTGGCGGATCGGGAGAGAGCCGATGGAGTTCGCTGAGTACGTGGTCGGGCGGCGCCCGGCGCTGATGCGGTTCGCCACGGTGCTGACCTGCCAGACCTGGCTGGCCGAGGACATCGTCAGCGACGTGCTCGGCCGCGCCTTCGAGCGGTGGGACCGGATCTCGGTGATGGCCGAGCCGCACGCCTACGTGCGGCGGATGGTCGTCAACGAGTACCTGTCCTGGCGACGGCGGCTGGCCCGCACGTCGCCGAGGGCCGAGGTCGCCGAGGACGTGCCGGTCGGCGACGGCTCCGACGAACGGGCGGCGCGGGACGCGATGATCCGCCGACTGGCCCGCCTGCCCCGGCGGCAGCGGGCGGCGGTGGTGCTGCGCTACTACGCCGGCCTGCCGGACGCCGAGATCGCCGTCGAGCTGGGCTGCCGGGTGACGACGGTGCGCAGCCAGATCTCCCGGGCGCTCGCGACCCTCCGCGTCGACCTGACCGCCAACCCCCACACCTACCAGGAGACGAGATGACCGACCTGCGCGCGCTCAACGACGCCTTCGAGGAACTGGAACGGCGGGCCGACGCCGCGACCGCCCGCATGCCGCTCGGCCTCCCGCCGCGCACGCGTCCCGCCGCGTCCTGGTCGCGCACCCGGCTGGTGCCGATCACCCTCGCGGCGGCCGTGGTGGCAGGTGTGGCGACCGGCGCGGTGCTGCTCGTGCCGACGAACGACCCCGGCTCGCAGACCGGCCTGCTCGCCGCGTCCTCCACCCCGCCGCCCGTCACGACCACGTCGACACCGCCGCCGCCTCCCGCCCACGAGAGCCCCGAGGTGCTGGCGGAGCGGTTCCGGGCCGTGCTCGGCGACCTGGGGACGTTCGTCGTGACCGAGACGGGGCCCGGCGCGTCGGTGATGACCCTGCCCGCGGGCCCGCTCACCGGTGCGCCGACCACCCTCGACCCCGAGCCGACCAAGCAGGTGGGTTCGTCGATCGTCGGCACGCTCACCGCGACCGGCGTGACCGGCGGCTTCGACCTGCTCATGTACCCGGGCAGGGCGGGCGACAAGGCCCAGTGCGCCCTGCCGGACGAGCCGAGCTGCACCGTGCGCGACCTGCCCGACGGCTCGACGCTGGCCACCGGCCAGTTCGGCCTGGAGGGCTCCGGCGTGACCAACGAGGTCAAGCTCATCCGCCCGGACGGCTTGGTGTTCGGCATGCACGTCAGCAACCGGCAGTCGCCGAAGGGCAGCGGCCCCGTGCTCGCCGGGCACCCGCCGCTGACCGTCGAGCAGTTGGTGGCGATCGCCACCTCCGACCGCTGGTGACGGCCGCGACCCGGGAACGGCGCTGAACGTGGTGGTGGGGATCGCGGACCGGACCGCGATCCCCACCGACGTGATCAGCCCCTGAGGCGGTAAGCCCGCAGGACGGTCTGGTCGATCGTGTTGCCGTCCGTGTCGGAGGCGACGACGCGCAGCGAGACGTACCCGCCGGCCTTGCCGCCGGCCGGGACCACCGACCTCACCGGCGTCCAGCTCGCGCCGTCGTCGAACGACGCGAACGCCTTGAGCTCGCGCACGGTCGCCTTGCCCGCGCCCGCCTGCCGCGACACGGTGAACCGCACCGGCAGCGGCAACCCGGCCCGGGCGCTGTTGCGGAGGTCGAGCGGGATCTCGTAGTCCACCTGCAACAGCGGCAGCTTGCCTTCCGCCGTGCCCGCGCTGGTGAAGCCCCACGTCGAGTGCACGTTCGTGGACAGCTCCACCTGCGGCGCGCCGCGTGCGGCGTCGACGGAGAGCTCGTAGCGGCCGGGCTCGGCGGGCACCTCCCACCGGCCCTGCCGCGGGTCGCCGGTGAACCCGAGCGACACGCCGTCCCGCCTGAGGTCCATGCTGCCGTAGCCGGTGGCCACCCAGGACTCGACGGCGCTGCCGGTCGCGAACGGCGAGACCTTCGCCTCGATCGCGTCGCCGGTGCGGGTCACGCCGCCGCCGGCCGCCCACTGCACGACCGACGTCCCGCCGAGCCGCGGCGCGGCGACCGCGGCGTTCCAGTCACGCCGGTACTGCCTGCCCGGCTCGAACACGGCCGGTTCGAGGTCGGACCAGATGCCGACCAGCGGGTCGCGCGCGTCCACACCGAACATGCGGCCGACGAAACCCTCCTGGTACCAACCGATGTCGTGGCCCGCGCTGTAGAACTCGGTGCGGGCGACGGGTGCGACCAGCGCCTCGTCCAGCAGCACGCCCAGGCCGTTCACGGCGGCGCCGCGGACCATCGGGTACAGGCGCTGGCGGACCAGGCCGTCGCCGCCCGACGACCGGTAGCGCGCCTTGACCTCGGCCAGCTCGCCGCGCTTCACCCGGTACGCCTTGCCGGCCGGCAGCGCGCCCTGTTCCGGGAAGAACAGGTTGTAGCTGACCGGCGACGAGTCGATCGCGTCGATCGCGACCTCGCGCCCGATCGGCAGCTGCTCCGCGCCGTGGTCGGACGCGGACAGCACCGGCAGCGCGAGCTGCGCGGCGTTCGGGAACGGCAACGGCCCGAGCAGCAGCACGGCCGCCGCGCCCGCGTCCTTCAGCTGCTGCGCCACGGCGTAGAGGTCTTCGTCGCCGCTCTCGACCACGACGAGCGCCCCCTTGACCTCACCGTCACGCCGGGCCGTGCGGAGCCTGTGCGTGCCGGGCGTGAAGTACGGGCTCGCGTCGGCGTACCGCACCGGCAGGCCGAACCCGCCCAGCGCCACCCGCGGCCGTGCGGCCTTGAGCGTGGTCGAGTAGGTCAGCTGCGGCAACGGGTCGCCGAACGCCAGGCCGTACACCGGCGTGGAACCCTCGATCGGGCCGCTGACACCGGAGGTCTTGCCCGGCTCCATGGGCACGCTCAGGTCGACCTCGCGGTGCAGCGGTCGCACGCCTCCGTCGTCCAGCTCGACCGTGATCGGCTTGCCCGCCGCCGCGTCCAGCTCGACGTTCACGTCCGCGGCCAGCGAGACCTTGCCCGCGACCTCGGTGACCGAGATCGGCGTGTACCAGCTCGCGAGCGCGGAGTGCTGCTCGACGCGGCCGAGCACGGCGTAGTCGGAGACCGGGAGCTTGACCGTGCCGCGGCCGGTGGCGTCCAGCGCGAGGGTGCTTGACCTGCCGGACTCCAGGTCGACCAGCAGCAGGTACTCGTCGAGCGGCGCCTTGCCGTCGCGCCCGGTGATCGTGACGGTGAGCGCGTGGCGTTCCTCCTGCACGTACGCGCCCACCGACGTGGTCAGGCTGACGCCGTCGGCGGTCGCCTCGACGTGCCCGAAGAACGTGCCGAGACCCTTGCGCGGGTCCAGTCGCACGATCACCGGCGCGCTGCCGTGCGCGGGCACGGTGACGCTCGACGGCACGGTGAAGTCGCCGCCGAGGTCGTGCCGCAGTGCCAACGTGACGGGCTGGTCGCCGTCGTTGTGGTAGGTGATCGTCTTCTCGTGAACGGTGGTGTGCGGCCACTCCACCAGCCCGAACGAGAGGCTGCCGACGTCCGCCCGCACCCGCTGCTCGACGGCGCGCCGCACGTCCAGCAACCCCGTGCCGACGTGGTCGGGCGAGTCGGCGACCGGCTTGACCGAGGCCATCAGGTGCGCCTTGAGCTGCGGCGCGGTCCACGTGGGATGGCGTTGCGCCAGGATCGCGGCGGCGCCCGCCACGTGCGGCGCGGCCATCGACGTGCCGGTCAGCCGGGCGTGCAGGTCGCCGACCGCCTCGTCCGGCAACGTGCCGCTCGCCCGTGCCGCCACGATGTCCGTGCCCGGCGCGGCGATGTCGGGCTTGACCGCGTAGTCGCGGAAGCGCGGCCCGCGCGAGGACGACTCGTTCAGCTGTCCCTGCTTGGTGAGGTTCGCGACCGCCAGCGCCTCGTTCGCCGCGGCGGGGGTCGAGACCTTGCGGTAGGTGTAGTCGTTGCCCGCCGCGACGACGAACAGCGTGCCGGTCTCGGCCGTGAGCCGGTCCACGGCCTGCGACAGCGGGTCGGTGCCGTCGGTCTGGTCGCCGCCGAGGCTCAGGTTGACGACCTTGGCCCGCACCTCGCGGGCGGCCCACTCCATGCCCGCGATGACCGCGCTCTCCGGGCAGCCCCACGTGCCGCAGACCCGGCCGACGGCGAGCTTCGCGCCCTTGGCGACCCCGGTGTACGTGCCGCCGCTGCCCGCGACGGTGGCCGCGACGTGCGTGCCGTGGCCGACGTTGTCCTGGATGCCCTCGCCGGTGAAGTCCCGGGAGGCCACGACGACGTCCTTCAGCTCCGGGTGCTGCTGGTCGTAGCCGGTGTCCAGGACGGCGACGGTGACCCCGCCGCCGTCGAACCCGGCCTGCCAGGCGCCCGGCGCGCCCACCATCGGCACGCTCTGGTCGAGCGTGATCCGCGCCTTGCCGTCCAGCCAGAGCTTGCCCGCGCTCTGGACGCCGACGCGGCGGTCGGCCCACCGGCGCGCGGCCTCCGCCTTCACGATCGCGGCCGACGCCCGCGGCCCGTCCGCGAGCAGCGGGATCCGGTCGGTCGTCGCGTCGTCGTAGCCGAAGTCGAGCAGCGCCGTGACGTCGAAGAACCGCTTGTCGATCCGGTCGCGCGCCAACTCCGCGAGCGCGTCCTCCGGCACCACGAACTGGTGGCCCTCTTCGACGTACCGGACGAACCGCGCGCCCGGCCGTCCCTCGATGCGGACGAGCGCACCCTTCTCGTCCACGACCACCTTGTCACCGGTGATCAACGTGATGGCCCGGGCGGCGGCCCCGACCTCCGGCGCCGCCTGTGCCGCCACCGGGCTCAGCAGCCCGGCCGCCAGCAAGGCGACCACCATCCAGCGTGCTAGGCGCACGTGTCCTCCCCAGTCGTGAACGCGCTTCCCCGATGGAGACTCGCGACCGCGCTCACAGGTTGCACCGCGCGGTGATCCCGGTCGTCCGCGAACCCGCACGCGGGCCCGTCCTGAAGAACCCGGCGACTTCTGTCACCGTGGTAACGATGGAACGGACGATGACCGCGGCGGTGCTCACCCGGCACGGAGGGCTCGACGCCCTCCAAGTGCGCGACGACTGGCCCGTGCCCGTCCCCGGTGAGGGCGAGGTGCTGGTCCGGGTGACGGCGGCGGCGGTGAACAACACCGACATCTGGACCAGGGAAGGCGCGTACGGCCTGCCCGGCCGACCGGAAGCGCTGGCGGGGTGGCGTGGCCCGCTGACGTTCCCGCGCGTGCAGGGTGGCGACATCGCGGGCGTGGTCGACGCGGTCGGGCCCGGGGTGCCGGGTGAGCTGACGGGGCGGCGGGTCCTGGTCGACCCGGCGATCTACCGGGACGGGGGCCCGCACGCGCCGCCGGTCGGGCTGCTCGGCAGCGAGGCCGACGGTGGTTTCGCCGAGCACGTCGTCGTCCCCGCCGACCAGGCGCACGACGTCACGGCGTCACCGCTGACCGACGACCAGCTCGCCTGCCTGCCCGTGGCCTACGGCACCGCGATGGGCATGCTCGAACGCGCCGACCTCCGGGCCGGTGAGGCGGTGCTGGTCACCGGCGCGTCCGGCGGCGTCGGGCTGGCGCTCGTGCAGCTCGCCGCCGCACGCGGGGCGCACGTCCTGGCCGTCACCAGCTCCGCCAAGGCCGACTTGGTCGCCGAAGCCGGCGCGAGCCGGGTCGTCACCCGGGACGTCGGCGACGTCGCCGAGCAGGTGCGCGCGATCGTGCCGTCCGGGTTGGACGCGGTCGCCGACGTCGCCGGTGGCCCGGACCTGGCTGCCCTGCTGCCGCTGCTGCGCGACGACGGGCGGTGGGTGATCGCGGGCGCGGTCGCGGGACCGGTGGTGACGTTCGACCTGCGCCGGCTCTACCTGCACAACATCGCCCTGATCGGCTCGTCCATGCACACCCGGGAGCACTTCGCCAAGCTCGTCGAGACCGCGCGCGCCGGTGCGATCAGTCCCCGCGTCGCCGGGCGGCACGACCTCGCCGCCGTCCACGAGGCGCAGCGGCGGTTCCGCGAGGGCCGGCACGTCGGCAAGATCGTCATCCTGCCCTGACCGACGTGCCGGCCCCGCTCAGATCGCGGAGCAGTCGGCCTTGTCGGTCCAGTCCGTGCCGCACCGGTAGAGCGCGAAGGGCGTGGTGTAGCCGTAGCGGGCGCCCAGGGTGTTGTACTCGCCGACGTCGATCCGCTGTGCCAGGTAGTGGTCCGTCGCGGTGGCGGTGATCGTGTCGGTGTAGGGCGGGCGGACGGTCGTCGCGGTGGGGTTGGTCGGGCCGGTGCCGCCGCCGTCGATGCCCCAGAAGCGGGCGAGGTGGTAGGCGGCGCAGACGTTGACGTCGAGCATGTACGCGGCGGTGCCGCCGCACTGGGTGGCGCCCGTGCCGGGATCGACGGGCTGGCCGTGGTTCATGCCGGTGATCGAGTAGTGCTCGACCGTGCCGCCGTACACGCGGTGCGGGTAGCCGGCCACGGTGTCGCTCACGTCGGGGGTCTGGTCGGTGCCGTTGACGTTGGTCCACTGCTCGACCAGCTCGGTGCCGTTGAGCGGTCGCACGGTGGTGTCGGCGGAACCGTGCCAGATGGACACCTTCGGCCGCGGGCCGGAGTGCGCGAACGCCGCGCGGACCTTGTCGCCCCACTGGGCGGGGCTGAGGTTCGTGCCGGGGTTCATGCAGCCGAACGCGCCCGCCACCGAGGTGGCGCACTGGTAGGGCAGCCCGGCCACGATGCCGCCGCCGGAGAACACGTCCGGGTAAGTGGCGAGCATGACCGCGGTCATCGCGCCGCCCGCGGACAGCCCGCTGACGTACGCGGACGTAGCGCCGTTGTCCTGCTTGGCCTTGTCCACCATCTGCTTGATCGACAGCGCCTCGCCCGAGCCGCGGCGGGTGTCGCCCGGCTCGAACCAGTTGAAGCAGGAGTTGGCGTTGTTCTGCGACTTCTGCTGGGGCAGCACGACGGTGAACTTCCAGCGCTCGGCCAGGGACAGCCAGCCGGTGGCCGGGCCGTAGCCGGTGGCGTTCTGCGTGCAGCCGTGCAGGGCGACGACGACCGGGCGGCCGGCGGGCAGCCCGGCGGGCACGTAGCGGAACATCTGCAGGTTGCCCGGGTTCGTCCCGAAACCCGTGACCTCCTGCAGGGTCGCGGCGGCGGCGGGTCGTGCCGACGGGACGAGGGAGACCACGGCGGCCAGCACCACGGCCACCGCCGCGACGAGGGCCGCGGCGGGGCCGCGAACGGCCGGGACAGGGCGACGATCCGACATGGGCGCATCCTCCACGTTGAGTGATGGCGATCACGTGCGATACGCCGACGCTAGGAGCCCGGCGGGCCGTTCGTCGCTGGTGGACCGCCCCACTCTTCAGCCGACGCCGGTGTGGTGGTGCCACATCGTCGACACCGGCTCCGATACTTTCGTAAACCGGAGAAGGTAGTGCCGTTGGCCGTCCGTACGGCCCTACCTGCGCTCTTGCGTCTCTATAGGTGAATTTCCATCCTTGACTCAGGCGATCATCCGCTTTAGTTTTCGAAAGCGTCAAACGATCGTGTCGCAACTTTCGATCCCCCGCCGGCGCACCGCCCGGCCGCGAGTGAAGCCCGCACGTGCTCGACCCGGCCGCTCCCGACGCGCGGGCGGCCCCCGCACCGGAGCAGTACCGGTCCGGTCGACCCCTTGGAGGAAGTGATGTCCAGAACTGCTGTCACCGCTGCCGGCAGGCCGGTGGCACGAGGAGGGCCGCGCCGCGTCGCGGCCCTGGCCGGTGCGGTCGGGCTGATCGGCGCGTTGGCCGTCGTCCTGCCGAGCGTGGCCAGCGCCGGCACCACGCTGGGCGCGTCCGCCGCGGAGAGCGGCCGGTACTTCGGCACCGCGGTCGCCGCGAGCAAGCTGGGCGACTCGACCTACGTCGGGATTCTCAACCGTGAGTTCGACATGGTCACGGCCG
>NZ_LGED01000256.1 GCF_001280085.1 Saccharothrix sp. NRRL B-16348 | reverse complement strand
GTTCCTCGTCCGTCAACACCACCACGGCCACCGGCCGACCCCTACGAGCCACCCGACAACCCTACAATTCATCAACGAACTTCAGACGCAGGACACTAGTGGTTCGGATGGTCCGAGCCCAGGCCGTCGCGCGGTCGGTCTCGCCGTCCAGCAGGGGCCCCGGGGTGCTTCCGACGTAGAACGACACCGGCGCGCGCCCGACGGTGAAGCGCAACCGGCGGAGGCGCCTCGTGATCGCCTTGGCGGCCGAGCCCGGCACCCACCCCACCTTGACCCTGGTGTCGAACACGATGGCGCTCACGGTGAGGTCGACAGGCGCGAGCGCGTCGAGCCACTCGCGCACGCCGCGTCCCCGCGACACCAGCTCACCGGTCGCCTGGTCGGCGGCGGACTTGCGGGTGGACGCCCGGCTCAGGCTGAACGCGTGCGTCGGCGCGCCGACCACGAGCATCGACGTCCTCGGGCAGCACGTCCGGAGCCTCGCCGACCTCCACGACGTCGACCTGCCTGCCTTCCGTCAAACCCGCGTCCACCGCCTCGGCGACCGCCCTGGTGTTGCCGAACATGGATTCGAAGACCACGAGTGCCCGTGCCATCGTCGGTACCGCCTTTCACCTCACCTCACCACGCTGCCCCTCCCGTGGACCGGTCGACAGCGGCCAACAGCCCTGCCCGCCCGGGACCTCGGACCCTGCCCCGCGGACCGGCCCGGGTGGACGCTCGAAGTGGACGGAATTCGAGGAGGAAACGATGAAGGCGCTCGTTTATCGCGGTCCCGGCCGCAGGGCGTGGGAGGACGTGCCGGACCCGGAGCTGGTCGATCCGACCGACGCGATCGTGCGGATCACCGCGGCCACGATCTGCGGCACCGACCTGCACATCCTCAAGGGTGACGTGCCCGAGGTGGAGGCCGGTCGGGTCCTGGGCCACGAGGGTGTGGGCGTGGTGGAGCGGGTCGGTGCGGCGGTCACCGGGATCAAGCCGGGTGACCGGGTGCTGGTGTCGTGCATCAGCGCGTGCGGTCGGTGCTCGTACTGCCGGACCGGTGTGTACGGGCAGTGCCTGGGCGGTGGTGGGTGGGTGCTGGGCCACACCGTGGACGGCACGCACGCCGAGTACGTGCGGGTGCCGTTCGCGGACACCTCGACCTACCTGCTGCCCGACGGTGTCACCGACACCGCCGCGGTCATGCTCTCGGACATCCTGCCCACCGCGTTCGAGGTCGGCGTGCTCGCCGGGAAGGTGCAGCCCGGTCAGACGGTCGTCGTCGTGGGCGCCGGGCCGATCGGTCTGGCCGCGATCGAGACCGCCCGCCTCTACAGCCCCAACCACGTCGTGGCGGTGGACCTGGCCGAGTCGCGGCTGGAGGCGGCCAAGCAGTTCGGCGCCGACGTGACCGTGAACGCGGCCGACGACGTCGAGCGCGTGGTGTTCGAGTTGACCGGCGGGATGGGCGCGGACCTCGCGGTCGAGGCGGTGGGTGTGCCGGAGACCTTCGAGCTGTGCACGCGGCTGATCCGCCCCGGTGGCCGGGTCGCGAACGTCGGCGTGCACGGCAAGCCGGCCACGCTGCACTTGGAGCAGCTGTGGATCCGCAACGTCACCATCACGACCGGCCTGGTCGACACGGTCACCACGCCGACGCTGCTGACGATGCTCGCGGGCGGGCGTCTGGACGCCGACCGGTTCGCCACGCACCGGTTCGCGCTGGACGAGATGGAGACCGCCTACGACGTGTTCGAGCGGGCAGGCGAGACCGGCGCGCTGAAGGTGGTGCTGACGCGATGACCGCAGTGGAAGAACGACTGGACGCGTGGACCGGGTTCCGCGGCGTGGCCTGGCGGCACGACATCGACGTGCGCAGGTTCATCCAGGCCAACTACACCCCCTACGAGGGCGACGACGCGTTCCTGACCGGACCGACCGAGCGGACCGCGGGGCTGTGGCGTGACCTGTCCGGGCTGTTCGCCGAGGAACGGCGGCGCGGCATCCTGGACGTGGACGTGCACACGCCGTCCACCATCACCTCCCACCGGCCGGGCTACCTCGACCGCGCGCAGGAGCTGATCGTCGGGTTGCAGACCGACGCGCCGCTCAAGCGGGCCATCATGCCCAACGGTGGCCTGCGCATGGTGGAGGCGAGCCTCGAGGCGTACGGCTACGAGCTCGACCCGGCCGTCAAAGAGGTCTTCACCAAGTACCGCAAGACGCACAACGACGGTGTGTTCGACGCCTACACCGACGAGATCAAGCGGGCCCGTCGCGCCGGGGTCATCACCGGCCTGCCCGACTCCTACGGGCGCGGGCGGATCATCGGCGACTACCGGCGCGTCGCGCTGTACGGCGTGGACCGGCTGATCGAGGTCAAGCGGGCCGAACGTGCCGCGATCGACACCGTGCCGTCCACCGAGGACATCATCCGGGACCGCGAGGAGCTGGCCGAGCAGATCCGGGCGCTGGGTGAGCTGAAGGAGATGGCGGCGTCCTACGGCGACGACATCTCCCGACCCGCCGCGACCGCCCGTGAAGCCGTCCAGTGGCTGTACTACGCCTACCTCGCGGCGGTGAAGGAGCAGAACGGCGCGGCGATGTCGCTGGGCCGCACCTCGACGTTCCTGGACGTCTACCTCCAACGCGACCTCGACGCCGGGCGGCTGACCGAGTCTCAGGCGCAGGAGCTGGTCGACGACCTGGTGATCAAGCTGCGGATCGTGCGGTTCCTGCGCACCCCCGCCTACGACGAGCTGTTCTCCGGCGATCCCACATGGGTCACCGAGAGCATCGGCGGCATCGGCGAGGACGGGCGCCCGCTCGTGACCAGGACCAGCTTCCGGTTCCTCCAGACCCTCTACAACCTGGGACCCGCGCCCGAGCCGAACCTGACCGTGCTGTGGTCCCCCGCCCTGCCGGAGGGCTTCAAGCGGTTCTGCGCGAGGGTGTCGGTGGACACCAGCTCGATCCAGTACGAGAACGACGACCTGATCCGCCCCCGCTTCGGCGACGACACCGCCATCGCCTGCTGCGTCTCGGCCATGAAGGTCGGCAAGCAGCTGCAGTTCTTCGGCGCACGGGTCAACCTCGTCAAGGCGCTGCTGTACGCGATCAACGGCGGACGCGACGAGATGACCGGCGAGCAGATCGCACCGGCGACCGCACCGCTGACGGGCGACTACCTCGAGTACAACCGGGTGCGTGCCGCGTTCGACCACACCTTGGACTGGCTGGCCCGCACGTACGTGGACGCGTTGGACATCATCCACTACATGCACGACAAGTACGCCTACGAGCGCATCGAGATGGCCTTGCACGACCACCCCGCCCAACGGCTGCTCGGCTGCGGCATCGCCGGGCTGTCGGTCGTCGCGGACAGCCTCTCGGCGATCAAGCACGCGAAGGTGCGGGTGATCCGCGACGACACCGGCTTGGCCGTCGACTTCGCGGTGGAGGGCGACTTCCCCCGCTACGGCAACAACGACGACCGCGCCGACACCATCGCGGTGGGGTTGGTCGAGGACTTCATGGCGCTGCTCCGCAGCTACCCGGCCTACCGCGACCCGATGCACACCCTGTCGGTGTTGACCATCACCTCGAACGTCGTCTACGGCCGCCACACCGGCAACACCCCGGACGGCAGGCGCGCGGGCGAGCCGTTCGCGCCGGGCGCCAACCCGATGAACGGCCAGGACCGGCACGGTCTGGTCGCCGCGGCCCTGTCGGTGGCCAAGCTGCCCTACGACGAGGCCCTGGACGGCATCTCGCTGACCGCGAGCATCACGCCGAACGGGCTGGGACGTGACACCGACGAGCGGGTGATCAACCTGGTTGGCGTGCTCGACGGGTACACCGACGCGGGCGGTTTCCACCTCAACGCCAACGTGCTCAACCGGGAGGTCCTGCTGGACGCGATGGAGCACCCGGAGAAGTACCCGCAGCTGACCATCCGCGTGTCGGGGTACGCGGTGAACTTCGTGCGCCTCACGCCGGAACAACAACGCGACGTGGTCAACCGCACCTTCCACGGCTCGCTGTGATGACCACCGGGGCCGTGCACTCCTGGGACCTCGCCACGGCCGTGGACGGCCCCGGCACCCGGTTCGTCGTGTTCACCGCCGGGTGCCCGCTGCGCTGCCTGTACTGCCACAACCCGGAGACCCGGTTCGCGCGGTACGGGCGGCGCGTCACCGTCGACTCGATCATCGCCGAGATCGAGAAGTACCGCCGGTTCATCCAGGTCGCCGGGGGCGGCGTGACCATCAGCGGCGGCGAACCGCTGCTGCAGCCGGAGTTCACCGCCGAGCTGCTGCACGCCGTGAAAGGCATGGGCCTGCACACCGCATTGGACACCTCCGGCTTCCTCGGCGACCGGGCCACCGGCCAGCTGCTCGCCGAGACGGACCTGGTGCTGCTGGACATCAAGTCCTGGGACCCGACCACCTACCGGCACGTGACCGGCGGCGAGGTCGCGCCAACGCTGCGGTTCGCCCGTCGCCTGTCCGACCTGGGCAAGCCGATGTGGATCAGGTTCGTCCTGGTGCCGGGGCTGACCGACGCGCTGGACAACGTCGAGGGCATCGCCTCGTTCGTGGCCACCTTGAACGGCGTACAACGGGTGGACGTGCTGCCGTTCCACAAGATGGGCGCGCCGAAGTACCCGGCCGTCGGCCCGCCGTTCCTGCTGGCCGACACGCCTACCCCGGACACGGAGTTGGTTGAACGTGTGCGCGGCCAGTTCACCGCCCACGGTCTGCGGGCGTGAAGTCACAGCTCAGGTGGCCGGGGTGAAGACCGTGAACCCGTTGTCCGCGGCCCACTCCGTCAGCTCCCCGACAACATTGGAGTTCCAATAACCCTCGCGGACCTGCCCGTCGGACGTGACCTGAAGTGCTTCCCGGTGGCCGAACTCCTGCATCAAACCACTGGCCAGCGCGTGCGTCGCGGCGAGGCAATGCGAGAGTCGCTCGCAAAGAGGTCACGTCACTTGCGCCTGCCCGATCACATGTGCCGAGCCACGAGGCACAACCCTCGCCGGAAGAGGCGCCGTCCCGGATGCGACGACCTGCAACATCCGGTTGACCTCGGCATCGCTGACCGGCATGTCGGTGGGTCCGGTCGCCCGTGCCTGCTCGTCTTCGTCCATTCCCAGGACGATCAGGCCGCCGGCGGTGTTCGCCAGTGCCGCGACGTCAGTCGACAGATCCCGCTTCGCCTTGTCCGCGGAGCCGTACAGCGCGCTCTTGAAGTCCAGGTCGAAGTCCTCGCCCACCGCACTCTCGGCGATGGCGGCGACCTGCTCGTACGAGACCTCACCGACCGTTGTGCCGAGCAGGGTTTCCAGTCGACGTGAACGCGGCGGTCACCCGTGCTTCGGGATCGTGATCGAACATGCGGTCCGGGTGCCTTCGGCTATCTCGACGTCTTCGCGCGCTCTGATCACCCAGACGCCGACGGAGGCCCCTGCTGGGCTGATACGGCTGTCAACAGGGAGATTCCCGCGGTTGAGGGTCGGGTCGACCCCGACACCGAGGAACTCGAGGTTCGCGACAGCGGCAGCGCGGAGTCGCTGGTCGTGCTCGCCGATGCCGCCGGTGAACACCAGCAGGTCCAGGCCGCCGAGCGAGGCGGTCATGGCGGCGATGCCCTGGCGCAGGCGGTGGGTGAAGACGTCGAGGGCCAAGTGGGCGTTCGCACCCCGAGCAGCGGCGGTGTGCACGTCGCGCAGGTCGGCGTGTCCCGAAAGGCCCACGAGACCCGAGTGGTGCGTGAGGCCGTCGGCGAGTTCGTCTGCGGTGAGGTGGTTGAGCAGGTGCAGCAGCAGGCCGGGGTCGAGGTCGCCGCTGCGGGTGGCCATGGGCAGGCCGGCCAGCGGGGTGAAGCCCATCGTCGTGTCGACCGAGCGGCCGTCGTGGACGGCGGCCAGGGAGCAGCCCGCGCCGAGGTGGCAGGTCACCACGCGCGAGCCGCCGCCCGCCAGTTCGACCGCGCGGCGCGAGGCGTAGGCGTGGGAGAGGCCGTGGAAGCCGTAGCGGCGCAGGTCCCAGCGGTCACGCCAGGTGGAGGGCAGGGCGTAGGTGGCCGCGGCCGCCGGCAGGGTGCGGTGGAAGGCGGTGTCGAAGCACGCGACGTGCGGCACGTCGGGGAACAGCGCCTGGGCGGCGTCGATGCCCGCCAGTGCCCTGGGCTGGTGCAGTGGTGCCAGGTCTGTCAGGGCGGCGATCTCCCGGCGCACGTCGGGGGTGATGACAACCGGGGCAGTGAACCGGGTGCCGCCGTGGACGACGCGGTGGCCCACGGCGTGCACGGGCGGCAGGACGAGGTCGAGGTCGGCGGTGCCGTCCCACCGTTCGACGTGGCGCTGGGCGAGGACCGCGTCGTCCTCGCCCAGCACGCTCAGCTTCAGGCTCGACGAGCCCGCGTTGACGACGAGCACGTTCATCAACAGGGCCAGGTCCAGTCGCGGATCTCTGGCAGGTCTTCGCCGTGCTCGCGGATGTAGGCGTGGTGGCGGGTGCGCTGGTCCTGCATCCGCTGGCGCAGTCCAGCTGCCTTCGGGCCGAGGCCGGGCACCCGGTCGATGACGTCGATGACGAGTCGGTAGCGGTCCATGTCGTTGAGCACGAGCATGTCGAACGGCGTGGTGGTGGTGCCTTCCTCCTTGTAGCCGCGGACGTGGATGTTGTGGTGGTTGGTGCGGCGGTAGGTCAGGCGGTGGATCAGCCACGGGTAGCCGTGGTAGGCGAAGAGGACCGGCTTGTCGGGGGTGAACAGGGCGTCGAACTCGTGGTCGGGCATGCCGTGCGGGTGCTCGGTGTCGGGCTGCAGGCGCATCAGGTCCACCACGTTGACAACCCGGACCTTCAGCTCGGGCAGGTGTTCGCGCAGCAGCGCGGTGGCGGCCATGATCTCCATGGTCGGCGCGTCGCCGGCGCAGGCGAGCACGACGTCGGGCTCGGTCAGGCCGTCGTCCGTGCCGGCCCACTCCCAGATGCCCGCGCCACGTGCGCAGTGCAGCGCCGCCTCTTCGGGCGAGAGCCAGTCGGGGGTGTAGTTCTTGCCCGAGACGATGACGTTGACGTAGTCGCGGCTGCGCAGGCAGTGGTCCGCGACGGAGAGCAGGGTGTTGGTGTCGGCGGGGAGGTAGACGCGGACGACTTCGGCCTTCTTGTTCATGACGTGGTCGATGAAGCCGGGGTCCTGGTGGGAGAAGCCGTTGTGGTCCTGCCGCCACACGTGCGACGAGAGCAGGTAGTTCAGCGACGCGACCGGGCGCCGCCAGTCGATCTCGCGGTGGGTCTTGAGCCACTTGGCGTGCTGGTTGAACATGGAGTCCACGATGTGGGTGAACGCCTCGTAGCAGTTGAACAGCCCGTGCCGCCCGGTCAGCAGGTACCCCTCCAGGAACCCCTGGCACAGGTGCTCCGACAGCACCTCCACCACCCGGCCGTTGGTCTCCAGGTGCTCGTCGGTGGGCAGCTTCTCGGCCAGCCACTGCTTGGCGGTCACCTCGAACACCGCGTCGAGCCGGTTCGAGGCGGTCTCGTCCGGTCCGAACACGCGGAAGTTCTTCTCGGCCGCGTTGAGCGCCATCACGTCACGCAGCATCCGGCCCAGCGCACGGGTCGGCTCGGACGTGGTGGTGCCGTGCTTGGTCACCTCGACCGCGTACGGCGCGGTGCCGGGCATGCGGAGTTCTTGCAGCAGCAGGCCGCCGTTGGCGTGCGGGATGGCGCCCATGCGCAACTCACCGCGCGGCACGAGCGCGAGCAGCTCCGGGCGCGGGCTGCCATCGGCGTCGAACAGCTCCTCCGGCCGGTAGGAACGCAGCCACGACTCCAGCTGCCGCAGGTGGTCGGGGTTGTCGCGGACCCCGGCGAGCGGCACCTGGTGCGAGCGCCACGTGCCCTCCACCGGCACGCCGTCCACTTCGGACGGACCGGTCCAGCCCTTCGGGGTGCGCAGCACGATCATCGGCCAACGCGGGCGCTCGGTGTCCCCCGCGCGGGCAGCCTCCTGGATGGCCCGGATCCCGTCGAACACCTCGTCGAAGACCTCGGCCATGCGCGGGTGCAGCAGGGCCGGGTCGTCGCCCTCCACGTAGAACGGGGCGTAGCCGTAACCGCGCACCAGCGAGTCCAGCTCGTCGTGCGGGATGCGGGCCAGCAGTGCCGGGTTGGCGATCTTGTAGCCGTTGAGGTGCAGGATCGGCAGCACCGCGCCGTCGTGCGCCGGGTCGAGGAACTTGTTGCCGTGCCAGCTCGCCGCCAGCGGCCCGGTCTCGGCCTCACCGTCGCCGACCACGCACGCCACCACCAGGTCGGGGTTGTCGAACGCCGCGCCGAACGCGTGCGCCAGCGAATAGCCCAGCTCCCCACCCTCGTGGATGGACCCGGGCACCTCGGGCGCCACGTGGCTTGGCACCCCACCGGGGAAGGAGAACTGGCGGAACAACTTCCGCATGCCGTCACCGTCGCGCTGCACGTTCGGGTGCGTGTCGGTGTAGGAGCCCTCCAGCCAGGTGTTGGCCAGCAGCGCCGGACCGCCGTGACCGGGACCGGTCACGAACAGCACGTCCCGGGAACGGTCGTTGATCACCCGGTTGAGGTGGGCGTAGACGAAGTTCAGGCCGGGTGTGGTCCCCCAGTGGCCCAGCAGGCGTGGCTTGATGTGCTCGGCGCTCAGCGGCTCGGTCAGCAACGGGTTGTCCAGCAGGTAGATCTGCCCTGCCGAGAGGTAGTTCGCGGCCCGCCAGTAGGCGTCGACCAAGGACAAGTCCGGCGCGGTGTTCTCCGGCTGGTGCGGCATCTCGCTCTCCTGACCAAGTTTCGGGGTGATGGCTCCCAGCTTGGTTTCGTCATCGAGCCGGTCCCAGTTCCGGGAGTCCCTGCCGGCCGGGACTTTGGTCACTGTCGACGTGTTCGGCGCAGAGAGAGTCTGGAGGCATGAGCCACGTGCACGAGATCGTCAACATCCGGATCGACCTGGCCACCGGTGTGCCGGGGGACGCCACCGAGTACGCCCGGACCAAGGTCGCCGCAATCGCCAAGTACGCCCCCGCCGACATCTCCTACGCCAGGGTGCGGCTGAGCACCGACGGGCCGCGGTTGGTGGTGGCGCACGCGTCGCTGGACGTCAACGGGACGCCGGTGAACGCCGAGGCGAGCGCGCAGACCTACCAGGAGGCGGTGGACCTGCTGCACGACAAGCTGCAACACCGGCTGGTGGACATCGGCCGCTGATCCGGGAAACCCGAGCCGGTGATCCGGGAGTGTTGGACAGCTCCCGGATCACCGGCTCACTTGCGTCGCAGCCACTTCTCCACTTCCACCACGGCGTAGGCGACCACGGCCAGCGCCACCACGACCGCCCAGTCCCGCCAGCCGATCGGCGCGGTGTCGAACAGGGTGTTCATCGCCGGGAGGTAGGTGAACAGCAGTTGCAGGGCGACGGTGACGGCGATGCCCACCAACAGCCAGGGGTTGCGGCGGAACCCGACGTGTGGCCGCAGGTCGCGCAGCGACCGGCAGTTGAACAGGTAGGCGATCTGAGCGGCCACGAAGACGTTCACCGCGACCGTGCGCGCTTCGTCCAGGGTGCCGCCGTGGAGGTGGAACGCGGCGAACGACCCGGCCAGCAGCACGGCCGAGACCAGCAGGATGCGTTGCACCAGTGCGCCGGTCAGCAGGGGCAGTGACGGTGGCAGCGGCGGGCGGCGCATGACGCCCGGCTCGCGCGGTTCGAAGGCCAGGGTCAGGCCGAGCGCGACGGCGGTGGTCATGTTGATCCACAGGATCTGCACCGGCAGGATCGGCAGGGCGGTGCCCAGCAGGATCGCGGTGAGGATGACGAGGCCCTCGGCCATGTTCGTGGGCAGCGTCCAGATGATGAACTTGCGCAGGTTGTCGAAGACCGCGCGCCCTTCCTCCACCGCTGCGCGGATGGACGAGAAGTTGTCGTCGGTCAGCACCATGTCGGCGGCCTGCTTGGCGACGTCGGTGCCGCCGCGGCCCATCGCGACGCCGATGTCGGCCCGCCGCAACGCCGGTGCGTCGTTGACGCCGTCACCCGTCATCGCGACCACGTGTCCGTCCGCCTGGAACTGCTTGACGAGCCTCAGCTTCTCCTCGGGCGACACGCGGGCGTGCACGGCGTCGTCGGGGAGCGAGAAGTGGGTGGCGATGGCGCGGGCGGTGCCGAGGTGGTCACCGGTGATCATGCGGACCTCGATGCCCGCCTCCTGGCAGGCGCGAACCGCCTCGATGGCCTCGGGCCGGGGCGGGTCGTGCATCGCCTGCAGGCCCAGCGACACGGCACCGTGCAGGGTGTCCTCGGTCAACGGGGTGTCCTCGGGCACGTGCGTCCGGGCGAACGCGAGCACGCGCATCCCCTGGTGCGCGAGCCGGTCGGCTTCGGTGTGGTCGGTGTCGCCGGTGAACTCCGCGATCCGCTCGACCGCGCCCTTGAGGTAGACGACACCACCGGCGTGGCGGGTGGCCATGAACCGGCGTTGCGAGGTGAAGGGCAGCTCGTCCACCCGCTCCGGGACCTCGGTGAGCCCGGCTTTGCGGGCGGACACGACGAGCGCGGCTTCGGTCGGGTCGCCGACGGCGATCCACCGGTCGTCCTGGAGGACCACGTGGGCGTCGTTGCAGGCCAGCCCGGCCAGCAGGACTTCGCGCACGGCCGGTGACGGCGGCGGGAAGTCGCCCAGCGGTGAGTAGCCGATGCCGTCGACCTCCCACCGCTGCCCGCCGGCGACGACCTGCCGCACGGTCATGGCGTTGGCGGTGAGCGTGCCGGTCTTGTCGGTGCAGATGATCGTGGTGGAGCCGAGGGTCTCCACGGCGGGCAGGCGGCGGATGACGGCGTTGCGCCGGGCCATGCGCGCCACGCCGATGGCCAGCGTCACCGTCACCGCGGCGGGCAGCCCTTCGGGGATCGCGCCGACCGCGAGCGCCACGGCGGCGGTCACCATCTCGGCGAACGGCTCACCGCGCAGCACCCCGATGACGACGCTGACCAGCGCCAAGCCGAGGATGACGACGGTCAGCAGCTTGCTGAACCGGGCGAGCTTGCGGGTCAGCGGCGTCTGCACGGTCGTCGTGCTGCCGACCAGCCGGTGGACGTGCCCGATCTCGGTGTCGGCGCCGGTGGCGACCACCACGCCGCGCCCGCCACCGGTGGTGACGAGCGTGCCGGAGTAGGCCATGTTGGCGCGGTCGGCCAGCGCGGTGTCGTGCGGCACGGGCAGCGGGTCCTTGGCCGACGGCTGCGACTCACCGGTCAACGCCGACTCGTCGACCCGCAGCTCACGGGTGCGCACGATCCGCAGGTCGGCGGGCACCTGGTCGCCTTCCTCCAGCACCACGAGATCGCCGGGCACCAACTCGTCGGACGTGACCCGCGCGGCGGTGCCGTCGCGGATCACGGTCGCCTCGGTGCGGACCATCGCCTCCAGGGCGTCGAGCGCCCGTTCGGCCCGCACCTCTTGGAGGTAGCCGACGATCGCGTTGACCAACACCACGCCCAGCACAACGGAGGCGTCCACGGTCTCGCCCAGCGCGGCGGTCAGCGCCGCCGCGCCGAGCAGCACGTAGATCAGCGGGTTGTGGAACTGGCCGAGCAGCCGTCGCAGCCGGCCGGGACCGCGCCGCTCGGGCAGCCTGTTCGGGCCCAGCGAGGCCAGCCGCTCGCCGGCCACCACTCCGGACAGCCCGGTCTCGGCGTCGGTCTCGGCGAGCAGCACGACCTCGTGCACCGGCATGCCGTGCGGCGTGGCCTCGCGTTCAGCCGTGGTCGACGGCATGGCGGGTCTCCGGGAAGCGGACGTCGACCACACCGGCCACGGCGCCCGCGAGCACCGCGGCCACGTGCCGGTCGCGCTCGTCGTCCAACGCGTCCACGATCGCCACCCGGCCGTCCACCACGGACACCGACCAGCGGTGCGGGTCGGCGTAGAGGCCGAGGCGGCGCCGGACCTCGGCGGCCAGGCTGCGGTCGTCACGGCTGATCGCGCGCAGCATGTCGCGCCGGGTGACGATGCCGACCAACTGCTTGCCGTCCACCACGCACGCGCTGCGCGCGCCGTGCCGCACCATCGACCGGGCCAGCTCGGCGACGTCCGTGCCGGGCGTCGTGGCGACCACCGGCTCGCTCATCACGTCGGCGACGGTCCTACGAGCGATGGCGCGCGCCCGTGACGGCTGTCCGTGCACGAGCGACCGTGGGTCGACGGGCAGTCGGTCGCGCAGGGCGTCGGTCTCGGTGACCACGCCGACCAGCGTGCCGGCTCTGTCGACCACCGGCAGGGTGGTGAACCCCTTGGTGGCGAGCAGCGCCGCGGCGTCACGGGCGGCCGTGTCGGGAGAGACGGTCACCACGTCGCGCGTCATGAGGTCGCGGACCCTCATCGCCCGGCCTCCTGTCCCGCACCGACCGCGGCCCCGTCGGCCTGCTCGTCGGACGGCGGGAGGACCACCACGGGCACGGTCGCGTGCCGCACGCAGTGCGCGCTGGTGCTGCCCAGCAGCACCTGCCGCAGCCTGCTGCCGCTGTGCGAGGCCACTACCAGCATCGACGCGCCCCGTGCCTGGGCCTCCAGCGCCTCGGCGGCCGGTCCGCGCACGCAGTGCCGGACGATCCGCGGGAACTCCAGCCGACCCACGGCCACCGCGCGCAACGCGTCCTCGACCAGCGCCTCCGACCGGATTCGTGCGTCCTGCTCGGACGTCATCGCCCAGTCGGCCAGCGGCTCGTAGGCGTAGGCGTTGACCACGTGCAGCGGCAGCTTCCGCTGGGTCGCCTCGTCCATGGCCCAGCGCAGCGCGCGTTCGCCCGCGGGGCTGCCGTCGACTCCGACCACGATCGGACCTGCGTTCATGACTTCACCTCGGTCAACTCGATGACGATCTCCGGCGCTCGCCGGAGCGTGTTGTGCACGGTGCAGTGCTGGACCACGGCCAGCAGTGCGGTCTTGTGCCGCTCGGACAGCCCGTGCGGCACGCGCACGGTCAGGCACACCTCGGCGACGCGGGCGAGCGGGTCGGAGGCCGTCCGGTACCGGGCGGTCACCGCGAGGCCGCGGCGCGACTCGCCGTGGCGGTCCAGGAACCTTCCCGCGTAGAAGGCGGTGCAGGTGGCCATCGACGCGACCAGCAGCTCGACCGGGCTCGGGCCCGCGTCCTGGCCGCCGGACTCGCGCGGCTGGTCGGTGCGGACGCGGTGATCGCGCAGCCGCACCACGTACTCCTCACCGGTCTCGTAGGTCACCTCGACCGGGGCAGTGGCGGTGACGGTCATGACGGCCTCCTCGGGTCGCGGAGCCGGCGGAGGAAAGGGTCGACCGGTTCGACAGGCGCGACGCGCACCCTGGCGTCGACCGCCAGCACGCGCTGCCCGGTCAGGACCAGCGGGTTGAGGTCGAGTTCGGCGATCTCCGGCACGAGCTCGGCCAGCCGGCCGACCCGCAACAGCACATCTCGCACGGCCGCCTGGTCGTGCTCGGCGAACACCCTCGGCGCGGCGCGGAAGCCGTGCAGCAGGTCGTCCACGTCCGCCTCCGACAGCGGCGCGAGCGCGGCGGCACGGTCGTCCACCAGGTCCGTGTCCACGCCACCCAGACCGGTCACCACGAGCGGGCCGAACTGCGGGTCCGTGACGACCCCGACGAGCAGCTCACGTCCCCGGTCGGCCATGGGCTGCACGAACACGCCGTGCAACTGTTCGCCGAACCGGTCGCGCATCGACTCGAAGCCGTAGGTGACCGCGTCGTCGCCGGCCAGGTCGAGCAGCACGCCGCCGCTCTTGCTCTTGTGCAGCAGCCCTCGGGCCACGGCTTTCAGCGCGACGGGTCCGCCGAAGGACCGCTGCGCGGCCACCGCGGACTCGGCGTCCCGCACCAGCACGCCGCCGAGCACGGGCAGCCCGAACGCGCCCAGCAGCCGCACCACCTGATCCGGGTCGAGCCAACCGCCTCCGGGGTCGGTGGCCAGGTGGGCGGCGACGACCGCACGGGCGGTCGTCAGGTCCACACCCGACAGCTCGGACGCCTGCGGCGCCGGGCGGCGCAACCACGCGGCGCGCTCGGCCAACGCGGCGAGCACGGCGGCGGCACTGTCGGGTTCGGCGTAGCGGGCGATGGCGTCGTCGCGCAGCGACACGGCCCCGTCCTGGTCGGGGCTGACCGCGAGCACCGGCTTGGACGTGGGGTGGATGCCGCCGGCCGGGTCGCCCAACGCCGTGGGCACGGTGACCGCGATGACCGCGTCCACCGCCGGGTCGGCGGCGAGGACGTCCAGGCAGCGCGCGAACGTCCGGTCGTCGACGACCGCGGTCGTGTCGACGGGGTTGTGCGGGCTCGCGGTGCTCGGCAGCAGCGCCTTCAACGCCTCCACCGTGCCCGGGCCCAGGTCGGCGATGGTCAACCCGTGGTGGGCGCAGGCGTCCGCGGCCAGCACGCCGAGCCCGCCCGCGTTGCCGAGCACGGCCACACCGCGACCGGCGGGCAGCGGGGTGGCGTGCAGTGCGGCCAGCACGTCGACCATCTCGGCGACGCCGTCCACCGCGATCACGCCCGCCTGCCGGAACAACGCGTCCCGCGTCACGGCCGGGGTGGCGGTCGACGCGGTGTGCGACGCGGCGGCACGCTGACCGGCCTCGCTCGTCGCGGCCCGGATCGCCAAGACCGGCTTGCGGCGCGCCACCCGCCGGGCCAGGCGGGAGAACTTGCGCGGGTTGCCGAACGACTCCAGGTACAGCGCCACAGCACGGGTCCGCTCGTCGCGTTCCCACCACAGCAGCAGGTCGTTGCCGGACACGTCGTACTTGTCACCGGTCGACACCAGCTCCGACGTGCCCAGTCCCAGCCGCCGCAACTGCTCGGCCGCGGCAATCGCCACGCCACCGGACTGGGTGACCAGGCCGATGCCGCCCAGTTCGGTCCGGTCGCGGGTGAACGTGGCGTCCAGCCGCACCGCCGGGTCCGTGCTGGATACGCCGACGCAGTTCGGGCCGACCATGCGCATGCCGTGCCGTCGCACGATCTCCAGCAGGCCGTCCGGGTCGACCCCGGAGGTGATGACGACCAGCGCCTTCACCCCGCGTCGCCCGCAGTCCTCGGCGACCTGGGCGACGGACTCGGCGGGCACGCACACCACCGCCAGGTCGGGCGCCTCGGGCAGCTCGGTGACCGTCGCGTGGCACTTCACGCCCAGGACCCGCCGGGCGTGCGGGTTCACCGCGTACAACGCACCGGTGAACCCGCCGTCGACCAGGTTGGCCAGCACCGCGTTGCCCACTGAGGACGGCTTGCGGCTCGCGCCGACCACCACGACCGAGGCGGGTTTCAGCACCGCGCGCAGGCTGGCCACGTCGGCGGCCTGCTCGCGGTCGGCGACGGCCTCCAGGTAGCGCTCGCCGGGGTCGAGCCCCAGGTCGACGCGCACCTCGCCGTTGTCCGCCGTGGACGTCCACACCAGACCGAGGTCCGCGAAGACCCGCAGCATCTTCGAGTTCACCGTGAGCACTTCGGCGCGGAACCGCCGCACGCCCCGCCTGCGCGCCAGCGACACCAAGTGCTCCAGCAACAGCGTGCCGACGCCGTGGGACTGCCGGTCGTGCGCCACCACCAACGCCACCTCGGCCGTGTCGTCGTCGAGCGCGACGTAACTCGCGGCGCCGACCAGCACGTCCGACGCGAACGCGCCGAGCACCACGTGCCGCGGCTCGCCGGGCGAGGTCAGCCGGGCGACGAACTCGTCCAGGTGACGAGGAGCGGCGCTGAAGAACCGCAGGTAGCGGTCGTCCACCGGCAGGTCGCGGTGCAGGGCGAGCAGCGCGTCCGCGTCGGCCGGCCCCAGCTCGCGCAGGGCCACCACGGACCCGTCGGCCAACAGGGCCCGATCGGCCTTCAGAGAGGCGGTCACAGCAGCGGTCCCGGGGTGATGACCGGCTTCGGCTCGACGTGCTCAGGCTTGGGGTCGCGCACCACGACCACGGGGCACGACGCGTGGTGCACGCAGTAGGAGCTGACCGAACCCAGCAGCACCTCGCGGACCGGCCCCGCTCCCCTGCTGCCGACCACCAACAACGTTGCGTGCTCCGACGCCTTGGCCAGCACATCGCGGGCGTCGCCCTCGGCGAGGACGGCCCGGACCTCCGGACCGGCCTCGGCCGCCATGTCCTCCAGCAGGCGCCGGTGGTCTTCGCGCAGCTTGTCGCGGTCCATCCCGGCCGCGATGGTGGCCGACATCGGCCCGATCACCATCGCGTAGTCCACGTGCCACGCCAGGACCGCCTCCACCGCGCAACCACGCAGCTTCGCCTCCTCGACCGCCCAGTGCAATGCGGTGCGGCTGACCGGTGAACCGTCCACGCCCACCACGATCGTCTCGTCCATTGCCCCTCCTCAGGTGCTCGCCTCCAGCCTTCCGGCGGTGGAACACCGAGGTCAGTGGCCGCGGTCCCCACCGCGGCGGGACCTTCGGCCCTGAAGCGGCGCGGGGTGCGCATCGGTCCCGGTAGTTGGGGACCTAGGACCCTGCCGATCTCACCGCCGTGGGGCGAACGCTCCAGGTAAAGGAGAGGAGACGGCCATGATGCTTGTTGGTGTGGACGGCTCGCCGGCCAGCCGCGAGGCGCTGCGGTGGGCGTTGGCGCAAGCGGTGAAGACCGGTGACACCGTCGAAGCGACGATGGCGTGGCTGCGCGAGCCGGAGTTCGTGCCAGCCGCGTCGATGGGCGTGCACCCGCACGCCGACAACCCCAGCCGCCGGCACCCCGCGCGCGAACTCCACACGATCGTGGAGGAGGTCCGGGCGACCGTGCCGGGCGCGCCGCCGGTCACCGAGGTCACCATCATTGGTGACGCGGGCACCGCGCTGGCCCAGGCGTCCCGGCAGGCGGACCTGCTCGTGGTCGGCGCGCACGGGCACGGCAGCAGGCTGACCGAACTGATCCTGGGCAGCGTGGCGGCGGACTGCCTGCGCCACGCGACGTGCCCGGTCGTGGTCGTGCCGCCGGGCCGTGCCTGACCCGCCAGGGAGTCGTTCACGGCGGAAGGTGCGACGAAACGGGGGACCGGCCCGGTGGCCGGTCCCCCGTTCGTGGCCCGTGCGGCTTACTTGTCCGCAGCGGTCGCCCGGACGACGGCGAGAGGGCAAGGGGCGTGGTACACCAGCGCCTGGCTGGTGGAACCGAGCAGCATGCCGGTGAAGCCGCCTTGGCCGTGGCTGCCCACGACCAGCAGCCGGGCGTCCTTCGCGGCGTCGAGCAGCGCCCGGACGGGGCGGTCGTGGACGACGACGCGGTCCACGTGCACGTCGGGGTACTTCTCCTGCCAGCCCGCGAGGCGTTCGGCCAGCAGGCGCAGCTGCTCGTCCTCGACCTGCGACCAGTCGACGGTGAAGCGCGAGTGGTAGGCGCTGTCGACCAGGAAGTCGGTCCAGGCGATGACCGCGGTGAGCGGGGCGCCGAGCAGGGACGCCTCGGCGAACGCGTAGGCGATCGCCTCCTCGCTCGTGGGCGAGCCGTCCACACCGACCACGACCGGACCGTCCCGGCGGATCTCGTCGCGGACGACGACCACCGGGCACTTGCCGTGCGCGGTGACCGCGACGGCGACCGAGCCGGCCAGCAGGCCGGAGAAGCCGCCCAGCCCCTGCGAGCCCAGCACGACCAGCCGTGCCCCGTCCGAGGCGGCGATCAGCGCGGCGGCCGGCCGGTCGATCACGACGGCCGTCTCGACCTCCACCTCGGGGACGGCCGCACGGGCGGCGGCCGCGGCCTCGTCGACCCACCGCGACCCCTGCTGCTCGAACGCTTCCCGCACCTCGTGGCCGGTCAGCACGATCTCGGGGTAGCCGCGGGTGGGCAGCAGGAAGGCGTGCACGAGCTTGAGCGGCACGCGGTGGCGGGCGGCTTCCTCGGCCGCCCACTTCACGGCCGCCAACGCCGACGCCGAACCGTCCACACCGACCACGATCGGGGCAGTCATCACAGGTTCCTCTCCGAATCCGATGTCGGGACCGCAGGCGGACCCCACGTGTCTTCCCGTGTCGACGCTAGGCAGCCGACCGGACGGCGGCAGCGGTCCTAGGTCCTCACCGGGCAGGGACCTAAGGTCACCGCCGCTCACCGCCCACGACCCTGTGCCGCCGACGTCGAGCGGACCATCGTGGAGCCATGACCGACCGGATTCCCGCGCCTGTCGTCGTGACGGGCGACCACTCACCCTGGGGCGAAGCCGCCCTCCGGTGGGCGACCGAGTACGCCATGGCGACCAGGGCGCCGCTGGAGGTGCGCCCGCCGACCGCGGACCCCGTCCGCGACCTGATGCCGGCGGGTTCGCACGCCGGTCTGCTCGTGGTCGGCTACCGCGGCGCGAACGGCACCGCGTTCGGCCTGGGCAGACTGGTGTTGCCGCTGGTCGAGCACGCGGCGTGCGACGTCGTCGTGGTCCGCGGCACCGGCGAGGCCTTGCGCCGTGCCCACCGCCGGGTCACCGTGCTGCTGTCCGGTGACGCGTACGACGACGACCTGGCCCTGGCCCGGGCCGTCGCCTACGCCGAGCAGCAGCACGTGGCGTTGCGCGTCCTGCACGCCACGCCGTCGCTGCCGGTGCGGGTCGACGACCCAGTGTGGCCGGTCACCCACGCCGACGACGTGCTGCGCGGCATTCGTCGCACCTCGGTCCTGGCCAGGATGCACCCGCACGAGGCGATCACCCGGTACGCCGACACCGACCTGCTCGTGCCGGCCGGGCTGGGTCCGGTCACCCGCGCGGCACTCCACCACGCCCCGTGCCCCGTCCTGGTGGCACACCGCTACCCGGTCGACGTCGCACCACCACGTTCCGCGGAGCACGACCGAGCGGCCCACGCCGCGCGCTGACACGATGGAAGGACCTTGAGCGCGGGCGGGAGGGTCTTTGGACCCTGTGTCGGACGACTCGCGTCGGCGAAGGTCTGATCAGGCGGATGACGGAGGGGTGCAGTGGTGGCTCGGGTGTTTCTGGTGGACGATCACGAGGTGGTCCGCGTCGGTGTGCGGGAACTGCTCAACAGCGCGGACGACCTCGAGGTCGTCGGCGAGGCCGGATCGGTCGCCGAAGCACTCGCCAGGGTGCCCGACAGCGGCGCCGACGTCGCCGTGCTGGACGTGCGGCTGCCCGACGGCAACGGCATCGAACTGTGCCGCGAACTGCGCTCCCAACTGCCCGACCTCAAATGCCTGATGCTCACCTCCTTCACCGACGACGAAGCCCTCTTCGACGCCATCATGGCCGGCGCCTCCGGATTCGTCCTCAAACGCATCCTCGGCACCGACCTCCAGACCGCCGTCCGGACCGTCGCGGCCGGTGAATCGCTGCTCGACGCCCGCTCCACGGCCGCGCTGCTCAACCGCATCCGCCGCGAACGCGAACAAGGCGACCCCGTGCGGATGCTCACCGACCAGGAACGCGCCGTGCTGGACTACATCGGCGAGGGCCTGACCAACCGGCAGATCGCCGAGAAGATGTTCCTCGCCGAGAAGACCGTCAAGAACTACGTCTCCCACCTGCTCGCCAAACTCGGCCTCGAACGCCGCACCCAAGCCGCCGTCCTCGCCACCCAACTGCGCAAACCCACCCCTCCGTCGGAGGGCTAGGACGTCACACCAGCGGAACCTGCCAGGTCAGGCGGGTACCGCCGCCGGGTTCGGCGGTCACCGAACAGGTACCGCCCAACGCGCCGGCCCGCTGTTCGAGGTTGCGCAACCCGCTGCGGGCCACCTGCGGCGGCATGCCCACACCGTCGTCCACGACCGTGATGGTCAACTCGTCGCCCGCCTCCACGGTGAGCACCAACTCCTTCGCCCTGGCGTGCCGGACCACGTTGGTGACCGCCTCCCGAACCACCGCCTCGGCGTGCTCGCCGACGTCGTCGGGCACCGAGTTGTCCACCGTCCCGGTCATCCGCACGGTCGGCGTGACCGGCGCGTTCTCCGTCAGCTCGGACACCAGGTCCAACAGACGCCGCCGCAGACCCGGCAGGTCGTCGCCCGCCTGGAGGTCGAAGATCGACGTACGGATCTCCAGCACCGTCTCGTCCAACTGGTGCACCGCCTTGCGCACCCGCTCCCGCACCTGAGGTTCGCGGATCGCACCCAACGCGCCCTGCAGGCTCATACCGGTGGCGAACAACCGCTGGATCACGTGGTCGTGCAGGTCACGCGCGATCCTGTCCCGATCCTCCAGCACGTCCACCAACCTGCGCGCCCGCTGGTTCTCGGCGAACTCCAACGCCACCGCCGCCTGGTCGGCGAACGACGCCAGCAACGGCACCTGCTCCGCACCGAACCGGGCGCCGTCCTTCTCCCGCGCCACCAGCAGCACACCCGTCACGGCCGAACCCACCCGCAACGGCACCGCGACCCCCGGACCCGCGTCGAGGGGCGCGTCACCAAGCCGACCATCGAGGTCCTCGATCAGCATCGGCGTGCCGGAGGCGAGCACCTCCCCCACGACCGTCCCGGCACCGGCCAGCAGACCGCCGAGCAGGCCCTCGACGTGCTCACCCACGCCCGCGACCATCCTCAACCGCTGCCCGTCCACGCCCTCGACCAGCACGATCAGCGACATCGTCGCCGCCGCCAGCTCACGGGTCCGCTGCGCGATCAGCCGAAGCGCGTCGTCGGCCGAAGCGCCGCCCAGCAGCTCAGTGTTGACCTCCGCGGTGGCCTCCAGCCACCGCTCACGCATCCGCGACCGCTCGAACAACCGGGCGTTCTCCACCGCGACGCCGGCCGCCGCGGCCAGCGCGGTCAGCACGACCTCGTCATCGGCGCTGAAGTCGTTGCCGTCGATCTTCTCCGTCATGTAGAGGTTGCCGAACACCTCGTCGCGCACCCGCACCGGAACGCCGAGGAAGCTGTGCATCGGCGGGTGGTTCGGCGGGAAGCCCACCGACGCCGGGTGCTCGGCCAGGTCGTGCAGCCGGATCGCCCGGGGATCCTTGATCAGCAGCCCGAGCAGGCCCTTGCCCTGCGGCAGGTGCCCCATGTGCGACCGCGTCTCCGGGTCGATGCCGACGTAGACGAACTCCGACAGGTTCTCCTGGGTGCCCAGCACGCCCAACGCCCCGTACCGCGCGCCGACCAGCTCCACGGCGGCCTGCACGATCCGCTGCAGCGTCGAATCCAGCTCCAACCCCGCGCCGACCGCGATGACGGCGTCCAGGAGACCCTGCATCTTGTCCCTGGTCGAGGCGATCTCGGTCAGCCGCTCCCGAACCTCGTCCAGCAACTCGTCCAACCGCAACCCACCCAGCAGGCGGTGCGGCATCTCCTCGTCAGCAGATTCGACCACGGGACCAGCCTCTCACCACCACCAGACGCGGCCAAGTCCGCCGGACCCTGCTCGGAAGGGACCTTCGACCGTGTGTTCCCGCTCCCCGGCGACGCACAGTGGAGGTGTTGGTTCGATCAGCAGAAGTAGGCAGGGACGATATGGCAGACGTGACCGAGGTGCTCGGGCTTTCCGCAGACGAGGTGACCGACGTGCTCACGACCGTCACGCTCGCCCCATCGGTGCACAACACCCAACCCTGGCGGTTCCGACTCGCACACGACCGGATCGAACTGCACGCCGACCAGGCACGCAGGCTGCCCGCCACCGATCCCGACGACCGGGAAATGCGGCTGTCGTGCGGCGCGGCCCTGTTCAACCTCCGCCTCGCCCTGCGCGACCACCGCATCCGACCCCTGGTCACCCTGGTCCCGGGCGCCGAAGCACCCGGAGCACTGGCCACGGTCCGCCGAGGCGGTCACCGAGACCTCGACGACGAGACCCGGCAGCTGATCAAGGCGATCCCGACGCGGCGCTCCAACCGCAAGCCGTTCCGGGACGTGCCGGTACCCCTCGAACACCGGCACGCGCTGGTACGCGCCGCCGAACGAGAGCGGTCGTGGCTGCACGTCGTGACCGACCGGAACGAACGCGCCCGGCTGCAGGGTCTCGTGGCCAAGGCGCAGCGGATCCAGGCCAGCGCGCCGGACGTGCGGGCCGAACTGACCGACTGGACCGGCCCGCGAACCGGCGACGGCATCCCACCCGCGTCCGGCGGCGTACGTCCCGCGCCCCAGGACGAGTGGGCGATGCGCGACTTCCAGGCCGCCGAACGCCCACCGGGCAAGGACTACGAATCCGACCCGCTCGTCGTCGTGCTGTGCTCGTTCTACAACGGACCCCTCGCCGAACTCCAAGCAGGCCAAGCCCTGCAACGCGTGCTCCTCACCGCCACCACCCTCGGCCTCTCCGCCTCCTTCATGTCCCAGGCGATCGAGGTGCGTCCCGTCCGCGACGAGCTCCGCCGCGCCCTCGGCGGAACCCTCGAACCTCAGACCGTCCTGCGCATCGGCTTCGGCTCACCCGTCCCCGCCAGTCCCCGCCGTACCGTGCGGAAGCTCCTTCTGGAGCCGATCAGAACGGCTTGAGCTTGCGGCGACTGAACCAACGCAGCCCGTCACGGCGCTTGCGGTCCATGCGCCGCAGCCAGGACCGGCGGTGGTGCGACGCCGGCGGCGTGGACGGGGTGCGCCCAGTGGAGCCGGTCGGCGACGAACGGGCACACCACCTGCGGCACGCCGGCGGTCAGCGCGGCGGCGGTGGTGCCCGCTCCCCCGTGGTGCACCACGGCGCCCAGGCGCGGGAACAGCCACCGGTGCGGCACCTGATCGATGACGTGCACGTCCGGTGTGGATGGTGGGGTGATGCCGCCTCGACCGGTGGCCGGCACGCGCGGACACCGGCCGCGCGGACCGCCTCGGTGAGGATCCGGCCGGTGCGCGCGGTGTCGCGGCCGGTCATGCTGCCGAAGCCGACGTAGACCGGCGGTGGTCCGGTGGACAGGAACTCCTCGAGGTCCGGCGGCGGTGTCCACGGGACTTCGGGCAGGTACCAGAAGCCGGTGGTCGCACGGCGGTCGGCCAGTCCTGGGCGACAGGGGTGGTCAGTCGGCTGAACGCCGGGAGCACCAGGCGGTCACGGCCGTGCTGGTCGTGCAGCAGGTCGTGGGCGCCGCGCCGACGCGGCAGGCCGAGCTGGTCGACCCGGCACCGGTCGGCGATGCCGGCGTAGGCCCGCAGCATCGCGCTCACCGCCAGGTAGGTGGCGCGGTTGAGGCAGTTGGGCAGTTGGGCAGCGACAGCATGGGGCACGGGCTGGGTCCGGACCTGTCCGATCCCGGATTCGACAACACTGTGTTGACCGGTTTCGGCGACGGCTCATCGCCCACGGACTTGAGGAGAAGGTGCCCTTCAGTTGGATGCCAGTCAGGTTGAGCACCGCGTGGACGCGACGCAGGTCCGGCACAGCCACCGCCTGCTTCTTCCGGTGGTGGATCAGCCCGTGCCCCGCCCCGACTTCCGTTTCGCGCAGGACCAGCAGTTCAGGTGGGTCTTCGAGCGCGCGGGCATACGGTTCGAGCCGATCACCGGACACCGTCAGTCGACCCGCCTCCGCGCGACTGACGTAGGCCTGGCTCACCTTGGACCCGTGGCCTTCCAGTTCCCTCGTGGCCTCGGCCACGTCACCCTGCTTCAACCCGCGCGACTCGCGCGCGAGCACCAGCATCCGCAGCTGCGCGGTTCCTGCTCGGCGTGTCAAGGGTCACCGTTCACGACGACCGTGACCCTGCGGGGAGAATGGCTCGGACGATCCGGGGGATCGAGCCAACGCGCTACTTGCTGCTCAGCGTGATCAGGCACATGGAACCGAAATTGTCCGCGTTCAGAGGTTTCCCGCCGTTGGCCGCGTACAGGACACCGTGCTCTCCCTCGGTCTCGTCCAGGAAGAACTCAAGCCGCCCGTCGAACCGGGCAGGATCGTGCCCGTTCTGCAGCAGTTCGACGACCGTACGCCCGTCGTAGTCCGCAGCGAGAACGCTCTCGGCCGTCTCCTTCAACTCCCTGGCCATCGGCTGACCAACCCCGGCGCCCTTGAGGTACATCGCCACCACCCCGCTCGCGATCAACTGCCACGGTCAACGCCACTCGAGGCCAGCAGCGTCCTGCCGCGGTAGACGACCTCGATACCCGCAGATTGCGGCGCACTCCAGTCCTCGGTGGACTCATCGGCACTGGCCACCGTGCCCGTACCCTCGGCACCCTGCTCGTCGCGCGCCCGATGTTGGTAACCCCGGATATTGGAACCTGCGGAGTTCTGTCTTCTGGCCGCCTGGCATGTCCCGTTGTGTCGGGATTGGCCTCAGATGGCGGGCCGCCTAGGTGGACTCTCCGCGGGCTTGCCGCCGTTCCTGGCGTCGTTGCTCTTCGTACTGCTCGAAGCAGTGCTGGCAGCGCGGTGCCCATCGTTTGAGTGGGCGGTGGCGTCCGGCCAGGTGCGCGCGTGAGGGGTGTCCGTCCCTGACCGCGTCGTATTCGGCGCTGCCGGAGGCGAGGAATCGTAGGAGCAGGTACTGGCCTAATTCGAGGAGCAAGGCGAAGAGTGGGGGCACGACGAGGAGCGCGACGGGAGCGAGCACGATCCCTATTAGCCACCACAACCACCCAGGTTCGACCAGTGCCACCGCGGAAAGGATCGTGCCTCGGGGATCGGCCAGCACGGTCGCGGCGAAGCCGACATCGGGTCGCCTGGTCATCAGGCTTGGGGTCGGGTGATCCAGGCCCGCCTGGGACGCAGCGTGCCCAACGCCGCCGCTCCTTCGGCCGGAGCGGTCCCGTCCCCCGACGCCTTGGCCTGGCGTGCGGGTCGTGCCGTCGCCACGGGTTCGATCAGCTGCTCCATCCCGCAGCCCAGGATGTCCATCAGCGCGACCAGGGTCTTGAGATTCAAGCGCTCGGGGCGTTCGACGACCAGCCGATAGACCTGGCTGGTCGACAAATCGATGCCCCGCTCGGCCAGCAGCGGGCGGAGATCGCTGGTGGAGAAAATGCCGCGAGTCGCCATCAACTCCCGCAGATGCCACCGGTAGTCGAGCCTGCTCATCCGGACCACTCCCCGTCCTCGGCGAACGCCCGCTCCAGCGCCCGCTGCATCATCGTGTTCATGAAGTCGCCGTTGACCGCGGTGTAGAGCGCGGTCGTGGACGCGTACCTATGCCCGACCTGCTCCTGCACGAACTTTGGATCGGTGCCGTCCTCGATCAGATGGGTCACATAGCTGTGCCTCATGCAGTGCGGGGACCAGCGCCTCCTCCATACCCAGTTCGTCCCGGTACTCGCCGAACCGCGACTCCATCTCCCGGGTCTGCAGCCGCGTGCCGCGCTCGGTCACGAACAACGCCCGACTGTCCCCCACCCCCAACAACGGCCGCACGTTGACCACGTAGTCCTCCAACGCCTCCACCGCCCACGGCATGACACTGAGCACCATCCGCCGCCGCGGCGGCGAGCCCCGACTGGCCTTCCCCCACCTCACGTGCAACTGCCCGAACCGCCCGAACTCCGGCGCCTTCGGATTGCGGTAGCAGTCCTCCAGGTCCAACTTCGACGCTTCACGGACCCGCAGACCCCACCCGTAGATCACCTTGAACACCGTCGCGTCGCGGTAAGCGGTCAGCGCCCCCTTGCGACGCAGCCGGATCGCCCGCTCGACCCGGTCATCGGCGTGATCGAAGAACCGCTGAAGTTCGTCCCTGCTCATCGGACGGCGGTCCGGACCGCCCTCGTAGTCCGCGACATGGCTGACGGTGTTCCACTCATGACAGACCTACACCGGATGGGTGCCGAACCGGGCCTCGCACTCCTCGGCCCAGCGGTAGGCGGGCGAGGTCAGGTAATTGCAGAAGTCCCGCACACCCGTCTGGTAGTTGCGCAACGTCGACGGCTTGCGCTTCGCCCCCGTCACCAACTCGCCCATCCACTCGTCCATGTGGGCAGCGGTCCAACACCACGGGTACTCGCCACTGAACTCCAGGAACGCCGTCACCGCGCGCCGGTAGCTTCCTACGGTGCCGCCGTTCAACCGCCGACCGCCTCGAAGCTGCTTGTCCCACCCGGACAGCATCGCCTCCAACACCGCGTCCTCGGGGTGCAGCAACGCGACGCCGTCGACCAACTCCAGCCGCGCCGAACCAGGCAACTCACCCCGGCCACGGTCCACGGGCGCCCCTCATCTGATGTCGTTCGATCGCCTGACCCGGCCAAGAACAGCCGCCTGTACTCCTGTGTGCGCAAAAACCAACAGGGTTACAAGGCGATTGCCGTCCCACCTTCCCTGACGATCGTCAACAGCGGCGACATCTACCAGCACGTGAGAGAATGGATCGAAGCACTTGACAACTGTCTCGACATGGCCGACAGCAGGCGCGAACTTCTCAAGAACGAACTGCGACTCCTTTGCGAAAATCCGGACGCCTATGTCCGCACCGAAGGCGGACTGCGCCTCCTCAAGCCCTGCTGGCTCTGAATCTCGAAACAGCACCGTCGCACCGCATGCTCCCGCAAGCCATGCTTGACGACGCCGCGATGACAGGGGCCGAACGAACTGGGATGTCACCTGATCCTCGGTCTCATCGGAGAACTCCAGACCACCCAGGAGGCCCCGAGGCATCGCGCCAGTCCCCCGGTGCAGGCAACTGCGACCCGACAGCGGCCCGAACACCACCCACTCGTTGACACTCCTGTCCCGACGCCAGCTATGAACAGCCGACCACCTAATGCTCAGGAGGTGCACCATCGCCGCCAACAGTCGCATCACCGGCGTCACCCGACGTCGCCTCCTTGAGGCACTGGCCCACACGTCCTGGAGTGGAGGGCTCGACGAGATCGACTTCCTCGACCGTCTCTACGACCTCGACCAACTACCCAGCACCGACTCCCGGCACACCACTGCGCGCGAGGACATCATCCGACACCGCCGGGCCAACCTCGACTGGGACGAGGACTGGATTTTCCACGACCAACGGTTCGGCCTGGCCGACAGCGACCAGGCACTGGTGGAGTTCCTGGCCGAGATGCTGCACCCCGCGGTCCGCACCGACCTGGTCGAAGTCGAGCACCTGCACGCCCTGCTCAACCGGATCCTGGCCCACGACGGCTACGAACTCGTCCAGGTCGACGCCATCAGCGGCACCCCGATCTTCGCCGCCCACCGCATCGACACAGGCGTGCCAGGCTCGGGGAAGAACCTGCTCTTCGCCGCCGACGGTCCCAAACCGGAGATCGTGTTCAGCGACGCGGTCAACAACGACATCCGCGTCGTGAAGAACGAGCAGTTCTGCCTCGTCTACGACCGGCCCCTCCCGGCCCGAGGGCTGACCTGGACCGACCTGACCGTCTGGTGGGCCGACCGGGAAAAACTGATCGGAGCCCGGTCCGACGAGATTTCGAGCAGCCTGTACCGACGCCTGGACCGCTCACTGGGCACCAACGACGCCGAACGCAGGGTCCTGCGCACCTACGCCGACCGCCACCTCCGACTCGGCCCCGACATCCCGGCGCTGCTACCCCAGGTGTACCTGCACTACGACCCCTACACCCGATCACACCACGTACCCGCCACCGCACCTTTGGCACACCAGCGTATGGACTTCCTCCTGCTGCTGCCTCAATGCATCCGCATCGTCATCGAATGCGATGGCAAACAGCATTACGCCGACCCCGCCACCGGACAGGCCGACCCACGCCGGTATGGCGAGATGGTCGCCGAGGACCGCGAGCTGCGCCTGCGCGGCTATGAGGTCTACCGCTTCGGCGGCACCGAACTCACCGACACCCCCACCAACCGCCAACGGCTCGCCACCTTCTTCGACCGCCTCGCCGAGCGCTACTCCACTTGATCTCCCGGCGCCTACGCCCGCCCAGGCCCAGTACCCGAGAGGTTTCCCTGCTACATCCTCAGTCGCAGTGTTCGGGTCACGTGAAAGGGGTGTAGCCAAGCCGTTCGATACGGGCCAAACTGGCCGGTTTCCGGGCGTCGTCGCTCGCCTTGGGATGTCGCAGGCGCAGCGGTGTCGCGGGCGGGTCGTTGAGGTACTCGGCGAACGGGCAACCGGCCGGGTGTGGGCAGTCGTCGACGATGTGGTTGCAGAACTTGCACAGCCATCCGCGGACGAACCCGGTGAAGTGGTCATGGTCGACGACCTCGCCTCGGCGACCGCAGGTCTGGCAACGATCCCCGAGGGCCTCGATCAGTGCGGCCCGAACCCGTCCCAGTCCATTGCGGGTGGTCCGCAACGGCGGCCAGTGGTAGTGACGGTGACAGCGCATCCGGTAGGGCACCAGATCAGGCTCGGTCACCGTGTCGGTCAGGCGAATCGTCCACCGCACCGTCAACACACGCTCCCGGACCAACCGACTGCCGCGTCCTCGCGGCCGAGGACCTCTCGGTTCGGATACGACCAACCCGTCCTGATCCACCCACCACCCGTACCTCTTGGTATGGCGCAGCAGTCCGGGTGCGTCAGCACGCCGCCGTGCCTGAGCACACATGTACTCGTCACCGACACGCAGATGATGCAGCCCGTCATCACCGAGCACCGCTACCGATACGGGATCGGGCTCCGCGCTGACGGTCACCTGACCCAGGCACCACCGGGGATTTGCCCGGCGCACCAGATCGGCCACACCCTCGCGGTTCAACTCCATCGCATAACGCCACAGCAGCGCGCGCCGTCGGTGCTCAGGCAGGTCGTCCAACTCCACGACACCTGGTGTACCCGATTCGACGCTTGGCGGGAGCGCGGTATCGACGTCTGCGGCTATGCGGGTCGACGGCATCGGGGCGCACCCCTGCGAGGCCCGACGTCAGGCAGAGATGGGCCCGGTCCCCCAACCAGGCGACAAGAGCAGCCGTCGGTTCGTGCCTCTGTGAGGCCACGCGACCGGCACCGGCATCACCGCGCCGGTCGGCTCGGCGCCTGTGCCCCTCACCGAGGGTGCGTGCCGGCCCTCTCTGACCTGCGGGATTCGGCGGTTACGCTGCGGCGTTTCGTATCGGATGCCGCTGGTGCGAGTTACCCGGTGTCGGCCCGCACGAGCCAGCGGACACGGCGGCGAGAGGACGACGATGGACGGTCACGACGAGGACACGGTCGTGGGGTGGGAGCCGGTACGCCGCGGCAGGTTCGCCGGGCTGCTGGCCAGCCTCGCCGAACACGGCGCGGGCACCCGCCGCGCCCGCGTGCGCGGACGGACCATGACCGGCGTCGCCGACGTCCTTGCCCATACCGAAGCCGGGGGCGAGGCGTCGGCGGCCGACAGCGATGGCCACTGGACTGTGACAGTCAACCCGTCCGCTCCCGCCTCGCCAGGCCACTCCCAGGGGGAGCGCGGCGCGTGACCCTGCCGTTGGACACCGACAGCGAGAACCGGCTCGCCACCCTGTTGCGGGAGGTCTGGGATGAGGTCTGCGCCTACGCCGAGCGGCGGCTGCCCGGCGATCCTCAGCAGGCGGAGGACCTCGTTCAAGAGGCCGCCGCCGACCTCGTACGCCGCTGGCATGACCGCGGCGAGGTCAGCCGCAGCCGTGCGGTTGCCATGCTCAAGACCAGTATCAAGCGCGACATCGTCGACCTGTGGCGATCACAGGGGCGGCGGCTGACCAGCCCGGTCGCCGTCGACGACCGGGTGCTGCTGGACCATCTCGACCGCGACACCGGCTCCGAGCACGAGATTCTGGCGCTGCTGATCGCCCTCGACGATAAGACCTGGTCTCAACTCGGCGTGTCGCTAGGCTAGGTGAACCAACGGCCCGCCCCTGGCTCCGCACCGCCCGCCCGTGGGCCCGGCCCGACGGACCGGAAGTCCGTCAGAGAGACTGGGGGCCAGTGCCCGCCCTCTCGACCTGGAGCCTTTGATGCCGCAAGGGACCGTCCGTTGGTTCGACGCCGAACGTGGTTTCGGCTTCCTCGCGCCCGAGGACGGCTCGCCGGACGTGTTCGTGCACGCCTCCGAGATCGTCGAGGACGGCGGCGCGAAAGTGCTCCGCGAGGGTCAGGCCGTGGTGTTCGAGGTCGGCAAGAACGACCGCGGGCCCCAGGCGCTGCGCGTTCGCGTCACCGCCGATGCGGCCACCGGCAGCGCCGTGGGCCTGCTCGGCACCGTCAACTGGTACGAGCCGGGCAAGGGGTACGGCTTCGCGTCGCCGGACGGCGGCGGCGCCGACATCTTCGTGCACAGCTCCGCCATCGTGACCGGCGGCGTGGTCACCGAGGGGCAGCGGGTGGCATTCCTGATCGTCGAAGGCGAGCGCGGCCCGCAGGCCGGGCACGTGATCCCGCTGGGAGCAGGGTCCGGCTCACCCGCTGCGGCTGGTATCTCGGACGGTGCCGACGGCACGGTGGCCTGGTACGACGAGGACAAGGGCTTCGGCTTCATCAACCCCGACTCCGGCGCCGGGGACATCTTCGTTCACGCCCAGGCCCTGGCCGAGGGGCTGACGTGGCTCGCGGAGGGCGACCGCGTCGCCTACGAGGTGGCTAGTGGAGACAAGGGCCCGCAGGCCCGCGACGTGCACTTGGTCAGGAGCGCCGAGCCCCAGACGGCGCCGCAGCGGTCGGCACCTGCCGCGGCCGCAGGGCCGGCCGCGCGGGACGTGCCCGTACGAGCCGGCGAGGGCGTCGTCGCGCGCTACGACGGCGACCGCGGCTTCGGCTTCATCACCCCGGACGCAGGCGGCGACGATCTCTTCGCCCACGTGTCCGTGATCATGGGGTCGGAGCCGCTGCAGAAGGGTGACCGGGTCCGGTACGCGGTGCGTCAGAGCGACCGGGGCCCGCAGGCCGACCGCATCGAACGCCTCTGAACAGGCGGCCCCACCGATGGCTGATCACTTCCCGACGAGAGTGCTCGTTCATCCCCAGTGCGCACAGACGTTTGCCGAGCACGGTGTCGAGGTGGAGGAAGTCCGCCGCGATGATGCCTTGGGCCTGGGCGGTGAGGAACTCCCGCCAGGTCGGACCGGTGCGGCGTGGCACCGGGTCGATGCCCGCGTCGTGCAGGATCTGCCAGACCGTCGAGGCGGCGATGCGATGGCCGAGCCGGGCCAGTTCGCCCTGGATCCGCCGGTGACCCCACCGCGGGTTCTCTCTGGCGAGCCGCAGCACGAGCGACTTGATCGCAGCTCGAGTTGGTGGACGTCCGGTGCGTCGCCGCGCGGTGTGGTCCCACTTGCGGGCCACGAACCTGCGGTGCCAGGCGAGCAGGGTGCCCGGCGTAACGGGAAAGACCTCTGGCCAACGGCGACGGTCCACCAGTCCGGACAGGGCGGCGAACCAGAATCGATCCGCAGGCTTGTAACGGACCGCACCCGCCAGTTGCCGACGAAGGACCGCATTCTCGTGCCGCAGCACAAGCAGTTCGGCGTCCTTCGCGGCCTCGCTGCGCAGCAGCGCCGACGGGATGGACAGCAGCTTCCGGGTCGCCTGGTACAGCAGGGACACGATCACCCGGACATGCCCTCAACACGCTGACACCCCTGCTCTACCAGCGACGATGACTTTTCGAGCGGCACAGGTTCATGGTGGAGACCTCGGGCCCCTGACCGCCCGCGCGTCACCCCCGCTCCGCCGCGCCGTAGGGATATCCCTACCCACGAACGCGGGACAGCACCTCGACGTCGAGGGATGACCCCAGCGACTCCACTGCCCGGGAACGACACGCTTTGACTGTCAAGGCAGGCGAAACGGCGAGTCCAGCTATTGGCCGGCATTGGCGATCGAACCGAACTCCCGACCGGCCGCGCTGAACCACGTGCTCGCCGACGTCGCCGCCATCGTCGCCCGCTGGGCCTGATTCCTCACAGGAGACCCCTTGCCACCGCCCATTCGGCACAACCCGACCAATCCGACCGGCTCAAACAGACACCGCCGGTCGTCGGCGCCGACATTCCGGTCGAGCCGGCCGGTCCCCAGCTCCCAGCGGGTACCGGCACCCCAGCCGCGGAGCGGCGGTGTCCGGCGGCAGCCGATCTCGCGGATCGCGGACGATGCGATGGCCAACTCCGGGCGGATCACCGAGGCCAGTCGCGCGGTCGAGCGCGTGATGGGCAGCGCGATGTCGAAACCCCGAGCCAGCGCCGGCTCGGGTGGCACGCGACTGTCCGGCATCACCCCGAACGGCAATAAGATCAAGTTCACGCCGGACCAGGTGCAGCAACTACGACTGGCAAGCTGGGGCGGCCAAACCGTCGGTATCTCCTTCCCTTCCAAGCCCGGTGATGTAGAGATCAACGAGAATTGGGCGTCAAGGGTACGGAACAGCGACCGTCGCTACATCCCTGACTACAACAAGGGCAGCAACCACCGCCACGCACCGACCCGGTCCGCACCATGGCACAACCCCGGGAACCCGAACAGGCTACCGTTCTACCTGCACGGACACGGGACCGCGGAAGGGTTCACGATCAATGTCAACACGGCGCGGCCCGGTCGCCCGCCCAAGTACAAGAAGGTTTACATCGACGGTGGAACCCACGGTCAACTGGTCAAGGTCAACGAGCACTTCCGACGGGCGTCCGCGGCAGAACCGACGCGACCGCTGGTCTACTTGGCGTGCGAAGCCGGAAACCCGTCCGGCAGGTTGGCTCGTGACTCAGCGCGAGTCGTGCGCGAAGCGGGACACACGGGTACTGCTTACGCGGGGACCGGGAAAGTGTACACGATTCATGACGACCTGCATTCATGGGTCGGCGTGGAGCAGGGAGAGGCCAAGGGGACCAAGATCTCGGGCGAATTCCGGGTGGTCTAGCGAACTGGACTGGAGCTATTCGGCTCCGGTTTCGCGATGGAGAGGTGTTGGCAGTGATGGATCACACGTCGTCCCCTGCGGAGCCTGGCGACTGGACCGTGCTGGTCGATCCGGAATGGCGCCCGCGCTTCCCGGACGAGCAGCCGCCCGCCGAGGCGATGGTGGGCGGCTGGCCCTTGGACGAGGAGGGCAACCTCGGGCTGTTCCAGCCCAACCCCGACTTCGTGCCGGCGGGCGACGCCTCGCCGACCGATCCCGTCGACGCGGTGCTGCGACTGGTCGCCCGGGGTGAGGCGGACGTGGACGCGCTGATCCCGACAATCCGGAACGCGGTGCTGGAGGTCGCTGTGTCCGATGACGGGCAGCTCATGATCGGGGCCGCTCCCGACGGCGTGCCCTGTGTCGCGGTGGCCACGGCCGCCGTGCACCGGAAGCGGGTCGGCACCGAGCACTGGGGTCAGGTCACGGCCGACGACCTGGTCCAGGTCCTGCCGGAGGGCACGGACATCCTGCTGAACCCGGATGGCCCGGCCTCCCTGCGGCTGGTCGCGAGCGCCCTGCGCGCGCACGTCGAGCAGGATCCCGGCGGACGCTGACCGTCCACGCGCAGAACGCGAATACCACCTGGACACCCTGATCCCGGACAGCGGTCTGGGACGAGGGTGTTCGCCGTGTCAGGCAAGTCGAAGTACCCCGAGCAGTTCCGCAGGGACGAGACCGCCGGCCCCTGACCGCCCGCTCCACCGTGCCATAGGGATATCCCTACCCGCGAAGGCGGGACAGCACCTCGACGTCGAGGGATGACCCCAGCGACTCCACCGCCCGGAAACGACACGCTTTGCTTATCAGGCCAAGGCGACACGGGGAGTCCAGGTGATGGTCAGCATCGGCGAGGCGGCGACCTTCGAACGGAGGATCGCCGCGGTTGCCGCGATTCGCGACAACGTGGTGGCGGCCCTGCGCTTCCTTCTCCGGGACCGCGACGGCAAGTACAGCCAGACGTTCGACGCCATCTTCCAGGGCGAGGACCTGCGCGTGATCAAGAGCGCGCCGCAGGCGCCCCGGATGAACGCCCACTGCGAACGGGTCATCGGCACCCTCCGACGCGAACTCCTCGACCACATCCTGATCACCGGCGAAGCCCACGCACACAAGTCCTCAAGACCAACGAAGACCACTACAACCGACACCGACCCCACCAAGCCCGCGACCAGCTACCACCCGAAGCCCGGCAGCACCCTGCCGCAGTACACGACCTCGACACCCGCAGAGTGCTCCGCACCCGCATCCTCGGCGGACTCGTCAACGAGTACAGACACGCCACCTGACCAGCAGCGATGACTTTTCGAGCGGCACAGGTGTGGCCGTGGCGGCAGCGGTAGGCGGCCCGGCCGTGGGAACGGTGGGAGTCCATCTTCCGCCCGCACCGGTACGTCATCGAACGCACCCTGGAGTGGGTTTCCCGGTTCCGACGACTGGCCCACCGCTAAGAACGCAAGGCCGCCCACTTCACGGCATTCACCCAACTGGCCTGCGCGGTGATCTGCTACCGCCGAGCCGACAAGCTGGGCCCGTCGACTCACCACACCTCCAAATGAGATGAGATCTTACGGACCCAAGGGGCAGAGCATGGGTGAACCCGGCTGGGCTGTCGGCAAACGACATAGCGGCCTGCCCACGCTCTGTCTCTGACCGGACACACTCATCTGGCAGGGAACCGGTTTCACTCCTTGCGGAACCTGCGCTCGCCGTGCACGGCACCGACATGTTGGCATGGCGCTGCACGACCGTCATCCGTTCGCACGCGGGATGCACCAGCCTGGGTGCACACCGGACGCCTACGGCCTCGACTCCGAGTCCGGGGACGCGGGTGACGGCCCTGAGCGTACCGATCCCGACAAGATCGCCACCGTGCTCGCCGTGATGCGGAGCCTGGATATGACGCGGCCGGGGGGTTGGTGGCTCCAGATCGGGCACCGAAGAATGTCGGTGCTGAAGAACTCGCCCCCGGATGAGGCCGTGAAATCGCAACTGGACCTCTTCGATCACAGTACGTGCGGATTCTGTCACCCATTCGGGTGACAAGTTCCGTCGGCCGGTAACGCCGATCAGATCAAGTTCGACTCCACGTGCACCCAACTGCTTTTATCGAAGGAAGCGGGAGGTGCCGCGATGGAGCGCGTCGACATCCCAGCCGAGTTGCGCGGGCACGTGATCGTTACCGGTGCAGACGGTGAAATCTTGGATACATCACCTGCCGAGGACGTAGCCGCCATGTTGACGGAGGCGATGAAGTCCGAGCGAGCGGTCCTCCACTTCCACGGCGGCCTGGTTCCGGAGAAGTCCGGACTCGCGATCGCGCGCAACCTCCTCCCGGTCTACAAGGCCGCCGACAACGCGTATCCGATCTTTGTCGTGCGGAAGTCGGGTCCGATGGAGATCTTGCGCGGGAACCTGGAGAGCATCCTCCGCGAGGAGCTTTTTAACTCCAGGAAGATAATGCGTGAGCCTGCTCCACACACCAATCCGGTCACGAACACAGCAGCCCTCTCGGGTGACGCCTACCATGGGTAACAGGTCGGGCTAATGCAGGGAGGTGATTCATGTCGCCTACAGCCGCCGAAATAGAACTCGCGCACCATGACGTCCTCGATCAGTGGCGCGCGATCCTGCACCAAGTGGACGAGTTGTCGATCGTCGACCGGTTGATTGTCACGAGGACGCTGATGGCTCGTGCACAGGGTCTTGTCGCGGCCGAGGGAATGATTCCCGGCGCCAGCTCAATGGCGATGGATGCTCAAGCGGTATCAGCGGCCGCCGCAGAGAAGGATCCCACGACGAAGATCCAGGTATGGACTGCGGCCATCGCAGCGGTCGTCGGATTCTTCGGCTGGTTCTCGAAGGAGAACATCCTTCCCGGGGCGCAGGAGGTCGCGGCGTCTGCAGGACGCGCGACCGGGACTGCAGTCGCCACCGCCGTTCTGTACGTCGGCATACCCGCCATTGTGTTCGTGTTGCTGCTGCGAGGTGCCTACGTCGCGTACCAGGCCATCACCGCGTGGAGCACCACGCCGAGGACGTCCACGACGTTGCTCGCTGCGGCGGCGCCAGCTGAGCAGCACGTGTTCCAACTGCTCGGGCGACAGGTTCCCGGCGGACAAGTGCTCACGGGCGGGACTTACGGCTGGCTCGCAGTGGCCGCGTTCCTGGCGGTATTGGTACTGGGATCGTTCGTCGTCGCGTTCCTCAGCGGGCTGTCAGACGGCGCCGGATCGGGGCCGGTGGTCCCGACGTGGAATCGCACGTTCAAGCTTCCGATCCCTACTACTTGACATACTGCTCCGAAGGCGTCCGTGTGCTTCCCTGTCCAGCTTCTGACCAGCAAAGTCGCGGCCGACGAGAGAGTCGTTGAACGCCGTCGGTTCGAAATCCCGCCAGCGCGTGCATCTGGTCAACGACGCGCTCGCGCACGCCCGCGCCGAACGTATTCAGGCGGGTCGGGACGTCCACCACCACGAGGTCCACCCGCCCGCACGAGCGCATGTGCCGCCGCCAGAGTCGGTGCCCGGTGCCCGGTGCAGCGAACGGCCGGGGTCCCCCTGGTGTCCACGCCGCGTGGTCGGCTAGTGTCCTGCGCCAGGAATTCGATCAAGATATGAGGCGAGGCGTTCGAGGATCTCGTCCGCGTCCTTGGTCCAGACGAAGGGCTTGGGGTCTTCGT
>NZ_LGED01000255.1 GCF_001280085.1 Saccharothrix sp. NRRL B-16348 | reverse complement strand
GAAGGCACCACAACCATCCTCGTCTGGCAGATGCACGGACCTGCCAGACGCCACTCTTCCACCCAAATATGCCAGAACTAAGCAGCGACACACTACTAGGTAGTTGATAAGGTCTTCTGGTCCCGAGCGGAAGAGGCTGTGCGTGTCCCGTCGCCGAGTGGTCGTCGTAGCGGGTGGAATCGTGATCGGAGCCGCTGCGGCAGCGGTGTTGGACTCGCCGAAGATCCTGTCGCCCACGGATGGGATGGCGTCGGGTGACATCCGCCCGCTGGCGGCGGCGAACTTCACCGGGGCCGGCGGTCAGGCCGCGCCGCCGGGAGTGCTGCTCGTGGCGAAGCCGGCCCAGGACGAGGTCGGCAAGTTGCGCAAGTCCGAGCGGATCGACGACCAGCGGGTCGAAGCGGAACGCCAGGCCCGGCTGGCCGAGGAGGAGGCGCGCCGACCCAAGGTCGTCGCGCCGGTGTGGGGCGTGATCACGTCGAATTACGGGCCGCGTTGGGGCACCACCCACTACGGGCTGGACATCGCCAACCGGATCGGCACGCCCATCTACGCCGCGACGGACGGCGTGGTCCGGGAGGCAGGGGCCGCGAGTGGTTTCGGCTTGTGGGTGAAAATCGAGCGTCCGGACGGCACCACGACCGTCTACGGGCACATCGACAGCTACGCGGTCCGCGTCGGACAGCGGGTCATGGCCGGCGATCTGATCGCAACGGTGGGCAACCGGGGTATCTCGACCGGCCCGCACCTGCACTTCGAGGTGTGGGAGCCCAGCGGCCGCAAGGCCGACCCGCTGGCCTGGTTGCAGACGCACGGCGTGGCGATCAGTTGAGCGCGTGCCGCTGGGTGAACGTGCGTCCGCCATCGGTCGAGCTGTGGATCGCGGTGGTGGTGGCCACGAAGACCCCGGCCGGGCCGTTGGTGGCCAGAGCGGTCGGTTTTCCGGGTACCTGACCCGGACGGATCCAGCTGGCCCCACCGTCCGCACTGACGTTGACTGCGCCATCGGGGGCAACGCCGACGATGCTCGCCTCGGAGGGCCAGTCGACCAATTGAAGGACTGGAGCGCCATGGAGCGGCGTGAAGGTGCGTCCACCGTCGGTGCTGCGCGCGAGTCCCTGCTCGGTGGCGGCCAAGAGGATGTCGGAACTGGTCGGGCTGACCGCGAAGTCGGCCATGGCCACTTGGCCCCGCCGGTCCCAATTTCGCTGGTCGGACGTCACGGCGAGTTGCCCGGTCTGGCTGTCGTAGCCGTAGACCGCGCCGTGCTTGGCCTCCAGCGAGTGGAAGTCGGCCACACCTTCGAGTGACACGGACCGCCAGCTCTTCCCGGCGTCGGTGCTCTCGATGAGACCGAGGTGCGGCACCTTGCCTGCGTCCCTCGGGTCGGGGTGGCCGCTGCCGAGGAAGTGGTTCGGCCCGACGACCGTGAAGCCCATCGTGTCCTGCATGCGGTCACCGACCCGCTCGGCCTTCCCGCCTTCGGGCACGGTGAACAAGCCGTAGTGGCTCGCCGCGTACAGCGTGCCGTCCGCGGGATCCACGCCAAGGCCGTGCACGTGGGCCAACCCGGTCGCCGCAGCGCCGGATGTCGCGGTGGGTTCCTGCGGGTTTGCCTGGCTGCATGCGGTGGCCAGCGCCGCCAGTGCCAGGCAAGCGAGCACCTGGATCCTGCGTCGCATTGGTCCTCCTCGGCAAGTGCGCCACTCGACGCAGTGCAGTGCGCGATCCGTCTGCCGGATCAGGGTACTACTACGCATAGTAGGCGTTATGGGCTCCAGCGCGAGGGTCGCCCCGTCCCCAGGTGACAACCGGTTCAGGTGCTGTGGGAGGAGCCTGGCACGGCGCGCCGATCGCCCGGCGTGCAGCCGCGTAGGCGCCAGCGGACGACCACGGCGGTCGCCAGGACGATCAGTGAAGCCAAGGCCGGCGCAGGTTGGACCGAAGCCCGCACTCCGAGCGCGCCGGACGTGCCCAAGAGTGCGATGACCACCTTGATGCAGATCGGGCATCCGATGGCCGGCGCACCGAGCAGCGAACTTCCCCGCGGGTTGTCCATGACATCGGTCGGCACGCCGACCGCAACGGCGCTGAGTGCTCCGCCGACGAGTGCACGAGGCCAACTCCACAGCCCGACCATGGTCGCACCCCGCCCTCTCGATCTACTAAACATCATAGTAGTAATGTCCTCGGCTTCTTTGTACCGTCCGGCCTGGTTCTGAGAGCCGGCCATCGCCCAACCGAGGAGGTATCTGCCGACGTGATGCCGCGACGAACCGAACGCGGCCTGCGGGTGTGCTTCCCCTCGTAGCGTGGAGACCTGAACCAAGAGGGATGGTTGGGTCGTGGGAGACAAGAGACGCCGGTTCGAGCCGGAGTTCCGTGCGGGCGCGGTGCGGATCGTGGCCGAGACCGGCAAGCCGGTCGCGCAGGTCGCGCGGGATCTGGGGATCAGCGCGTACACCCTGCACAACTGGGTGAAGGCCGACCGACAGGCCGGGCGGGACGACGGGCCCCTGGGCTCCGCCGAGCGCGAGGAGTTGGCGCGGCTGCGGGCCGAGCGGGCGCGGTGGGAGAAGGAACGCGCCGAGTTGGAGATGGAGCGTGATGTCCTCAAGCGCTCGGTGGTCCTGTGGGTGAAGGACTCGATGGACCGGTGATCGTGGCGGAGTTCATCGCGTCCCAGAGGACCGCCTTCGGTGTCCCGCATGCATCGCCTGCCGGGCCTTGGAGGTCTCGCAGTCCTGGTTCTACAAGTGGATCAACCGGAAGCCGACCGGGCGTGATCAACGGCGGGCGCGGCTGGACGAGGAGATCGGCAGGCTGTTCACCGACTCGGGCGGTACCTACGGCAGCCCTCAGATCACCCGCGACCTGCGGTAGGTCGGCTGGGTCATCTCGGAGAACACCGTCGCGGCGCGGATGGCCGAGCTCGGCCTGGCAGGACGACCGCCGAAACGGCGCCGGTCGCTGACCCGACAGGGCAGACGGGCGGCTGCCCGGGACCTCGTGCGCCGCGTCGATGGGCCGGGTCGGATGCGCCCTGGACAACGCCGCGGCCGAGGCGTTCAACAGCACGCTCAAGGTCGAGTTCGTACACCGGCAACACTTCCGGACCCGCGCCGAGGCCCGCATCAAGATCGCGACCTGGATCGCCGACTTCTACAACACCACCCGGAGGCACAGTGCCAACGACTGGCTGGCCCCGATCCCGTTCGAGCACCGGGTGGCACGAGCCCGGACAGCGTCAGCGGCCCAGGTCAGGGCCGAAGTGGCATAACACCGTCTCCACGATTCGAGGGGATTGACATCTGCTCAGGGGTAACGGCAATGCGACCATATCGACTATGTGGCTTAGTAGCCAACTTGGACGTGGTCACCGGATACTTGAGGCACACCCCTGAGCCAGGTGTGACGCCCATGTTGGACACGCCGGGTGCCCCTCGCTCTTCGTCGGCGAGGTGGATCCGCGATACCGAGCTCGCTCCGCCTTCACACGCGGACCGCGATCGGACTGGTGCTCGCGGCACCCAACCCGCTAGGCCTGACCCGCCTGGCCGCCCATGCCGTCGCCGTCCAGGTCTAGATCCGCGCCGTCGACGAACTGTCGTGAATGCGCTAGCTGGTGGCGTGCCGACCGTGGTCGGTGACTTGGGCGTCGAACCAGTGGTGCAGGGCGTCGCGAAGCGTGATGTCGTCGGTGGCGTAGGTGATCCGTGCGCCGTCGGGGATGGTTTCGTAGTCGATGGTGATGCGCCCACCGTGTGTGCGCAGCGTGTCCAAGCCGGGCATTTCGACGCCGTGGATGCTCGCCGGATCGGTGAAGTCGCCGCGGCGGAAGCGCTCCGCCTCCGCAGTCAGGTGTTCGCGGATGAGGCTGATCTGGGTGTTGTCCTGTGCGTCGTCGGCGACCACGGTCTGCACGCCGCCGGTGTCGGCCTTGGAGAACCGGTGGGTGGTGCGTTCAAGGTCGAACGGCATCACGGACGCGCCACGCTCCGCCACCTCGGCCTCTCGGCTGGAACTGCTGGAACCGATCGACGTGGACGAGTCGGTGCAACCGCTGCTCAGCGCGGCGGCGGCGACCACCAAGAGCAGGGCGCGGCGTGCGTGGCGACGGTCAGGACGGTTCAACGGAGGCCTCCGCCAGGATTTGGAGCGCGCGCACCACGGCACCGCGCTGGTCGTCGGGAATGCGGTCGAGGACGGCGGTGAGCCGGTCACGGCGTGCGTCGGCCTGCCTGGCCACCGCGGTCCCGCCACTGTCGGTCAGTACCAGCAGGACGCCGCGACCATCGCCATCGGCGGTCTCCCGCTGCACCCAACCGCGGTTGACGAGATTGGTGACCAGTCGGCTGACGGTGCTCTTCTCCAACCGGAGCCGCCGGGCCAGTTCGACTTGGCGGAGCCGTCCCTCGCGTCCGATCTCCACCATGGCGTGCGCCTCCGACACCGGCAGCGGTTGTCCGCACGGAGTGCTGTCGGGCTGGTGGAGGCCGAAGTTGCGGACGAACCGCATCAGGGCCTCCTGCGCGGCGTCCAGATCCCCGCTCTGCATGGTTCGACCGTACAACCAGATGGTTCGACGGTGCAACCACCTGTCGTCAAATCGAATCGCGCAGATGGTCAAGGCTGGCTTGGTGACGAGGTGCGGCGCGCCGGTCGGTTCGGGGTCGCTGGAGTAAATCCGACCGCGGTGGGCGGGTGGGCTGAAGAACTGACTTGCCTAGTAGATTGGCTGTCGATCAATATGTCGGCCGTGAAGGGCTGGGTGTTCGAGTGGGTCAAGTGGACCGTCTGGTCCGGCACGCGGTATGGATTTCCGACGGGTCCGTGGGCGGTGGGCTGGCGACGTCCGGTCAAGGTGCAGCCGATGACTGGTCCGGTGCCGTGACTCTGGGCTGATGTGGTTGATCACACAGGGTCTGGATGTTCCGGCCGGGCGTGTTAGCCTGCTCTCGCTTACCCCCTGGGGGTATATAATTCGGGGAGTTGACATGCAGCAGGAGCACCACCAGCACAGTCACGAGAGTGATTCCGGGCACCAGCATGGGCATGCGACCCATCAAGGGCACGAGGACCACGAGGGTCATCAGGCTCATGCCGGAGGTGTCAGTTGGGGTATGGCCGCTTCGGCAACCCTGCACTGCTTGACGGGTTGCGCCATCGGTGAAGTGCTGGGGATGGTGATCGGTACGGCGCTGGGCTGGGGCAGCCTCGCCACGATCGCGTTGGCCGTCGCGCTGGCCTTCGTCTTCGGCTACGCGTTGACGATGCGCGGCGTGCTCAAGGCCGGTGTCGGCTTCCGCCAGGCGCTGAAGGTCGCGCTGGCGGCGGACACCGTGTCCATCATCGTCATGGAGGTCATTGACAACGGTGTGATGCTGGTGGTGCCCGGTGCGATGGAAGCGGGCTTGGCCAGCGTGCTGTTCTGGGGTGCGCTCGCGTTCGCTTTCGCGGTTGCCTTCGTCGTCACGGTGCCGGTGAACAAGTGGCTCATCGGCCGTGGCCGCGGACATGCAGTCGTCCACGCCTACCACCACTGAGTCAAGGACGCGTCGGTCGGTCACGGCCGGGTGCAGTACACGGATCCACACTGGTGGCTGGTTGCCGCCACGGGGCATCGACCAGCACCCACAACTCACACCACCATCGCGAACGCAATACCTCTGCATCGGCCCGCTCGGGCGGTCTGCGCCGTTCATCACACGGGATGACGCCTTCGAACGCGGCGATCATGTCCATGCTGAGCTCGTGAGCGCACTCGGGTAGCTCGTCGTCCACGACCTGAAGCTGGTGCACCGTCATCGTGGTCGGCTGGAGGAGCCTGTGGGGTGCCCGAAAGTCGGCCACGTAGTTCGACCTGCGGTTAGGCGGCTGTGGCTTCGTACTCGTTGATGAGGCCGTAGGACCGGTCGGCGACGTATCGACGTGCAGCTCGACTCTGCGATCGGCCGGTCCGGTCGTGGTGGTGCGAGTTGTAGGGCTTGGTGTGGTCGATGGTGGTTGTAGTGGTTCGCGTAGCGCTACAGCGCCGCTCGCAGATGGTGTTCGTTGAGGATGAGCAGGTGGTCGTGACTTCGCGTCGGACGGTCCGGCGAACCGCTCGGCGTGGGCGTTGGCTCGTGGACACCGTGGTGGCATCTTCACCAGCGGCACCGTGGCTGTCCACGCCGACGCGCCAGGACGCGCCCATCGCCTCCTGAGCAGCCACGGTCGCTACGGTGCCGATCGCTGCGATCACGGCACCCGCGATGTTGACGGCGGCCGGCAACGTCAACGGCGCCAGTACGTCGAACATCTGCAGCACCGGGGCGAGCATGCCCACGACGACGGCCGCGATGAACAACACTCCGCCCGTCCACTCGGCCGAGCCGGGACGGCCGCTGATCCCGCGGAAGCCCGACGACCCGGTGCGACGTCGGTGCACCAAGGCTCGCAATCCGAACCCACCGCCAAGAACAGATCATCGGTCACCAGGAGAGTTCGTGGCAGCTGCGAACCGCGTCCTGCGACTCGACCTGCAAGGTGGCGTGTTGGAGGGTGGTACTAGCCGGCCTCTAGGGACTGCGCCTGTTCGAGCACGGCCTGCGGGTCCGCGTCGTCCTCGATGATGAGGTGCGAACTCCGCGAGGGGCCAGTCGACTGTCGGAAGCGCATGGTGCGAGCCGAGTGCTCGGCACCATGCGCTCACTTTCCGACATGCCGCCATTCATTGCAGCGTCGGCACCGACCGGTGAGGGTGCGGCATCAGTTCCCGCATGCTCGTGGGTGAGTGGGAACGGTGTCGACGTCAGCAGGCGTCACAGCATCCGGATCCGCCTTTGGCGGGCGTGGTCGTGAGGGTGAGCGCCTGTGGCACGGCGGGCGTCTCGACCACTACCTCGGGCAGTGGCGTGGACTTGGCGGCTCGGATGGCGTTGGCGATGACCAGCACCTCGGCGGACTCGTGGATGAAGACCACGGTGGCCAAGCCGAGCACGCCGAACGCGGCCAGCGGGATGAGCACGCCGATGATGGCCAGCGACAGGCCCACGTTCTGCAGCATCACCTTGCGGGCGTGGCGGGCGTGGGCGAGCACCTGGGGCAGGTGGCGGAGGTCTTCGCCCATCAACGCGACGTCGGCGGTTTCGATGGCCACGTCGGTGCCCATAGCGCCCATGGCGATGCCGACGTCGGCGGTGGCCAGGGCGGGTGCGTCGTTGACGCCGTCGCCGACCATGGCGATGCCGCGGCCGTTGCGCAGGCGGGTGACCAGGGACGCCTTGTCCTCGGGCAGCAGTTCGGCGTGGACCTCGGTGATGCCGGCGCGGGTGGCCAGGGCGGTGGCGGTGCGGGTGTTGTCGCCGGTGAGCATCGCGGTGCCGATGTTCAGCTCATGCAATCGGCTGATCACCTCGCCGGCTTCGGGGCGCAGTTCGTCGCGGACCGCGATCGCGCCGAGCAGGATGTCGTCCCGCTCGACCAGCACGACGGTGGCACCGGCCGCTTGGAGCCGCTCGACCTCGCCGCCGAGAGGACCGGGGTCGACCCAGCCGGGCTTGCCCAGGCGCAGGGAAGTGCCGTCACGCTGTCCACGCAGGCCGTGGCCTGGGACGGCGGTAACGTCCTCCGCGGGGCTCACCTCACCTGTTGCGGCGAGGACGGCGCGGGCCAGTGAGTGCTCGCTGCGTGCTTCGAGCGAGGCCGCGGCGTCCAGGACGTCGTCGCGTGAGCCGCCCTCGACGGCGATGACGGCGACGACCTGAGGGGTGTTCCGGGTCAGGGTGCCGGTCTTGTCCAACGCGACGGTGCCGATGCGGCCGAGTTCTTCCAGCGCCGCGCCGCCCTTGATCAGCGCGCCCTGGCGACTGGCCGCACCGACGGCGGCCACCACGGTCAGCGGCACCGAGATCGCCAGCGCGCACGGGGAGGCCGCGACGAGCACCACCAGCGCCCGCTCCAACCACAGCATCGGGTCGCCGAGCAGCGCGCCGAACCCGGCGATGGCCACCGCGAGAACCATGATCGCGGGGACGAGGGGGCGGGCGATGCGGTCGGCCAGGCGCTGCCCAGTTCCCTTGCGCTCCTGAGCCTCCTCGACGATGTGGACGATGCGGGCCAACGAGGAGTCCGCCGCCAAGGCGGTCACCTCGACCTCGATCGCGCCACCGCCGTTGATGGCCCCGGCGTGCACGACGGCGCCGACACCGGCCTCGACCGGGACCGACTCGCCCGTGATGGCCGACAGGTCCAGGCTGGTGTGCCCGGCGCGGATCACACCGTCCGTGGCCGCGCGTTCCCCGGGCCGCAGGACCATGCGGTCGCCGAGCACCAGCTCGTTCGGCGACACGCGCACCTCGGTGCCGTCGCGCAGCACGGTCGCGGTAGGTGGCACCAGGCCGAGCAGCGCGCGCAGGCCGCGACGGGTGCGGGCGATGGCGTAGTGCTCCAGGCCCTCGGCGATGGAGAACAGCACGCCCAGCATCGCCGCCTCGGTGATCTCGCCGAGGGCGACCGCGCCGATCGCGGCGATGGTCATCAGCGTGCCCACGCCCACCCTGCGGCGCAGCACGTTGCGCAGCGCGCCGGGCACGAACGTCGCGGCACCGACAACCGCGGATGCCAGCTGGAGCCAGGTGCCGATCCGCTCCGCGCCCGTCAGTCCGATGAGCCAACCCGCGACGAGCAGTGCGGCCGCGCCGGCGGCGAACTGGAGCTCTCGGACCTGCCACAACCGCTGTGGGCCGTGGTCTGCCTCGGCCTCGGTCGGCTGCTCCTCCTGGGGACCGCAGCACGCGTCAGACATGGCTTCTGCCCTTCACATCGACCTTGTCGCGCTCGACGGGCACTTCGTTGTCACCCAACACCGCGATGACCAGGGAACGGCCGCGTTCGGTCAACGAGTGCATGACCATGCGGCGGTCCCGTCGGGCCGTCACGAGACCGGCCGTGCGCAGCAGCCGCAGGTGGTGCGACACCAGGTTCTGTGCCTGCCCGACCACCCACGCCATGTCGCACACGCACAGCTCGGTGCCCGACAGCAGGGCCGCGGCGATGGTCAACCGGGTCGGGTCGCCCAACGCGCGGGCCGCAACGGCTGCCTGTTCGACCGCGGGCAGCTCGGGCAGGCCGGCTCGGATCTCTTCCGCGTGGGGCAGGTCCAAGCACAGCAGATCGCAGGTGTCACGCTCATCGCTCACATCAACAAACTAATACCTGTTGATATGGCCGGCAAGACTCATATCAACATCCGTTGATGTCACGGCCCGCCAGGTTCACAGCAGCACGACAGGCGGTGGCTAACCTGGGAGCGTGTCGACGACGGGCCCGGAGACCCCTGCGCGAGTGAAGCTCGTGCGGTTCCTGGCCGTGCTCGTCGCCGTCATCGGGATCGTGCTGCTGCAGAACTCGGCGTGCGCGGCCGGCTTCCCGCCTGCGGAGTGCTGCCCCACCGGAGCAGCCACCTCCGTCGTGGACGCCCACCCGGACGAACCGCTGGACGGCCTCCGCACGGAGGAGGCTCCCGCGCATCGCGGCGGCGCGATCGGCGCCTGCCTGATGCTGCTCGTGGCCGCCCTGCTGGCGGTTCTTGGTCTGCGCCGCCCACTCGCGCTGCTGTACGCGGCGGTGCGACTGCACGCCGTCTCGCTGCCCCGGGTGCACCTCCCAGCGCCCCGCCTGGCACAGCTCTGCATATTGCGCACATAGGAGCGACTCGTACGTCCAGGGCGGCAGCCCTGGCACGTGGTCGCGCCTGACGGAGCTGCGCGCAGCAGCCGTGCCTTCCCATCCCGACGCATACCGGGCGAGCGAAGTGTCGCCGCTGATCCACGCTGCCGAGCCGCACCTCCACAGGAGTGGGACATCAGTCCCTGCCACGTCGTGGTCGTGCTCGGAACCTGGCTCACCATCACCGAGCTGCCGGCGCGGCCTGCCTGCCACCGGTCCCTCCGGCGGGAAGCGGTCGCGCTCCCGCTCAGCCCATTTCCGCAGGCCATCACCCCCATACCGACTTGCCACAGCAACCGAAGTGGAACTGAAGATGACGAAGAACGCGAAGGTCTCACTGGTCGTGATCGCCGTCGTGGTCGCGGTCGTCGCAGCGTTCGCGCTGCTCAACCGCCCCGACGACACGCCACCTGCCACGGCGGGTGGGCAGCCGGATGTCGGTACGTCCGCCCAGCTGGTGCGCCCGGACAGTCACCGGTTGTCCGGGACCGCCGATGCCAAGGTCACCGTCGTGGAGTTCCTGGACCTGGAGTGCGAGGCGTGTCGGGCGGCGTTCCCCGGCGTCGAGAAGCTGAGGGCGGAGTACGGCGACCGCGTGTCGTTCGTGATGCGGTACTTCCCGATCCCCAGCCACCGCAACGCCGAACTCGCCGCCCGCGCGGTGGAGGCCGCGGGCAGGCAGGGCAAGCTCGAACTGATGTACCGGGCGATGTACGAGACGCAACCGACCTGGGGCGAGAAGCAGGAGCCCCAGCGGGAGGCGTTCGTCGGGTTCGCCCAAGCCCTCGGTCTGGACGTGACCAAGTTCGAGACAGACCTCGACGACCCGGCCGTACGGGAACGCGTGCGCAAGGACTGGGACGACGGGGTCGCGCTCAACGTGCGGGGAACCCCGACGTTCTTCGTCAACGGCACCATGTTCCAGGGCAACCCCACCTACGAGGCGCTCAAGGCCGTGATCGACCGGGAACTCACCAAGTGAACCCGACGGCCTTCACGACCCGACTGCTCCCCTGGGTGCTCACCGCCGGGGGAGCAGTCGGCCTGGTCGCCGCATTCGTGCTCACCGTCGAGAAGACCACCCTGCTGAAGAACCCCGACTACATTCCCACGTGCAGCATCGACCCGATCCTCAGCTGCGGTTCGATCATGCGCACCGCCCAAGCCGAGGTGTTCGGGTTCCCCAACCCGCTGCTGGGGATCGTCGGCTTCGCCATCGTGGTCACCATCGGCGTCGTGGTCCTCGCGGGCGGCTCACTGCCTCGCTGGTTCTGGCTCGGGCTCCAGGCCGGGACGCTCCTCGGCGTCGTCTTCGTGCACTGGCTGATCTACCAGAGCCTCTACGTCATCGGCGCACTCTGCCCCTACTGCATGATCGTATGGGCCGTAACGATCCCTGTGTTCTGGTACATCACCGTGCACAACCTCGGCGAGGGACATCTCCCCGCACCACGACGGCTCGCAGCTCTCGCGACCGGCTACCACGGCGTCATCCTCACCGTCTGGTACGCGGCGATCGTGCTACTGGTCCTGCAGGCCTTCTGGAGCTACTGGTTGAGTTTGCTCTGACCAAGGGCGGTACCGGGTGCGAGGGATCGGATCCGGTACCACCGCGCTGCAGCGATCCCTCCGACGCGAAAGCCTCCGATGATTCGATCCCCCTTCACTCTTTCGGGTGAAGGGGGATCGATCGTGTAGCGAAGATCGCGTTCCCGTCGATGTGATCCACAACGTGCCGGGCGTGATCATCTGCCCGGCTGTCTGCTGTGACGAGAGTTGGGAATCGCCCGCGGTGAGGATCGCCAGAGTTCGGATCAAGAACTTCCGCTGTCTGGAGGACGTCGAGGTCCACTTCGACGACGTGACGACGTTGATCGGTCCGAATGGCGTGGGCAAGTCGACTGTTCTGCGAGCGCTGGACTGGTTCTTCAACGGTGCCAAGGCATCCGATCTCGTCGACGACGACCGCACCCACGGCACCGACGGCAAGGTGTCGGTGGAGGTGGAGTTCGACCGTCTCACCGAGACTGATCGGGACAGGCTGGGCAAGCACGTCACGGTGGAGTCCGACCGGTGCGTGATCTGGAAGATCCGGGACGTGGACGGCTCGGAGATGATGAGCGGCAACGCGCGGACTTTTCCCGGTTTCGATGCCGTCCGCAAGGCGCCGAGTGCCACCGAGATGAAGCGGCTCTACCAGGAGCTCCGTGCCACCGACCCGGCTTTGGAACTGCCTGCGTGGAGGAGTAAGGACGCCTGCGAGCAGGCGCTGAAGACGTGGGAGCTGGAGAACTCGAACAGGCTGGAGGACTCGGCGGTGACCGTGACCAACCTGTTCGGCTTCGCCGGGCAGGCGGTGATGTCAGGTCTGTTCGACTACGTCTTCGTGAGCGCCGACATGCGTGCGAGCGAGGAGTCGCGGGACGGTCGCACTGCCCTGATCGGCAGGATCTTGGAGCGGACCGTGGACCGGTCGGCGGCCGACGAGGACATCCGCGAACTGACGGCGTCGGTGGAGGCGCGCCAGGAGGAGATTTTCGACCGCAACTTCAGGCAGCAGCTGGAGGACCTGTCCGCCGCACTGTCCACGTCGGTGAGCCAGTTCACGGTGGGCAGGACCGTGGTGGTGCAGGCGGCCAAGCAGGAGATCAAACCGCCGCGCACGCAGTTCACCCTGTCGGTGATGGACTCCAAGATCGGTACTCCGGTGGAGAAGCAGGGGCACGGCTTTCAGCGCACGTTGCTGGTCTCCGCCCTGCATCTGCTTGCCGATCGCGGCATGGCGAGCAGGGGAGAGGGCGCCATCTGCCTGGCCATCGAGGAACCCGAGCTGTTCCAGCACCCCGTCCAGGCCCGCGCGTTCGCTTCAGTGCTGCGCAAGCTCGCCGATGACTCGAGTCAGAACATCCAGATCGCGTACGCCACCCACAGCCCTTACTTCGTTGACGCGGGCAACTTCGACCAGGTGCGGCGCATCACCAGGGAGGCGCGAGCCGCGGACGGACACGCACCCAAGGTGTCGGTGCGGTCCACGTCGATCGCGGAGGTGGAGAAGCGACTGTCCGGCTACCACCACAACGTCAGTTCCCAACTCGACGCCGTCGCCGCCACCAAGCTCTCCGAGGCCTTGTTCTCCAACGCCGCCGTGCTGGTCGAAGGCACCAGCGACAAGGCCGTGCTGGAAGGCCTGGCAGAGAAGTCGACCGTGACCTCCCTGCTCGGCAGCGGGATCACCGTCGTGGACATGGGCGGCAAGTACGGCGTCATGCTAGGGCACGCCGTCCTGGCTGAGCTGGGCGTCCCCTGCTACGCCATGTTCGACGGTGACAAGGACAACAGCGCACGAATGCGCCGTAACGGGCGCTCGGAGCAGGACGTCACCACGCAGGCCCGCAAGGACGCGGCCGACAACCGCAAGATGCTGGCGTACCTGGAGGCCGACGAGGAGGAGGACTTCCCCGAGACCGCCGCACACGCGCGTTACGCCGTGCTCGAAGACACCCTCGAACCCTTGCTCGAAGAGCAGTGGGCCGGCTGGGTGGACCAGCTCGACCAGGTCGTCGAAGCCGGGCTGGCGACGGGCAACAAGAAGAACGCCCTGCTCTACCTCATCGCCGCCCGTCGCATCGGGTCACCAGCCCCGAAGTTCCTCGAGGAGGTTCTGCACCGCGTACACCGGCTGGTCTGACGCCGCCGGCCCTACGGATGATCACCACCGTTCTCCGAGCTGATGCACCGTGGCGACATCCCGGGTGTCAAGGGGTGGTTGGGCGAGCTGGATGGTCGTGACGTGTCGTGACCGGCCGCGCGGCAACCCGCCGACGCTCCGACCGACCATGCCTCCCGAACCCGGCACTACCGCCGGTCGAATTCCCGGAACTGCCACGAAAGGCCCCGGTGGCGCGGCACGGAACCCGTGCGAGGTCGGAGGAGGGGCATACGCGGGGTGGACCTACGACGGGCGCGAGATCAGCCCGCGCCTGAGGAAGTGCGACTTCGACGACCCTGACCAGCTCTGGTACTTCGACGAGCAGTCGTAGTCGTTGCCGTTCCCGCCGCCCGGTCCTCGGCCGTGGACCGCACCCCGCGAACCGTCGTCGGGCTCTATCCGCGGTGGCAGTGGTCTCCGCAGGCGCCGCCGCTCGGCCCGTCATCTCCGGCCGTTCACCTCGGCACACCGCCCGGTTCGGTGGTCCGTCAGGTCCGTCGAGGGGCGGTTGTTGCGCGGCGCAGTGCGGTGAGGGTGTGCAGGTCGGTGAGTACCGGGTAGTCGAACGGCAGCGGCCTGGGCCCGACCTGGTCGGGGGGTGAGGTGAAGCCGCCGTCGTCGTCCTGCCGTGCGGTGAGGTAGGCGAGGGCGCGCAGCGTGGTGCCGGGGGCGCCGTGCCCGATGGCCGAGAGTGCTGTGCGGTGGACAGCACGTCGCTGGGTTGGTCCTCGGTGTGGCCCTAGCCGCCGTCGGGGTGCTGCGTGGCGACCAGCCGGGCGATCGCACGGCCGACCGCGGCGGCGGCCCGGTGGTCGGCGGCGAGTTCGGGCACGGCGTGCAGGGCGTCGAGGACTCGCTGGATGGCGCTGGACTCGCTGATGGTCCAGCTGCGTTCGAAGGTGCCGTCGGGGAGTTGGGCGGCCAGCACGAAGTCCACCGCGCGGGCCAGCGGGCCGCGGTGGTGTTCCCGCTCCGGCGCCAGGGCCAGGATCGCGCCCGCGGTCATGTCCAGGTCCGGGGCGTCGCCGCGCACCCAGGTCGGGAAGCCGCCGTCGACGCCGGCCATCGCGGTGTGGTAGCTGGTGGCGTTCGCCAGCACGGTGTCGTACCGGTCGGGTGCGACGTGCAGGAATTCCATGCACCTGGTGGTGGTGTCCACGTCGGTTTGGTGCATGCCGGTGGCGAACGGCCAGCCGCCGTCGGGTGCTTGCCAGGAGGCGACGAACGCGGCCATCCGTCGGGTGAGCGGCGCGAGGTCCGGGTGGTGGACGAACTCCAGCCCGGCCACGGCGGTCAGCCACAGGTCCTGGCTGTCCAGGAACGGCATCCCGCCGTCGTCGTTGAGCGCGAGGGTGAACCGCAGCAGCCCGTCGGTCACGGCCCGGTCCTTCGGGCGGTAGGTGTGCACGGCGTGCAGGCCGAGCAGGTGGGTGGTGGCGCTGGCTTCCTACAGCAGCCTGTTGCGACTGCCGCGCAGCAGGTCGACCGGTCGGTCGCGTTCGGGGCCGGAGACCGCGTGCGGGCGTCCGTTGGCGTGGGCGTGGATGATCCTGGTGGCCAGCAGGTGCACGTCGGTGAAGGTGGTGATGCCGTCCGGTGGCACGGCCGGCGGTGTGTCCCGGTGATCGAGTGGCGCGCCGCAGAGCAGGTGCAGCACGGTGCGCAGCATGACCTTCTTCAGCCGGCCCCGGCCCGCGGTGCCCCGGCTGACCGTCGCGGGCAGGGCGGCGGCGCGGTCGCCCGCGTGAGGTGCGGTGTCCTGAGGGGCCAGGCACGCGTCGATCAGGAGGGCGTCGACGTCATCGGCGTCGGATCGCCGCTGCCGCAGGAAGTCCGTAAGCTGCTGCTGTTGGCGTGGGTGGGAGTTGTTGCCGCGCAGCAGGGCCAGCAGCAGCGCCGATTCCGGCACGCGGCTGCCGCACCGGTCGTCCACCGCGCCCGTGCCGCGCACCGCGACCGCCAAGCGCCGTGTCAGTGGCGTGATGCCGCGCTGGCCGGTGCCAGGCAGCGCCGGGCGCGTTGCGGTGCGTCTCGCCCTGCCAGGCCAGCGCGCTGTCCCGAACGTGGCGCAGTAGTGCGATCCGGTCGGGGTCGCCGGTGGCGGCGTCGAAGTCGTCCATGCGCCGGGCCAGCATCGCCCGTGCTTTCGCGGCGGCCTCGGGCAGGTCGCAGCCGTGCTCGCGGGCCAGCACGCCGACGAGGTTCTCGGTGCCCTCGGCCAGTTCCCGCTTGGCGGAGGCGATGTCGTTGGCCCACGCGATGATGTCGGCGGTGATGTCCCGCAGGTCGTCCAGGGCCGTGTGCTCGGGCAGCGCGCGTTCGACCACGGCGATCGTCGGCAAGGCGGTGATGGTGTGCCTGCGCAGCACGAGGTAGTCCGCCAGTCCCAACCGTCGGCCGGTGGCGCGTAGCTCGGCTTCGGTGTGGGTGGCGTCGGCGAACTGCCGGTAGAGCCGCACGAACCGGGATGCCCAGCCGGGCGCGGCGGACGCCAGGGTGCGCGGCCACAGCTCCGCCAGCGCCCCCACGGCGGGATGTGCGCGCGGCACGTCGGTGTGCTCCAGCACGCCGATCAGCTGGTCGAGCAGTTCCCGTACCTGCTTTGGTCCGGCCTGCTCGTGGTCGATGCCGTCGTCGACGAACGCGATGAACGCACTCCACTGCGCGAGCAGACCCAGGTCGAAGCGATCGGCCTCCGGCGCCAACCAACCGGCCATCCGGCCGTGACCCATCCTGGCCAACCGGTGCTCACCGTCACCGCCGGTGGCCAGGCCGACGCGGGTGCCCCACTCTCGCACCTGCCGTTCAGCGGCATCCCACTCGGCGTTGCACGTGTGCGGCACACAGGAGATCGTCCAGCCGACGGAGCGCGGTGGTCGATCGCTCGTCCGTGTGAAGATCCCCCGAGCCGTGCACTGCTCGGGATGTTCGGGTGAAGGTCCAGCTTTGCGTGACGGCGGGGCGCAATTCGGCGGCCCTGTGTGGGCCAGTGGGTCCGCGCCGCATACGCCGCCGCTCCGGCGCGGAGGTGGTCGAAGAACCGGTGGGGATCGGTGGGCTCACGCGCTGAGGATGTGCTGGATGGCGGTGGCGACGTGGTGGGCTTGGATGTCGCGTCCGCGGGTGTTGGGGTGCAGGAGCCAGGGCAGCGGCACGCCGAGGAGTTTGACCTGGGATGTCTCGAACAGGCCGCCGATGCCGCGGTCGTCGCCGTCGCAGGCGGTGTTGTCGCCGGTGACCGCGTAGAGGTCGACGAACACCGCTCCGGCCTCGTCGGCCTTGACGCGCATCAGGTCGTTGAGGCGTTCCTGGACGCTGTCGAACACGGGCAGGGCGTCGGTCGGGATGTCGGCTAGGGGCTTGTACTTTCGCCCTGGTGCGGGGATCTCGCACTTGACGAAGTTGTCGGGCACGATGCGCGGGTAGCCGACCAGCACGGCCTTGGCGGCCGGTGAACGCTCGACGATATTGCCGAACAACGTCTGCAGATCGTCTTCGACCGTCTTGAACCGGGAGTCGAGCCACTGCCTGCCGTCGCCGGTGGTGAAGAAGGCAGCGCAGTGCTCGGCGGGGTCGCCGGGGTCGACCGGGTCGCCGGGTAGCACCGGGTCCAGGTTGCGGAAGGTCTGGGAGCATTGCTGGAGGATCTGGACGAAGCCGAGGGTGTTGCCGCTGAGGGTGCCGACGACCAGCCTGGTTTCGCTGCCCAGGGCCTCCTGTTGGGGCGGCTTGCTCTTGCCCTTCGGCAAGAGTTGCGTGGTCCAGAAGTGCTCGAGGAGCGCGGCGCCGCAGGACCGGTCGGAGGCGACGTCGAGCGTGGTGCCCCGCTCGGCGAGTTCCCGGGCCGCCACCGCCGGGTAGTTCTCCTCGGACCGGAAGCAGTAGTACTCGTTCAGGTCCCAGGCTCCGAAGATGGGGGCGATGCCGAAGTTGGCGGCGTAGGAGTCGCCGAAGAACACCGTCGACACCGGCTCCGCCCGCGCCGGCTCCTGAGCGGTGGCCGGCGCGGTGGCCGCCGTGCACACCATCACGGCCACCACCGCCACAAGCAGGCCGCGTCCCCGTTTCGTCGTTGTCACCACTGCAATCCCCTTACAAGTCCGTTCAGCGCCGCTGCCGCCTACCCGGACCACAGCGGCGGTCGCCTGCCCGGCGACCTGCGAACGAACGTAGGCATGACCGAGGCCTGACCGCTGGAGGAGAGAGCGCACTCCACCCGACCGTGCGCCACCCACCCACCAGCGGGGCTTCCGCCCCGACGACCGCGGCCATGCTGTGAGAACGTCAGGACGGCTGAGCAGATTCCCTCCGCCGGAAGGGTCGTTGAGCAGTCGGGACGCACGTTGGGTGTGGCGGGCGGTCGGTTCGCGAGCAGCGTGATTGGGCGGGTTCACACGGTCGAGCGATCGACCACCGTGCCGGCCGACGGATGAATCACCGTCGTGCCGCGCACCTGCCGCCCCCGACTGGGACTACGCCGAACGGCAGGTGCGCGCTTGGAGCGCTGCCGTCGGCTTGACGACCGACGGCGGACGGGCCCAGGCCTACCTGACCGCGCAACAGCAGGACCACGGTGGCTTCACTTCGCGACCCGAGCAGGTCGGACCCTGCCACCGCCCTTCGACTACCCCGTGCTCACCGACCTCCACGCACTGACCACACTGCGCCACGCCGGGAACGCCCTACCCGTCCCGCTTCGCGGACGCGCCCGGTCGATCGGCGGGGTCGGCGACCTGGCACGGTAACCGCGACCATCACGATCTGGAGCGTGTGACCCGTTGTGCCGTGACCGGCGCCCTGCCGGCTCGACGATCAGCGCGACAGACCAACTCGGGACCGGACCAGGTCCATCGCCTTCGTGAAGGTGGCCAGTCCGAGGTCGAGCACCCAGACCTCGTCCTTGAAGTGTTCGAAACCCAATTGCGACCACAGCCGGCCGAGCTTCGCAACGGCGAGGTCACGCTCGGCGGCGGAAATCTCATCCACCACCTTGCCCTTCGCGGTGCGACGCTCCGCCGGCGCCGCCCGCAGGACCACCAGTCGGCGGCCGGCGGCCAGGCGCTCGATCATCATCCCCACGCACAGCGTGCCGAGACCGTAACCGCGCCACGCGGGTTCGAGTCGGACCGTGTCGATGACCAGCATTCCGGAGCCGCGCGCGACGAACAGCCAACCCCTCCGCTCGACCCGTGTGCGACCGGAGGCGCCTGCCCGCAGCGATGGCGGCGGCGCACCGACCGGAACCGACACCGATGTCATCGTCCGTTCTCCTTGCTGACATGAACCGGAAGCCGGGCCGGATCGCGAGTGGGAAGCACGATTCCGCAGAGGGTGTCCGGCTGGGTCAGCGCAGGTAGCCGACCAGGGGCAGGTTGCGTTCGCGGACTCCTTGGACGACCAGCTCAGCCATCTTTCCCGCGCCGTACTCGGAGAAGTGCGTGTTGTCGTTGACGCCGTCGACCGCTTGGCGCAGGTAGAGCTGGGCGGAGTTGGTCGGGCCCATCGATTCCACGAGCGCTTCGCTCTTGGCGGTCAGGTCGATCACCGGGACGTTGAGCGTGGAGCCGAGGTTGCGCATCTCGGCCGGGAGGTTGACGCCCAGGCCGTTGACGTGCAGGGCGGTGGAGTTGAGCTGGTTGCCACTGAACTGCCGCCGCACCGGTGGCGTGACGAGGACGGGGACGCCGCCCCTCTCGCGCACCTGGTTGACCATCGAGGTGAGGTTGCCGCGGAAGGCGGACGCCGACGTGGACTTGTCGTTGTGCCCGAACTGGATCAGCACCAGGTCGTTCCGCTTGATCAGCGGCTTCACCGTGGGGAACAGCGCCGAGTTGTTCAGGAAGCTGCCCGAGCTCTCGCCGGAGTCGCCGTAGTTCGCGACGACCGCGCCGGCGGACACGTGCGTGGGCAGGAGCTGTCCCCAACCGGTGTACGGGGCGGCGAACTGGTCGCACGTGGTGGAGTCGCCGGCCAGGTACACGGCCAGCGGGGCGGTCGCGGGCTGGACGGTCAGGCCGGAGAGCTTGGGTGCCGTGCCGGCGAAGGTGATGGTCAGCCCGGGGGTGCCCGTGCCGCCCTGGCCGGTCGGCTGGCCCTCGGGCTGGCGCACGTTGATCGTGAAGACGTGCTGGGTGATCGTGCCGGCCGCGGTGTCGGTGGCGGCCAGGACGCGTCGCCGGGCTTCGACCGACATCGAGGTGTTGCCGGCGGAGGCGCGGTCGCCGATCCACGCGGTCACCGCGTAGTTGCCGGGGCGACGTTGAACTGGCACTTGATCGGCGAGGTGCCGGTGCACTCCGCGGGCCGGCCGGGCGGTGTGGTGCCGCCGACTTCCAGCTCGACGTAGTCCACATTGGGCAGACCACTGGCGCTCGTCGGGTTGAGCCGGACGGTGTTGCTGCCCGAACTCACCGGCACGGACAGGGTTCTCGTCGCCCAGGTGTTCCACGAGCCCGCAGGCTCGAAGGACACCGCCTGGGCCGTGACGCCGTTGACGACCACGTCGGCGGGACGTGCGCCGGAGCCGCCGTTGGCGAACCGGACGCTGAGCGTCGCCGTCCCCGCCGACGAGGCGTCGACCGTGAACTGGACTCCCGCGCCGACCGCGGCGCGCCCGTCGCAGAACCCGCCGCCGGAGTAGCCGGAGTGGTCCGTCGCGATCGTGCCGTCACAGGTGGCGGGTGCGGTTTCGGCCTCGTAGCGGGTGGGCGCGGCGGACGCGACCGGGGACATGACGACAACGGTGCCGGGCACGATCGAGGCCAGGCCGGTGAGGAGCAGCGCGACGCGCTGCCTGCGTGATAGCACGATGAACTCCAATGCTGTGGTCGGATCACAGGAAGGCGTCGCGGGGCTCGGCCGGCTCCCACCGGGCAGGGCCTGCCGAGCCCCGGCACGTGGTCAGACGGCGCGGCGGGTGAAGCGCTGGTTGGGGCTGGTGGCGTTGTAGGTGTAGAGGGCGATGCGGGCACCGTCGGCGGTGGAGTAGTTCCAGACGTCCATGGCCAGGCCGGAGGCGCGGTTGACGAGGCTGACGACGCCGCCGCCGTGGTCGACGACGCGCCACTGCTGGGCGGTGGCGGTGGAGTCGGCTTGTTGGACGACGTCGGCGCCGTTGGTGGTGCCGGTGGGCTGGAGGTACAGGCCGCTGTGGCGTGCCTTGATGCGGACGTGGCCGTCGGCGGCGGTGACGAACTCGAAGTGTTGGCTGGTGTTGGTGGTGATGGTCCGTTGGACCAGGGCTGCGCCGGCGGTGGTGGAGGCGGCGTTGATCTCGGCGGCCTTGCCGCTGTGCTGGGCGATGAGCGTGTAGGTGCCGGGCACGGTGGGGGTGGTGCCGAGTTGGGCTTCCCACCGGGTGTTGGCGCCGGACGCGTCGGTGGGGAGGCGGTCGCGGGCGGCGGTGTCGCCGTACATGGTCCAGCGGGCCCAGTCGACGACCGTCCTCGGGAAGCGCTGGTCGCTCCAGAAGCTGGTGTGGCTGCCGCCGACGAACGTCAGGAAGGCCTTGGGCCAGGTCATCTCGTTGTAGGCCTGTCGGGCGGAGGAGTACTGGGTGGTGGTGTCGCGGTCGCCGTGGACGAACAGGACCTTGGCGTTGACCGAGGAGGACGGGTTGCCCATGTCGACGCACGACTGCGGGTTGGCGGAGATGATCCGGCTGTCCGGCCACGAGGTGAGCAGGCCGTGGGTGACCATGCCGCCCAGGGAGTGGCCGGAGACGCCGACGCCGATCGAGGTGTCGATGTGCCCGGCGAGCGGGCCGCTCGTGTTGAGGGCGAGGGTGTTGGTGATGATCTGGGAGACGTCCTTGGACGTGTTGCCGTTGTTGACGTCGGTGAAGTTGTGGTTGAAGTGCGGCGCGGGGACGATGAAGCCCGCCGATGCCAGCGCCCGGATGATGAACAGGGAGTTCTGCGGGCTGCTGCCGTAGCCGTGGGTCATGTTGTAGACGGGGAAGACGCCGTTGGCGACGGGGGCGTCGGTGATCGGGTTGCCGCCGGCGGCGCCGGTGGCGGGGTAGTAGACGTAGGTGGTGCAGGGGCGGCTGCCGCGGGTCCAGTTGTACCGGCGCACGCCGACCGCGAACGGCGTGGTCGGCGCCGTGGCGAGGGACCCGGCGGGGGTGGCGGTTGCCTGACCGGCGCCGAGCAGGCCTAGGCCGAGGCCCGCCGCTCCGGCCGCGCTGACGCTGAGGAACGTCCGGCGTTGCATGGTCATCGTTGACTCCTTGCGTGCAGGGATGATCGAGGGCGGCTCCTGCCGGCCGGGAAGGCGGCAGGAACGCGGTGTCACGGGGTGCGAAGCTCGCGTGGGGCGGCTGGTCGTAGGCGGCGTTCTGCCACGCCACGCCACGGTCGGCCGGCACTGGCGGTCCGGCATCGGCGGGGTGCGGCTGATGCTCGCCGAGCCGTAGGCGATCTCGCCACCACGGCCGGAGCCGAAAGTTCAGTGGCGCGTGAGCTGACCGCCGCCGGCGTCCCGTGAACCGTCCACATAGGCCGTTGCGGCCCAGGTCGGTCCGTTGGTCGGCCGCCACTTCAGCACGATTTCGTACCGGCCGTCACCGGCGGACAACCTCCAACTGAGGAAATCGCGCTTCGCGGTGTGGACGCTGATGAGCCCGCGGTCACGACCAGCAGTGCACGTATCAACGTTGATCTGTGCATGGCAGAGTTCCGTTCGTCGGAGTGTGCTTCCCACGGCGGCGGACTGTGGACGGCGGCGGCGGACAGGGTCAGAGGCCCTGTGAACGTGCACAGTAACTGGCCTCATCACGTATGTAAACACGCCAACTTCGTTGATATTGCTGGACAACAGCGCCGTATACCGCTGTGCACGTTCCCATGCATGCGTCCATTCGGGCCAGCGTTGCCGTGGCGAACGGCAGCATCCGTCGAATGTTCGACGGCGCGGCGCCGCAGATCCACCCCGATGTGCGTTGATCGATCCACGTCCCTCGATCCGATCCCGGGGGCACGAAGTGTCCTGGTGGCCGCAGGAGCTGGTGTCCAACGCTGTCGGACCGCAGGCGGCCGTTGTAACCGTTTACTCGTGGGTAGCCGGGGCCAAGCGGGCCGCCCTGTGGCAACACCCTGTGGTCACAAGGCTTGTAGCTCGGAGCGCTGTTGACAGAGGCGGGCGATCCCCTAAGCTGAGCCCGGGAAGTGCAAACGTTTTAACCGCAGGTGGTCGGTCCGCTGACGCAGTGCACCGGGTGGGTCTGGTGCACCGGAAGCCGTGGTCGCCCCACCCGCGTCCTGGGCCGTGCCGATGGGCTGCCTGGTCAGGTCTTCGAGTTGGATCGGCCCGGATCCGGCGGTGCACGCGGACAGAACCTGCTCGTAAGGAGGCGAAGCTGACTTTGTTGGAGAAACCGACGCTCGGCTTGTCCTTGCCGGGCCGGGCTTTCGCCTAGCCGGTCCTTCTGTCGGCTGGGTTCACGTCGCGGTTCGTTCCTTCCCCGCGCTGCCGCTCGTTGCTGTCGGTTGCGCCGCAACAGCATGCCCCCGCGTCGCAATTCTTGCGCTGGCACAACAAACGCCGTGCAGAGCGCGACCCCGACCCCGACCGTGCACGCGCACAGTCCCGCCGCCGCGCCCCTGCTCACACTCGATCAAAGGAGATCGAATGACCGCGTGTCCAAACAGGTCTTCCCGACCACTCCGGTGATGGTGCACCTCGCCCAGCCGCAGAAGATGGACAGCATCCAGAACTTCTTCAACGCCTATCGCGGCAACGGCGGCAGGTGGGACATCACCGGGCTGTCCTCGTACGCCCAGGGCAGCAACGTCGCCCCTGTGCTGGGCAACATGAGGACCATCCAGTCCAACTACGGCAAGCCCGTGATGCACGTCGAGTACGGCGGTCCGCGCGACAAGGCCACCCAGGTGCGCGACGGGCTGCGGAAGTTCATCACCGGCCAGAAGGGCTTCGGCGGCCTCGGCACGTTCTTCTGGGAGCCCGAGGGCTACTCGCCGTTCACCGGCTACGCCAGCACCGCGTGGGACTCGAGCACCCGGCGGCCGACCGCCGCCATGGACGGCTTCCTCAACGTGTGAACGTTCGCCGACGTTCATCAGGCATCCCTAGGAGACCCTCGTGCACCTCACATCGCGGTGGCGTGCGCTTCACGTCGTCACCGCCTCCGCAGTCCTCGCCCTGAGCGCCGCGATCGTGCCCGGCACGGCCGCGGCGGCGGGGAACACCTACTACGTCTCACCCAACGGCAACGACAGTGCCGCGGGGACCCAGGCCGCCCCGTGGGCGTCCATCGCCCGCGCGCAGTCCGCCGCCACACCGGGTGACACGGTCTACTTCCGGGGAGGCACCTACCCCTACACGCGGGCGAACTCGGCCTGTGCCAGTCGGACGGCCCGGGTCGACGCGATCACCCTGAACAAGAGCGGCACCTCGGGCAACCCCATCCGCTACTGGGCCCACCCGGGCGAGAAGCCGGTCTTCACCTTCTCGGCCATGCGGGACGACTGCCGGATCAAGGGCTTCAACGTCACCGGCAGCCACCTCCACCTCAAAGGGCTGGAAGTCACCGGCGTGCCCCAGAACAACAACCTCAACGCCGAGTCCTGGGGGATCTGGATCTCTGGCAGCAACAACACGTTCGAGCTGGTCAACACCCACCACCACATGGGAACCGGCCTGTTCATCAACGGTGGCGGCGGCAACCTCGTCGTCAACACGGATTCGCACGACAACTACGACCTGCGCAGCTCGGACGGGCCCGGCGAGAACGCCGACGGGTTCGGTGCGCACTACACGCCCGCAGGTCGGCCCGCGAACGTGTTCCGCGGCTCCCCCGCGTGGTGGAACGCCGATGACGGTTACGACCTCATCTCCACCTACTCGCCCGTGATCATCGAGAACTCCTGGGCTTGGCGCAACGGGTACGTGCCGGGGACGACGACGCCGTCCGGCAACGGAGCAGGCTTCAAGGTGGGTGGCTTCGGCGCCGAGTACGACACCGGCGCGGTGAAGCACACCGTCCGCTTCTCGGTGGCGTTCCTCAACAAGGCGCAGGGTTTCTACTCCAACCACCACCCGGTGGCCAACGACTACTTCAACAACACCGGCTACGGGAACCACCCCAACTTCGACATGAGGGGAATCAACTCGAGCGGCGCGTCCGTCGGCCGGGGGAACCTGCGCAACAACATCGCCTACAACGGCACCGCGACGGCGAACATGACCGGGACGAGCGCCTCGCACAACTCCTGGAACCTGGGCCTGCCCCTGTCGGACGCGCAGTTCCAGAGCGTGTCGACATCCGGCTGGGACGCCCCGCGCCAGCAGGACGGCAGCCTGCCCGTGCTGCCCCACCTCCGGCTCGCCGCCAACAGCACCCTGATCGACAAAGGCACCAGCGTCGGCCTGCCCTACCACGGGTCGGCACCGGACCTCGGCGCTTTCGAGCAGTCCGGCGCTGCGCAACCGGCGTCGCGCTACGAGGTCGAGACCGCGCCGGCGGTGTGCCAGGGGACCATTGACTCGAACCAGGCCGGCTTCTCCGGCACCGGGTTCTGCACCGCGCGACCGGCGACCCTCGTCGTCAACGGGTCGACGGTGGCCACGGTCTCGTTCGAGTCCACCGGCAGCTGGACGACGTGGTCCACCAAGACCCTCACCACCTCCCTGAACGCCGGCGACAACACCATCCGACTGGACCCGACCACGGCGGACGGCCTGCCCAACATCGATTACCTCTCCCTGTGAAAGGCACCAAGATGACCACCACATCGCGCACGCCCTTGAAACGGCGCGTCCTGACCGCGGCCGCACTGCTGTTCGCGTCGGTGCTGACACCGCAGTCGATGGCCGCGGCGCAGCCCTTAGCCGAAACCGCTCCGCCCGCCGCGGTCGCTCCGGCCGCCCAGGACGCCCCGGGCATCGAGGACGCGGCGGACGATCCCCACGGTCTCAAGAAGACGGTCGCGGACTACCGGACGCGCGTCCCGGCCAAGTACACCACCGACTCCTGGAAGTCCTTCGCCAAGGCGCTGACCACGGCGGACGACGTGGCGAAGAACCCCTCGGCGGGCGCTGCGGAGGCCGCCGCGGCGAAGACTGCCCTGGTCACCGCCGCCGGCGATCTGGAGGCCGCGGACGAGGGCACGTTCCAGACCATCACCAACAACACGTTCTGGAACGACACCGCCGGCAACCCCATCTACTCGCAGGGCGGCGGTGTCTTCAAGTTCGGCGACACCTACTACTGGTACGGCGTGCACTACCGCGGCGCGGAGAGCTACCGGGCCAACCCGACGCGCAAGTACGACGGCGAGGTCTCGTTCGTGTCGATCCCGGTGTACTCGTCCAGGGACCTGGTGAACTGGAAGTTCGAGAACCGGGTCGCGACGCGCTCGACCGCGATCGACAACGGCAACACCATGGCTTCGACGGGGTGGGTCGGGCGGCTCGGGGTCGCGTACAACGAGAACACCGGCAAGTACGTGCTCGCCACCCAGGCCTACGTCGGAGGCGCGCACGGGGTGCTGCTCCTCCAGGGCAACACCCCCACCAGCAACTTCACCTACGGCTACTTCCAGGGTCAGGTCGTCAACTCGCCGACGACCGGCACCGGCGACCAGACCGTCTTCACCGACGAGGACGGCAAGGACTACCTGATCTTCTCCAACCGCGAGGGACGTTCCCGCGGCTTCGTGTCCAAGTTCCGGGAGTCCGACTCGCTGCGGATCGAGCCGGGCGTGGAGATCCGCCGGGGCGACGGCCGCGAGGGCAACGCCATGTTCAAGCTCGACGGCAAGTACTACCACGCCGCCTCGGCCCTGCACGGCTGGAACACCTCGGTCAACTACGTCAACGAGTCGACCGGCGGCAACATCCAGGGTTCGTACTCGAGTGAGTTCGTTCTTCCCGGCACCGAGATGGACTACAGCCACGTGACCCAGACCGGGTTCTTCGTCACCGTGAAGGGGACCAAGCAGAACACGGTGATCTACGCGGGCGACCGCTGGGCCGACTTCGCCTGGAACGGCATCGGCTACAACCAGTGGGTGCCGATCACCAAGACCGGCGCACGGCCCCAGTTCCACTCGGTCAGCCAGTGGCAGTTCAACGTCACGACCGGTGAGTGGCGCGTCGGGCCGGCGAACAACTACATCCTCAACCCCGACATCCAGGCCGACCGCGTCATCGTCTCCGGTGTACGGGGATGGCGGAACCTCGGCGGTTCGGTGACCAACGTCAACGGTGGTGTGAACGGGTCCCGCTTCGCCCTCCAGGTGAGCAACAGCGGCGGCGTCGAGCAGCGGATCGAATCGGTGCCCGCAGGCACCTACACCCTGTCCTCGCACGCCCGGGGCAGTGCCGGACAGGTCGTGATCACGGGCGCTAACGGCAGCCAACGCACCCTCAGCATCCCGTCGTCGAGCGGCTGGGCCAAGCGCGAGCTCACCGGCATCGCGCTACCCGGCGGAGCCGCCACCGTCACCGTGCGGGCGTCGGGTTCGGGCGGCGTCATCGTCGACCAGTTGGCGCTCGTCAGGACCGACGGAGGGACGCCCGCAGGGCAGCGCTACGAAGCGGAGACGGCACCGGCCGTGTGCCAGGGCACGATCGACTCCAACCAGGCCGGCTTCTCCGGCACCGGGTTCTGCAACGGCACCGCCGCCGTGGGCGCCTACGCCCAGTTCACCGTCAACGCGACGACAGCCGGCACGGCGACGCTCGGCATCCGCTTCGCCAACGGTGCCGGCAGCGGCGCCGCGCGACCCGCGAACGTCGTCGTCAACGGGTCCACGGTCGGCACGGTCTCGTTCGAGTCCACCGGCGCGTGGACGACCTGGTCCACCAAGTCCCTCACCGCCTCGCTGAACGCGGGCAGCAACACCATCCGCCTCGAACCCACTGCGGCCGACGGCCTGCCCAACGTCGACCACCTCGACGTCGGAGTGGTGACCGGCTGACCATCCACCGAGCATCGGCGCGGGCATCCAGGGCAACCGGGATGCCCGCGCCGATGGCGTGCGACGAGTCGATTGCCTCTCCGCTGAGCATCCGCCCGGGAGGGCGGACGGAATCCCGTTGTGAAACACCGTCAGGAGAAGGACATGAGCAACAGACGCCTGACCCGCGACCTCGCGGGTCTGACGACACTGGCCACCCTGGTGTCCGCTGGGCTGGTGGCGGGTACCGCGCCGGCCGGCGCGATCTTCGGCACCGCGGACATCAAGCCGATCGAGAGCAACATCGCCGCCAAGCCCTGGGCCTCGGCGACGGCGGGCAGCGGCTCGTCGACCGCCGGGCTGGCCGTCGACGGCGACCTGACGACCGCCTGGTACCCGGATCGCGCCGGGTCCCGGCAGTGGCTCACCGTGGACCTCGGGGGCACGTACGACAACCTGCGCAAGGTCAAGGTGGTGTTCCCGGAGCGCGGCGTGGCCCACCGGTACGTCGTCGAGGCGTCGACGGACGGCCGCCGGTGGAAGACGCTGGCCGACAGGTCGCACAACCGGGCCGTGGCGCGGGGAGAGGTGCACCTGTTCACCCGGCCGGCTACGCGGTTCGTCCGGCTGACGTTCACCGGTGCGCCCGGCCGTGCCCGTGCCGGTGTCAGCGAGCTCCAGGTCTTCAACTACCTGCGTGACGACCTCGTCCTCGGCGCCGACCTGTCCTGGGTGGACGACCACCAGTCCCGGGAGTACTGGGTCAACCCCCTGTCCCCCGACAAGGGCGCCGGGCCGCACCAGCTCGACGTGGTCAAGGATCGCGGCATGCAGTACGCGCGGCTGCGGGTGTTCAACGAGCCGCGCAGCGAGAGCACCGGTGAGCTGAACGCGGTGCCCCGCCAGGGTCCGCAGCGGACGCTGACCTCCGCGCAGTGGATCAAGCAGCGGAACATGGGCCTCGGCATCGACTACCACTACGCGGACTCGTGGGCGGATCCGAGCAAGCAGCCGAAGCCGCTCGCCTGGGCCGGGCTGGAGTTCGACGAGCTGAACCGGGCGGTGTACGACTTCACCGCCGACCACCTGCGCCGGCTGATCCGGCAGGGCACCACGCCGGACAAGGTCGCCGTCGGCAACGAGATCATCAACGGGTTCCTGTACGGCAGCGAGGCGGCGCTCATCGGCACGACCAGCCCGCCGTACTTCGTCGACCACGCCGACGTCTACCAGGCCAAGCCCGGCGGCGGCCTGCTGTGGAAGTACTGGGGTTCGACCGACCCGGCCGAGCAGCGGCTCTACGACCAGGCGTGGGACCGGTTCACGACCCTGGCCGCAGCCGGCATCAAGGCCGTCCGCGACGCCTCACCGACGTCGAAGGTCGAGGTCCACGTGATCGTCGGCACGGACCGGCTCGCCAAGACCATGGAGTTCTGGCACCAGTACCTCACCAGGGTGAAGGCCAAGGGCCAGAACCCCGACGTGCTGGCCATCTCGTACTACCCGGAGTGGCACGGCACACCCGAGGCACTGGACCACAACCTGCACACCATCGCCACCACCTACCCCGACTACGAGATCGACATCGCCGAGACCTCCTACCCCGCCTCGGGCGGCGACGGCACGCCGATGCCCAACTCGCCCTTCCCCCGGACGATCCAAGGGCAGGCGGATGCCATCCAGCGGGTCTTCCAGGCCGCCAACGACGTGGTCGACAACCGGGGCGCCGGCGTGCTGGTCTGGGAGCCGGCCGGCTGGCAGACGATGTTCCGCGCGGTGCCCGGACTGGCGAACACCTGGGAGCCGCACGCGTCCATCGACGTCTTCAACGCCAGCCGCGCCAAGCACATTCTCCAGGACACCGTGCACACCGCCACCGCGGTGCGCACCACCCCGAAGCTGCCCTCCTCCGTGCAGCTGCTCACCACCGCCAACAACAAGATCACCAACGTCCCCGTCCGCTGGCAACCGCTGCCACCCGGCGCGACCGACACACCGGGCGAGGTGACGGTCACCGGCACGACCGACGCAGGACAGGTCACGGCGGTCATCGACGTCGTACCCGGACGCGGCTGATCCGACGGGGTCGACTCGACCACCTCTTGATCCGACCACGGCCGACTGTCGGGCGGACCGTCCACCGGTCCGCCCGACAGTCGCTTCCGCTGCGGCCGGATACGACCTGCCGGCCGTTGCATCCGACCATGCTTCTAGCAGGTGGAGTTGGTTTGGGTGAGCAGCGCGAGCCGCCACGGCAGGGTGCTGTAGTTGCCGGTGTCGACGGACGGGTCGCGGCCTTGGTAGAGGTCGGCGAACCAGCGCGGCGACCACCGCGCGATCGGTCCAGTCCAGCCGCGGGTGGGGGGTTGGTCCGGCGCAGCACGGCGACCTCGTGCCGCAGCACCAGCAGCTCGACGTCCTTGGCCGCGGAGGACCGGCCGAGGAGCGCCGGCCAGTCACCGAGTCAGACGAAGATCAGGTACAGCAGTCGTGACGCCACACCTCACGATCGTGCCCTGGAGGTCCAGCGTGCGCGATCGTCGCAGCTCAGCATCCCAGTGCAGAGTTCTGACACCCCACAGGCACTCGCCGACAGCAGGGACGTCGTCGCGGCCAACCGAACCGGGAGGTGAAGCTGACACTGTCACATTGACAGTGTCGGTTATAGTCGTGTCGTGAGCGACGAGGAGCTGTGGACGATCGGGCAGCTGCCGGACCGGGTCGCCGCGCTGCTCGCCGACGACTACGGGGGCCAGCGGAGCGGCCGGGTGCGGGAGTTGCCGAACGGGCGTGCCATCCGGTGGTACACGACCATCGGGTTGGTGGATCGGCCGGTGGCGTACCGGGGACGCACCGCGCTGTACGGGCGGCGGCACCTGCTCCAGGTGGTCGCGGTCAAGAAGTTGCAGGCGGCGGGGCACTCGCTGGCGGAGATCCAGGCGGTGGTGGTGGGCGCGGACGACGGCAGGCTCGCCGAGCTGGCCGGGGTGACCCGGCAGGTCGAGCCGGCTGGACGAGCCGAACCCGTGGAACCGTCGGAGGACGGTGCCGCGTCGTCCCGCAGCGGGGCCTTCTGGCGCGACCGGCCCGCGTCGTCGCCACCCGCGCCACCCGCAGCGGTGCCGCCGGCCGCTCCCGCACCACTGGTGGCCTCCGCACCCCCCGCCGCCGGCGTCGCCCGGGTCGTGCCCGGTCTGCGCCTGGGACCCGGCGTCACCCTCGTGCTCCACGCCGCCGACCGCGTCCCCGACGCGGCCGAACTCGCCGCCATCGAAACCGCCGCGGCACCCCTGCTCGACCTGCTCGCCCGCACGGGTCTGGCCCCGACCACTGGAGAGGACAACGGATGAGCACCCGCATCGCAGTCGTGGGAGACGTCGGGGCCACCCGGCCCACCGAGGACGACGGCCTGGGCTGCCTGCGCACCGAGCGTGGCAACCTCCCGCTGGAAGCCGTCGACGTCCACGCGACCATCACCGGGCTGGCCTCGCGCACCACCATCACGCAGACCTTCCACAACCCGCACCCCGACCCCCTCGAAGCGACCTACGTCTTCCCGCTGCCCGCCCGTGCCGCGGTGACCGCGCTGCGCGTGGAGGCCGACGGCCGCGTGGTGGAGGGCGTGCTCAAGGAACGCGCGGCCGCGCGGGCCGACTACGACCAGGCCGTCTCCGACGGCAAGCGTGCCGCCATCGCCGAGGAGGAGCGGCCGGGCGTGTTCACCACGCGCGTCGGCAACATCGTGCCCGGCGAGCGGATCACCGTGCGCCTCACGCTCGTGGGGGTGCTCGCCTACGAGGACGACACCGCCGAGTACCGCCTGCCGCTGGTCGTCGCACCCCGCTACGTCCCCGGCGCCCCGCTGCCCGGCGATCAGGTCGGCGACGGCGTGGCTCGCGACACCGACGCGGTGCCCGACGCCTCCCGCATCAGCCCGCCGGTGCTGCTGCCCGGTTTCCCCAACCCGGTCCGCCTGTCCCTGGTGGTGGACGTCGACCTGGCCGGGCTGCCACCCGTCGAACCCTCGGCCAGCCTGCACGCCACCGTCACCGAGGAGACCGCCGGCGGGTTCCGCGTCCGGGTCGAGCCGGGCGCGCGCGTAGACCGCGACTTCCTGCTGCGCTTGCGCTTCGCCGACGCCGACGTGGTCCGCACATCGTTGGCCGTGCGCCCGGACGAGGGCGGCGAGGGCGGCACGTTCGCGCTGACCGTGCTGCCCCCGGCCGCCGGCGGACGGCTGCCGAGCCGGGACGTGGTGCTCGTGCTGGACCGGTCGGGCTCGATGCACGGTTGGAAGGTGGTCGCGGCGCGCCGGGCCGCGAGCCGCGTGGTCGACTCGCTGCGCGCGGACGACCGGTTCGCCGTGCTGGCGTTCGACGACCGGCTGGACAGCCCGGACGAGCTGCCCGCCGGCCTGGTCGCGGCGACCGACCGCAACCGCTACCGCGCGGTGGAGTTCCTGGCCGGCCTGGAGGCCCGGGGTGGCACCGAGATGCTGAACCCCCTCCAGCGCGCGGCCGGGCTGCTCGGCGCGGAGGGCGATCGGGAACGCGTGCTGGTGCTGGTGACCGACGGCCAGGTGGGCGACGAGGACCGGTTGCTGCGCGAGGTCGCCACGAGCCTGGCGGGCGTGCGGGTGCACACCGTCGGCATCGACCGCGCGGTCAACGCGGCGTTCCTGCAACGACTCGCGGGCTCGACCGGCCGCTGCGAGCTGGTCGAGTCGGAGGACCGGCTGGACGAGGCCATGCGCGACATCCACCACCGCATCGGCGCGCCCGTGCTGACCGGCCTGGCGGTGCGGGCCGACGGCCTGGCCGTGGAGGAGGGCTCGCTGGCCCCCGCGCCGCTGCCCGACCTGTTCCCCGGCGTCCCGGTCGTGGTCACCGGCAGGTACGCGGGCGAGCCGTCGGGCGCGGTGGAGGTCACCGGCTCGGGTGGGTGGCGGCAGCGGGTGGCGGCGGTGGCGAGCGACAACGCCGGGCTGGCCGCGCTGTGGGCCAGGGCTCGGGTGCGCGACCTGGAGGACCGCTACGTCGTGGGCGCGGGCGACCTCGACGCCCTGGAGCGGCAGATCGTGAGGACATCGCTGGACCACGGCGTGCTGTCCCGGTTCACCGCGTTCGTCGCGGTGGATGAACGGGTCGTCAACGAGGGCGGTCGGGTGCGGCGGGTGACGCAGCCGGTCGAACTGCCCGACGGCTGGTCCTCCGTCCCCGCTTTCGCCGGCGGAGGCGGCTACGGCGCGGCTCCGGCCGGGATGCCGGTGGCCGCTGCGCCGAGGGCGGCCATGCCGTTCGCCCCCGCACCGGCCTCGGCCGCACCTCGCGTGCGGAAGACGCGTGCCCGTGCCGGTCTCGAAGCGGCCGTGGCGAGCAGCGCGGACCTGGCGGCACCGAAGCCCGCCGCACCCGCGCCGCCCGTCCCCGCGCCGGCGGAGTTCGCCGCGGAGGCGTTGACCGGGCTGCGCGAAGCGCGAGAGCCGGCCGCTGCCCTGCTCGAGCGCCTGCACCAGGCCATCGGCCGGCACCTCCCGTCGTGGCGGGCCGCGGGCGCGCCCGCCGAGGCGCTGCGGACGCTGTCGGAACTGGCCGCGGAACTCGCCGTGCCCACCGCCGATCCCGCCGAGGTCGACCGCCGCCTGCGGCACGCGATCGCGACGCTGGAGGCCCTGGCCGAACCCCGGTCAGACCAATCCCGGCCGGTTGAACCCCACCGGCGCAAGCCGTTCTGGAAGCGGTGACCTCCCGTTCCCGGGGCGGAGCACGCCTCCCCGCCCTGGGAACGGTCCACCGGAGACGACGACGCTGCCTGTTGTCGCGGCGCGGTACCGACCCGTCACGCGGTCAGGCACCCGAGGGCATCGGCCGCGAAGTCGCGCCGTAGGTCGGGGACACCAGCCGATCACCCGAACCGGCGAGCGCCCCTCGTCCACGTGCGGCAGTACAGCTACCGGGCCTTCACCGACGCCTGCCAGAACGCCAAGGTGACCGTACCCATGGGCGCGGTCGGAGTTGCTCCCGGACGGCGCGCTCGTTCGCCGCGCCCTATGGACTGCGGCCAAGGCGGCACGGAGGATGGGGCGCATGCCACCGCCGACGCCCGACCTCGTGGTGCACGACGAAGCGTCGTGGCACCACCTCGCCGTCCACTCGGGTGATCACGCCCTCCCGTCCTCCCGGGTCGGATCGGTCACGCGCCTCGCCGCCGCCTCCCGCGACCGGGCGGGGTGAGAACCGTGACCGTCGTGGCGGACCCGGGGCAGCACCGCCGGCAGCGGGTGCGGCTGACACCGCAGCGCACGATCCAGGTACCCGTCACCGGCTCGCGGGAGGCCGAGGGGCCGCTCACCCTCGGTCAGGTCAACATCGCGCAGTGGCTGAGCCAGGTCTCCGACCACTTCTACTCGGTGCTCTGCGTCGAGCTCCCGGTGCCGGCCGTCGCCTCGGTGGACGACGTGGTCGAGACCATCGCGGTGCTGGGCGCGCGGCACGAGGCGCTGCGCACCTCCTACGACCTCGGCGAGGAGAAGCGGCAGTTGGTCGCGGCGTCCGGCACGCTCCCGCTCGAGGTCTGCGTGCTCGGTCAGGGCCGGTGGGGTCCGCGCGACCGCACGTCGGTGGCCGGGACGCTCCTCCGCCTGCTGCGCGACAACCCCGACCCGGATCGGCCCGCGATGCGGGTCGTGGTCGCGGTCTCTCCCGACGAGGACGGCAGGGTCATCGCGTGCGCGGGCGCGTTCTCGCACATGGCGGTCGACCACGGCGCGATCGAGGTCCTGCGGCGAGAGTTCGCCGAACTGGTCGGCGACACCTCCCGCCGGCACGTCGGCACACCCCGCCACCAGCCACTGGACCAGGCGCGACTGGAGGCGACCCCCGCCGAGCGGCGCCGGGCGCGGGCGGCGCAGGTCTACCTCCAGCGCCAGACCTCGAAGATCCCCCGCCTGCTCTACCACATGCCCGACACCAGCCCCGGCGGCGATCCGCTGGCCGTGGAGCTGTCCTCACCGGCCGCCGCCACGGCGGTGCGCCGGGTGGCGGCCCGCACCCGCGCCAGCCGGCAGAGCGTCGTGCTGGCCGCGATCTGCGCCGTGCTGGCCCACCGCACCGGCGACGAGGAGATCGTGCTGCCCCTGATGTCGGGCAACCGCTTCGACCGCCACCTGCTCGACTACGTCGGCTCGCTGGCCCAGGGCACGATCGCCTCCGTCGGCGTCGCCGGGCGCGACTTCGACGCGCTGGTCGCGCACACGTGGACCACGGTCCTGGAGGCCAGCAGGCACGCCCGGTACGACGCGGCCGAACGAGCCCGGCTGGACGAGCGGATAGCCCACGAACGCGGCCTGCTGTTCCGCTACGAACCGCTGTTCAACAACCTCGCCCCCGAGCCCGGTCCCGGTACCTCGCCCGGCGTCTTGCCCGGCACCGACGAACTCCGGGCCGCACTCGCCCACACCGAGCTGCGCTGGCGTCCGGTGCAGCGCAACGCGAAACCGGTCCGCTTCAACCTCAACCAACTCGACGAGCGGCTGGTGCTCGACCTGTGGGTCGAGGACGACGGCGTGGTCCCGCGTCAGGAAGCGGAGTCACTGCTGCTGGCGTTCGAACGCGTCCTGGTGGCCGCGGCACACGAAGACCTGACCACCGCGCGGATGCACGACCTCATCGGGCTGCCGACAGCCGAGCGCTCGGCGAACTGGCTGCTGCTCGACTCGTGCCGGGTCGACCTGCGCCAGGTCCAGTCCCTCTTGGACGACGCCCTGGCCCCGGCCGTCACCCGGGTCTTCGCCGAAGCCAACGGTCACCCCTTGGTGGCCTACGTGACCATCACGGACCACGTCAGCACCCCTGAACAGGCCCACGCCCGCTGCATGGCCGCACTTCCCGACCACCCGGCGGTCCTCACCCCACGCCACTACGTCCTGTGCCCCACCGCCCCGACCGACCCGGCGGACCTCGCCTCCTGGCCCGCACCCCGCCACACCGGCACGGGACGCGCACCCGCACCGACGGTCGAGCTCTGAACGCTGGGCTCGGGTGGCCGCAGGCGATCGCGCGGTCAACTGCCTGGGTCCGCCTGTCCCGCTCGTTGTCACCTTCGGGTCGGCCGAGTGCTGGGAGCTGGAGGCGGCTGCGATCGGGCTGACGCGCGCCATCGGGGCCGATCTGCTGCCGCAGCACCGGGAGCAGCGCGAGGGCCGCACCACCGCGGTCTGGCGCGGCGGAGTTCGTGCCGATTCACCGCGGACGGCTTGTCATCGGGGTGTCAGAGTCGGGGGGCTTCAGCCAAGTCTCGTGGTCCTCAGGACGGGCGCTGTCGCCAGCGTCTCGGCGAGAACCGTTGCGAAATCGGAGGGCACCTCGGCGCCCTCCGGCGGTAGTGGCTCCCCGCGCACAGCCTGGCAGAGCGAATACTGTGCATGAGCCACGTAAGCGTCGGGTTCCTCGAGCGAGGTCAGGGCCAGCGCGGCTCGATACCGGCGAGCGAGCTCGGCATCCGGCATCACCTCGCCGAGCACCTCGGACGACTTGTCCTCCGCGGCGTTCTCCGCCAGGCTGGTCAGCCGCTGGAGCATCAACGCGGCGACCCTGCGTTCCGCCGACGGTTGCGCGAGCTGATCGGTGATCTCCCGGACGTCATCCGGGTCGTACAGATTCACGCCCTGGTTGACCCCGTGCATGGCCCCGACACGGGGTATGAGGAAGTGACTGCGGACGCCGAGATGGTCGATGAGCGCGCCCACGGCCTCGACCGGCACACCCCACTCGGCGGCGACCCTGGCATACGGCCACCACTGGTCCCTCGTCGGATGGAGCCGGTCGACGGTCCGCGTGCGTTCGACCTCGACGCCCACGAGCACGTCCCGAAGCCACTCTGCGAGGTTCGCCGTGTCGTCCACCCTCGGGCAGTTGATCTCCCCGGTCGCGGTGTGGAAGACGACGTCGACCCCGTTCGGTTTTCCCATCTTCACGCGGTGGAGCACGGTGACCCGTCGCACTTCCCCCATCGGCACCCGAGTTTCCCCGAAAATCCGCTTGACCAGAAGAAACTCCGGAGCCTCCCGTGGGCGCAGCGCGACCCAGTGGACCGAGCCGAACTCGTGGACGACCAGGAACACCGACAGCACCAGCCCGAGCACGACCAGCATGCCCGCCAGCACAAGCACCGTGTACCAGACGGCCGTAGCCCCGAAGAATCCCCACACGGCAAGCGCCAGCACCATCGTGAACGGAGCCGTTATCACCGCCGGCATGACGAGCCCGGCCGCCACGCTGCCGCCCAGAGGCGTCGCCGACACGATCCCGGGTATCGCCGGTGACACGTCCATCGGTACAGCCTGCCCCGTTCGCCACACCGAAGCGACAGCCAGCCGGACCAACCCTGTGCCGCTCGAAAGTCATCACTGCTGGCCAAGCGACCTGTCTGTACTCGTTGATGAGGCCGCCGAGGATGCGGGTGCGGCGCGGTCTGCGGGTGTCGAGGTCGTGTACTGCGGCGGGGTGCTGCCGGGCTTCGGGTGGTAGTTGGTCGCGGGCCTGGTGGGGTCGGTGTGGTTGTAGTGGTCTTCGTAGTTCTTGAGGACTTGTCGTGCGTGGGATCCGCCGGTGATCAGGATGCGGTCGAGGAGTTCGCGTCTGATGGTGCCGATGACCCGTTCGCAGTGGACGTTCATCCGGGGTGCCTGCGGCGCGCTCTTGATCACGCGCAGGTCGTCCGCTCTGGAAGATGGCGTCGAACGTCTGGCTGTACTTGTCGTCGCGGTCACGGAGCAGGAAGCGCAGGGACTCCGTCCGGTGTCCGAGGTCGGAGGCGAGGTTCCTGGCCTGCTACGTGGTCCATGCCTGTGTCGGGTGGGTGGTGACGCCGGTGATGTGCAGGCGACGGGTGCCGTGTTCGAGGAACGCCAGTGCGTACAGGCGCCTGCCGAGCACGGTGTCGCGGTGGAGGAAGTCCGCCGCGACGATGCCCTGGGCCGGGGCGGTGAGTAACTCCCGCCAGGCCGGGCCACCACGGCGTGGTGCCGGGTCGATGCCCCACCGGAACAGGGCGTAGGCCAGGATCAGCGCCGGGCCGAGGACCGCGAGCACGGCGAGTAGCAGCAGCGGGCGTGGCGCCAGGTCCTGGCGTAGCACCACTTCCACCAGGGAACAGCAGATCAGTACGGCGACCAAGGCCCAGTCCCGTGGCCTCCGGCCCGGGGCGTTCGTGGGTCGAGGTTCGGCCCACGGCGAGCGGAGTGCGTTGGTGGCCATCCGATCAGCCTAGGCAGCCCGCGTGCTCGGTGTATCCGCCGAAAGTACAAGAGCTCGGCTGTGCCAACGGCCAGGTCGAAGCAGTCTCCGGGGCTGATGTGCCCGCCGTCGGCATCCGTGAAGGTGGAAGCACCCACCCGATCAAGCCAAGGAGCATCGTGATGAGAACGCGCACCCCACTGGAGAATCCGCCGTCCCAGAGCACGCTGGAAGATCTGCGCATGCCTGTGCAGGCCAAGCTCGCAGCAGCATGGGCCAGCTTCATGTTCCTCTACATCTACGTCGACTACCTCGCCCTGTACAAGCCCGGCTTCCTCGACGACATCCTGGCCGGCATCGTCCACGAGTTCGACGCCGGCCCGACCTTCGTCGCCATCGCGCTCACGCTCATGGCCATCCCGATCCTCATGATCCTGCTCTCCGCGACACTGCCCGCCCGTGTCAACCGCACCACCAACCTCGTCATCGCAACGCTCTACATCCCCGTCACGGTGTTCAACGCGGTAGGGGAGTCTTGGACCTACTCGTACTTCTACGGCCTCTCCATCGGACTCGAGGTGCTGCTCCTGGCCTTCATCCTGCGCTCCGCCTGGACCTGGCCACGCCGCACCGCATCACCGGCGACCCTGGCAGCCGGCCTCGACAGCGAGCCACTCCGCAGGCCGCAGGACGCGTGACTGCCCGCCCGGCGCCCGACCATCCTTCGCCAAGCGCTACAGCGACACCACCGCCGCGCGCTCCCTCAGCTTCCGACTCGCCCACGCCCGGTCGGCGATTGCGCACTGAGCCGACACTGTCGGTGGGAGCTGATTAACTGGCCGAGTGTTCGAAACTCCCGACGAGCTCCACAGCCTCCAAGTCCTGCTCGACACGTCTTTGGCCGGCTCCAGCAGCCACCTCAAATCGATCATCCGGCCAGGTGAAAGCACCTTGGACGCGGAGCAGGTCGTCAGAGTCTGCCAAGGCATGTGCACCCTGGCCATCGCCACAGTCACCCGGCGCGGTGAGCCACGCATCAGCGGCGCCGACGGGCATTTCCTGCACGGCCGCTGGATCGTCGGCACCCACCGCCAGGCCGCTAAAGCCCGTCATCTCGCGGCGCGGCCCGGCATCAGCGCGACGTTCATGCGCGGCGAGCAGCTCGGCATCTTCACGCACGGGCACGCCGTTCCGCTGAACCCCGAGGGGACGAGCAGCGACCCGACTTGGCCGGCAATCCGCGACTACCTCGTCAACCACTACGACGGCGACAGCGACGACCCGTTCTGGGACGAGAACGTCTGGTATCGCATCGACCCCAGCTGGATGGTCGCCTACAGCACCGACCCCGTCGGGCTGCTCGACCAACAACCGTCAGGCTGAAGAGAAACCCGCGCGGGTCCACCTCAGGCCGTCACTCCGGCGCGATGACGATCAGGATCCCCAGGTACGGCTGAAGTATTAGAAGCCCGGCCCGCCGTATGGGTCGTCGCTGCGCTGCTGGTTGCCGCCCTGAGTGGGCCCGCTGTACGGGCCGGGGAACCCGTCGGCCGTCGGTTTCGTGTACAGCACCGCAGTCGGTGCGTCGCTCATGTCCGCCCCGGCCGGCACCGCCAGCTGAGTCGCCGCGTGCGGAGCCGGCCCGTCCGGCCTGTTCCGGCGGCGGTTCACGATCAGGGCCAGTGCGCCGAGGCCGGCGGCGACCAGCAGGCCGCCCAGGATGAACGGCAACGAACCGCTGCCCTCGTCGCTGCCGGCTTCCAGGGCGGGGAGTGGCGCTGCGGCTGCGCTGATCTGCGACTCGGGAGTCTCGTCCGCTGCCGTCGTTGCAGTGGGCGACGGCAGCGTCTCGGACGGGGCGGCTACGGCGGCCAAGGTCAGTTCCACGCTCGCGGTTTCACCTGCGGAGCCCCGTGCGGTCGCGCGGGTGGCGCGATAGCCGTCCAGGGCCGCGTCGACCGTGATCTGGCCCTCGGCGATCGGCTTGCCAGCACCTGACTTGATCGAGAACCGGCCGTTCTGGTCGCTGGTCGTGCGGTACTCGTGCCCGGCGCTGTCCTGGACGGTCAGAGCCACGCCGCCGATCGCCTTGCCGCTGGGGTCGCGGACCCAGCCAGACACCCCGGCCACCTCGGGCGACGGCTTGTCCACCTCGGGCGACGGCGTATCCGCATCGGGTTGCGTTGCGCCCGCGCCGTGGATGTAGACCATCCTGTAGTCGGAGCTGTTCTGCCCGCCGAGCCGCACGGCGACCGAGATGTTGACACCGAGGGTCTCGCCCGCGTTCACCTCGGGCGCGACGACGGTGGCCTGGAAGTCCTGGCTCTGGCCGGGTTTGAGGTTCGGCTCCGCCCGACACCCGGTGGTGCATTGCAGGCCGCCACCGACCACCACGATGGCCGTGTCCGCCCCACTCCCGTTGTTCGTGACGCGGAACTGAACGTGAACCTTGTCGCCCGGCTTCACGTTCTCGGCTGACACGCTCAGGATGCTGATGGGTGCCGGGGCGCCTGCCAAGGGTGTCGCGGACACCGCGAACGTTCCCCCGGTCAGTGCAATCAACATGGCGGCCCGGGCCCATCGGACACGTGAGCGCGGCGTCACTTCTGACCACCTTCTCCCCAAGGTAGGCGACATCAGCCGATGACACCGCAGGACACTATGCCCTATCAGGGGTTGCGTGACTCGCGCGCACCTGCCGGCCCCTCGCAAGATGACCTCGCACTCCGCACTGCGTGATTGCGGCCTCGTTCCAGAGCATCTTCGCGTGAGTTCTGGTGACCACTCTGGAACCGATACCCGATCCGGTGGCGGGGCTCCTTCGGCGGCGGGTCCGCAGCTCGGCACCAGGTGCAGAGTTCTGGCTCCCACACGCGTACCGCTAGCTGCCCGCCCACGTCGACCGGATCAACAGCGCGCGAGGTAGTTGGGCTTCACCTGTTACCACAGGTAACGGCGGGCGCACCCATTGACGTCCTAGTTGCCGCCATGTTTCCATATAGCCACCCGCCCTACGTTAGCGCTAACAATCGGGCGTCTACCGCGTCGTATCCCGCGTGGTGGATGTCCGCGATGGCCGCGAACCGACCCTCTATCGACCAAGGCTGCTACTGCAAGGACGCAGGGGAGTAGGCAGGCATGGTGCCAGCGAGTTTCGTTGTCGACCCGACCAAGCCTGTGGCCCGTGGCGGGCGGTCCTGCGCATCGTGGTCTTACTGCGGTCCCTCCGAAGGCCGTCTTTCGGCGCAGGATGTTAGCGCTCACTTTTGTGCCTCTGCGGACGCGAGCTACGCCGTCGCCCGCAGATGACCGCGCAGCCGGTGGTGAAGCACCGGCACGCTCCACCGCCCCGCTCACCGCAGATCGGAGCACTCCATGAACCGACGAGTACGCGCTCTCGCCGTCTCGTCCCTCGTCGTCGCCTCGACCCTCGCCCTGCCCGTCATCCCGGCGGCCGCGGACACGTTGCCCACCGGGGCGCGGTCGCTGGAGTCGGTGAACTACCCGGGTCGGTTCGTCCGGCACGCCGACTACCTGGGTCGGCTCGACGCGGTGACGTCCGGCAGTTCGGCGCTGACCAAGTCGGACGCCACGTTCACCGTGGTCAACGGGTTGGCGTCGTCGTCGTGCTACTCGTTCCAGGCGGCCAACGGGATGTTCCTGCGGCACTACGACCGGCGCGTGCGCCTGGAGGCCAACACGGGCACGCCGACGTTCCGCGGTGACGCGACGTTCTGCGCCGTCGCCGGTTCGGTGGCGGGCTCGGTGTCGCTGGTGTCGTTCAACTTCCCGGACCGGCGGCTGCGGCACAAGAACTTCGAGCTGTGGGTGGAGACGTACGAGGACACCGCGCGGTTCCACGCCGACAGCTCGTTCAAGCTGACCGCGCCGTGGACCCCGAAGACCACCAAGGGACCGGTCATCCCCGGCCTGTTCGCCGATCCGCACATCACCAATTTCAACGGCCGGTACTACCTGTACCCCACGACGGACGGCTACGCGAGCTGGTCCGGTACTTACTACAAGGCGTTCTCCTCGACCGACCTGGTCAACTGGACCGACCACGGCGTGATCCTGGACCACGGGCCGGACGTGTCGTGGGCGGACAACTCGGCGTGGGCCCCGGCGGTCGTCGCCAAGAACGGGCGTTACTACCTGTACTTCAGCGGCGGCTCGGCCTCCGGTGACACGAGGAAGCAACTCGGCGTCGCCGTGTCCGACTCGCCCACCGGCCCGTTCCACGACGCCCTGGGCAAGCCGCTGGTCCGGGCGGGCGCGTACCCGGGGCAGGCCATCGACCCGATGGTGTTCACCGACGATGACGGCCAGTCGTACCTGTACTAGGGCCAGGGCACCGCCAACGTGGTGCCGCTGAACGGCGACATGACCTCGTTCGACCCGGCGCGGGTGCGCGCGATCACGCCGACCGGCTACAACGAGGGTTCGTTCGTGTTCAAGCGCAACGGCACGTACTACTTCATGTGGTCGGAGAACGACACCCGCGACGAGAACTACCAGGTCGCCTACGCCACCGGCCCGTCACCGCTCGGACCGTGGACCAAGCGCGGTGTCGTGCTCCAGAAGCGGCTGGAGCTCGGCATCAAGGGCACCGGCCACCACTCGGTGGTCCAGGCGCCCGGCACCGACACCTGGCACATCGCCTACCACCGGTTCGCCGTGCCCGGTGGGGACGGCACCAACCGCGAGGTCACCGTCGACCGCATGACGCTCAACGTCGACGGCACCATCGCCCCGATCGTCCCCACCCTCTGACCGGAGGAGGAACACCGTGCGACGAACGCTGTCGCGGATCGGCGCGGTCCGGCACTACGCCTACCAGTTGAAGCTCGACCCGATCACCACCACGACGGCCCGCAACGACGCCACCTTCCGCCTGACCGGCTGACCGGCTGCACAGCCGGGAGAGCATGGGCGATCGGAACTGTCCGAACAGGATCGAATCAGGCGCGATGCCGGCGACAACGCTTGGCGTCGACTGGACGATGTCGCACTGTGGCGGCGTCGGGACGGGAGTGTCGATGACGACATCAGGACTATCTCGCCGGGGTTTCCTGGCGGCCACCGGCATCGCGGCGACCGCGGTCGCGGTGCCGGGGCTGATGGGGCGTTCGCCGCTGGCTTTCGCGGCGGACACCCAGACCGACCTGTCGAGCCTGGTCGACCTCCGGTTCGGCATGTTCAACCACTTCAACCTCGGCACGTTCACCGACGAGGAGTGGGCGGCGGGCGGGCAGAGCCCGTCGAGGTTCGCGCCGCCCTCGGTGGACTGCGCGCAGTGGGCGGCAGCCGCTGCCGCCGCGAAGATGAGCTACGGCGTGCTCACCACCAAGCACCACGACGGCTTCTCCCTGTGGCCCACGGCGTTCGGCACCCAGAACGTGGCTTACTCGGGCTACAAGCAGGATGTCGTGCGCCAGTACGTCGACGCGTTCCGCGCCCGGGGTCTGCGGGTCGGGCTGTACTACTCGATCTGGGACCGCACGCACACGATCGAGGCGTACGGCGGTCACGTCGGCGACCCGAACCAGTCCATCGAGCCGCGCGACATGACCGTGGTGCTGGGCCAGATCCGCGAGCTGCTGACGAACTACGGCACGATCGACCTGTTCGTCACCGACGGCTACGCCTGGCAGATGGGCCAGCAGCAGATTTCCTACCAGGAGGTCCGCAACCTGGTGAAGTCGCTGCAACCGGACTGCGTGATGGTCGACCACGGCGGCCTGGCGCAGCCCTGGCTGGGCGACGCGATCTACTTCGAGGCCCCGCTGGGCATCCGGGCCCCGGAGGGGAACACGTTCGCGGGCATGCAGGGCGAGACGATCAGTCGCGGCTGGTTCTGGCACCCGCACACGGCCACCGAGGCGCCGCGCAGCCGTGACGCCATCCTGGCCGACCTCGGGGACCTGGAGCCCAAGTACACCTCGTACCTGTTGAACTGCCCGCCCAACCGCGACGGCAGGCTCGACACCAACATCGTCAACCGGCTCGCGGAGGTCGGCGCGGCCTGGAGCCCGAACACCTCGCGTCCGCCGCTGCCGGCCCAGCCGCTGCGGGTCGAGTGGCCGGTCAACGCGGTGGCGGCCTACGCGTCGTCCTACAACCCCGGCGAGTTCGCCTACCACGCGATCGACAACCGCAGCGACCGCGACGTCGAGACCTGCTGGTCGACCTGGGGCGGGGCGCGCACGCTGCCGCAGACGATCACGATCGACCTCGGCGGGGTGTGGAGCAACGTCTCCACGCTCGAATACCTGCCCAAGCAGTGGAACCGCACCAACGCCACCGACGGCGACATCACCGCGGCCACCATCGCCACCAGCACCGACGGCGTCGCCTTCACCACGGTGGCCACCGTGAACTGGGCCGCGAACCCGCGGCTCAAGCTCGCCGAGTGGACCAACCGGGACGTGGGCTTCGTGCGCATCACCGTCACGGCCGCCACCGGCGGCTACGTCAACGTCAACGGAGTGCACGTCGGGGGCCGGAGCGTTCGCCCGCAACTGGTCTCGCGCTTCCCGCCGGCCAACACGGTCTACCGCATCCAGTCCCGCACCAGCGGCAAGGTGCTCGACGTGCGGGACTTCGGCACGGCGAACAACACCCCGGTGCAGCAGTGGCCGTGGCTGAACCACGCGTGCCAGAAGTGGACCTTCATCTCCACCGGCGACGGGTACTTCAAGATCCGCGACCAGAACAGCGGCAAGCTGCTGGAGGTCGGTGGCCTGTCCCGGGTCAACGGCGGCACCATGAACATCTGGGGCGACGCGAACGTCCACCAGCAGCACTGGGCCGTCACACCGGTCGGTGGCGGCTACTTCACCCTCACCAACCGGCTCAGCCAGCGGGTGCTCGAGGTGCCCGGCGGGTCCACCGCGGACGGCACGGTCCTGGACCAGTGGGACCACAACGGCGCCGGCCACCAGCACTGGCAGCTGATCCGATCCTGACGGACCGGTCCGTTGTCGATCGGCCTTCACCCAGTTGTGCACAACCTCTCCTGCAACCACCCGGAAGGACACATGAAACTCCTCCGATTAAGCGGGATTCGAGTCGCCGGCACGGCCGTCGCCGTGCTCGCCGGCATGGGCTCGGTCACTGCGGTGCCCGCATCCGCCGCCGCGCCGGGGAGCTGGACCTCGGTCCAGCCCGGTGTTGCCCAGACCGGCTGTGACGGCGTGCGCGCCACCGTGGCGATGGACGCGAACGGCGCCCTCTCGCTCGGCGCGACCTGGAACTGCCGCCAAGCCCTGACACCCGCCCCGATCGGGCTGGTCACCAGCCAGGTCGACTTCACCACCGGACTGGAGTTCGTCGGTCGCACGGATGCCCCCGTCTCGTACACCTACGAGGTCACGGCGGGCAAGTCCCGGGTCCGGACGCGGTCCGCGACCGAGACGAGACTGGTGTTCGCGAAGGGCTCCGCGCGGATGACCGTGCACGTCCGCACGTCCGCGGATGGCATGGCGCTGCGCTACGAACTGCCGTCGGGTGCGACGGTGCTGAGAGAGGCGACGTCGTTCGAACTGCCGACCGACGCCCAGCTGTCCCGGCAGGTGTTCAGCGCCGATCACGAGAGGGGCTATGTGACCTCCGCGGTCGCCGACGTCCCGACGGGCTCCTACGACATGGGCATGTTCGCCCAGCAGACCAACGGCGCGCGGGTGCTGCTCGCCGAGTCCGGCGTCGACGGCGGCTATTCGGGTGGCTGGTTCACCCACACCCAGGGCACCGGCCGGTTCACCGTCGCGCTGGCCGACGCCCAGATCGTGCGATCCGGCGCGTTCACCACGGCGTGGCGCACCGCCGTCATCGGCAGCACGGCGACGATCGTGGAGTCCACGCTGGTCGACGACGTCGCGCCCCCGTCGAAGATCTCCGACACCTCGTGGATCAAGCCGGGTGTCGCCGCGTGGCCGTGGCTGGACGGCATGCACGACACCCAGCGCGACCTGACCAAGCTCAAGCAGTGGGCCGACTACGCCTCCTCGCAGGGCTGGCCCTACCTGCTCGTGGACGACGGGTGGAAGGCCAACCAGGCGATCATCCCCGAGCTCGTGACCTACGCCCGGGATCGCGGCGTGCGGATCATGCTCTGGTACCACTGGCAGGACCTGGACACCGCCGCCGAGCGGGACGCGGAGTTCACCAAGATCACCGGGTGGGGCGCCGTCGGCGTCAAGATGGACTTCATGGGTTCCGAGACCCGGGCCCGTCAGCAGTGGTACGACGCGGCCCTGGCCGACACCGCCCGGTACAGGCTGATGGTCGACCTGCACGGCTCGCGCCTGTCCGTCGGTGTCCACCGCACCTGGCCGCACGTGCTGACCAACGAGGCCGTCCGGGGCGAGGAGTACCCCGGCGGCCGGGACATCGGGCACGTGGCCGCGCTCCCGTTCACCCGCGGCGCACTGGGCCCGGCCGACTACTCGCCGATGAGCTTCCAGCAGCGCAACCCGAACAGCGACGCCGCCGAACTCGCCCTCGGCGTACTCCTGGAAAGCGGCATCATGCTGCCGGGCAGCCGCATCCCGGACTACCAGGCGCGGCCCGAGGCGCAGCGGTGGATGCGCATGCTGCCGACCGTGTGGGACGAGACGAAGCACGTCTCGGGCGACCCGCTCACCGGAGGGGTCATCGCGCGCCGCAACGGCGACCGGTGGTTCGTCGGCGCGCTCAGGCGCGGCGGCGCCACCACCATCGGCTACCCGACCGCGTTCCTCGGCTCGGGCACCTGGCACGCGGAGATCACCACCGACGGCTCCGACGGCCTGACCCGCACCGGCAAGGTCATCCAGGCCGGTGACACGCTGAGCATCCCGGTGGTCGCCAACGGCGGTCACGTGGTGAGGCTGACCAGGGTCCCGGTCGTCCCGACCGGGAACCGCACGGTGACCGTCGCCGGCAGCAGCCACGTGCTCGACGTGAAGGGCCGAAGCCTCTCGGACGACGCCGAGATCATCCGCTGGCCCAGCACCGGCGGCACCAACCAGCGCTTCGCGTTCGTGCCCCTCGGCGACGGCTACACGCGGATCGTCAACCAGGCGAGCGGCAAGGACGTCGTCATCCGGTGGGGATCCCGCGACGCGGGCGCGAAGGCCATCCAGTACCCGTACGAAGCCAACGCGACCACCAACGACGAATGGCTGGCGGAAGACGCGGGCAACGGCCGCATCCGGCTCCTCAACCGCCACAGCGGCCTCTACCTCACCGCGGGCAACGCCCAGGGCGACCAGTTGGAGCAACGCCCGTTCGACGGCGCCGACCACCAGATGTTCACCGTCTCCTGATGCCGTTGAACGAGACAGCCATTTAGCAGTGCATCACCGGGGCCGTGGTCGAGGGCCACGGCCCCGGTGGCGGCGATGGTGACCACGGCGTTCGCCCCGTCGAGCCCTGGACGAGATCCTCGGGCGCTTTCAGGTTCTCGTCGGCCTGCTTGAGATCCCGGTCTTCAACGTTCGTCGCCTGTTGACGCACAACAACGCCAAATGGAATGTGGAGCTTGACTGTAGGTCCAGATAGGACACACTTGGCTCCGTGACCGGTGACCGGGTGCCGGGCTTATGACGGCGGCTGGGGCCGCGCTGACAAGGTCTGAATGCCCTGCGACGAGGACGTCGACGCGTTCCACACCAGAGTGCTGCCGCACGTCGCGTCGCGTCGGCCTGGCTGCCCGTGTTCAACTTCTGGGCTGAGCGTTCCCAGTGATGCTGAAGGAAGTCATCGGTGAGTTTGGCCCTCCGCATGGCCACCCGCGCGGTAGTGGCCGCGTTGCGCATGCCCGACTGGGTGATTCGCGCGATCGTCGGCGCGCCCGTCGAGGTCGAGGGGGCACAGATGAGCCCGACGGCCCAGTTGCTGATCACGCTGGAGCGGTTCGTGCCGAGGGCCGACCCCCAGGCGGTGCCCGACCTGGTGGTGGTCCGCAGGGATTTCGACATCGTGTCGTCGGTGCTGCTCGCCGGTGTCGGGCGTGACGTGCAGGTGCACGATACCGTCGTGGCCGGCGCGCACGGCCCGGTCCCGGCGCGGGTGTACAGCCCGCCCGGTGCGCCGGCGATGCGGTCGGGGTCGGTGGCGACAGCGCGGGCGGAGCGCTCTCTGCCGCCGTGGCGCAGCGGTGTGTCGACGACGCGGTGACGAAGCCGGCCTTCAACCTGATGCTCTACCCGGCCGTCGACGGGATGAGTGAACACCGGTCACGGCAGCTCTTCGGGCGCGGTTACTTCTTCGACAGCGACATGGTCGACTGGTATCGGTCCTGCTACTCACCGGACCACGTGCGGCTGTTCGAGCCGTACGCCTCGCCGTTGCGCGCTCCCGATTGCCGCGGGCTGCCGCCGACCTGCGTGGTCACGGCGGGTTTCGACCCGTTCCGGGACGAGGGGATCGAGTACGCGGACCAGCTGAGGGCCGTCGCGGTGCAGGTGACCCACCTGCACCGCGAGGGGTTGGTGCACGGGTTCGCTTCGTTCCTGGCCTGCGACAGACACGCTCGGCGAGCGATGCTGGACGTCGCGGCGGAACTGCGTCGCATGGCTGCTGTTGCCGCGGCCAATACCGGCCCGGAAGCGGCGTCCAACGGCGTTTGATCGGCTTCGGAGCATGCACATCCGCGTGGTCGAAGGGGGGATCTGACCGGCCCCGGCCAGGGGACGTGTCGGCAGGCCTCGCCGCCAGCCGCGCAAGCCGCACACGGACAACGCTCGCTTCTGCCGACGTACATACGCGTTGTGGTCCCCAACGGTAACGTGATCCTCATGCAACCGGTGCCGGCCAAGGGCGACGACTGCCATCTCCCTGCCACCGCCGTCTGCTGGCTCACCGACGAACCGCAGCCGGGCTTGATCCTGGTGGAGTTGACCGATGTCCGAGGAAGGCCGTACCAGTTGGTCGGCAAGGTCTCCTACTTCGATGACGGCTCAGACCTGACCCCGGATGCGACCTACCCGCGACCTGTCGTCGTCGCCTGCACGATCGACGACGTCCACCACGACATCGCCACGGTCAGCACAGGATGGTTGAGCGACCGTCACGGCGAACCCTTCGTGTTCGACGTCCCGCTGACCGTCCTCAAGCCGATCGGCTGAACCGGCGAAGCACTCGGCCGGCAAGCGCCGTGAACGACCGGCTCTGGCGATGAGAAGTCGTTGCCGGGTGTTGGTGAGTCGAGTGGATGCTGTGGGATCCCAATGTGCGCGGCGAGGTGGTATCAGCGGTCGCGGGCGTCGTCCGTCACACCCCGCCCCGGGTCGGCCGAATGGCTTCCACTCCTCTCACCGCGGAGGTCAAGAACGCACTGCGCGCCGAAGCGCGCGACATCTGGCAGAACGTCAGCGGCCGACGCGCCATCTGGGACAAACTCGAGGTGCACCACAGGGTTCCGTGGAGTGGGCACATCTCTTTCCGGGCAATCCCAACCGCATTGCTAACGTGGTCGATATGAAGCAACAGGCCTGTGGGATTGTGATGGAGTCATGGCGGGTGTGGAAGGTCGGTCTGGGCGGTCGGATGCCCCGGCCGGCTGAAATTCTCGGTCAGGCGCTTGCGGCGGGCAAGCGGTATGGTGTCAACATGGTGTTTCCGTAATGAGTGGCCAGGACTCGATTATGGCCGAAATTCTGACCCTGCTGAACCAAGTGTGGAAACCTCCGGAGCAGGGCGGACCGGTGGGTGCCGGCGTGGCGCAACTCATCGCGCTGCGTGATTCCCTGGGCTTCGACCTGCCACGTGAACTACAATACTGGCTCGTGCAGTGTAATTGTCTAATCGCCGGAGATGGTCATGGAAATACCTATGTGCTCGACGTCGGTCGGTAGTGCATCGATGCCGACGCAGTATTCTTCATCGACTCGATGGAAAGTGTCGGTACTCCGGCGTACATTGTTGCATCTGGAGTTCTGAGCTTCCTCCGCTTCCTGCTGGGGCGAGAGGCCGGCGAAGTAGGCTGGCCTTTCCGTCGCGAATTTGTCGTCGCCAGGGATGCTGTTGTCCTGACGGTCATCGACTCGCGGCTGTTGCCTTGGTCCGAAAGTTCGACATCGTGAGTCAAATACCGCTAGTGAACATATTGGTCCTGGTGTGCCGGTATCAAGTGTCGGCAGTCCTGTTGCGTGACCGGCTGCGGATTCTGCAGGATAGGGAAGCGGCTGGTCCTATCGACGTCGCTCGACTTGGCCGCAGGCGGCGCTTGACTGGAATGCCTACTCAAGCCACCGGGTGGGACACGGAGTCACTCAAGATTCCCGTCCAACTCGCGGAACACCTCATCGACCGCGTCGGCGACATCACGAAGGAAGCGGTTCTGATCAGGTACGGCGCCGACGGTCGGGATGGGCGCTCCTCGGTCGGGGCAGCTGGACGTGTTCCGCCATGCTTACTGGATCGCGTTGATCGCCCGGCGGTTCGGCTGGGAGTTCTCCTTCGACTTCACGACTGCCCATGAGATGAAGTCCAGCGGTACGCCGCTCCAGGAGGCCATGGAGCTGTACAGCGACCGGATGGGGCGCGTCATCGCCACCTACATGGACGCCGACCATCTCGCCGACGCGGTCTACCAGGCCGTGAGTTCAGGGATGCGGGTGGGGATCGGCGACAAATTCGAGTTGGAACACAGCGACGATGTACCGTTCCGGCCTGCTGAGACTTGCGACGAGAGCAAGGAGCCTGGGTATGACCTGCCGGGTGGTCCGCCCGAGTCGTTGCCGTGCGCGTTGTCCGATGGTGGCTACTGGGTTGTCCGATGAGGAGAGGGACGCGTGAGGCTCACACTGCGATTGACCATGCTGCTGGCGCTAATGGCGTCGTTGTGCGTCGCGTGCAGCGGGGAGAAGGAGGAACCGCTGAAGCGCAACCCCGCGTTGATCGCCGCGGTGGAGGATTTCCTGGCTTCCGACCTCGAGCGGAAGCCGTTCAAGGAGTTCACCGACTGGGAGTGG
>NZ_LGED01000254.1 GCF_001280085.1 Saccharothrix sp. NRRL B-16348 | reverse complement strand
ACAACTCGTCCAAGCCGGTCATCCACGCCTGGACATCCTCATCGACCAACACAAGATCGACAAGCTACCAGAACATGATCACGAACTGCGGCTGGAGTATTAGTACTACAGCCGCAATCTGGATACTTGAGGTGTTGTCGCTGGTAGTGGCTGTGTCGGGCGCGGGTTTGGTGGAGTCGTCGCCAGTCCGACCAGTGGTCGATGTGTGTGCGGTCGGGTCAGGCTGGCCCATAGGCGTCTGATCTCGTTGCACGACAACGGGATCAGATTCTCATGGCCTCCGGTGGAGCCCCCTTTGCGTCGTGGGTCCGTTCGGTGTGGGCGGTGACGGCGAGGAACGCGGCGGCGAGCATGGACAGGGTGATGTGGCGGTACCAGGCGTCGTATTTGCGGACCTGGTAGTGGTCCAGGCCGGTTTCGTTCTTGGCGAACTGGAAGGTTTCCTCGACGCCCCAACGGCTTCCGGCGACGCGGACGAGTTCGGCCAACGGCACGGGTCGGCGGGTGTGGCAGACGTAGTAGGCCAGTTCGGTGGGTTTGCCAATCGAGCGGCGCACCAACAACGTGTGGGTGTCGGCACCGGGGTCGAGCAGCAGCCAGTTGTAGAGGCGGCCCTTTACTGCCGGCCCCGGCCGAGAGTCGTTGCCAGCCTTTGCGCGGGGCGCTCCCGGTCAGTTCGTCGGCCCGGACGGGTCCGTGCGGGGTGGTGAACCGGTCGTCGCACGAGACGGCCATGACGTAGTCCAGGCCGTGCTCCTCAAGCCAGGTCCGCAGTCCCGGGTTGTCGCCGTAGGCCTCGTCCGCGGTGAACCACGGCACCGTGACACCCGCGTCGAGCAACCGTTGCAGCATCCGCGCGGCCAGGACGGGCTTGGTCGCGAACCCGACCCCCTCGCCGATCCCGGCCTCGGCGCAGCGCTCGCGGTGAGACTCATAGTCTGTCGACTCTTAGGCATCGTAACACCAAGCTAGGGTCGTGGGACCCATCGAGCAGCGCTCTCCGATTCTGCAAGCATTTGGGGCAACTGTCCGCCAGATTCGGGAACAGTCTGGTCTGTCGCAGGAAACCCTTGCCGATCGGGCCGATTTGCACCGAACCTATGTGAGTTCCATCGAACGTGGTGAACGCAATATTGGGCTAATTAATATCGTTGCGTTAGCGGAAGCGCTTGATGTGAAGCCAGGGTTACTGCTAGCCGATCTTCCTGTTCTCCGCTCATATTCTAAGGGTGAAAATGAGTGAGCGAGGGATTTTTCTTGCAGAGTTTGATGACGACTACCAGCGTGTTGCTGGCTTGGACGGAGATTCGCTTCGTCAGCGGATAAGATGCTATTTCCTCCTTGCTCCCTCATTGCTTGTGCATCCCGCTTACGTATGGCAAGCGCCTTTAACTCATTCGATCGTCAACAGGGAAGCTGCTGGCATACTCGCCCCCCCATTTACCAAAATAGTTCTAGGCGACTCTCCCAGCCTGAGCGAATATATGAATCAGCGCATAGCGAAATTGGCAAGGGGGAAAACTTCTGAATCTAATATGGAGCTCCTCCAGTACCGGCGTTGGGGTATCGACTTAACTACACAAGCGGCGGAATTGTCCGAAAGATTCGTAGACAGTGCAGTTAGTTTTAAGGATAGTCGAGATTCGATGTTTCGACAACTGCTCTTGCGTGATCTCTCGAATTCAACGGTTGCCGGAGAGTCTCTTCGTGAGCAGATAGTGCAGCACGTTATGAGGTACCAGCAACCCGTCTCTGTCAAGAAGATTATCCGGGCGCTCAGGGGGTTTATTTCAGGTGCACCTCTCGTATCTCTTGATTCTGTAGTGGATTTCTTTCGTCGACAACATTTGCCAGGTCTGGCTAAAGACGGTAAATTCTACTCTCGACTGCTAGTTTTATACTATCGAGCTAATGTAGACGATGGTTACGTGGTGGCAGGGCTTCCGACACTTGATCCCAATGATCCAACTATTCATCCGTACGATCCCCATTTATTCTGGCGAGTAGTATCTCATGTATTTGGCCCGTCGGTTGGCGAGGCGTTGGCTAACGATGAATCGCCGAGTGTGCGGAATCTATTGCTTCGATTGAAGACCGACAGCGACTGGCAGTTATTTGTTAAAGACTACAACAAACTGCGCGTAGATATGGAAAAAACCTTAATCGCCGAAACCGATCAATTGGCCGGGGAGCTTGAGATGCAGAGTGGGTATGCTAAATTGAAACTACTTCCGAGGGTCTGGAGGAAACAAAAGAGTGAACTTGTGACGTCAATACTTGGGCTCGCTTTTGCTGCACCAACGGCTATGGATCCAGGTTTTTTGGCGATTGGGGGAGGTGTTACTGCCATAATCGGTACAGCTCTCACTTTGCGACCAATCCGGCGGTTTCGTGACGAGTACGAGCATCATTACCTTTCGAGGCTGAAGAAGTCCTTACGTCGAGGCATACGTCTCGCTGTGAATCAAACTGGTACTGCGGATCGCCAGCATTCCGGCTAGAGATCATTCCGGCCTGAAATTCAATAATCGTAAACCTAATGAGCGTGGCGCTGTCGGGGGTCTCGTCGCTGTTATGTCAGCCGACGGATCGCCTGGAACGCGGGCGCTGGATGCCTTGCTTATCGAGGTAGTTCTGGAAGGCTAACGATGGTCGCGCGGACCAGTCCGGCGATCGAGACCCGGTCCGAGCCCTTGCTCGACACCACCACGGTCGGGGTCCGCCCGCGCCGCCCCAGGTTCGGGCCTTCGGCGGGCGCAGTGTCCGCCCGGCTCGTCCTCGAAGCACAGCCAGGCCCCCGCTCCGCCGCTACCGTTTTCCCGCCGGCCACGTCTCCCGACGCCACGTCACGACCGCATCGTCGTCGCGTTCGACCGCCCGGTGCGCCGGCACCTGCGGAGATAACCCCATGGAATGCGATAAGTAGGACACGCCGCGCGGTGTGTAGCGGGTATGGAACAGTTTGGCGATCAGGTCGGAGACCCGGGCCAGGGTCCAGCGCTGGTCGTCGCCGAACCCGTGTGCGGCGGGACCGCGCTCTAAGGCTTCGGCGAGCCGGTCCAACCGTCGCTGGTCGAGTCGGCACGACGACCCGCCCGGGCCCTTCGACGCCAATCCGGCCTCGCCCTCGGTGCGCCATCGACGCCGCCAGGCGTAGACCGCGTTGGTCGACACCCGCAGCCGACGGGCGATCTCCGCCACGGCCACGTCCTGGGCGAACCACTGCGCCGCCTTCAACCGGACCTGCTCGCTTGTGGCCCTGCCCCGCTCGAACAGACCGCCACCATCCGCATACCTCATGACCCCCCGGATACCCAATGCCGGACATGATCATCGAGGGCAGGCCATGAGCAACGCCATCAATCCTGGCCATTCAGAGTCTGTATCGACAAGGCCCAGCCATCAGCACCGGCGGGGCGAGGGCTTCATCCACGACAACTTTCACATCGACTTCGACCGCCGACAGGCCACCTGTCCGCAGGGCCAGGTCAGCAAGGACTTGCACGGCCCATACCCATATCCTCGCCGACTGCAGCCGACATTGACCCCGTGGCCTCGGGTTTACTCGAGTAGTAGGGTTTCTGGCTCGCGACGCGGTCGATGGGAACCAGCGTGCCGTCCAGGATCGCGTAGGCCAGTCGGGCGGGCGCGTTCACCGGCGGCGCCGAGGTCGTCGACCAGTGTGGCGAGCAAGTCCACCACTTCCCGGACGTAGCGCCAGGCGGTGTTGCGGGAGATACCGAACCCGACGGCGAGGCGGGCGTGGATGTCGCCGTTGCGCAGGTGGGCTAGCACGAGCAACGCCTGACGACCGGGCTCCAGGCGCCGCCGCCGCGCCCGCTCTGCGCGGATCAGGTCGCCCAGGCGCACGAAGGTGTAGTTGGACAGCGGAATCGCGGCAAGGTAAGTAGCCGTTTCCGAGCTACCGGCGTTGGGTGAGTCGGCGGGTGGTGATGCGGATCATGGACCAGCGGACCATGGCCTCGTGGTGGTGGCGTAGGCGTTCGTAGTCGCGGACGCAGCGGCGGTGTCCGGTGATCCAGGCCAGAGTGCGTTCGACCACCCATATTCTAGGCAGCATGGTGAAGTACGGCACCTGCGGACGTTGGACGATCTCCACCAGCAGGTCGAGGGTCATGCGGGCCCAGTCGAGCAGGGTGCCGGTGTAGCCGCCGTCGGCCCACACCAGCGTGGCCCGTTTCCCGGCGGTGTCGCGCAGGTGCCGCAGCAGGCTGCGGGCGGCGACCCGGTCCTGCGTCGAGGCGGGCGTGACCAACACGGCCACCAGCAACCCCATGGTGTCCACGACGATATGCCGCTTGCGGCCTTGGACCTTCTTCCCGCCGTCCCAGCCGCGGATGGCCCGATCGACGGTGGCTGCCGCGCGCACCGACTGGGAGTCCATCACCGCCGCCGACGGTGCCGCCACCCGGCCCTTGGCCAGGCGGACCCGGTCGCGCAGCGCGTCGAGCAGTCGTTGCGACGCGCCGACCTTCTCCCAGGCGGCGAAGCGTTTGTACACCGTGGGCCAGGGCGGGAAGTCCGCCGGCAGCGCCCGCCACTTGATGCCGTTGTCGACCACGTACAGGTTCGCGTCCACGATCACGCGGCGGCAGTGCTTCTCCCACCGGCCGCCCGACCGGCCAAGCACGCGGGATCGGGCAGCAGTGGGTCCAGCTCGGCCCACTGCGCATCGGTGACGTCGGTGGGATACCGGGCCGCCCGTCGGGTGGGCTGGTGTTAGGCAGCCAAGCGGCAGCACGGGGCACCCCCGGTGGAACCGCCCGCGGGGATCGGGCACGATAACAACGGAACTCCTGGCAGAGCGGCGCTTCGACAACGTCCGATCTACCAGGAGTTCCTTGTGTCCGCACCAAAGGCCATCCACCAGCCCAAGCTCGGAAACGGCCACTAAGACAGCACAGCGAGGCTCCCGGTTAGGGCATCGGATCTTGGTCGACTGCTGTCTTACCGGGAGCCTTGCCCTTCCCCGCACCCACCACTCAGCCTGCGTCATGACCTGCGACGTCACGATGAAAATGGCTCAACGTTCGGAAGTTTCCGACCACCTCCGCAGCCTTCCTGTAGCCCTCACCCTTCCCATCTCTACCACGGTCACCACCTGCAATTGCAGCAACTCGCGCTCCACAGGGTTATTGCGTGGAAAGTGTCAGCTTTCTTGCATCCCAAGCCGCTGACCAGCGGGTTTGCCGTCATTAGGAAGGCAGCCTCGCACTTTCGTCTCAATAACTTGTGCGCACCTCCGACCGTCGGTGACGGGTAAGTAAACTGAAGCAGATCGTTACTGTCGCCTTCAATGTTATTGTTTACCCTGCACCAGGAAGTCGATTATCTGCTCCATTAGCTCGTAGTGATCAGCAACGATATCGATGGGTGTTTCCGAGATTCTATTCTGCACTTCGTTTGGTCCGACGATTCCTGAGAGTTGTAGAACGTGTTCATCGCCAACGAAGCAGATAAGGTCGGCGTCTGGTAGTACGGATCCTGCAGTGTCCAGGTTTACGACGCGATTGTCTGCAAATATGCATACGTCATCCGTCGGGTATTGTTCCCTGTACGTTTGCCAGTAGCGAGGTGAACTTTTGGTTGCCGACATCGAGTCGGATGAAAGAATAAAGTTTGGCTTAGGGAAGTCCAGGGATTCGAGCTTGAATTCAACGACCCAACGAACGGCGTCGGTAGCAACGCCCAATTTTATGCCGGTTTCGAGAAGCATGGCGTAAGTTTTCTCTGCTTCGGGCATGCGAACGAGGAGATGGCGGGCTGCCCTGTGTGCTTCTCTAGCAAGTTTTGGCAGGCCGAGCCTTTGGCAGTGAAAGTCATAGTCGTACCAAGATGGAGATCCTTTAGTATCGAGAAGCTCCTGCTCCCATGCGATCGTTGCCTCGTTTACGGAAATTTGCGAGGACGAAGCCAGGTGTTCGACTAGGAATAGCGTGACGGCTTTCTCGAACTCGACATTATCGACAAGAAGTCCGTCGCAGTCTAGAAGGACCGCCGAATGTGACCTCATGAATTTCCTTCCGCTGGTCGATGGCCTATTTCATGAGTCTTAACCTGTTCTATCGTCATAGGGTACCTCCTTGTCTAAGGCTGCTATAGCCTAGTTACTCCGGTCCCGCAGTTCCGAAGCCTAGAGCGTTCGGACTGGTTCGGCGTCTCCCAACCCACCGTGTCTCCCGTGTCCTCGACGCATCGCGCCGCTGCTCGGACAGGTCACCTGCCCGCACACCCCGCCTCTGCCCGACGCGCTGCGCGGCCGGGTCGTGCTCAGCATCTCCGGCCTGAAGTGGCTCACCTCCGACCACCACCGCACCAACCAACTCTCCGTTGCCAACGACACGCGCAAACCGTCACCCAACGCCGTCAAACATCCTTCGGCGCGACCCGCGGCACCGCCCCACCGGAATGGCCCGACCGCCTGGGCTTCGTCGGCGGCCACAACGACGAGTCGGGCCTGACCCAGGTCGGCGCACGCCTGTACGACCAGTCCTCGAGTCGGTCCCTCTCCGCCGACCCGGTCATCGACAACTACGACCCGCAGCAGCTCAATGGCACGCCTACGCCAACAACAGCCCGGTGACGTTCAGCGACCAGACCGGTCTGCTCAGGGACTGCGGCTCCGACGGCGTGCTGTGCGGCTACAACCCGCTGTTCACCAGAACCGCGAGAGCTACGAGCGGGAACGGCAGGCCTTTTACGATCGTGAGCGGGCGTGGCAGCAGGCGAACCGGAACAACGAAAGGGCGTTGAGGAACAGCCTGGCCTTGGAGGGCATCTCCTGGGAGGACTACCAGAAGGCGCTGGCCGACGTCCACAAGTGATCAAGGAAGTCGCCTGGGAGGTCCTCAAGGACATCTCGGGCTGGCACGACATCGTCGACTGCTTCTCCAAGGGTGACATCTGGGCTTGTGGTCGCCTCGTCGCCGGCCTCGTGCGGTGGGGCAAGGTCGGCAAGATGCTCGAAACCGGCTTCAATGCGGTGAAGGCGGTCAGTCGCCTGGCGGGCATCGTGGACAAGGCTAAGGGCGTCCTGCGCCGTGTCCAATCCATCGCCGACAACGTCTCCCGCGCCGCCACCGAACAGTTCCAGAAGCTGACATTGAAGGGCGGCGGAGCTGTGTGAAGCACAGCTTCCGCCACGACCCTGGTCCTGATGGCCGACGGCTCCACCAAACCCATCGCCGAAGTCGAGATCGGCGACAAAGTCAAAGCCACCGATCCCACCACCGGCGAGACCACCGACCGCGACGTCGTCGCCACCATCGTTCACGCCGACGAAGACGACATGACCCGCCTCACCATCACCGCTGGAGACGGCACCATCGACGCCACCTACTGGCACCCCGTCTGGATTGCTGCCGAAGGCCGCTTCGTCAACATCGGCGACCTCAAACCCGGTCAACAACTTACGTCGATCGGCAGCACCTCGCCACAGGTCACTGACTCGATCGCTACACCCACGTTGAGCCTGTCTACGACCTCTCCATCGAGAGCAGCCACACGTACTACGCACGCGCGGGGACAGTGCCGGTCCTCGTGCACAACTGTGGTTCTGGTGATCCACTCGACGAGGCACGTGAGGCGCGAGACCGCCTCGCCCGGGCGGTCGCCCATTCCGCCTGGTCGCCAGTGCGCGCCCCTGAGTTCAACGCCCCGACGGCGGTCGCCGTGCTGGAGGCGTGCGACGAGCGTGCGGGCTTCCTTTTGTTTCGCCGGCAGGGCCGGTGCCGCGGCGACAGCGGCGACACGTGGGATAGGAGTTCTAGGCCATCTGCGCCCGGCCGATCCGACGGCTCTGGGTTTCCGGACGAGTCTCCTGCTGCGACATGGCGCGATCGGGGCGCACGATTGACCGGGCGGTTGGCGTCTGCACTGCGATTGCGGACCAAGTGCCACACCGTACGTGGGAACGCATGTTCGATGCTCGAGTCCGGCCTCTGTCGTCATTCACACTGCGGATGTGGAGCAGATCTGGAGCAGGCGGTGGAGTTGAACGACGCGCGACAGCTCCGAACAGCGGTGAACGGTACCGGCTGACGTGCGGGTTCTCTGTTTGTGCTGGTCAGGGCACTCACGGGACCATGCTGGCGGTGTGAGGGTCAGGGGTTCGAGTCCCCTCAGCTCCACAATCGAATACAGCACATGGATCGCCCGCTGACCTGCGATAATGCAGGTGGCGGGCGATCTTGCTTTGCGTCCACTGTGGACCGGGCCCGCCGATCTGGAGCACGGGCGTGCTCCGCACGAAATGTTGTCAGCGTTGTGCTCCAGGTCTCGGTGACCCGGCCGGATGGTGCTGCCGGTGACTTTTCAACGGCCGTAGCGGTTGCCGATGCCCGGCTCCGGTGTTACCGACCCTCGAACGGTTCCAGACGGCCGTCAGCGGGCGTATGGAGCCGCGTTGTCGTTACGCCGGTCCGATCGTTGGCCAGTTCCTCGTGTACACCACGGTCGGGTGCGGTTGTGGGTTGGCCGGCATGTCTGTCATGACGCCGGAATCTCTGTCATGACATCGTCGAGGGCGATGTCACCGTCCACGGTGACAGGCTTGTCGGCGCGGTTGTCGCCGCTGAGGCAGTAGGTGTGGAAAGGAGCCGGATGATTGCCACCACCGACACTGGGCGCGCACGGTACCCCGTCACCTGTTCGTGCCCGACGACTACGCCAACAGGTCCTCACCATCAAGGCTGGCGAACCCGGCGGCAGGCCCGCCAGTCGCATCTCCGTTTGACGACCGACCCGGCCACCGCGTCCTCGAGATCGGTGCCGGCTACAACGCCGCACTGCTGCCGACATCCTCGGTGACCGTGCCGTGGCCTCCGACTCGTCTGCACTGTGCGGGCAGCGCGGTGATAGGAAGGTCGCGGTTGCCGAGGACGGCTCGGTGTGGCCGTGCGTGTTTTCGCGTTGGCTGCCGGTGGGTAACGTGCGGCTTGCTCCGCTTGTCGAGATCCTGAACGGACCAACCATGCTGGCGACGACGACTGCGTTGGCCGAGCGGTTCGCGCAACGACCGGTGTCGCCGTGTGTGCCGAACATGTGCGACCCGCAGTGCGGGCCGAGTTGTGGCCCGGCGTGCAACCCTGCGGGCAACTGCACGCCCAAGGGGAAATGCGTCCCGACCGAGTACTGATCAAGACAGCCCATGCTTGCCCGCCGCGCGTACATTCCCGACGACCTACTGCCCTCCGGCCTTCCGGATTCACGACCGCGGCCGCTCACCGTGCCGTGCCTGGCGCAGATGACCGATGAAGGCATGGTCTTCGAGCGGCCAATCACCTTCCTGGTCGGGGAGAACGGTTCGGGGAAGTCGACCCTGGTCGAGGCATTCGCCGAGGCGTGGGACTGGACGCGCATGGCGGGCGAGCGGGTCGGTCGCAAGTGCTGGCAGCAAGTGGAGGCACCTCGATCCCGGACGCCAAGGGTTGGTGCTGGCGCATCTGCGCTGCGGCAACACGTACATCCGCCTTGCCGCCGGGTTCGGCATCCGGCTTGGCCACCGTCTGCCGCTACATCCACGAAGCCACCTGACTCCTTGCCGATCTCGTCGAGGCGACGTAGGCAAGTCCTACGTGATCCTCGATGGCACCGTGCTGTCCATCGACCGGATCGCCGCCGACGGTCCGTACTACTCCGGAAAATTCAAGCGCCACGGCATGAGTGTTCAAGTCCTCGCACACCCGCCAGCGGGCAAGGCATACCGACGCGGTAGCGACTCTGTCCGCATCCCTACCTAAGCAGGTGGCATAACCTTTCGCCTGGCCAGCAGGCGGCCAACCGCTTTTACGCACACATCCGGGCGCTTGGCGAACGAGCCATCTCCCTCTCAATGCCTGCGCAGACTCCATTGCTCTACCACTCGCATCACCGACCTGACCTAAGTCGTCCTTGCACTCCGCCTCGACGCCGGATGAGAATAGACGGGCTCACTACCGACGACGCAGCAACTTCAATAGGTACGTCGTCAACTGGCGGACGTCGTTCGGCGTGTTTTGCAAGTTGTTCCAGCGCCGCTCGCCATCGCTGAACTTCCAACTTCCGGATGTCCACGCCATGTGCGGACGCAGGCTCTCCAAAGTTTCCCTGAGTTCTACTGTTTTCACGCCTTCGGCCGGTACGTCCTCTGTCAACGTGTCCATGACGAAGCCCAGCGATTGGATGCCGACGCCGTGCGTCAAACGTGAACTGCGCGGCGGCTTGCTCCACTCCTCGGGAAAAACGTCGCGCACCACTGACCAGAAGCCAATCAGATGGGTGAGCATCCGATCCACGTCGCCAGTGCCGTCGACGGGGTTGCGGTACTGGTAAAGCGCTCCCTCGAAAAGGCTGTGCTCGACCATCTTCAGGACGCTGTTGTCCTTGATGTAGCCGTCGGGCGCAGTCGGTGACGCAATAATGCGGAAGAACGGGCTCTCGCGCTTGCCGTTCAAGCGCGTCATCAGTTGCGCCGGCAGGCGACGGCGCACGTAGGCATCAGGCAGGTGACCGGTGGTGTCGGGAAGCAACTCGTGGATGAGGCCCTTGGGCAACGCCCTCGTGGAGTTGACCAGGATGAACTGCGAGCGCTGCTCCTCTTCCGAGTCGGTGATGAAGCCCACGACCGCGACGGGGAACTCGGCGACGTCGGCATCACGGATCGCGGCGCTGCGCTGCTGACCGTCGACCAGCCACGCGGGCTTCTCGGCCTCGGACAGGCTCTCGTCCACCGGGATGACGAGTTCCCCCGGAACCGAGTAGTCGACTGTGTCCGAGGGGATCATCAAGGAGGGTGTGAACTGCACGCGCTCGTCGAAGGCGACGACGATCGCGTTGGGCAGCATCGCCCCGCCCGACTCGAGGTACTTGCGGATACCGCGGATGTGGCTGAGCACCTCCGGACGCTGATAGCCCTGCAGTTGCTCGTCATCATCACGGCGGATGCGCGACACCGCTGCGAAGCTGTGCAACTTCTTGCCGTCGACGGCGAAGCAGTAGATCCGTCGACGCCCCTGCCGGACCTCGAGGGCCGGGAGTCGCAGGGTGTACCTGTCAGCCACTTTCTCTCCTAGTTGAGGGGGCGGTCTCACCGCGAACCGGTCGCGGGGCGACCTTGCGCATCTTGGCTTCCAGGACGGCGAGGTTGTGGAACCCACGCCGCTTGTTCCGCTCCGTGCCTCGGAAGATCACTATCTCGACGCCGTGCTTTTCGCACAACGCACATGGGCAGTACTTCCAGGGACGAGCCTCCAGCGTTCTACGGTACTGGACCAGGTAGCTCTTCTTCTTCGTCTGGTTGTCGCCCAGCACCAGCGCTTCGTAAGCAGCCAGGGCGGTCATGACGTGCTCGAGGTCTACAACGCCCTGGTCGTATCCGCGCAAGGCGCTCAGGCACTCCCGTTCCGCAAGGATGGCATCACGTTGCGACACCGCTCCTGAGAGGATCGCTCGCTTCAGCGCTGGGTTGCCGTCAACCTGGGGGACGCGTACGGCCGTGTAGGCGCCGTCCTCAGTGTGGTAGTTGTTCCGGTCGTCCATGAACGACTGCCGAAAAGCCGACGTGCTGTCGAAACTGGTCACACCGAGTCCGGCGAAGCGCTCCATGCTCTCCACACGGGTGATCCCGAGAAGGTGCAGCTGCGTCTCCGCCTGCAGGACGGTTGAGATCTCCTCCAAGCACGCCAGAATCTCGTGGGTCTTCAGCGGCACCATGCCGCCGAGCGCGATCCTGCGGTACCCCATCTCTTGGAGGCGGGCCACGCTGTCCGTGTAACTGGCAGGGCTCCACCCCTGCGCGGCACCGACAGGTTCGACAAGGCTGCCCCTGCTCTGGACGGCGGCGAGGAACTTCTCCGCGAGGTCCAGGGATATGTGCCGCCGTTTCGCCCAGGCGGGGTCTACCGCGTCTTCGCCTGCTTCCGGTAGGTAGCCGAAGATGACGTGGTCGATGCTGACGCCCGAGTCGAACCCGCACTCGTCATAGAAGTCGAGGACCTCATCGACCGAGTAGGGCGGGTACTCCTCCTCGGCGTAGTTGAAGGCGCCGCAGTCGCCGAGACTGGCAGTGTCAGGCGGCAGCCTGAAGAACTTGCGCACTCCTAGGCGGTAGAGCCTCGCGCGCTGGGGTGCGGGGTACTTGCCTGCCCCCTTCATCGAGCCGTCGACGATCGCCTTGCTGACGAGGATGCCGTCGTAGGGGGACGGTGTGACCGCCTCGTGCGCGTACACGTCGTCGCGCTGGCGGACCCTGGTAGGCAGGTACTCGTCGTTGATGAAGTCGTACGTCGGGCTGACGAGGTCCTGACTGTCCGGGAAGTAGAACTTCACGACGCGTTCACCCGCGACTTGACGTAGACACGGATGATGAAGTTGGACAGGACGCTGATGTGCCGCGGGGTGTTCTGGAGTTCGTTCCAAGCGATGTTCAGCTCACTCCACCGCCCCTTGGTCCAGTGACAGTGATCCGCGATCAAGGTCAGTTCCTTCTTCATCTGCTCGACGACATCTGCGGCGCCCAGGTCTACGTTCGGGACGATCTTGTCCATGAGTCGCCCCATGGCTCTGATCCCGACACCGTGCATCAGTCTGCTCTTGGTCGGCGGCAGACCCCAGGCATCGGGGAAGGTGTGCTGCACGGCGGTCCAGTAGGAGACCAGGATCTTGCGTATCGCACCCGTGTCTATGGTGCTGTTCGACAGGTTGCGGTAGAGGAACAAGATGCCCGCGGACGAGTTGAGGGACTCCTCGACCGCAGCGGTGAGGCTGTTGTCGGTGACGACGGCGGTACCGCGCTGTTCCGGGCTGGTCGACGGTCGCTTGATCAACCCCCGGAAGGGCGAGTCCGAATCCTGGTTGAGCATCGTGACCAGGGCGGACGGCAACTTGCGGGCAGACAGCTTCGCGGGCAGGGCCGTGCCCACCTCGGGCAGAAGTTCCGACACGAGGTTGGCGGGCAGCGGCGACACCGTGTTCACCCGCAGGAACTGGTCGCGTTGGGTGGCGATGTCCTCGGCGACGAACCCGGCGACCGTCACCGGTAGGCGGGTCCGCTTGGTCCGCGCGAGGGCCAGGCTCCGCTGCTGGCCGTCCACGATCCACGCCGGTCGGGGTTCGTCCGGGGTCTGCGGGAGCGGGATTTCGAGTGTGCCGCTCGTGGCCAGGCCGTCGGTGGCTGAAGGACCTGGACTGGATCGAAAGCGAACCGAGTCGGGCAGAGCCATGATCAACCCGTTGGGGAACAGCACCTCGTCGCTGTCCAGGTACTCAAGGATCTGGTTGACGTGCTGCTTCTTCTCAGGGCGCTGATAACCGAGGAGTCGACCAGCGTCATCCCGAGAGATCCGCGCCACGTCGGAGATCAGCGCGACTTCCTCGGCCGCGAGGGTGAAGATGTACAGGGGGATCGTAGGGTGCTGGTGCACCTTCAACGCCCTGCGCTTGAGGTTCACCGCTCTCCCATCGTCTCGGAGTAGAGGTTGGCGAACCTCTTCTGCTCGCAAGCCTTGCCGCTCTCCCTGAGCAACCGGTGCAACCTCGTGCGCGAGATGCCGTCGTGCTTGGCCGCCGACGCCCGGATGAAGTCTTTGACCTCCGCGTCCGTCATCGGTGTGCGGTTGTAGGTCTCGCGGTGCGCCGAGTGCTCGACCCAGCGCGTCCACGACTCCGTCGTGGCAGGTGAGGTCAGCACACCGTCCTCGCAGTGGGTCAGCCAGGAACCGGCCATCCGCGCGTTCAGCCCGGTGAGGGTACCGCCCAGCGCTTTGCGAAGCGATCCGTTGGCTCGTACGCGCTGCACCCCGGGTATGTCCTCGCTGCCGCCGACGAGAAGTGTGTCACCGCCCAGCTGACCGAGTTCGCCCAACTCGGCCGTCAGTACGCTCCCGTAGACTTCGGACAGCACCAGGAGCACGGAACTGCGGGAGCCCAGATCGGCAAGGGTCGACGTGCCGATGCGCTCCTGGAGGCCCTTCCACCACAGCCTCCGGTCGACGCCGGCCGATGCGACGCTGTCTTCATGGCCGGCGCTGAAGGTTGCGGCATACGCCGGGAACGAGGCGGTGGCGGGCTGCAAGCCCAGCCCTGCGGACACGACCCACAGCTCCGCCTCGAACCCCGCACGGGTTGCCGCATCGACCACGGCGTGCGCTTGGAGCCAGTGCTCACCCTTGTACAGGCCGCTCAGAGGGGTGCGGTCCCTCTCCGCGCGGACCCGGTCCGTCCACGTCTCGAGTCGGCTGCTCACCGTGCCCGTCGGGAGGGAACCCACACGGAGAGCCGGAGGCGGGACGAGCATCTTACGGTCCGTGCAGGTCACTACCACGGATAGTTTCTTCACGCCTCGCCGGCTCCCTTGAACCCTAACTCGCTTCCGATGCGGTTTACTCTACATCCTAGTTAGCGGGATATGATCTTGACCCGCTGTCCACCAATTGAAGGGGTGACGTCGATGGAACGACCGGCGATCGTACTGCTCAGCGGCGGTCTCGACTCGACGACGGTACTGGCCATAGCGAAGGACCAGGGTTTCACCCCGTACGCCCTCAGCTTCCGGTACGGGCAGCGCCACGTCGTCGAGTTGGAGGCGGCTCGGCGAGTTGCTCAGGCGCTCGGGGCGGCCGGGCACAAGACCGTCGACATCGACCTTCGAGCCTTCGGCGGTTCAGCGCTCACGTCGGACATCTCGGTGCCCAAGCACGACCACCTCGAAGAGGTCGACGCGAGCAGCATCCCGGTGACCTACGTACCGGCACGCAACACCATCTTCCTGTCTTTCGCGCTCGCCTACGCCGAGGTGGTCGGCGCGACGGACATCTTCACCGGCGTGACCGCTGTCGACTACAGCGGTTACCCCGACTGCCGGCCGGAGTACATGGCGGCGTACGAGAAGATGGCCAACCTCGCCACTCGGGCCGGTGTCGAAGGGGAGACCCCGCTTCGCCTCCGCTCACCGCTCATCGAGATGTCCAAGGCGGACATCATCCGCGAGGGCCTCCGCCTGGGGGTCGACTACTCGATCACCTCGAGCTGTTACGACCCCGACGAGCAGGCACGGGCATGTGGTCGCTGTGACACTTGCCTGCTGCGGCTCAAGGGTTTCTCAGAGGCCGGTGTCACCGATCCCGTGACGTACCGAAACGTGGACGCATGACCTACCTCATCAAGGAAATCTTCTACACCCTTCAGGGCGAAGGCAGCCACGCCGGCCGGCCGGCCGTCTTCTGCCGCTTCTCCCGGTGCAACCTCTGGACCGGTCTCGAGAAAGATCGCTACCGGGCGATCTGCAAGTTCTGCGACACGGATTTCGTCGGCACCGACGGCACGGGAGGCGGACGGTTCGCCACGCCCGACGAGCTCGCTGACGCGGTCGAAGCGGCATGGCCATCGCAGACCAGGGACCATCGCTTCGTGGTGTGCACGGGCGGAGAACCACTGCTGCAGTTGGACGCAGCGGCTGTCGATGCCCTGCACCGCCGGGGTTTCGAGGTCGCCGTGGAGACGAACGGCACCCGCACACCGCCTGCGGGAGTGGACTGGCTCTGCGTCAGCCCGAAGATCGGGGCCGATCTCGTGGTGACCTCGGGTGACGAGTTGAAGTTGGTCTATCCGCAGGCTGGCGGCGATCCCGCGCAGTTCGAACACCTGGACTTCCGCTCGTTCCGGCTCCAACCCCTCGACGACCAAGAGCGGGAGAGCCACACCGAGGCGGCGGTGGAGTACTGCATGAAGAACCCGCGCTGGTCGCTGTCCCTGCAGACGCACAAGTACCTGGGAATCCGCTGATGGAGATCTTTCGAGAGTTCACCTTCGAGGCCGCTCACCGGCTTCCCGAGGTGCCGGAGGGGCACAAGTGCGCCCGCCTCCACGGCCACTCCTACCGCGTGACCGTGCACGTGGAGGGACCCGTCGACCAGCGTGCCGGCTGGATCATGGACTTCGGCGACGTGAAGGCAGCCTTCAAGCCCATCGAGGAGCAACTCGATCACCACTACCTCAACGAGGTCGAGGGGTTGGAGAATCCCACCAGCGAAAACCTGGCCGTGTGGATCTGGGACCGCCTGGTGCCGCGGTTGCCCGAGGTGTCCGCTGTAACGGTCCGGGAGACCTGCACTTCCGGGTGCACTTATCGAGGACGGTGACGTGCACGACATCCAGGCAGAAGTGGACCCTCGGGGCATCGAGGTCGATCAGGTCGGCATCGCCGGGTTGCGGTACCCGGTGGTGTTCGATGACGGCGTCACGAACCAGCGGAGCATCGCCGAGGTTTCGGTCACCGTCCAACTGCAGGCAGACCGCCGGGGCACGCACATGAGTCGGATGGTCGCTCTCGTGCACGAACGCTTGCAAGCGTTCGACCCCCGAGACATGGCGCAGGTGCTGAAAAGCGGTGCGGCTGAACTGGACGCCCCGGGTATTTCGGTAGTACTCAGCATGCCGATCTCCGAAGTGACATCCGCGCCGACGAGCGGCTTGGAGTCCGTGTCCGTCCACGACGTGGAGGTGACCGGCACCTGGCAGGACGGCACCTGCCGCGTGACCACGGCGGTGACGTCCGAGGTGACAAGTCTTTGCCCGTGCTCGAAGAGCATCTCCGACTACGGCGCCCACAACCAGCGCAGCAAGGTCACCTTGTCGGTCACGGGCAGTGGAGATGACCTGTATCCCCTGCCGGTGCTGGACGCGGTCAAGATCATCCGCGACAGCGGGTCGGCGCCGGTGGTTCCGCTGGTCAAGCGCGTTGATGAACGCACGCTCACGATGCAGGCCTACGACCACCCCGTGTTCGTCGAGGACATGGTGCGTGACATCTCGCTCACGTGCCGCTCCCGAGGGCTGCCCCACCAGGTGAGGGTGCGAAACCTCGAGAGCATCCACAGCCACGATGCGGTGGCTCTGATCACGGGGTGACGGCATACCCTCAAGCACTCCGCACGGCCGATCCGAGCGCGAAGCCGCTCCCTGAAGCCAGTCGGTCAGCCCCCTCCGAAAGAAGGATTCCGTGAAGAAGGTCACTCCGAGCGGGGTGATTCTGCTCGTCGCATACATCGCCACCATCCCCTTGGCGAACCTCGTCGTGACCCACTTCGGCGTTGTCCCGGTCGGGTTCGGCTTCCTCGCCCCAGCAGCCGTCTACTTCGCCGGTTTGGCTCTGGTCCTGCGGGATCTGGCACGTGAGAGCGTTGGCCGCCGAGCGGTCCTGGGCGCCATCGTCGTGGGCACTGTCCTGTCCTACCTCCTGGCCGACCCGGCGCTTGCCACCGCGTCGGCCGCCGCGTTCATCGTGGCGGAACTCCTGGACTTCGCGGTGTACGAACCGCTGCGGAAGCGTGGACTCATCGTCGCCGTGGTCGGCTCAAACATCGTCGGCCTGCTGGCGGACAGCTTGATCTTCCTCAAGATGGCCTTCGGTTCCTTCGAGTTCCTGCCCGGGCAGATCATCGGCAAGGCGTGGATGACCGTTGCCGCTGTGGCGGTCCTGGCGTTGCTCGGCCGTAGGAAGACCTTGGTCCACAGCGAAGAGTGACCAGCATGTCGAGGTCGTACTCCACCGGTCGGGCAAGTGCAAGAGTGGTTGAAGCGGTGAAATTGCCAGCGGCCTCTGCCCGACCGGTGACAGGCCCCAGACAGGCTTCGATAACCAGTCGGCCGCCGCGTGGTGTCCATCGAGTCCCATGCCTCGGCAGCCCCGATGAACGGGCGACGACGAGCCGGGTGAGCGGTTGGCGACGGTGCTGCGGGTGCGGGTCGAGTTCCACACCGCGCGTGGGACCGTGTTCGGGGGTTGAGGTCGGCACTTGTTGCCGTCGCTCACACTGCGGTGGGTGGAGCAAGTCTGGAGCAGGTTGTCGGTGTTGTGCTCCAAGCCGGGTGACCCTACCGGGTGGTTCGGGAGAGAAACTTGCGGTTGCCGCTCCTCGTAAGAGTCCCGTTGCCGAATGTGGGAACCTCGCGGCGTGAGCCGATCGAACCGGGTGGCGCTGGATGCGCTGATCGCGGAAGCAACTGTCGACTGCTATGACGACAGCGAGTGTGTCACAGGCTTCCACTCCATGATCGAGGAGTACCTCGTCGTGCCGTTCCAGACGGTGGTGCTGGGCATGGACGTGATTGTGACGAGTGTGGACCTGACCGATGACGAGCAGATCGTGGCTGTCTGCGTGCGCGGGAAGTCGAAGCAGCGCATCCCCGTCCTGGACCTGCCGCTGCCTGCCCCGCTGTTGGAAGGCATGCAGTGGGTGGACGCCTACCGCCGCTGGGCGAAGGGGGCGTGAACCCGGTGGACCCTTGGCCGGAACAGGTGCGGTTCACCGAGGAGGAAGCCCTGGCCAACCTGCGCGCTGTGCTCGAACTGTGTGCGGCCGGGGAGGTGAAGTGCAGTGACAAGACCCGGCGTCCGTCTGCTGCGACCGTGCGCACCGTCAGCGCACACCTGGTGCACGGTGACTTCTATCCAGAAGAGCCCATCGCGGCGTTCGCTTGGCCGCTGTTGCTCCAGGCCGGTGGCCTCGCCTCGCTCGACGGCACCCGCCTCCGGTTGACCACGAAGGGACGTGCGGTGCTCGGGAAGCCGACTGCCGACGCCATTCGGGACCTGTGGCGGCGTTGGCTCACCCACGCGGTGATCGACGAGTTCAGTCGGGTGGAGCAGATCAAGGGCCAGCAAGGGCGCAACGTGCTCACCGCGGCCAAGACCCGGCGACAGGTGGTCGCCGCGGCGCTGGCCACGTGCCCGCCGGGCAAGTGGGTCGACGTGGACTTCCTGTTCACCGCCATGCGGCGCGGCAACATGAGTCCCACCATCGCCCGCACCGAAATGGCGCTGTGGAAGCTGTATCTCGTCGACCCTGAATACGGCAGCCTCGGCTACGAGGAGCACCACGACTGGGAAATCCTCGAAGGTCGCTACACCCTGGCCGTGTTGTTCGAGTACGCGGGCACTCTTGGGTTGATCGACCTCGACTACGTCGACCCACGCGGTGCGCGCGACGACTACGTCGACAACTGGGGTGGTGACGACCTGGACGCGTTGAGCCGCTACGACGGACTCGTGGCGATCAGGCTCACCGCGCTCGGCGCTTACGCCCTCGGCCTGACCGACGCGTACCGACCGCCTGAGTCCAAGGCCGCCGGGACGCGGCCGCTGAAGGTGCTGCCCAACCTCGACGTCGTCGCCATGGGCGACATCGGCGTCGCGGACCGGCTCGTCCTGTCCGCCCACGCGGAGCAGACCGCCGACCGCGTCTGGATGGTGTCGGCGGACGGCCTGCTCACGGCGCTCGGCAACGGCCGCGACCTCGGTGAGTTCGTCGACTTCCTCGCCGAACGGACCGAGCACGACCTGCCCGACGCGTTGCGCACGCTGGTCGCGGACGTCGAGCGGCGGAGTTCGCAGCTGACAGATCTCGGCCACGTCCGCGTCATCGAGTGCGCCGATCCAGCGCTCGCCGCGTTGATCAGCCGCGACCGCGCGACCCGCGCGCTGTGCCGCCCGATCGGTGACCGCCACCTCGCCGTCCGGCCGGACCAGGAGCTGAAGTTCCGCAAGGCCCTGCTCAAGTTGGGGCACGTCATCCCGGCCGGGGTCCGCGGAGGTGAGCTCTGACACGGTTGGGGTCGTGCGTTCGTTGAACGGACTCGATTCCGCCGTCCTGCGGCCCTTGCCACCTCCTCGTCGAGCCCGGCGACCGACACGGAGGACGACTGAGCGGCGTTCATCGCGGGTCGGAGGCCGGATTGGTCAGAGGCCTATCGCTACGCGGTCGGTGGCGGGACTGGGAAATTCTCGGACAGGTATGGGCGTCACCTGGGATTATCCCGGCGACAGGCGGGGGTGAACGCTCCGTCGTCGTGTCCTGAGGGGGGATGATGGGATCGTCCGGAAGACCTGGGCGCGTTGTGCGTGCCGGGGTGCTCGTCGCGGCACTGGTCGGTGGCCTCGCGGTGGTGTCGGGCACGGCTGTTGCGGCGCAGAGTCCGAACCGTGCCACGTTGAGCCCGACGACGTGGGTGAGCATCGACTCGCGCTCGCCGCACGAGGGCGTTGTCGGTGGTGACGCGCGGATCGGTTCGTGGCGGGACGAGGTGGGGAAGCACCACGTCGGCAAGGTCTACTTCACGTTCGACCTCGCGCGGTTCGTGGGCACACAGGTGTTCACGGCGTCGATCCGCACGCCGGAGTTGGCCGCGAACGACTGCGCCAAGCCGCGTGCCACCGAGCTGTGGGTCGTCGAACCGTCGGGCGCGATCACGTGGGCGGACCAGCCGCGTGAGGTGGCCAGGGTGGCGGGGCCCGAGGTGACGGACGAGTGCGTGACGCCGTGGCTGGGCTGGAACGTCCTCGACGTGGTCAAGCGGTCCGTCGCTGAGGGGCGCTCCTCGCTCACCGTTGCCGTCCGCGTCTCCGAAGAGCTCCAAGGCGACGTGGCCTACGGCCGCACCCACAGTGGTTCCGCGGTGCTGGACACGACGTTCAACACCCCGCCCGGAACGCCGACCGGCCTTCGGTTGGACCACGTGGCGTGCACCGGCGAGCCGGTGGTCCTCGCCGACGCCTGGCAGAGGGTGTCGGCGCAGGTGAACGACGCGGACGGGCTGTACGGGCTGCAGGGCCGGCTGGCGTACTGGCCGGTGGACGCGCCCGAACGGCGGGTGGAGGTCCTGACGTCCGCGGGCGGCGGCAGGCTGTCCGGCTCGTTCCCGACGGGGATGATCCAGGATGGTGGCACCTACGCCTTCGCCGCGCGCACCGAGGACGGCTTCGCCAACTCCGAGTGGTCCGCGCCCTGCGTGTTCACCGCCGACCTCGTGGCGCCGACGAAGGCGCCCACGGTGACTTCCACGGTGTACCGGGAGAACGGCGGCCCGCCCGGTGACGGTGGCGAGGGACTGGCGGGCGACTTCACGTTCAGCGCGGACGGCGATCAGGACGTGGTGGCGTTCGAGTACACGGGCATCGGGATCGTCGGTGGCCGGGTGGACGCCGACCAGCCGGGCGGCTCCGCCACGGTGACCGTCACGCCCACCACCGACGGGTCGGTCTCCATCCAGGTCTACGGGATCGACCGGGCGGGCCACTGGTCGCCGGTCCGGACCTACCGGTACTGGGTGCGGACCACCGCCCCGTACGCGGAGAGGCCGCTGTTCGAACTCGGCGTGCCGAGGGACGTCCTGCTCACCGCCAACCAGGACGGTGCGACGACGTTCGTCTACCGGCTCGACGGCGGCGCCGAGCAGACGGTGCCGGTCGGACCGGACGGCACGGGCCGCGTGACGCTCGTGTTCTCCGAGCCGGGGCAGGCCAACCGCACCTTCACGGTGTGGACGGTCGACGCCGCGGGCGTCAAGTCGGGGATCAACGACGCGTCGTTCTACGTCGACCAGGCGTGGCCGTGGGTGGACGTCGACGTGTGGGACGGTCTCGTCGGTCAGAAGCGGGTCTTCACCGTGACGACGGACCGGGCCGGCGTGGTGTCCTACGTGTACCGGATCGGCGACAACCCGGAGGTGTCGGTGCCCGCCGCGCCGGACGGTTCGCTGACGTTCGAGCACACCCCAATGGTGCCGGGCGCCACGGACGTCCTGGTGGCGAGCGTCAACGGGGCGGGTGTCCGTTCCGGCTGGGGCGAAACCTCGTTCATCGCGGAGGCGCCCGAGCCGACCGTGACGAGCGCCGACTACCCCGGCTACCCGGCGCGCGGCGGTCCTGGCGTCACGGGCACCTTCACGTTCTCCTCGCCGCGGCTGCCGGTGGTCTCGTACCGGTACGCGTTCGGCGGCGAGGCGGAGCAGGAGGTCGTGGCGGGCGCGGACGGCACGGCGTCGGTCCGGTGGACGCCCAAGAAGCCGGGCTACCACTGGGTGCGGGTCAGCGGCGTGACCGCGGCGGGTGTCGTGACCGACGAGAGGTCCTTCACGTTCTGGGTCGAGGCGCTGCCGCCGACCGTGACCAGCCCGCAGTTCCCGGCCGACGGCCCGTCGACCGCCCGGCCGGGGCAACCCGTCGAGTTCACGGTGACCCCCGCGGTGCCCGGTTCGCACGAGGTGCTGTGGCGCATCTCGTTCAACACCACGCAGGTGGTGCCGGTCGGTCCGGACGGCAAGGCGACGTTCACCTACACGCCTCTCGGGTCGTTCCAGCTCACCGTGTCCAGCCGAACCCCCGAAGGGGTCGAGTCGGGTGAGGTGACGCGCACGTACAGCGTGCAGCCCGCCTGATCGCGGTTCTCCACGTGGCCCGTCGGCTCAGCCGGCGGGCCACGTCGTCGTTCAGGGGCGTTGTCGGCATCGCGAACGGCGTGCGGCGTGACACCCGGCGGCTGACGTCAGCGGTCGGCTCGTCGGCGGGCGGCCGCGTCGAGCAGGGCGCCCGCGGTTCGGCGGGCGGTGGTGGGTTGGGCGGCGGTGGCGAGCAGGTCGTCGTCGAGGCGGAGGAAGTCGGACAACGCGCGCTGGGCGGGGGTGAGCGTGGTGAGTCCGGGTGGGACCGGTGGTTCGAGGTTGTCGTCGGCAGCGCGGTCGAAGGCGTCCTCGTCGCGTTCCCACACGCCGTAGGCGGCGAGCCAGGCGAGGTACAGCGGTCGGCGGTCGCCGATGGCGAGTTCGGTGCGGACGCCGACGATCGCCGACAGCAACTCCTCGGTGTCGTAGTCGAAGTCGACGTCACCGGATTCGTCGTCGATGCCGAAGTCGAGCACGGTGAAATCGCCCGCGGTCCAGGCGGTCACCTGGTCGTCGACGCGGTAGTCGTCGACGACGGCGGGGTCGAGCTGGTGGGCGGGCAGGCGGAGCATCAGCCGGCGCGTGCCCCAGTCCGCCACGTACAGGTGCGCGTCGTAGAAGCGCTCCACCCACGCGGTGGGATCACCCTTGAAATCGCCCCAGTGGTACTCGTTCACGAAGCTGGTGGCGGTGATCGTCGCCCGGGTGGACGCCGATCGGACCTCGGCCTGCTCGTCGTCGTCCAGTGGCCGGTCGAGGGCCAGGAATTCGAAGTACTGGTACTCGCTCACGGTCCGTCCAGTCGCTCGGCGAAGGGCTGCTTGGGGATTATTCCGATCGCGTTTGACGCTCTGGCCGCCGCTGCCGCCACCGGGTCACGGTCCTCAGGGAGTCCAGGGCCGGTTTTAGGGGTCGCGGCCTGCTCGCCGGCGGGCGGTTCCGGGCGTCCCGCCGGCGGGAGCGGTGGTCCGCGTCGTGGCGGACGGGGTGGAGCCGGGCGGTCGTCCGTTGAGGTGCCACCTGTCGTGTCGCCGTGGTGAACGCGCTGATCAGGAGCGGTGACGGCGTGGGCAGTCGAGGGTGTGGACGGGCCGGTGTCGCGGGCCACGTGGGCGAAGCTGAGTGATCCTCGGTTGGTCAAGATGACGCTCATCACCCGCACGAGTTCTAGGTGAAATGTGTGTGAGGGCCGCACGCTGCGAGCTGACAAATTCCGGTGGCGTGTCGTCGGGGGACATGCGCTCACCTTGGGGGCTCCATCATCTTGTCCACCAGCCGCACGGCGGCCGGGCGATCACGCCTGCGCACGCCCAGAATCCTGGCATCCCTGCTGGCGCTCTACGTCGCCGCCGAGCTGCCGGCGGTGCTCACGGGCAGTTGCAACGTCTTCGAGGTGATGGCGGATGCCGAGAAGGGAGGTTACAAGTGCTGACCAGGCTTCTTGCGGCTGTGCTTTTCCTCGCTCTAGTCGGCGCTGCTTCGGTGGCGTGCGTGCCACAGACTCCTTTCGATCCGCTCGCTGTTCGACTCGGCGAGTCAGGGGCCATCGAAATCCTTGACACCGAATGCGACATGCAGGCGGTGACCAGGGTCGAAGTGATCTCGCCGGACGCCGACACGGTGGTGGGCGAAAATGATCCCCGGCTGTGGAGGATCGACTTCGAGTCGCCTTCGACGGCGCGCACGTATGTCGTCGGCCAGGTTCCGTCGGGGGGCAAAGAGGTGGTGGAGTGGCGGGATCCGGGTCCTGACCAAAGGCTCTTCGCCCAGATCATCACGGACGGCGGGATGACGTTCGGTGCGGGGTTCGGCCTCGATGACCTGGCCGACGGCAGAGTCCGATACCACTTGAAGAACATGACGCACGAGGAGTTCCTCGAAGAATCCAAGTGCTGACGTAGCCCACTCCGCCCCGCTGGATGCCGTCCAGCGGGGCGGAGTGCTGTCAAGGGCAGGAGAGAGTGTCGCGCACGGCCGCCGGTGCGACTGACCCGTGTTTGTCCACTTTTTGGCCCGTACGGACCTGATTGCCCACTTTTTTGTCTGTTTTTCGCGCGCAACCGGTGCATATCATCTGCGGCGTGTCCGGCTACAAGTTCGATTTCTTCATCAGCTACGCCCGTCGCGGCAGTGTCCAGAAATGGCTGCTGAACCACTTTCACCAGAAGCTCCTGGAGTGCTTGGCCGACCAGTTGGCGCCGACGCCCAAGGTGTACGTCGACCGGGAAATGGCACGTGCCGTGCACTGGCCGTCCAGTCTGCAGCACGCCCTGCGGCACAGCAAGATCATGATCCAGTTGCTGACGCCGCACTACTTCGAGTCGAGGTGGTGCATGGCCGAGTGGTACAGCATGCTGGAAAGGGAAAAAGTGCTGGGAATGGCCAATCCAGGTCAGCCGATGGGGCTGGTCTACCCCATCCTCTACTCGGACTCCGACAACTTCCCGCCCGAGGGGAAGGAGCGGTCCTGGCAGAACTTCAAGGAATTCGCCAACCCGGATCCGCCGTACCAGGAGACCCGCGAGTTCGTCTACTTCCACCGCGAGGTCAACAGGGTCGCGGCCGACCTGGTCGACCTGCTCAAGCAGGTGCCGCCTTGGCGGCCCGACTGGCCGGACGTGGATCCGCCCAATCCCGTGCTCCCTCCGCCGGTTCCGATGCCGAGGTTCTGATGAGGACCGGGACGGTCATCACGTTCTACTCCTACAAGGGCGGTGTGGGGCGCAGCTTCACGCTCGCCAACGTCGCGGTGCTGCTGGCCCGTTGGGGCTACCGCGTGCTCGCCCTCGACTGGGACCTCGAAGCTCCCGGCCTGCACCACTACTTCAAGTCGGTGATGCCCGAAGAGCCCGAAGGCGGCGTGATCGACCTCGCCCACGACTTCCTCGCGGGAGCGGAGAACCCCCGGCCGCACGCGGTCCGCCTGGAAGTCGAGGGCAACACCCTCGCGCTGTTGGCGGCGGGCCGGGACGACGGCTCGTACATGGAGCGGATGCAGGCCATCGACTGGGAGGACCTCTACCGGCGCGGGTTCGCCGCCTTCCTGGAGCGCTGCCGGGATCAGTGGATCGAGGACTACGACTTCGTGCTGATCGACAGCCGGACCGGTATCTCGGACATCGCCGGGATCTGCACGGCGCAGCTGCCCGACCGGCTGGCCGTCCTGTTCACCGCCAACGAGCAGAACCTCAAGGACGTCGTGGACGTCGTGCGCCGCGCCGACGACGCCCGGGACCGCCTGCCCTACGACCGGCCGCGACACCTCGTGCTGCCGATCCTGTCGCGGCTGGACAACCGGGTGGAGTACGAGCAGGCGGAGCGGTGGCAACGCCGGTGCGCCGAGGTTGTCGCGCCGCTGTTCGGCAACTGGCTGGTCAAGGGTATGCCGGAGGACCTGGCACTGCGACACTTCACGGTTCCCTACGTCTCCCACTGGAGCTTCGGCGAGCAGTTGTCGGTGTTGCAGGAGAAGGTCCCCTCGGCGGGCCAGGTCTCGTTCGCGCTGGAGACGGTGGCGGCCGTGCTCGCGCAGCAGTTCGACCGCACCGACCTGCTCGCCGACAACCGGGACGCCTACGTGGCGGCGGCACGTGACCGCCGTCGGGACTTCGCCCTGGACCTGCTGGTGTCCAGTCCGCGATCCGCGTTGCGCACCGCGGACCAGCTGATCAAGGAGTTGCGGGTCCTCGGTTTGCGGGTCGAGCGGTCGTCGTCCGGTGACCTGGAGATCCTCGACAAGACCAGTGAACTCGCCGAACACCTGTGCCTGGTCGTGGACGGCAGCTTGAGCCGGTGGCAGGTCACCGAGGTGGAGCGCTTCCTGCGGCACACGATCGGCCCGGACGGCGGTCAGCGCCGGCTGTTCTGCGTGCTGACCGGCGGCACCGACCCTGAGATCCTGCCCGGCTTCCTGCGCAACCTGCGCCACCTGAAGTTCGGGCCGGGTGTGGCGCGCAACCTCTACGACATGATCAACGGCACGCCGGCCGGTGAGGTCGATCGCGTCGGGGAAGCGCTGCGGAACGCGGCGTCCGCGCTGCGCACCGTGCCGGACCGGTTGCCCACCACCGGGCGGTTGTCGCTGGTCGAGCAAACCGTGCGCGGCATGTCCGCCGCACTCGACAACGGCGACCTGGCCGCGTTGCAGGACCTGTCGGTGGACCTCGACGTGCTGTCCAAGCCCTACGCGGACGGCGGCAGGTTCGCCACCTCTCCCGTCCTGCTCACCGACATCCAGACCCTCCTCGACCGGATCGACCGTCGGATCGACGCGTCCATCAACTGAAAGGCGGCGCCATGCCGGAGAAGTACGGGAATCAAGAACAAGCCGCGTTGTTCATGCTCATGCGGCTGAACCGGGACGTACTGAACACTGAGCTGACGAAGGCGAACGTCAAGCTCACGGTCAACGGACGAAACAAGTTGATCAAAGCAGGCCTTCTCGAGACCAACACGGATACCACGCCGTACGTGCACCGGATCACCGAAGAAGGCATCCGCTGGTGCGAGAGTGCGGCACCCGTTCTCGAGCCGCCTGCGGGGGCGGGTGCTCTGGTCCGCGAGGGGTTCTCGATGTTGCGGAGCATCTTGCCGCTCCTCCGGAGGAAGGGTATCGGCCTCCTCGACATCTTCCGGGCCGGTGATGACCTGGAGTCGGTGATCAGGGACGCCTACCTGGAGCTGTCGGTCAAGCCGCAGGACTGGGTGCGGTTGGCCAAGTTGCGCCCCAAGCTCAACGGCGCGGACAAGGCCGAGGTGGACGAGGTCCTGCTGGAGATGGTGAAGACCGGCACAGTCCACCTCGCTCCGGACTCCAACCGCAAGGTGTTGACCGACGCCGACCACGCCGCCGCGGTCCGGGTGGCCGGCGAGGACAACCACCTGGTGGCGATCGAGGAATCATGACTGAGCAGCAGCGCAAGGCACTGGCCACGCTCCGCTTCATCTCCGCCGAGACGAGCGACAACGTCTGGGAGACCTCGCCGTCACACGTCGACGGCCTGCACAATAGAGCCGAAGAACAAATCCGGGCCGGCATTGCGGATGCCAAGAGAAGCACCGGCGCCAGCCCTCTCGGCCTGGTGCTCCAAGGGCGCAAGGGCGTCGGCAAGACACACCTGCTCGGCTCGGTCCGCCGCATGGTGCAGCGCGAAGGCGGCTACTTCTTCCTCGTCGAGCTGACTACAGGGCACGAATTTTGGAACGACGTTGCCGAGGCGTTGCGCAGTGAGCTGCGCCGGAGCACAGACGACGGTGAACTGCAGCTCACGGTGCTGTTGCGGCAGCTGTGCGAGACGGCGGGCGTGTCCGGGACGGTGGCGGGGGCGATCACGGGCGCGACACCGTTGACGCCTCATGACCTGGACGTCTTCCTCAGCCACCTGCGAGAGGTGGATGGCCGGATCGCCTACGAGTGCGGTGACACGATCCGGGCGTTGGCGCTCTACGCCTCCGAGCATGCGGACATCGGGATGTCCCACCTCCTCGGCTTGGCCGAGGGGAGCCGTGAGTGGGGTCTCCTGCCCAGGGCGAAGCAGCCACAGACGCTGGTGCGGGACATCTCGCGCGTCCTGGCCATGACCGGCCCGTGCGTGATCGCGGTAGACCAGTTGGACACTCTGATCAACATCGACCAGGACGAGACCGACACGAAGGTGACGAGCCCGGAGCTGAAAGGGGAACTCGCGCTCATCGCCGACGGATTGATGAAGCTGCGGCAGAAGACCAGCCGGACCCTGTCGATCGTCGCCTGCCTGCCCAATACGTGGAAGAAGCTGCACGACGTCGCCAGCGACACTGTGAAGGACCGGTTCGCCGAAACGGCGATCCTGGGCGCCATCACCGATCCGTCGGTCGGGCGTGCGCTGGTCCAGCGGTGGCTGGAGGAGGTGTACCGCCGCAATGACATCACACCTCCACACCCGAGCTGGCCCGTGGCGGACAGCGCCTTTACCGAAGGTTGGGTCTTCCGGACTCCGCGCCAGTTGCTCCGGAGCATTCACACGCACGCCGAGGCTTGTCTGAACGGCGAGATCCGCGAGCTGACGTCCTTTGACGAGAAACCTGACGAGCCGCGCCCCCCGGTGGAGGTGGTCGGGCCGGAGCCGGACTACTTCCAGGGGTTCGACGCCGAGTTCGAGCGGTTGCGGGAGAAGGCGGATATCTCAGCCGCCGCGCTGCAACGGCACAACGAGGACGAGGTGATGCCGGCGCTGCTGTCGGCGGGGTTGAAGTCGTGGATCAACGAGGTGGGCAACGACGACCTGGCGTGGCAGGCAGAACAGCTCCAGGGCGGGAGCGATGTGCACGCCCGGCTGCTCCGGACCGTGAACGAGGACCTGGACACTGACGAGCGCTGGGGTTTCCGGCTGATCGCCAGCGCGCAGGGGAACTCCGTGCTGAACCGCATGCGGAAGGTTCGCGACGCGGCACGCTTCGGTTCCCAGAACAGGCACCTGGTCCTGCTCCGCAACAGCAATGGAGGGTGGACCGGCAAGGTGACCAGGGCCGAGGTCGCCGAGCTGGAGCAGGCCGGTGGGCGGTGGGTCGAGATCTCCGACGACGACCTGCGGACGTTCAGCGCGCTCAAGGAGATGTTGTCCTCGCAGACGCACCAGTTGCTGTCGTGGCTGGTGGCGCGGAAGCCCGCGAGTCGGACGACGTTCCTGCGGGAGGTCCTGCCCGGGGCTGATCGGTCCGGGTCCGAGCGGTCGGCGGCAGGGCACCAGGAGACGCGGCCGCCGCCGGTGGGGGAGCAGGGACCCGCCACGCCGCCGTCGCCGACGGAGATCGTGCTCGGCATGGACGGCGAGATCCGGATCGAGCTGGAGTCGTTGCGCAAGCACGCCATCGTGTTCGCGGGGTCCGGCAGTGGCAAGACGGTGTTGTTGCGGCGGATCGTCGAGGAGTGCGCCCTGCGGGGGGTGTCGGCGATCGTGCTGGACCCGAACAACGACCTGGCACGGTTGGGTGACGCGTGGCCGGAGCCGCCCGGCGACTGGTTGCCCGGTGACGCGGGCAGGGCCGCCGAGTACTTCGAGAACACCGAGGTGGTGCTGTGGACGCCCGGTCGCGCCGGTGGCCGGCCGTTGAGCTTCCACCCGTTGCCGGACTTCGCCGAGGTGCGCGGGGACGTCGACGAGTTCGCGGCCTCGGTCGAGGCGGCGTTGGCCCGTCTCGTCCCGCACGCCAAGGCGGGTGGCGACTCGAAGTCCGCGGCCCGTGGCCGGGCCGTGCTGAAAGAGGCGTTGACGCACTACGCCCACACGGACGGGCGGGACCTGTCGGCGTTCATCGACGTGCTGGACGACCTGCCGGAGGGGTTGAGCAAGCTCAGCACCGCCCGCGCGACGGCGGCGGACCTGGCGGAGACGCTGCGGGCCGCGATGGTCAACGACCCGTTGCTCGGCGGTGCGGGCGAGGCGACGGACCCGGCGGTGCTGCTGACCCCGACGCCGGGCAAGCGGGCGCGGATCTCGGTGATCAGCTTCGTCGGGTTGCCGTCGGAGGAGCAGAGGCAGGGGTTCGTCAGCCAGCTCCAGCTGGAGGTGTTCGCCTGGATCAAGCGCAACCCGGCGGTGGACCGGCCGCTCGGCGGCCTGCTCGTGATGGACGAGGCGCAGACGATCGCGCCGTCGAGCGGGTGGACGGCGAGCACGCAGAGCACGATCCTGCTGGCCTCGCAGGCACGCAAGTACGGGTTGGGCCTGCTGCTGGCGACCCAGGCGCCGAAGGGGGTGCACAACCAGGTGGTCGGCAACGCGACGACGCAGTTCTTCGGCAGGTTGCAGAGCCCGGCGCAGATCGCCGCGGCGACCGAGATGGCCAGGGCCAAGGGCAGTTCGGTCGTCGACATCTCGCGGCTGGAACGGGGCCAGTTCTACGCCACGGGCGAGACCTTCGGCTTCCGCCGGATGCGGACGCCGCTGTGCCTGAGCCACCACCCGCCGAGCCCGCTGCGGTTGGAAGAGGTGCTCGACCGGGCGCGTGACGGTCGGGACTGACCCCGGCACGACGAGACGCGCTCCCCGCCCGCGGTGGGTGGGGAGCGCGTCTCGTCGAGCGCCGGGCGGTCAGGCGACGGTCGAGGTGAGCACCGCGTCGATCCGCTGCCAGAGCGCGCTGAACAGCTCCTCCCGGCGGTAGCTGCGGGGCGCGCCACCGCCGCCGAGCACCGAGAAGTCGTGCACTTCGAGGACGGCCGCGCCCACGCCGGTGTCGTAGACCGGGCGCGCCCAGCCGTTGGTGAGGGTGCCGTCCGGCTTGCCGACCACGAAGTTCACCGTCTCGTCGCCGCCGATCCCGCCGCGCTGGACGTCCAGCGCGTACACGGTGTCGCCCGCGCGCTCGACCCGCACGGCGATCCGCGTCTCGCCGACGTGCGCGGTGCCGACGAACCCGCGCCGCTCCAGGCTCGGCAGCGCCGCGGCGAACTGCGCGCCCAGGTAGCGCAGCGTCGCGTCCTGCTCGGTGTAGCGGCTGAACGTGACGGGCACGACCGGCTCCGCCGGCGCCTCCTCCGCCACCGGGACGACCGCCTTGACCCTGGTCACCACCTCGGTGACCGGCGCGCGCTCACGCCCGACCGCCTCCGCGGCCTCGATCCGGGCGACCAACGCCTCGGTGAGCTGGTCGGGCGCCGTGCCGCGCACGTAGGCGACGTGCGGGTGCAGCAGGTCCGGCGGCACGGCCACGTCGCCGAGCAGCACCGGCAGCACGTGCTCGTCACCGGCCTTGACCGCGCGCAGCGCGGCCGTGGTGAAGTCGTCCACCTCCGACACGAACGGGACGAAGAACCGCACCCGCGCGTCCGGCAGGTCGCCGCCCTCCTTGTGTGCCCACCACTCGTGGTTCTGCTCGGGCCCGTGCAGCACGGTCAGCCCACGCTGCTTGAACGCTTCGACCACCTCCTCGACGGCGGAGCGCTGCTCCTCGGCGAACGACACGGCGACGTCGTACTCGCTCACGACCGAACCTCCCTGTTCAACCCCGGCCTGGCGGCCGGTTGTCCTGGTCGGCACAGCATCGGGACCGCGTGTCGACCGGAAGTGGACGAGGAGTGGATGTGCCGCCGTTGCCCGTTGCCCCCACCGCCGGGAAACGGGCAACACCTGGTCGTCCCCGGTCCGCCGGTGAATCATTGTTGGTGAGGGCGGAACAGTCGGAATAAATGCCCTCCAATTCATTCACCGGATTCCCCTGGAGGGTTTGCCATGTCCAAGATCACGTCCAATTTCGTGACCAAGGCCGGTTTGTCGCTGGCCGGTTTGTGCGCCGTCGTCGCCGTGCTCGCCTCGACGAGTGGAGCGGCCGCCTCGTCGTTCGACGAGTGCCCGCCGCCCACCACGGTCACCGTCGGCCCCGACGGTAACCCGTGGCACGGCTGACCAGGCCGCAAATGTGCGCCCGGCCGTTCGCGGGTATTACCCGGGCGGCCGGGCGATTGCGTCGCAACGAGTGCGGTGGTGTACTCGACCTCAAGCCGGATCAGGAGGCTCGCGTGAGCGGATCATTTGGTGAATTACTGCGTGAATCCCGCGTCGCCGCGGGTCTGTCGATAGGTCAGCTGGCCAAGCGCGTGCACTACAGCAAGGGTTATCTCAGCAAGATCGAGAACGACCTGAAGCTGCCGCACGAGACGATGGCGCGGTTGTGCGACGGCGTGCTGGACGCGGGCGGCGCCCTCATCGAGGCGGCCCGCGCGGCGCGTGAGCGGATCGCCGACGCCGGGCTCGACCGCCGCCACGTGCTGGTCGCGGGCACGGGCACGGTGCTCGGCCTGGCGCTGCGGGGTGGGCCGCGGCCGGTGCCGGACGAGCGGGTGGTCGTCGGGATGCGGACCTCGTTCGAGCACCTGCGCGCCCTCGGCACGCAGACGAGCCCCGTGGTGGTCCTCGAACCGCTGGTCGCCCTGGTGCGCACGGTGCACGCGCTCGCGCACGAGAACCCCCAGCCGATCAGGACGCGGCTGCTGCTGCTCGCCGCCCGGATCGCCGAGTACACGGGGTGGATGAACCAGGAAGCAGGCGACGAGCAGAGCGCGCTGTCGTGGACCCGGCACGCCTCGGAACTGGCGCGGGCGGGCGGCGACCGGGAGATCGTGAGCTACGCGCTCGTCCGCGAGGCCGGGCTCGCCCTCTACCGGCAGGACGCGATCGGCACGATTGACCTGGCCCGGCAGGCGCAGGAGGTCGACCAGGCGAGCCTGCGGACCCTCGGCCTGGCGTCCCGCCGGGAAGCACAGGGGCACGCCCTGGCCGGCGACCGCGGCTCCTTCGACCGCGCGCTGGACCGTGCCGCCCACCTCCTCGGCGCGTCCACTTCGGACACCGCCGCCTACCCCGTGCTCGGCTCGACCGCGCCCGACCCGGCGGAACTGGCCAGGGGCTGGTCGTTGTGCGACCTCGGGCGGACGGCCGAGTCGGCGGCGGTGCTCGACCGGGAGCTGGCCGGGCTGCCGCCCACCGCCCGCCGTTCGCGGGCCCGGTTCGGCGCGCGCCGGTCGCTCGCCCACGCGCTCGCGGGCGACGTCGACCAGAGCTGCGTGACGCTGACCGGCACGCTCGACGACGCGGCGCAGGTCGACTCGGCGACCGTGCGGACGGACCTGCGCGAACTGGCCAGGACCCTCGCCCGCTGGCGCAACCACGGCGCGGTCCGGGAGGTCTACCCCGAGCTGCGGCGCGTGTTGCAGCAGCGGTACTGACCGGCGTGCCCGGCGGGTTCGTCGCGACCCGCCGGGCACGGTCACCGGTTCAGCGGCACGCGCAGGTCAGGGCCGCGTGCTCGGCCCGGACCACGGCCGCCTCGGGTTGGCCGAGCGCGACGAAGCCCGCCTCGGCCGCGCGCCAGTGCTCGGCGGCGGTGGCGTGCTGCCCGAGCGCGTGCAACGCCCGCGCGACGCCGTGGTGGGCGTGGGCCTCGTGGCCGCGGCTGCCGGTGCCGACCGCCAGGTCCAGCGCCGCCCGGTAGGAGCGCAACGCCTCCGACCGGTCGCCGCCGTCCCGCGCGGTCGCGGCGCGGTCGAGGTAGAGCCGGGTGCGCAGGTCGGCGTCGGACACCTCGGCCGCCACCTCCTTGGCCCGCTCCTGGTACCGCGCGGCCTCGGCCGTCCGGCCCTGCGACCGGTGCACGTTGCCGGTGTAGTTCAGCGCGTAGGCCGCCAGGCAGTCGTCGCCGAGCGCGCAGGCCAGCTCGTACGCCTCCAGGTGGGAGGCCAGCGCCTCGTCCGCCAAGCCGAGCCGCTGCTGCACCGTGCCGAGGTTGTTCAACGCGTGCGCCAGCCCTTGCACGTGGTCGACCTCGCGCAGCATCGGCACCGCGGCCAGGTGCTGTCGCAGCGCCAGGTCGAGGTTGCCGCGCTCCTCGTTGAGGTAGCCGAGCATGCTCAACGCGTGCGCCTGGCCGCGCCGGTCACCGCACCGCTCGTACTTCTCCAGCGCGGCCTCGAAGTGCTCGATCGCGTCGTCGTGCCTGCCGAGCTCCATCAGGGGCACGGCGATCGCGCACAACGTGACGGCCTCGCCGAGCACGTCGCCGAACCGCCGCCACTCCGCCAACGCGCGGGTGGCCAGGCCGAGCGCTTCCTCGAGCCGGCCGAGCCGGTCGTAGGCGGTGGCCAGCCGGAGCAGCACGTGCGCGCGGCCGTAGTGCTCGTCCGGTTCGGCGCACACGACCCCGTACGCCAGCTCCATGGTCTCGACCCAGTCCTCGAACCGGTTCGTGGTGTTGAAGTGGCGCCAGATCAGCACGGCCAGCCGCCACACGTGGCCGGGCAGGTCGTGGTCGGCGGCGTAGCGGACGGCGGCCACCAGGTTGTCCAGCTCGGCGGCGATCCACGCGGTCGCGTCGTCCTTGTCCTCGAAGACCGGGACGACGCGGCTGGTCCGGTGCACGGCGGGCAGTTGCGCGCGGTCGAACGGGTAGGCGGCGCCCACCGCGTCCGCCAGCCCGACGAGGTAGAAGTCGAGCAGCCGCAGCAGGGCGTCCGCGTGCTCGGTCGGCGTGGTCGGCGGCGGCTCGGCGGCGGCGAACTCCTTGAGCGGGTCCAGCATCCGGTACCGCTCGGGCGCGACCTCCTCCAGCAGGCAGACCTCGTGCAGGTCGTCGAGCACCGCGCGGACGCCGGGGACGTCGCGGCCCGCCAGCGCCGCCGCGCCCACCACGTCGAGATCCGGCCCCGGCAGGTGGCCGAGCAGCCGGAACACCTCCCGCTGCGGCACGTCCAGCTGCAGGTAGGAGACCCGAACGGCGGCGGTGCCCTCCTCGTCGTCGGTGTCCGCGCGCCACGGCCCGCTCTCCTCCAGTTGCCGCAGCAGGTGCTCCAGCGGCCACCGCTCGTGCCTGCGGAACAACGCCGCCGCGACCCGGATCGGCATCGGCAGGTACCCGCACCGCTTGACCACCCCGGACACCTCGGCCGACCGGCCGCGCAGCCGCAACGTGCCGGCCAGCGCCCGGAACAGCGCGAACGCGTCCTCGGGCGGCAACGGCGGGAGCCGGACGTGCTCGCCGGTGTCCGGCTCGCCCATCCGCCTGCTGGTCACCACGGCCAGGCAGCCCGACGCCTCCGGCAGCAGCGACCGCACCTGCTCCGGCGAGTGCGCGTTGTCCAGCACCACCAACGTCCGCGTGCCGTACAGCTCCGTCTGGTACAGCGTGAACTTCCGGTTCACCGAGGCCGGGATCTGCTCCGGCGGCACGCCCAGCTCGACCAGGAGCTGCGTGAGCGCGTCCGACACGGTCACCGGCGCCAGGTTGGGCGTGTACCCGTTGAGCCGCACGAGCAGCTGCCCGTCCGGGAACCGGTCCCGCAGCCGGTGCGCCGCCTCGACGGCCAGCCCGGTCTTGCCCACGCCCGGCGCACCGCTCACCCACACCGCGCGCCGCTCGCCCGGCGTCGACGCCACGGCTTCGATCGCGGCCAGCTCTGCGTCACGACCGGTGAACCCGCCGGGCCGCGACGGCAGGGAACTGGCCGGCTCACCTCGCCCGGCCCGCGCGGCCAGCTTGCGCAGCCGTGGCCCAGGCTCCATGTCGAGCTCGGCGAGCGCCGCCTCGGTGCCGTGGAAGACGCGGACCGCCTCGACCCGGTCTCCGCCCGCGATCAACGCCCGCATGAGCAGCTCGGCGTGCTTCTGCCGGGCCGGGTCGGTGCGCACGACGGGGCGCAGCCGGTCCCGCGCCGACCGGTGGTCGCCCGCGTCCAGCTCCAGCTCGGCCAGGTCGCCGACCGCGTCGAAGAAGCCGTCGTCCGGGTACATCACCTCGGTGCCGCCGATCCGGTCGTGGTCGATGTCCTCCAGGAACCGGCCGCGCCACAGGTCGACGGCCGCGCGTAACAGCCCGATCGCCCGGCGCCGGTCGCCCGCGTCCGCCGCGCTCGCCGCTTCCGCGCGCAGCCGGGCGAACCGGGCCGTGTCGACCTGGTCCTCGTCGACCCGCAGCAGGTAGCCGGTCGGCGTCGTCTCGATCGACACGTCGTCCACGTCCTGGAACGCCTTGCGCAGCTTGTTGATGTAGCCGCGCACGAGGACGCGGCGCTCCGGGTTGCCGCCCCACACGATCTCCGTCAACTTCTCGGTGGACACCGGCCTGTTCGCGTGCAGCAGGAGCACCACGAGCACGAACCGCTGCTGCTGGTCGCCCAGCGGCAGCCGAGCACTCCCGTGCCACGCCTCCAACGGACCAAGCATCCGAAATTCCACGCCGCCTCCTGGTTCGCGAGCTGATGTCTACGACGGATGTCGCACGAACGGCCGGATGTGTGTCGCAATCCGCCTCGGGTCCACCTCCGGTAGACAAACACCCGCCACGCTCCGGCTTGTCCGCAAAAGGTGTGAGGTGGAGGAGCCACATGGGATCCGATGTGCTGCCGTGCTACGTGGTGTGCGACGTGTCGCTCTCGATGACCGACCACCTCGACGAGGTGAACGCGGGCCTCCGCGAGTTCCGCGGCGCCGTGCACGCCGACCCGTCGGCCGCCGCGCGGGTCAGGGTGTGCGTGGTCGGGTTCGCGGCGGCGCCTGCCGTGCTGCAACCGCTGCGGCCCGCGGCGGAGCTGGCCGAGCTGAGCGGGGCGAGACCCCGGACGGGCTCCAACTTCGGCCCCGCGTTCGCGTTGCTGCGCGAGACGATCGCGCACGACGTCCGCACCCTGGAGGGGCACCGCCTCCGGGTCCACCGCCCGGTCGTCTTCTTCACCTCCGACGGGCGGCCGACCGACCCGGCGACCTGGCCCGAGGCGTTCGCCGCGCTGGCGGACCCCGCCTGGCCGTCCCGCCCGACCGTGACCGCCTTCGGCCTCGGCGCGGTCGACCGCGGCACGCTCGACCGCATCGGCACGTCCCGCGTGTTCCTCGGCCAGGACGGCATCCGCCTCGGCACGGCGCTGGCGGTGTCGGTGACCGGCACGGCCCGGCGTCCCGACCGCGTCTAGCGCGTGTTTCAGATGTGGCGTAGCCAGATGTTGATGGCTGCGATGTGGACGGTGGCCTTGTAGCGGACGGCGAGTTTGTCGTACCTGGTCGCGAC
>NZ_LGED01000253.1 GCF_001280085.1 Saccharothrix sp. NRRL B-16348 | reverse complement strand
CTCCCGGGCCGGCGCGAAGGCCAAGGTGGACAACAACTACTTCAAGAACTCCCGCGACGTCCTCGGCACCTTCTACACCAACGAAGCCGGGTACTGGCAGGTCAGCGGGAACGTCTTCGACAACGTCACCTGGTCCGCGCCCGGCAGCGAGAGCAAGCCGGCCGGTCCCGACGTCAAGTCGACCACCACGGTCAGCGTCCCCTACAGCTTCACGCTCGACCAGGCGAACTGCGTGCCGAGCATCGTGAGCCGCACGGCAGGCGCCAACACGGGCCTGAGGGAGTCGGACGGCGCCTGCTAGGCGCGGGTCCACTGCTCCGGGACGACGGTCCGGCGGCTTACCTGCGGGTGAAGGCGCCGGACCGTCGCCGTTCGTGCGGTCGGCTCACCCCGCGTCCGCGGCCCGGTGCCGTTCGGCGAGCAGCTTGAGGTTCAGCAACTGCCGCCGGGCCATGATCAGGTCGCCGGCCGACAGGCCGAGGGCGGTCCAGCGGTTGGTGTCCATCACGACCTTGAGCAGCAGGCGCGTCGTGCCGCGGTCCTGGGGCACCAGGACGTAGGACATGAAGGCGCCCATGATGGCGCCGGTGAGCTGGTGGCCCGGTTCGACCGACACGATCCGGCCCAGCCTGCGCCCGCCGGCGGTGGTGAACCGCTCGCCGACCCGGGGCTCGGGCAGGCCGACCAGCTCGCGAGGCGAGCGGCGGCCGAGGTTGTCGATCCAGTCGTACGCGTACGGCGCGATCCTCACCTGCGCGACCCACGGCCACACCGCTTCGGCGGGCGCGTCGACACCCACGCCCCGCCACGCCCGCAGCGCGGGTGAGGTGACGAAGTCGTCGCACGGGTAGGCGCGCGTGACCTCGCTGTCGCTCACACCCCACCGGTCACCGATCACGCGTCCATCCTCCATCACGGGCTCGCCCGCCGCGGCCGGGACAGGCGTGCGAGATCGCGGAATCGAGTGGCGTGACGTCGGAGCCGCGTGGTGGGCTCCCGCGGTGGTGGGGATCAGGTGGGAGAGAGCGCTCCACAAGGCCGGGGACCGCGCGGAGCTGGCCGTGGGGCCCGGCAGGCTCGTGGTCCGCGAGCGGAGCACGAGGCTGGTCTGCCTCGACCCGGAGGACGGGTCGGTGCGGTGGGACGTGCGCACCGGCCGGGGGTTGCGGGCGGTCGTCCTCGCCGGGCAACGCTGCCTGGTGCTGCGACAGGACACCGACGAGTTGGTGTGCCTGGACCTCGACACGGGGGAGGAGCTGTGGGAGGTCGGCCTCCGCCGGTTCGCCGGGCATCTCGTGGTGGACGGCGACGTGGTGCTCGTGGGCGGCTGGCGCGGGTACACCCCGCTGCGCGCGGTCGACGTCACCACTGGCCGGACCCTGTGGGAATCGGAGCACCGCGTGCGTACCGCGCGTCCCGCCGCAGGAGGCGGTGGGTTCCTGGTCGGCGAGCCGGGCGGTGTCCGCGTGCGGTTGATCGGGCGACGTGACGGGCGGGAACTGCGCGCCTGGACGTTGCCGAGCCCGCTCGCCGACCACGACCACGAGCGGGTCTTCACGGCTGTCGGAGGCGACCGGTTCGTCGTGCGGTGTGGTGAAGACGCCGTGGTGCGGCTCGATCCCTCGGCGGCGACCGTGAGCGAGGTGGTCCTGGCCGGAGGCCCGCTCGCGCCCTCCGCACCGCGGTACGCCGGTGGTCTGCTCTGGCTGTGGGAACGGGGGACCGGTGTCACGGTGGCCGATCCCCGTGACGGTCGCGTGCGGTGGAGGGTCGACGTGGGGCAACCCCTGGTCCGCGACGTCGTGGCCGAGGACGGGGGACGTGGCGGGTTCGTGCTCGCCGGCAACGGCGGCGTCCTGTTCCTCCTCGACCCCGACGGGCAGGTCGTCGAGCGCGTCGCGGTCGCCCGGCGGATCCGCGCGTTGCGCCGTCTCGGCCCGGGTCGCGTGCTGGCGATCACGAAGGGGACGCTGCTCGCCGCCGGGACCGCACCCTCCTGACGATCACCTCGACGGAGGCCGCGCGGTCACCGCCGTCGGACGGCGATGTCGTCCGGGAAGCGCGGGTCGATCTCGTAGTGGGTGTCGTACTGGCTGCTGAAACCCGTGACGCGGACGGTCTGGCCCACCGCGAGGCCGGTGAGGTCGATGCCGGTCTGGGTGTTGACGAAGATGGTCAGCTCACCGGAGCCGTCGTCGACGAAGAACTTGTGCCCGTACGGCTCGTCCGACGCGGGCGCCCGGGTGATCGTGGCGACCACGCGCACCAGCAGCCCTTCGGTGGCCTCGCCGACCGCGCCGGTGGTCAACCGCCGGGGCTGGACCGCGGGGCCCGTGCCGCGCACGCGGACCGCCGCCGGGTCGGTGGGGACGAGGACGCGCAGCCCGGAGCTGTCGCGCAGCGTGCCGGTCACCCGGACCTTGTCGCGCGGCGCGACGTCCAGGTCGACCGCGGTGCTGACGTAGATCCCGGCGGAGCGGTCCTGGATGGCGAAGCCCTGGTCGAAGAAGCTCGACTCGAACGCGCCGGACGGCGTCGTGGCCGTGCCCTCGACCGTGACGACCGCGCCCAGCGGCAAGGCCCGTGCCCACGAGATCGGCACCACGTGCCGGGACGTCTCCGCCTGCGCGGGTGGCGCCACCCCGACTGAGGCGAGCGCCAGGAGCAACACCGGGACGGCACGCCGCCAAGAAGACATGAATCGAATTCCTCTCCGGCCGGGCAACACCGGATAGCTGAAGCGTCGTGCGGAACATCCCACAGGCGGAGCGCGGACATCAAGTGCCGGTACCCGACCGTGTGCCGCGGTTTCGGGCTCCCGCAAACGGGTGCGACCCCGAGCCCGGACCGGCGGCCGTCAGTGGAGGGCTGCCGCGCCGTCGGACTCCGACCGCGTCAGCGGCGGCGCCGAGTGCAGCCTGGCGCGCACCGGACCCGCGTCCGGGTGGGCCAGGTCGTCGAGGATGGCGGCGGCCCGCAGCCACGCCGACCGGGCGCTCCCGGCGTCACCGACGGCCTGCTGCGAGTCGCCGAGGTGCGTCAACGTCGTCGCCTCGAAGAAGCGCTCGCCCGCGTCCCGCCACAACGCCAACGCCTGGCTGAAGCAGCGGATCGCCTCGCGGTGCCGCCGGAGGTGGTGGTGGGCGGACCCGAGGCTGTCCCACGTGTGCGCCTGCCAGTACGTGTTGCCGATCTCCTGCTGGAGCACGAGCGCCCGCCGGCAGTGGTCGAGCGCGCTCTCGTAGTCGCCGAGCTGGATCTGGTACCAGCCGATGTTGTTGAGCGCGTTGGCCTGCCCGTGCGCGTGACCGGCCAGCGCGAAGCGGTCGAACGCCCGCCGCGCGTGGCCGAGCGCGGCCGGGAAGTCGGACTGCTGCTCGGCGAGGATGCCCAGGTTCAGCACGGTCCTGGCGGCGCCGACGTGATCGCCGAGCTGGTCGTAGAGGTCGAGCGCCAGGTGCAAGTGCTCGTGGGCTTCGGCGTACCGCTTGCGACGCAGGCACGCCACCGCCCAGTTGCGCCGGGCCCGCGCCTGCGCGTCCAGGTCCGCCTGCCGGGCGCCCGCGGCCACCGCGAGGTGCTGGACGCGGCTCTGCTCGGCCCAGGCGCCGATCCGGTCGAGGTAGGTGCTCATCGACCACGCGAGCTGCCACGCGTGCGTGTCGAAGCCGTCGGCGGCGAGCTCGACCGCGTTGAGCAGCACCTGGTGCTCGGCGGTGAGCCACGCCCACGCCTGCTCGCGCCCCGTGAACGTCGGCAGCGCCACCCCGTCCGGCAAGGGCGGCAACGTGATCGCGTCCCGGTGGGGGTACAACAGCAGGTCCGCGGCGTGGGCGGCGTGCAGGTAGTGGTCGAGCATCCGGCCGAGCGCGCGGTGTCTGTCCGGTGCCTCGTCGACCGCCTCGGCCTGCTCGGCGGCGTACGCCCGGAGCAGGTCGTGCACGACGTAGCGCCCCGGAGACGGCTCGGACACCAGGTTGGCGTGGGCCAGCACCGCGAGTCGGCGGTGCGTCTCCGCCACGGGCTGCCCGGCCAGGCTCGCCGCCGCGTGCCGGTCGAACCCGCCGCCCGGGTGCAGCCCGAGCAGCCGGAACAACCGGGCCGTCGGCGCGTCGAGCTGCCGGCACGACCAGGAGAACACGAACCGGACGTCCATCGTGGGCTCGGCACTGGCGAACCCGTCCAACCGGGCGGCGTCGAGCTCGTCGGCCAGCACGGACAGCGGGAAGTCGGGGAAGGTCTGGGCGCGGGCCGCCACCACCGCCAGCGCGAGCGGCAACCCGGCCGAGGCGGCGACGATGCGGCGCACCGCCTCCGGCTCCGCGGAGACACGCGTCGCGCCGAGGCGCAGCGCGAGCACGTCCCGCGCCTCCGCGTCGGACAGCAGGTCCAGCACGATCGGGTGCGCGCCCTCCGCCGCGACGAGCCCGGTCAGCCGCTGCCGGCTGGTGATCAGCACGAGGCAGCCAGGCGATCCCGGCAGCAGCGGTCGCACCTGCTCGGCGTCACGGGCGTTGTCCAGCACGACCAGCACCCGGCGACCGATCAGCATGCTCCGGTACAGCCCGGTCTGCGCGTCGGGGTCGGTCGGGATGCGCTCCACGGGGGCTCCCAGCGCTTCGAGGAAACCCCGGAGCGCCACGGCGGGGTCGACCCGCGACGACACGGCGTCGAAGCCGCGCAGGTTCACGTACAGCTGGCCGTCGGGGAAGCGATCGGCCACCCGGTTGGCCCAGTGCACGGCGAGCGTGGTCTTCCCGACGCCCGCCGTGCCGCCGATCGCCGTGATCACCATCGCCGGTGCGTGCCGCGGCTCGGCGAGCAGCTCCGCCAACCGGGCCAGGGGTCCGACCCGGCCGGCGAAGTGGGGCACCGGCGCGGGCAGCTGCCGCGGCACGACCCACGCGTCGGCCTCCGGCGACCGGGTGCGCGCCTGGCGACGGCGCACTTCGTGCTGTGCCGCGGCGGCGAGCCGATCGGTCGCCCGGTCACCGTCGATCGCGCCGAGCAGCTCCCAGTGCGCGGCATCCCAGCGCTCCAGGTCGGCCAGGTCGTCCGGCACGCGCAGGCCGGCCTCGTCGGCGTGGGCCAGGCAGGCGCGGACGAAGGCGACGACGAAGTCCCACTCGGGCAACGACTTCGCGTTCAGCTTGTCGCTCACCGTCGACCGGGCGAGGGGGTGGCCGATCAGCGTCGACGACGACGCGATCCGGTTCAACGACGGCGACCCCGCGCACCGCCGCAACCGGGTGAGCTCGCCGACGAACGCGTCCAACGCCTGCCTGGAGTGCTGCGTCATGATCCCACCCGAGTCGCTGACCGCCACGCCGTCCGATCTCACGGTAGCCGTCCGTGTTCCGGAAGGCGCCGGACAGCGCCCGCTCTTCCTAGCGTGGCCCCATGATTCCCATCGACAACGCGTCCGAGGGCCCGTCCCGGCGCGACCTGCTCCGAGCCGCGGTCGTGGGCGGCGCGGCCGTGGCGCTGCCGATCGGCTGGGTCGGATCGGCCTCGGCCGGCCCGCGGCTCGCGGACCCCTCGCCCGCCGGTTTCCACATCGGGAGCGACGGCAGGCTGCACACCGCCGGCTCCGGCTCCACCACCGTCGTCAGCCCGACCGCGATCGGCCCGGCCGGTGGCAACCTCAGCACGGTCAGGAGGGCGGACGGCACCGTCGCCGTGTTCGCCATCGGCAGCCACGGCGGCCTGATCGCCGGGTTCACCAGTGCCGGTGGCTCCGGCATGGGCTTCGTCCGCCACCCCCAGGGCGGCTTGGCCCCGCCCGGCGGGAGGATCGCGGCGGTCGAGGGGCAGGCGGGCACCCACGTCCACTTCACCGGCGCCAACGGCGCCGTCTACCACGCCCTGTACTCCCGGTCGGGCGCCGTCGTGATCCCGCCGGCGCCGTTGGTCCAACCCGGCTCCGTGCTGCCGTCCACGCCACTGGCCGCGTTCCAGGTGTCGGACCGGTTCGGGGTGGTGTTCGTCGGGGCGAACGGCGGCATCCGCACTTCGGTGGGCCGGATCGGCACGGGCCCCGCCGGCCCGATCGCCGTGTGGACGACCACCGCGGCCACCCCGGCCAACGTGGCCACCCCGAACTCGCCCGTGGCAGCCGTCTCGGGCACGGCTGGCGCCTCGGCGTTCTTCACCGGCGTCGACGGGCGGCTGTGGCGGATTCCCTTCTCGGGCCTCACGCCGCAGCCGGTGGTGGCGCTCTCCAGCGCCGGTGCGGTGCCGATCGGCGCGCACCTGGCCGCGACCACGGCCCCGACCGGCGAGTTCGTCGTCACCTACGCCGGTGCGGACGGCGCGATCAGAGCGGCCACCGACGCGTGGCGCCCCTATCCGGAGCCGTGGGTCATCAGCCCTCCGGGCTCGCACCTCGCCGGCGGCCCACACGGCTTGGTCTACGGCGGGAACGACTACCTCTACCTCGGGTGGTGCGGCGTCGACCGGTGGTTCTGGCTCCTCTGGTGGTGGCTGCGCCGGCCGTTCCCGCTGCCCCCGCCGCCACCCGACCCGTACCACGAACTGCGTGACTTCAGGACGGTGCTCCCCACGCGGCAGGACTTCAACGTGGGCGTCGCGCTGCCGGGGATGGCCCTGGGCTGACGACACGCGTCCGCCGGGTTCCCCTATGTTGGAGCGCGTGGCTTTAGAAGATCGTTCCGCCCGGGATGGGCAGGGGCAGGACGGCGGACCGGGGGCGGCCACCGGTGCGCGACCACGCCGAGGGCAGTGGCGCGACGCGGGCGAACTGCTGGTGGACAAGCGTTTCCGACGCTTCTTCCTGGGCTACGCCACGTCGTTGATCGGGTCGTCGATGGCGCCGGTGGCCATGACGTTCGCCGTGCTGGACAGCGGGGCGTCGGCGACCGACCTCGGCCTGGTGTTCGCGTCGGGCGTCGTGTCGACGATCGTGTTCCTGGTCGCGGGGGGCGTGCTGGCGGACCGGGTGCCGCGCCGGGCGGTCATGGTGGGCGCCGACCTCGTGTCCGCCACGGCGCAGTTCGTGTTCGCGGCGCTGGTCTTCACCGGCACGGCCGAGCTGTGGTCGATGGCCCTGCTGGCCGCCGTCCGCGGCGGTGCGTCCGCGTTCTACCAGCCCGCGCTGGCCGCCATGCCCGCGGACCTCGTGGCAGGGGACCAGCTCCAGCGCGCCAACTCGTTCCTGGCCCTGGCCAAGGCGGTGCCGGAGGTGGCCGGTCCGGCCGTCGCGGGCGTGCTGGTGGCCGTGGGCGGCTCGGGGGTCGTGCTGGTGACCGACGGCGCGAGCTACCTGGTGAGCGCGGTCTTCCTCGCCGGTGTGCGGGTGCCGTCGCGCACCGGCGGCGCGCGACGCCGGCTGCTCACCGACCTGCGGGAGGGCTGGACGGAGTTCCGCTCCCGCCGCTGGCTGTGGGTCGGCGTGGTCCAGCTGGCGCTGTGGAACCTGGTCGTGGTGGCGCCGTTCCTGGTGCTGGGGCCGGTGATCGCGCGCAGCGACCTGGGCGGTGCCTCGGCCTGGGGCGCGATCGCCGCGGCGCAGGGCGCGGGAGCCGTCCTCGCGGGCGTGGTCCTGCTGCGCCTGCACATCCGCCGCACGCTGCTGGTCATCGCGTTCCTCCAGCTCGCCTGGGTGGGCGTGCTGGTCCTGCTGGCCTCGCGGGCGCCGTTGTCGCTGATCGTGGCCGCCGCGTTCGCCGTGGGGTTCAGCACCGGGGCGTTCAACGCGTTGTGGCGCACGACGGAGCAGAGGCTGGTGCCGCAAGCGGTGCTGTCGCGGGTCAGCGCCTACGAGCTGCTCGGCGCGTACGCGCTCGGTCCCGTCGGGCTCGCGCTGGCCGGCCCGGTGTCCGAGGCCGTCGGCATCGCCACCCTGCTGCTGGCCGCCGCGGGCTGGCAGGTGCTCAGCAGCGCGGCGATCCTCCTCCTGCCGGAGGTGCGCTCGATCCGGCTGGAACGGGCGTCCTGAGACCTGTGCGGCCTGCCACCGACCGGAGGACCCCTTTCGGGTCCGTTTTGTGCGGGCAGCCCACTCCCAGTAGCGCTTCGGGCGACTGCGTCACCTGATCGTGTTCTGGTGTGCGTCCGACACGTGGAGTGAGCTGGACTCACCTGCAAGTGAAAGCTGGTTCCCCCCATGATCGACACCGCCTCCTTCGAGGCACTGAAGTTCCACGGCGACCCGCTCGCCGACGCCGTGGTCGCCGACCTGGTCGGCACGCACCGGGTGGGCGCGGTGAACGAGGTGTTGGAGCACTTCCGCGCCAACGACCAGCCCATCCCCGAGCAGCTGCCGGAGTCGGTGCGCGCGTTCCTGGTCGCCACCGACGACCCGCCCGCGTGGGTGGACCCCGAGCGGATCGCGCGGGCCTACGAGTTCTTCGTCGACGACGGCGTGCACGTCGCGTCGGTGCTCACGTTCGGCTCGATGGTCAACTGCTACGCCCAACCGCGCGCGTCACGGGCGCTCACGCTGACGCACGGCCTCGCCCAGCCGCACCGGCGGTTGTCCGAGACCTCCCAGTTCGTCATGAACATGATGGGCCGCGAGGCGTTCGGCTCCGGCGGGGCGTTCGTGCCGACCATCCAGAAGACCCGCCTCATCCACGCCGCCGTCCGCCACTTCCTCACCGCCTCGGGCCGCTGGGACGTCGCCGCCGACGGCGTCCCGGTGTGCCAGCAGGACATGGTCGGCACCCTGCTCATCTTCTCCGTGCAGGTGATCGAAGGCATGCGCCGCCTCGGCATCTCCGTCACCGAGACCGAGGCCGCCGACTACTACTACGTCTGGCGCGTCACCGGCGCGATGCTCGGCGTGCCCGTCGAAGCCCTGCCCGAATCGCTCGACGAGGCCCGCGAGCTGAGCACCGCGGTGGTCGAGGCCGCCTACGGGCCGTCACCGGAGGGCGTCGTGCTCACCCGCCACCTGCTCGACGTGTACGAGAAGCTGTTCCCCGGCAAGGTGTTCGACGGCATCATCGCGGCCATGGTCCGCCAGGTCGTCAACCCCGAGGTCGCCGACTGGATGGAGGTGCCGGACTCGCGCGGCTGGCGCCGGGTCGCGAACGCGGGCACCCGGGTGGTGCGGGCGCTGGAGCGTTCGGAGGACCGCAGCGCCCTGGCCACCACCATCCTCGACCGCGCCGGCGCGCTGCTGCTCGGCGGCAGCGTCCGCAACCTCACGAACGGCCAGTCCACCACCCTGACCATCCCCGCCGACCTGCGGGAACGCTGGGAAGCCGCAGACCGGTCACCGACGACGCCGACTCCCGGCTGACCACGCGCGACCACGTGCCCCCGTCACCGAGCACGAACTCGGTGACGGGGGCACGAGGGCCGCGGTCATGTCGGGACGACCGTCAGACGGCCGTGCGCGACCACTGCTGGTTGGTGCCGGTGTTGCAGGTGTACTGCTTGAGGACCACGCCGTCGGCGGTCGACGCCGTGGGCACGTCCACGCACTTGCCGCTGTGCCGGGCCCGGAGCTGGAAGTAGCTGCCGCTCGCCACCATCTGGAACTGCTGGTTGGTGCCGCTGCCACAGGTGTACTGGACCAGCTCGGCGCCGTCCGCGGTCGACGCGCCCACCACGTCGAGGCACTTCCCGCTGTGCCGGCTGACGATGCGCGAGTAGCCGCTGCCGGCGTCCTGGAACTCCCACTGCTGCCACGCGTTGCCACCGTAGGTGTACTGGCCGACGCGTGCGCTGTTGTCGGCGGTCGCCTGCGCCAGGCCCATGGCCTTGCCGCTGTGGCGCACGTCGATCCGGTAGCCCGTGGGCGGCGGGTTCGTCGTGCCGTCGCCGAAGGCGTACCGGAGCCGGTCGGCGCCCGACGGGTTGCGGATGGTGAGGTTGAGATTGGTGCCGCTGCCACTCAGGGCGTACATCGAGTACCAGTCGTAACCGAGGTTGTCCTTGTACTTGCCGCCGAGGGCGGGCCAGTAGGTGCCGCCCATCTTGTTGTCACGCATGACCTGTGCGATGGCACGGATGTAGCGCACGAAGTTGTCGGAGCTGTTCGGGTCGCTGTAGTTGAGGCCGGTGGACATCGGCGCGCCGAACTCGGTCGCGACCGCGCGGGACGCGCAGTTGCCCAGACGCGTCTGGATGTGGCTGCGGAACTGGTCGTAGGTCATCGCGCCGTAGAAGAAGGCGTAGTAGTGGAACGACAGCAGCGTCGAGTTGAAGCGGCTGTCGTTGCAGATGTCGCGCAGGTCCTGGCTGAAGCCGGTGCCGCCGATGAGCACCCGGCCGGGCACCGCGGAGGTGTGGTAGCTGAGCCAGTTCGCCGCGACGTTGCGCCAGTCCGTCGACGAGTAGCCGTGCGGCTCGTTCATCGGCTCGAAGTAGACGTTGCTGTTCGAGCCGTACGTGTTGGTCACGCTGGACCACATCGAGTTCCACGCGGCCAGGTTCGTGATCCTGCCGCCGGAGGCCGCGCCGTCCTCCCAATAGGCGAGGATGACCTTCCACCCGCGTTCGGTGGCGGCGTCGATGGCGCCGCGGTAGGCGTTCCACCAGGTCGTGTTGGACACCGTGTGGGTGTTGATGGGCAGCCGGACGGTGTTGATTCCCAGGGTGGCGGCCATGTCGTCATAGAGGGCGTTGGCCTTGGCCCGTACCGTCGCGTTGCTGTCGGACATGTTCAGGCCCTGCACGACGAGCGCGCTGGTGCTGAAGTTGTCACCCATCACCGCCCAGTTCATGCCCCGGAACTGGCTGGTGGTGGCATCGGCCTGCGGCGCCGAGACGACGAGGCCCGTCGCCGCGGTGAGCGCGGTCGCCACCAGGGCGATCGACCGGCGCAGCGACCGAGTGCCTCGCGGTGGTCCTGATGAGTAGCCATCAGATGCCGTGATCAGTCTCATGAAGTGTCCCATCACTAGATCGACTTGCCGGTCAGGCCTGGGTACGGCTCCACTGCTGGTTGACGCCGCTGCCGCAGGCCGACTGCTGGATGTCGGCGCCGTCACCGGTGCCGGAGTCGACGACGTCGAGGCACTTGCCGCTGTGCCGTGCGACGATCCGGAAGTAGCTCCCGGTCGCCTGCCACTGCCACTGCTGGTTCGTGCCGCTGCCGCAGGTGTACTGGATGACGTTGGCGCCGTCGGCGGTGGAGGCGCCGGCCACGTCGAGGCACTTGCCGCTCTGCTGGTTGACGATGCGGAAGTAGCCGCTCCCGGCGTCCTGGAACTGCCACTTCTGGTTGCCGCCGCCGTTCCACGTCCACTGCCTGATCTCGGCGTTGTTCGCGGTGGAGGCCGACACGACGTCCATCACCTTGCCGCTGTTGCGGTTGGTCACGCGGTAGTCCGGCGCGGTGCCGGGCACGTCGGCCACCGGCAGGATCGTGCCGTGGCGGCAACCGGGGCACGTGATCTGGCTCAGGCCCGACCAGGAGTCCAGGGTCGAGCTGGTGGCCGTCCAGATGCCGCCGTTGGTGTACTTGTCGATCCAGATGCGCCAGGAGCCGTCGCTCATCCGCAGCACGGCCGGCCCTTCGTAGCCCGAGGTCCACAGCTGCCCCCGGTTGCCCCACCCGCCGGTGAGGCTCGTGCTGGTCCAGTGCTCGATGTACTTGGTGGTCTCGTTCTTGGTGAAGGCGTGGTAGGTGCTGCCCGACTTCACCACGTAGGTGTCGATGTAGTTGTAGCCGAGGCCGCCCATCTGCTGCGGTCCGCTCCAGGACGTCAGCGCGCTGTTCTGGGCGGTGAAGACGTAGGGCCGGAAGCAGTCGGAGCACGTCGTCTGGGAGATGCTCACGATGATCCGAACGGTGCCCGCCTCGACGTAGAACTCGGGCGCCCACGTGAACCGCGTGTTCGCGACGCCGGAGTTCACACTGGCCACGTGCGTCCAGTTGACCAGGTCGGGACTGGAGGCGATGTTGAAGTGCGTGGAGTTCGTGGTCCACGACTGGACGGTGTGGGCGATGTAGTAGAGCCCGTTGTGCTGGATGACGCTCGGGTCGCGCAGCACGCCGGACGGGCCGCGGTAGTTCGTGTCGGCCAGCACGCTGAAGTTCGTGCCGTTGGACGACGAGTAGACCCAGAGCTCCTGGTCGGCGGCGGCGTCTCCCTTGAACGTCGTGTAGACGTAGCCGGGCGCGGCTTGCGCGGGCGGTGCGACGGCCACCGCGGCGCCGGCGGCGGTGAGCACCGCGAGGCCGAGCCTGGCCAGCCGGCGGAGGACCTTCGGCGGTCTGTTCACGGATGATCTCCTCGGTGGGGGACGGGGATCGGGCGCTGCGCGGCTGCCGCCGTGACGTGGTGTGGTGTTAACGCGCACATCAGCCCGTGGTGGGGCCGGTGCGGGGAACGGGAGCCGTTGCCGGCGGCCGGGTTCACGCGGTGACGACGCCCGTCACCGTCCGATGTGGACGGTCCGGGCGTTCGAGTCCGGCGTGGTCACGGTGTGGAGGCCTGTGGGCGCCGGGTGCGGCACGTCGCCGCCGCCGCGACACGGGCATGGCGTCTGCGGCGGGAGGGTGAAGAGTTCATCGTTGATCTCCTCGGAAATGTCGACGACTGGCACCACGCCGCAAGGCGAAACGCCGACGACTCATCGGGAATTGCCCAGCGTGCGACGCCGTCGACTGGCGCCAACGGCGTTCCGGCGGAGTGCGGCCACCGATGTTTGCGCTAACATTTGTGGCGCTAATAGTGTGCGAGCAAACACGCTGGGGTGTCAAGAGTGTGGCGGTTGGCCACTTTCTGCCGGCGCGTACCCGCACCCCGTGCCACCAGGTCGGGACCCGCCGTCATTCGAATGAATTCGATTGTGCTGCCCCACCGCGGCAAATCCCCTTGTGGCGCCCGAAAGCTCACTCCGCGGTGTCGTCCGCGGGGTCGAGGCGGACGCAGCACCGGTCGGGCGCCGGCGCGAGGTGGGCGGTCAGCCCGGTGGTGGCGAGTCCGTCGAGGAGCCCTTCCAGCAGGCACAGGTTCATGCCGCACACGAGTTCGGTGTGCCGTCGGGCCAGGCTGTGGAAGGGGCAGTTGCCCAGCACGATGGACGCGTCGGAGGTGCGCGGTTCGAAACCGAAGCTCTCCAGCGCCCGCACGGCGGCGCGCCGGCCGTCGTCGGCCGAGTCGGCGGTGGCGTCGGTGCCGATGTCCGCGTCGTCGTCGTTGTCGCGCGAGGTGCGGCCCAGGTCTTGGCCGAGGTCGCGCGCACGTCGGTGGAGCACGGCGCGCGGCGGTTCGCCGGTCGCGTCGGCCTCGGTGAGGGCGTCGGCGAGCAGCAGGCCGACCAGTTCGTAGCGCCGGTCGGGCAGCGAGACCGCGATGTGCGCCGCGGAACGCCGGTACAGCTTGGCCGGTCGTCCGGCGCCGGGTCCGGTGCGCCCGGTGCGGCGCTCGTGGACGACCTCCAGCAGTCCTTCGGAGACCAGTCGGTCGAGGTGGAACGCGACCGTGGTGCGCGGCGCCCCCACCGCCTCGGCGGCCTCGTCGCGGCTCACCGGCGCGGGTCGGCGCACCACGAAGTCGTACAGCCGGCGTCGGGTCGGCTCGTCGAGCGCCGCGACGGCGGAGACGTGCGACGCCCAGGCCGGGTCGGCTTCGGCCATCTCTAAAACCAACTTCCATTGACGAAACGTCGGGCGGACTTCTAAGGTTAGCGGAAGTTGTCGATAGAAGGAGGAGACATGGCTGCCGAAGTGTCCGGCGTCCGGCCGACGAGCCAGACGCTGCGATCCGACCCCGCCTACCAGGCGTTCTTGGCCTTGCGGACGGTGTTCACGGTCGCGCCCGTGCTGTTCGGCCTCGACAAGTTCGCCAACCTGCTCGTGGACTGGCCCGCCTACCTGGCCCCGTGGATCGACGGGATCGTGCCGGGCACCGCGCAGCAGGCGATGTACGCCGTGGGCGTGGTGGAGGTCGTGGCGGGTGTCGCGGTCGCGGTGGCGCCGCGGTTCGGCGGGCTGCTCGTCGCGGCCTGGCTGGCCGGGATCATCGTCACCCTGCTGACCATCCCCGGGTTCTACGACGTCGCGCTGCGCGACTTCGGCCTGCTGGTCGCCGCCGTGGCGCTGGCCAGGCTGGCCGCCCGGTACGCGCCGGGCCGCCGCGGACCGGCCGCATGAGCACGCCCTCGCCGCAACCGTCGCGCGTTCCGGCCGCGGCCGACCACCCGTCCCGGCGACTGCAAGTCGTCCACGGGCGGGGTGGGGTGGACGTGGAGGCCGCGCGACGGGCGGTGGCCGACCTGCTGGTGGCCCTGGGCCGGGACCCGGCCTCGGAGCACCTCGCCGACACGCCGGAACGGGTGGCGCAGGCCTACGCGGAGATGCTGACCCCGCGCGAGTTCGACCTGACGACGTTCCCCAACGACGAGGGCTACGACGAACTCGTGCTGGTGCGGGGCATACCGGTGCAGTCGCTGTGCGAGCACCACCTGCTGCCGTTCCACGGTGTCGCCCACGTCGGCTACCTGCCCGGCGAACGGATCCTCGGGCTGTCCAAGCTCGCCCGCGTGGTCGAGCTGTTCGCCCGTGACCTCCAGGTGCAGGAACGGCTGACCAAGCAGGTCGCCGACTGGCTGCGCCACCACCTCGCGCCGCGCGGCATCGGTGTGGTGGTCGAGGCCGAGCACATGTGCATGTCGTTGCGCGGCGTGCGCGCCTCCGGTGCGCGCACCGTGACCTCGACCCTGCAGGGCGTGCTGCGCGAGGACGCCCGTTCGCGGCAGGAGTTCTTCGCCCTGACGGGCGTCCACCAGTAGCCGGCGCGTCGGTCGAGTGGCGGTGCGGCGAACGGCCGCTTTCGTCGAACATTCCTCGGACGGTCGACCCCGTGTGCTGGATAGCGCTTTCCAGATCGCGGTATCAGCGCTGCTCCGGCTTCTGTTCGACAGGTTCTCCATACGAGATGCGGCCATTGACGGCGGCGCGAATTCGACGCGAACATCCGCCGGGGAAAGCCCTCTCGACGTGCGGTCGAACCGCAGCAAGGAGCACCCGCATGGCCACTCGACTGACCGTCCTGCGCTCGGCGTTGGCCGTGACGCTCGCGACGGGCGCGCTCACCGCCCTCGGTGTCGCTCCGGCGAACGCCGCACCGGCCGGTTGCACGGGGACCGGCCCGATCACCTGCCGCTACGACGTGGCGCCGGGGCACTACGACGTGACGGTCCGGTTGGGCAGCTCGTCCCGTGCGGCCAACACCGGCGTCACGGCCGAGGCGCGTCGTCGGGTGCTGGCCGCGGTCGACACCGGCGCCGGTCAGCTCGCCGATCGGGTGATCACGGTCAACGTCCGGCAGCCCGAAGGGCAGCCCACCGGCCAGGGCGGCACGGGCACGCCGGGGCTGACGCTGGTGTTCGACGGCCGTTCCCCGGCGGTCGAGGCGATCACGCTCAAGCAGGTCAGGCCGGCGGCGTTGTTCCTGGTCGGTGACTCGACCGTGTGCGACCAGCCCGTCGCCCCCTACGCCGGCTGGGGGCAGGCCCTGCCCGCCCGCCTGCGCGAAGGGCTGTCGGTGGCCAACTACGGCGACTCGGGCGAGAGCTCCGGTTCGGTGCTGTCCAACGCGGTGTTGTTCCCCGCCGTGCGGTCGCAGACGCGCGCGGGTGACACGGTCGTGATCCAGGTCGGCCACAACGACAAGCGGACCACCGCTTCGGCGTTCCGCGACAACCTCACCCGCATGGTGCGCGACGTGCGCGCGGCGGGCGGCGCGCCCGTGCTGGTGACGCCGCCGGTCCGCCGGTTGTTCGGCTCGACCGGTCACCTCACCGGCACCGCGCGCCACGTCAACGAACTCGGCGTGAACCTGCCCAACGAGATGAAAACCGTCGCCCGCGCGCAAAGCACCCCGTTGATCGACCTCACCTCGTTGTCGGCGACCTTGGTCGAACAACTGGGCGCCTCCGCGTCCGAAAGGCTTTTCCTGACCCGGGAGAAGGGTGACAACACCCATTTCTCCGAGTACGGCGCGGCCACGATGGCGAACCTGGTGCTGGACGAGGCCGTCCGGCTGGGCGTCCTCCGCTCGACCCAGGTCCGCTGACGTCGTGAATTCCAGAAGCCGCCAGCCGACAGATCCCACAACAGAGCCGTGGCACGGGGAGGCCACCTCGTAGCCCGACGTCCGAGGCGCTCAGGCCAGGCGGGCGGCGGCCGCGGCGCGCACGGTCGGGGTTTCGATCGGGTCGTCGGCCAGGTAGCGCAGGCGTGCCCGGGTTTCCCGGGTGAGCGGCGCGCGTGCGGCGGCGAACGCCCGGACGTGTTCCTCGCAGTCCCACAGACCTTCGGCCAGCAGGTGGTCTGGTGGCGTGGTGCTGAGCGCCACCAGCGCGCCGAGGTAGGCGGCCCGTTCGTAGGAGTGCGGGGTGTCCGACCACAGCCGTGCCAAGGCGGAGACGGCCCGCTGTGCCGCGTGGTGGTCCGCCGTCGAACGCGCCAGTCGGGCCAAGCCGTTGGCCGCCACGTCGTAGCCGCACCAGCCCTCGTCCGGTGGGCGTTCCAGGACGGACACCATCAGCGGGACGTCCCGGTGATCACCGTGCGCGGCGAGCACGTCCGTCGCGATCCAGGCGGGGGGGGTGGTCGGGGTCCACCGACCAGCGGCGCGCGTGGTCCGCGGCCCGTGGTCCCAGCGGTGCGAGGGCCCGGCGGAGTCCGGGCACGGGTCCGCGCACCGGGGTGTCCCGGACGAGGTGCTCCGCCAGGTCCAGCAGGGCGGGTTCCGGGTCGCGTCGGGCCAGCTCGAACAGCACCTGCGTCTTCACCCCCTGCGGCACGTCGCGGTCGCGGAGCAGGGCGAGCAGCTCCGAGGTGGGGCGGTCGCGGTGCGGGTGAGGTCCGGCGGGGCGGTCGGTCACGGGCCGGGTGGCCCAGTCGTGCTCCCGCGCCCAGGTCGACCACGGCCGGTCACGCCAGAGCAGGCTCTCGCGGTCGTCCGGGGTCAGCCGCCGCCGCGCGGTGTCGGCGAGGTCGTCCCACCAGGCGCGGGGCCAGTCGGCGGCGGCGGTTTCGAGCACGTCGAGCCAGTGCGGGCCGTCGCGGACGTAGGCACGGACGGCGGTGACCGCCTCACGCGCACCGGCGACGCCCAAGGTCACCAGCAGGGACGCCAGGGTGAGGGCCGTCTGGTCGTCCTCGCTGTCGTGCAGCAGCGCGGTGATCGGGTCCAGCGGCAGGGCGAGATCGCGCACCAGCCGCGCCAGGTACACCGTGCGGTCGTCGACCTGCCAGTCCCAGCGGTAGTCGTGGGCGACGCAATCCCGCACCAGGTCGGCGGCGTCCGGAGCGGTGGTCGCGAGCACCGCTCCCCGGCCGTGACCGCGGTGGAGCATTCCGGCGAGGGTGTCGGCAGGGGCACGGCGCATCGACGTCATTGTGGGTCGCGGACGGGCGTGAGGCGAGCGGATTCGGGCTCACGACCGTGCCGACGCGCTAGAACCGGCGTTCCTGCGCCGCGTCGTAGATCCTGCGCAGCCACGACTGGCGGACGGCGGGCAGCCGCGTCAGCGTGCGGAGGAACACCGCCCGGTCGGGCCGGAAGTGCCGCCGCAGCGGCGGTGGCGGTGGCAGCGGGTCGTCGCGGAGCACACCGGCGGGCATCCCGCCGGTCACGGGGAAGGGTGGCGGTTCCTGGTGGAACGCCAGGTGCAGCCACACGTCGGCGGCCAGCGGCACGATGTCCGCACCGCCGGGCTGCTGCCACACCCGCCCCGTCCCCGGATGTCGGGGAACCACGGCGATGTCGGGATCGACGGCGGGCAGGCCCGGTCCCGCCAACGCCACCTGCTTCACCGGCGGCCCCGGCGGGAGCAGCGCCTCGAGCGCGCGTTCGAACGCGACCGCGACCGGCCCGTCGGGAAGCGCCAGCGGCGCGCCCGCCGACGCCGCCAGCAGGTGGGCCAGGGCCACTCCGATCGCCGCCTCCCACCACGGGCCCCACGCCTCGGCCGGCCAGAGCGCCGGGGTGTCCACCCACTCGTCCACCAGCGCCTCCCAGCCGACCACCGGGCGAGCGGGCCCGGCGCCGGGCAGGCGGCGCACGGCCCGCGGGGCGAGCCACACCGCCTGCCACAACGAGCAGTCGTCGACGCGGGTCGCCACCTCCAGCCCGCACCGCGCGCACGCCAGGTTCGGGCCGTCCCTCCCGTCCAGCCCGAGGCAGTAGCCTTCGCACCGCTCGGGGATCAGGACGGTGCCGCGGACGTCGCCCGGCGCGACGACGATCGCCCCCGGCTCGCCGAAGGACACGGCGTACACGGGCGCGAACACACCACGGGCTTCGGCTTCGTCCGGCCCGATCTCGTCCCACTGCCGCCACGGTGGGCCGAACGGCTCCGGGTCCACGGCGTACGTCCCGGGTTCCATGAGCACGGGCAGCAGCTCATGGCCGTACAGCTGGTGGGCGTGGTCGGGCAGCGCGACCTGCGACACGGGAACGGTCAGCACGGCGTCACACCGCGCGCACGCGAACACGACCATGCATCCCCCCACCCCTGGACACACACCGATCATCCGCGCTCGGCGACCGGCTGCCAACCGCTTTGCCCACCACCATGATCACGGCGCGGGTCGGTCTCGCCCGCTTCGTCGGTCGGATCGGCGAAATCGGCGTGGCCGGAGCGGCGGCATGCGCCAGGATGACCTGCGGTCGGCCCGAGCGAGGCCGGCCGCACCACGACAAGGGGGGAACCATGTCGACACGAAGATCCCTGCTCGCGCTCTGCGGGGCCGTCGCCGTCGCGATCACGGCGCTGCCGGGCACCGCGACCGCCGCACCGCACTACAGCGAGCTCCGCCCCGTGCTGGCTTCCCACACGGACTCCGCCGCACCGCACACCGCGTTCGCCTGGACCGGCCAGGACGCGCCGCTGGGCGCGTCGAAGCAGGACGACCGGCTGCACGTGTCACGCGTCTACCTGACGTTCGACGTCACCGGGTTCGCCGACGCCGGCATCAGCGCCGCGACCCTGCACCTGCGGGAGACCGCGGTGGCCGACTGCGCCAAGCGCTCGATCGAGGTGTGGGAGACGAAGACCGTCACCGCGGACCCGACGTGGGCGAACGCCCCGGAGCGCAAGCGGTGGGTGGCCGACTACACCAACACCAGCCTGTGCGTCGGCCACCTCTCGTTCGACGTGGTGACGGTCGTGCGGGACGCGTTGAGCCGGGGCAAGTCCAGGATCACGCTGGAGGTCAAGGTGCCCCGGCAGTTCGAGCGCGACGTGACCTACGGCCGCACGCTCGACGGCTACTACCGGGCGGCGCTGACCCTGCGGCACAACCGGGCTCCGTCCATTGTGGACCAGCACCGCTACAACGGTGGCCTGGCGTGCGCCACCACCGCGCCGTACCCGAGGGTGAACCAGCACTTCGTCGCCCTCGAAGCCCTGCCCGCCGACCCCGACCCCGGCGACCAGGAGGGCAGCGGGCTCACCGTCGACTTCGCGCTGTGGCCGCAGGACGACCCGGCGGCGCGGACCGAGCAGCGCGTGCAGTACGCCGACACCGACCGGGTGGCACGGGTGCAGTACCCGGCGGCCCTGTTCGCCGACGGGCGCGCCTACTCGTGGCAGGCCCGCGTCGCGGACGGCGTCGACACCTCGGCGTGGTCCGGGCCGTGCCACTTCACCGCCGACGCCGTCAACCCGCCCGCGCCCGCGGTGACCTCGGCCAACTACCCGCTCGACGAGTCCGGGTGGGCGCCGGTGGGGGAGCCGGGCGTGTTCACGTTCGACGGCGGGGGCGACCCGGACGTCGCCGGCTTCGAGTGGACCTGGGGCCAGTTCTCCGTGCCCGGCTGCACGTACGGCGAGCTGAACCGGCTGATCTGCGCCGACCCGTTCACCGGCCGGAACACCGTGCGGGCCGACCGGCCCGGCGGCACGGCCACCGCGAACCTCACCCCGCCCGGCTCGGGACCGATCAGGCTGGCCGTGCGGACCGTCGACGCCGCGGGTCGCAGGTCGGAGCCGGTCTCCTTCCGGATCTACGTGCCCGGCAGCTCTCCCGCGGTGTCCGTCGTCGGCGGGCCGCCCCGCTTCGACCAGGACGTGACGCTGAAGTTCACGCCGCACGCGGACGTCGCCGCCCGCACGGTCGACTTCACCTACCAGCTCGACGGGCAGGAGCAGCGCGTCGTCCAGGCCGGCCCGGACGGCACGGCGACCGTCACGTTCCGCGCCGACCGGGAGAACGGCCACCGGGTGACCGTGCGCAGCCGCAGCGACAACGGCTGGACGTCCGACGAGGGGTCCTGGTCGCTGGACTTCCCGAAGTGGCCGGGCGTCACCTCGGAGGTCTACCCCTCGGACGGCGAACCGCACGGCGGGGCGGGCGTGGCGGGCACCTTCACCTTCACGCCGCCGCCCACCTGGTCGGAAGTCGCCGCGTACCGGTACTCCTTCGACTGGACTGAGCCGCACACGGAGGTCGCCGCCGGTCCCGACGGCACCGCGACGATCACCTGGGCGCCGCCGGCTCCCGGCTGGTACAGCCTGAGCGTCTACGCGGTCCGGCCCGACGGGACCGTCAGCACCTACGACGCCACGTACTCCTTCGGCGTCGCCTGATCCCGCCGAGCCCTCCCCGTCCCGCGACGGGGAGGGCTCAGCCGGGTTGGAAGAACGCGAGCATGCTCCGGGCGGCGTTCGGCGACATCAGCAGTTCCTGCAGGTCCGCGGACATCCGGGCGGCAGCGCCGGTGCGTTCGAACATCTCGCGTTCGTAGTCCTTGACGGCGGTGGGGAAGTCGTCCGGGTGCGCGGCCAGCGCGAGACCGAGCACGGCGCCGTCGAGCAACGCCATGTTGGCGCCCTCGCCCACCGGCGGCATCAGGTGGGCGGCATCGCCGACCAGCGTGACGTCCGGCGTCGACGGCCAGGTCAGGCCGACCGGGAGAGTGGTGATCGACCGCGGCACGACCGCGTCGTCGCAGGCCGCGATCAGCGCGGTGAACCGCGGGTGCCAGCCGGGGAGCAGTTCGATCAGCCGGGCGCGGGCGGCGGGCGGGTCGTCGAACGGGATCCCGCTGGTGGCGAACCAGTCCTCGGGGGTGCGGTAGAAGCTGACGCCGATCCGCACGCGGCCGTCGCCGTTGCGCTGCGCCGCCAGCGAGATCCCGTCGCCGAGCACCCAGTAGTTGCCGCGCCCGACCATCGCCGCGAGGTCGGGGTGGGTGCGGTCGACGTCGGGGATGCCGACCTCGACGACGTGCTGGCCGATGTGCGTCGGCCGTGCGTCGGTGACCAGCGCGCGGACCCGTGAGTTCGCGCCGTCCGCGCCGACCAGCAGGTCGTACGTCGCGCTGCCGCCGTCGGCGAAGCGCAGGACGCCGTCGTCGGCGGACTCGAACGCGCGCCCCCAGCGGACCACGCCGTCGGGGAGGGAGTCCAGCAGCAGGTCGCGCAGATCGGCGCGGTCGACCTCGGGCCGGTCGAGCGGGGCGTCCTCGGGGGTGTCCTCCTGGAGCAGGAGGGTGCCGTCCGGCTCCAGCAGGCGCATGTCCTGGCCCTCGCCACGGGCGATCGCGTGGAACCGGTCGATCAGGCCGGCCTCGCGCAACGCCCACTGGCCGGAGTGGATGTCGAGCATGCCGCCCTGACCACGCGCGTCGCGTGACGGTTCACGTTCGTGCACGACGGCGTCGATGCCGTGCACGTGCAGCACCCGCGCAAGGGCCAAGCCGCCCAGGCCGGCTCCGACGATCGCGATGGTCACGATCAGCCTCGATTCACCGTATCGGTCAATACACTGTATCACCGCCCAACGCTGTATTGTCGTCGTCATGTTGGTGTGGGAGCGGCCGGAGCCGCCGGACCGGCCGACGCCGGCGCCGCTGAGCCGGGAGCGGATCGTCCGGGCGGCGATCGGACTCGCCGACGCGGACGGTCTGGACGCCGTGTCGCTGCGCAAGGTCGCCGCGGCGCTGGACGTCGGGCCGATGCGGCTCTACGGCTACATCGACACCAAGGAGGAGCTGCTCGACCTGATGGTCGACGCGGTCCACGCGGAGATCCGGCCGACCGGCGACGGGTGGCGGGAGGTGCTGCGCTCCCTCGCCGACACCACCCGGCAGGCCGCCCGCAGGCACGAGTGGCTCGCCGACCTGATCGGCGGGCGGCCCCAGCTCGGGCCGAACACGCTGGCCGGTGGCGAGGCCGTGCTGGCCGCGATGGCCGGCGTCGACCTGGACACCGTCGTGCCGGCGGTCGCCGCCGTCAACGCGTACGTGATCGGCGCGGTGCGGCGGGAGATCACCGAGCGGCGCGCCGAGCGGGCCTCCGGCATGGACCAGGAGCAGTGGCAGGTCGCCTTCGGGCCCTACCTGGAGCGGACCTTCGCCACCGGCCGGTTCCCCGCGCTGGCCGCGGTCGTGCGCGACGGCCCTCACCTGGACGCCGACGAGACCTTCCGGACCGGCCTCGACTTCGTCCTCGACGGCATCGGGGCACGCATCACGAAGTGACGCGCGGCCGAACGCGGGTGCTCCGACCCGTCAGGCGGGCACCTGCGACTTCTCCAGCACGCTCATGAACGCGCGCGACCAGAGCGGGAGGTCGGGCCAGCCGCGGCAGGAGACCATCGCGCCGTCGACGACATCCGGCTCGTCGACGAACGTCCCGCCGGCCAGCTCCACGTCCGTCCGCAACGGCGGGAAGGCCGCGGTCCTGCGGCCCCGCAGCAGCCCCAGGGCGGCGGGCACCTGCGGGCCGTGGCAGATCGTGCCGACGGGCAGTCCGCGGTCGAAGAAGTGGTGGACGATGCGCGCCACGTCGGGGCTCGTCCGGATGTACTCCGGCGCCCGGCCGCCCGGGATCACCAGCCCGTCGTACTCCTCGGGGTCGACGTCGCCGAACGCCAGGTCCACCGGCAGCAGGTGGCCGGGCTTCTCGGTGTAGGCGTCCCACCCGGGCTCGAAGTCGTGCACCACCAGCTTGACCGCGCGCGTGGTCGGAGCGGCCACGACGGCCTCGTGACCACCCTCGCGCAGGCGGAAGACGGGGTACATCGAATCGAGTTCCTCGGCGGCGTCGGCGGTCAAGACCAGCACCCGAGCCATGCGTGCTCCTCATCCCGGTCGGACGCGCCGCCGTACCTCGTCGAGGACTGCGGACGGCGTCGGACGTCTCGAAGGACCTGAGTGTCGAACCGGTTCGATCTTCCCGTCGGACCGTACGCGGTGGGCGGCCGGCGGCACAATCGGCCGGACAGGTGTCGGGCCGGCGCGGTCGGCGGAAGGGTCACACCCAACCCTGTTCGCAGGCGATCACGCCCAACTGGAAGCGCGAACGCGCGCCCAGCAACGTCTGCAGGCGCGTGATCCGGCGGTGCACGGTGCGGAGGCTGACCCCCAGTTCCCGTGCGATGGTCTCGTCGATCGCCCCCGTGCGCATCAGCCGCAGCAGGTCCCGGGTCGCGGCCGTGGGTTCGGGCTCCGCCGCGGCCACGTCCTCCGCGACGGACGACATGAGCGATCCCGCCGGCTCAAGCGTGGTCATGGCGAGTGGACCCGCGAGCGTCGGATTCCCGGGCGGACGAGGTCGTCGATCGGCACATGGTCGGGGTACACCTCACCGGTGGTCGGAGTGGTCGTCCACTGCGTCGTGGCACCCGTCGGTGCCGTCCGAGGGTGGATCGATCAATCACGGATGGGTTCGACTCTTCGCGGCGCGGTCGGACGGGTTGTGCCCGACTTGCGCCCGGGTTCGGTCGATGTGTGCCGACCGCTCCCGGCACACAATGACAGCGGTCACATGCGGCTGAAGTCAAGGGAAGACCAGGTTTGACTTCACGATCCGGTCGTCCGCGCGGTCCGCGCCGCGGCCGACGGCGGTCTGTTCGAGGTCGGCGCGCACCGCAGAATGAGTCATACTCATCGATCGCATTGGCGATCGGGCGGCGGGTGGACGTTCGGCCGGATGCCGGGCCCGGGGGTGCGGAAGCGGGGGACCCGACGCCGCATCGGGCGTCCACAGTGGACAGTTCGGGCGGAGTTCGTCGCGAGCGGTGCGCGGGGCCTTCCCGCGCGCGCAGTGTCCTGCGCCGGGGCGGCGGAGTAAATCCGCCGGATGCGGTAATCGAGGTTCCTTGCCAGGTGGGGGATTGGCAAGTTGTGGACACGCGGCGACCTTGACCCTGCGGAAAACGCGTCATTAGTTTGTTGACCCAACAGACGAATCCCGTGATCAGCGGCACAACGCGCTTTTCGGGTTGGAGGTCTCAATGGTGAGCTCATCCAGACGCGGTCGGAGACGGTGGTCGACCGTCGCGGTCGTGGCGGCGTTACTCGGTCCTCTGCTCAGCGCGGCACCACCGGCCCAGGCGCACCCGGGCCACGGCGACGAGACGTTCAAGACCCTCGTCTTCAGCAAGACCGCCGGCTTCCGCCACCCGTCGATCCCCGCGGGCATCGCCGCCATCGAACAGCTCGGCACCGACCACGGCTTCACGGTGGACGCCACCGAGGACGCCGCGGCGTTCACCGACGCGAACCTCGCCCAGTACGAGGCCGTGGTCTTCCTCTCTACCACCGGCGACGTCCTCGACGCCACCCAGCAGGCCGCGTTCGAGCGCTACATCAAGGCCGGCGGCGGGTTCGCGGGCGTGCACGCCGCCTCCGACACCGAGTACGACTGGGCCTGGTACGGCGACCTGGTGGGCGCGTACTTCGCCAACCACCCCGCGCCGCAGGAGGCGACCATCAAGGTCACCGACCCGGCGCACCCGTCCACGGCGCACCTGCCGCAGTCGTGGCGGCGCCTCGACGAGTGGTACAACTTCCGCGCCGACCCGACGCCGAAGGTGCACGTGCTGGCCGAGCTGGACGAGACCAGCTACAGCGGCGGCACGATGGGGACGAGCCACCCGATCACCTGGTGCCAGGACTACGACGGCGGCCGCTCCTGGTACACGGGCCTGGGCCACGCCGACGAGTCCTTCGCCGAACCGGCGTTCCTGGAGCACCTGCACAAGGGCATCCGGACCGCGGCGGGCGCCGTGGACGCCGACTGCTCGGCCACCCGGACCAACGCGTTCGAGAAGGTCACCCTCGACGACACCACCGCGAACCCGATGGAACTCGCGATCGCCGACGACGGCCGCGTGTTCTACATCGACCGCAACGGCGCGATCCGCGTCGTCCGGCGCGACGGCGCGGTCGTCACCGCGGGCACGCTGAACGTCTACACCGGGCAGGAGTTCGGCCTCCTCGGCATCGCCCTGGACCCCGACTTCGCCACCAACAACCAGCTCTACCTGTACTACTCGCCCGCGGGCGCCGAGGCCGTCGACCGGGTTTCCCGGTTCACGCTGCAAGGCGACGTGATCGTGCCCGGCAGCGAGAAGGTCGTGCTGACCGTCACGACCCAGCGCGAGCAGTGCTGCCACGCCGGCGGTGCGCTGGAGTTCGACAACGACGGCAACCTCTACATCACCACCGGCGACAACACGAACCCGTTCGCCTCCGACGGCTACTCGCCGCTCGACGAGCGCGCCGGCCGTGCCGCCTGGGACTCGCAGCGCTCCGCGGCCAACAGCGACAACCTCAACGGCAAGATCCTGCGCATCACCCCGCAGGCCGACGGCACCTACACCGTCCCGCCGGGCAACATGTTCCCGGCCGGCACGGCCAAGACCCGGCCCGAGATCTTCGCCATGGGCTTCCGCAACCCGTTCCGCATCGGCCTGGACCCGAAGACCAACAAGCTCCAGGTCGCCGACTACGGCCCCGACGCGGGTCAGAGCAACGCCCAGCGCGGTCCGGACGGCCGCGTCGAGTGGAACGTCGTGGACCGGCCGGGCTTCTACGGCTGGCCCTACTGCGTCGGCGCCAACACCCCGTACGTCGACTACGACTTCGCCGCCGGCGCCTCCGGCGCGCAGTTCGACTGCGCCAACCCGGTGAACAACTCGCCGAACAACACCGGCCTCACCCAGCTGCCCCCCGCGATCGGCACGCCGATCTGGCAGGGCAAGTCCTCCACCGGCACCCCGGAGATCGGCGGCGGTGGCGCGCCGATGGCGGGCGGGACCTACCGGTACGACCCGGACCTGGTCTCGGAGCGCAAGTGGCCGGCCTACTGGGACGGCAAGGCGATGTGGGGTGACTGGAACGACGGCAGGCTGTTCTCGTTGCAGCTCTCCCCGGACGGCACGAGCGTGTTCGACATCAACCGGATGCTGCCCGACATGAGCTTCAACCGGGTGCACGCCATGCAGTTCGGCCCGGACGGCTCGCTGTACATCATCGAATGGGGCTCCGGGTTCGGCGGCAACAACGCCGACAGCGGCGTCTACCGCATCGACTACGTGCGCGGCGACCGCGCGCCGGTCGCGGTCGCGAAGGCCGACAAGACCTCCGGGCACGCGCCGCTGACCGTGCGGTTCGACTCGGCCGGGTCGCGCGACCCCGACGGCGACCAGCTGACGTTCGAGTGGGACTTCGACGGCGACGGCACCACCGACAGCACCGAAGCCGCGCCCGGCCACACCTACACCGCGAACGGCGACTACACCGCCCGGCTCACCGTCACCGACCAGGGCGGCCGGTCCGCGGTCGCCAACGTGCGCATCGTCGTCGGCAACACGCCTCCCGTGATCACGTTGACCGCGCCCGCCGACGGCGGCTTCATCGACTTCGGCGACCAGGTGTCCTACCGCGTCACGGTCACCGACGCCGAGGACGGCACGGTCGACTGCCAGAACGTGATCGTCCAGCCCGCCCTGGGCCACGACGAGCACTCCCACGGCTACGAGCAGTACCGCGGCTGCGAGGGCCTGGCGCTGATGTCGGGCGACGAGGGCCACGTGGGCGCGGACATCTTCGGCGTCCTCACCGCGAAGTACACCGACAAGGGCGGCGACAACGCGTCCCCGCTGACCGGCGAGTCGATCCTGGTGCTCCAGCCCAAGCACAAGGAAGCCGAGTACCACGCCGCGACCGGCCGCACCGCGGACGGCGTCGGCGACGACGCGGCGGGCGTGGAGAAGGAGACCACCACCGACACCGGCGGCGGCCAGAACATCGGCTTCATCACCGACGGCGACTGGTTCTCGCTGAGCCCGGCCACGCTCGACGGCATCGACGAGGTGCGGTTCCGGGTGGCCTCGGGGTCCGAGGGCGGCCGGATGGAGGTGCGCGTCGGCGCGCCGGACGGCCCGCTCGCGGGCACGGCGACCTTCGCCGCCACGGGCGGCTGGCAGAACTGGACGACCGTCACCGCCGACCTCGCCGACGACGTCCCGGCCGGGTCCGAGCTGTACTTCGTCACCCGCAGGCCGGAGGGCAGCACGACGACCAGCTACCTGGCCAACGTGAACTGGCTGGAGTTCGCCGGCCGCGGCGTGACGCACAACCAGCGGCCCGCGGTCGAGGCCGCGGCCACCACCACGACCGGCACCGCGCCCCTGAAAGTCGACTTCACCGCGTCGGCCACCGACCCGGACGGCGACACCCCGATCAGCTACACGTGGGTGTTCGGCGACGGCGGCACGGCCACGGGCGCGTCGGTCAGCCACACCTACACCGCGCCGGGCACGTTCAACGCCAAGGTCACCGCGACCGACGCGCGGGGCGCGAGCGGGACGAAGACCATCCCGATCTCGGTCCGCGCGCCCGACGTCACGTGCTTCTCCGGCCGCTCGGACGACTTCCTCGGCACCGCGCTCGACCGGGACCGGTGGAGCACCGTGGTGCGGGAGAACCAGGACCTGGCGGTGCGCGACGGCCGCCTGGTGCTGCCGACCACGCCGTCCGACATCTACGGCACCACCAACACCACGCCCAACATCGTGCTCCAGGACCTGCCGTCCGGGCCGTTCCAGGCCACGGCCAAGGTGCGCGTGCCCGTGCGGCGCGCCTACCAGCAGGCCGGTCTGGTGATCTACGGCGACGACGACAACTACGCCAAGATGGTGCTCCAGGCCCGGTCGGACACCGACGACGCGGCGAGCCGGATCTTCCAGTTCATCCGCGAGGAGGCCGCGCAGCCCAACGAGGTCGGCGAGTCGAACACCGCGGCGCTGGGCGCGGACTTCCCGGACACCGTGTGGGTCAGGTTCACCAGCGACGGCAGCAACCTGACCGCGTCCTACAGCGCGGACGGGCAGACGTTCACCGACATGCCGCAGACCAAGGCGCTGGCGGGCATGGTGAACCCGAGGATCGGCCTGCTCTCGCTCGTGGGCGGTGGTGGCGACCGGCCGGTGGTGGACGCCGAGTTCGACTGGTTCACCCTCACCCCCGACGACGCCGCGGCGGTGGCGCCGGACGACGACTTCGCCGGCCCCGCGCTCGACGGGTGCCGCTGGAACGCCGTGGTCCGGCCCGACCCGACCGGCTACGGCGTGTCCGACGGCAGCCTGCGCATCGACACGAGTGACGGCGACATCTACGGCGGCTCGGCCGACGACCCGGCCAACTTCATCCTCCAGCGCGCTCCCGAAGGCGACTGGGTGATCGAGACGGAGGTCGACGCGTCGGCGTTCGACGAGCGCTACCAGCAGGCCGGGCTGATCGCCTACGCCGACGACGCGAACTACGTGAAGCTCGACCACATCGCCACCAACGAGGCGGGCACCCCCGTCCAGCGCGGCGTGGAGCTGCGGTCGGAGAGCGGCGACGTGGTGGGTGACCCGCAGCCCGGCGTCAACGGCCTCACCGGCGGCGTGTGGCACCTGCGGCTGGCCAAGTCCGGCTCCACCTACACCGGCTCCTACAGCGCGGACGGGCAGGACTGGACGTCGCTGGAACCGGTGGTCAACGAGAACCTGGCCGGGGCGCGGATCGGCCTGTTCGCCCTCGGCGGCGGCCAGACCGCGGCGAAGCCCGCCCGGTTCAACCACTTCCGGGTGACCACCGACCGGACGGCTCCGGTGCTGTCCGTGGTCACCGACCCCGCGTCGCCGGGTGCGGGCGGGTGGTGGACGGGTCCGGTGACCCTCACCGCCGCCGCGACCGACGACGGCAACGGGCCGGTGCGCGTCGAGTACCGGGTCGGCACGGGCGAGTGGGCGGAGTACGCGGCGCCGCTGTCGTTCGCCGAGGACGGCGAGCGGGTGGTCGCGTTCCGCGCGTCCGACGCCGCGGGCAACGTCTCCGAGGAGAAGTCGGCGACCGTGCGGATCGACCGCACCGCGCCGCGGCTCACCGTGAAGACGGACAACGCCCCCGGTGCCGAGGGCTGGTGGACGCAACGGGCGCTGGTGTCCGCGACGGCTGCCGACGACACCTCCGGCGGCCCGGTGCTGGAGCACCGGATCGACGGCGGCCCGTGGCGGCCCTACACCGGCGTCGTGTCCGTGGGCGACGGCCGCCACCGCGTCGCCGTGCGGGCCACCGACGCGGCGGGCAACACCTCCGCCGAGCAGGCGGTCGACGTGAAGGTGGACACCGCGCCGCCGGTCACGAAGGCCAAGCGCGGCAAGACCGCGTCCCGCGTCCAGCTCACCGCCTCCGACGCCACGTCGGGCGTGGCCCGCACCGAGTACCGCATCTCGGGCGGCACGTGGCAGGTCCACCGGGGCGAGGAGATCCGGATCAGGCCCAACGGCAAGGAGTACCTGGAGTACCGGTCCACCGACCTGGCGGGCAACGTCGAGGCCATCGGCAGGTACACGCCGCGGCCTGGTCCCGACGACGGCTGCTGGCAGCACGTCTGACGGTCACGGGTGAGGCCCCACCCGGGCCTCACCCGCTCGACCCACCCCGCCGGCGGGGGCACCACCCCCTCCACCCGGCCGACACCGAGGAGTGCCATGAAGAGCAGGCCGACTCGCCCCCGCACGGGCGGATCGACCGCGGATCAGGTCACGGTCCGCCGGCACAACCTCTCCGTCGTGCTGTCCCACCTGCGAGACCACGGGCCGCGGTCACGGGCGAGGCTCGCCGAGGAGACGGGGCTCAACAAGGCCACCGTGTCCAGCCTGGTCGCCGAGCTCGTCGACCGCGGCCTGGTGGGGGAGGGCGAGACCGAGCGGGCCACCGTCGGCCGGCCGGGCCAGATCATCCGGCTCGACGGCGAGCACGTCGTCGCGGTCGGCGCCGAGGTCAACGTCGGCTACCTGTCGGTGCTCGTGCTCAACCTGCGCGGTCAGGTCGTGGCGCGGCAGCGGGTCGCGCTGGACACCGCCGCCTTGGAGCCGGCGCTGGTGCTGGCCCGGCTGGGTCGGCTGCTGGACTCCGCGCTCGTCGGCGTCGCCGCCCGACCGGTGGGCGTCGCCATCGCCGTGCCCGGCCTGGTCGAGGTCGACACCGGGGTGGTGCGCGCGGCGCCCAACCTGGGGTGGACCGACGTCCCGGTGGTCGCCGAGATCACCAGGCTGCTCGGCGAGCCGCCGTACCCCGTGCTGCTGGACAACGAGGCCAACCTCGCGGCGCTGGCCGAGGTGGAGGCACAGGGCCTCGACCGCGGCGGCGACCTCGTCCTGATCACCGGCACGGCCGGGGTCGGCGGGGGCATCGTGGTGGGCGGGCGGCTGCTGCGCGGCGCGGACGGGTTCGCGGGCGAGGTCGGGCACATGCGCGTCCGCGCGGACGGACCGCCGTGCGGGTGCGGCCGCACGGGCTGCTGGGAGGCCGCCGTCGGCCTCAACGCGCTGCTCGCCGCCGCGCCGGAGGACGGCCCGCCGCAGGACCTGGAACGGCGGCTCGCCGAGATCGGCGACCGGGCCGCGGCGGGCGACGCTCGGGTGCTGGCCGCGATCGCCGACGTCGACCGGTGGCTCACCGTCGGCGCGGGCATCCTGGTCAACGTCTTCAACCCGCACCTGCTGGTCCTCGGCGGCTACTTCGCCGCCCTGCGGCCGTGGCTCGCCGGTTCACTGCGCGACGAGCTGCGCGGCCACGCGTTCGCCCGGGACATCGGCGGCACGCGGGTCGTGTTCTCGTCCCTGGGCTTCACCGGCCCGGTGCGCGGTGGCGCGTCGCAGATCCTCGACCGCGTCTTCCGGGACCCCGTCCTCGTCGAGCCGGTCGACAAGCCCTTGGCACAGGAGGAAATCGTATGACCACCACGACAGCGCCGCTGCTGTCCGTCCGGGGCGTGGTGAAGCGCTTCCCCGGCGTGACGGCCCTGGGCGGGGTCGACTTCGACGTGCGCGCCGGCGAGGTGCACTGCCTGCTCGGCCAGAACGGCGCCGGCAAGTCCACGCTGATCAAGGTGCTGGCCGGCGCGCACCGACCGGACGAGGGCGAGATCCGCTGGCAGGGCGAGGTCGTGTCGTTCGACAACCCGACCGCCGCGATGAGCAGCGGCGTGGCCGCCATCTACCAGGAGCTGGACCTGGTGGCCGGGTTGTCCGTGGCGGACAACGTCTTCCTCGGCCACGAGCTGTCCAAGGCCGGCTTCACCCGCCGCGCCGAGGCACACCGCCGCACCAAGGCGCTGCTCGACCGGCTCGGCCACCCGGACATCCCGCCGGACCGCGACGTCGGCCGGCTGTCCGCGGCGAACCAGCAGATCGTGAGCATGGCCCGCGCCCTGTCCCGCGACGGCCGGTTGCTGATCATGGACGAGCCGTCGGCGGTGCTGGACCAGGACGAGGTGCGGACGTTGTTCCGGGTCATCCGGGAGTTGACCGCGCAGGGTGTGGCGATCGTCTACATCTCGCACCGGATGGAGGAGATCCGCGAGATCGGCGACCGCGTGACCGTGCTCAAGGACGGTCGCACGGTGGCCACCGGCCTGCCCGCCCGCGAGACCCGCACCGCCGACCTGATCAGGCTCATGACCGGGCGTGACGTGGAGTACGCGTTCCCGCCGCGCGACCCGGTCGACCCGGCCGCGCCCGAGGTGCTGGTGGTGCGCGGGCTGGCCGCGGGGGAGCGGTTCTCCGGCGTGGACTTCACCGTCCGCGCAGGGGAGGTGGTCGGGCTGGCCGGCCTCGTCGGGTCGGGGCGGTCCGAGATCCTGGAAGCCGTCTACGGCGCGCGCCGGACGACCGCGGGCACCGTCGAGGTGGACGGCAAGCGGCTGCGGCGCGGCAACGTCGGCGCGGCCGTGCGCGCCGGTGTCGGGCTGTGCCCGGAGGAGCGCAAGAGCCAGGGGCTGCTGCTGGACCAGGCCGTGTACCGCAACATCACGGTGTCCACCCTGTCCGCGTTCTCGCGTTTCGGCTTCCTCGACAACGGCGCGGAGCGCGCGCGGTCGCAGGAGCTGACCACGGCGCTGGACGTCCGCCCGCCGGGCGTGGACCGGGCCGTGCGGACCTTGTCGGGTGGCAACCAGCAGAAGGTCGTGCTGGCCCGGTGGCTGTTGCGCGAGTGCCGCGTGCTGCTGCTCGACGAGCCGACCCGCGGCGTGGACGTCGGCGCGCGCAGCGAGATCTACGAGCTGATCCGCGACCTGTCCGTCCGGGGCGTGGCCGTGGTGGTCGTGTCCAGCGAGGTCGAGGAGGTCCTCGGCCTGGCCGACCGGGTGCTGGTGGTGCGCGAAGGCCGGGTGGTCCACGAGGGACCGGCCCGCGAGATCGACGAATCCCGGGTCCTGGACCTGGTCATGGAAGGAACCGCCGCATGAGCGAGAACACCACCGCGGTCAGGCCACCGACCGCCGAGCAACCGCAGCGCGGCGTCAGCGCGCTGCTCGGGTCCGCCGCGGGCCGCAACACCGGTCTCGTGGTCGCCCTCGTGCTGCTGTGCGTGGTCGGCGTCATCACCGCGGGCGACCGGTTCGCCGACGTGGACAACGTGCTCACCATCCTGCGCCTGGCGGCGGTGATCGGCGTGGTCAGCGTCGGCATGACGTTCGTGATCACCGGCGGCGGCATCGACCTGTCCGTCGGCGCGATCGTCGCGCTGTCCTCCGTCTGGGCCACGACCCTGGCCACGCAGGCCATGGCCAACGACGCCCACTGGCTCGTCATCGTGTTCGCCGCGCTCGCCGTGGGCGCCGGCTGCGGCGTGATCAACGGCGTGCTCATCGCCTACGGGCGGATCGTGGCGTTCATCGCGACGCTGGCCATGCTCGCCGCCGCCCGCGGCCTGGCCGAGATCATCTCCAACCGCAAGACCCAGATCGTGAACGTGCCGGGCTTCACCGCGTTCTTCGACGCCTCGGTGCTCGGCGTGCCCGTGCTGGTGGTGATCTTCGCGCTGGTCGCGGTCGTGGGCTGGGTGGTGCTCAACCGCACCACGTTCGGCCGGCGGACGTTCGCCGTGGGCGGGAACCCCGAGGCCGCCCGGCTGGCCGGTATCGACGTGCGGCGGCACACCGTGCTGCTGTACACGCTGCTGGGTGTGTGCTGCGGGATCGCCGCGGTGATGCTCGTCGCCCGCACCACCACCGGCAGTTCCACCCACGGTGGGCTCTACGAACTGGACGCCATCGCCGCGGTCGTCATCGGCGGCACGCTGCTGTCCGGTGGTCGCGGCACGATCGCGGGCACCGTGTTCGGCGTCCTGATCTTCACCACGCTGTCGAACGTGTTCACCCTCAACAACCTGTCCATCTCGGCCCAGGCCGTCGCGAAGGGCGCGATCATCGTGGTCGCCGTCCTCCTCCAGCAGCGGTTGGCCCGCCGCAGCGGTGCTTGACCCCGACACCCACGCCGCCATTTCGAGGAGCAATCCCATGTCACGCAAGGCAACAACCCGTCTGGTCGCCGCGCTGTCGGTCGGCCTCGTCCTCACCGCCTGCACGGGCAACACCCCCGAGCCCGCGGCCGGGACCGGCAACCAGGGCGGCGCCCGCGTCGCCAACGACGAGCCCGGCGAGAAGGTCGTCATCGGCTTCTCCGCGCCCGCCGCCGACCACGGCTGGATGGCCGCGATCACCAACGCCGCGAAGGCGGAGGCGGAGAAGTACTCCGACGTGGAGCTGAAGGTGGTGGAGGGCACCAACGACGTCAACCTGCAGATCAGCCAGGTCGAGACGTTCATCAACGACAAGGTGGACGCGATCGTGCTGCTGCCGTTCGACGGCGCGGCGCTCACCCCGGTGGCGCTCAAGGCGATGAAGGCCGGCATCACGGTCATCAACGTGGACCGCGAGTTCGGCAGCCCGTTCGCCGCGCGCTCGACCGTGCTGGGCGACAACTACGGCATGGGCGTCTCCGCCGGCACCTACGTCTGCGACCAGCTGAAGGGCAAGTCCGACGCCGTGGTCGCCGAGATCGCCGGCATCGACTCCCTGCCCCTGACGCAGGACCGCAGCAAGGGCTTCGCCGACGCCCTCGGCGACTGCGGGCTGAAGGTGAACAACCGCGTCGCCGCCGAGTTCACCGTGGAGAGCGGCGAACGTGCCGCGGCGAACCTGCTCCAGGCCGCGCCGCGCATCGACGCCCTGTGGAACCACGACGACGACCAGGGCGTCGGCGTCACCGCGGCGATCAAGAACTCCGGTCGCAGCGAGTTCTTCATGGTCGGCGGCGCGGGCTCGGCCAACGTCATGCGGGAGATCAAGGCGGGCAACGGCCTGCACAAGGCGACTGTGGTCTACCCGTCCACCCAGGGCGCGGACGGCATCCGCCTGGCGCGGCTCGCCGTGCAGGGCAAGAGCCTCGGCGACCTGGTAGAGGTGGAGGTCCCCCGTCAGGTCGAGCTGTTCGCACCGGTCGTGACGAAGGACAACGTCGACCGCTACCTGCCCACCGCCTTCGAGTCCTAGGAGATCACCGCTTTGACGACAGCGACGCTGGGTATCGCGATGATCGGCCACGCCTTCATGGGAGCCGCGCACTCCCAGGCGTGGCGGGTCGCGCCCCGCTTCTTCGACCTGCCGCTGCGCCCGGTCATGGCCGTGGTCTGCGGCCGGGACCGGGCGCGCACCGAGGCCGCCGCCGCGCGACTGGGCTGGGCGGAGGCCGTGACCGACTGGAAGGCCGTGCTGGACCGGGACGACGTGCAGGTGGTGGACATCTGCACGCCCGGCGACACGCACGCCGAGATCGCCGTGGCGGCCCTGGCCGCGGGCAAGCACGTGCTGTGCGAGAAGCCGATGGCCAACACCGTCGCCGAAGCCGAGGCGATGGCGCGGGCGGCGTCCCGTGCCGCCGCGGAGGGCGTGCGGGCCATGGTGGGGTTCACCTACCGGCGCGTGCCCGCGATCTCACTGGCCCGTGACCTCGTGGCGCAGGGGCGGTTGGGTCGCGTGCACCACGTGCGCGCCCAGTACCTCCAGGACTGGATCGTGGACCCGGCCGCGCCGCTGTCCTGGCGGCTCGACAAGGAGAAGGCGGGCTCCGGTGCGCTGGGCGACATCGGCGCGCACATCGTCGACGCGACCCAGTTCATCCTCGGTGACACCATCCGCGAGGTGTCCGGCACGCTGGAGACGTTCGTGTCCGAGCGCCCGTTGGCCGCCGAGCACTCCGGGTTGTCGGGCACGGCCGTGTCGGATCGGACGGGGCCGGTGACCGTGGACGACGCGGCGTTGTTCCTGGCCCGGTTCACCGGTGGCGCGCTCGGTTCGTTCGAGGCGACCCGGTTCGCCAACGGTCGCAAGAACGCGATCCGCATCGAGATCAACGGTTCGGCGGGCAGCCTGGCGTTCGACTTCGAGGACATGAACGTCCTGCACTTCTTCGACGGCACGGAGGACGCCGCGACCGCCGGTTTCCGGCGCATCGTCGTCACCGAGCCACAGCACCCCTACGTCGACGCCTGGTGGCCCGCCGGCCACGGTCTGGGCTACGAGCACGCGTTCACCCACCAGGCCGTCGACTTCGTCCGCGCCGTGGCGGCCGGCACCGATCCCGCCCCGTCGTTCGCCGACGGGCTCCAGTTGCAGCGCGTCCTGGCCGCCGTCGAGGCGAGCGCCGCGTCCCGCACCTGGCGAGACGTCTGAGAGGAGAACGAGAGATGGCGCGTCCGATCACGCTGTTCACCGGCCAGTGGGCCGACCTGCCGTTCGAGGAAGTCGCCCGCCTGGCGGGCGAATGGGGCTACGACGGCCTGGAGATCGCCTGCTGGGGCGACCACCTCGACCCGTGGCGAGCCGCCGAGGACGACGACTACGTCGCCGACCGGCTCGCGATCCTCGCCAAGCACAACCTCAAGGTGTGGACGATCTCCAACCACCTCACCGGCCAGGCCGTGTGCGACGACCCGATCGACGAGCGGCACAAAGGCATCCTGTCCTCCCGCATCTGGGGCGACGGCGATCCGGAGGGCGTGCGGCAGCGTGCGGCCGAGGAGATGAAGGTGACCGCGAGGGCCGCCGCGAAGCTCGGCGCGGACACCGTCGTCGGGTTCACCGGCTCCTCCATCTGGAAGACCGTCGCGATGTTCCCGCCCGTGCCGCCGTCGATGATCGACGCCGGCTACCAGGACTTCGCCGACCGCTGGAACCCGATCCTCGACGTGTTCGACGAGGTCGGCGTCCGCTTCGCCCACGAGGTCCACCCCTCCGAGATCGCCTACGACTACTGGACCACCGTCCGCACGCTCGAGGCGATCGGGCACCGACCCGCGTTCGGCCTCAACTGGGACCCGTCGCACTTCGTGTGGCAGGACCTCGACCCCGTCGGCTTCCTCTGGGACTTCCGCGACCGCATCTACCACGTCGACTGCAAGGACGCCCGCCGCCAGGTCGGCGACGGCCGCAACGGCCGCCTCGGCTCCCACCTGCCCTGGGCCGACCCCCGCCGCGGCTGGGACTTCGTCTCCACCGGACGCGGCGACGTCCCGTGGGAGCGGTCGTTCCGGATGCTCAACACCATCGGCTACACCGGCCCGATCAGCGTCGAATGGGAAGACGCCGGCATGGACCGCCTCACCGGCGCGCCCGAAGCGCTGGAGTTCGTGCGCCGCAACGCCTTCGACGCACCGACGGCCTCCTTCGACGCGGCCTTCTCCAGCGGCGACTGACCGGTCGCCCCCAACGGCCCGCGCGGGGCGACTCGCGCGGGCCGTTGCCGCGCGTGGTCACTTCAGCAGGCGATGAAGCCCGCCGGGGCGCACCACCCGACGAGCTCGCTGATCTCCTCGACGTACGGCGGCTAAGGGCCGGTCGGCGAGCCTTCGAGCGAGATGGTGTGGAGGACTGTTTCGGCGATGGTGTGTGCGGGTTGTTGGTAGGTGTGGGCGAGGGTGTGGAAGACGTGTTGGGCGCGGATGGCGGGCCAGTC
>NZ_LGED01000252.1 GCF_001280085.1 Saccharothrix sp. NRRL B-16348 | reverse complement strand
CGCCTGACCCCCGCGAGAGTCCTACCTTCACCCCGCGAGAGTCCTACGTTCGCGTCGCGCGTGTCCTACGTTCAGAACACGCGTGTCCTACGTTCAGAACACCCGAGTTGAACGCTCAGGCATCCTGAGCCCGACACTCAGGGAGGCTGAACGTGCGATCGCTGCTCACCGTCATCGCCGAAGACGACGGGGTCGCCCGGTTCTTGAACTGGCCGGGCGACTTCGAACTCGATCGGGCGGACCACGTCGAGGAAGTCCACCTCGCGTCCGGCGCGGCGTTGGAGGGCTTCGCGGGCGAGGGAGCAGGGGGGACGTACTTCTTCTGCGGTGCCGGTGGCGAGGAACGTCCGGTCCTGTACGCGGACTCGGAAGGGCGCGCGTCCCTGGTCGCGATCGGCCTGCCGGAGCTGCTGCGGCTACTGCTGGTCGCGCCGTGGTGGCGGGACTGCCCGGCGTTCACCGCGGAACAGAGCGCCGCGGCCTCCGCCGACTACCTGCGGGACATCCCGGACATGGTCGCTCGACGTGACCGCGCAGCCGCCGCTCTCGGCTTGGACCTCCCGACCGAAGCCGAAGTCCTGACCCGCCTCCACGAGGTCGCCACCGGCCTCGGCAAGGACTTCGTCCTCGTCTTCACCCCCGAGAACGAGCCCTACGACCCCTTGATCCCGTGAGTCCTACGGTCAGCACGCGCGTGTCCTACGTTCAGAACCACCGTGTCCTACGTTCAGGACCCCCGAGTTCAACGCTCAGAACAAACGATCTTGTTCTGAGCGTTGAACTCGGGGTACGCGAACGTAGGACACGCGCGTTCTGAACGTAGGACACGCGCGACGTGAACGTAGGACTCTCGACGTCTGGACGTAGGACTCTCGCGGGGGTCAGAACTTGGCGTTGCGGGTGGCGCGGTCGCGGAGGGAGGCCGGTGGGCGGAAGCGCTCGCCGTAGGTGTCGGCCAGGTAGTCGGCGCGCTCCACGAACTCCGTCAAGCCGTAGGAGTTGATGAACTGGACCGTGCCGCCGCTCCACGGCGCGAAGCCGAACCCGAACACGGAGCCCACGTTCGCGTCACCGATCGACGTCAGCACGCCCTCGTCCAGGCACCGCACCGTCTCCAACGACTGGATGAACAGCAACCGGTCCTCGACGTCCTGCTCCGTCACGCCCGCGTCGGCCCGCGCGTACCGCGCCAGCCCCGGCCACAGGGACTTCTTCCCACCTTCGGGGTACTCGTAGAACCCGGCCCCACCGGACTTGCCCGTGCGCCCCTCCGCGACCAGCTCCTCCAGCACGCGGAACGCCGGGTGGTCGCCCAGCGCGCCCGCCACCGAAGGGTCGTCGGCCAACGTCTGGTCGCGGATCTTCAGCTGCAGCGTCAACGTCACCTCGTCCGACACCGCCAGCGGCCCCACGGCCATGCCCGCCCGCCGGGCCACGTTCTCGATCAACGCCGGCGACACGCCCTCCGCCACCATCGACACGGCCTCGGTGACGTAGGTGCCGAACGTCCGCGACGTGTAGAAGCCCCGGCTGTCGTTCACCACGATCGGCGTCTTCCCGATCCGCAGCACGTAGTCGAACGCCCGCGCCAACGTCTCGTCCGACGTCTTCTCCCCGCGGATGATCTCCACCAGCCGCATCTTCGGCACCGGCGAGAAGAAGTGCAGCCCGATGAACCGCGAGGGGTCGCCCAGCGCCGACGACAGCCCGGTGATCGGCAACGTCGACGTGTTCGACGCGATCACCGCGTCCGGCAGCGCCGCGGCCTCGGCCGCCGGCAGCACCTTGTTCTTCAGCTCGCGGTTCTCGAACACCGCCTCGATCACGAGGTCGCAGCCCGCGAGGTCGGCGTCGGAGTCGGTCGGCGTGATGCCCGGCGTGTCACCGGCGCCGCGCCGGGCCGCCTCCAGCGTCACGTCCTTCAGCACGACCTCGATCCCGGCCTTGGCGCTGACCTCGGCGATGCCCGCGCCCATCATGCCCGCGCCGAGCACGCCGACCTTGGCCACCTTCGACCGCTCGACCCCGGACGGCCGCGACCTGCCCGCGTTGATCTCGTTCAGCTGGAACCAGAACGTGCTGATCATGTTCTTCGAGACCTGACCCGCGGCCAGCTCCACGAAGTAGCGCGCCTCGATCTTCAACGCCGTGTCGAAGTCCACCAGCGCGCCCTCGACCGCGGCGGCCAGGACCTTCTCCGGCGCCGGGTACACGCCGTGCGTCTTCTTCCGCAGCACGGCGGGCGCGGCGGCGAGCAGGCCGTACAGGTTCGGGTCGCCCACCCGCACGTCCGGCACGGCGTACCCCGGCTTGTCCCACGGCTGCTGCGGCGCCGGGTTCGCCTTGATCCACGCGCGCGCCTTGGCGATCAGCTCCTCGCGCGACGACGCCAGCTCGTGCACGATCCCGGCCTGCAACGCCCGCGCCGGCCGCAGCTGCTTGCCCTCCATCAGCAGCGGCAACGCGGGCTGCACGCCGAGCAGCCGCACCATCCGGGTCACGCCGCCACCGCCGGGCAGCAGGCCCAGCGTCGCCTCCGGCAACCCGAGCTTGATCTTGTCGTCGTCCAGGACCACCCGGTGGTGGCACGCCAGCGCGATCTCCAGGCCGCCGCCGAGCGCGCTGCCGTTGATCGCCGCGACGACGGGCTTGCCCAGCAGCTCCAGCCGCCGCAGCTGGCCCTTGATCTCCTCCAGGAACCCGAGCGCCTCGGCCGCGTTCTCCGGCGTGATCGTGATCAGCAGGTTCAGGTCGCCACCGGCGAAGAACGTCTTCTTGGCCGACGTGAGCACCACGCCCGTGATGTCGTCGCGCTCCGCCTCCAGTCGCGCGACCGCCTCGCCCATGTCCTGGTGGTACTCGGCGTTCATCACGTTCGCCGAACCGGACATGTCCATCGTGAGGGTGACGACGCCCTCGTCGTCCCGCTCGAAGTGGATAGCCATCAGACCCTCTCGATGATCGTCGCGATGCCCATGCCGCCGCCGACGCACAGCGTGGCCAGACCGCGCCGCAGGTCCCGGCGCTCCAGCTCGTCGAGCAGGGTGCCGAGGATCATGCAGCCGGTCGCGCCGAGCGGGTGGCCCATCGCGATCGCGCCGCCGTTGACGTTGACCTTCTCGTCGGGCAGGTCCAGTTCCCGCTGGAACTTCAGCACCACCGACGAGAACGCCTCGTTGATCTCGAACAGGTCGATGTCCTCGACGGTCAGCCTGGCCTTGTCCAGCGCCTTGCGCGCGGCCGGCGCCGGACCGGTCAGCATGATCGTGGGCTCGGAGCCGATGATCGCGGTGGCGATGATCCGCGCGCGCGGCGTCAGGCCCAGTTCACGGCCGGTGCGCTCGTTGCCGATCAGCATCGCCGCCGCGCCGTCCACGATCTGCGACGAGTTGCCCGGCGTGTGGACGTGGTCGATGCGCTCGACGGTCGGGTACCGGTCGATGGCGACGGCGTCGAAGCCCAGCTCGCCGTGGAACGCGAAGCTCGGCTTGAGCTTGCCGAGCGCGTCCAGCGTGGTCTCGGGGCGGATCGCCTCGTCGTGGTCGAGCACGACCGAGCCGTTCTGGTCGACCACGGCCACCAGCGACCGGTCGAAGTACCCCTTGTCCCGCGCCAGCGTGGCCCGCTGCTGCGAGCGCAGCGCGAACGCGTCCACGTCCTCGCGGCTGAACCCCTCCAGCGTGGCGATGAGGTCCGCGCTCACGCCCTGCGGCACGAAGTTGACCGCCATGTTGGTCTCCGGGTCGGCCATCCACGCGCCGCCGTCCGAGCCCATCGGCACCCGTGACATCGACTCGACGCCGCCCGCGACCACCAGGTCCTCGAACCCGGACGCGACCTTGGCCGCGGCGAGGTTCACCGACTCCAGGCCGGACGCGCAGAACCGGTTGAGCTGCATGCCCGCCGGCCGCAGGTCCCACCCGGCCGCCAGCACCGCCGTGCGGGCGATGTCCGCGCCCTGCTCGCCGACCGGCGACACGACGCCGAACACCACGTCGTCCACCGCGGACGTGTCGAGGTCGTTGCGCCGCGCCAGCGCCGCGAGCACCCCGGATGCCAGGGTGATCGGCTTGACGCTGTGCAGCGATCCGCGCTTTCCCCTGCCACGCGGTGTGCGCACCGCGTCGAAGATCAAGGCTTCGCTCATGTACTCCACGGTAGGGAGAACGGCCGCGGTTGCCCATGACCTGCCGAGGTGACTTATTAGCTCACCGGCGCGAGCGGGCGGTCCATGATCTCGCCGTCGCCGACGAACCCCAGCCGCGCGTACAGCCGCCGGGCAGTCTCGTTGTCCCTGAACACGCGCAACCGCACCCGCGCCCACCCGTGCTCGCGCGCCCACGCCAGCACGTCGCCGACCAGCGCCTCGCCGACGCCGCGCCGCCGGAACTCCGGCTTGACCCACATGGAGTACAGGTACAACACGTCCGTGTTCGCTTCGTGGGGCACACCGGCCACGAGCCCGATCGGCTCCGGTGCCTCCGCGACGACCTTCACCCCGTGCCGCGGCTCCAACCGCTCCCGCCACCGCGCCTCGTCGTACCGCTGCTCCAACGCCAACGTCGAGCCGAACGCCTCGGGATCGCTGCGCAGCGCCGTCAGCCGGATGTCACGCCAGGTCGCCCAGTCCTCGGGCCCGAGCCGCCGGAGTCGCATGCCTCCAGTGTTCCGCAGAACACTGACATTTGCGCTCACGATCACTCCGCACCTGGCGCGCTGCGGTCATGGCGGCGCGGGCCGGCCGGTGGGAACGTCGAGGCATGCCAACTCGCCGTTCCGCATGGATGACCGAGGACCTGGACCAGTTGCGCAAGCTGGCCCGCACGTTCTTCGAGAGGGAAGCGGTCCCGCACCAGGAGCGCTGGGCCGCGCAGAAGCAGGTGGACCGGGACTTCTGGACCAAGGCGGGCGAGGTCGGCCTGCTCTGCCTGTCCATCCCCGAGGAGTACGGCGGCGGCGGAGGCACGTTCGCGCACGAGGCCGTGCTGCTGGAGGAGCAGGCCCGGTGCGGCGACACCGCGTGGGGCAACAGCGTGCACAGCGGGATCGTCGCCCACTACATCAACGCCTACGGCACCGAAGAGCAGAAGCAGCGCTGGCTGCCGAAGATGGCGTCCGGCGAGTACGTCGGCGCGATCGCCATGTCCGAGCCCGGCGGCGGCTCCGACCTGCAGAACATCAAGACGCGGGCGCTGCGGCGCGGCGACGAGTACGTGCTGTCGGGCTCGAAGACGTTCATCACCAACGGCGCGCAGGCCGACCTGGTGGTCGTGGTCGCCAAGACCGACCCCAGCCAGGGCGCGACGGGCATCTCGCTGCTGGTCGTGGAGACCGCGCAGGCGTCGGGCTTCCGCCGCGGCCGGGTGCTGGACAAGATCGGGATGCACGGCCAGGACACCGCCGAGCTGTTCTTCGACGACGTCCGCGTGCCCGCCGCGAACCTGCTCGGCACCGGCGAGGGCCAGGGGTTCATCCAGCTGATGCAGCAGCTGCCCCAGGAACGGCTGATCATCGCGGTGGCGTCGGTCGCGGGCATCGAGGCGGCGGTGGACCTCACGCTGGCCTACGTCAAGGACCGCACGGCGTTCGGCCGGGAGCTGATCAAGTTCCAGAACACCAGGTTCAAGCTCGCCGAGTGCGCCACCGAAGCCCGCGTGACCAGGGCTTTCGTGGACGAGTGCGTGCAGGACCACCTGGCGGGCCGCCTGGACGTGCCCACCGCGGCGATGGCGAAGTGGTGGGCCACCGAGCGGCTGTGCCAGGTGGTGGACGAGTGCGTGCAGCTGTTCGGCGGCTACGGCTACATGGCCGAGTACCCGATCGCCCGCGCGTGGGCCGACGCGCGCGTGCAGAAGATCTACGGCGGGACGAACGAGATCATGAAGGAAATCATCGCGAGGTCGCTCTAGTGCCGGGGCCGCTGGAGGGGTTGAAGGTCGTCGAGCTGGCGGGCCTCGCGCCCGGGCCGTTCGGCTGCATGGTGCTGGCCGACCTCGGCGCGTCCGTGGTGCGGGTGGACCGCGTCGGCGGCGGCACGGAAGTGCCGTTGCTCGGTCGCGGCCGGCGTTCGATCGGCCTGGACATCCGCCGGCCCGAGGGCGCCGAGCTGGTGCTGCGCCTGGTCGCGGAGTCGGACGTGCTCGTCGAGGGCTTCCGGCCCGGCGTGACCGAACGGCTCGGCATCGGCCCGGCGCAGTGCCTGGCCCGCAACCCGCGGCTGGTCTACGGGCGGATGACCGGCTGGGGGCAGGACGGGCCGCTGGCCGACCGCGCCGGGCACGACATCAACTACATCGCGGTGGCGGGCGCGCTGGAGCCGATCGGCCGGGCGGGCGCGCCGCCGACGGTGCCGCTCAACGTCGTCGGCGACTTCGGCGGTGGCGGGCTGCTGCTGGCGCTGGGCGTGCTGGCCGCGCTGTACGAGCGGGAGCGGTCCGGGCGTGGGCAGGTGGTGGACGCGGCCATGGTCGACGGCGCGGCGCTGCTGACCACGTTCCTGCACGGGATGTCGTCGGTCGGCGCCTGGTCGGGCGCGCGGGGCACGAACCTGCTGGACGGCGGCGCGCCGTTCTACGACGTGTACGAGGCGGCCGACGGCCGGTTCGTCAGCGTCGGGGCGCTGGAGGAGAAGTTCTACGACGAGCTGCTGGTCGTGCTCGGGCTGGCCGACGCCGGGCTGCCCGGGCGGCACGACCCGGCGAACTGGCCGGAGCTGCGCGCCCGCATCGCCGCCGCGGTGGCCACCCGGACCAGGGACGAGTGGGCCGCGCTCGCGGAGGGGACCGACGCGTGCCTCGCGCCCGTGCTGGCGCCCGGTGAGGCGCCGAAGCACGCCCACAACGTCGAGCGGGGCACGTTCGTCGAGGTGGACGGGGTGGCGCAGCCCGCGCCCGCGCCGCGGTTCGGGCGGACGCCCGCGGTCGCGCCGGGCCCACCGCCCGCGGTCGGCGAGCACACGGTCGAGGTGCTGGCCGGGCTGGGGCTGGGCGAGGACGAGATCGCCGGGTTGCGGCGGGCCGGTGTGATCGGCTGAGCGCGGTCGGCCGGGCGTGCCCGGCCGAGGCCGGACCCGGTGATCGGCCGAGGACCCGATCGGGCCGGAAAAGGGCGCCGGAAATCACCTGAAGGGGTACCGGAATTGAGTGGCAGCCGACATCGGCCTTTGTCACGCTCGGTGCGTGCGTCGGCGCAATCGGGTGATGGGCTGTGCAGAGGTGGCAGTGTCGGAAGAACCTCGGTGTCGTGCCAGGGGGGTGGGCGAGTGGCCCGTACCTTGGTGATCGGCGGGACCACCGGTCCCCTTGATCGTCCGTTCGGGTGACGCTCCGGGTGTTCCAGGCGTGGTTGCGTGGTGTTCACGCGACCGGTCGAGGGATGCCGGCGGGTTCGATCGTCATCATCCGGGTGAATGAGGGACCATGGCCGTTGACACGACCGGAGCGGCGCTCGGCCGCCCTGCCCTGTGATACGGACGGAGACCGATCAGTGAACGTCAAGAAGGTGGTGACGCTGGCGGCGGTCGCGCTGGTGCTGTTCCTCCTGATCACCCAGCCGAACGAGTCCGCCGAGGCGGTGCGGACCGCGGTCGGGTGGCTCCAGTCCGGCGCCGAGTCGATCATCACCTTCGTCCGCAGCCTGTTCGCCTAGAGCACTCTCCGCAGCCCCGTCGACTCCGCTCAATGCGGTCACGATCGGTGACTTCGCGTCCCGAACGTTGCACCGTACGGGTGGAATGAGGGCTATAACGCCCTGGTAACAGGGTTTTAGACAAACCAGGGTCTAGCGGTTGTCGGTACCCGCTAATACGGTGCGTCGCATTGGCTGATCTTCGACCGATGAGGAGGCAGAATGGTCGAGGACTCCGGAGTCGACGAGCTGTTGCGGCAGTGGGCGGCTGAGCGCTCGGACGACGCCGAGCTGCAGGAGGTGAACCGGATCAAGGACGCGTGGCTCGCGGAAGCCCCGCCGTCCGCTCCGGGGATCCCGGTGCAGCGGGCGAATGGCGGTCCCCGCGGCCTCGTGAAGGTCGAGTCCGCGGATCCGGCGTACGTGGCGGCGATGCGGAAGCGGGCGCCCGAGGTGCCCGAGCCCCTGCTCGCCGCGGCCGCCAGCTACTGGCAGTTGGTGGGCGACCTGTCCGAGGCGGAGCAGTGGTGGGACGCGGGCATCAGCCCGTTGGACCAGCGCGCTCTGGACTACCGGGCGGCCGGGCTCACGCCCGCCGACCTCGGTCGTCGCCTCGGCCCGATGACGGTGCTCCAGCACCTGCGTCGGGGCAGCGCGGCGGCTTGGTGCGTGGCCAGGCTGCAGAGGCAACGCCGGGACGGCGTGGCCTAGGTCCGACGAGTCGGGGCGGGCTCCTGAGGTCGAGGAGCCCTTACCTTCGAGGTGCGGGCTCCCGTGCGGGGAGCCCCAGCCTCGTGCGACGCACGAAGTACTCTTGAGGCGTGCGAGGCCTCATCACCCCCCAGCGGCTGTCCATCGCGGCCGTCTGCCTGGCGTCGCTGGTCGTGTGCTGCGGCCTGGCCTACTGGCAGTGGGAGCGGTTCTCCGAGGCCGGTGGCACGTTCCAGAACCTCGGGTACGTCTTCCAGTGGCCGCTGTTCGGCCTCTTCCCCGCGTTCATGGTGTGGCGCATCCGCAGGCTGGACGCCCGCCGCAAGGCCGAGGCCGCCGCCGGGACGACGGACGTCGCCACCGAGGCCGCGCCGGAGCCGGTGGCCGCGCCGTCGCGGCCGGTCGTTACCGTTGAGCCCGTCAGAGCACCCGTGCGGGACGACGAGGACGAAGAGCTCGCGGCCTACAACCGCATGCTCGCCGAACTCAACGCGCGGGACCAGCGGTGAGCGAAGGTAGGGCGATGAGCGGCGCGTTGACCAGGTTCCGGTTCATGGCTTACGTGGTCGGTGTCGGCCTGCTGCTGCTCGTGCTCGCGATGATCGCCAAGTATGCGGGCGACTCGGCGGGCATGATGCAGGTCGTCGGCCCGATCCACGGCTTCCTGTACGCGGTGTACCTGGTGATCACCGTCGACCTCGCCCTCAAGGCCCGCTGGTCGATCAAGGGCACGGTGCTGGTGCTGCTCGCGGGCACGATCCCGTTCGTGTCGTTCTACGCCGAGCGCAAGGTGGTCGAGAGCGTCCGGGCCGAGAAGAGCCTGTGACCGGAGTTGACCAGGCACGTCGGGCACCCTAGCGTCTGGCGGTACCAACTGAACACGGCCGTCGATGTCGCGCGGGAGAGTCCCCCAGCGGGGCGCCGAAGGAGCAACTCCTCCCCGGAATCTCTCAGGCCCAGGTACCGCGCGACGAAGGCAACTCTGGAAAGCAGGCGCACCCGGTGCGCCTCGCCCACGGTGCAAGCCGCCCTCACCCGGCGGCGAAGCTCTCAGGCTCATGGCAGAGGGGGAGGCTCACTCGACGAGGAGTCTCCGATGGACCGTGTCATCCTTTCGCTCGTGAAGCCGCCGGCCATGCCCGCCCGTCGACCCGACCGGTCGGCCCTTCGGCATGTCCGCACCCAGGGAGGACCCGCCTGATGGAAAGCCGCCGCACGCCCCTGCACGCCGAGCACGAGGCGCTGGGCGCCATGTTCACCGACTTCGCGGGCTGGCGGATGCCGCTGCGCTACGACAGCGAGCTGGCCGAGCACCACGCGGTGCGCACGTCGGCGGGTCTGTTCGACCTGACCCACATGGGTGAGATCGTGCTCACCGGCCCGGAGGCGGGCGCCGCGCTCGACCACGCCCTGGTGGGCCACGCGTCCGCGATCGGCGTCGGCCGCGCCCGGTACACGATGATCTGCGAGGCCGACGGCGGCGTCATCGACGACCTGATCGTGTACCGCACCGGCGACGCCGAGTACCTCGTCGTGGCCAACGCCTCGAACGCCGCCGTCGTGCACGAGGCGCTGGTCGAGCGGGCCAAGGGCTTCGACACGACCGTCGCCGACAAGTCGACCGACTACGCGCTGCTCGCCGTGCAGGGCCCGAAGGCCACCGCCATCCTCGCCGGCCTCACGCCGACCGACCTGGGCACGGTGAAGTACTACGCGTCGTACCCGACCGAGGTCGCGGGCAAGCCGGTGCTGCTGGCACGCACCGGCTACACCGGCGAGGACGGGTTCGAGCTGTTCGTCGCGCCGGACGACGCCGCGCACGTCTGGCAGGCACTGCTGGAGGCGGGCGCGCCGCACGACCTCAAGCCCGCCGGCCTCGGCTGCCGCGACACGCTGCGGCTGGAGGCGGGCATGCCGCTGTACGGCAACGAGCTCGGCCGGGACCGCACGCCGTTCCAGGCGAACCTCGGCCGGGTGGTGAAGCTGGACAAGCCGGGCGACTTCGTCGGCCGCGACGCGCTGGCCGCCGCCGCCGAGCGGGGCGTGGACCAGGTGCTCGTCGGCCTCAAGACCGCCTCGCGCCGCGCGCCGCGCCACGGCTACCCGGTGCTGGACGCCTCGGGCGCCCGGATCGGCGAGGTGACCAGCGGCGCGTTGTCGCCGACGCTGGGCTACTCGGTGGCGATGGCGTACGTGACCGTCGGCAACACGGAGCCCGGCACGCAGCTCTCGGTGGACGTCCGCGGCAAGCACGAGCCGGTCGAAGTCGTCGCACTGCCGTTCTACAAGCGCACCTCGTAAGGGAGACCCCACACATGTCCGAGCACTTCAACACCTCCCTGGCGGAGTTCGACCCGGAGGTCGCGAACGCCGTCGCCGCCGAGCTGCACCGGCAGCAGAGCACGCTGGAGATGATCGCCTCGGAGAACTTCACGCCGGTGTCGGTGCTGCAGGCGCAGGGGTCGGTGCTGACGAACAAGTACGCCGAGGGCTACCCCGGCCGGCGCTACTACGGCGGCTGCGAGCACGTCGACGTGATCGAGCGGCTGGCGATCGAGCGGGTCAAGGCGCTGTTCGGCGCCGGGTTCGCGAACGTGCAGCCGCACTCGGGCGCGCAGGCCAACGCGTGCGCGATGTTCGCCCTGCTCCAGCCGGGCGACACGATCCTGGGCCTCGACCTCGCGCACGGCGGCCACCTCACCCACGGCATGCGGATCAACTTCTCCGGCAAGCTCTACAACGTGGTGCCCTACCACGTGTCGGACACCGACGGCCGGGTCGACATGGCCGAGGTGGAGCGGCTGGCGGCCGAGCACAAGCCGAAGCTGATCGTGGCCGGCTGGTCGGCGTACCCGCGTCAGCTGGACTTCGCGGAGTTCCGCCGGATCGCCGACTCGGTGGACGCGTACCTGATGGTGGACATGGCGCACTTCGCCGGCCTGGTGGCGGCGGGCCTGCACCCGAGCCCCGTGCCGCACGCGCACGTCGTGACCACGACCACGCACAAGACCCTCGGCGGACCGCGCGGCGGCGTGATCCTGACCAACGAGGCCGACCTGGCGAAGAAGATCAACTCGGCGGTGTTCCCCGGTCAGCAGGGCGGCCCGCTGGAGCACGTGATCGCGGGCAAGGCGGTGGCGTTCAAGCACGCCGCGTCGCCCGAGTTCGCCGACCGCCAGCGGCGCACGGTCGAGGGCGCGAAGATCCTCGCCGAGCGGCTGTCGAAGCCCGACACGGTGGCGGCGGGTGTGAAGGTGCTCACTGGCGGCACGGACGTGCACCTCGTCCTGGTGGACCTGGTGGCGTCCGAGCTGGACGGCAAGCAGGCCGAGGACCGGCTGCACGAGGTGGGCATCACGGTCAACCGCAACGCGGTGCCGAACGACCCGCGCCCGCCGATGGTGACCTCCGGCCTGCGCATCGGCACGCCGGCGCTCGCCACGCGCGGGTTCGGCGCGGCCGACTTCGCCGAGGTGTCGGACGTCATCGCGGCGGCGTTGCAGCCCTCGCCGGACCTGGCGGAGCTGCGGGCGCGGGTCGAGGTGCTGGCCGCCAAGCACCCGCTGTACCCGACGCTGTGAACAGCGACACGAAATAGCTCGCGGTTACTGGAGGTTGTCCCGTGCGCAACCCGCGTACGGGACAACCGAAAGAGGCACCATGACCGCGACCCTCGACACGTTGGCGCTCCCGCGTGAAGCACAGGACCTGCTGTTCCGGGAGGCGCGCACGGCGAACGCGTTCACCGACGAACCGGTGACCGACGACCAGCTCCGCGCCGTCTACGACCTCGTGAAGTGGGGTCCGACCGCGATGAACAGCCAGCCGCTGCGCGTGCTGTTCGTCCGCGGCGAGGAGGCCAAGGCACGCCTCGCGCCGCACATGGCGGGCAACAACCGGGCCAAAACGGTGGCCGCGCCGGTGACCGCGATCCTGGCCGCCGACACCGACTTCCACGAGCGCCTGGCCACGACGTTCCCGCACTTCCCGGGCGCGAAGGCGGCGTTCGCGGACGACGCGATGCGCACCGAGGCGGCGAAGACGAGCGCGCTGCTCCAGGTCGGCTACTTCATCGTCGGCGTCCGCGCGGCCGGCCTCGCCGCGGGACCGATGAGCGGCTTCGACGCCGAGGGCGTGCGCGCCGAGTTCTTCGCCGACACCAACCAGCTGCCGCTGGTGATCGTCAACATCGGCCACCCGGACCACGCCGGCACCCACCCGCGCAACCCGCGCCTGGACTTCGCCGACGCCGTCCGCACCCTCTGACGCGGCACGTCAGCGGGACCGCAGGGCGTTGAGCCGGGCGGCCTGGCGGGTCAGGTGGGCGACCTCGGCGAGGTTGCTCGCCTGACCCGCCGCCTCCGCGTACAGCTTCGCCGCCTTCTCCAGGTCGCCGTCGCGCTCGTGCAGGTACGCCGCCACCGCGGTGTGCCGGGGCAGCGAGTCGTCCAGCGCCGCGAGCGCCGCCAGGCCGGCCCGCGGCCCGTCCGCCTCGCCGACCGCGACCGCGCGGTTGAGCCGGACGACCGGGCTGTCGGTCAGCCGCGCCAGCTCGTCGTACCACTCGACGATCTGCACCCAGTCGGTCTCCTCGGCGGTCGGCGCGTCGGCGTGCAGCGCCGCGATGGCGGCCTGCGCCTGGAACTCGCCCAGCCGGTCCCGGGCCAGCGCCGCCTGCAGGATCTCGACGCCCTCGGCGATCGCCCGCGTGTCCCACCGGCCGCGGTCCTGCCGGGCGAGCGGCACCAGGCTGCCGTCCGGCGCGGTCCGGGCCGCGCGCCGGGCGTGGTGGAGCAGCATGAGGGCGAGCAGCCCCGCCACCTCCGGGTGGTCGATCGCCGCCGCGAGCTGCCGGGTGAGCCGGATGGCCTCGACGGCGAGGTCGACGTCCCCGGAGTAGCCCTCGTTGAAGACCAGGTAGAGCACCCGCAGCACGGTGGCGACGTCGCCGGGCTGGTCGAACCGCACGCCGGAGACGGTGCGCTTGGCCCGGCTGATCCGCTGCGCCATGGTCGCCTCGGGCACCAGGTACGCCTGGGCGATCTGGCGGGTGGTCAGCCCGCCGACGGCGCGCAGCGTGAGCGCGACCGCCGACGACGCCGTCAGCGACGGGTGGGCGCACAGGAAGTAGAGCTGGAGCGTGTCGTCCACCGCGGGCGCGGGCCCCGGCGCCGGCTCCTCGTCGACGACGTCCTCACGCCGGCGGCGGGCCGCGTCCGCGCGGCTCGCGTCGAGGAACCGGCGCCACGCCACCGTGACCAGCCAGCCCTTCGGGTCCCGCGGCGGGTCGTCCGGCCAGACGCGGACCGCCTCCACCAGCGCGTCCTGCACGGCGTCCTCGGCCGCCGCGAAGTCGGCTCCGCGGCGGACGAGGACGCCGAGCACGCCCGGCGTGAGGCTCCGGAGCAGGAGCTCGTCCATTCGGGACGTCACTCCGTGATGGTGGGCGGCTCGGTGTAGAACGGGCGCAGCTCCAGCCACTCGTGGATGGGCTTGCCGCCGGCGCCCGGCGCGGCCGACAGCTCGCCGGCCAGCTCGACGGCGCGCTCGTAGCTGTCGACGTCGATCACCATCCACCCGGCGATCAGGTCCTTGGTCTCGGCGAACGGGCCGTCGGTGACGGGCGGGCGGCCCTCGCCGTCGTACCGGACGAACGTGCCCTCCGGTGCGAGCGCCTGGCCGTCGACGTACTCGCCGGTCTTCTCCAGCCGGGCCGCGAAGTCGCCCATGTACCGGACGTGGTCGGTGATCTCCTGCGGCGTCCACTGGTCCATGGGGACGTCGTTGACCGCCTTCGGGGCGCCGCGGTAGTGCTTGAGCAGCAGGTACTTGGCCATGGTGGTTCTCCTCGGTGCCGGTGCGACCCCATTCTGGTCGCTCTCACCCCAGGGACGGAGCCGGCCGCGGGTTCTCGACATCACCGGCGGAAGTTTTTTCGATTTGGCCATTCTGGCTGGTCAGCGGCCTCATTGCCGGGTCGCCTGGCGTACCCGCTGTGCGACGCCCAAATCCCCCGGCCAACCCCAGGCCGGGGGATCAGGGCGTGACGCAGTGGTCTACGCGGCGGGAGGCGTCACCCCCGGCGGCAGGCACTCGACGTTGCGCTTGCCGTTGGGCTGCACCACGAACCACGTGCCGCCCACACCCTGGCCCTTCCACTGGCCCGGCGCCTCGTCCTTCGCGTACGTGTAGAGCGGCCAGCCGTCGAGCGTCACCTGGTCGGTGCCGTCGGCCCGCTTCACCGTCGACACGAGCGCCGGGTCCACGCCCTGCAGCTGCGGCGTGCCGTTGGACAGCACGGGAGGCCACGTCACGGCGCACTGACCCTCGCAGTTGGACTTCGCCGGGTCCGGCGTGTCCTTGTCGAACCGGTACAGCGTGCGGCCGTCGCCGTCCTGCACGACCTCGCCCATCTTGGGCACGCTCTTGCCGACCAACGTGACCTGCGGGCCGGACGGCGCGGGCGCGGCCTGGCCCTCCGGCGCGTCGGCGGCGGGCTCCTCGACGGACGCCGCCTCTTCGCTGGTCGGAGGGGCCAAGGGCTCCTGAACGTCGCCGTAGTCGCCCTGGGCCGCGGCGCCGACCTGCTCGGTCTGCGCGACCGTCCTGCCCTGCAGGCCGGTGGCGTTGGAAGTCCACATGACCAGCGCGAGCACGGCGGCCATGCCACCCGCGACGGCGATGGCGATGCGGTTTCGTCGGATCACACTCACTCCTCCTTGGTCCGTCAATCGCTCCACCGACGACTACGGCCCTCCCGGCGACGCGGTTCAGCCCACGCCGAAGACGCGGCCCAAGACAGGGGTCGGCCCCGCACCGCCGCACCGCCGACCGGGCGGGGACATAGGGTGTCCGGGTGGGCAACGAGATCTCCTTCCCGCGCCAGCACGCGCGCACCCAGCGGTTCACCCTCGGCGCACCCCGGACGTTCACCGCGGCGCCGGACGGCGCGAAGGTGTACTTCCTCCGCACCGCCACGGCCACGAGCCGGGCGAACGGCCTGTGGGCGTTCGACACCGCGACCCGGTCCGAGACGCTGCTGGCCGACCCCGGCGCCCTGCTGACCGACCCCGAGGACCTGTCCCCGGAGGAACGGGCCCGCCGCGAGCGCACCCGCGAGTCGGCGGCGGGCATCGTGGGCTACGCCACCGACGGCGACGTGCGGCAGGCCGTGTTCGCGTTGTCCGGCAGGCTGTTCGTGGTCGAGCTGGCCACCGCCGCCGTCCGCGAGCTGCCCGTGGACGGCGCGGCCATCGACCCGAGGCTGGACCCGACCGGCCGCAAGGTCGGCTACGTGGCCGGCGGCGCGCTGCACGTGGTGGACCTGGAGACGGGCGCGGACAGGGTGGTCGCGTCGCCGGACGGCCCGGACGTCACGTGGGGCCTGGCGGAGTTCATCGCGGCCGAGGAGATGGGCCGTTACCGGGGCTACTGGTTCTCCCCGGACGGCGAGCGGGTGCTGGCGGCCCGGGTGGACAACGCGCCCGTGCCGCGCTGGCACATCGCCGACCCGGCGAACCCCGGCACGCCCGCCGCCGAGATCGCCTACCCCGCCGCGGGCGAGGCCAACGCCGTGGTCGAGCTGGCCGTCTTCGGCGCCGGCCGCACCGACGTGAAGTGGGACCGCGACGCGTTCCCGTACGTCACCACGGTGTCGTGGACCTCGCACGGCAAGCCGCTGGTGCAGGTCCAGTCACGCGACCAGCGCCGCGTCCAGGTGCTGGCGGTCGACGCCGAGACCGGCGCCACCGACGTGGTCGCCGACGACACCGACCCGCGCTGGCTGGAGATCGTGCCCGGCACGCCGCGCTGGACGCCCGACGGCGCACTGCTGCGCGTGCTGCCGGTCGGCGACGCGAACCGGCTCGTCGTGGGCGACCGGCCGTGGACGCCGGACGGCTTCCAGGTCCGCGCGGTGCTCGACGTGGCCGAGAACGGCGTGCTGGTCACCGCGTCCACCGACGACCCGACCCAGACGCACGTGTACCTGGTCGGTGACGGCGCCGTCACGCGACTGTCCACAGAGGATGGTGTGCACGGCGCGACGCGCGCGGGCGGCGTGCTGGTGCTGTCCCGCTCGTCGATGGACCACTTCGGACCTAAGGTCACCGTTTCCACCGGCGGCGAGATCGGCACGTTCGCCGAAACCCCCGTGCTGGCGCCGGAAGTGCGGCTGCTGACCGTCGGCGAGCGCGATCTGAGGGCGGCGCTGCTGTTCCCTCGCGGCCACGTGCCGGGCACCAAGCTGCCCGTCCTGCTCGACCCGTACGGCGGCCCGCACGCGCAGCGCGTGGTGTCGGCGCGCAACGCCTACCTGGCCTCCCAGTGGCTGGCGGACCAGGGTTTCGCGGTCCTCGTCGTGGACGGCCGCGGCACGCCCGGTCGCGGTCCGGCGTGGGAGCGGGAGATCGCGTTCGACTTCGCAGGCGCCACCCTCGAAGACCAGGTGGACGCGCTGCACGCGGTCGCGGCCACCGAAACCGACCTCGACCTGACCAGGGTCGGCATCCGCGGCTGGTCCTACGGCGGCTACCTGGCGGCGTTGGCCGTGCTGCGCCGCCCGGACGTGTTCCACGCGGGCATCGCGGGCGCGCCGGTCACCGACTGGCGGCTCTACGACACCCACTACACCGAGCGGTACCTCGGTCACCCGGCGGAGCGGCCCGAGGTGTACGACGCCAACTCGCTCATCGCCGACGCGCCGAAGCTGGAGCGCCCGCTGATGATCGTGCACGGCCTGGCGGACGACAACGTGGTGGCCGCGCACACCCTGCGCCTGTCGTCGGCGCTGCTCGCCGCCGGCCGCCCGCACACCGTGCTGCCGCTCTCCGGCGTCACCCACATGACCCCGCAGGAACAGGTGGCCGAGAACCTGCTCCTGCTCCAGGTCGACTTCCTCCACCGCGCCCTGTCCTGACACGCGGAACGGGGCCGCCCCCAGCCAGGGACGGCCCCGTTCCGCACAGCGGTCAGGCCAGTGAGTGGCGGACCAGGTACGGCGGGATCGAGTTGCCCACCAGCGCCAGGTCGTCGATCGACTCCGGTTGGTAGCCGCACCCGGGCAGCCGCTCGACCATCAGCGCGGTCGGGTCGGCCACCTCGTCGGCGCGCCCGAACAGGTACGCCCACTCGTGCTCGTCCGAGCCGTAGTACGCGACCGTGCCGAACACCTCGTTGAACCGCTCCCACATGCGGACCAGCGTGGTGTTGCGCCACATCGTCTGGCAGCCCGCCTGCGACACCACGACGCCGCCGGGCGTGAGCAGCGCCTTGCACATCGCCAGGAACTCGGCGCCGTACAAGCGGTTGTGCTGCGCCTCCTCCTCGCGCTCGTCCGGCAGGTCCACCAGGACGATGTCGTAGCGCTCCGACGTCGTCCGGATGTACTCGTAGCCGTCGATGTACCGGACGTGGACCGGGCCTTCGCCCTTCTCCGCCAACGCGAGCTCGTCCAGCGTGTACCCGTAGGGCAGGTGCTCGGCGCACAGCCGCACGGCCTGCGCGTCGATGTCGATGTGGTCGACCACCGAAGCGCCGGCCGCCACCGCCATCTGGCACACGACGCCCTCGGACGACCCGATGACCAGCACCCGGTCGACGCGGTCGGCGAGCAGCAGCGCCGGGACCATCAGCGCCTCGTGGTAGGTCAGCTGGCTGAACTCGGTGCTCTGCCGGTCGTCGTCGCAGAACAGCGACAACCCCTGGGACGTGCGGGCGATCACCAGGTGCTGGAACTCGGTCCTGGTGTCGACCACGACCTCTTCGACGTCCCAGTGCCTGGTCATACCGGCCGCGAGCGGTTCGCGGATCACGACGCTTTCTCCTCACCGACGAGCGCGGGGACGCGGTGGCCCCGGCTGATCATGTCCGTCCGTGCCGACGCAGCTCCCAGCGCTTCGGCCAGCAACTGCACCGCGAGCGCGGGCTTGGCGCGCGTGCCGCAGGTGAACACGTCCACGAACACGGCCCCGACCTCGGGATACGTGTGGATGGACGCGTGCGACTCCGACAACAGGGCCAGCACGGTGACCCCTTGCGGCTCGAACTGCTTGGAGACCACCTCCAACACCGTGGCATCAGCCTGGGTGAGCGCTTCACCGAGCGCGTGTCGCAGGAACCGCTCGTCGTCGAGCAGTTCGGGGCTCACGCCTTCAAGCTCGGCGAGCACGTGCTGTCCTGCGAACAAGCCAACCGGCTCGGCTTCGCACGGGAGTTCGGACATCAATCACTCCAAACATCTTCAGGAGGGGCACAGCAGCGGACAGGCGGGGGCGTGCTCATCGCACGCAGTGGGTGGCCAACGGCGGGAAGCCGTTGAACGCCACCGACGAGTAGCTGGCCGTGTAGGCGCCCGCGCCGAGCAGGTCGACGTGGTCGCCCGCGCGCAGGTCCAGCGGCAGCTCGTAGCACGTGTTCTGGTACAGCACGTCGTCCGCGTCGCACGTCGGACCGGCGAGCACGACGGGGCCGACCGGCGCACCGGCCTGCGGCACCCCGTCCCGGCTGGTGACCAGCGGGTACGCGATGGCTTCGCCCTCGGTCTCCGCGAGGCCGCCGTAGCGGCCGATGTCGAGGAAGACCCAGCGGTGTTCGTCCGAATAGGACTTCCGGGACACCAGCACCACTTCGGAGCGGATCAGACCCGACTCGGCCACGATAGCGCGTCCGGGCTCGATCATCACCTCGGGAGAGAAGTCCCCGAAGTGGCGGGCGATCGACGCCGTGATGGCGGCCGCGTACTCGGCCAGCGGCGGGGGCTGGGTCAGGTAGCCCGCGGGCAGGCCGCCGCCCAGGTTGACCGTGGTCGGCGAAAGCCCTTCGGCGCGCAGCTTCCCGATGATGACGGCGGCGTCGGCGATCGCGCCGTCCCAACCGTTCGGGTCGAGTTGCTGCGATCCGGCGTGGAACGCCACGCCGAGCGGAACGAGGCCGAGTTCGGCGGCCAACCGCAGGAGATCCGTCGCCATTTCGGGCGAACAGCCGAACTTCTTGCCGAACGGGTAGGTGGAACCCGAGCTGTCGACCAAGATCCTCAGCAGCACGGACGCGCCGGGCGCGTGCTCGGCCAGGACGCGCACGTCCTGTTCGCTGTCGGACACGAAGAGTCGCACACCGCGCCCGTAGGCGTACGCGACGTCACGGGCCTTCTTGATCGGGTTGCTGTAGGAGATGGCCTCCGGCGCCGCGCCGCGGGCCAGGCACAGGTCGATCTCGGCGGGGCTGGCGACGTCGAAGCTGGAGCCCTCGGCGGCCAGCAGCCCGACCACGTCGGGCGTCGGGTTCGCCTTGACCGCGTAGAAGATCCCCACCCGCGGCAGCGCCGCGCGGATCGCCGCGAACCGGTCGCGCACCGTCGGCAGGTCGATGACGAGGCAGGGGGTGTCGGGGCGGTCGTGGTCCAGGAAACGACGAATACGAGCCATTGCCTCGTGGAGCCGTTCGTCGGCAAAGCTCGTCGTCATCTCGCTAGGGGTCCCCCTTCGCGACCGTGATCAGGCACGGTCCGACCGTGTTCGGGCACGGCGGTCCACTCTAGGTGGTGAAGGCGAAAAATGCGCTATCAGCCGGCGAACTTGTGACGCAACTCCACGACGCTGATGTCCGGCGCCGCGCCGACGCGCACCGGAGGACCCCAGAACCCGGCACCGTTGCTGGTGTAGACCTGCGTGCCGTCGACCGTCTCCAGGCCGCTGCGCACCGGCTGCTGCAAGCCGACCGCGAGGTGGAACGGGAACATCTGCCCGCCGTGCGTGTGCCCGGACAGCTGCAGGTCGACCCCGTGCTTGGCGGCCTCGCGGACCGCCACCGGCTGGTGCGCCATCAGCACGACCGGCGTGGACGTGTCGCGGCCGGCCAGCGCGCGGCCGTAGTCGGGACCGTCCTGGAAGGTCTCGCCGGTGACGTCGTTGACGCCCGCGAGGTCGAACGACGCGCCGGCCCGCTCGATCCGCAGCCGCTCGTTGCGCAGCGGGTTCACCCCGAGCCGCTCCAGCTCCGCCAGCCACGGCTCCGCGCCCGAGTAGTACTCGTGGTTGCCGGTGACGAAGAAGCTGCCGTGCGTGCTCACGAGGTCGCGCAGCGGAGCCGCCGCCTCGCCCAGCTCGTCGACCGTGCCGTCGACCAGGTCGCCGACGATGGCGACCAGGTCCACCCCCTGCTCGTTGATCATCCGCACGATCCGCTCGGTGTGCGCGCGGCCGAGCAGCGGTCCGAGGTGGATGTCGCTCACCACCGCGATCCGGTAGCCGGACAGCCGCTGGTCGAGCTTGCCCAGCGTGACCGGGATCCGCTTGACCACCGGGTCGCCGAGCGCCTGCGTGGCGCCGAAGCCGACGACGCCCACCGTGGCCACGCCGCCCGCGACGGCGAGCGACCGGGCGATGAACAGCCGGCGGCCCGGGTCGACCGGCTGCTCTTCGAGCGTCGCCCCGGGCGCCTCGACCTCCGCGGTGGGCGCGCCGACCGCGGCGGGCACCTCGTGCGCGCGTGCCGCGCGGTTCAGCACCAGGCGGGGGATCTCGAGCACGCCCAGGATCAACGCGAAGTAGAACGCGCCCGCCAGCCAGAAGAAGCCCGGCCACGCCACCGCCACGACGAGCCCCGACTCGCCGAGCCTGCTCACCGACAACGCCGCCATCACCAGCAGGTAGAGGAAGACCACGACCCCGGTGCCGATCCGCCGGCCACGCCCGGGCCGGGTCGTGGCCCGCACGGCCCGCCGCCAGATGTAGTAGTGGGCCGCGCCCATCACGACCGCGAACAGCACGAAGAACAACAAGGCGGGGCCTCCCCAGTGGTGGTGAGTCCAGTTTCCACGAATCTCGGCGAGGGCATGCAACCCCCTGGTCGCCCGCGAGCGTGATTACCTCGTACCGCAGTACGGGGGAGGACAGATGAGTGATCGGGACGCCGCGTTCGCCGAGTACTTCGCGGCGCGGTCCGAGGCCATGCGCGGCACGGCGTACCTGCTGTGCGGCGACTGGCACCGTGCCGAGGACCTGGTCCAAACGACCTTCGCCAAGCTCTACGTGGCGTGGCGGCGGATCAACCGGCACGAGGCACTCGACGCCTACACCCGGCAGACGCTCGTCCGGACGTTCGTGTCCGACCTGCGCCGGGGCTGGTTCCGCAAGGAACGGGTGAGCGAGACGACCGCCGACGCGGCGGCCGTGACGCGCGGGTCGGCGGAGGACCGGCTGGTGCTGCTGGCGGCGCTGGCCCAGGTGCCGCCGAGGCAACGCGCCGTGCTCGTGCTGCGGTACTGGGAAGACCTGTCGGTCGAGGAGACCGCCAGGGCGTTGAACTGCTCCGAAGGAACCGTGAAGAGCCAGGCCGCGCGGGGGCTGCAGACGCTGCGCGGCCTGATCACCCCTCAGCAGGGAGAAAAGGTGCGATGAACGAGCACGAGCTGAAGAGCGCGTTGCAGGAAGTGATGGTGGCGAGCAGCCCGCCGCCGCCCATGAGCCCCGAGGCCGCGCTGGACCGCGCCCGCCGTGCGCAGCGCCGCCGGAAGGCGACCTGGGGCGGCGTCGTCGCGGGCCTCGCGGTGGTGGCCATCGCGGTCGGCGCCGTGCTGGTGCCGACCCTGACCGGCGGGGCCGGCGGGACCGGCGTCATCGAGGTGGCGGGAGGGCCGCCGTCGGAGTCCGGACCGAGGGTCACCCCGACCGCCGAGCCGCCGTCGGAGTCGCCGTCGGTGACCGCCGTGACGCCACCCAGTGGACCGCCGATGTCCGACACGAAGACCCCGTGGCCGAACGGGCAGGGCGACCGGACCGCGACCAGCGGACCGCGGGCGGACAAGGGCGCCAAGCTCCTGAACGACGTCGCGTCGTCGCTGCCGCCCGGCGTGAAGGCCGAGGACCGGACCCGGATCGGCTTCGCCGAGTACGGGCCCATGACCCGGCACCAGTCGCAGTTCGTCGAGTACGCCGGCGAGCTGCAGGTCTGGGAGTACTGGGCGCACACCCCGGTCGTGATCACCGGCGAGGCGGGTGTCGGCGAGCTGACCGTCGAGGTTGAGACCAAGGGCAACACGCGGCTCGGCGACCTCGGCGGGTGCGAGGCGGCGACCAAGTACCCGTACCCGATCGAGGGCGGCACGTGCGAGGTGGTCGACGTCGGCGGCAAGGAGGTCGGCGTCGTCACGGGCGCCACCGCGGACGCTGACCGCAACACGCTGGAAGCCGCGGCGTTCTACCGGTACCCGGACGGCACCCTGGTGACGGTCGCCTACTCGAGCGAGTACCTGGAGTCCGGTCACCCGGCGTTGTCCCGGCCGGCGTTCACGGGGGCTCAGCTCGCGGCGCTCGCCGCGGACCCGAAGTTCCACCTGGACTGAGCCACCACGGGGGACTGGGAGGCCGGGCGGCACGCGCGCCCGGCCTCTTCGGCGTCTTCAGCTCCTCGTCCGGGGGTACTCCATCCGTGTGTTCGTGCAGGTACCGTGCTGTTTGCCATGCGGACGCTGCTCATCGACAACTACGACTCGTTCACCTTCAACCTCTTCCAGTACCTGGCTCAGGTGAACGGGCGCGAACCGGTCGTCATCACCAACGACGACCCGCGGTTCCGGCTGTCCGACCTGCGGCGGTTCGACAACGTGGTGATCTCGCCCGGACCCGGCCGCCCCCAGCGCGCCGCCGACTTCGGCCTGTGCCGCGAGGTGATCGAGCACGCCGACATCCCCCTGTTGGGTGTCTGCCTGGGCCACCAGGGGCTGTGCCTCGCGCACGGCGCGTCCGTGGGCTTGGTCACGCCCCGGCACGGCGTGGTGGACCAGGTGCGGCACACCGGGGTGGACGTGTTCGCCGGCCTGCCGTCGCCGCTGCCCGTCGTGCGGTACCACTCGCTGGCCGTGTCGGACCTGCCGCCGTCGCTGGAGCCGATCGCCTGGGCCGAGTCCGACGACGTGCTGATGGGCGTGCGGCACCGGTCACGGCCCGCCTGGGGCGTGCAGTTCCACCCCGAGTCGGTGTGCACGGCGCACGGCCACCAGCTGCTGGCCAACTTCCGCGACCTGACCGACGGCGCCGCCGTCCTGCCCGACCTCCCTCCGCCTCCCGTCCGGCGCGCTGAGGCGACCCGTGAGGTGCTGGTGCGGCGGGTGGACGCGCACCCGCCGCCGGAGGACGTCTACGCGGCCCTGTACGGGGCTTCCCACGACGCGTTCTGGCTGGACAGCAGCCTCGCCGGGAACCGTGGCCGGTTCTCCGTGATGGGCGACGCGTCCGGGCCGCTGGCGCGCGTGGCTACGTACGACGTGTGGACCGGCGAGGTGACCGTGGACGGCGTGACGCGTTCCGGGCCGTTCTTCGACTGGCTGGAGGCCGACCTGGCGGCGTGGCGGGTGGCGCCGCCGGACGTGCCGTTCGAGTTCGCGCTCGGCTGGGTGGGCTACCTCGGGTACGAGCTGAAGGCGGAATGCGGCGGCGCGGCGGCGCACCGTTCGGAGCAGCCCGACGCGGCATTCGTGTTCGCCGACCGGGCGCTGGTTTTCGACCACGAAACCCGGTGCGTGTACCTGTTGGCGTTGTCCGACGAGGACGGCTGGTTGGGCCGAACGGCCGATTTCCTGCGTCAATTCAGCGCGGCGCCGGCACCACCGCCGCGCCCGGCCCGTGCCGACTCCGTGCAGCCCCGGCACGACCGTTCGCACTACTTGAAGCTGGTCGCGGCTTGTCAGGAGGCCATCACGGCGGGCGAGAGCTATGAGGTGTGCTTGACGAACACGGTGACGTGGCGCGGGCCGCTCGACCCGTGGGACGCCTACCGGTTCCTGCGTGCGGAAAGCCCCGCGCCGTTCGGGGCGTTGCTCCGTTTCGGTGCGCTCTCCGTGCTCAGCACTTCACCCGAGCGGTTCATCCGGGTCGACCGACAGGGTGTCGTCGAATCCGAGCCAATCAAGGGCACGCGCCCCCGCGGGGCCACCGCCGCCGAGGACCGGGCTTTGCGCACGGCCTTGGCTGCCAGCGCGAAGGACCGCGCGGAGAACCTCATGATCGTGGACTTGGTCCGCAATGATCTGGGCCATTGCGCGGAAGTCGGCAGCGTCGAGGTGCCCAGGATCTTCGAGGTGGAGAGCTACGCGACAGTGCACCAGCTCGTCAGCACCGTTCGGGCTCGACTGCGTTCCGGTAGTTCCGCCGTGCGGGTGGTTAGGGCCGCGTTCCCCGGCGGGTCCATGACGGGTGCGCCCAAGATCCGGACAATGCAGATCATCGACGGGCTGGAAGCCGGGCCCAGGGGTGTCTACTCCGGGGCGCTCGGTTACTTCTCACTCTCCGGAACGGCCGACTTCAGCATCGTCATCAGGACGCTGGTGGTGGACCGGGACAAGGTGAGTTTCGGCGTCGGGGGCGCGGTCATCGCGCTGTCCGACCCGGCGGAGGAATTCGAGGAGACCGCGGTCAAGGCGACCGCCCTGCTCAGCCTGGCCGGCGTGGAGTTCCCAGGGCGTTCTTCCCTGCCCTGAACGGCTCTGACCTGCCGTTTTCCCCTGCGGTTGGTGTAGTCCACCGCAGGGGAAAACGACGCGACTCAGGAAGCGTGGGCTTCCTGGAACTGCACGACCAGCCCCTGGGGAATGCGGCCCCGGTCGGAGATCTGGTGGCCCTGTGCGCGAGCCCAGTCCCGAATCGCCTGGGCCTGGGCCTTGTCACCAGCCTTTACCGTGCTCTTGCCGGTGCCCTTGCGCTGCTTGCGGCCACCTGCGCGGCGCGCCTTGGCGACGAAGTCGGCCAGGGACTCGCGGAGCTTGTCCGCATTGTCCTTGGAGAGGTCGATGGAGTACTCCACACCGTCCAGCGCGAAGGTCACGGTCTCGGCGGCTTCGCTGCCGTCGAGGTCGTCGATGAGTTGGACGACGGTCTGCTGTGCCACTGTTCCTCCGTGTGTGCTCGCATAGCGCGTGCTGCCCTCGACTTGTTCTGCGCCACACGCTTAGGTCGACACCATAGTGCACGAGAGGAATATCGCCTAACCTTTCGCGGTGAAAATGTGACTGATGCCCCCGGACGGGTCATTTCGCGACACAAACCGCGCCGGGCCGAAATGTGCGGCCCGCCCGCCGTCCCCCCGTGGTGCCCGTCACACCCGGTCGGGTGGCCTATCCTGGACTCGGATACCCGTCCAGGGTAGGGAAGGTCGGGAGCGATGCTCGGTTACACGGCGGACAAGGACGCGTACCTCAAGCGATTGCGACGCATCGAGGGGCAGGTCCGCGGCCTCCAGCGGATGGTCGAGAACGACGAGTACTGCATCGACGTGCTGACCCAGATCTCCGCCGCGACGAAGGCGTTGCAGGCGGTCTCCTTGGGTCTGCTCGACGAGCACCTGAAGCACTGCGTGGCGCAGGCCGTGGCCGAGGGGGGCGAGGTGGCGGAGGAGAAGATCGCCGAAGCCTCCGCCGCAATCACCCGCCTGGTCCGCTCCTGACCCACGCACCGCCCGGCCGCCCCCCGAACGGCGGCCGGGCAACCTGATCGAGTACAGTCCTCCCGCCGGCCCCCGTAGCCCAATCGGCAGAGGCAGCGGACTCAAAATCCGTCCAGTGTGCGTTCGAGTCGCACCGGGGGCACTCACATGATCAAGTGTTTCCGCAGGTCAACTGCTCCTCTGTGGATCGGCGCAGAGTCGGGGACGTCAATCCCAAGATCAACTCTGTTCTGCCGGTCCTACGGGCGCGCGGCCCGCGTGCTGCATGAGCATGCGTCGAACTCCAACGTCCGATCGGCGGCGCGAGCGGATGTTCGTTCGAGTACGAACACAGGTTCGCCCAGGACGAAGTGTGGATGTGCGGATCGGCTCACTTCGCCGCCTTGATCTTGGCGAGCGTCGAGGTGTCGCGAGTTCGGTGAGCGGACCTCAGCTCATTGCACGTTCGGTGTTCCAGGTTGGTGGCACATCGGCAGGGGCAGGCTCGGCGGATGCGGGGTCGACGAGGCTGCGGTCGGGGTAGGACGTGTGGTGGGTCCTTGGTCCGGCACGCTCGCCGCGAAAGCCCGGCTCCAGCGTCCGGTGCGGGGGCCGGGTCGCGGTCCGGCGATGTGGCGATGTCGGGCACCACGGCGACGGGCCAGTCTTCGGTCGCTGGCCGGAACATCACCGACGTCCGGTTGGTGACACCGACATCGCGGCGCCGGATGTGGACGAGGTGCTGCGGTTCGACGTCGACTTGCCGTCACCGGGGGTGGATCGGCAACGGAGGTGCCCCGATCCCAAGCCGGCCGGCGGTGCCGCACCGGAGGTCTGAGCGGTTGAAAACCGGCTTTGCTGTCACCGCATCGTTGAAGCCGCTTTGGCCGGGGATGTGAATGCGTCCAGTCGCCATGCTCGCGTGCGCGGGCGGCACCGTGCGAAGGATGCGCAAACCGGCCACTGGGCCGGTTCTGCGTGCGCGTGACGATCCACTCCGCTCTTCTCGTGGTGCACGCCGGCACGGAGGAGCCGAACAAGGCTGCGAGGGGGAGGCGTAGCGGGTCGACTCCCTCGGCAGGGTGCGGGAATCGTCGGAGACGAGCTTCACTTGCGGTGGTCATTCACGATCGCGTGTGGACCGTCCAGTGTTACGTGACCGTGCCCACTGGTGGGGGGTATTGCCCGAAGCCGCTTGATTGACCAAGAGTCTGTCCCGTTTGAGGTGGGCGGTCGTCGCCTGCCTGGCTGGTCTGGGGGGCTACGTCATGGATACGGTCGCGCGCGGTCGGGCGCGGATATGCGCTGCGAGCGCTGTCCTCGCTGTCGCATTCGGACTGATCGCTCCCGTCGGTGCCGCTGCCGAGCCCGTCGTGCCCCCGGCTGCGGGCACGTCCGCCATAGAGCAGGTGCCGACCGACCCCGCCGACCGCGAGCGCGTGGCAGGGGTGGAGTCGGCACCGCTGGGCCCGGCCTACACCGACGCTATCGCCGAGGCCGTGCGCACGGGTGAGCCCGTGGAGGTCGCGGGCGTCACCACCGAGACCACCCGGGCGGTGGCGCTGCCCAGCGGAAAGATCGAGCAGACCGTGCACGCCTGGCCGGTGCGCACCCGCAAGGCGGGGTCCTGGCAGGAGATCGACGCCACCCTGGAGCGCGGGTCCGACGGCCTCGTGCGCCCCTGGGTGGCTGCAGCCGACATCGTCCTCTCCGGCGGTGGTGACCGCGCGCCGCTGGCGGTAGTGGGGCACGAGGGCAAGGAGGTCGGCCTGTCGTGGCCGGGCGTGCTGCCGGAGCCGGTGCTGGTGGACGACACGGCCACCTACCCCGAGGTCCTGTCCGGGGTCGACCTGAAGATCACCGTGGACGGCTTCGGGTTCTCCCAGGTCCTGGTAGTCAAGACCGCGCAGGCGGCGATGAATCCCGCGCTGCGCGAGATCCGCTTCGGCAACCACACCCGCGGCACGCAGGTCACCAAGACCGACGTGCCGGGGCCGGGAGCGCGCTCTGCGAGTCCCGTGCCCTCACGGTTGTCAGTCGTCGACGCCGACGGGCAGGCGCTGTTCACCGGCGATGCTTCGCGCATGTGGGACTCCTCCGGGGAGGGGCCGGCCGCGGACCGGCTGGTCGAGCCCGACGAGCGGGACCGGGCGGCCGTAATGGGGGTCCGGGTCACCGACACCGAGGTGGCCATCACCCCCGACCAGGCGTTCTTGACCGACCCGGCGACCACTTACCCCGTCTACATCGATCCGTCGTACTCCTGCGGGTGTGGCCGGGTCAGCCAGGTGGTGCTCTACAAGTACGGCAACTCGGTCGGGGAATCCGCCTGGAACGACACCTACCTCAAAACCGGGTACGTCTACGACTCCACCCAGGGCGTCTACATCACCGCGCGCTCCTACATCACCTTCGACCTCGGGAGCGTGCCGCGCTCGGCGGCCATCCACTGGGCCAAGCTGTACCTGACGGTCAACAACTCCTACTCCAACTGCCCCGGTGTCACCCAAGTGCACGTCACCGGCGGTGTCGGAGAGGGGACTCGGTTCGGCAGCGAGCCCGGTCTGGAAAGGCACGTAGGCAACGTCGGCGCCTACACCGGGTGCCCGGGGGAGGGTGGCTGGTCGACCCCGGGTCACGACGGCAACCGCGGCGACGCGCTGAGCAACTACGTGCGTGAGATCTGGGCTGCGGGCGGGCGCGGCAGCCTCACCTTCGGCCTGTTCGGCGACAGCGAGTCGGTGCAGACGCACTGGCGGCGCTTCCGCACCAACCCCGGGCTGACCGTGCAGTACAACACCGCACCGCACCGTCCGTCCGAGCTGGGCGCTTTCAACGGGCAGGCCGGCCTGGGTTGCACCAACGTCGCCGCCGCCACCGTCGTCGGTCGCGGCGACGTCACCCTGCGCGCCCGACTGACCGACTCCGACCCCGGGTCGTGGGCGCGGGGGAGCTTCGTGGTCTACCGCGACGGCGTGCGGCAGGGCTTCCTGGACACCGGTGGTCAGCCCTCCGGCGGCATGCACCAGGTCACCGTGCCCCCGGAGTGGATGGGTGGGGGCGGCGTCATCTCCTGGCGGGTGCAGGCGTGGGACGGCGACGGCGGTGACGCGCTGTCCTCGCCGTGGACCGGGCCCCTCGGGGCTCCGGACGACTACTGCCGCTTCACCCGCGACACCGTGAGCCCCGATGCCCCTGGCGTGCAGTCGGTGAACGGGGTCTACCCGCCCTACAACTCCCCCGACGTTCCCACTGGCGGGGTCGGGGTGACCGGGCGGTTCAAGTTCACGCCCGGCGCCGCGACCGGGCTGGGCGGCACGGTGGACGTCGTCCGCTACCTGTGGTCGGTCGGCGTGGACGACTACCGCAACAGCGTCGCGGCCAAGTCCGACGGCACGGCCGAGGTCTCCTTCACCCCGCTGGCCCAGGGCGACTTCCCGCTGTACGTCAAGTCGGTGGACCGGGCGGGCAACCAGTCGTCGCGGCTGGTCCCGCAGCCCGACCAGGCACAGGACTACACCAAGTACCTGTTCCGGGTGCCCGAGGGTTCGGCCCCGGTGGCGCACTGGACCTTCGAGAACGGCGGGGAGGACGTCAGCGAGTCCGGCGCCCACCCGCTGGCTTTCCAGGGCATGGTCACCACCGAGGGCGCGCAGGGCCACGTCGGCCAAGGACTGCAGCTGGGCCGCAGCGTCCAAGACGTCGCCGTGGCCACCGGACCCGTGGTGGACCCGACGCGGTCGCTGTCGCTGTCGGCGTGGGTCTGGTACGACCCGTCCGCCACGGGGGACAACACCGCGGTCCCGCTGGCCATCGACGACACCTACGCCTCGCCTCTGATGTTGGCTCACCGCAAGGACGACAAGCCCGCGGCGATGTGGTCGCTGGGTGTGTCCTGCAACCCGACCACGCCGCCCTGCCTGCGGGTGGTTTGGAGCGACGCGCCCGCCCAGAAGGGTGTCTGGACCCACTTGGCCCTCACCGTGGACGACGCCAACGACACCGCGTGCTTCTACGTCAACGGCGTCAAGCAGTCCTCCTGCCTGACCGGCGTCGTCCCGCCCGCCTCGGCCGATGACATCCTCGTCGGGCGAGGCCGGTGGGAGGCCGCGCTGCGCAACCCCTGGTACGGCCGGGTGGACGACGTGCGGGTGTACAACCGGCTGCTGGTGCCGTCGGAGGTCGCCGCGTTGGCCAACGTCCCGGTCGAACGCGCCCGCTACGCCCTCGCCGAGGACGCGGGCGTCGTCGCCGACGACTCCGTGGGCGCCAACGACGGCACTCTCTACGGTGGCGGCGTCTCCTGGGTGCCTGACGGTCCGGGTGCGGTGTTCGACGGCCGGTTCACGTACGCCGCCGACCAGTGGGCGGGTTCCGGGACCGACCTCAAAGCCCGGTGGGCGCTGGACAACGACATGGTCGACTCCTCGGGGGCCAACGCCGCCGCCCTGCGGTACTGGGGCAGCACGGGAGAGTCACCCGCCCGCTTCGTCCCGGGCCGCATCGGACCGGGCGTGGCGTTGGACGGGGTGGCCGAGCGGATCTTCACCGGAGGCACCCGCGTCGACACCACCCGCTCCTACTCCGTGGCGGCCTGGGTGCGGATAGACCACACCAACCAGGGCGCGGCGGTGATGGCTCAGGACGGAACCCGGGTGTCCGGGTATTCCCTGACGTACTCCAAGGCGGACAACCGGTGGGTCTTCACCGTGCCGCACGGCGACCAGGACAACGCCGCCGTCGCCCGCGCCGTGTCCTCCGCCCTGCCGGTGGTGGACCGGTGGACCCACCTGGTGGGTTCCTATGACGCGGCTGCGGGCAAGATCCGGCTGTTCGTCAACGGCACGCTGGAGAGCGAGACGTCGTTCACCACGCCCTGGTCGGCCAACGGCACCTTCACCGTCGGCCGGAGCCTGTGGAACGGCGCGCAGGGCGACTTCTTCCCCGGTGTGGTCGACGAACTGCGCGTCTACAGCCGCGCCGTCACCGCCGAGGACGCCCACGGCATGTGGAACCGCGGCAGCGACGTCAACGCACCGCTGGCGCCCGAGGTGGGCACCGACCGCTCCTTCAGCATCGCGGGTTGGGCCAAGGCCGACGCGCACGACACGGCCGCGCGGTCGGTGTTCTCCCTCGGTGGCTCGGTCCACATGCCGCTGACCGTCGGTTACCGGCCGAGCAACCGGCGATGGGAGGCGATGGCCGCCAGCGGGTTGCAGCACGCGCCGGTGATCCACCGCATCTACTCCAACGAGGAAGCTGTTGAGGGGGAGTGGGTCCACCTCGCGGTCACCTACGACGCCGGGAACGGGCAACTGCGCCTCTACGTCAACGGGGCGCCGCAGACCTGGATGCTCAACAACGAGAACCCGGGCAACCTGCCCTACCGGTCGCTGCCGCAGTCGCTTTCCGCGGACACCGGTCGGCTGCTGATCGGGCGCGGCACCTGGACCGGGCTCAACACCGACGCCTGGCGGGGCCAGATCCGCGACGTGCGGGTGTTCTCCGGGGTGCTCAGCCCGCAGGCGGCCCTGGCGATCGCCAACGGCAGTGACGGCGGGGGCGGCGAGGAGACCTGATCCCGCCACCGGTGGGCGGGCGCGTTCCGGCGCGCCCGCTCCGGTGCCGCCACCGCTTTCCCGCTTTTCCGCACGGCGACTCCTCGCACGGGGTTCCCCGTCTGCGCTTCTTGCCCTGCGGCTTTTCTTGCATTGAGGGGATTTCGTCGATGAGCAGCGAGGACAGACACCGGCCCCGGTCGAGGCGCGCGTGGTGGGCAGGTGCCTTCGGCCTGTCGAGCGTCGCCGGAGTCGGCACGGCGGTCAAGTCCGTGGTGGTCGTCACCGCGGTCGCCATGACCGCATCGGTGGTGTCCGGCTCCGCGCCGCGGCCCGACCCCCAGGACTGGCTCGGCGGTGCGCCGCTGCCCGAGGTGCAGCAGGTGCAGTCGGTGCCGGGTGGGCCCGTGCCGGTCGCCCGCGTCCTCGGCGTCGACCACACCGCCGAGCGGGCCATGACGGAGCCGGCCCGCCCGAACTGGCCCTCGGCCGGGTCGGCTGTGCTGGACCTGCCCGGCCGTGCCGCGGAGAAGGCGCGGGCCGACGGGCTGCCGGTGCGGGTGGGCCAGGGCAAGGGCGCCGCGGGACTTGAGCAGGTTCGCGTGGAGGTCTTGGACCGGGAACGCGCGCGTGGGCTCGGGGTGGACGGGGTGGTCTTCACCGTCGCCGACACCGGCCGGGGCCGCGGCGGCGAGGTCGAGGTGGAACTGGACTACAGCGGCTTCGCCCGCGCCTACGGCGGTGGGTGGGCCTCGCGCCTGGTGCTGGTCGAGCTGCCCGCCTGCGCCCTGACCACCCCGGAGCGTCCGGAGTGCCGCACGGCCACGCCGGTGCCGGGCCGTAACGTCCCGGCCCGCGGGCTCCTGTCCGGCACCGCGGCCCTCACCGCGGCCGAGCAGACCGCTCCCGAGCAGCCGTCCACCGAGTCGTCGTCTCCCTCGCCGACATCTCCCGCGCCCTCCTCACCCGCGCCGTCCTCCACCGCGCCGTCATCCCCCGCGCCCCAAGTCCCCGGATCGAGCGCGCCCGGCACGACGAGCCCGGCGCCTACCGGCGAGTCCGCGCCCACCACGACCCAGGTCGCCGGTTTTGCCCGGATGGCCTCCCTTGGCCAGGCGGCCGAGAACAGCCCGACCGTGCTGGCAGCCGTGGCCGGGGCCAAGGGCTCCGAGGGCGACTTCACCGCCTCCGACCTCTCTCCCACCGGCTCCTGGTCGGCGGGCGGCCCCTCCGGCGACTTCACCTACTCCTACCCCATGCCGGTGCCGCCGGTGCCCGGCGGTCTGGTCCCCGACCTGGCCCTGGCCTACAACTCCGGGTCCGTGGACGGGCGCACCTCGGCCACCAACGCCCAGGCGTCGTGGGTGGGCGACGGGTGGGAGTTCACCCCCGGCGGGTTCGTCGAGCGCCGCTACAAGGGCTGCGCCGAGGACGACGGCGGCAACCAGGGCACCCTCGAATCCGCCGACCTGTGCTGGGCGGGGGAGAACGCCGTCATCTCCGTCGGCGGCGTCACCGGCGAGCTGATCAAAGACGCGGCCACCGGCCGATGGGTGGCACGCGCCGACAGTGGCGCCAAGATCGAGCTGCGCACGGGTGCGGCCAACGGCGACAACGACGGCGAGCACTGGGTCGTCACGACCACCGACGGCACCCGCTACTTCCTCGGCCTCAACCGCCTCCCCGACGCCCCTGCGGGCACTCCCGACACCGGGTCCACGTTCACCGTGCCCGTGTTCGGCAACCACGCGAACGAGCAGTGCAACACGGCGACCTTCGCGGCCTCCTGGTGCCAACAGGCGTGGCGGTGGAACCTCGACCTGGTCATCGACGCCCACGGCAACGCCATGGTGTTCCGGTACGCGCAGGAGAAGAACCGCTACACCCGAGGCGGCATCGACGGCGCCGCTACCGAGTACGTGCGCGGCGGCTACCTCACCACCGTCGACTACGGCCTGCGCGAGGACGCGCTGTTCGCATCGCCGCCCGCCAAGGCGGAGTTCGAGGTCGCCGAGCGCTGCCTACCCGGCGGAGCGGTCACCTGCGCCCCCGAGCAGCGCACCGAGGCCAACGCATCCCACTGGCCCGACGTGCCCGTGGACCTGATCTGCCGCGATGGCAGCGACTGCAAGGCCGTCTTCGTCAACCACGAATGGGACCCGGGCGTGCACACCCCGGCGTTCTTCACCACCAAGCGGCTGACGAAGATCACCGCCAAGGTGGACGTCGGCGGCTGGCAGCCGGTGGACTCGTGGGCATTGACGCACCTGTTCCCGGCCACCACCGACGGCACCGACCCGGCGCTGTGGTTGCGGACCGTGCAGCGCACCGGGCACGTCGGCGGCACCGCGACCACCCCGACCACGACGTTCGCGGGCAGCCCGCTGGACAACCGGGTGGACGCCCGCACCGAGATCCGCCCCCTGTCGCGCTACCGCCTCACCGGCATCGACAACGGCCACGGCGGCAACACCGGGGTGCGTTACCACGACCGTGACTGCGTGGCGGGGCAGCCGATGCCGGCCCCGGAGAGCAACACCCGCCGTTGCTTCCCCATGTGGTGGAAGCCCTACTCCGGTTACGAGAACCCGATCCTGGACTGGTTCCACAAATATGCCGTGGCCGAGGTCGTCGAGCAGGACCTCACCGGCGGCTCTCCCGCCGTGCGCACCAACTACGACTACCCCGGCGGCGCAGCCTGGTCGTGGGACGACAACGAGATGGTCTCCGCGACCGAGCGCAGCTGGTCGCGCTGGCGCGGCTTCGGCGCCGTGCGCACCACCCTCGGCGATCCGGGTTCCGGGCAGGTCGTCACCGAGTCGCAGTACCTGCGCGGCATGGACGGCGACCGGTTGCCCAACGGCGCGAAGCGCGCGGTGTCGGTTCCCGGTACCGACGACGCGGCCACCGACCACGAGGCGCTGACCGGGTTCCTCCGCGAGGAGCGCACCCTCCTCGACGGCGCCCTCGTCAGCCTGGCGATCAACGACCCCTGGGTGTCGGGTCCGACGGCCACCAAGGGGGACAAGCGGGCCTACAAGGTCAACGTCAAGTCGATCCGCAAGCGCGACCGCCTCGCCGACGGCACCTGGCGGCGCACCAAGCGGGTCGTCGAGTTCGACACTGAAGGCTTCCCGATCGGCGAAGAGGACTTCGGCGTCGTCTCCACCTGGGACGAGACCAGCCCCTCAGGTGACGAGAAGTGCACCCGAACGACGTACGTGTCCAATGCGGACAAGCACCTTCTCGGGCTGCGCGAGACCACCACGACCCACGCGGGCACCTGCGCCACCGAGGCCGTACCCGGGACGGTCCTGTCGGCCGGGCAGTTCGCCTACGACGGGCAGGAAGTCGGCGCGGCACCGGTGCGCGGTGACGTGACCACCGCCATGGCCCTGGACTCCTGGACCGCGGCCGACGGCAAGAAGTGGTCGAAGACCCAGGCCACCCACGACGGCTACGGCCGCACCTTGATCTCCGTGGATGTCCTCGGGGCCACATCCACCACCGAGTACCTGCCCGCCACCGGGCTGGTCACCAGTGTGCGAGCCACCAACGCCCTGGGCCACAGCACCCTTACTCAGCTCGACCCGCGCCGGGGCAGGCCGGTTGCCACCACCGACGCCGCCGGCGTGATCACCCAGGGCGAGTTCGACCCGCTGGGCCGCACCGCGCGCGTGTGGACCCCGGGCGTGACCGACAAGACCAAGGCCCCGGCCGCAGTGTTCGAGTACACCACCCGCGCCGACGGTCCCTCGGTCATCGCCACCAAGTCACTCCAGGACAGCGGCGCGTACAAGACCTCCTACACCCTGCTGGACGGGCTGCTGCGCAACCGACAGTCCCAGACGCCGCCTGCCACCAACGCCGGGCGGATCATCACCGACACGATCTACGACACTCGCGGTCTGGTGGTCAAGACCAACAACGGGTACTACAACGAGGAAGAGCCGTCCACGACCCTGTACGGGGCCGCAGACAACTACGTGCCCAACCAGACCGTCACCGAGTACGACACCCTGGGGCGCGCCACGGCCTCGATCTACCGCAAGAAGGCCGTCGAGCAGTGGCGCACCACCACCGCCCACCACGGCGCGGACAAGGTGAGCACCATCCCGCCCGAGGGCGGCACTGCCACGACCCTGCTCGTCGACGCCTTCGGCCGCCACGTCGAGAAGCGCGACTACAAGGTCCGCACCGAGGCAGGCAGTGACGTCGCCACCGCCTTCCAGGCCACCCGCTACACCTACGACCGCGGTGGCCAGCTCGCCACGGTCGTCGACCCGGCCGGCGCCAAGTGGACGTTCGAGTACGACCTGGCGGGCAACAAGGTCCGCACCACCGACCCGGACGCGGGCGTCTCGACCACGGTCCACGACAAGGCCGGCCGCCCGGTCAGCGCCACCGACGGGCGCGGCTTCACCGTGGCCACCGCCTACGACGTGCTCGGCCGCAAGACCGCGACGCACGAGGGCTCGCTGAGCGGGCTCAAGCTCACCGAGTTCACCTACGACACCCTGGGCCACGGCAGGCCCGTGTCCTCCACCCGCTACTCCGAGGGACACGCCTACCGGACCGAGACCACCGGCTACGACAGCGCGGGCCGCACCACCGGCGCCAAGGTCACCATCCCGGCCGTCGAAGGCGCCCTCCAGGGCGAGTACCTCTACGAGCAGACCTACACCGCGACGGGCAAACTCGCCACGGAAACCATGCCCGCGGCGGGCGGCTTGGCCCGGGAAGTCGTGCACCACACCTACGACGGCGCCGGCCTGCCGGAAACGTCCTTCGCGTTCAACCCGGTGTCGGGCAGCACCGCGACCTACGTCTCCGACACCACCTACTCGGTGTACGGGGAGATGCTCCAGGTCGTGCGTGGCGCGGCCACCTCGCCCCGCAACGTTGTGACGACGAACTTCTACGACGAGGGCACCCGCAGGCTCATCCAGAGCGTGGTCAACCGCGAGACCACCAGCCAGTCCAACGTCGTCGACCGCCGCTACGGCTACGACCAGGCCGGCAACATCACCCGCATCTCCGACGTCCCCGCCGGCGGCCCGCACGACACCCAGTGCTTCGACCACGACTGGCTGGGCAGACTGGCCTCGGCGTGGACCCCGGCCTCCGGGGACTGCTCGGCCGCCCCGACCACCGCCGCACTCGGCGGCGCCGCCCCGTACTGGATGCAGTGGGAGTTCGACGCGGCGGGCAACCGGGTCGCCGAGAAGTCCCACGCCGCCGCCGGGACCACGCTCCGCACCTACGGCCACCCGACCGTGGACGCCGCCGGCCTGGGCCAGCCGCACACCACCCGCTCGGTCACCGAGACCGCGCCCGACGGCGCCCAGCGCACCAGCTCGTTCGGTTACGACGCGGCGGGCAACACCCTCACCCGCCAGGTGGACGACGTCACCCAGGAGCTGCACTGGAACAGCGAGGGCCGCGTCGCCTCGGTCACCGAGGGCACGAAGGTGGTGTCGTCGTACCTCTACGACGCCACCGGCGTCCGGCTCATCGCCCGGGACGCCGACGCCACCACCCTCTACCTGCCCGGCCAGGAGGTCCGTCTCCCGAAGGGCTCGACCGCCACGAGCTGCGTCCGCTACTACCGCCACGGCGACGCGGTGGCCATGCAGCGCTCCACCGCCGGGGGCCTGGCCTATCTCATCGGTGACCACCAGGGCACCGGCGTGATGTCGCTGCGGACCTCGGACCTGACGGTGACCCGCCGCTACCAGTTGCCCCACGGCGGCACCCGCGGCCCGCAGCCCGTGTGGCCCAACAACAAGGGCTTCGTCGGCGGCGACCGCGACCCCACCGGCCTGACCCACGTCGGGGCCCGCGAGTACGACCCGGCCCTGGGCCGGTTCGTCTCGGTCGACCCCATCGTCGACTTCCACGACCCGCGCCAGATGCACGGCTACGCCTACGCCCACCACAGCCCCGTCACCCTGTCGGACCCCAGCGGCGAGTTCGTCGACCAACTGATCCAAGCGATCCAGATGATCGCGACGGCCCTGTCCAACGCCATCGCCGCGCTCGCCAAGGGCAAGTCGGGCACGGCCAACACCCGCTCGGGTCCCAAGGTCACGCACGTCAGCACGGTCAACGCCATCCCGCCCGGCAAGGGCTGGGGCCCCTACAACCGCCAGTTGGTCCTCAACCGCGAGACCGGCAAGTGGGACGCCTACGACGTCTACCAGGACACTTACTCCGTCGAAGGCGAATGCGGCGGCGCGGCACCGGGCTTTGTCGGCCCGATCCAGGACTGCACCGGCACCCTCGTGATGGAACGCACGGTGCTGCAC
>NZ_LGED01000251.1 GCF_001280085.1 Saccharothrix sp. NRRL B-16348 | reverse complement strand
TCACCGCGGCGTGCGGCATGGCCGTCATCGGCTTCATCCCGCTGGGCAAGGGCGCCAAACTCGCCGCGAACGCCGTCGAAGCGGGCGTCGACGCCGCGCGAACCGTAGCGCGAACTCCGGCGGGGACCATCACCCAGAAGTCCTTGGACCACTCCTTCGACAGGCATGCCGCCCAGTGGTTCGGAGGTACGCCCGGGAAAGCGAGAATCGGTGAGTGGCAAGCGCTCATCGAGCGTGCTTCGCAGAGTGGTAAAGTGATTCCCTGGAATACCGGTAAAACGTTGACCAACGCGCACTTGGCTCGCATCGACGGGAAATGGTTCGCGGTTCAGTACGAACGCGGAAGCGGGAAATTCGTCACTGCGCACGTGCTCAACCAGGGTCAGGTGGGTGCCATGCTCAAACTGCTCGGGAAGTGAAATGTCTCAGTTGTATCCTGAGCCCCCGCACCTGTGGGCGGCCGTCTACGCGGACGATGACGAGTCCGCCACCTTCGCGAGGGCGTGCGGCGTGGCGGAAACGCTGGGGTGCACGCCGGCAGGGTTGGTCGAGGTGGTCCCGGAAGACAAGGAGTTCGACTTCTTCTTCGACGTCGCGGACGTGGTGGAGGCCGTCCGGGTCGACGCCGCCCGGCATGCCGAGCTGACCGCGGGGGAGGTGGTCGGTGCTCGCGCGGTGCGCGCCGGGTACCGGCATCCGAAGTTCGGGGTGGTCACCGTTCAGTACCAGCCCCGGCAGAACGGGGATCGTCACCCGATCTCGCTCGAACTCGGCGCAGGACCGCTGGGTATCCCGGTGGACCTGTGGTCCAAGAGCACCCGTCGGCGCGCGTATGGGGTCGCTGAGTGGATCCGCGAAGTGCTCAAGGCGCTGGCAGGTGAGTCCGGGGTGCTTTACGGAGGTATCGGGATCGAGAACGCGTTGCCCACTCCGGATGAGCTGGGTAGGACAGGTGAGCTGCCGACGGAGTTGTTCGTCTCGCACTCCGTGCTGGGTCGGGGCGGAGCGCTCGCCGATGACCTGCGGCGTGAGTTCGAGCAAGGAGAATCCGCCTCTTGGGCAACCGGGCGGTTCTTCTCCGCTTGGGAGCCGTTCAACTCCCGACGGGTCTCCATTTCGATGAACGGTGAGAGGATGACCCGGCTGGAGCGTCTGCTGAAGGCGGCATTGACCGACCACGGATGAGTTGTTGCCCGACGATGAGCGGTCGTGGTGTCAACGCGCCGACCCGTACTACATTCCGAGATGACGCGGAAGTTGATCACCTCGTTGGCGGTAGTGGCTGATCAGGGTTCTGTTCAGACGGGCCTGGTACCGGAGGGGTGCGGGCGATCGCGGCAACCGGGTCGACGACGCGGACCAGTACGGTCGCGGCGAGCAGCTCTCGGATCGCCGCTACTCCGTCGAAGGCGAATGCGGCGGCGCGGCACCGGGCTTTGTCGGCCCGATCCAGGACTGCACCGGCACCCTCGTGATGGAACGCACGGTGCTGCAC
>NZ_LGED01000250.1 GCF_001280085.1 Saccharothrix sp. NRRL B-16348 | reverse complement strand
GGGAGGTCGGTGGGATGACACGAAACCCGCACCACAACGGCCCCGGCGCTTAACCGCAAACCAGGCGTCATCCTGCTGATCTGCCCGTCCGGCGAGGACGCTTTTAATCTTTTAATCTCTTCCCCAACCCCCACCCCTAATACCCAACCGTAAACCGCCCCCTCCTATACCGGGGCCTCTCCACCTCATCCAGCACCGCCACCGCCAGATCCTCGATCGAAATCACCTCACCAACCTGCTCATCCCCACCAACCCGAAAAACCCCCGTCCGCTCACCGGGCTCCAACAACACCGGCGGGCTCAGATACGTCCACTCCGCCTCACGATCCGCCCGGCAAACCTCCAACTGCTCCGCCCCAGCCCTCGCGATCGGCCCCAACTCGACCGGGAAGTCCGGCGCCTCCAGAACCATGTGCCCAGCCGGCGTCACGAGACTTCCCGCACCACCGACGATCAACAGCCGAGCCCCGGTCTCCGCCACCCCGGCGAGCAACGCCCGCGTCGCCGCCACCAACTCGTCCTCCCGACCGGGCGTCGGCCGCGTCGCGCCGATCACCACGTCCCGCCCCGCGCTGAGCCTCACCACATCCGCGACCATCCCCGCGTCGCCGACTTCCGCACCCCCGCCGGCCCTCCGACTGACCTCCGCAACCTCGTGCCCCCTCCGCCGGCCCTCTTCCACCACCCGACGACCGACGCTACCGAGCGCTCCGAACACCGCGATCCTCACGCATCTCCCCTTTCTTCTCATCCTTCTTCTTCTGCGCCACAACGAGCGCCCCAAGCACCACCGCCGCGCCAACGACCTGCAACGCGGTCAACTCCTGGCTCAACACGAGCCACCCCACCCCCGTCGCCACGACCGGGCTGAGCAGTCCCAAGAACGTCACCTGCGTGGCCGCGAGCATCCGAATCCCCCGGAACCACAGGGCGTATGACAGCGCTCCGCCGATCACGCCCAGGTACACGAACCCGCCGACGTTCGCCGCCGTCAACGCGGGCGGCAGCCCTTCGACCACCAACGTCACCGGCAGCAGCACCACACCGCCCGCCACCAACTGCCACCCCGTCACGGCCAACAGCGGCGCGGGCGTCGTCCACCGCTTGCTCAGCACCACCCCGGCCGCCATCACGACCGCCCCACCCAACGCCGCCGCCACGCCGACCAGGTCCAGCCGCGCGTCCCCTCGCAACACCAACAGCGCCACGCCCACCACACCGGCGACCCCGGCCAGTGCCGTGCGCGTCGTCATCCGCTGCCCGAGCAGCACCACCGCCAGCCCCGCCACCACCAACGGCTGCACGGCTCCGACCGTCGCCGCCACCCCACCCGGCAGCCGGTACGCGGCCAGGAACAGCAACGGCAGGAACACGCCGATGTTCAGCGTGCCCAGCACCAGCGAACGCCACCACCAGTCGCCGCGCGGCAGTCGTCGCGTGATCGCGACCAGCAGCAACCCGGCGGGCAACGCCCGCAGCAACCCCGCCAGCAACGGCCGGTCCGGCGGCAGGTACTCGGTGGTGACGAAGTAGGTCGTGCCCCACACGGCGGGGGCGAACGCGGTCACCCATTTGCTTAGCACTAAGACAAAGTAGCTCATCGCTAAGGTATCTCCACCGTGACTTACCTCACCGCTAAGCTAGTTCGATGGCAGACCACGTCGACCTCGTCCTCGGTCAGTGGCACGCGCAGCGCCCTGACCTCGACGTCTCGCCGATGGCGGTGATCGGCAGGCTCAGCCGCCTGGCCCGCTTGGTGGACGTCGAACTGGGCAAGACCTTCGCCGCGCACGACCTGGACCGGGCGTCGTTCGACGTCCTCGCCACCCTGCGCCGCAGCGCGCCGCCGCACCGGCTGACCCCGACCGAGCTGATGCGGGCCTCGATGGTCACCTCGGGTGCCGTCACGCAACGGCTCGACCGCCTCGAAGCACGCGGGCTGGTCGTGCGAACGCCGAACGAGCACGATGGCCGAGGCGTGGTCGTCGCGCTCACCGACGCCGGCCGCGACCTGATCGACCGGACCTTGCCCGACCACCTCGCAACAGAAAACCGGCTGCTCAGCGCGCTGTCACCGGATGAACGGACAGCTCTGGCCGACACTCTGAAGCAGCTGCTGGAGTCCCTGAACGACAAGTAGGGACCACAAGTTTCTTCACTTACCAAACTTACGGCGCTATCGTACGGTTTCCGCGGACCTGCTTAACCGCTTAATTGCCGCACAAACCTCAACGCCGAGAGGGCCGGTAACCATGAGGAAACGCCCAGCCTCCAGACACTTGACCATCGCCGTCGCCGTAACCGCCCTGCTGATCTCGACCACCGCACCCGCCCACACCGCACCCACCACCACACCGGCGTACACCGACACCCACCGGCACCCCAAACCCGAACCCGTCCGGATCTCCGACCCGCACGCCACCCCCGAAACCCGCTCCCTCTTCTCCTACCTCCGCGCCCAACAGGGCAAGGGCGTCCTCTTCGGCCACCAGCAGACCACCGAGTTCGGCGTCACCTGGGACGAGCCCACCGAAACCGACGGCCTGAAGTCCGACGTCAAGGCGGGCGTGGGCGACCACCCGGCGCTGTTCGGCTGGGACACCGGCCACCTCGGCCACGGCTCCTCCCCGGGCGACCCGACCCCCGAGGAGAACTTCCAGGCCACCGTCAAGCTGATCGAGACCGCGCACAACGAGATCGGCGGCGTGCACACGCTCGCGTCCCACATGGACAACTTCGTCACCGGCGGCGACTTCTACGACACCAACGGCGACGTCGTCACCCGCATCCTCCCCGGCGGCGACCACCACGCTGAGTTCAACGCCTACCTCGACCGCGTCGCCCGCCTCGCGCACGAGGTCGACGACCGCCACGGCAACCCGATCCCGATGATCTACCGGCCGTTCCACGAGAACAGCGGCTCGTGGTTCTGGTGGGGCGCGGCGCACGCGTCACCGGCGAAGTACGTCGAGCTGTTCCGGTACACCGTCGAGTACCTGCGCGACGTCAAGGACGTGCACAACTTCCTGTACGCGTACTCGCCCGGCGGCGGCTACGGCGGCGTGGACGACGTCTACATGCGCACGTACCCGGGCGACAACTACATCGACGTGTTCGGCATCGACAACTACGACGGCAGCAACGCCTCGCAGCAGTGGCTGGACGGGATCGTCGCCGACCTCGGCATGATCGCGCGCATCGCCGAGTCGAAGGACAAGGTCTCGGCGTTCACCGAGTACGGCATCAGCGGCGCGCTCAAACCCAACGGGCAGAACGGGAACCTGAGCTGGTTCACCGCGATGTTCGACGCCATCAAGGCCGACCCGTGGGCGAGCCGCAGCGCGTTCATGCTGACCTGGGTGAACTTCGGCACCGAGCAGTTCTTCCTGCCGTACCCGGCGACCGCCACCGAACCCGAGCACGAACTCCTGCCTGATCTCAAGCGGCTGCACCAGGACCCGTTCGCGGTGTTCAGCTCGGCGCTCGACCTCTCGAACGTCTACGGGCGCAAGGTGAAGGCCGAGCCGCACCAGCCGTTCCTGCACGTCGTGTCGCCGCCGGACGGCGAGCGGATCACCACGCCGACCACCACGGTCCGCGTGCGGCTGCTCGACGCCAAGCACGCGTTCGTCCACTTCACCGTCGGCGACGACCCGACCAAGCACCCGCTGAAGCTCGACCGGCGGACCGGCTACCACACCGGCACCTGGCACATCGGCGCCGAGCACCTGACCAACAAGGTCACGCGGCTCAAGGTGACCGCGTTGACGGCGACCGGCGCGTTGTCCACGACGAACCGCGTGATCCTCGGCGCCAAGCCGCCGCTCGCGCCCGGCGTCGTGGACGACTTCGAGGGCCACGTGGACGACACGGCGTTGGGCGCGGAGTACAGCCCGTACGGGACGAACCGGATCTCGCTCGCGGCGGAGAACGGCGGCAAGGCGCTGAAGTTCGACTACGACTTCGGCTTCCAGACCTACACCGGCGTCGGCAAGCGGATCTCGGGTGACTGGTCGGCCTACACCGGCCTGTCGTTCTGGCTGCGCCCCGACGGGTCGAACCACAAGCTGGTGCTGCAGCTCAACGCCGGCGGGGTGGCGTACGAGGCGTACCCGTCGCTCGCGGGCACGTCCGCCAGCGTCGTCACGATCCCGTTCGCGGACTGGCGGCCCGCGCCGTGGGACACCGGCAACGCGCACCGGCGGATCACGCCGGAGGACCTGAAGAACCTGTCCCAGTTCAACATCTTCATCAACCAGGCCGCAGCCAACCCGGTCGTGACCGGCACCTTCTACCTGGACGACATCCGCGCCACCTGATCGCCCACCCGCGTGTCCTACGTTCAGAACGAGAACGTAGGACACGCGGTGGTCACAGGGTGCTGGTCCAGGTCGTGACGGCTTGGTGGTAGGCGGCGGCGTGGGGGGCGTAGTTGATGGAGTGCCCGTAGTCGGCCAGCACGTAGGAGCGCAGGCGGGCGGCGGGGGAGAAGAACGGGGACTCCGAGGCGCGCAGGGTGTCCGCCGACGTGCAGTCGCTGCCCAGTGGTCGGCCGCAGAAGTGGGTGTCGCCCGCGCCGACCACCACCATCACCGGCACGTCGACCAGCCGCGTGAACGGGATGACCACGTTGTTCAACGTGATCGTGTCCACCGCCTCCGACACCGCGAACACGTCCTTCGTGGCCTCGTCGAACCCGATCGCGTCGGGCACCCGCACCCCCGGCGCGTGGAACGAGCCGTAACGGGTGCCGGGCGCCGTCGTCAGGTAACCCACGTCCAGCCCGGACCGCCGCAGCTGCGGGTCGACCACCGCCGGGATCATGCCCGCCAACGCCGGGACCACGGTGACGAGGTTCATCCGGTGCGTGAAGCCGGTGACCAGCACGCCGTCCACGTCGTGGTACGTCCCGGCCTCGATCAACGCCATCGCCGCGCCGATCGAGTGCCCGCCGACGACGACCTTCTCGAACCGCGGCCGGACCGCCCGCACGACCTGGTGCACGGCGTGCGCCTGGGTCGACGCCGTCACCAGCGCGCTCAACGGCCGCGAGCTGCGCCCGGTGCCCAGCCGGTCCACGGCCAGCGTCGCGACACCGGCCCGGTTCATCGCCTGCCGGTACGACCGCGTGTCCGGCGAGTACGCGATGTCCCAGTACGAGCTGTTGTACGTGCCGCCGGGGATCAGCACCTGCACGGTGGACGCGCCCGTCGGCGTGCACAGCCTGCCGTGCATGGAGTGCGCCGTGCCGAGCACCGTCACCGGCACGCGCAAGTCCTCGCACGTGACCGACGCGGCGCTCGCGGGTGCGGGCAGCAGACCGGCCGACGCGGTGAGCAGGGCGACCGCGGACAACCGCAAACGCGACCAACGCACGACTGAACAACCTCCTGGGTTCGATGCCGCTGCTACGAGCCGTTCCGACGACCTCAGTCGCGGGACCGGCCGACAAACTTCGAGATCAACGGGGCACCGCCGTCATCAGCAGGCCGCTGGGGTAGGCGGTGGACGTGAACTTGGTGCGCACGGGCTTGCCGGGCACCGGGACGAGCCGCCACTTCGACAGCACGGTGGCGAGGGTGATCACGACCTCGGTCTGCGCGAACACGTTGCCGAGGCACTGCCGCGCGCCCGCGGCGAACGGGATGTAGGCCCCGCGCGGGACGTCGGCGGACGGGGACAGCCACCGGTCGGGGTCGAACCGGTGCGGGTCGGGGAAGGACGCCGGGTCGTGGTGCAGGGCGTGCGGGCTCACGATGACCTCGGCGCCCACTGGTAACCGCACCCCGCCGAGGTCGACCGGCTCGACGGCCCGGCGCATCAGGATCCACAGCGGGTACACCCGCAGCACCTCGTTCACCACGGCCGCCGCGTACTTCAGCCGCGGCACGTCGGCGAAGGTCGCCGGGCGCCCGTCGAGCACCTCGTCGAACTCCGCGACCAGCCGTCGTTCCACGTCCGGGTGCCGCGCGACCTCGTGGAACGCCCACGCCAGCGCCAGCGCCGTGGTCTCGATGCCCGCGGTGAGCAGGGTCAGCACCTCGTCGTAGGTCTGCTGGTCGGTCATGCCGTCGCCGGCTTCGTCCTGCGCCAGCAGCAGCATCGACAGCAGGTCGCCGTGGTCGGCGACGCCCTCGGCCCGCCTGCTCGCGATGACGTCCAGCACGATCGCGCGCATCCGCGCGATGGCCCGGTCGAACTCGCGGTTGCCCGGCAGCGGCAGCTTCTCCACGAACGACGGCGACAGCGCGCGCACCATGCCCTGCTTGATCACCACGAACACCGACCGCCGCACCTCGGCGATCGCCCGCTGCCCCAGCTCGGTGGAGAACAGCGCCTCGCCGACGACCGTGACGGCCAGGGCCTGCATGTCGTCCTCGACCACCCGCACCTCGCCGGGCGTCCACGACGTGGTCAACGCGGTCGCCGCGCGTTGCATCGTCTCCGCGTAGTGGGCGATCCGGTCGCGGTGGAACGCGGGCTGGACCATCCGCCGCTGCCGCAGGTGGAACGCGCCGTCGGACAGCACCAGCCCATTGCCCACGTAAGGGCGGAACTTGTCGAACATCGCCCCTTTGCTGAACCGCGGACCGTCCGTGACCAGCACTTGGTGCACAAGTTGAGGAGTGGTCACGAAATAGGTCGTCATCGGGCCGAGGTCGACCCGCACCACATCGCCGTGATCGCGCAGTGATGAGGTGAACCGCTGTCGTCCGCGCAGCATCGCCACGGAGTGGCCGAGGAATGGCAGGCGGCCGGGCGCCATCGGGACACCCATGACGCGCTCCTCTCCGGCCGCCGAAAGGGACGGCCCACGATAGGACCCGTTCGGTGGAAGGTGATAGTGCCCGTTCGGGTGGGTTGGTGTCACACTGATGGGGGAACGAGTGTTGGTTCCGCCCACCCGGTACTCTCGCCGATCCCCCGTGACGTGAAGAGGTGTCCGGAATTATGGTGCAAAGCGAATGGATTCCATCCGGTGTGGACATCTCCGTGCCCAGTGTGGCCCGGACCTACGACTACATGCTCGGCGGCGCGCACAACTTCGCCGTCGACCGCGCGCTCGGCGAGCGGATCGAGTCCACCATGCCGGGCCTGCGCAACGCGGCCCGCGTCAACCGGGCGTTCCTCGGTCGCGTCGTGCGGTTCATGGTGGACCAGGGCGTGCGGCAGTTCCTCGACATCGGCTCCGGCATCCCGACCGTCGGCAACGTGCACGAGGTCGCCCAGGCGGCGGCGCCCGGCTGCCGCGTGGTCTACGTCGACCGCGACCCGGTCGCCGTCGCGCACAGCGACCTGATGCTGGCCGGCAACGACGACGCGGCCGTCGTGCACGCCGACATGCGCGACCCGGACTCGATCCTGGGCAGCGACGCCGCCCGCCGGCTGCTCGACTTCGATCAGCCGATCGGGGTGCTCATGCTGCTGATGCTGCACTGGGTGCCGGACGAGGCCGACCCGCGCGCCCTGGTCGCCCGGTACCGCGACGCGCTCGCGCCCGGCAGCTACCTGGCGGTCACCCACGCCACCGGCGACAACCAGAGCGACAACCTGACCGAGGCGACCGACGCGATCAAGCGCAGCAACAGCCCCGATCAGGTGAACTTGCGTTCCCATGCCGCCATCAAGGAGATGTTCGACGGATTCGAACTCGTCGAACCCGGCCTGGTCGGATGCGGTGAATGGCGACCCGGCGGTCCTGGTGACATCGCCTCGGAGCCCGACATGAACATGCTGGTCTACGCCGGAGTCGGCCGAAAGGTGTGAATTGACCGGCGAAAGTCACCGTGGGTGTTCGCGGTTCACACTTCCGGTTGAGTGTTGGCCGGCGGGGGGTGGGTAAACTGCCGCGAATCCTCGATATCACAACAGGGCAACGGGAATGTCGATCCCCAGTCAGAGACAAGGGGCCACGTCACCACCCGAACGTGGCCGGGAACTCCTCGCACGGAAGTGGTCTTACCTGCTCAGCGGAGCCGTGGTGGTCGCGCTGGACAGGAACGAACTCGACCGCGAAATGCGGGACCGGCTCGACGACCTGTGCGCGGCGGTGCACGCCGAGGCGTCACCCGGGTCGCCTTCGCCGCGATCCGCCGAGCGGATCGGCGAACAGCTCGTCGCACTCGGGTACGTCACCGAGGACGGCTTGCGCGTGACCCTCGACGTGCTCGGGAAAGGCCTGCTCGGGCTGCCGGAGTTCCAACCCGTGGAACGTCACGCCCAGTCGGTCGTGGCCGTGCTCGGCGCGTTGTCGTCCGGATTCCTGGCGGCGAGCAGGCGCGCGGTGTTCGAGCAGCAGGAGTCCATGCAGCTGTCCCTGCTCAAGGCCGTCCGCGACGCGCAGTGGAACCTCAAGGAGAGCGAGGCGCGGTTCGAGGAGGTCGTCACGTCGTCGGCCAGCGGGATCCTGGTGGTCGACCTGACCGGGCGGATCGTGCGGGCCAACGCGGCGATCGGCGACATCCTCGGGTACACGACCGAGGAGCTGACCGGCCTGGGCCTGCTCGACCTCGTGCACCCGGCGTCGGTCCGGGGCCTCGGCGAGGCGATGCTGGCGTTGCTCGACGACCCGCACGAAGACGCGCAGGGAGGCAGCCGCGCCGACAGGCAGGAACGGGTCCGGCAGCCGCAGCGGTTGCTGCGCAAGGACGGCGACGTCGCGCGGATCTCGCTGACGATGTCGTTGCTGCGCGGCGCGGACGACCAGCCGGTGCACTTCGTCGCCGTGATCGAGGACGGCACCGAGCTGATGCTGCTCCAGTCGGAGCTGAACCGGCAGGCGCTGCACGACGTGTCGACCGGGCTGCCGAACCGCCAGTACTTCACCACCCACCTGGAGAGCGCGCTGCGCCGGGCCGACCCGGTGCGCGGGATCAGCGTGTTCCACCTGGACGTCGACGCGTTCGGCATGGTGTGCAACAGCCTCGGCCGACCGACCGGCGAACGGCTGCTCGTGCACGTCTCGCAGCGGCTGAAAGCCGTGCTGGCGCGGGAGAAGGCGATGATCGCCCGGTTCGACGGCGACGAGTTCGCGATCCTGGTCGAGAACGCCGCCGGCACGCCGGACGTCGCCACCACCGTGGCCGAGATCAACCGCGAGCTGGCCGAGCCGGTGTACTTCGACGACCGCGGGCTGGCCGTGTCGGTCAGCGTCGGCGTGGTGCGCCGGCCGCCGTCGGACTGGGCGCCCGCGGAGGTGATGCGGGCCGCCGAGCAGGCGTTGCGGCGGGCGAAGGCCGGCGGTCGCGGCCAGTGGGCGCTGTTCCACGACGGGCAGGACGCGGACGAGCGGCGGGCCGACGCGCTCGCCGTCGCCATGCCGGGCGCGTGGGAGCACGGCGAGATCGGCGTGCGCTACCGGCCGGTGGTGGAGCTGGCCGGACGTGCGCTGGTCGCCGTGGAGGCGGTGCTGCACTGGGACCGCGGCGACGACTCGCTCGACCACGCGGGCTGCACGGCGCCGGCCGAGCGGACGGGCCTGATCCTGCCGCTGGGCGAGTGGCACCTGGCCACCGCGTGCGGCCAGGTGCGGTGGTGGGGTCAGAGCGCCGGGCTCACCGCGTCGCTGCGCGTGGGGCTGACCAGGAACCAGTCGCGTGACGGCGACCTGGTCCGGCGGGTGCGCCGGGTGCTGGACGACACGGGGCTGCCCGCGTCGCGGCTGACCGTCGGGATGCCGGTGGCGGTGCTGGCGGAGCCCGAGGCGGTGGACAACCTGACCGTGCTGGCCGAGCTGGGCGTCGGCACGTCGCTGGACGACTTCGGGCTCGGGCCGGACGACCTCGCGGTGGCCGCCGAGCTGCCGATCGGGTCGGTGCGGGTGGCGCGGCGGCTGGTCGAGCGGCAGGCCCGCGGCGAGGCGGAGCACCTGGCCGGGTTGGTGCCGCTGGCAAGGCGGGCGGCTGCCCGGGTGCTGGTCGACGGGCTGGAGACGCGCGAGCAGGCCGACTGGTGGCGTGCGGCGGGCGTGGTCGCGGGCACGGGCCCGTTCTTCGGCGACCCGCTGCCGGCGGGCGCGTTCCACGACCCGATCGAGTGGTACGACTAGCCGCCAGCTGGGACGGCGTGGAATCAGGCCTTCACACCGCGTTTCCTTACCGTTACAGTTCTGGGAGCGCTCCCAGTCCGATTCCGGTCAGTGTGGACCACGGAACGGGCCGACCTCCCGCAGGCGGGTCGACGTGGTCCCGCTCGCGAAGGAGTGATGTGGATGGCGGAGTTCCCGTCCCCGGATGCGCCCGTGAACGCCTTGCGGACGTTGAGCATTCCCCTGCTCAGGGGCTCGCTCGGCGTGGTCTTCGGGTGGTTCGGCGCCCTGAAGGTGACCGGCACGACGCCGGTCGCCGACGTGGTCGCGCGTACCGTTCCGTGGCTCGACCCGGCCGTCTTCGTGTTCACGCTCGGCGTGGTGGAAGTGGTGCTGGGCATCGCCCTGATGGTGGGGTTCCGGTTGCGCTGGGTGGCGCTGCTGGTGGTGCTCCACCTGGCCGGGACGTTCTCGACGCTCGTCGTGCAGCCGTCCGTCGCGTTCCAGGCGGGCAACCCGCTGCTGTTGACCATGACCGGCGAGTTCGTGGTCAAGAACCTGGTCCTGATCACCGCGGGCCTCGCGGTCATGTCGGCCGACGCACCCGTGCGGCAGCGGGTGGCGCGGGCCGACGTCGCACGGCGGTGATCGCGCGGTGCTGCGGGGTCCCGACCGACCCCGCAGCACCATCACCCCCGGCGGGCCAGGTACGCGGCCACGCCGTCGAGGTAGAGGTCGAGGCCGAACGCGAAGTCGGCGTCCACGTCCCGCTCGTCGTAGAGGTTGTCGTGGTCGAACACCCCGGCGGCGACCACCCGGCCGAGGGCCGGCAGCCGGCGCGGGTCGACTACCTGCCGCAACGCGCGGGCGTACGACGGCCCGAACGACTCGGGGTTCTCCTTGAAGCCCTCCGCCAGCTCGGCGGTCAACCGCATCTCGCCGTGCACGAACGTCAGCAGGCCCATCACCACGCCGACCTTCTCGCCCTCGCTCAGCGGCGTGTCGGCGAGCGTGCCGAGCGCGCTGTCGAACCAGGTCAGGTTCCTGGGCCCGACGGGCGGCCCGGCGAGCGGGATCCGGGCGTACCACGGGTGCCGGCGGAACGTGACCAGCACGCTGGTCGCCCACAGCGTCAGGCCGGCGCGCCAGTCGCCGTCCGCGGGCATCGGCGGCGGGTCCTCCAGCGCGGCGTCCGACATCAGCTTGAGCAGTTCGTCCTTGCTCTTCACGTGCCGGTAGAGCGCCATCGTCGAGTTGCCGAGCTGCTGCGCCACCCGGGCCATGGAGACGGCCGCGAGCCCTTCGGCGTCGGCCACCTCGATGGCGGCCTGGGTGATCTCGGCGACCGACAGCGAAGGTTTGCGTCCACGGCGCGGTGTCTCGCGCAGACCCCACAGCAGGGCTATTTCCGCTGGTAGGTCGTACTCCTCGGTCATCGATCACCCTCTCGTCACCGCTGCCGGCCAGTCTAGGGCTACCGGAATTAACTGCGTATGAGCTACGCTCTTTAGCGTACTTGATACACATAAGGGGGCAGTGATGATCGTTGAGGCGACCGGCCTGCGCAAGGCGTACGGGTCGACCGCGGTGCTGGACGGGATAGACCTGGAGGTCGCCGAGGGGTCGGTCTTCGCGTTGCTCGGTCCCAACGGCGCGGGCAAGACCACCACCATCCGGATCCTGTCCACGTTGTCGCGCCCGGACGGCGGCCGGCTGCGGGTGGCGGGGTTCGACGTGGTGCGCGAACCGGCCGAGGTGCGCGGCGTGATCAGCCTGACCGGCCAGTACGCGGCCGTGGACGCCGAGCAGACCGGCCGGGAGAACCTGGTCATGGTCGCCAGGCTCATGCACCTCGGCCGGCCGGGCGCCAAGGCCCGCGCCGCCGAGCTGCTGGAGCGGTTCGACCTCGTCGACGCCGCCGACCGCCGGGTCAAGACCTACTCCGGCGGCATGCGGCGGCGCCTCGACCTGGCCATGAGCCTGGTCGCCGCGCCGAAGGTGATCTTCCTGGACGAGCCGACCACCGGTCTCGACCCGGCCAGCCGCACGACCATGTGGGACGCCATCCGCGACCTGGTCCGCACCGGCACCACGATCTTCCTCACCACCCAGTACCTGGAGGAGGCCGACCGGCTCGCGGACCGGATCATGGTGCTGGACAAGGGGAAGGTCGCCGCGCAGGGCACCGCGGACGACCTCAAGGCGAGGGTCGGCGGCGACCGGCTCGACCTCCGCTTCACGTCCGGCGCGGCGCTCGACGTCGCCGCCGCGCTGCTCGGCGGCTTCCCCGACCACGAGCGGCTCGTGCTCAGCGTCCCGTCCGACGGCACGGCCGCGCACCTGCACACCGTGCTGGACGACCTGCGTGCCGCGGCGGCGGCCCCCGTCCAGGTCTCCTCGCACCGCCCGACCCTCGACGACGTGTTCCTCGCCCTGACCGCCCGTGAAGGAGTGCCCGCATGAGCCACGCGATCACCGATTCGATGACCATGATCGGCCGCAGCATCCGGCTCGGCAGGCGCAACGTCGACACGCTGATCATGTCCATCGTCCTGCCGCTGCTGATGATGGCGCTGTTCGTGTACGTCTTCGGCGGCGCGATCGACACCGGCACCCAGTACATCAACTACGTGGTGCCCGGGATCATCCTGCTGTGCACCGGCTACGGCGCCGCGTCCACCGCGATGTCCGTCGCCGACGACATGAACAGCGGCATGATCGACCGCCTGCGGTCCATGCCGATCCGCAGCTTCGCCGTGCTGACCGGGCACGTCACGGCCAGCGTCGCCCGCAACGCCCTGTCGACCACGATCGTGGTCGGCGCGGCCGTCGCGATGGGCTTCCGGCCGTCCGCGTCGCCGTTGGAGTGGGTCGCCGCGGCCGGGCTGCTCCTGCTCTACGTGCTGGCGCTGTCGTGGCTCGCGGCGGGCCTCGGCTCGGTGGCGAAGTCGGTCGAGTCGGCCAGCGCGTTGAGCTTCTTCATGCTGTTCCTGCCGTACCTGAGCAGCGCTTTCGTGCCGACCGACACGATGCCGTCGTTCCTGCGGGGCGTCAGCGAGCACCAGCCGATCACGCCCGTCATCGAGACCGTGCGCGGCCTGCTCACCGGCACCCCGATCGGCGACAAGGGCTGGATCGCGCTGGCGTGGTCGGTCGGGCTGCTGGTGGCGTCGTTCATCGTGGCCACCGCCCTGTACCGGCGGCGCGTCAACGACTGAGCCGCCGTCAGCGGTGCCCGGACGCCGCGTCGATCACCTCGTCCAGCACGTCCCGCGACCGCACCAGGTCGCCGATCAGCCGGTCGATGCGGGCGCGTTCGGCGGTGAGGTCGTCCACCAGCCGGGGCGTGGCGATCTCGGAGGGCCCGCCGTCCGCGTCCCGCATGCACGGCAGCATCAGCGCGATCTTCTTGCTGCTCAACCCGGCGGCGAAGAGCTCCTGGATGCGGATGACCCGGTCGACCGCGCGTTCGGGGTACTCGCGGTGGCCGCCGGTGGTGCGGTCGGCGGGCAACAGCCCTTGCTGCTCGTAGTACCGCAACGAACGCACGCTCACCCCGGTGCGCTCGGCCAGCTCGCCGATCCGCATGCCACACCCCACGTGAGTTGAACCTGACACGGATGTCAACTCCTACCGCAGCACCAAGGCGAGCACAACCAGCCCCTACCGGACGCCGGCCGGCTCGTGACCCAGGGCGCGGAGGAACCAGTCGAACGCGGGCGCCGCGCTCACCGGCGCCCGCCACCCGTTGACGACGGCCAACAGCCGCAGGTACCGCTCGCGGCGGGGGTCGTTCGCGGCCTCCACCAGCGCCGTCAACCGGTCGACCGGCACGTGCGGCAGCCGGGCCAGGACCGCCGCGACGACCCGACCCGCCTCGGCCGACGTCGGCTCGACCCCGGCGACCGCCGCCGACCCCGCGACGTCACGGACCACCGCCGCCGGATCGGGCCGCAAGCCGTCACGCGCCAGGACGTGGTGCTCGGCCAGCCGCCGCACGCACGCCCGGAAGTCCGGGTCCTGCGTGAGTCGCGCCAGCTCCACCCAGGCCTCGACCTGCTCGACCTCGGGCAGCTCAGGCGTCAGGGACCGGATGATCCCCGCGAACGCCGGGTCGTCCGCCAGGTCGCCGAACGCGCGGTCGAGGAACTCGTCGACGAGCTGCCTGCGCCCGTCCTCGGAAAGCTTGGCCAGTCTGTGCATGAGACCCATCTCCTCGGGGCCGGCACCGCGTTCCACCACGGCCGTCAGCACCGCCCGGCGCAACCGCAGCACGCCGATCCGCGCCGCCAACGCCTCCGCGTGCGCCGCCGCCACCTCGGTCAACGTGAGCTCGCGGTCCAGGACCCGCCGGATCGTCGGCAGGTCGAGGTCCAGTTCGCGCAACGTCCGCACGAGGTCGAGGCGGGCCACGGCGTCGTGGCCGTAGAGCCGGTAACCGGCCGGGCTGCGACCGGACGGCGGCACAATCCCCTCGTCGGAGTAGAACCGGATCGCCTTGACCGTCAGCCCGGTCCGCCGAGCCAGCTCACCGATCGGGAAGAGCGCGCCGCCGTCCATGCCCACCACCCTCGCGTCTCCCGCTACCGGAGACTCAAGCCTCCACCGCGCCGTTCCTCGCGCTCAAGGCCGAGGTGCGGGAAGGTCGAGGGCAGGACGGGTCATCCGTGTGAGCCAGGGGGTTTCGGTGGTAATCAGGATTCGCGGTCGTGCCCTGCCGCACGGCGAGCACGTGGACCTCTACGCCGACGGCGACCGGTGGACCACCGACCCCGTCCCGCACGCCGACCTGGTGGCCGAGGGGTGGTTGCTGCCGGGGTTGGTGGACGCGCACACGCACCCCGGCGTCGAGTCGCCGGGCGATCCGCTCGACCACGGGATGCTGCGCGACCACCTCCGGCAGCACGTGGACGCCGGGGTGACGGTGATCCGCTCGCCCGGCCTGGCCGGCGAGCCGCCGCCGTGGTTCGGTGTCGACCCCGACGTGCCGAGGGCCTGGCACGCCGGACCGTGGCTGGCGCGGCACGGCCAGTTCTTCGACGGGTGGGGACGTCGGGCCGACGACGCGGAGCTGCCCGCGATCGCCGCCGCGCAGGCGGCCCGCACCGGGTGGGCGAAGGTGATCGGCGACTGGAGGTCGAACGGCGAGCCGGTGCCGCTGGACGTGCTGACCGCCGTGGTCGAGGCGGTGCACGCGGTGGGCGGCCGGGTCGCCGTGCACACCCAGCAGGCCGCGGGCGGCGAGGTCGCGGTGCTGGCCGGGGTCGACTCGGTGGAGCACGGGATGCTGCTCGACCCCGACCTGCTGGCGCGGATGGCCGAGCAGGGCACGGCGTTGACCCCGACGTTGTCGGTCATGCGACGGTCGGTGCCCGAGGTGCGCGGCCGTCCGGACAGCGACGCCAAGCGGTGGTATTTGGGCGGCGCGCGGGCGCACCCGGGCCTCGTCGCCGCCGCGGCCGAGGCGGGCGTGCGGGTGCTGGCGGGCACGGACTCGTTGCCGCACGGCCGGATCGTCGACGAGGTCCGCGCGCTGGCCGCCGCCGGGATGCGCCCGCACGACGCGCTCGCCGCCGCGTCCTGGGACGCCCGCGCGTACCTGGGTTTGCCGGGGCTGGAACCGGGCGCGCCCGCCGACGCCGTGGTCTACGCCGAGGACCCGAGGTCCGACCTGGGCGGGCTGGCACACCCGATCGCCGTGATCCTGCGCGGCCGACCCGTGCGCGTGGCCGGCCCGTGACCGCTGTCCGATTCCGCCGAACAGCCCCGAGGTCCGCACGTGCGTCGGCATACTGTCGGCCATGATCGAAACCGCGGCGCTGGCCGGTTTCTTCGCTGCCCACGGCGTCTGGAGCGTCTCGGAGGGCGAAACCCTGATCCCGCTCATCGGCTACGAGCAGCCCGATGGCGAACGCGGCATGGACCGCTACATGCTGGACGACGTGGGCGAGTCCGCGCGTGCCGCCCAGGAAGCGTTGGACGCCAACGAACATGGCGCCACCCGTGCCGTCCTCGTCGCCGACGCCTACCTCACCATGGACTGGGGCCGCACCGACGCCCTGATCGTCCGCGCGGTGGAACACGGCCTGACCCCGGGCTCGATGGAACTGGCCGTCCCCTACGCCCCACCGACCGACACGACCCCGTTCACCGTGTACCGCTTGCAGATCATCGAGGTCACGGGCTTCGCCGACCAGGACTACGACACCCTGGCCGAGGCGTTCTTCGCCGGCGTCGACTCGCACGAACAGGCCGCCGAAATCTGGAACACCCAGCTCGACCAGTCCTGACCCTCACCCGGCGAGCAGTTCGCGGGCCAGGGTTTCGGTCCACCACTGTTCCACGCGGGCGGGGGGCCAGGAGCGTTCGGTGGTCAGGGTTGTGTAGACGTCGATGTTGCACAGGGCCGCGTAGATGTCGACGGCCGAACGCACGTCCAAGCCGGGCCGCAGGGTGCCGTCCGGCCAGGAGGAGAAGACCTGGGTGCGGGTGTCGTCGCCGCCCCGGCGGCCTTCGTCGTAAGCCGCCGCCAGCGCCGGTTCCGTCCGGCCCGCTTCGCGCACGAGCGCGATCACGTCGCCCGAGCGCTCGAACAGCCGCCGGTCGTAGGCGGCCATCGCGGCGAGTTGACGTTCCGGGCTCGCCGACGCGTCCTCCAACTCGGCCAGGGTCGCCATCGGGTCGGCGGAGATGTCGGCCGCGTCGGCGACGGCCCGCACGAGACCCGCCTTGTCGCCGTACGCCGCGTACACCGTCGGCACCGAGACCTTCGCCTCCTCGGCCACCGCCCGCACGGTCGTGGCCGCCCAGCCCTGGGCGACGAAGAGCCGGCGCGCGGCACGCGCGATCTCGGCCCGCGTCTCCTGCGCCTGCGCCACCCGCCGCAACGAGTCGTAACGACGCTTGCTCATCCCACCCACCTCTTGATGCTGGCTATATTCATTATATGTCAAGTAAAGTCAAAGCGATCGAACCGGCACTGACCAGCCCGTTCCTCCGCATCGCGGGCTTCTCCGGCTTCGGCTTCGCCGCCGTGATCGTCCTGGCCAACGTCATCATGGTGCCCACCGGCCTCCCGACGACCGGCGCGGACACCACCGACGCCATCGCCTACTTCTCGACCAACCGGGGCGTGGTCGGCGTCGCGTCCGCCCTGACCCCGGCCGCCTGGGCGCTGTCCACCGTCTTCGCCGCGGGCGCGGTGGCGGCGCTGTGGCGGTCCGACCGCGAACGCGGCGAGGCCTGGTCCCTGGTCGGCTTCGCCGGCGTGCTGCTCCAGAACGGCGCGTTCGCCGCCGTGGTCGCCCTCCGCCTGGCCTTGGCCGACGACCCCACCGGCGTGCTCTGGACCCTCCACGACACCCTGTTCACCCTCAACGGCGTGTTCCTGGCGCTGGCACTGGTCGGCCTGTCCGTCAGCGGACGGCACGCGGGCCTCATCCCGGCGTGGCACGCCCGGCTCGGCCTGCTGTCGGCGGCGCTCCTGTTCACCTCGGCCACCCTCACCCCGCTCGTGGTCGCCCACCCCGGCCCGCTCGGGCTCCTCGGGCTCACCGGCTGGCTGCTGTGGGTCGCGTGGATCGTCGCTTACGCCGTCACCCTGATCCGCGGGCCGCGAAAAGGGGAATCCGGACCGGCAACGCGGGAATTCCGGCGGGCAACAGGGGAGTAGGCAGGAGAACCCGGTGGGGGAATGCTGGATTGGCGTCCGACTCTCCCTAATGGACCGTCGGATCCACCACCACTTGGAGGACTCCATGAGCGACCTGTCCGGCAGGACCACGATCGTCGTCGGCGCGAGCCGGGGCCTGGGCCACGGTGTGGCCACGGCCCTGTCCGCGGCCGGCGCGCCGGTCGTCGCCGTGTCCCGCACGGCGACGACGTTCCCGGAACCCGCACCGGGCTCCGCCGCGATCCGCACCGAGGTCGCCGACGCCGGTGACGCCACCGTCGCGGCGACCCTGATCGACCGCTACGAGCCCAGCGCCGTGGTCATCGTGGCCGGTGCGACGCCCCACATGCGGCCGTTGCAGGAGCAGACCTGGGAGACGTTCGCGGTCAACTGGGAGTCCGACGTCCGCATCACGTTCCACTGGCTGCGCGAGATCCTGCTGACGCCGTTGCGGCCGGGCAGCCGGGTCATCGTGTTCAGCAGCGGCGCGGCGCTCGGCGGTTCACCGCTCAGCGGCGGCTACGCGGGCGCCAAGTCCACGCAGCGGTTCATCACCAACTACGCCCAGGACGAGGCACGCCGCGCGGGCATGGACATCACGTTCACCGCGGTCATGCCCCAGTTCGCGCCGGCGACCGACGTCGGCGGCCCGGCGGTGCGCGCGTACGCGGCCAGGTCCGGCCTCGCGCTGGACGAGTTCCTGGCCAAGGCGGGCCCGCTGCTGACGCCGGAGCTGGCCGGCAAGTCGATCGTCGACCTGCTCCAGGCGGACGCCTCGACGGTCGCTCCCGGCTACGTCCTCAACGGCGTCGGGTTGAAGAAGCTGTCCTGACGCGCACCGTCGCCCAGCGGGAGACCGGGGCAGGGCCGGATCCACGGCACTGCCCCCTTTCCGCGCGCGAAGAAGGCGAGACGACATCACACGGAAAGTGGCCGCGCACGCGGACGGCGACCTGGCCGCCGAAGCGACCAGGCCGCGGACCACCCCGGCGCCCTCGGCGTCGATGGACGGTCGGCGCGGCGCGGCCGGAGCCGTCGGGACTCCAGCCGCGCCACGCCGTGAGCGGATCACGGGCCGCCGAACCCCGGCCTGCGTCCTGCGCCCATCGCCGGCACCACTCGTCGGTGCCGAGGGACTGCGTGCTGAGGTGGATCTCGGCCCCGGTCCCCGAACCCGGACCAGGGCCGCGCTGGATCCGCGTGGGCGACCCCCTGGTGGAACGGCGCTCACGCGACCGGTGCGGACGCCGGATGACACCCGGGTCCGCACCGAGTCCTCAGCCCGCCACCGCCGTGGCACGGGTGCTGAGCGTGCGCCGCTCGATCTTGCCGACCGGCGTGCGCGGGATCTTGTCGATGAACTCGATCTGCCGGATCTTCTTGTACGGCGCCACCCGCTCGGCCACCCAGTCCATGATCTCCTGGGCGGTGACGAGCTGGTCGGTCACGATGAACCCCTTGGGGATCTCGCTCGACTCCTCGTCGGGGACGCCGATGACGGCCGCGTCCACGATCTTGGGGTGCCGCATGAGGACCGCCTCGAGCTCGACCGGCGACACCTGCTGGCCCTTGTACTTGATGAGCTCCTTGATGCGGTCGACGATGAACAGCTCACCGTTGTCGTCCACGTAGCCGAGGTCGCCGGTGTGCAGGAACCCGTCCGGCTCCAACGCCTGGCGCGTGGCCTCGGGCGCGTTGAGGTAGCCCTTCATCACGTGCGGGCCGCGGACGAGGATCTCGCCGTTCCGGTTGCGCCCCAACTCCTCGCCGGTGTCGACGTCGACGATCTTGCACTCGACGCCGGGCGCGGTCTGGCCGACGGACGCCGACACCGTCTCCGGCGTCTGCATGAACGAGCACATCGCCTCGGTCATGCCGTAGCCCTGGCCGATCTCGCAGCCGATCCGCTCCCGCACCAGGCGGGCGATCTGCGGGTCGAGCGACGCGCCGCCGGAGACGATCGAGCGCAGCGACGACAGGTCGAACCGGTCGACCAACGGGCTCTTCGCCAGCAGCACGGCGATCGTCGGCACGATGTAGAGCCGCGTGATGCGGTGCTCCTCGATCGCCCGGAGGAACCCCTCCGGGTCGAAGCGCTCCATGGTGACGAGCGTCGTGCCCTGGTGCAGGCTCGCGTTCATCATCATGGACAGCCCGAAGGCGTGGTGGAACGGCGGCATGGCCAGTGCCTTCTCGCCCCGGCCGCTCGGCGCCACCATGCTGGTCAGCAACGCCTTGGCGATCATGTTGCGGTGCGTCAGCAGCACGCCCTTGGGCAGACCGGTGCTGCCGCTGGAGTGCAGCAGCGTCACCACGTCCTCGGACGGGTCGAGCGCGGTCTCCACGATCTCGTCGTGCGCCACCAGCGCGGAGAACGGCGTCGCGCCGGCCGCCTCGCCGAGGACGATGACCTCCTCGATGTCGGTGCGGTCGAGGAAGGCGCTCACCTTGGGCATCTCGTGCGGCACGGTCACCAGGAACCGCGCGCCCGCCTCTTCCAGCCGGGCGACCAGGTCGTCCGACGTGTCGAGCGGGTTGAGGGCCACGACGGTGCCGCCGGCCAGCGCGGCGGCGTGGAACGCGATCGGGTACTCCGGCACGTTCGGGGCGAGGATGCCGACCACGTCGCCCTTCCGGAAGCCCCGGTCACGCAGGCCGTGCGCGGCGCGGCGGACCTGCGACGCCATCTCCGCGAACGTGTAGGACGTGCTCCCCGAGACGTTCACGATCGCGGTCTCGGAGCCGTACTCCTCGGCGTGCCGCAGGACCCACGACGTCAGCGACGTCTGCGGGATCTCGACGTCGGGGCCGGCGACCGTCATGCCCGCACCTCGGCCGGCCGGTCGTAGGTGGCCAGGCCCGGCTGGTAGGCGCGCTTCTCGAACTGCTTGAGCGCCACGTTGATCCACTCGTTGCCGCTGAGCCGGGACAGCTCCCACAGCTTCGCCTGGTCGTAGTCGATCGCGGCGGGCAGGTCGAGCTGGGTGGTGCGCTCGTAGACCTGCTTGGCGAGCGCCAGCGTGACCGGGTTCTTCTTCACGATCTTGCGGACGATCTTGTCCGTCGCCGCGTCGAGCTGGTCGGCGGGCACGGCGAAGTTGACCAGGCCGGCCTCGGCGGCCTGCGTGCCGGTCATCGTGTCACCGGTGAGGATGTAGTACAGCGCCTTCTTGCGCGGCAGGTTGTGCGTCGCCGCCCACGTCGCGCCGCCGGCCGGGAAGATGCCGAAGTTGATCTCCGAGAGGCCGAACAGCGCGGCCTCGTCGGTGACCGCGAGGTCACACAGGCCGGCCACCAGGAAGCCGCCGCCGAAGGCGAAGCCGTTGACCTTCGCGATGGTCACCGCGGGGAACGCCTTCAGGCGCTGGAACCACTTGAGCGCCACCAGGTTGGTCTTGTAGAACAGCTGCGGGTCGTCGAACGGCTGGAGGAAGCACTCCTCCAGGTCCATGCCGGCGCTGAAGCTGTCGCCGTTGCCGGTGATGACGACGGCCTTGACGGTGCCGGCCTCCTCGATGGCGTCCAGGGCCGCGTTCATGTCCCGGTGCATCTGGGGGTTCATCGCGTTCTTCTTGTCCGGCCTGTTCAGGTAGATCGTGGCCGTCGGCCCGTCGATCTCCAGGTTCACGGTATCCAGCGTGATCATGTAATGGCCCTTCTTCGAGAGGCGATGTGCACGCGCCTCGCTATCGACCGCTCGGCTGGTGGCGCTCGGGGAGAAACACTTGGGGCATCTATCTGAACGGCCACACCAGCATCGCTCCACGTGGTCCGGATGGCTTCTCCCAGCTTGCCGAGGCGGCACGGCCACGACGGAGGTCGGCAAGAGGGCGAACGGACCTCGTGTTGTCGGCTTCGGGCGCACGGACGTATTCCGCCCGGATGTAACGGAAACAACAACAAGGGTTACGCGCCGTGTCCGCGTCGCTCGCTGTGTCGGGGCGCGGTATCGGCCGGCGTCGTCGTGCAACTTGTAGGTTGCACGACCATTGGTGACGTGCAATCATCTGGTTGCACTCAATGATGGCACTTGAAGGAGCTTCCTCATGAGCGACGACCGGATCGAGCGCGACACACTGATCGACGCCTCTGTCGAGCGCGTCTGGTCCCTGGTGTCCGCACCCGGCTTCTGGGTGGCCGACCCGGAGAGCATCAAGGGCACCACCGCCGTCGAGGGCGAGTCGACGGTGGCCAAGAACCCGGAGTACGGCGACTTCCCCGTGCGCGTGGTGAAGGTCGAGCCGCACTCGTACGTCGCGTACCGCTGGGCGCCCGCCTTCCCGGGGCAGGAGCTGACCGAGGGCAACAGCACCCTCGTGGAGTTCACGCTGTCCTCGGAGGGCGACAAGACGCGCCTGACCGTGGTCGAGAGCGGGTTCGCCGCGCTGGCCGTGTCCGAGGACGTGCGCGCACGGACGATCAAGGACAACACGGGTGGCTGGCCGCAGGTCCTCAACGCGGCGAAGAAGCGCGTCGAAGAGTCGACTGTGTGAGAACAGAACCGGACGGTGCGGTAGAGGAGGTCGGCAACGTTCTCGTCGCGCTCGCCGACCCCACCCGTCGCCGCCTGCTCGATCTGCTCGCCGCGCAGGGCGCGGTCACCGCGACGACGCTGGCCGGGCGACTGCCCGTGTCCCGGCAGGCGATCGTCAAGCACCTCGCCGTCCTGGACGCCGCCGGACTCGTCGTCGGCAGCCGGGTCGGACGTGAGGTGAGGTATTCGTTGCGGCCGGCCGGGCTGGACGCCACCACGCGGTGGATGTCCTCGCTCGCGGCCGACTGGGACCGCCGGTTGGCGGCCATCAAGCGCGTCGCCGAGGCGGCGGAGCGCGATTTTCAGTAATAGCAGCACGGGACGCAATTGAGTTCCTCGGTCGCGACCCGTTCGCGCGCCGGTCGGCGAACGGGTCGTCCGGGATAGGCCGAGTGTCGATCACCCGCTCAACGGGGTGATTCGGCATGTCACGAAATGGTTCCGCACCGGGTCCGGTCGGATGATCACGGCAATTCGAGAATACCTCGATTTACGTTCGCCGACTGGGCAAGGCTGAAGTAGGAGCCGGTGGCGAGTCGGAAGGAAGCTTTCGGCGAGTCCACTTCGGGCACCTGTCTAAGGAAGGCGCACCATGAGCGACGAACAATCGGCAAACACCGACGGGATCACCCACCGGTTCGTGGAGGCCAACGGCATCCGCATGCACGTCGCCGAGCAGGGCGAGGGGCCGCTGGTCGTGCTGCTGCACGGCTTCCCGGAGTCCTGGTACTCCTGGCGCCACCAGCTCCCCGCTCTGGCGGCGGCCGGCTACCACGCGGTCGCGCCGGACTTGCGCGGCTACGGGCAGACCGACCGCCCGGAAGGGGTGGAGAAGTACTCGCAGCTGCACCTCGTCGGCGACGTGATCGCGTTGCTCGACGCCCTCGGCGAGGAGCAGGCGGTGCTGGTCGCCCACGACTTCGGCACGTCGGTCGCGTGGAACACCGCGCAGCTGCGTCCCGACCGGGTCCGCGGTGTCGTCGCGCTGAGCGTGCCCTACCTGCCGCGCGGCCCGGTGAGCGCCCTGACCGGGCTCACCCAGGCGCTCGGTCCCGGTTTCTACATGAACTACCTGCAGGAGCCCGGCGTGGCCGAGGCGGAGCTGGAGCGCGACCCGCGCGAGAGCATCCTCCGCTTCTTCAACTGGGGCTTCGGCGACTCGCCGCAGGCGGACGGACCCACGCTCCCCGTGGTTCCCGAAGGGGGCACCCTCTTCGACCTCATGCCCAAGACCGAGTCGCCCGCATGGCTCACCGAGGCCGACATCGAGTTCTACACGGCCGAGTACGCCCGGACCGGTTTCACGGGCGGCCTGAACTGGTGGCGGACGATCGACCTGAGCTGGGAGCTGACGGCGCCGTTCCAGGGTGCGCCGCTGACTCCTCCGGCGCTGTACGTGCACGGCGACCGGGACGGCAGCGTCACGCTGCCCGGCATGGACCAGCTCATCGCCAACCTGGCGTACCTCGTGCCGAACCTGAAGCGCACGGTCGTCCTCCCCGGGACCGGCCACTGGACGCAGCAGGAGCGGCCGGAGGAGGTCAACGCCGAGCTGGTGAAGTTCCTGGCCGACCTCTAGGCGCAGCCGCGGCGCAAAGCCTGGTCACGCTCTCCGGCTTCGCCGAGCGGCTCGGCCAAGCCGGAAAGCGTGGCTGGATCACGAAAACTGTGGGATACCTCCAAGAAAGGGATCGCATCTTGACTGCCGAAACGTCCTCCCCGCTGCGGTTCAGCGGCAGGCAGCGGTTGATCCTCCTCGTCCTGCTTGGCGCCGCCTTCATCTTCGCCGCCGACTACTCGATCCTCAACGTCGCCCTGCCGCAGGTCGGCGGTGGCGTCGACATGAGCCTGACCCAGCTGCCGTGGATCGTGTCCGCGTACACGCTGCCCGCGGCCGGCTTCATGCTGCTGTTCGGGCGGTTCGCCGACCTGTTCGGCCGCCGCAAGCTGTTCGTGGCCGGCCAGGTCCTGCTGGCCCTCGCGTCGCTGCTCGGCGGCTTCGCGACCAACCCGGAGATGCTGCTGGCCGCCCGTGCGCTCCAGGGCCTCTCCACCGCCATGGCCGTCCCCGCCGGCCTGTCGTTGATCACCACGACGTTCCCCGAGGGCAAGATGCGCGACCGCGCCCTCGGTCTCAACGGCGCGATCCTCTCCGGCGGCTTCACCGCGGGCGCGCTGGTCGGCGGCATCCTCGTCAGCCTGCTGAGCTGGCGGGCCGCGTTCTTCATCAACATCCCGTTCGCCATCGCCATCATCGTCGCCACCCCGATGCTGATCGGCGAGAGCAAGATGCCGAACCGGCAGAAGCTGGACGTGCCGGGCGCGGTGACGGTCACCGGCGGTCTGCTGGCCGTGGTCTACGCGATCATGGAGAGCAGCCTCGTCGCCGCCGCGATCGGCATCGTGCTGCTGGCCGCGTTCTGGGTGATCGAATCCCGGTCGTCCGCGCCGCTGGCGCCGGTGCGCTTCCTCAAGAAGCCCACCGTGAAGTGGGGGAACTACGCGGGTCTCGTGATCTTCTCCATGGAGACCGGCATGATCTTCCTGATGACGCTGTACCTCCAGGACGTGCTGAAGTTCAACCCGGTGATCACCGGCCTCGCCTTCGGCATCCCCGGCCTGGCGGCCGTGTTCGCCGGTCCGATCGCCGGTCGCTTCATCGGCAAGCACGGCGGCCGGAACGTGCTGACCGTGGCGTTGACCCTGCAAGCCCTGATGATCCTCCCGCTGGTGTTCCTCGGCACGAACCGGCTCGCCCTGGCGATCCTGGTGCCCGCGCTGTTCCTCGGGTTCTTCGTGCACGTCGCGTGCATCGTGTCGTACACCGTGATCGGCACCTCGGGCCTGCCGAACGAGGAGCAGGGCCTGGCGACCGGCCTCACCTCGATGACGCAGCAGGTGGCCCTCACCGTCGGCGCGCCGATCATGGTCGCGATCGCGGCCACGCAGACCGACGCGTTGACCGGCACCCACCTCGCGCTCGGCGTGAACGTCGCGGTGACGCTCGTGAGCGTCGCGCTCATCTGGTTCGGGCTGCGTCCTCGTGACGAAAGCCGTGCCTCGGCACCGGAAACCGCGGCGGCGGTCTCCTGACGCGTGGTGTGGCGATAGCCTCTTGCCGCGAGCTTGATCACACAACAGGGAGAGATTCGACATGACGACGCTCAAGCCCGGCAGCATGCTGCTCGGCACCACCCGCCCCGCCGAGCTGCGGGCGTGGTACATCAAGGCGCTGGCCCCGGAGTTCACCGGCGAAGGCCCGATCGACCTCGGCGGTTTCCTGCTGGTCATCGACGGTCGTGACGACGTCGAGGCGAAGAACAACGAGCCCGGTCGCGTGATCATGAACTTCCACGTCGACGACTTCGACGCCGTGGAGGCCCAGCTGAAGGCCGCCAACGTGGAGTGGATCTCGGTCGCGGACCGCGAGTCCGGCAAGTTCGGCACGTTCGCCGACCCGGACGGCAACTACCTGCAGATCATCATGTGGAAGAAGGACGTCTGAGACCAGACGTCCTCGCGTGCCCGGTCGGTGCTCCTCGCCGACCGGGCACGTTGCTGTGTGCCGGGTGATGTGCTGTGCCGGGTGACGTGCTGTGTGCCATGTGGACGGTCGGCTCCCGGCGCACAGCGAAGAGCCGCCACGCTGACCGCGTGGCGGCTCTCGGCCTGGAGATCGACTCAGATGAACATCGTGTTGGGCTCGAGCCCGCACAGCACCCGCCCGAAGGTCTCCGTGTTCGAGTCCGGGCTGAACATCGGGTGAACGCTGATCGCGTGGATGTCGCGCACGATCCGCTGGATCGGCTCGTGGCGGTAGATCGAGGACCCGCCGCTGGCCGAGGCCAGCAGGTCGACGGCTTCCTTCGCCAGCTTCGTCGCCCAGCCCTCGTCCGCGCGGACCCTGGCGCGTTCCGCGATCGTCCACGGCTCGCCGCTGGCGGCCTTCGCGTCGACCAGCGACGCGGCGTGGTAGGCGTGGTACTCGGCCTGCTCGATCTTCATGTACGCCGTGCCGACCTGGGTGTGCGTGATCGGCGCCTCGGCCTGGTGCTCGTAGTCGGTGTACCGGATCGGCCGGTTGGGGATGCGGTCCATGAACGCCTCGTAGGCCGCCTTCGCCATGCCGACCAGCATGCCGACCGTCGCGGCGGAACCGGCCAGGATGGTGGGGCTGCGCCACATCGGCCGGTCCGCGTTCAGCTCGGAGACGCCGTTCGGGCGGATCGCCGCCTCCAGCGGGATGAGGTGCGTCGCCGGCACGAACACGTCCTTCGCCACCGTGGTGACGCTGCCGCTGCCGCTCATGCCGGAGGTGTGCCAGTCGTCGACGATCTCCAGGCTCGACATCGGCACCGCCACGATGACCGGCAGGGGCTCCTCGTCGGGCCGCAGCAGGATGGTGGCCAGCTCCTGCCAGTTCGCGTGCCACGCGCCGCTGACGAAGTGCCACGAGCCGTTGAGCACGTACCCGCCCTCGACCGGCACGACCACGCCGGACGGGCTGACCGCGCCGCAGACCCGGACGTCGGGGGTCGTGAAGACCTCGTCCTGCGCCACGTCCGGGAACAGGCCGACGATCCACGACGCGATCCAGTACGTCGACACCGTCCACGCCAGCGCGCCGTCCGCGCGGCCCAGTTCGATGCACACGTCGACCAGCGTGCGGGTGTCGGCCTCGTAGCCGCCGTACCTGGCGGGCAACCGCAGCTTGAAGATTCCCGCGTCGGCCAGTGCCTGGATCGAGTCGTCGTGCAGTCGGCGGTTCTCGTCCGACCACGCGGCGTTGTCCCGCAGGACTGGCACCAATTTCGACAGTGATTCCTTCAATTGTTCCGGTGTCGGGTGGGGTCGGGACGTATCGATGATCGACACATTTGCCTCCGAAAAAAGGGGCTTCGACTTGAGAATGACCATCGCATGGGGCGCCCCGCCGCTGCCTCTTCCGTATTGCCCTCAAAAACACCGTTCGGACACCCCCTTATGACCGAGGAAGACAGCGTTCCGTGACCACGTCGGCACTCCGCGTGTTATTCCGGGTGGCCCGCGGATAATTCCGGTTCGGCATCACCAAGCGTCGTCCTCGGGTAAAGCCGACTTCACCCTCCGGGCGGTGCCCGCGGAACCACCGGTTGTGGACGATTGTCGTGCACGTGCGGTGATCAGGGACGCCGGAACGTGAGCGGGCCTCCAGCGCCCGTTGTCGCGCCGGATCATGCCCGCGGTCGGCGACTTCCGTCGACGCGGCGGAAGAATGTCGATGCCGGAGGTTCCTGATGGCTGATAAGGCCGCCGACTACGAACGTGCCGCTTCCGCTGTCCGAGAACACGTGCGGAAGTTCGAACGGGCGCTGAACGCCGTGCGCCGCACTCATCGCGGCCGTCCGGTGGACGAGGTGCGCCAAGCCCTCGTGATCGCGGTCGGACAAGAGGGCCTGAGGTCCGCGGACGACGTGCTGACCGACGCGGCTCGCCTCATCTCGACCGAAGCCGACTCCTGAATCCCGCACTCCGCGGGCCTCCGTCGACGACCCGGCTCCCACACGAGTGAGGCCCTTGACCGTTCGCGCTGGTCAAGGGCCTCACACGTACTGGTGAACGATGTGCCCCCGGCAGGATTCGAACCTGCGCTCCCGCCTCCGGAGGGCGGTGCTCTATCCCCTGAGCTACGGGGGCCGTAGCTACGGGAGGAAGCTTAGCGCACTGGGGCCAGTGGGTTTCACCCCCTACCCTCTTGGCTTGTGGAACCGGTGCGCGAGCGGGTGGTGTGGGCCGATGACCTGCGGATTCGGGTGGTTCAGGGAGGGGTTGTCGGTGCGGTTCCGGTGGTGTTGACGCACGGGTTCCCGGACACCTCCGAAGTGTGGGAGGAGGTGGCGGCGAGGTTGGGGGAGAGGTTCTGGGTCGTCCGGTACGACGTTCGGGGTGCCGGGGGGTCGGACGCGCCCCGCGGGAACGAGGGGTACCGGATCGAACGGTTGGTCGACGACCTCGTGGCGGTGGTGGAGGCGGTCGGCGGGCCGGTTCACCTGGTGGGGCACGACTGGGGGTCGTTGCAGGGTTGGGCGGCGGTGGCGGCACGGCCCGACTTGTTCCTCTCGTTCACGAGCATGTCCGGGCCGGATCTGGGGCAGGTGGCGGAGTGGGTCCGCCGCAATCGCTTGCGGCCCCTGAAGGTGTTCAAGGTGCTCAGCCGGTCCTGGTACATCGCCGGGTTCAAGGTGCCGGTGGTGCCCGAGCTGGTGTGGGCGTTGCCGGTGGTGCGGAAGTGGTTGCGGGCGGGGCGGCGGGAGCTGGTCAACGGGTTGGGGCTGTACCGGGCGAACGTGGGACGCGGGCTGCCCGCGGCGCGGGTCTCGGTGCCCGTTCACCAGATCGAGCTGACCGAGGACCCGTACGTGCTGCGGGAGCACCTGGAGGCGGCGGAGCCCTGGGTCGAGGACCTCACGCGGAGCAGGCTCCGCGCCGGGCACTGGGCGCCGCGGACGCACCCGGAGCAGGTGGCACGCCGCATCGAGGACGTCATCGACGGCAAGCGGCGCAGGCGGTTGGTGGTCGTCACGGGGGCGGGGAGCGGGATCGGCCGGGCCACGGCGGTGGCCTTCGCGGGCCAGGGCGCCGAGGTGGTCGCGCTGGACGTGGACGAGGGGAAGGCACGGGAGACGGCCGAGCTGACCGGTGGTCACGCGTACCGGGTCGACGTGGCGGACTCGGCCGCGATGCGGGCGGTGGCGGAGGAGGTCGAGGCACGGCACGGTGTGCCCGACGTGGTGATGGCGAACGCCGGCATCGGGATGGCCGGGTCGTTCCTCCGCACGTCCGAGGAGGACTGGCGGCGGGTGGTGGACGTCAACCTCTGGGGTGTGGTGCACACGCTGAGGGCGTTCGCGCCGCAGCTGGTCGAACGGGGCGAAGGCGGCAACCTGGTCGTCACGGCGTCGGCCGCGGGCTACTTCCCGACCGCCGCGCTGTCCGCCTACTCGACCACGAAGGCCGCCGTCCTCATGCTCGCCCAGTGCCTGGACGCCGAGCTGCGCGAACACGGCGTCAAGGTGACCGCCATCTGTCCCGGCATCGTCGACACCGACATCGCCAAGACGTTCACGTTCTCCGGCTCCACCCCCGCTGAGCAGGACGAACAGCGCCGGAAAGCAGCGAAGGCGTACCGACGGCGTGGCTTCGGGCCGGAGAAGGTCGCGGCCGAAGTGCTCAAAGTGGTGAACGACCACAGAGCGGTGGTACCCGTGACGGTGGAAGCTAAGGCAGCGCACCTGGGCAACCGGATCGCGCCCGGCCTCGTCCGCGCACTGGGACGGTTGTGGCGCCCCTGACAGTCGAGTTGCACACATGCGCATGTGACTATATGTTCCCGCTCATGGGTCACGGACACGGGCACGGTGTGTCGTCGGGGAGCGCCAGGCACCTCGGCCGGCTGTGGATCGCCTTCGGCATCGGCGCGGCGTTCATGGCGCTGGAGTTCACCGTCGGCGTGGTCACCGGCTCGCTGGCCCTGATCTCCGACGCCGCCCACATGCTCACCGACGTCCTCGGCGTCGGCATGGCGCTGGCCGCGATCATGCTGGCCCGCCGGGCGCGCACGGGCGGCAGCCGCACGTTCGGCCTCTACCGGGCCGAGGTGCTGGCCGCGCTGGCGAACGCCGTGCTGCTGTTCGGCGTGGCCGGCTACGTCGTGTACGAGGCCGTCGGACGGTTCGGCAACCCGCCCGAGGTGCCCGGCCTGCCCGTCGTGCTGGCCGCCACCGCGGGCCTCGCGGCCAACGTGGTCGCGTTCTTCCTGCTCCGGGAGGGCGCGAAGGACAGCATCAACGTCCGCGGCGCGTACCTGGAAGTCCTGGCCGACCTGATCGGGTCGGTCGGCGTGCTCGTCAGCGGCGTCGTCACGCTGGTCTTCGGCTGGCGCTACGCCGACCCGGTCATGGGCGTCGCGATCGGCCTGTTCGTCCTCCCGCGCACGTACAAGCTGGCTGCGAGCGCGTTGCGGATCCTCTTCCAGCACGCGCCGGAACGCGTGGACGTCGCCGAGATGCAGGCCGACCTGAGCCGCCTGCCCGGCGTGGCCGAGGCGCACGACCTGCACGTCTGGACGCTCACCTCGGGCATGGAGGTCGCCTCCGCGCACCTCACCACCCGCGACCACGTGGACCCGGCCGACGTGCTGCGCGCCGCGCAGGCACTGCTGGCCGAGCGGTACCACATCGAGCACGCCACGCTCCAGGTCGAACCAGGAGATTCCGCGCAGAGGTGCCGCGAAATCTCCTGGTGACGACGACCTACAGCCCGGCGCACTGACCCGTCTTGGGCCCGCTCGCCGAGTTCACCCATCCGTTGTTCACCGGTGCGGGGTCGCTCCCGGTGCACGACAGCGGCCCGCCGACGGTGTTGCCCGCGACGACCGTGCCGCCCTTGTTGTCGACCAGTCGCACGGGCCCGCCGACGGACACCCGTTCCAGCGACAGCTCACCGGACGTCCCGGTCACGTTCACCGGACCGCCGACCGCCGTACCCACCAGCACGACCGCCGCCGCGCCGGTCGCGTTCACCGGACCCTCGACCGTCCCGCCGAACACGTACAGCGACGCGCCCGCCGCCACCGTCACCGGACCGGTCACGGTGGCGCCGTCCACGCACGTCACGCCCGACTCCACGCGCAACGCCCCGACGTGCTCACCGGTCACCGAGGTCGAGCACGTCACGAACGGCTTGGCCAGCAGCTCGAACTCGGCCAGCGTCGCCGCGCCCGGGAACTCCAGCCGGTAGTGCTGGTAGTGCCCCGGCCGGGCGATCTTGAACGCCCGCGTCTGCTGCCGCCACGCGAACGCCTCACCGGACCGCTCGTCCACAGTGGACCAGTTCGTCCCGTCGTACGAGCCCTTCAGCATCCACGACGTCGGGTCGCCGGCGCCCTTGCCCGACGTCAACGTGTAGAACGAAGCGCTCTCCTTCTTCGACGGCAGGTCCACCTGCAACCACGACAGCGCGCCGGACGTCTGCGACGTGTTGTCCACCAGCTCCGCCGGGGCGCCGGTCACCGTCCCGGACAGCGTCACGTCGCGCAGTGGCGCGGGAGCCGCGGAACCCGTGGTCAACGACGGCGGCGCGGCGTCCGGACCCGTGGCCCACCGCGACGGCGACGACCCCATCTCGAAGTCCAGCACGCCACCGGCCGCGATCTCCGCGTGCGGCAGGTGCGACTTGTCCCACTTCTTCCCGTTGACCTTCAACGACTGCACGTAGATGTTCTCCGCCGAGTTGGCCGGCGCGTTGATGACGAGCGAGCGCCCGTTCTCCAGGTGCACGGTCAGCTTCTTGAACAGCGGCGACCCGATCGCGTACGACGAGTTGCCCATCTGCAGCGGGTAGAAGCCCATGGCGCTGAACAGCCACCACGCCGACTGCTCGCCGTTGTCCTCGTCGCCGGGGTAGCCCTGGCCGATCTCGCTGCCCAGGTAGAGCCGGGACAGGATCTCGCGGACCTTCTCCTGCGTCTTCCACGGCTGACCGGCGTAGTCGTACATGTACGTGATGTGGTGCGACACCTGGTTGGAGTGGCCCAGCTGCCCCATCCGCACGTCGCGCGCCTCGGTCATCTCGTGGATCACGCCGCCGTACGAGCCGGGGAACTTCGCCGTCTCCGGCGTGGCGAAGAACTCGTCCAGCTTCTTCGCCAACCCGTCCCGGCCGCCGTACAGGTTGGCCAGGCCCTGCCCGTCGTGCGGCACCGAGAACGCCATGTTCCAGCCGTCGGTCTCGGTGTAGTCGTGGCCCCACTCGCGCGGGTCGTACTCGTCGGTGGGCACGCGCCACGTGCCGTCGGGGTTGCGCCCCTGGAAGAAGCCCGTCGACGGGTCGAACATGTGGATGTAGTTCTGCGCGCGGTTCGAGAAGTACTCGTGTGCCGCCTCGTACTGCGCCTCGCCGGTCTTCTCGTGCAGCGCGCGGGCCATGTTCGCGATGCCGTAGTCGTTGACGTAGCCCTCGATCGCCCACGACATGCCCTCGCCGGTGGCGGTGGACGTGTAGCCGGTGAAGATCGAGGTGTCCAGGCCCTTGCGGCCGACGCCCGCGTTCGGCGGCGCGACCGTCGCGTTCTTCACCGCCGCCTCGAAGGCCGCCTTGGCGTCCGGCAGGTCGACGCCCTTCACGAACGCGTCCGCGAACGCCACGTCGGAGCTCGTGCCGGTCATCAGGTTCGCGTAGCCGGGCGACGACCAGCGCGAGATCCAGCCGCCGTCCCGGTACTGCTGCACGAACCCGTCCGCCAGCTCGGCCGCCTTGCCGGGCGTCAACAGGCTGTACGCGGGCCACGTGGTCCGGTAGGTGTCCCAGAACCCGTTGTTGACGTAGACCTTCCCGTCGACGACCTTCGCGCCGGTGTGCGTCGGCGTGGACGGTCCGGAGGGCTGCACGGGCGACGCGTACTGGTACTTGGGCGCGTCGGCGGTGCCGGTGTTCTCGAAGCCCGAGTTGGGGTAGAGGTAGAGCCGGTAGAGGTTGGAGTACAGCGTGGTCAGCTGGTCCTCCGACGCGCCTTCCACCTCGACCATGCCCAGCACCCGGTCCCACGCCTGCTGAGCCCGCTCGCGCACCGAGTCGAACGTGTCCGAAGTGGACACTTCGAGGTCCAGGTTGCGCTTCGCCTGGTCGACGCTGAGCAACGACGTGGCGATCTTCATCGTCACGGTCTTGTCGCCGGACGTGTCGAACTGGAAGAAGCCCGCCACGTCGTTCCGGCCGGCGTCGGTGAGCCGACCGCTGGAGAGGACCGGCTTGTCCACCACGCCGTACACGAACAGCCGCGTCGCGCCGGTCGACAAGCCGCTCTTGACGTCGGAGAAGCCCGTCACCACGCCGGACGCCGGGTCGAGCGTGAGCCCGCCGCTGTTGTTGACGTTGTCGAACACCAGGTTCGAGGTGTCGTCGACGAACGTGAAGCGGAACAGCGCGGCGTGGTCGGTCGGCGCGATCTCGGTGCGCATCCCGTTCTCGAACCGCACGCCGTAGTAGTGCGCCCGAGCGGTCTCGTTCTCGTGCTTGAACGGCAGCGCGCGCAACGCCCGGTCGGCGGTCGGCGTGCCGGTGGACGGCATCACCTGGAACGTCTGCCGGTCACCCATCCACGGGCTCGGCTCGTGGCTCGCGGTGAACGCCTGCAACGTCGGCAGGTTGTTCCGGTCGTTGTTCTTCGCGTACTCGTAGAGCCAGCTGATCGAGCCCGCATTGGTCATGGGCGACCAGAAGTTGAAGCCGTGCGGCACGGCGGTGGCCGGGAAGTTGTTGCCGCGCGAGAACGAGCCGCTGGAGTTCGTGCCCCGGTTGGTCAGCACCCAGTCCGACGGGCGCGGCCGGTCCACCACGACCGGCGCGGACTTGACCACGACGTCGTCGACCCAGCCGTTGAAACCGGCCGGCCCCTTCGGGTTGTCGTACGCCACCAGGATCCGCTTGATCGTCTTGCCCGCGGCCACCGCGCCGATCACCGACGCGATCCGGTTCCACTGGTTGGTGTAGAGCGACTTCGCCGCGCCCTGGCCGCGCGGTGACAGCTCGAACCCGTGCTGGTCGCGTGCGCCGAGGTCGCTGAGGTAGGTGCCGTCGGCGAACGCGAGGTCGAGCGACACGAACGTGGCCGGGTAGTTCAGGTCGTCCGTGGTGAACGACGGGAAGATCAGGTACGACAGCTCGGTGGTCGACGTGACCGGGATATCGACCTCGAAGACCTTGTTGTACGAGTAGCCGCGGCCCTCGGCGACGTGCGTCCCCTGGTACCGCAACGCCTTCACGCCGGTGAACCCGGCGCCCGCCTTGGCGTTGTACCCGCCGTTGGCGCCGTTGCCCACGGTGGTGCGCATGTTCTTCGCCGGCGGGGTGGTGGAGCCGTCGGAGAACTGCACCTCGGCCAGCTGGATGAGGTCCACGGCGCCCGCGGTCGCGGAGATGTCGAGCTGGTAGTGCCTGAACGCCTCGGTGTTGGCCAGGTCGTAGACCTTGGTCTGGAACCGCTCGGCGAACGCCTCGCCGGCGCGGGCGTCGAGCGGGGTCCACGTCGTGCCGTCGTGGGAGCCCCGCAGCGTCCAGTCCTTCGGGTCGCGCTCGGGCGCGTCGTTGGCCGACGACATGGCGTAGCGCTTGACCGCGACGGGCTCGGCGAAGGTGAACCGCGCCCAGCCGGTCGGCGTGAACGTGAGCCACTTCGACGACACGTTGCCGTCGACCAGGTTGCCGGCCACCTCGCCGGCGCCGGTGTGCTCGGAGTTGGCGACGACGTCGACCACGCGGTCGGTGACGTTGCCGGGGATGCCGGTGGAGTCCGAGCCGTTGACGCCCGAGGTCTTCGGCGTGCCGTCCGGGCCGGTCTCCACGGTGCTCGACCAGGTCGGCTGCGGCTGCCCGTCCTCGAACGACGAGGCGAAGAGCGTCTCGCTCACGGTTGGCTCCCCCGGTGCGGCGGTCGCGGACGACCAGCCTCCCACGCTCCCCAGCGCCAGTGCGATGGTCGAGACGACCACCAGCGATCTCCTGCCCCGCATGTGCCCCATTGCGCACGCCTTCCGCCTGAACCGACCCGATCTTTAGCGAAGCAAAGGGGGCACCTGACATCGTTGTCAAGGGTGGTCCCCCATCTTGTCCGCAAGCCTGTCCGGACGCTGCTCCACCCGATCTACACTCACTCCCCGTGACGGCCCCGAACTCGCCCCAGGTGGGCACCCCCGCGGGGATGCGCGTGCTGAACCAGCGCGCGGTGCTCGACCGCCTGCGGGTGGGAGGTCCGTCGACCAGGCCGCGGATCGCCAAGGACACCGGCTTGTCGAAGCCGACCGTGGGCCAAGCGCTGCTCGACTTGGAGCAGCACGGCCTGGTGCGCCCCATCGGCCGCACGTCGACGGGTCCGGGCCGGTCGGCCGTGGTCTACGAGCCGAACCCCGCGGCGGGGCACGTGCTCGGCGTCGACATCGGCAGGCAGCGGATCCGGGTGGCGGTGGCGGACCTGGCCGGTTCGGTGATCGCGCGGTCCGACGAGCGCAACCGGTGCCGTTCGGCGACGGCGCTGGTCCGCACGGTGCGGGAGCTGGCCGAGCGCACGGTGGCCGACGCGGGGCTGTCGCTCGCGGACCTGGTGGTGAAGGTCGTCGGCACGCCGGGCGTGCCCGATCCGCGCGACCGGACCCTGCGCCACGCGCCGAACCTGCCCGGCTGGGAACGACCGGGCCTGCTGGACGACCTGGAAGCCGAACTCGGTCCGGACCTGGTCGTGGAGAACGACGCGAACCTGGCCGCCGTGGGCGAGCAGGCGCACGGCGTGGCACGTGACGCCGAGGTGTTCGTGTGCATCACCGTCGGCACCGGGATCGGCATGGGGATCGTGGTGGACGGCCGGTTGTTCCGCGGCGCGCACGGCGCGGCGGGCGAGGTGGGCTACCTGCCCTACACCGGTCAGTCCGAAGAGGACGGACGGCAGCGCGGCCAGGTCGAGGCGGCCGCGGCGGCGGAGTCCGTGGTGGCGCTGGCGAAGCAGCGCGGCCTGGTGGCGCGGTCGGCGCGCGAGGTGTTCGCCGCGGCGAAGGCCGGTGACGAGCGGGCGCTGCTCGCGGTGCGGGACGAGGCCGAGCGGCTGGCGTTCGTGGTGGCGTCGGTGGTGGCGGTGGTCGACCCCGAGCTGGTGGTGCTCGGCGGCGGCATCGGCAGCAACACCGACCTGCTCCAGGAGCCGATGGAGGCCGCGTTGCGGCGGATGACGCCGCTCGTGCCGCGGATCGTGGCGGGCGAGCTGGGTGACGGCGCGGTGCTCAGCGGCGCCATCGCGATGGGGCTCCGGTCGGCGCGCGACCTCGTGTTCGACCGCCGAGGTGCGGTGACTCACTGAGAACTCCCGCAGAGTAGTCGAGTGGCTCTCACCTGGTGATTCACTCGAACGTCGCAAGTCTCAACTCGCCAGTAATGACGTAGCGTCACGCGTTACCTCCTCCTGGAGGGTGTGTGTCCTTCCGTTGTTAGAAGGGGAGTCGAAAGGGGAGTACGGGGGACGTGGTCCCCTTTCGACCGTGCCACGGGGCAGGTGCCCGCGCCCGCAAACACCTGCCCCGTGTACAACGCCCGCTACGGCGTCTTGCGGTGGACGTCCGCCGCGGTGGACGCCCGGTGCGTCGAGTCCGCGATCCACGGCCCGGGGCTGGACGGGTCGAGCACCCCCTCTTCGAGCCACGTGAACCGGCCGTCGAGGACGTGCCGCGCCAACGCCGCGTCCGAGTCGTCGGAGTTGCGCCACAACCGGTCGAACAGCTCGTCCACCCGCACCCGTGCCTGCGCCGCGAACGCGTCCGCGAGCTCCACCGCCCGGTCGCCGTCCGCCGCCGCCTTCACGCACGCCGCGCTGATCGCGAACAGCTCCGCGCCGATGTCGACGATCCGCGCCAGGAACCGCTGCTTGCGCTCCAGCCGGCCCTGCCAGCGCGACATCGCGTAGAACGTCTGCCTGGCCAGCTTGCGGCTGGACCGCTCGACGAACCGCAGGTGCCCGGCCAGCGGCCCGAACTCGGCGTAGGCGCGCGGCACCTGGCCCTTGCCGACCACCAGCGTGGGCAGCCACTTCGCGTAGAACCCGCCCGCCCTGGCCAGCGCCTGCGCCTTGCGCTTGGTGTCCGCCTCCGGGTCGATGATGTCCCCGGCGACGGCGAGGTGCGCGTCCACCGCCTCGCGTGCGATCAGCAGGTGCATGATCTCGGTCGAGCCCTCGAAGATCCGGTTGATCCGCAGGTCGCGCAGCACCTGCTCGGCGGGCACGCCGCGTTCGCCGCGGGCAGCCATGGACGCCGCGGTCTCGTAGCCGCGCCCGCCGCGCAGCTGCACCAGCTCGTCCGCGACCAGGCACGCCATCTCCGAGCCGTAGAGCTTCGCCAGCGCGGCCTCGATGCGGATGTCGTGCCCGCCCGCGTCGGCCAGCTCGCTGGACAGGTCGAGCACGGCCTCCAGCGCGTAGGCGGTCGCCGCGATGTGGGCGACCTTGCCCGCGATGGCCTCGTGCTTGCCGATCGGCAGGCCCCACTGGACGCGGTGCGCCGACCACTCGCGGGCGATCTTCAGGCACCACTTCGCCGCGCCCGCGCACAGGGCGGGCAACGACAGCCGGCCGGTGTTGAGCGTGGTGAGCGCGATCTTGAGCCCCATGCCCTCCTTGCCGATGAGGTTGGCCTTGGGCACGTGGACCTGGTGGAACCGGGTGACGCCGTTCTCCAGGCCGCGCAGGCCCATGAACTCGTTGCGGTTCTCCACCGTGATGCCCGGTGAGTCGCCCTCGACCACGAACGCGCTGATGCCCTTGCCCGGCACCTGCGCCATCACCACCAGCAGGTCGGCCACCACGCCGTTCGTTGTCCACAGCTTCACGCCGTCGAGCACGTAGCCGTCGTCGGTGGGCGTGGCCGTGGTGCCGAGGCGGGCCGGGTCGCTGCCCACGTCCGGCTCGGTGAGCAGGAACGCGCTGATCGCGCCGGTCGCGCAGCGGGGCAGGTACTTCTGCTTCTGCTCGTCCGTGCCGAACAGCGCCAACGGCTGCGGCACGCCGATCGACTGGTGCGCGGACAGCATCGCGCCCAGCGCGGGGCTGACCGAGCCGACCATCATCAACGCCCGGTTGTAGTAGACCTGGGACAGGCCGAGGCCGCCGTACTCGCGCTTGATCTTCATGCCGAACGCGCCGAGCTGCTTGAGGCCGGTCAGCACGTGGTCGGGGATGAGGGCGTCGCGCTCGATGGCCGCGCCGTCCACGGTGTGCTCGCAGAACTCGCGCAGGGCGGCGAGGAAGGTCTCGCCGCGCTCGCGGTCCTCGGCCGAGCCGCTGGGGTGCGGGTGGATGAGGTCGAGGCGGAAGTGGCCGAGGAACAGCTCACGACCGAAGCTGGGGTGGCGCCACCGGGTCTCGCGGGCCTGTTCGGCGACCTTGCGTGCGGTGCGCTCGTCGACGTGCCGATCGGGATCCACCTGGGTCATCGCTGACCTCCGTGTCGGGTTGCCGCTGCTCCGCAGACGGCGGGCGAGGTCGCCTGGAAGCCGACCGCACGCGCCTGATTTCCCCGACGGTCGAAAAGCGTGATCGCCGGGAGATGAGTCGCGAACGACCGACGCGACCTCGCGGATGGGGGTCCCACGTTACTACCGGTGGGTAGCCCCAACTGGGTGACGTGAAACCGCAGGTGGGCCGCCGGATGCCGGACGGCCCACCTTGTCACCCGATCAGTCTTACGGCTCCCAGACCGTGAACTCGTGCTCAACCGTGACCGACGTCGAGCCGTCCGCGGTGCGCGCCGTCACGTGCAGGACGTAATCGCCGTAGGCCGGCGGGGCGAACGTGATGCTCGCCGTGCCGTCCGTCGCGGCCACCGTGTGCTCCTCGCCCGGCTGGTAGTCGAGGTCGAAGCGGTAGGTGTACTCCACCACACCCGGTCGGCCCGGGGAGAAGGTGAACGTGCCCGGCGTGCCCACCGGGACGAAGTGGTAGCCCTCCGGGTACTCCTCCGACGTCACCGCGGGCACGTCGACGACGTGGAACCCGTAGGCGGTGGGGCTGGACACCAGCCCTGCCGCGGTGCGGGTGGTCACCTCGAACCGCTGGTCCCCGTTGTGCGCGGGGGTCCAGCGGATGGTCGCCGTGCCGTCCGGTCCGACCGGCACGGCGGTGGTGACGCCGTCGACGGTGTACCGGAACTCCGTCGCGCCCAA
>NZ_LGED01000249.1 GCF_001280085.1 Saccharothrix sp. NRRL B-16348 | reverse complement strand
GCGGATGGTCGCCGTGCCGTCCGGTCCGACCGGCACGGCGGTGGTGACGCCGTCGACGGTGTACCGGAACTCCGTCGCGCCCAACTGGTTCGAGGTGAACGTGAGGGAGCCTTCGCGCCATGCGCTGTCCGGCCACGTGCGGAAGTCCGGCGAGGTGACGCCCGGGTGGTCGTGGACCCACCAGTTGGCGCCGCCGTCGGCCGACCACGTGCCCGCGGCGTTGCGGACGCGGGCCCGCAGCGTCAGGGTGCCGGTGCGGTCGCTGGTGTGCTGGACGGTGGTCGTGCCGTCCGGGTCGGCCGGCGCGGTGTGCCTCACCGAGGGCGCGTGGTCGAACCAGTACTCGTACTCGACCGGCGCGACCATCCTGGTGGTGAAGGTGAACGTGGCCGGCCGCGCCGGCGAGTCGCCGTCGATGCGGATCTCCGGCGCGGCGCCGTCGACGTGCACGGAGACGTGCCGCGTCTCCGACACCGCGCCCGCCGCGTCCGTGCTGCGCACCCGCAGCGCGTTCACCGAGTTGGCGTCGGTGGTCAGCGGGGCCCAGGTGAAGCGGCCGGTGCCGTCCGCCGCCGCGGGCACCGTCACGGGGTCGGTGTCCGGGCCGTTCCAGCGGGAGAACCAGTAGGTGTACGACACGACACCCGCCTGGCGCGGACGCAGCGCGAAGTCCGCCGACGACCCGACGACCGTGCGCCCCTCCTGGGTGACGACCGGTGCGGTGTCGACCAGGAACCGGTGCTCGCGCTCCGGTGACGACGTGCCCGCGGCGGACGTGCTGCGCACCTTGAGCACGTTGTACCCGCCGTGGGTCGGCGCGTACGTGACGCTCGCCTTGCGCTGCGCGTCGGCGGCCACCGTCGTCTCCGGGCCGTCGTCCACGCGGTACGTGTAGCTCACCACGTCGGTCAGGTTCGAGGAGAAGTCGAACCGGCCGGGCACGCCCACGCCGCCGCCGGGGTTGACGTACAGGTCCGAGTACAGGTCGGACCACACGAACGGGCGGTTCTCGAAGACCGTGAACGAGTACGCCTCGTTGTACTGCGGGCGGTTGCCCGCGCGGTCCACCGTGCGCACCTCGAGGAAGCTGTAGCCCGTGTACTCGGGGGTGTGGCTGATCGTCACCGGCCCACCCGGCGCCGCCGGGGTGACGGTCGTCCACTCCCCGTTGCCCTTGAGCCGGTACTCGTAGGCGACGACGTCGTCCGACGCCGTGGTGATCGTGAAGTCGCCGGGCACGCCGTAGCCGCCGCCCGCGGTCCCGCGCGGGTAGACCTGCGACGACACGGTCGCCGGCGCGGGCTGGGTCCGGTCGATGGTGAAGTAGCACGGCGCGGTCTCCGGGGAGGCCGCGGTGCCGTCGAGCGCGCGCACCGTCCACGCGTGCGTGCCGTCCTCGCGGAACAGCCATTCGTTGGGCTGCGCGACGACCTTGCCGTTCGCGTCGGCCGGCGACTGGTGCGTCTCGCGGGCAGCCGGGTCGGCGACGGGCCAGTGCGCGAACTCGGCCGTGAGGACGTCACCGGGGTCGGGGTCGCTCAGCGTCGCCATGAACAGCACGCGCTGCGCGTCGTTGAGGTGCACCGGGTTGAGGTACGTGCCGGGCGCGGTCGCCGCGCAACCCCGGTCGGGCCAGACCTGGTGCCCGGTCGGCGTCGCGGGCGGGCGGTTGTGGGTGACCACGAGCTTGAGGTCGTTGGCTACGGCGCGGCCGTGGGACCGGTCGAACTCGTGCTCGCGCGGCACGCGCAGGCTCAGCGTGACGGTGTCGTCACCGCGCTGCACGGCCGCCGCGACGGCGGCGGTGAGGTCGGTGTCGACCGGCGCGGGGCACCGGCCCTCGACGGGGCCGAGCGTGGCGAGCAGCTCCCGCTCCCGTGGCGCGTTCAGCCACGAGGAGCGCGAGGTGAGCGCGTCGGTCCGCCACACCTGCACGGCGCGGTGGGCGCAGTCGGCGGCGTTGGTCTCCGTGCCGGACAGCGCGGCCGACAGGATGGTGGCGCCGTCGAAGGCGGTGAGGTCGAAGCGGAAGTACGAGCGGCCGACGTGCCCGCCGTCCCGGGCCCCGACGGGGGCGTCGCCCCGCGGGTCCAGGTGGGCGCGGGTCGGCGTGGCGCGGTCCACGTATCCCCACTGCGCCCTGGTGACGGTGGTCGTGGGCACGTGGTCGTCGGCCGACGCGGGTGCGGCGGTGATGGTGAGCGCGGTGCTCAGCAGCGCGGTCGCGGTGACCGCGCACATGGCTCTTCGCCACGATGTCATGGTGTCCCCCTGGACTAGGCACGCGGCGCGGATCATGCCAGGCGGAAGTCGCAGGTGAGAGGGGTTCTCCGAGGAGATCGGCCATCCGGTGGCACGGCGGCGGCCGAGCGCGGGGGTCGGCCCGGTCGAGCGGGAAGGGCGGCGGCTCAAGGGGGAGGCTCGGCCCGGTCGCCGGGGGTCGGCCCGGTCGAGCGGCGGTGGTCGGCTCGGTCGCGGATCAGGTGAGTGCGGCAGGTCAGCCCGGCAGGGGAGCGGCGCCGCGTTCGGTGATCAGCTGCTGCATGTACGTGCTCTCGCTCGTCTGGGACTTGAGCATGTTGTCCGCGAGCGTCCGCACGACCGGCTGGCCGGCGCGCGTGGCGGCGTACTCGGCCATCGGCGCGCCGCCCTTGTGGTGCCGCAACATCAACTGCAGGAAGTAGACGTCGAACTCGACGCCGGTCAGCGAGCGCAGCTTCGTGATCTCCTCGGACGACGCCATGCCGGGCATCCGCTCCGTCTCCGAGCCCGAACCGGAGGCGGCCGCGTCGTGCCCGTGCGTGCCGGAGGTCATCCACCGCATGTGCTTGCCGTCGACCGACTGCTCGGGGTGGCCCCAGAGGAACAGCCAGCCCTTCATCCGCCCGATCTGCTCCAACTGCGTCGAGGCGATGTCGAACGCGAGCTGCCGGACGGCGGGGTCGGCGGTCTTGTCCCGCGCGATGTTGGCCATCGTCACGCCCTGCAGGTGGTGGGTCGCCATGTCCTGCGAGAAGCCGACGTCGACGGAGTCGCGCGCGGGCGTCGAGCTGGTGTCCGAGCCCGGGAGCTTGATCAGCAGGCCCACGGCGGCGCCGAGCAGGAGGACGGCCACGACCGCGACGGTCACGACGACCGTCCTGGTCGCGGTCACCCCTCGGGAAGCGGGTGGCACCCCCGGCGAAGCGGGTGCGACGTCCTCCTGCTCGGCCTCTGCCACAGGTCAGCTGCTCGCGGTCGTGGTGGCGGCGGGCGCGTCGGTCGCCGCCGGCGGCGCGCCGGTCGGCTCCGCGCCGTCCGTGGTGCCGCCGTCCATCGGGACGGCGTCCGCGCCGGGCGCCTCCGCCACGAACGGCGGCGGGTTGGTCACGTCGAACTGGGTCGTGTCGCACGTGGCGCCGACCTCGGGGTACGTGTACTGGTTGCGCCGCAGCGACTGGATGAACTGGTCGATGCGCTCGTCGTCCGCGGTCTCCACCTTGAGCTGGTGGCCCCACGACTGCAACGAGATCGGCTTGTCCAGGCCCGGGTACGGCGACAGCATCGTGAACGGCTGGCCCTCGGCCCGCGCCTTCAGCTTGTCGAGCGCCTCACCGGTGACCTGGTCCGGGTTGTACGCGATCCACACCGCGCCGTGCTCCAGCGGGTGGACCATGTTCTCGTTGCGGACGGCCTTGTCGTACACCGTGCCGGTGCAGTCGGCCCACACGTTGTCGTGCGGACCGCCGAAGGGCGGCGACTGGTCGTAGGCGACCCGCTGCGTCGGGTCGACGTGCTTGCTGGCCTCGTACTCGACCTTGACCACGCCGGGGATCTGGTCCGAGGGGTCCTTGTTCTCCTCGGACGGGTTCCACTTGGCGAGTGCCTGCTCCTTCGCGTTGCGGTCCGCGATCTGGCTGTACGCGTAACCGAACACGGTGCCCGCGAGGGCCAGCACGGCCACCACCGCGATGATGGTCCCCCACGGCTTCGGCTTCTTGGCCACCACCGAGGAGCGCGCCGCCGCAACGCTGGAGCGCGCGGCCTTCGTCTTCTTGCCGCTGGTCATGTCCGCCTCAGTCTCGTCATACGCCCATGCCGCGGGCCAGTGTAGGGATACCGTGTCTGATCACCGTCAACTGGTCGTCACAGCGGGTGGTCGCCACCGGTGGCGATTCCCACTTCGCGGGACGCGCATCCCGGTCGAGACCAGCGGGAACGCTTCCCTAGACTTGCCGGGTGACTCCCGCTGCGCTCGCTGAACTGGTCCGTGCGACGGCCGTGGACGTGTTGTCCACCCGCGGCCTCGACCCCGCCGCCCTGCCCACAGCGGTCACGATCGAGCGCCCCCGCAACCCCGAGCACGGCGACTACGCCACGAACGTGGCCCTCCAGACCGCCAAGAAGGTCGGCGTGGCGTCCCGCGACCTGGCCGGCTGGCTCGCCGACGCGCTGACCGGCACCGACGCCATCTCGTCGGTCGAGGTCGCCGGCCCCGGCTTCCTGAACCTGCGGCTCGCCGCGGACGCCCAGGGCGCGATCGTGCGCGACGTGCTGAAGGCGGGCGACGCGTACGGCCGCGGCGACCAGTTCGCCGGCACCCGGATCAACCTGGAGTTCGTCTCGGCGAACCCGACCGGCCCGATCCACCTCGGCGGCACGCGCTGGGCCGCGGTCGGCGACGCGCTCGGCCGCATCCTCACCGCCAACGGCGGCGAGGTCACCCGCGAGTACTACTTCAACGACGCGGGCGCGCAGATCGACCGGTTCGTCCGGTCCCTGATCGCCGCCGCGAAGGGCGAGCCCGCGCCGGAGGACGGCTACGCGGGCGGCTACATCGGCGACATCGCCGCCGAGGTGCTGCGGCAGGAGCCGAGCGCGCTGACCGCCGAGGACTCGCACGAGGTGTTCCGCCGCATCGGCGTGGGCCTCATGTTCGAGGAGATCAAGAAGGACCTGCACGACTTCGGCACGGACTTCGACGTCTTCTTCCACGAGGACTCGCTGCACAAGTCCGGCGCCGTCACGAAGGCCGTCGAGCAGCTCAAGGGCTCCGAGGCGCTGTACTTCGACAACGGCGCCTGGTGGCTGCGGTCCACCGAGTTCGGCGACGACAAGGACCGCGTGGTCATCAAGAGCGACGGTGACCCGGCGTACATCGCCGGTGACATCGCGTACCTGGTGGACAAGCGGTCGCGCGGCTTCGACCTGTGCATCTACATGCTCGGCGCGGACCACCACGGCTACATCGGCAGGCTCAAGGCCGCCGCGTCGGCGCTCGGCGACGACCCGGCGTCGGTGGAGGTGCTCATCGGCCAGCTGGTGAACCTCGTCAGCGAGGGCAAGCCGGTGCGGATGAGCAAGCGCGCGGGCACCGTGATCACCATGCAGGACCTGGTGGACGCGGTCGGCGTGGACGCGGCCCGGTACGCGATGAGCCGGTCCTCGGTCGACTCGTCCCTGGACATCGACCTCGACCTGCTGCGCAAGCGGAGCAACGACAACCCGGTGTTCTACGTGCAGTACGCGCACGCGCGGCTGTGCTCGGTGCAGCGCAACGGCGCCGACCTCGGCGTCACGCCCGGCGACGCGGTCGACCTGCTCACCCACGACCGGGAGGGCGACCTGATCCGCACGATCGGCGAGTTCCCGCGGGTCGTCGCCACCGCCGGTGAGCTGCGCGAACCGCACCGCGTCGCGCGGTACCTGGAGGAGTTGGCGGGCACCTACCACCGGTTCTACGAGGCCTGTCGGGTGTTGCCGAGGGGCGACGAGGAGACGACCGAGCTGCACCGGGCCCGGCTGAGCCTGTGCCTGGCCACCCGCCAGGTGTTCGCCAACGGCCTCGCGCTGCTGGGCGTGACCGCGCCGGAGCGCATGTGATGCGCGCGCACCCGGCCGGTCCCCGGCACGCCGACGTCATGGTCCCGTCGAACACGGCGGGCAACCGACCGTCCTCCGCGCAGGCATTGGACGCGCTGCACCCTCAGGTGTGGCCCCGCAACGCCGAACGCGGCGACGACGGCGCGGTCCGCTTGGCGGGCGTGGACGTGCGCCAACTCGCCCAGGAGCACGGCACCCCGCTGTTCGTGATGGACGAGGCCGACTTCCGCGCGCGCTGCCGCGAGCACGCCGAGGCGTTCGGCGACCCGACCCGCGTGCACTACGCGTCCAAGGCATTCCTGTCCGTCGCGGTGGCCCGGTGGGTCGCCGAGGAAGGCCTCAGCATCGACGTGGCCAGCGGCGGCGAGCTGGCCGTGGCGCTGCGGGCCGAGTTCCCGCCGGAGCGGATCGCGCTGCACGGCAACAACAAGTCCGTCGCAGAGCTGACCACCGCGGTCGAGGCCGGTGTCGGCGCGGTCGTGCTGGACTCGTTCTACGAGATCGCCCGGCTGGACCAGGTCGCCCGCGAACGCGGCCGCGTGCAGCCGGTGATGATCCGGGTGACGGTCGGTGTCGAGGCGCACACGCACGAGTTCATCGCCACCGCGCACGAGGACCAGAAGTTCGGCTTCTCGCTGTCCTCCGGCGACGCGGCGGAGGCCGCCCGCCGGGTGCTGAAGTCCGACGGGCTGCGGCTGATCGGCCTGCACAGCCACATCGGCTCGCAGATCTTCGACGCCAGCGGCTTCGAGGTCGCCGCGCGCCGGGTCATCGGGCTGCTCGCGGAGCTGCGCGACGAGCACGGCGACGCACTGCTCGACCACGTGACCACGGTGGACCTCGGCGGCGGCCTCGGCATCGCCTACACCGCCGACGACGACCCGCCGCCGCCCGCGGAGCTGGCCAGGCAGCTGCGGAACATCGTGGCCAAGGAGTGCGAGCACGCCGAGCTGCCCGTGCCGAAGATCGCGGTCGAGCCCGGCCGCGCCATCGTCGGCCCCGGCACGGTGACGCTGTACGAGGTGGGCACCATCAAGGACGTCGAGCTGGACGCGGGGGTGGTGCGCCGGTACGTGAGCGTGGACGGCGGCATGAGCGACAACATCCGCACCGCCCTCTACGACGCGGTCTACGACTGCCGGCTCGTGTCCCGCGCCGCGGGCGAGGACGCGCAGCCGGTGCTGTGCCGCGTCGTGGGCAAGCACTGCGAGTCCGGTGACGTGGTCGTGCGCGACTGCTGGCTGCCCGACGACCTCGCGCCCGGCGACCTGATCGCGGTCGCCGCGACCGGCGCGTACTGCTACTCCATGGCCAGCGGCTACAACCGACTGCCCCGGCCCGCGCTCGCCGCGGTTGCGGACGGCCAGGCCCGGTTGCTGCTGCGCCGGGAGACCGAGGAAGACCTGTTCCGCCTGGAGGTATGAGAAGTGGCAAGCCACGAGGGCAAACCGATCAGGGTCGCGTTGCTGGGCTGCGGCACGGTCGGCACCGAGGTGGTCCGGCTGCTCACCGACCAGGCGGCCGACCTCACCGCGCGGGTCGGCGCGCCGGTCGAGGTGACCGGCATCGCCGTGCGCAGGCCGAACAAGCACCGCGACGTGCCCGCCGAGCTGCTGACGACCGACGCGGCGGCACTGGTGGCCTCCGACGACGTGGACGTGGTCGTGGAGGTCATCGGCGGCATCGAGCCCGCCCGCACGCTGCTGCTCGCCGCGTTGCGCGCGGGCAAGTCGGTGGTGACCGCGAACAAGGCGCTGCTGGCCGAGCACTCGGCGGAGCTGTTCGAGGCCTCCGACGCCTCCGGGGCCGACCTGTACTTCGAGGCGGCGGTGGCGGGCGCGATCCCGCTGCTGCGCCCGCTGCGCGAGTCGCTGGCCGGTGACCGCATCACCAGGGTGATGGGCATCGTCAACGGCACCACGAACTTCATCCTCTCGGGCATGGACTCCACGGGCGCCAGCTACGCCGAGACCCTGGAGGAGGCGACCCGGCTCGGGTACGCCGAGGCGGACCCGACGGCCGACGTGGACGGGTTCGACGCCGCGTCCAAGGCCGCGATCCTGGCGTCCCTGGCGTTCCACAGCCGGGTCACGGCCGCCGACGTGCACCGCGAGGGCATCGCGGCGGTCAGCGCCGCCGACATCGCCGCCGCCAAGGCCCTGGGCCGCACGGTGAAGCTGCTGGCGATCTGCGAGCGGGTCACGACCGAGGGCGCCGAGGGAATCTCAGTGCGCGTGCACCCGGCGATGATCCCCACCTCCCACCCGCTGGCCAGCGTGCACGGCGCGTTCAACGCGGTGTTCGTGGAGGCCGACGCGGCCGGCGAGATGATGTTCTACGGCCAGGGCGCGGGTGGCGCCCCGACCGCCAGCGCGGTGCTCGGCGACCTCGTCGCGGTGGCCCGCAACCGGGTGCACCGCGGGCGCGGTCCGCGTGAGTCGGCCTACGCGGCGCTGCCCGTCCGACCGATGGGCCAGACGCCGACGCGTTATCACATCAGCCTCGACGTCGCCGACCGGGCGGGCGTGTTGTCGCAGGTAGCGGCGGTGTTCGCGGAACACGACGTGAGCATCGCGGCGGTGCGGCAGGAGGGTCGGGTCGACGACGCCAGCCTGGTGATCGTCACCCACGCCGCGACCGACGCGGCACTGCGGTCGACCGTGGACAAAATCGGCGGGCTGCCCGTGGTTCGGGAAGTGGTCAGCGTGATGAGGGTGGAAGGCGAAGAAACATGACGATCCAAGCGGGCGTGCGACCGGGGTGGCCCGGCATCATCCACGCCTACGCGGACCGGATCGAACTCCCCGAGGGCGCCAAGGTCGTCACCCTCCACGAAGGCGGCACGCCGCTCGTCGCCGCCGAGCACCTGTCGGAGCTGACCGGCTGCGACGTCTACATCAAGGTCGAGGGCGCGAACCCGACCGGCTCGTTCAAGGACCGCGGCATGACCGTGGCCATGACGCACGCGCTGGCCAGCGGCATCCGCGCGGTGATCTGCGCGTCGACCGGCAACACGTCCGCCAGCGCGGCGGCGTACGCGGCCAAGGCCGGGCTCACCGCCGCGGTGCTCGTGCCGCGCGGCAAGATCGCGCTGGGCAAGCTCGCCCAGGCGGTCGCGCACGGCGCGAAGATCCTGCAGATCGACGGCAACTTCGACGACTGCCTGGAGCTGGCCTCCAAGACGGCGACCGAGTACCCGATCACGCTGGTGAACTCGGTGAACCCGGTGCGGTTGATCGGCCAGAAGACCGCCGCGTGGGAGATCTGCGACGTGCTCGGCCGCGCGCCGGACGTCCACTGCCTGCCGGTCGGGAACGCGGGCAACATCACCGCGTACTGGCGCGGTTACTCCGACTACCACGCCGACGGCGTGATCGGCGCCACGCCCCGGATGTTCGGGTTCCAGGCCGCGGGCTCCGCGCCGCTGGTGCTCGGGCAGCCGGTGGCGAACCCGGAGACCATCGCGACCGCCATCCGGGTGGGCAGCCCGGCGTCGTGGACCGGCGCGGTGGCCGCCAAGGAGGAGTCCGGCGGGCTGTTCGAGGCCGTGACGGACGAGAAGATCCTGGAGGCCTACCGGCTGCTGGCCTCGACGGAGGGCATCTTCGTCGAGCCCGCGTCCGCGACCAGCGTCGCGGGCCTGCTGGCCACGGTCGCGGACGGTCGGCTGCCGAAGGGCTCCACGGTCGTCTGCACGGTCACCGGCCACGGCCTGAAGGACCCCGACACGGCCCTGCTCGGCATGTCCGAGGTCAAGCCGGTGCCGGTGGACCCCGGCGCCGTCGCGACCGCCCTGGAGCTGGCGTGACGGCCATGGCCGCCCGCGGTGTCCGCGTCACCGTGCCCGCGTCCACGGCGAACCTCGGCTCGGGGTTCGACGCGCTCGGCATGGCGCTGGGCGTGCACGACGAGCTGGAGTTCGCCGTGACCGACGGCGGCCTGGTGGTGGAGGTGTCCGGCGAGGGCGCCGCCGACGTGCCGACCGACGAGCGTCACCTGGTCGTGCGCGCGTTCCGGGCGGCGTGCGAGCTGGTCGGCGTCGAGGCGCCGGGGCTGCGGCTGACGTGCCGCAACGCCATCCCGCACGCCCGGGGCCTCGGGTCGTCCGCGGCGGCCGTGGTGGCCGGTGTGGCGGCCGGATTCGCCCTCGCCGGTCGCGAGTCGGACACGAGCGCGTTGCAACTCGCCGCGGAGTTCGAGGGCCACGCCGACAACGCGGCGGCGGCGATGTTCGGCGGCGTGGTGATCGCGTGGACGCAGGGTGACCGCTTCCGCGCGGTCCGTGTGGACCCGCACCCCGGTGTGACGCCGGTCGTGCTGGTGCCCGCGGAGGAGTCGTCGACCCACACCACCCGCGGGCTGCTGCCGTCGAAGGTGCCGCACGAGGACGCGGCGTTCGCGGCGGGGCGGTCCGCGCTGGCCGTGCACGCGCTCACCGCGGACCCGTCGCTGCTCCTCGACGCGTTGGACGACCGGCTGCACGAGCCGTACCGGGAACCCGCCTGGCCTGCGACGACGCGGCTGGTGCGGTCCCTGCGGGAGGCGGGGGTGGCGGCCGCGGTGTCCGGTGCGGGACCCACGGTCCTGGCCCTGCCACCGGACGGGGTGGTGCCGCCCCGGGTGGACACGGCGGGGTTCCAGGCGCGTCGGGTGCCGGTCGACCTGGCCGGAGTCCGGGTTGCGCCACTCGGCTGAGTGATGCGACGCGCCGTGCCCCGGTTGTTGCACCCGGCCGGACCGGCGTCTACCCTCGGGGCCATCAGTCACCGCGCGCACGGGCGCCGGTGTGGTGCCCGGACGTTCGTTCCGGATCGCATTCCTCCAGTGACTTGGCTCTGTGCCGTATGGACGGGGCCGACGCTGGAAGGCACCCGCTCGCCGTGTGACCGAAGTCCCGCACCGGAGGACTCCGCTTTCGTGCGCGTTCCGCGCCGTCGCCAGGTCCGCCTGAACCGGGACGAAACTGCCGCACCGCATTCCGTCGGACGGCAGGTCCGCTGGAACGCGTAGGAGGCGCGCTCCGGTCAGGAAGGACATGTGTGACCAACACCGATGTACTGAGCAGCCAAGCTCCTGCTGCTCCCAATCCCGCTGCCAGTAGTTCCGGAGCCGAGGAGAACGCTCTGACCACCCCTTCGAACGGCAGCGCCACGCCGCGCAAGCGCGCGGGCCTCTCTGGAATGGTGCTGGCCGAACTCCGTGAACTCGCAGGTCAGCTGGGCATCACCGGCACGGCCGGCCTCCGCAAGGGCGACCTGATCGCCGCCATCAAGGAGCGGCAGGGCGGCACCTCCGGTCGGGGCAGTGCCGCGACGCCGCCCAAGGCCGAGAAGAAGGCCGAGGCTCCCAAGGCGGTCGTCGAGAAGGCGCCCGTCGCGGAGAAGAAGGCCGCCGAGGCTCCCACCGCGGTGGAGAAGCCGACCCAGCAGCAGCTCGACGTGACCGACCGTCCCGCCGAGGAGGAGGGCGGCCGCCGCGGCAACCGCCGCCGCCGTTCCGCCAACCGCCCCGCGGGCAGCCCCGAGGCCCCGGCCGCGGACGCCCAGCCGGCGCAGGCCGACCGGCCCGTCCAGGCGGACCGCGTCCAGACCGACCGCCAGCAGGGCGACGGCCGCCAGGACGGTCGCCAGCAGGGCGAGCGCGTCGAGCGGCAGGATCGCGCCGAGCGGTCGGACCGGGGTGACCGGCAGGACCGCGGCGACCGGCAGGACCGCTCCGAACAGCGCGAACAGCGCCAGGACCGGGGCGACCGCGGCAACCGCGGCGACCGGCAGGACCGCGGCGGGCGTGACGACCGCGGCGACCGCGGTGGCCGTGACCGTGACCGCGACCAGGGGCGCAACCGCCAGCAGAGCGGTCCGGGCGACGACGACGAGGACGGCGGCCGTCGCGGTCGCCGCTTCCGCGACCGCCGCCGTCGCGGTGGCCGCGGCGACGACACCGGTCCCGCCACCGACACGGAGGTGCGCGACGACGACGTCCTGCTGCCCGTGGCGGGCATCCTCGACGTGCTGGAGAACTACGCGTTCGTCCGCACCTCGGGCTACCTGGCCGGGCCGAACGACGTGTACGTGTCGTTGTCGCTGGTCCGCAAGTACGGGCTGCGCCGCGGCGACGCCCTGATCGGCGCCGTGCGGCAGCCGCGCGACGGCGAGCAGCAGCGGCAGAAGTTCAACCCGCTGGTGCGGGTGGACAAGATCAACGGCCTCGACCCGGAGGAGTCCCGCAACCGGCCGGACTTCACCAAGCTGACGCCGCTGTACCCGAACGAGCGCCTGCGCCTCGAGACGGAACCGCACATCCTCACCACGCGCGTCATCGACCTGGTGATGCCGATCGGCAAGGGCCAGCGAGCCCTGGTCGTGTCGCCGCCGAAGGCGGGCAAGACCTCGGTGCTCCAGTCGATCGCGAACGCGATCACGAAGAACAACCCCGAGTGCCACCTGATGGTGGTGCTGGTGGACGAGCGGCCTGAAGAGGTCACCGACATGCAGCGGTCGGTGAAGGGCGAGGTCATCGCCTCCACCTTCGACCGCCCGCCGTCGGACCACACCACGATCTCGGAGTTGGCCATCGAGCGGGCGAAGCGCCTGGTCGAGATGGGTCACGACGTGGTCGTGCTGCTGGACTCGATCACCCGGCTGGGTCGTGCCTACAACCTCGCGGCCCCCGCGAGCGGCCGGATCCTGTCCGGTGGTGTCGACTCGACCGCGCTGTACCCGCCGAAGCGGTTCCTGGGCGCGGCCCGGAACATCGAGGGCGGCGGCTCGCTGACCGTCATCGCGACGGCCCTGGTCGAGACCGGGTCCGCGGGCGACAGCGTGATCTTCGAGGAGTTCAAGGGCACCGGCAACGCCGAGCTCAAGCTCGACCGGAAGATCGCGGACAAGCGGACCTTCCCGGCGGTGGACGTCGACTCGTCCGGCACCCGCAAGGAAGACCTGCTGCTCTCGCCGGACGAGTTGGCGGTCATGCACAAGCTGCGCAGGGTGCTGCACGCCCTGGACAGCCAGCAGGCCATCGACCTGCTGCTCGACCGGCTCCGCAAGAGCCGGACGAACATCGAGTTCCTGATGCAGGTGGCCAAGACCACCCCGGGCGCGGACAACGACTGACCGCGTCCGACCACCGAGGGCCCGTCCGGCAGTCACGCCGGGCGGGCCCTCGGGCGTCTCGGGTGATCGGCAGGCGGGCGCTCGGGCCGGGGCGTGTCCTGGGTTGGCGGTGGCGCGGGCGGTCGGCTGGCGGGCGGTTCGGGCTGGTCGGCTGCGGCGCGGGTGGTCGGCTGCCAGGCCGTTCGGGCTGGTCAGGGGCCTGTCAGCAGGGTGGCGCGGGTGAGGCCAGACCGGCCTCGGCCAGCTCGGCGGTGCGGCGGCGTTCCAGGAAGTACTGGGCCACCAGCAGCGCGGTGACCGGGACGCCCAAGCCCACGACGGCCGCCACGGGCACCCGCACGCCGTCCAGGAGCACGCCGACCGCCAGCACGGCCGTCAGGTACGGCCAGCGCAGCCACGCGCGTTGCCACCGGGCGGTCCACGCGACCGTGCCCGAGGTCGCGACGCCGACGGCCACGCCCGCGCCGAACACGGGGCTCGTCAGGGCGAGCTGTGCCGGAGCACCCACCAGCAGGCCACCCAACCCGGTGAGGCCGAGGACGGCGATGCTGAACAGGAAGGGCACGGCCAGCCACGAGGTCAGTGACAGGGGACGCCCGACAGTGCAGAACACGCGGCCAGTGTGGCGTCCGCGCAACGTGGACCGCTGCTGTCTGTAGTTCAGCGGTTACCTCGTGCGCCAAATGGTCGACCGCCATCGGCGAGCGGTTGTGACACCAGCCACGGGGAACAAGCGTGCGAGGGCTCGCGTTGCAGTCGGTGACAGCCGATCTGGCACACTGTCGGGTCGAGTCCGGCTCCGGTTCACCTCGAAGAATCCCCAACGAGGACCCGGCGGCCACTTAGGAAAGGACAAGACGTTGAAGACCGGCATCCACCCCGAGTACGTGACGACCGAGGTCACCTGCGGCTGCGGCAACACCTTCGCCACCCGCAGCACCAAGACGTCCGGCGCCATCCACGTCGAGATCTGCTCCAACTGCCACCCGTTCTACACGGGCAAGCAGAAGATCATGGACACCGGTGGCCGGGTCGCGCGCTTCGAGGCCCGCTACGGCAAGCGCGCCAAGTAGCTGCCACGACGGCGTCCACCCCGACTTCGCGGGTGGACGCCGTTGTCGTCTCCGCACCACGCCAGACCCCTCGCCAGACGCTGAGACCGGAGCAAGATCGTGACGCTGGACGCCCTGCTGGCCGAGCACGCCGAGCTGGAAGCCAAGCTCGCCGACCCCTCGGTGCACGCCGACCAGGCGGGCGCGCGGAAACTCGGCAAGCGCTACGCCGAGCTGACCCCGATCGTGAAGACCGCTCGCGAGCTGGAGCAGGCGAGGTCCGACCTGGAGACGGCCCGTGAGCTGGCCGCCGAGGACGCGGTGTTCGCCGAGGAGGCCGAGCAGCTCGCCAAGACCGTCCCGGCGCTGGAGTCGAAGCTGACCGAACTGCTCCTGCCGCGCGACCCGCACGACAGCGCGGACGTCGTGCTGGAGATCAAGTCCGGTGAGGGCGGCGAGGAGTCGGCCCTGTTCGCGGGCGACCTCCTGCGCATGTACCTGCGGTACGCCGAACGGCACGGGTGGAAAGCCGAAGTGCTCGACGGCACGGATTCCGACCTGGGCGGCTACAAGGACGTCACGGTGGCCATCAAGAGCCGCGCGGACACCCCCGACGGCGTGTGGTCGCGGCTGAAGTACGAGGGCGGCGTGCACCGCGTGCAGCGGGTGCCGGTGACCGAGTCGCAGGGCCGCATCCACACCTCCGCCGCGGGCGTCCTGGTGTTCCCCGAGGTCGACGAGGTCGAGGTCGAGATCGACGAGAACGACCTGCGGATCGACGTGTTCCGCTCGTCCGGCAAGGGCGGGCAGAGCGTCAACACGACCGACTCGGCGGTGCGCATCACGCACCTGCCGACGGGCATCGTGGTGTCCTGCCAGAACGAGCGCAGCCAGCTGCAGAACAAGGCGCGCGCGATGCAGGTGCTCCAGGCCAGGCTGACCGCGCTGGCCGAGGAGAAGCAGCAGCAGGAGGCGTCGGACGCCCGGCGCACGCAGATCCGCACCGTGGACCGCTCCGAACGGGTGCGGACGTACAACTTCCCGGAATCACGCATCTCCGATCACCGGGTCGGGTACAAAGCCCATAACCTGGATCAAGTGCTCGACGGCGACCTCGACGCGGTGCTGGACGCCCTGGCGGCGGCAGACCGGGCGGAGCGACTCGCCGCCGGGTGAGGCGAGGACGAGGGGACGCGCGATGGCGGAAATCCTGGTGAACCCGCGGAGCGCTCCCCTCGATGCCGTGCTGGAGGTCCGGGTCGTCGACCTGCCACCGGACGAACGGGTCACGGTGAGCGCGTCCACGGGCGACTGGTCGTCCTCGGCGGTGTTCCTGGCCGACGAGCGCGGCGTGGTGGACCTGACCAGGCACGCGCCGGTCGAGGGCGACTACTCGGGCGTTGACCCGATGGGGTTGTTCTGGTCCATGACCCGGACGGGTGAGTCGGCCGGGCCCGCGCTGGTCGAGGTCGTCGGGGTCGGCAAGGTGGAGCTGGACCGGCGGACCGTGCCCGAAGGGGTGCGGCGGACCGAGGTGCGCGAGAACGGCCTGGTCGGGGTGCTGTTCGAGCCCGAGGGCGAGGGCGTGCACCCCGGCGTGCTGGTCCTGGGCGGGTCCGAGGGCGGGCTGCACGAGCTGGACGCGGCGCTGCTCGCCGGGCACGGGTTCGCGGCCCTCGCGCTGGCCTACTTCGGTGCGCCCGGCGTCGCCGAGGACCTGGTAGAGGTGCCGCTGGAGTACGTCGGGACCGCGCTGGAGTGGCTCGGCGCGCGAGCGGGGAAGCTCGGTGTCGTCGGCGGATCGCGCGGTGGTGAGCTGGCGCTGTTGGCCGGTGCGACGTTCCCGGCGGTCAAGGCCGTGGTGAGCGTGGTCGGCAGCGGCGTCGTCACGCAGTGCATCGGGCCGGGTTCGAGGTTGCTGCAGAAGCTGGAGCACGAGGCCGCGTCGTGGACCTGGCAGGGCAGGCCGCTGCCGTACCTGCCGTACGCGATCCCGGCGGAACTGCGCCGCGCGGTGGTCGACGGTGAGCCGGTGCCGCTGCGGTCGGCGTTCGACCTCTCCGACGGCATCCCGGAGGACGCCGAGATCCCCGTCGAGCGGGTCGAAGGCGGTGTGTTGCTGCTCTCATCCGGGCAGGACGAGTCGTGGCCGTGCGCGGAGCTGAGCGAGGTCGCGTGGCGCCGGCTGACCGGGCGTGGCCACGCGTTCCGGCACGAACGGGTGGTGTACCCCGAGGCAGGACACCTGATCGCGGGGCCCCCGCACCGACCGGCGACGGACGTCGTGGTGCCGGGCCCCGGCGTGCGGTTCGCGATGGGCGGCACGCCCGCCGCCACGGCCGCCGCGCGCGCCGACGCGTGGCGTCGGACAGTTGAGTTCTTGTCGGACCAACTGGGCACCTAATGTGTCGTTCATGAGCGCACACTTTGACGTCGTGGTCCTCGGTGCGGGGCCAGGCGGGTACGTCGCCGCGATCCGGGCGGCCCAGCTGGGGCTGAAGACGGCGGTCATCGAGGAGCGTTACTGGGGCGGGGTGTGCCTGAACGTGGGCTGCATCCCGTCGAAGGCGCTCCTGCGCAACGCGGAGCTCGCGCACCTGTTCACCCACGAGCAGAAGACCTACGGCATCCAGGTCGACGGCACGGTGAAGTTCGACTACGGCGTCGCCTACGACCGCAGCCGCAAGGTCGCGGACGGGCGCGTCAAGGGCGTCCACTTCCTGATGAAGAAGAACGGCATCACCGAGTACAACGGTCGGGGCACCTTCCTCGACGCGAACACCATCCAGGTGGGTGATGAGACCGTCACGTTCTCGCACGCGATCATCGCGGCGGGCGCGACGACCCGACTCCTCCCGGGGACGAAGCTGTCCGAACGGGTGGTGACGTACGAGGAGCAGATCCTGTCGCAGGACCTGCCCGAGAGCATCGTCATCGCCGGCGCGGGCGCCATCGGCGTGGAGTTCGCCTACGTGCTGCACAACTACGGCGTGAAGGTCACCATCGTCGAGTTCCTCGACCGGGTGGTGCCGCTGGAGGACGCCGAGGTGTCGGCGGAGCTGGCCAAGCGGTACAAGCGGCTCGGGATCGACGTGCGGACGTCGACGCGGGTCGAGTCCATCGACGACTCCGGGCCGCGCGTGCGGGTCACCGTGTCGAAGGACGGCGCGCAGGAGGTCCTGGAGGCCGACAAGGTCCTGCAGGCCATCGGCTTCCAGCCGCGGGTCGAGGGCTACGGGCTGGAGAAGACCGGCGTTCGGCTGACCGAGCGCGGCGCGATCGAGGTCGACGGGCGCGGGCGCACGAACGTGGAGAACATCTTCGCGATCGGCGACGTGACGGCGAAGCTGATGCTCGCGCACGCCGCCGAGTCCATGGGCATCATCGCCGCGGAGACCATCGCGGGCGCGGAGACCATGGAGCTGGACTTCGTGATGATCCCGCGGGCGACCTACTGCCAGCCGCAGATCGCGTCGTTCGGGTGGACCGAGGCGCAGGCGCGCGAGCGCGGGTTCGACGTGAAGGTGGCGAAGTTCCCGTTCACCGCGAACGGCAAGGCGCACGGCATCGGCGACTCGGCCGGGTTCGTGAAGCTGATCAGCGACGCCAAGTACGGCGAACTGCTCGGCGGTCACCTGATCGGGCCGGACGTGACCGAGCTGCTGCCGGAGCTGACGCTGGCCCAGCAGTGGGACCTGACCGTGCACGAGGTGGCGCGCAACGTGCACGCGCACCCGACGTTGGGCGAGGCGGTCAAGGAAGCCGTGCACGGGCTGGCCGGGCACATGATCAACTTCTGAGCGGCTTAGGCTGGGTCCATGACCCGACACCCGTTGCGGCTGGCCATCAACGAAGCGGAACGCGTGCTGGCCGCGGCGGGTGTCGACAGCCCGCGCGTGGACGCCGAGCTGCTGGCCGCCCACGTGCTCGGCGTCGAGCGCTCGCGCCTGCCCCTGATCCCGCTGGTCGACCCGCCGGTGGTGGAGGCGCTGCACAAGCTCGTGCGGCAGCGCGCGACGCGCGTGCCGTTGCAGCACATCACCGGGCGGGCGTACCTGGGCGCGGTGGATCTGGAGGTCGGTCCGGGCGTGTTCATCCCGCGGCCGGAGACCGAGCTCATGCTGGAGTGGGGTCTGTCCACTGTGGAGTCGAAGGACCCGGTGGTGGTGGACCTGTGCACGGGTTCCGGCGCGCTGGCGCTGGCGGCGGCGCACCGGTTGCCGGACGCGACCGTGCACGCGGTCGAGCGTGATCCGTCGGCGTTGGCTTGGGCGCGGCGCAACGCGGAGGCCCGGGCGGCACTGGGCGACACGCCGATCATCTTGCACGCCGGTGACGTGACGGTGCCGGATCTGTTGTCGGATCTGGACGGGCAGGTCGACCTGGTGCTGTGCAACCCGCCGTACGTGCCGGACGGGACCGAGGTGCAGCCGGAGGTGGGTGAGCACGACCCGCGGCACGCGGTGTTCGGCGGTGCGGACGGGCTCGAGGTGATCCGGCACGTGGTGGCGTTGGCGGCGCGGTTGCTCAAGCCGGGTGGGCACGTGGCGATCGAGCACGACGACAGCCACGGTGTGGTGGTGCCGGAGTTGCTGGCGTCGCGTCGGGTGCTCACGGACGTCGAGGATCACCGTGACCTGGCGTGGAGGCCGAGGTTTGCGACGGCGCGGCGGGTGTAGGCGGGTGTGTAGGGGTGTTGGGGTGTGTTGGGTGTGGGTTCAGGGGGTAGAGCGGTCGACCATGGAGGACAGGCGGGATCTGGTCAGGTCCCACTCCTCCGGTGGGCCCGCCGAGTAGAGGACGTATTCGACGCCGGCGGATTCCCAGAACGCGGTGGCGACCCGTTTCGGGCCTGATGGGGTGTTCTCGTCGAATTCCCAGGTGACGGCCGGGTGATCGCGGATCGTCGTCGCGGTGAGGGTGACGCGGCGGTGGCCGGGTTCGCGTTCGCGGTCCGCGGCGGCGCGGGTGATGCGGTCGAGGAGTGGTGTCGCCGGGTCGGTGACCGGTGCGCCGCCGAGGCGGAGTTCACGGCGGGGGGACGTCGGGTCGGTGGCGACGAGGGTCGTGGCGACGGTGCCGGTGGTGACCGTCCAGTTGGCCGGGATGGCGGTGGTGAGGCCGCCCGGTGCTTCGACCCGTTGCAGGTCTGGGGGGAGGGTGGTGGTTGTGGTGGGTTGGGTCGTGGTGGGTGCGTTGGTGGTTGGTTGGGTGGTGGTTGGTTGGGTGGTGGTGGTGGTGATGGTGGGTAGGAGTGCGGCGGCGGTGGGTGGTGGTCGGGTCGAGGTCAGGTAGCCCGCGGTGCCGGCCAGGACGATGTACAAGGCGGTGCAGGTCAGCGCCAAGGGGAGGGCGCCGAGTTGGTTCTTCGCATTCACTGGACGCCTCGCCATCGGGATAATCTGGACGTCAACGCTCCGCCGAGTCAATCGGAGAACCCGCGATGGCTGTCAATGGGCCGAACGAGTGGAGCGAACTGCGGGAATGGTTGACGGCGCGCATCACCCGCGTCGACCTGACCGATTTCGACGATCCCGATCGCGTGCGCTTGGCCCGTGCGTTGACTGCGCTGACCGCGGCGTTGGGCGAGGGTCATGACGACGAGAGCCACGTGGCCGCCGCGGTGGTGCGCGGTGAGCTGGGACGTGGCGGCGCGCCTCGGGCCGATGACGTGCTGCGGACGCACCTGGCCATCGCGCTGGCGGCCCGGACGGCGGAGGTGCGCAGCGTGACGCCGGAGGGTGCGCTGATCGTGACGGACGCGCGCCAGGTGGCGGAGTGCCGGGCGTTGGCCGAGGAGATCCTGGCGCTCAGCCCGCACCCGGAGCTGATCGCGTTCGCGACTGATCTGCGGAGGCGGTTGGACGCGGCGCAGGGGTGGCGGTGGGTGGAGCCGGACGTGTGGACGGCGGCGGTGGTCGGGCTGGCGGTGCTGGTGCTGCCGTTCGTGGGTGGGGCGATCGGCAACGCGGTGGTGACGGTGGCGGGTGTGGCGGTGGGAGGGGCGCTGGTGTTCGGGTTTGTGGTGGCGCATCGGAAGCGGCAGTGGGCGGTGGACGCGGATGCGGCGTTTGGGCGTGGTTGAGTTCCGTCCGGTGGTGTCGCTCGGGTCCGGCTCGATTTGACATGGGGCCCTTACGGGCACTCCAGGCAGGCCAAAGCCGGCAGGCCCGGCGGGGTAAAGCGCCGGCAGGCCCGGCGGGGTAAAGCGTCCCGCCAGGCCTGCCGGCTTCGACCAGCCTAAAGCACCCGAACCCATGTCAAATCGGGCCTCTGCGGGGCGGTTGCGGGTCCGTTGTGCGGCCGAGTTCTTCGATATGAACGTTCCTGGCTGGCGGACCGGGCGTTTGAGTGTGACCTCGGCCGCTGGGGTTGGGTCTGCTGTGCTTGGATCAGCAGGGTGAGCACGATCTACGATTGTGGTGTCCAGGCTGATCGCGCGGCGGGGCTTGAGGCTGCGGCGGGAGCGGTGAGGGCTGGGCGGTTGGTGGTGTTGCCCACGGACACCGTGTACGGCATCGGGTGTGACGCGTTTGATGCGGCGGCCGTTCGTGGGCTGTTGGAGGCCAAGGGGCGTGGGCCCGACATGCCGGTGCCCGTGTTGGTCGGGTCCTGGACGACGATCGACGGGTTGGTCCTCGGGGTTCCCCGGCAGGCGCGGGCGTTGATCGAGGCGTTTTGGCCCGGTGGGTTGTCGCTCGTGCTGCCCCACGCGCCGTCGTTGGCGTGGGATCTCGGTCACACTCGGGGCACGGTGATGTTGCGGATGCCGTTGCACCCGGTCGCGTTGGAGTTGCTGCGGGACGTCGGGCCGATGGCCGTGTCGAGTGCCAACAAGTCGGGCTTCCCGCCGGCGGGGACGGTGCAGGAGGCCTGGGACCAGCTTGGCGAGGAGGTCGGCGTCTACCTGGACGGTGGGCCGGCGGCGGAGAACATCGCGTCCACGATCGTGGATCTGACCGGTCCGGACCCCGTGGTGCTGCGGGAGGGTGCGGTGGCGGTCGGTCAGGTGTCCGAGGCTCTCGGGGTCGAAGTCGAGGTTGCCCGCTAGTGGATCTTCCCGGTCGGAGTAGCGTGGTGCTCCCGTCGCACGAACCACCCGACACCCCATCGCCGAGGGGCTAGCTTGCCGTGGGCCAGTTGCCTGCCGTGTCCAACGTCCTCCCCGTCCGGGAGTACCTGCTCGTCGCGCTGACCGCCGCGGTCGTGACGTTCCTGCTCGTCGGCCTGGTGCGCGCGTTGGCGTTCCGGATCGGCGCGGTCGCCTACCCCCGCCAACGCGACGTGCACGTCCAACCCATGCCGCGGATGGGCGGCCTCGCCATGTACGGCGGGGTTCTCGGCGGCATGCTCCTGGCGCACCAGCTGCCGGTGCTGCGCTCGGCGTTCGACTTCTCCTACGACCCGTACGCGGTGATCGTGGGTGGTGGCGTGATCGTGCTCGTCGGCGTGCTGGACGACCGGTTCGAGCTGGACTCCCTGACGAAGCTCGCCGGCCAGGTGACGGCGGCGGGCATCCTGGTGCTGTTCGGGCTGCAGTGGCTGCTGTTCTGGGTCCCCTGGGGTGACGACGGCGAGGGCACCGGCTCGCTGCTGTCGCTGGACCAGAACCAGGGCGCGATCCTGAGCGTGCTGCTGGCCGTGACGATGGTCAACGCGATGAACTTCGTGGACGGCCTGGACGGGCTGGCGGCGGGGATCGGGCTGATCGCGGCGGCCGCGACGTGCGTGTTCTCGATCGGGTTGCTGGCGAACAACGGCGGTGACGTGGGCGCGTACCCGCCCGCGCTGATCGCGGCCACGTTGGCCGGCGCGTGCCTCGGCTTCCTGCCGCACAACTTCAACCCGGCGCGGATCTTCATGGGCGACTCCGGGTCGATGCTGATCGGGCTGATGCTCGCGGCGGCGACGATCTCGGCGTCGGGGAAGATCAACTACGAGTCGGTGCGGGCCACCGACGTGCTGGGCCTGCTCTCGCCGTTGGTGGTGGTCGCGGCGGTGCTGTTCGTGCCGCTGCTGGACCTGCTGATGGCCGTGGTGCGGCGGACGCGGCGGGGTGAGAGCCCGTTCTCCGCGGACAAGATGCACCTGCACCACCGGCTGCTGGAGATCGGCCACTCCCAGCGCCGCGCGGTGCTGCTGATCTACTTGTGGGCGGGCGTGCTGGCGTTCGGCGCGGTGGCGCTGACGCTGTTCGACGTCGTCGTGGTGGTGTGGTGCCTGGCGATCGGACTTGTTCTCGCGTTGTTGGTCTCCGCGATACCAAGACTTCGTGAAGTCCGCCGCACATGACCCCCGATGGTGGGGTGAGAACCAAGGCTTCTTTACACTCGGTCTCGACCAGTGGACAGTGCTTGGCCCTTTGGGGGTGACATGAGCCAGGACAAGACGGAGTGGACCCACGAAGCCGTCGTGCAGCGACTCGCGGGGGAGATGTACCGCAGCGCGCTGTGGGCGGCGCTCGCGACGGTGGTCGCCGGAGCGATCCTCTGGACTGTGCTGGCCGGTGTCCCCGGCCTGGTCGCCGCGCTGATCGGCGGCGCGCTCGCGTGCCTGTCGTCGGCGGGCACGTTGCTGCTGATGCACCGCACCGCCGCCATGCCCCTCCAGGTGATCATGGTCGCGGCGCTCGGCGGGTTCATGGGCAAGCTGATCCTGCTGTTCGCGGTGGTCGCGCTGCTGCGCCAGTTCCCCGTGCTGCACGCCAACGCGCTCGCGTTGACCATGGTCGCGACCATCGTGGTCGCCACGGTCATGGAGGTGCGCGCTTCCAAGCGCAGTCGCAGTCAGATCATCATCCCGACCCCTGGAAACACCTGATCTACCGACTGGTACGGTGCGCGCAGGACGGGACACCCAGGTAGGTGGGGTGCCTCTCGCGGGCGCTTGCGGTCCGTAAGGTACGTTAAGTCCCGATCGTGACGATTCCCCCGGCGGAGTGAACGCCGGCCGGGAGAACCGGAAGGAACACAGTGACCACGATGGTGCTGGCTGCGGGTGATGAGTTCGTCGCACCCGGAGTGAAGGACTTCTTCCTCCCACCGATCTTCGGTGAGGTCACCAAGCCCATGGTGCTTCTGGTGCTCTCGATCTTGATCATCGGTGCGTTCTTCATCGCGGCGACCCGCAACCTCAAGCTCGTTCCCGGCAAGTTCCAGTTCGCCGCGGAGTCGCTCTACGACATCGGGCGCAACTCGATCGCACGCGAGCAGATCGGCGCCAAGGACTTCAAGCCCTTCGTGCCGCTGATCCTCACGGTCTTCACCTTCATCCTGGTGAACAACCTGTTCGGGCTCATCCCCGTCGTGCAGTTCCCGACGATGTCGCACATTGGATTCCCGCTCGCCGTCTCGGTGCTGGTGATCTACCCGGTGTACCACTTCGTCGGGTTCAAGCGCCACGGTTTCGTCGGTTATCTGAAGAATCAGACCATGCCGCCCGGCGCGCCGTGGTTCGTGCTGATCCTGCTGATTCCGATCGAGTTCTTCCAGAAGTTCATCCTGAACCCGCTCACGCTCGCGATCCGAGTTTTCGCGGCCATGTTCGCGGGTCACCTGCTCTTGCTGGTGTTCACCCTGGCCGGTGAGTACCTGCTCTTCTCCGGCGGCATCACCGTCGTGGTCGCGCCCATCGCGTTCGCCTTCGCCATCGGGCTGACGTTCCTGGAAGCGCTGATCATGGTGCTGCAGGCCTACATCTTCGCGTTGCTGTCCGCCAACTACATCGGCGCGGCGCTGGCCGAAGAGCACTGAGAAATCACACGCCTCCGATCCGCGAGCGTTCGCGGACCGAGTTGGAAAGGGAACACCACAAGTGAGCGCTATCGTTCTTGCCCAGGAAGCCGCGACCGTCAACCTCAACCAGGGTCTCGCGGCCATCGGCTACGGCCTCGCGGCGATCGGCCCCGGCATCGGCGTGGGTCTGATCTTCTCCTCGGTCATCAACGGCACCGCCCGTCAGCCCGAGGCTCGCGGCGTGCTGCTGAGCCTTGCCTGGACCACCTTCGCCATCGTCGAGGTCCTCGCGCTGCTCGGCTTCGTCGTCTACTTCCTCGCCATCGGCTGATCTAGGTTCATCGCAATAAGGAAGGTTTGTGATGACTACCCTCATCCTGGCGGCGGAAGAAGGGGCCATCAACCCCGTTCTCCCACACCCGTCCGAAATCATCATCGGCCTGATCGCGTTCCTGCTGCTGCTCTTCGTCATCAAGAAGTTCGTGTCACCGCGCTTCGAGACGTTGTACGCGGAACGTGCCGCCAAGATCGAGGGCGGGATCGAGAAGGCAGAGCAGGCGCAGGCGCAGGCACAGGCGACGCTCGAGCAGTACAAGGCGCAGCTGGCCGAGGCCCGCGCCGAGGCCGCCCGCATCCGTGACGACGCCCGCATCGAGGGCGAGCAGATCATCACGGAGCTGCGCACCAAGGCGCAGGAGGAGTCCGCGCGGATCATCGCCGCCGGGCAGACCCAGCTGGAGACGCAGCGCGCGCAGATCGTCGCCGAGCTGCGTGGCGAGCTGGGCCGGCTGGCCATCGACCTGGCGGACCGGGTCGTCGGCGAGTCGCTGGAGGACGAGGTGCGCCGTCGGGGCACCGTCGACCGGTTCCTCTCCGAGCTCGACGGCACGTCGGCTCCGGCCGCCAAGTGAGGGAACGCCGATGACGCTGCACGCCGCTAGCCGTGACGCCCTGGCCGCCGCCGAACTGCGGCTGCTGGAGGTCGTCGACGGCACGAAGGACAGCTCCGCCCTCGGCAAGCTGGGCAGCGAGCTGTTCGCGGTCGTCAGCCTGCTGTCGGCGCAGCCCGCGCTGCGCCGCGCGCTGGCCGACAACTCCTCGGACCCCGAGTCCCGGGAACAGCTGCTGCACGGCCTGCTCGACGGCAAGGTCGCCGACGTGACCGTGCAGGTGCTGGCCACGGTCGTCACCGCGCGCTGGTCCAGCCCGCGCGAGCTGGTCGACGGCGTCGAGTCGCTGGCCCGCACCACGCTGCTGGTGCGGGCGGAGCGGGACGGCAAGCTCGACTCCGTCGAGGACGAGCTGTTCCGGCTCGGCCGGATCATCGCGGGCAACCACTCGCTGGAGCTGGCGCTGTCCGACCCGGCGGCCGAGCCCGCGGGCAAGGTCGCGCTGGTCGACAGCCTCGTGTCGGGCAAGGTCGACGAGACCACCAAGACCCTGGTGGACCAGCTCGTCCGCGAACCGCGCGGTCAGGGAGTCGTCAACGGCCTCGGCGACCTCGCGTCGCTCGCGGCCAAGCGCCGGGAACGTTCCGTCGCCTACGTCCGTTCCGCCGTCGAGCTCGACGCGGCGCAGCAGGACCGCCTCGAGGCCACGCTGACCCGGATCTACTCCCGGCCGATCGCGTTGCACGTCGAGGTCGACCCCACGCTGCGCGGCGGTCTGCTGATCAAGATCGGCGACGAGGTCATCGACGGAAGCGTGGCCGGTCGCCTGGCGTCACTGCGCCGCGACCTCGCCGGCTGACCGACCGGAACCGCGGCCCACAAGCCCCTTTCCCAGAACGAAGTGAGAGCAGGAACGACATGGCGGAGCTGACGATCTCGTCGGACGAGATCCGCAGTGCGATCGAGAAGTACGTCTCGACCTACTCCCCGGAAGTCAGCCGGGAAGAGGTCGGCGTCGTCGCGGAGACCTACGACGGCATCGCCATCGTCGAGGGTCTGCCCGGCACCATGACCAACGAGCTGCTGGAGTTCCCCGGCGGCGTGCTCGGTGTGGCCCTGAACCTGGAAGTCCGCCAGATCGGCGCGGTCATCCTGGGCGACTTCGACAAGATCGAAGAGGGCCAGGAGGTCAAGCGGACCGGCCAGGTGCTCTCCGTGCCGGTCGGCGACGGCTTCCTCGGCCGCGTGGTGAACCCGCTCGGCCAGCCGATCGACGGCCTCGGCGACATCGTGGCCGACGACAACCGCGCGCTGGAGCTGCAGGCGGCGTCCGTGCTGCAGCGGCAGCCGGTGAACGAGCCGATGCAGACCGGCATCAAGGCCATCGACTCGATGACCCCGATCGGCCGCGGCCAGCGCCAGCTGATCATCGGCGACCGCAAGACCGGCAAGACCGCGGTCTGCATCGACACGATCATCAACCAGAAGAAGGCCTGGGACTCGGGTGACCCGCAGCAGCAGGTCCGCTGCGTGTACGTCGCCATCGGCCAGAAGGGCTCCACCATCGCGGGCGTCAAGGCCGCGCTGGAGGAGGCGGGCGCGCTGGAGTACACCACCATCGTCGCCGCCCCCGCGTCCGACTCGGCCGGCTTCAAGTGGCTCGCGCCCTACACCGGCTCGACCATCGGCCAGCACTGGATGTACCAGGGCAAGCACGTCCTGATCGTGTTCGACGACCTGACCAAGCAGGCGGAGGCGTACCGCGCCATCTCGCTGCTGCTGCGTCGCCCGCCGGGCCGCGAGGCCTACCCCGGCGACGTCTTCTACTTGCACTCGCGCCTGCTCGAGCGCTGCGCGAAGCTGTCCGACGACATGGGCGGCGGCTCGATGACCGGCCTGCCGATCATCGAGACCAAGGCCAACGACGTGTCGGCGTACATCCCGACCAACGTCATCTCGATCACCGACGGCCAGTGCTTCCTGGAGTCCGACCTGTTCAACGCCGGTGTGCGCCCGGCCGTCAACGTGGGTATCTCGGTCTCCCGCGTCGGTGGCGCCGCGCAGATCAAGGCGATGAAGACGGTCTCCGGCTCGCTGCGCCTCGACCTGTCGCAGTTCCGCGAGCTGGAGGCGTTCTCCGCCTTCGCCTCGGACCTCGACGCGGCGTCCCGCGCCCAGCTGGAGCGCGGCGCGCGCCTGGTCGAGCTGCTCAAGCAGGGCCAGTACTCGCCGGTCCCCGTCGAGGAGCAGGTCGTCTCGATCTACCTCGGCACCAAGGGCCACTACGACGACATCCCGGTGGGCGACATCCGCCGGTTCGAGTCGGAGTTCCTGGACCACGTCCGGCGCAGCCACGAGGTCATCCTGTCCGACATCCGCGAGTCCAAGAAGTTGTCGGACGACACGGAGAAGGGCATCGTGGACGCCGTCACCGCGTTCAAGCAGCAGTTCACCGCGTCGGGCGGCGCGACCACCGTGGTCAACGAGGCGCCCGCCAACGCGATGGACGCCGACAAGGTCGGACAGGAGTCGGTGAAGGTCAACCGGCCCGCTCCGACCGAGAAGTGACGTAGGCATGGCGGCACAGATCCGGGAGCTGCGCCAGCGGATCCGCTCGGTCAACTCGACCAAGAAGATCACCAAGGCGTACGAGCTCATCGCCACGTCCCGTCTCGCCAAGGCGCAGACGAGGGTCGCGGCGTCGCGTCCCTACGCGGAGGAGATCACCTCGGTCCTCTCCGCGCTGGCGACCGCGTCCGCGAACCTCGACCACCCGCTGCTGACCGAGCGCAAGAACCCCCGCCGCGCCGCTGTCCTGGTCGTGACCAGCGACAAGGGCATGTGCGGCGGCTACAACGCCAACGTGCTGCGTGCCGCGGAGGAGCTGCTGTCGCTGCTGCGGTCCGAGGGCAAGGAGCCCGTGCTCTACGTCATCGGCCGCAAGGGCGTCGGCTACTACAAGTTCCGCGGGCGGACCATCGCCGGCGAGTGGACCGGTTTCTCGCAACTGCCGCACTACGTCAACGCGGTCGAGGCCGGTGACGCGCTGGTCAAGGCGTTCGTGGCGGGCAGCGACGACGAGGGCGACAAGCCCGGCCCCGACGGCGTGCTCGGCGTCGACGAGCTGCACGTGGTCTACACCGAGTTCAAGTCGATGCTGAGCCAGACGCCGGTCGCCAAGCGGATCGCGCCGATGGTCGTCGACTTCGACCCGGAGCCGCAGAAGCTCCAGTCGGTGTACTCGTTCGAACCGAACGCGGAGACGCTGCTGGGCGCGCTGCTGCCCAAGTACGTGAAGACCAGGCTCTTCTCGGCACTGCTGGACGCGGCGGCCTCGGAGTCGGCGGCGCGCCGGACCGCGATGAAGGCGGCGACGGACAACGCCACCGAGCTGGTCCGCAACCTCAGCCGCCAGGCGAACCAGGCCCGTCAGGCCCAGATCACCCAGGAGATCAGCGAGATCGTCGGTGGCGCCTCCGCGCTTACCGGGGGCGCAGGAAGTGATGAGTGACATGAGTGCTACTGCCACCACCACCCGCACCGGCCGTGTGGTCCGGGTGATCGGTGCCGTCGTCGACGTGGAGTTCCCGCGTGACGCGGTGCCGGAGCTGTTCAACGCCCTGCACGCCGAGATCACCGCCGAGGCGGTGGCCAAGACGCTGACCCTGGAGGTCGCCCAGCACCTGGGTGACAACCTGGTCCGCACCATTTCGATGCAGCCCACCGACGGCCTCGTCCGCGGCGCCGCGGTGTCCGACACGGGCAAGGCGATCAGCGTGCCCGTCGGCGACGTCGTCAAGGGCCACGTGTTCAACGCGCTGGGCGACTGCCTGGACGAGCCCGGCCTCGGCCGCGACGGCGAGCAGTGGGGCATCCACCGCAAGGCGCCCGCGTTCGACCAGCTCGAGGGCAAGACCGAGATCTTGGAAACGGGCATCAAGGTCATCGACCTGCTGACCCCGTACGTCAAGGGCGGCAAGATCGGCCTGTTCGGCGGCGCGGGCGTGGGCAAGACGGTGCTCATCCAGGAGATGATCACCCGTATCGCCCGCGAGTTCTCCGGCACGTCGGTGTTCGCCGGCGTCGGCGAGCGCACCCGTGAGGGCACCGACCTCCTCCTCGAGATGGAGGAGATGGGCGTGCTCGGCGACACCGCCCTGGTGTTCGGTCAGATGGACGAGCCGCCCGGCACGCGCATGCGCGTCGCGCTGTCCGCCCTGACGATGGCGGAGTACTTCCGCGACGTGCAGGGCCAGGACGTGCTGCTGTTCATCGACAACATCTTCCGGTTCACCCAGGCGGGTTCCGAGGTGTCGACCCTGCTGGGCCGCATGCCGTCCGCCGTGGGCTACCAGCCGACGCTGGCGGACGAGATGGGTGAGCTCCAGGAGCGCATCACCTCGACGCGCGGCAAGTCGATCACCTCGCTGCAGGCCATCTACGTGCCCGCGGACGACTACACCGACCCCGCGCCGGCCACCACGTTCGCCCACCTGGACGCGACGACGGAGCTCTCCCGTCCGATCTCCCAGAAGGGCATCTACCCGGCGGTGGACCCGCTGTCCTCGTCCTCCCGGATCCTCGAGCCGTCGATCGTCGGCGAGGAGCACTACCGGGTGGCGCAGGAGGTCAAGCGGATCCTGCAGAAGTACAAGGAGCTGCAGGACATCATCGCCATCCTCGGCATGGACGAGCTGTCCGAGGAGGACAAGGTCCTCGTCGGCCGCGCCCGTCGCCTGGAGCGCTTCCTCGGCCAGAACTTCATCGTGGCCGAGAAGTTCACCGACCAGCCGGGCTCCTTCGTGCCGATCAAGGACACGATCGAGGCGTTCGACCGCGTCTGCAAGGGCGAGTTCGACCACTACCCGGAGCAGGCGTTCTTCTCCTGCGGCGGGTTGGACGACGTCGAGGCCAACGCCAAGCGGCTCGCCGGCAAGTAAGTCGGGTTTCGTCGAAGGGCCGTTCCCCGCTCGGGGGACGGCCCTTCGGGCGTTCACGGGGAGGCCCAGCCGAGGGCGCGTGAGATGGCCAGGCCGCACGTGCGCACGGCGGGCACGACGGTGTCCGTGCGGGTGCCGGTGGGCACGACGACGGACACCGCGGCCACCACGTCGCCGTCCGGCCCGCGCACCGGCGCGGCGACCGAGTAGGTGATCATCTCGATCTGGCGGTCGCTGATGGCGTACCCGTCGCGGCGCACGCGGGCCAGCGTCTCCCGCAGCTCCGGCGCCGACACGATCGTCCTCGGCGTGAACCGCTTGAGCGGCGCGGCCAGCACGGCCTCCTGCACGGCGACGGGCGCGGCGGCCAGCAGCACCAGGCCGACGCCCGTGCAGTGCGTGGGCATCCGGCTGCCGACCCGCGTCACCACGTTCACCGCGTCGTGCGCCGAGATCCGCTCCACGTACACGACCTCCGTGCCGTCGCGCACGGCCAGCTGCACGTTGTGCCGCGTGACCTCGTACAGGTCCTCCAGGAACGGCAGGGCCCGGTCGCGCAGGTCCAGGCTGCCGGGCGACAGCGCGCCCAGCTCCAGCAGCCTCAGGCCGACGCAGTAGCGGCCGTCCGGGGCGCGGTCCAGGGCGCGCAGCTCCACCAGGGACGCCACCAGCCGGTGCGTGGTGCTCAGCGGCAGGCCGGAGTGGCGGCTCAGCTCGGACAGCGTGACCGCCGGTCGGTCCACGGTGAACACCGACAGCAGCGAGAACGCGCGCTCCAGCAGGGACTTCGGTGGCGGCACGGGCCCAGTCTCCCAGCGGCCTTCCACCCATCGGAAACCACACTGCCCGGACCCAGGTGACCCGCGTCACCCTCGCGGTGGGACAACCGGGTGCTCCCGCTGGGCTGGACGGTGGTGCTGCTGCGGGCGTCGGCGCGGGGGCCGGCCGACTGTTCCGGCCCGGTGTGCGGCGGTCGACCATCGGCTGGTTCGCCGCGTCGGCGGCGTTTCCTCGGCGTGCTGGGCGTACGGCTGCCGACCGTCGGCGTGCTGGCGGCGGCGCTCGGCGCGGTCGCGGTGACCGCCGTCGGAGCGGCTCGCGGGCGGGTCGCGGGCGGGTCGCGGCGGGCCGTGACGGCGTCTGGGGGTGGCTGGTGCGGCGGGGTGTTCCGGTCACCGTTTAGACTGCGGTTGACTCCAGTCGACTCAGGGAGATGCGCGTGGCCGAGATGACCGTCCAGTTGGTCGCGGTGGAACGCCGCCTGTGGTCCGGCACGGCCACCACGGTGGTCGCGCAGACGCTCGAAGGCGAGATCGGCATCCTGCCCGGCCACGAGCCGGTGCTCGGCCAGCTGGTCGAGGGCGGCGTGGTCCGGATCCGCACCACGGACAACGAGCTCGTGACGGCGGCCGTGCACGGCGGGTTCCTCTCCGTGACCGGTGAGGGAGTGAGCATCCTCGCCGAGGACGCGGAGCTCTCCCACGAGATCGACGTCGAACAGGCCCGGTCGGACGCGCAGAACGCGGACGACGTGCAACGGGCCAGGGCCATCGCGCGGCTTCGCGCCGCCGGACACTCGGCCTGACGCGGACGAGCGGACGAACGCCGTGGGGATCGCCGAACTGGTGGGAGTGGTCCTCTTTGGCGCGGTGCTCGTCCTCGCGTACCTGGCGTGGCGCCGCGTCCGGCTGCTGCGCGCGGGCGGTGTGCACGTCGCGCTGAGGTCGAGACTCGCGGGCTCCGGCCGGGGCTGGCACCTGGGCGTCGGGCACTACCGGGGTGACGAGTTCACCTGGTTCCGCGTGCTGAGCCTGAGCTCCGGCCCGGACATGGTCATCTCCCGCGAAGGCTTCGAGATCGACGACCGCCGCGAGCCCACCGCACCGGAGGCGTACGCGATGCCCGCGGGCGCGGTGGTACTCCGCTGCCGCGGCAACAAGGGCGAGGTCGAGATCGCGATGGGCCCGGACGCGCTGACAGGATTCCTCTCCTGGTTGGAGTCAGCGCCTCCGGGCCGATCCATTCCCTGGGCCTCCTAAGTTCAGGCGACGTCGAGGCCGCCGGCCGCGGTGAACGCGGTGACGGCGGGCGTGCGCACTCTCACCACCTTGGACGTGGTGCCCTCTCGGCCGTCCTCGGCGCTGACGGTCAGCGTCACCCGGTAGTCGCCGTCGGCCGCGTAGCGGTGCTGCGGGTGGTCGCCTTCGCCGGTCGTCCCGTCGCCGAATTCCCAGCGCGTGGTGAACGGCCCGGACGCGTCGGGCACCTCGGTGAAGTCGTAGAACGTGACGTCGCCGAGCGTGGACGGCGTGATCGGGTAGTGGGAGAAGCGGGGCACGATCGGTCGGGCGACGCCGATCACGAACCGCATCGGCGCCGGATCGGCGTAGTCGGTGGTGAGGCGGACGTGGTACGTCGTGCCCGCCGTCGCGCGGAAGGTCAGGCTGCCGAACCGGGCGCAGCCGATCGCGGTGAGGCTCCCGAGCGCGGGTCCGGTGTAGACCTCGAACCGCGCGCCGGCGGTCGACGGTGAGAGCGTCACCGGCGTGGTCACGGGCAGCGTCACGGCGTACCAGAGCGACTGCGTGGTCGGTCCGCACTCGCTGCTCGGCTCGGCAGGCTCCGCGGTCGCCGCGGACAGTTCGGCGGCGTCCACGGCGTGGGGCAGGGCGGTGACCGGTTCGGCGCCGGCGAACGCGTCGTTCGCGGGTGCGGGCGTCGCCCGTTCGGTCACCGAGAAGGTCAGCGACCCGGCCGACCCGGCGCGGTAGGCGCTGACCGCGAAGTGGTAGCCGACGCCGGCGACGACCGGGATGTCGACGCGCGACTGGGACGTGCCCTCGGCCTCGTCGTTGCACCCGACCTGGGTAAGCGCGCCACGCGTGCCGGTGTGCGCGGACAGGGTCGTGTCGTAGCCGCTGCCCGCCGTGGACGCTGTGACGACGCCGTCGGCCCGCGCGGTGTAGGTGAACCACACCGAGTGGTGGGACGAGTAGCAGTGGGACGGGTCGTCGTCGGCCGAGGTCGCCTCCTCCGCGGGCTGGGTGGTGCTGAACGGCAGGGTGGCGATCGGCGCCGCTCGGTCGAAGTCGTCGTTCGGGGGCGGCGCGGCGTGCGCCACCCCCGGGACGAGCAGGCCGAGCAGCGCGATCGCCACGACCAGTCCGGATCTTCGTGTTCCGCGCACGGCGGGATACCCCCTTGTCGAGTGGACGCCCCCCGGCGTCCGGCCCGACCGAGTGAACCGGAGAACGATCAGAGAGTCGAACATCTGATCGAGAAGGCACTCGATCGGCCCAACGGCGCGCCACTCGTGCCGGGGTCAGGCGGGCTGCTTGATGCTCTCGTAGATCCGGGCGAAGCCCTCCTTGCCGTGACCGGCGTCGACCTGCCGCCGGATCAGCTCCTGCACCACGCCGACCACCTCCGTGGAGATGCCCTGCGCGGCGCTCGCGTCGAGCATGTCGCCGAGGTCGGAGAACTCCAGGCTCTGCTGCCCCGGCACGGTGTAGTCGCCACCGTCGACCACGGCGGCGAACCCGGCGAACCCGCCGGTCATCGCGGACAGCCACGGCGCGGCCCGCCGGGCGAACTCGGTCGCCGACACGCCCGCGCCCGCGACCATCGCCGCGCCGTGCAGGAAACCGGCGAACATCACGTACATGCCGGCGAGCAGGGCCAGGTCGTACAGCGACGCCAGGCCCGCGTCCTCGCCGAAGTACGCGCTCTCGCCCCACAGGTCCAGCAGCGGGCGGTGCTGCTCGAACGCGGTCGCCGAACCGCTGTAGAGGATGGACGAGCCGGGCTGCCCGATCATGTGCGGCACGGCCATGATGCCGCCGTCGAGGTACGTCACGCCGTGCGCCGCCGCCCAGCCGGCGATCTCCCTCGACTGGTCGGGCGTGGTCGTGGTGACGTTGACCAGCGTGCGGCCGGTGAGCACGTCGGCCACCGGGTCGAGCACCTCGTGGACCGAGTCGGCGTCGAAGAGGCAGGCGATCACCACGTCCGCCGCGGCCACGGCGTCGTGGACGGTGTCGGCGGCCGTGGCGCCCAGGTCGACGAGGGTGTCGGCCTTGCCGGGCGAACGGTTCCAGACCGTGGTGGCGTGCCCGGCGCGCACCAGGGCCGCGGCGAGGGCGGCGCCCATCGCGCCGAGCCCGAGAACAGTCACCTTCGTGGTTGTCATGCCAAGATCGTCGCCCGTACCGTTACGGTTGACCAGTACGGACTATTTTGTGCAGTACCCACCTTTTGGTGAGCACCCCTCCGGGAGGGTCGATGGCGGCTCGACGTGGTCCCTACTTCTGCGGCATCGACGCCGCGATGGACGTGGTGTCCGGGAAGTGGAAGTCGCTGATCCTGTGGGAGCTGGCGGAGCACGGCGTGCGGCGGTTCGCCCAGCTGCGCCGCGGCCTGCCGGGCGTGAGCGAGAAGATGCTGGTCCAGCAGTTGCGCGAGCTGGAGGAGGACGGCCTCGTGCACCGCGAGGTGTTCCCCGAGGTGCCGCCGCGGGTGGAGTACGCGCTGACCGAGGACGGGGTGTCGCTGAACGAGGCGCTCGCCCCGCTGGGCGAGTGGGGCGTCGAGCGGATGCGGCGCATCGGCGCCGAGAAGGTGGTCTACGCGCCCTGACCGGGCACGCGCACGGCGGGGCTCGGCCGGCGGAACAGGGCGCCCAGCCGGCGCAGGGCGTCCTGGTCGCCGGAGGCCGAGGCGGCGCCGGACGCGATCTGGTCCGCCAGGCTCGACCGGCCGTCCGCCAGCGCGGCGAAGACGTCCTCGTCGGTCTCGATCACCGCGTCGGGGTGCTCGGCGGGGCCGTGCCCGGCGTCGACCGTGCCGTCGTCCACGCGGACGTGGAACACGTGCTCGCCGACCCGGAACTCGTAGCCGGCCCGCACGCCCGCGGCGGCCTCCGGGTCGAAGAACGCCTCCATCGCCAGCACGGCCCAGCCGGGGTGGAACGCCTCGCCCGGCCGCCGTTCGCCCATGGCCCACTTCGTGCCCCAGCGGGCCAGGGCGAACACGGCCGGCCCGAGTTCCCGGCCCGCCTCGGTGAGGGCGTAGGCCGGGGTCCGGGCCGGCGCGGGCAGCGTGACCTTGTGCGCGAGGCCTTCCCGTTCGAGGTGCTTCAGCCGGGCCGCCAGCAGCCCGGTGCCCAGGCCGCGCAGGCTGCCCTGGAGGTCGCCGAACCGCTTCGGCCCGGTCAGCAGTTCGCGGATCAGCAGGAGCGTCCAGCGCTCGCCGACGAGGTCGAGCGTCCGCGCGGTGGCGCAGTACTGGTTGTACGTCCGCTGGTCCACCGGCTCATCCTAGGGTCGTCGCCTCCCTGCTCCCGACGCCCAGCAGCACGTCGGCGATGCTCTTCGGGTCGGTCAGCGGCACGTTGTGCGGCCCGTCGACCGGCACCGCCCGGTAGCCGAGGTCGGCGGCGAACCGGGCGAACGGGAACGTCTCCGGCACGCAGTGCACGCCCGTGCCGGGGATGCGGTCGACCGCGCCGGTGAGGCGGGTCGGCTCGGTGAACGTCCGCAGCGAGTGGGGGTGCAGCCGCCGTTCGAGCCACTGCGCGTCGTCGGGGTCGGTGATGCCGAACGACGCCGGCGCGGGCGGCGGGATCAGGCCGTCGGCGTTCGCGGCGGCGGTGACCCAGGCGGTGAACCGGTCCGGGGCCAGGTCGGTCAGGCTCGCGCCGTCCGGCCCGGCCCAGCCGTCGACCAGGACGAGGTGGGCCACCCGGTCGGACCGCCGGTCGGCCGCCTGCCGGACCACCAGGCCCGCGTAGCTGTGGCCGACCAGCACCAGGTCCGGGTCGGTGACGGCGTCGATCACGGCCACCACCTCGTCGACGTGGTCGGACAGGCCGACGTCGCGGTCGTGCGTGAGGTCGGGCGTGACGACGTGCGCGCCGGCCGCCGTGAGCAGGGGCGTGACCCGCTCCCAGGCCCAACCGCCGTGCCACGCGCCGTGGACGAGGACGTGAGTGGTCATGGGCGACCTCCCGGTAGGCGTACTTCCTGTTTTTGAAGTCTAAGCTTCAAAAACAGGAAGTGCCACCGTCGGAGGTCAGGCGTTCGCGCCCGGCTGCCAGAGCACGTCGCCGTCCGGGTTGGCGACCCTGGCCAGGATGAACAGCAGGTCGGACAGCCGGTTCAGGTACTTCGCGGTCAGCGCGTTCGTCTGCTCGGCCTCGACCTCGATCAACGCCCACGCGCCCCGCTCGGCCCGCCGGGCGATCGTGCGGGCCTGGTGCAGCAGCGCCGCGCCCGGTGTGCCACCGTTGAGGATGAACGACTCCAGCTTGCCCAACCGGGAGTTGAACGCATCGCACCACGACTCGAGCCGGTCCACGTAGGCCTGGGTGACCCGCAGCGGCGGGTACTTGGGGTCGGGCACGATGGGCGTGCAGAGGTCCGCGCCGACGTCGAACAGGTCGTTCTGGACCTGCCGCACCACGTCGGCGACATCGGGTTCCAGCGCACCGAGCGCCAGTGCGACGCCGAGCGCGGCGTTGGTCTCGTCCACGTCGGCGTACGCCGTGATGCGGGGCGATGTCTTGGGCACCCGGGAGAAGTCGCCGAGGCCGGTGGTCCCGTCGTCGCCGACACGGGTGTAGATCTTCGTCAGGTGCACGGCCATGCGAAGCACTGTAGACACCGCGCGACACGGCGGTGGCCCACCACGGACGGGCACGATTCAGACCGTACGTAGGATTGCGGCACAACGAGCAAGGAGTTCCTTACGTGAGTGAGCACTTCCGGGTTCATGGCGGTGGACGGCTCGTCGGCGAGGTCGCCGTCGTAGGCGCGAAGAACAGCGTGCTCAAGCTGATGGCGGCGGCACTGCTGGCCGAGGGCACCACCACCATCACCAACTGCCCGGAGATCCTCGACGTGCCGCTGATGGCGGACGTCCTGCGCAGCCTGGGCTGCGAGGTGGCGATCGAGGGCCGGGTCGTCACGATCACCACGCCGAAGGAGCTCAACCACCGCGCCGACTCCGAGGCGATGGGCAAGCTGCGCGCGTCCGTGTGCGTGCTCGGTCCCCTGGTGGGCCGGTGCAAGCGGGCCGTCGTCGCGCTGCCCGGTGGCGACGCGATCGGCAACCGGCCGCTGGACATGCACCAGAACGGCCTGCGCAAGCTCGGCGCGCACAGCGAGATCGAGCACGGCTGCGTGATCGCCGAGGCCGAGGGGCTGCACGGCGCGCAGATCTGGCTCGACTTCCCCAGCGTGGGCGCGACGGAGAACATCCTGATGGCGGCGGTGCTGGCCAACGGCACCACGGTCATCGACAACGCCGCCCGCGAGCCGGAGATCGTGGACATCTGCGTGATGCTGCAGCAGATGGGCGCGAAGATCGAGGGCGCGGGCACGTCCACGCTCACCGTGCACGGCGTGGAGTCGCTGCAGCCGACCGAGCACCGGGTGATCGGCGACCGGATCGTCGGCGCCACCTGGGCGTTCGCCGCCGTCATGACCCGCGGTGACATCACCGTGCGCGGCGTGGACCCGCACCACCTCGACCTGGTGCTGGAGAAGCTGCGGATGGCGGGCGCGGACGTGACGACGCTCGACGACGGCTTCCGCGTGGTGCAGACCGACCGGCCGCGGTCGGTGGACTTCGTGACGCTGCCGTACCCCGGTTTCGCCACCGACCTGCAGCCGTTCGCGATCGCGCTGTCGAGCGTGTCCGACGGCACGTCGATGATCACCGAGAACCTGTTCGAGGCCCGGTTCCGGTTCATCGAGGAGATGGTGCGGCTGGGCGCGGACGCGCGCACCGACGGCCACCACGCGGTGGTGCGTGGCGTGGAGCGGCTGTCCAGCGCGCCGGTGTGGGCGTCGGACATCCGCGCGGGCGCGGGGCTGGTGCTGGCCGGGCTGTGCGCGGACGGCGCGACCGAGGTGTACGAGATCTTCCACATCGAGCGCGGCTACCCGGGCTTCGTGGAGAACCTGCGCAAGCTCGGCGCCACCGTGGAGCGCGTCAGCGCCTGATTCACCTCACCCGGTGTCGGGTGTTCGCCGGACACCGCCTGAGCAGCGGTTTCCCTAGAGTCGGTGCACGTTGGCCGACTTCAGGGGGAAGACACATGAGGGAATTGTTCGGCGGGCGGGGCCGGCGCGGGAGGGCGCTCGGCCTGGTCGCCCTGACCGTGGGTGCGGCGGCCATCGCGTTCTCCACGCCGGCGTCGGCCGCGGAGGCGCCTCGGTGCACCGCGATGACGGAGATGGTGCGATCGGGTCGCACGATCGTCGTGCCGACGACCAAGGGCAGCGCCTTCTGCCAGATCGGCCGCGACTACGCGGCGAACGCGACGGTCGTGTCCCGGTTCCAGTTCACCATGCGCCGGTGCTACCCGACGTTGAACCTGGCGTCGCCCTACTCGGACGAGAAGGTGGGCGACCTCTACGCCGACGGCAGCTTCGGCTCGCGCACCGAGGCCGCGTTGAAGGCCGTGCAGCGCCACATCGGCACCGCCGCGGACGGCATCTACGGCCCGAACACCCGCGACCGGATGAAGTTCACGACGCCGGACCGCGTCTACTGCTACGGCTACTGAGTTCAAGGGGGAGATCGGGATGAAGAAGGGTTCAGGGTTGCGCCGGTTCGGCGCGGGTGTGGCGGCCGTGCTCATGGCCGTGACCGGGGTGGTCGCGTCGGGGGGATCGGCGTCCGCGGCGACCGACCTGTGCGTGAAGATGGTGTCGCGCTACGTCGGCAGCAACATCATCCTGGTTCCGGCCAGCAGCGCGAACAGCCAGACGTGCCTGATCGGCAGCGGCCTGGTGGCGAACTACAAGATCGTGGTGCAGTTCCAGGCCACGATGGTCAAGTGCTACGGCGGTCTCCGGATGGCGTCGCCGTACGGGGACGAGTACGTCCGCGACCTCGACACGGACGGCAGCTTCGGCCCGCGCACCCAGGCCGCGTTGAAGGCGGTGCAGAAGAACATCGGCGCCACGGTCGACGGGTCCTACGGCCCCAACACCCGCGACCGGATGAAGTTCATCGACGACCGCAATCGCTACTGCTACGCCTACCGCTGAGCGACCGCGCACCGGACAGCCGCACCGGAGAGCCCTCCTGACCCGCCCGGTCAGGAGGGCTCTTCGCGCAGCAGGAGCTTGGCGTCGGGGGCGTCGGCGGGGAACACCAGCAGCCGGTGCGACTCGCCGCGGCGCACCACCGTCACCTTGATCCGGGCGGCGCGCAAACGCTTGGCGAGCACGTCCGCGGCTTCGGGGGTGGGCACGGCGGTGACTTCGGTCAGCAGGCCGAAGTCGTCGCCGGTGTAGTCGGGCACGGCCCGGCGGTCGATGCCGAACGCCCAGAACAGCACGAGGGCGAGCAGCCCGAACACGATGACCAGCAGCAGGAACGTGGTGAGCGTGGTCACGCCGTCCATCTTCCCGCAGCTTCGATTCAGTGAGCAACGGCACGCGCGGGCTGTGTTACTCGTCAGTACGCTACGGGGGACCACCTCCCCAGAGGAGACCCGACCGCGAGGTCGCGTCGATCGTTCGCGACTCATTTGCCGGCGATCACGCTTTTCGATCGTCGGGAAATCAGGCGCGAACGGTCGACTTCCAGGCGACCTCGCCCGCCGTCTGCGGAGCAGCGGCCATGAGACAGGGGTTGCTGTGCCGTACCCGGCAGACCGAGAGCGCGACCGCCCGTGGGTGATGCGGACGTACGCGGGCCACTCCAGCGCCACCGCCTCCAACGCGCTGTACCGCCGCAACCTCGCCAAGGGCCAGACGGGCCTGTCCGTCGCCTTCGACCTCCCCACGCAGACCGGCTACGACCCGGACGACGAGCTGGCCAGGGGTGAGGTCGGCAAGGTCGGCGTGCCCGTCAGCCACATCGGCGACATGCGGCAGCTGTTCGACGGCATCCCGATGGGCGAGGCGAACACGTCCATGACCATCAACGCGACGGCCATGTGGCTGCTCGCGCTGTACGTGAGCGTCGCCGAGGAGCACGGCGCGGACCGCGCCACGCTCGCGGGCACGACGCAGAACGACATCATCAAGGAGTACCTGTCCCGCGGCACGTACGTGTTCCCGCCCGGGCCGAGCCTGCGGCTGATCACCGACGTGGTCGCGTGGACCGTGTCGAACGTGCCGAAGTGGAACCCGATCAACATCTGCTCGTACCACCTGCAGGAGGCGGGCGCGACGCCCGTGCAGGAGATCGCGTACTCGCTGTCCACCGCGATCTCGGTGCTGGACTCGGTGTTCGACTCCGGCCAGGTGCCCGAGGAACGGCGCGGCGAGGTCGTCGCCCGCATGTCCTTCTTCGTCAACGCCGGCGTGCGGTTCGTCGAGGAGATGTGCAAGATGCGGGCGTTCGTCCGGCTGTGGGACGAGATCACCCGCGACCGGTACGGCATCGCCGACCCCAAGCACCGCCGGTTCCGGTACGGGGTGCAGGTGAACTCGCTCGGGCTGACCGAGGCGCAGCCGGAGAACAACGTGCAGCGGATCGTGCTGGAGATGCTGGCCGTGACGTTGTCGCGGGACGCGCGCGCCCGCGCGATCCAGCTGCCCGCGTGGAACGAGGCGCTCGGCCTGCCCCGGCCGTGGGACCAGCAGTGGGCGCTGCGGATGCAGCAGGTGCTGGCCTACGAGACGGACTTGCTGGAGTACCAGGACATCTTCGCCGGCTCGCACGTCGTCGAGGCCAAGGTGGACGAGCTCGTCGAGGGCGCGCGGGCCGAGATCGACCGCGTGCAGGCGATGGGCGGCGCGGTCGCGGCGGTCGAGTCCGGCTACATGAAGTCGGCGCTGGTGTCGTCGTTGGCGGAACGGCGCCGGCGGGTGGAGTCCGGTGAGGACGTCGTGGTGGGCGTGAACAAGTTCGCCACCACCGAGCCGTCGCCGTTGCAGGCCGAGGGCGCGAACGCGATCGAGCAGATCGACCCCGTCGTGGAGCAGCACGCCGTCGAGGCGGTCCGGGCGTGGAAGTCCTCTCGGGACGACGCGCTGGTGCAGTCCACTTTGGCCGATCTGCGCGCGGCGGCGAAGACGGACCAGAACCTGGTCGAGGCCACGATCGCGTGCGCGAAGGCGGGCGTGACGACGGGCGAGTGGTCGCAGGCGTTGCGCGAGACGTTCGGCGAGTACCGCGCGCCGACCGGGGTTTCGGCGGCTTCGGCGTCCGGTGACGCGGGCGCGGAGATCGGCCGGGTGCGCGAGCGCGTGCGGGCGACCGGCGAGGAGCTGGGCGAGCGGCTGCGGATCCTGGTCGGCAAACCCGGCCTCGACGGCCACTCCAACGGCGCCGAGCAGGTGGCCGTGCGGGCCCGCGACGTCGGCTTCGAGGTCGTCTACCAGGGCATCCGGCTCACACCCGCGCAGATCGTGGCCGCCGCCGTGCAGGAGGACGTGCACGTGGTCGGCCTGTCGATCCTGTCCGGCTCGCACCTGGAGGTCGTGCCCGCGGTGGTCGACGGCCTGCGCGCGGCGGGCGCGGGTGACGTGCCGGTCGTCGTCGGGGGGATCGTCCCGCCCGACGACGCCGACAAGCTGCGCGAACGCGGCGTGGCCCGGGTTTTCACGCCCAAGGACTACGAGCTGACCCAGATCATGGACGAGATCGTGACCGTGGTGCGTGAGGGGAACGGTCTCCAGACCGGCCGTTAGAGCACGTCGTCGGTCGACACGATCTCGGCGAACCCGCCGCCGCGCAGGTTGGCGACGGTCGCCCGGGACAGTTCGTCGGCGGTCAGGCCCTCCAGGTCGAACGTGAACGTGGCGTCGAGCACGACCCTGACGCGGTAGCCGAGGTTGCCGCCGACGCGGGCGGTCGTCTCGACGCACATGTTCGTCTGGATCCCCGCGAGCACGATGTCGGTGATGCCGCGTGCCTTGAGCCACGCGTCCAGGTCGACCTCGCCGTGGAACGCGGAGTTGACGTCCTTCGCGAAGACCAGGTCGGGCTCGGCGCGGTCCAGTTCGGGCTTGAACCGGTTGCCGTCCTGGCCGGGCCGAAGCGGCGAGCCGGGCTCGGTCGAGTCGTGCCGGACGAGCACCAGCGGGCCGGTCCAGGCGTCGAGGAGACGGGCGGTGTTGGCCTCCGCGTCGGGGTTGTTCCGCTTGCCCCAGGACGGGTCGTCGAAGCCGCGTTGCACGTCGATCAGGATCAGGGCGGTGTCGGTCATGGCGTCGAGTCTGCGCTGGTCACCGGGCCGGGTGGGAGTGGCAGACCTGGCACGTTGGGATACTATCCTGCCATGCGGACGGTGGGTGTGCTCCTGCTGGCGGGCAGTCGGATGTTCGACATCTCGGTGGTGAGCGAGGTGTGGGGCGTCGACCGCGTCGACGCCGGTGTCGGCCCGTTCACGTTGAGGCTGTGCGCGCCGGGGCGGGTGGCGACGGCCGTGGAGCCGGTGGGCGTCATCCCGGCGACGCACGGCCTGTCCGGACTGCGCGACTGCGACCTGGTGGTGGTGCCCGGCCGGGTGGATCCGCTCGCGCCGGTGCCGTCAGCCGCGGTGCGCGCGCTGCGGTCGTTCTCGGGGACGGTGGCGGCGCTGTGCTCCGGCGCGTTCACGTTGGCGGCGGCGGGGATGCTGGACGGGCGTGCGGCGACCACCCATTGGCGGCTGTTGGACGCGCTGGAGGCCGCCGCGCCCCGCGCCCGCGTGGTGCGGGACGTCCTGTTCACCGACGACGAGGTGCTGACGTCGGCCGGCGTGGTCGGCGGCTTGGACCTGTGCCTGCACCTGGTGCGCCGGGCGCACGGCGCCGACGTGGCCGCCGCCCTGGCCCGCCGCCTGGTGATGCCGCCGTCGAGGGAGGGAGGCCAGCGCCAGTACGTCGACCCACCCCTGCCGCACCGCCCCGAGCGCGCCGGCCTGGCGTCCACTGTGGACTGGGCGGTGGACCGCCTGTCGTCGGACGTCGGCGTGGCCGGGATGGCCGCGCACGCGGGGATGAGCGAGCGCACGTTCCACCGGGCGTTCCTGGCCGCCACGGGCAACACGCCCGGCCGCTGGCTCCAGGTGCAGCGGGTCCGGCTGGCCCAGCGCCTGCTGGAGACCACGGACCTGCCGGTGCACCGCGTGGCCGAACGGGCGGGCCTCGGCACCCCGGCGAACCTCCGCCGCCGCCTGCGCGCGGAACTCGGCGTGACCCCCGACGCCTACCGCCGCACGTTCCGCGTGCCCGCCTCCTGACCCGGTCAGTTCCGCGTCACGGGGATGATGGTGCTGTCCTCCTCGAACACCAGCACCCGCGAGCCCAACGGCCTCGACAGCTTCACGGGGTAGTACTGGGACCGGTAGATCGCGGCGCGAGCGCACTGGCCGACGGTCCCGATCGTCCGCACGCCGATCACCACGGACGTCTCGGTCTCCGTCACCACGGGCTCGTTGACGGCAGGGGTCTCGTCGGGGTGGCAAGGCGACGGGGCCGCGCCCAGCTCCACCTCCAGCTCCACGCCGTCCGACGTCTTGGCGTGGTGGCTCCCGTCGATGACCTCACCCTGCTTCCAGAACGCCGCGGGCGTGACCGCGGGCCAGGCGTAAACGCTGCCGAACGAGGACCGGAACAGCCACGCCGGCAGCTCCAGGTCACCGCGGTCGGTGTTGAACACCGCCTTGCCCAGCTCGGCGTTCACCAACTCCAGCGGCTCACCCTCGCGGGCGTCCGCGGACATCGCGGTCAACGCGTCGCGCACGCCGATCAGCGGGAACGTCGTCGTGCCGTCGGGCAGCACGACGGGCGCCGGCGCGGGCGCGGGCGGCTCGACACCGGTGAACCGGTAGCCGTAGCCCACCGCCAACTTCTCCTCACCGAGGCCGCGCCACTCCACGGTCACCAGCTTCGGCAGGAACAGCACGATCGGGCGGGGGACGGCGTTCACCGGGAAGTCCGTCGGCGGCGGCGGGTTGGGCGTGGCGGTCTGGGTGGAGGTGCCGGGATGGCCGGGGTCGACCGGCAGGGTGTGCGATGCCTGCGAAGCGCAGCCAACGAGCAGCGAAGCGCCCAGGAGCACCGGTAACAGACGAAGTCTCATGCACCCAGGACGGACGTCCCCCGGCGAGTGGTTGCACGGCCGGTTACCGTCGCGACATGGCCGAATACCAGCACATCCGCGTCGACCGCACGGATGACGTCGTGCGGATCACCATGGACCGCGCCGCCCGGCGCAACTCGCTGTCCGCCGAGCACCTGGCGGAGCTGCTGACCGCGTTCCGCGACGTCGCCGCGTCGGACGCGGTGGGCGTGGTGCTCGCGGGCGAGGGGCCGGTGTTCTCCGCCGGGCACGACTTCGCCGACGTGTCCGCCCGTGACCTGGAGGGCGTGCGCGAGCTGCTGACGCTGTGCACGGACCTGATGCGCACGATCGAGTCCGTGCCGCAGGTCGTGATCGCGCGCGTGCACGGCCTGGCCACGGCGGCGGGCTGCCAGCTGGTGGCGTCCTGCGACCTGGCCGTGGCCGCGGAGGAGGCCGGGTTCGCCCTGCCCGGCGGCAAGGGCGGCTGGTTCTGCCACACCCCGGCGGTGCCGGTGGCCCGCGCGGTCGGCCGCAAGCGGCTGATGGAGATGGCGCTGACCGGCGACACCGTCGACGCGCGCACCGCCGAGCAGTGGGGCCTGGTGAACCGGGTCGTGCCGCTCGCTGAGCTGGACGACGCCGTGGCCGAGCTGATGCGCCGGGCCACCCGCGGCAGCCGGGCGAGCAAGGCGCTGGGCAAGCAGACGCTCTACGCCCAACTCGACCGGCCGGAGGCCGACGCCTACGCCATCGCGGTCGAGGTGATGGCGGCGGCGTCGCAGACCGCGGCGGCCAAGGAGGGCATGTCGTCGTTCCTGGAGAAGCGCCCGCCCGTCTGGACCGACTGACGGCTAGCTCGCCGCCCCCAGCACGAGGGACGCGACGGCGAGGGCGAGGAACGTGCCGGGGAAGGCGATGTTGTGCCACACCCGGAGCCGCACGTGCAGCCCGACCGCGCCCACGAAGAACACCACCAGCCCGATCGCCGCCGCCGTCCCGACGACGTGCGCCCCGAGCAGTCCCAGGAGCAGGCCGACCGCGCCCGCGGCCTTCAACGCGCCCAACGTGGGCACCCACGAGTGCGGCACGCGGACCTCGGCCGAGTTCGCCAGGACGAAGCCGGCTTTCGCGAAGTCGGCGACGGCGGCCGCGGCGTTGGCGAGGATCGCGAGGACGGTGACGACGACGTGTGCGGTGGACATGACACCTCCGGGTGAGCGGACAAGAACTCCTGCTCACCCGACGTGCGAGCGGCGTGGGAGGTGACCGGCTACCCCACCCGCTTCCTCCACCGCGTCAGTCAGCACGTCGGTCAACGCCTCCGCGCACGCCACCAGCTCGGCGGAGGTCAACTCCGCGATCCCGACGGTCCCGGTCCCGGTCCCTGGTCCGGTCACGGTTGCGCGTGCTCGTGCAGCAGGAGCAGCGTGTACGCGGCGATCGACTGGGCGTCGGTGATCTCGCCCCGCGCGATCATCGCCTCGAACTGCGCGCGCGGGAACCACGCCGAGCGCATGTCCTGCTCCTCGTGCTCCCGCTCGTGGAAGCCCTCCCGCAGGTCGGTGGCCAGGAACACCCGGCCGCGCTGGCTGGACATGCCCGGCGCGACGTCCAGCAAGCCGAGCTGCACCAGCTTGCCCGCCCGCAGCCCCGTCTCCTCCCGCAGCTCGCGTTCGGCCAGCACCAGCGGGTCCTCGTCCGCGCGTTCGGGCGCGGTGCCCTGCGGGAACTCCCAGCGCCGCATGCCGATCGGGTAGCGGAACTGCTCGACCAGCCGCAGCCGCTCGCCGTCCATGGGGATCACCAGCGCGAAGTCGGGCTTGTCCACCACGCCGTAGATGCCGGTGGTCCCGTCCGCCCGTCCGATGGCGTCCTCCCGGACCACCATCCACTGGTTCGCGTACACCTCACGCGATCCGAGGGTCTCCACGATCACTCTCCCTGTGCCGAATGCTCCGGGCCGCCGGACCGCGATCGGGCCAGTTCCGATCACGCCGCCCTCATGCGAAGTACACCACCAAACCGGTGGCCGACCGGAAGCCGAAGGTCAGCCACGTGGCGGTACCTGCCGGTGCGCCGGAGCCCGCACCCCGTAGCCTGTCGGCCGTGCGCCTCGTCATCGCTCGCTGCCAGGTCGACTACGTCGGACGCCTCACCGCCCATCTGCCGATGGCGCAGCGGCTGCTGCTGATCAAGTCGGACGGCTCGGTGTCGATCCACTCCGACGACCGCGCGTACAAGCCGCTGAACTGGATGAGCCCGCCGTGCTGGCTGATCGAGGACCCGGACGTGTGGGTCGTGCAGAACAAGGCGGGCGAGAAGCTGATCATCACCCTGGCCGAGGTGCTGCACGACTCCAAGCACGAACTCGGCCCGGAACCCGGCCTGGTCAAGGACGGGGTCGAAGCGGACCTGCAGAAGCTGCTGGCCGAGCACGTCACCACGCTCGGCGACGGCTGGACCCTGGTCCGGCGCGAGTTCCCGACCCCGATCGGCCCGGTCGACCTGATGTGCCGTGACGCGAAGGGCGGCTCGGTGGCGGTCGAGATCAAGCGCCGCGGCGAGATCGACGGCGTCGAGCAGCTGACCCGCTACCTGGAACTGCTCAACCGCGACCCGCTGCTGGCGCCGGTGAGGGGCGTGTTCGCGGCGCAGCAGATCAAGCCGCAGGCGCGCACCCTGGCCGAGGACCGCGGCATCCGCTGCGTCGTGCTGGACTACGACGCGCTGCGCGGAATCGAGTCGGACGAGTTCCGCCTGTTCTGACCGCCGCCGCGTCGAGGGGGATCCGCCGGAAAACCGGTTGATCGTTCCCGCGCGCCGATTACTCTGGGCCACGCACTCCCGGTGCGAAGTCCGGCGGCTACTTCTTCAGGTGAAATCACGCCGCAGGACGTCTGGATCTCGGGAGCACACAACTTCACACGTGCCCGGTGCGCAGGCGAGGGTTACTTCCACTGATAATGGGGATGTCGCGGGTTCGAGTCCCGTCACCGGCCCTGGCCGGTGTAGCTCAGGTGGTAGAGCACCTAATGTACCTTCACCGATTTGATCTCGGGCACGTGTGGAGCCTGTCGTCGCTCCCCCTCGGCAATTGAGGGGCGGAAATGAGCAAGTTCAACTTCGGTCGCGTGCGCGCGGCCGTGTCCAGCCCGGTCAAGTCCGAGGCCGTGGCGAGCGGGCGCACCCATGAGGGTTCGCCGGGATATGCGCGGAACCCCAAGTCGGAACTTTTCCTGCTCGCGGTCACCAACATGGTGGGCGAGCGGACGTTCTACGGGGACGCGGGCGAGCGGGACGACCGCTACGCCGCGCTGGTCCGCGCCACGACCGACGCCGACCCGGAGTGGACGGCCCGGTTCCTGGCGTGGCTGCGCGGCGAGGCGAACATGCGCACGGCGGCCGTCGTCGGCGCGGCGCACTTCGTCAAGGCACGGCTCGACTCCGGTGCGCCCGGCCTGTCCCGGCAGGTCGTCGACTCGGTGCTGCGCCGTGCCGACGAGCCGGGCGAACTGCTGGCCTACTGGACCTCGCGGCACGGTCGCGCGCTGCCGAAGCCGGTCAAGCGCGGCATCGGTGACGCGGTGCGGCGGCTGTACGACGAGCGCGCGTTGGCGAAGTGGGACTCCGAGGCGCGCGCCTTCCGGTTCGGCGACGTGCTGAACCTGACCCACCCGTCGCCGCGCGCCGACTGGCAGGGCGACCTGTTCACCCACGCCCTCGACCGCCGCAACAACCGCGCCGACGACGTGCCCGAGTCACTCGCCGTCCTGCGCACCCGCGCGGAACTGCTGGCGTGGCCGGTGGAGCGTCGGCGGGCGCTGTTCCGCGAAGACCGCGACACCGTCGCCGCGACCCTGCGCGCGGCGGGCATGACGTGGGAATCGGTCGCCGGCTGGCTGCAGGGCCCGCTGACGGCCGACGTGTGGGAGTCGCTGATCCCGTCGATGGGGTACATGGCCCTGCTCCGCAACCTCCGGAACTTCGACGCGGCGGAGGTGTCGGACGCGGTGGCGGCGGAAGTGGCGGCGCGGTTGGCCGACGCCGAGCAGGTGGCGCGGTCGCGGCAGTTGCCCATGCGGTTCCTGTCGGCGTACCGGGCGGCGCCGTCGTTGCGGTGGGCGTGGGCGTTGGAGCAGGCGATCACGCACTCGCTGGGCAACCTGCCCGAGCTGCCCGGCCGCACGCTGGTGCTGATCGACACGTCGTACTCGATGAACGCGCCGTTCTCGAAGGACGGCACGCTCATGCGGTGGGACGCGGCGGCGGTGTTCGGGATCGCGCTCGGGTCGCGGTGCGAGCGGGCGGACGTGGTGTCCTACTCCGACAGCACGCGCCCGTTCCGGCTCAACCGGGGCGAGTCGCTGCTGAAGGCGGTCGACCGCTGGAAGTCCGACGGCTACTTCATCAGCGGCGGCACGGCCACCGCGCGCGCGGTGCGGTCGCACTTCAAGCTGCACGACCGGGTCGTGATCATCACGGACGAGCAGGTGGGCGACGGCGACGTGCACCGGGCGATGCCCGACGACGTGCCGCTGTACACGTGGAACCTCGCCGGGTACCGGTACGGCCACACGCCAAGCGGCGGCCGTGATCGACACACGTTCGGCGGGCTCACCGACCAAGCCTTCCGGATGATCCCGCTGCTGGAGAGCGGTCGGAACGCCGACTGGCCGTTCTGACGTCGTCCGGTGTCGTTCCGGGTCGGTCCCGGTCGGTCCAGGTCGTTCCGGGAGACGTGCCAAGGCGCCGCCGGTCCGCTTCGCGCGGGCCGGCGGCGCCTGTCCCTGTCCGCACTTCTCGGGACGCGGTAAGCCGTTCGGGCGCGTGGCAGGGCGGATTTCGCGATATACGCTGACTTCCCCGTCAACGGGCCTGGAGGCGCGTGGTGCGAAGACCTCGAAGACGAAGATCCGGCCCTCCCGCCCTGGTCTTGTCGGTTCTGCTGTCAGCACTCCTGGCGGTGGCGGGCTGTGTGTCGCAGGCGCCCCTGTCGGCGCCACCGATCGTCGCGGCGTTCAGCTCCACCGCCGCGCCCCCTTCCGCCGCGCACCTCGCGGCACATCCCGTCGCCGGTCAGGCCGGTGGCGAAGTCCGGCTCAGCGGTGAGGGCTTTCCCGCACACGGTCGGGTGGTCTTCACCTTCCACGGCCGACCGGTCGGCGACACCACCGCGGACGCGGTCGGGCGGTTCGCCGAGGTCCCCGTCCGGGTGCCCGAGTCGTTCGGCGATGCCGCGCCCGGCACCCGGTTCGCCATCGGCGCCACCTCCGGTCCCGTCTCCGCCGAGACCCGGTTCGTCCTCACCCGCTGACGCGTCCACCTGAGGTTTAGCGCGGGGTAGTTCAAACCGGCGGAGCGCACCGAGGTGCACTACCGTCGGCTTGATCGGCTGTGCGGTGGTGCGCGGTCCTGCGTGGTCGTGCGCGGCGGTGTTCGGGGCTGTTCGGATCAGGGAGGTGGGCGGAGGTGCCCGTACTGGCCCAGGTGGACCTCAGGCTGGACGCCGGTCCGTTGGACTACACCTTGCTGGCGGTCTACTTCGTGTTCGTCCTCGGGATCGGCTTCCTGGCCCGCAGATCCGTCTCGTCCAGCCTGGACTTCCTGCTCTCCGGCCGCTCGTTGCCCGCGTGGGTGACGGGGCTGGCGTTCATCTCCGCCAACCTCGGCGCGATCGAGCTGCTCGGCATGGCGGCCAACGGCGCGCAGTACGGCATGGCGACGGTGCACTACTACTGGATCGGCGCGATCCCGGCCATGGTGTTCCTCGGCCTGGTGATGATGCCGTTCTACTACGGCTCGAAGGTCCGCAGCGTCCCCGAGTTCCTGCGCCGCCGCTTCGGCAAGGGCGCGCACCTGGTCAACGCGATCAGCTTCGCCGTCGCCCAGGTGCTGATCGCGGGCGTGAACCTGTACGCGCTGGCGTTCCTGCTGAACCTGATGCTCGGCTGGCCGATCCCGCTGTCGGTGGTCATCGCCGCGGCGATCGTGCTGACGTACACGGCGCTGGGCGGCCTGTCCGCGGCCATCTACAACGAGGTGCTGCAGTTCTTCGTGATCGTCGCCGCGCTGCTGCCGCTGACGATCGTCGGCCTGCACAAGGTCGGCGGGTGGGACGGGCTGGTCGAGAAGGTCACCGGCGGTCCCGGTGGCGCGGAGCAGCTGTCGGCGTGGCCGGCGACGGAGTTGACCGGCATCCAGAACCCGGTGCTCAGCGTGATCGGCATCGTGTTCGGCCTGGGTTTCGTGCTGTCGTTCGGGTACTGGACGACGAACTTCGCCGAGGTGCAGCGCGCGCTGTCGGCCAAGAGCATGTCGGCCGCCCGGCGCACGCCGATCATCGGCGCGTACCCGAAGATGCTGATCCCGTTCGTGATCATCATCCCGGGCATCATCGCCGCGCTGGTCGTGCCGGAGATGGCCGCGCTCAAGGCCGGCGAGGAGAGCGGCGTCGTCTACAACAACGCGCTGCCCGCGCTGATCGGCGAGCTGCTGCCCAACGGCATGCTCGGCATCGCGATCACGGGGCTGCTGGCGTCGTTCATGGCGGGTGTCGCGGCGAACGTGTCGTCGTTCAACACGGTGTTCACGTACGACCTGTGGCAGGACTACGTGCGCAAGGACCGCCCGGACGAGTACTACCTGCGGGTCGGGCGGCTGGCCACGATCGGCGGCACGGTGGTCGCCATCGGCACCGCGTTCCTCGCCGCCGGTTACGGCAACATCATGGACTACATCCAGGCGCTGTTCTCGTTCTTCAACGCGCCGTTGTTCGCCACGTTCATCCTGGCCATGTTCTGGAAGCGGATGTCGGCGGCGGCGGGCTGGGCGGGCCTGGTCGCGGGCACGCTCGGCGCGGTGGCGGTGTTCGTGCTCGCCGAGACCGGCGTGCTCGACCTGCCGGGGCAGGGCGCGAGCTTCCTCGGCGCGGGCGTGGCGTTCGCGGTGGACATCGTGGTCAGCGTCGTGGTGACCACGTTCACCCGGCCGGTGCCGGAGGAGCGGCTGGTCGGGCTGGTCTACAGCCTGACGCCCAAGGAGGACCGCAGGCACTCGACCACGGGCGAGGACGCCGGGTGGTACCGCTCGCCGCTGCTGCTCGGCATCGGGGTGCTGGTCCTGACCGCCGTGCTCAACATCGTCTTCGGCTGAGGGAGGTCGTCGTGGCGCGCAAGGCCGGTCTGTTCGACCTGCGACTGGTGATCGCGGTGCTGTTCGCCATCTACGGCGTGGTGCTGCTGGTGGTCGGGCTCGGCTTCACCGAGGAGGCCGACCTGGCCAAGGCGGACGGGCTCAACATCAACCTGTGGACCGGCATCGGCATGGTCGTGCTGGCGGCGCTGTTCGCGGTGTGGGCGACCCTGCGGCCGGTCATCGTGCCCGACGTGCCTGACACGCCCGACCTGCCGACCGGGCAGCCGTCGGGCACGGAGGGGTGAAGCCCCGTCAGCGCTTCGGGTGGACCGGGTTGAAGGCGACCGGGTTGAAGGCCTCGACCGTCCAGGTGTCGAGCCAGCGGACGGCGCGGCGGATGCGGGTGCGCATGTGGTGGTGGTCCTCTCGTCGGGTTGGTTCCGGTGTCACCAGGGTCAGCGCGTCGATCTTCTGAATCGTTCCCGAAGGCCGTCGTGAGGACGGACACAGGGTTCGTGCCACGAATGGAGCACTCGGTCGCTACCGTGCACCACGTGCCCCGTCTCGTCGCCGTGTTGAGCTTGATCCTGCTGCTGGCCGGCTGTGCCGGGGCGGATCTCGCCAAGCAGAAGTTCCCGCGCACCACGATCCCGGCCGAAGCCGAGAACGTCTCCGACCCGAGCGGGTCGAGCGAGAAGCCGCCGCCACCCTCGGACGGTCGGCCGGTCGACCCCGCGTTCGCCGCGGACAAGCTGCGGCTCACCGACCCGTGCGAGCTGCTGGACGAGGACGTGCTGAAGCGGTTCGGCACGCCCGGCGACCGGTCGCGCAGCGGGTTCAGCCGGTGCTCGAACTTCATGAAGGACAAGGGCGGCAAGGACCTGGCGGTCACCGTCGAGGTCGGCCAGACCATGACCACCGAGCTGAAGAAGGCGGACAAGCAGCTCGCCGGCCTGCGCAGCTACGAGCAGGTGCTGGACAACAGCGCGTGCTTCGTCTCGGTCATCACGCAGGAGGAGCCCGGGCTGGGCCTCACCGTGCAGATCGGGTACGAGGACGGCGACGCGTGCGCGCCGGGGCGTGAGATGGCCGAGGCGGTGGTCAAGCAGATCAAGGAGCGTTCGGCGACCCGGACGCCCGCCAAGGGCTCGCTGATCACGCTCGACCCGTGCGCCATGCCGGACAAGGCGGCGGTCGACGCGGCGGCGGGCGCCGATTACCGTGTGTACCCGTACGGGCTGCACAACTGCGCCTGGGTCGGCGACGACCGCGAGCTGACGCTGGCGTTCCGCGAGACCTACATCCCCGACGACCGCTCGTTCGACGACAAGCAGACCGAGGTCGACCTCGGTGGCGGTGTGGTCGGCTACCAGGTGTCCAGCAGCACGTCGTTCCCGTCGTGCGAGGTCAAGTGGGTGCAGCTGGTGGGATCGGACAAGGAGGGCGAGATCGTCCAGATCAAGTCGGCCGCGCCGAAGGCGTCCGAGTTCGACCGCTGCGCGACCGCCGTGACGTTCGCCAAGACGATCATCGGCAAGATCCCGAAGGGCTGAACGGGGGCTGACATCACCCCCTGTTACCCGTTACTGTCGAGTAACACCCGTGTTCGTGCTTGCGCTTGGAGGGTCCGATGACGCAGACCGTTCCCACCACTCCGGCGCGGGCCGACGACGGGCAGCGCCGGTTCGCCTCCCTCGACCCCCGTACGGGTGAGGTCGTCGACCACCACGTGGTGGCGTCGGAGGACGACGTCCGCGAGGCCGTGCGGGTCGCTCGCGACGCCGCGGTGTTCTGGGCGGAGTTGGGGTTCGACGGCAGGCGGGCGCGGTTGGACGCGTGGCGCAAGCTGCTGCTCAAGCGGCTGGACGAGTTCCAGGTGCTGATCAGCGCGGAGACCGGGAAGTCCGCTGACGACGCGCGGACCGAGCTGGCGCTGGTCATCGACCACCTGCACTGGGCGGCGAAGCACGCGCCGAAGGTGCTGGGCAAGCGCAAGGTCTCGCCGGGCATGCTGATGTACAACCACGCGGCGAGCTTGGAGTACCGGCCGCTGGGCGTGGTCGGCGTGATCGGGCCGTGGAACTACCCGGCGTTCACGCCGATGGGTTCGATCGCGTACGCGTTGGCGGCGGGGAACGCGGTGGTGTTCAAGCCGTCGGAGTTCACGCCGGGGGTCGGGGTGTTCCTGGCGTCGACGTTCGGCGAGGTGGTGCCGGAGTTCCCGGTGCTGCAGGTGGTCACCGGGTTCGGCGAGACCGGGGCGGCGTTGTGCGCCTCGGGCGTCGACAAGCTGGCGTTCACCGGGTCGACGGCGACGGGCAAGAAGGTGATGGCGGCGTGTGCCGCGTCGTTGACGCCGGTGTTGGTGGAGTGCGGCGGCAAGGACCCGCTGATCGTGGCCGAGGACGCGGACGTCCGCGCGGCGGCGGACGGTGCGGTGTGGGGCGGGATCTTCAACTCCGGGCAGACGTGCGCCGGCGTCGAGCGGGTGTACGTCGCGGACGCGGTGTACGACGAGTTCATCGGGCTGGTGGTGGAGAAGGCGAAGAAGTTGCGGCCCGGCGGCGAGGCCGACGCCCACTTCGGGCCGATCACCATGCCCAAGCAGGTGGACGTGATCCAGTCGCACGTGGCCGACGCGTTGGAGCGCGGCGGGCGGGCGGTCGTGGGCGGGCTGGAGTCGATCCGGCCGCCGTACGTCGAGCCGGTGGTGCTGGTGGACGTGCCCGACGACTCGACCGCGGTGACGGAGGAGACGTTCGGGCCCACGCTGGTGGTCACGCGGGTCGCGGACGCGGACGAGGCCGTGCGGCGGGCCAACTCGTTGGCTTACGGGCTGGGTGCGTCGGTGTACTCGCGGAACCGGGGTGAGGAGTTGGCGGACAAGCTGCGGTGCGGGATGGTGTCGGTCAACTCCGTGCTGGCCTTCGCGTCGGTGCCCGGGTTGCCGTTCGGCGGGGTCGGGGATTCGGGGTTCGGGCGGATTCACGGGGATGACGGGTTGCGGGAGTTCACTTACGCGCACGCGGTGACGCGGAAGCGGTTCGGGGCTTTGCTGAACCCGATGACGTACGACCGCGGGTCTCGGACGATTCGCCACGTGGTGCGGCTGGTCCGCGTCCTCTACGGCCGCTGACCCCCGCGCGTGTGTCGAACGCTCAGGTCGCGCGTGTCCTACGTTCAGAACGCGCGTGTCCTACGTTCAGAACGGGCGTGTCGAACGTTCAGAACGGGCGTGTCGAACGTTCAGAACGGGCGTGTCGAACGTTCAGAACGGGCGTGTCGAACGTTCAGGTCGTGCGTGTCGAACGTTGAGGGCGCGAGAGTCCTACGTTCGCGGTGCGAGAGTCCTACGTTCAGGACGTGTGAGTTCAACGCTCAGGTGCTCTGGGTTAGGCGCGGTGGTGAGTCCGGCTCGATTTGACATGGGGCCCTTACGGGCGCAGGCCAAAGCCGGGCAGGCCTGGCGGGAAGAGCGTCCGCCAAGCCTGCCCGGCTTCGACCAGCCTAAGGCACCCGAACCCATGTCAAATCGGGCCTCAGCGGTGGTGTGGCGGGTCCGATGTGCGGCAGTTGGGTGAGGGAGCCAGCGAGGTATGGGGGTGGGTTGGTGGGTTAGTTGGTGAGGGTTTGTTCCAGGTCGGTGAGGACTTCTTCGGCGGCGAGGACGCCTAGGCCGAGGAACCAGGTTTCGTCGCTGACTGGTTTGGCGTGGCCGGACTTGACGGCGGTCAGGGTTTGCCAGAGGGGGCCGGCCAGGACTTGTTGTTGTGCGGTTTTGGTTTGGTCGCCGTAGGTGCCGATGAGGATCCAGTCGGCGTCGGCTTGGGCGATTTGTTCGGTGCTGATCTCGACGGCGAGGTCGTCCGCCTGGCTGGCCGGGGGTTGGGGGATGCCCGCGTCGATCAGGATCGTGCCGATGAAGCTCTTCTTGGCGTAGAGCCTGTTCTTGCCCGGCAGGAAGCGGAGCATGGTGACGGTGGGGCGCTTGCCCGTCTTGGACTCGATGTTCGCGCCGACCTGCTTGGCGTGGGTCTCGTAGTCGCTGATGAGCTTCTCGGCCTCGGTGGAGCGGTCCAGGGCGGCGGCGTTCAGGCGGAAGTTCTCCTTCCACGTGTAGCCCGGACGGGCGGCGAAGACGGTCGGGGCGATCTCCGAGAGCTTCGGGTACTGCTGTTCGGCGCGCAGTTGGGAGCCGATGATGAGGTCGGGCTGGAGCTTGGCGATCGTCTCCAGGTTGAGGCTCGTGATGCCGCCGACGTTCTCCGGGTTCCCCGCCTTGTCGCCGATGTAGCTGGGCATCGTGGGCGCGCCGTCCGGGTAGGCGACGCCGACCGGCTTGACGCCCAGGGCGACCACGTTGTCCAGCTCGCCGCCGTCGAGGACGACGACGCGTTCCGGGCGCTTCTCGATCACCGTCTCGCCCATGGCGTGCTTGATCGTGCGGGGGAACTGGCCGGGCTGGGCGTCGGTGCCGAAGCCGGCGCTCTTCTCTCCTGCCTTGCCGAACTCGGAGCCGCCTTGGGCCACGGCGGGCTTGTCGGTGGGTGTCTCGGTCTGGCCGCACGCGGCGAGGGTGAGGGCGGCTGCCAGCAGGGCCGCGATCCTGGTGTTCGACACTCCGGGGTTCCTCCACTACTCCAGGTCACTGACCTGCTGTTCTTAGGGTTGCCTCACCGTAGCTTCCGCTTTCGGCGCCGCGCGCGGTGGAGTAGTAATGGGCTGATCAGCGTCGATCGGGAGGTCCCTCCGTGAAGAAGATCATCAACGATCCGGCGACCGTGGTGGTCGACGCGTTGCGCGGGATGGCGCTCGCGCACGCCGACCTGCTGGAGGTCCGGTACGACCCGGCGGTGGTGCTGAGGGCGGACGCGCCGGTGTCGCGGAAGGTGGCCGTGATCTCGGGCGGGGGTTCCGGGCACGAGCCGCTGCACGGGGGTTTCGTCGGGCGGGGGATGCTCGACGCGGCCTGTCCCGGCGCGGTGTTCACGTCGCCCACGCCCGATCAGGTGGCGGCGGCCGTGGCGCACACCGATGGTGGCGCGGGCGCGTTGTTGATCGTGAAGAACTACACGGGTGACGTGCTGAACTTCGAGACCGCGGCCGAGTTGGCGGCGGCTGAGGGCGTGGACGTGCGGACCGTCGTGATCGATGACGACGTCGCGGTGAAGGACTCGCTGTACACGGCGGGACGGCGTGGTGTCGGCGGCACGGTGCTGCTGGAGAAGATCGTCGGCGCCGCGGCGGAACGCGGGGTCGACCTGGACGGCTGCGAGGCGTTGGCCCGGCGGGTCGTCGGGCAGGTGCGGTCGATGGGGTTGGCGTTGACCGCCTGCACGGTGCCGCACGCGGGCGAGCCGTCGTTCACGCTGGCCGACGACGAGATGGAGCTGGGGATCGGCATCCACGGTGAGCCGGGACGGCGGCGGGTGGCCGTGGGGTCCGCGGATGACATGGTGCGGGCCCTGCTCGACCCGATCTTGGAGGACCTGCCGCTGGCCGAGGGCGACCGGGTGCTGCTGTTCACGAACTCGATGGGCGGCACGCCGCTGATCGAGTTGTACTTGGCGCACGGGATCGCGGAGCGGTTGTTGGTGGAACGCGGGGTTGTCGTGGAACGGCGGCTGGTCGGGCCGTACATCACCAGTTTGGAGATGCAGGGCATGAGCTTGACGTTGTTGAAGCTGGACGACGAGATGATCGAGTTGTGGGACGCGCCCGTGCACACCGCGGCGCTGCGGTGGGGCGTCTGATGGACTGCACGGCGGAGTCGGTCGCGGGGGCGATGCGGACGGTGGCGGCGGTCGTGGTCGAGCACCGCGAGGAGCTGAACCGGTTGGACCGCGAGATCGGCGACGGGGACCACGGCGAGAACCTCGCCCGCGGGCTCAGGGCGTTGGAGTCCAAATTGGACGAGGTGCCGTCGTCGCCCGGCGGGGTGTTGAGGCTGGCGGCCACGACGTTGATCTCCACGGTCGGTGGGGCGGCGGGCCCGTTGTACGGGACTGCGTTCCTGCGCGCGGCCACGTCGGTGGGCGATGTGGCCTCGGTGGACGGCACGGCGGTGGCGGCGGCGTTGCGGGCGGCGTTGGGGGGGGGGGGGGCGCGGGGCAAGGCGGCTCTGGGCGACAAGACGATGGTGGACGCGCTGACGCCCGCGGTGGCGGCCGCGGAATCCGTGGCGGTGACCGGTGGCGGGGTGGCGGAGGTCCTGAGCGCGGCGGCCGACGCGGCTGAGCTGGGCGCCGACTCGACCGTGCCGATGGTGGCGCGGAAGGGGCGGGCGTCGTACCTGGGCGAGCGCAGCGCGGGGCACCTCGATCCGGGTGCGCGGTCGACGGCGTTGTTGTTGCGGACGTTGGCGGGGAGGGCGCGGTGATCGGGCTCGTCGTGGTGTCGCACAGCCGTCGGCTGGCCGAAGGGGTGGCGGAGTTGGCCGGGCAGATGGCGCCGTCGGTGGCGATCGTGCCGTCCGGTGGCGATGGGACGGGTGGGTTGGGCACGGACTACGTGGCGGTCGGCGAAGCCATCGCGCGGGCCGATTCCGGCTCTGGGGTGGTCGTTCTGTTTGATCTCGGCAGCGCGAAGATGGTGGCCGACATGGCCGCTGAGGAGGCGGAAGGGTCGGTCGTCGTGGTCGACGCGCCGTTGGTCGAAGGGGCGGTGGCGGCGGCTGTCCGGGCGCAGGGCGGGGCGGGGTTGACGGAGGTGGCCGCGGCCGCGTCGTCCGCCGGGGCCGTTTCGGCGGCGTCGGTGGTGGACGGGGACGTGGTGCGGGCCGACGTGGAGCTGACGAACTCGGTGGGGCTGCACGCGCGGCCGGCGGCGTTGGTGGTGCGGGCGCTGGATTCGCTGGACGCGTCGGTGGTGGTGCGGTTCGGGGACGAGTCGGCGGACGCCAAGAGCGTGCTGGCGTTGATGGGGCTCGGCGCGCCGGGCGGTGCGCGGGTGGAGGTCGTGGCTTCGGGCGTCGACGCGTCGGAAGCCGTGCGGCGGGTGGAGGAACTCGCCGCCAGGCGGTTCGACGAGTGAGCCGTGCCTGGACCGATTTACTTGCTCGATACGGATGGTGAAGCTCACGCTCACGACGCGTGACGACCGTGGGATAGTCGCGGTCAAGTTACCGTCCGGTAGCCACTCCGGTGAGTGGGAGGTCAACAGTGACGCGCCAGTTCAACACGGTCGGTGTCGTCGGTCTCGGCACGATGGGCGCCGGTATCGCCGAAGTCCTCGCCCGGACCGGCATCACTGTGGTGGCGGTCGACGTGGACGACGCGGGCCTGGCTCGCGGCCGCGGCCACCTGGACCACTCGACGGACCGCGCGGTGGCGGGCGGCAAGTTGTCGTCGGACGAGCGCGACGCGACGCTGGGCCGCATCTCCTATGCCACGTCGTTGGACGCGCTGGCCGGCGTCGACCTGGTGATCGAGGCGGTGCCGGAGCGGATGGAGCTGAAGGCCGCCGTGTTCGCGGAGCTGGACCGGATCTGCGGCCCGGACACGGTTTTCGCGTCGAACACGTCCGCGCTGTCGATCACCGAGATCGGTGTCCACACCGGACGGCCGGGCAAGGTCGTCGGCCTGCACTTCTTCAACCCCGCGCCGGTGCTGAAGCTCGTCGAGGTGATCCGCACGGTCGTCACCGAGCCGGACGTGGTGACCGATGTGGTCGCGTTCGCCGAAGGGCTGGGCAAGACGCCGGTCGTCATCGGGGACCGGGCCGGGTTCATCGCCAACGCGCTGCTGTTCGGGTACCTCAACCACGCGGTGCGGATGTACGAAACCCGTTACGCGACAAGGGAAGACCTCGACGCGGCCATGCGGTACGGGTGCGGCTACCCCATGGGTCCGCTGGCGGTGCTCGACCTCATCGGGCTGGACACGGCCTACGAGATCCTCGACACGATGTACCACCAGTCCCGCAACCGGCTGCACGCGCCGGCGCCGTTGCTGAAGCAGATGATCACGGCGGGGCTGCTGGGGCGCAAGAGCGGGCGCGGCTTCTACACCTACGACGGGCCGGACTCGCCGGTGGTCGTGCCGGACGTGCTCACGCCGGTCGCCTCGGCCGAGGACGACGCCGCGCGCGAGGTGCAGCGGGTCGGCGTGATCGGCACCGGCACCATGGCCACCGGGATCGTCGAGGTGTTCGCCAAGCGCGGGTACGACGTCGTGCTGCGGGCGCGGTCGGAGGAGAAGGCCGCCGCGGCGGTCGGCAAGGTGCGGAAGTCGTTGGAGAAGGCCGTCTCGCGGGGCCGGTTGTCGGCGGAGGACCGGGACGCCGCGCTGGCCAGGGTGACGCCGGTGGTCGACTTCGCGGGCCTGGCCGACTGCGACCTGGTGGTCGAGGCGGTGGCCGAGGAGCTGTCGATCAAGAAGGCGGTGTTCGAGGCGCTGGACGAGGTGTGCAAGCCGGGTGCGGTGCTGGCCACCACGACGTCCTCGCTGCCGGTGATCGAGTGCGCCGCGGCGACCGCGCGTCCCGGTGACGTGGTCGGGCTGCACTTCTTCAACCCGGCGCAGGTGATGAAGCTGGTCGAGGTCGTGGAGACGATCTCGACGTCCGCCGACGTCGTCGCCACGGCCCGACGGGTGTGCCTCGACCTGGGCAAGGTGCCGGTGCACTGCGGCGACCGCGCCGGGTTCATCGTGAACGCGCTGCTGTTCCCGTACCTGAACGACGCGGTGAAGATGCTGGAGGCGCACTACGCGTCGGCCGACGACATCGACAACGCGATGAAGGTCGGCTGCTCGTTGCCGATGGGGCCGTTCGAGCTGCTCGACGTGGTCGGGCTCGACGTGTCGCTGGCCATCGAGCGGAGCCTGTACCTGGAGTTCCGCGAGGCGGGTTTCTCGCCCGCGCCGCTGCTGGAGCACCTGGTGAAGGCCGGGCGGCTGGGCCGCAAGACCGGCAAGGGTTTCCGCGACTACGTGGCCTGAGGGCTTCGTTGAGCGGGCTGATGGCGTGTCGGGTTTCGGCGTTTGGCATCGTGGTCACCATGCGGCGTGTGGTGATCTCGCTCCTGGTGGCGGCGTTCGGTCTGACGAGCGCCTGCGCGTACACGGTCAACGGCACCCCGGTGGCGGAGCAGGTGCTCGACGTCGACCCGCCGTTCACGTCGGCGCCGCGCACGCCGACGGGGTCCGCGGACCCGTCCGACGAGCCGACCGGGGACGTCGGCGACATCTGCGCGTTGATGGGGTGGAAGGACCTGCCCTACGACGTGCCGGACAAGGACGCCGAGCCGACGGAGACCGGTTACGACTCGTCGTTCGACCAGTCGTGCAAGTGGCAGACGTCGGTCGACTCGCTGGACGTGGGCGTGACCCTGCGGTTCCGCGAGGGGCGGGCGATCACGCTGGAGCAGAGCAACGGCGAGTTCGACCTGGGTGACCGGAAGGTGACCTACTTCGACCGGACGACGGACACGTCCGTGCAGCCGTCGTGCGTGTTGGTGATGGACTACGCCGGTGGTGGGCTGGGGATCATCGTGATCGACGGCTCGGCGCGCTTCGGCGCCATCTGCGACCAGGGCAAGAAGGTGGCCGAGGTGCTGCTGGAGAAGGAACCGGCCGGCTGAGTCGCGGGTCGGGCCCGGGGTGCTGAATAGTGCTGATGGTGCTGATGATCGCGGCGGGCGGCCTGGGCTCGTCCTGGCTTGTGCCGGACTTGTCCTAGGCCGCCGGTCGCGCGTCGACGTCGGTCAGCTGCAGCAGCCGCCGCCGCAGCACCCGCCTCCACCACCGGCGGGCGCGTCCGCTTTGCCGCTCAGACCGGCCATGGAGAGCAGCTTCACGGTGTCGTCGTGGCCGTTCGGGCACGGTGCGGGCGCGGAGGCCTCGTCCATCGAACGCTTCACGTCGAAGGTCGAGCCGCACGCCTTGCACCGGAATTCGTAGGTTGGCACGGCGCTCATTGTCCTCGGCGCGGCGGTGCGAGCAACAGCAAGGGCACCCCAACGGCCGATACGGTCGCGAGCAGCGTCAACAGTGGCAGGCTGTGCACCCAGCCGAGGCCTGCGGCGGCCAGGTGGGTGCCGGTGAACGTCGCCACCCACATCCGCGAACTGGGCCTCAGCCACACCGGTGCCAACGCCGACAGCGCCGTGACCAGCATCAACATCGTCGCACCGAGCAGCACGCCCTGCCGGAGCCCGCGCGGCTGGCCGACTGGCACGTCAGGCTCCTGCAAGACGGTCCGCGACTCGTGACCAGGCACGACGTCCGGCGGCGACGGTTCGACGAGCAGCCCGCGCACCACCGGCAGCAGGGTCACGGCCACCTCGGTCATCAGGAGCAGGGTTAATACGACACGTTGCCACTTGCTCACCCAGTGGACCGTAGGCGATCACCCAGCGCGAGCCCGGATACCCTCGTTTCTCGTGCCACGTCGTAACCGCCCGCAACGCCCGGACGAGCCCTCACCCATCGGTGGGCACGGTTGGGCACGCGCCGAAAGCGCCCAGGACGGCGAGTGGCTGGTGCGCACCGTCTCCGGCAGCGCCACCACCAAGACCTACCGCTGCCCAGGTTGCGACCACGAGATCCGCCCCGGCACCGCGCACGTCGTGGCCTGGCCGGCCGGCGACTACGGCTCGGTAGACGACCGCCGCCACTGGCACCAGGGCTGCTGGTCGTCCAGAACCCGCCGAGGCCCCACCCCCCGCCGCTGG
>NZ_LGED01000248.1 GCF_001280085.1 Saccharothrix sp. NRRL B-16348 | reverse complement strand
CAGATGTCCCCGATCGACTACGAGAACAGCCTGCTACCAACACCGGTTACGCTGACCTCAGCCGCATAACCCCGTGTCCAACATCCAGGGTCAAGTCCCCCGGGTCGATCACCACCGGATACGTCGTGTCGGGATCGGCCAGGAACTCCTGGTCCGGCAACACCGTCACCGTGTCCGCACCGACCTCCACCCCCATCTGCGCCCTGCGGTCCCCGTCCGCCGGCCCTTCGGTGTGGTTCTCCCCGTCACCACCGGAGGAGTCCCACATCGACGAGGCATCACCGGAGAACACCGGTGTCCCGGACTCGTTCCTGACCATCAGGTCACCGCCCGGCCCCGGACCGTCGTACACCCGCACGTTCTCGGCGTGCGTGCGGAACGCGATCCGCTCCAACTCCGCGCTCGCCCCGGCCTGCGCCGTCTTCACCACCAGGACCTCGGTGAACCCGTTGATCGTCACGTCGACCTTCAGGTCCACCCCCGGCAGCACCTCCGGGTACGTCAACGAAGTCCCGTCCACCACAGCAGGCGGCAGGTCACGCCCCCAGCCGAGCCCGACCTCGTTCTCCCCGCGCACCACCCGGGCGACCGCGTCATCGGCCGACCCCGGGCCACCGGGCGAGAACACCACGTCGAGAGGGGCCGCCTTCGGCCCGAACGAACCATCCGGGCGACGCTCCAACGACAGGTCCACCGGCACCCAGTCGTCACCACGCCGCACCCGCACCGGCTGAGCGTGCTGCCTGAACGTGAACGAGCCGTCCGGGTTCGCCGTCAACTCGTCGGTCTCCGTGGTCGCCGACTCCACCAGCACCGGCTCACCACGCGCCTCGGCGTACCGCGACGCCGTCGCCTCATCCGGAGCCGAACCAGGAACCTCCGCCACCGCCGGCGGTGCGGTCAACACACCCCCGAAGACCGCCACAGCAACCCCAGCACCGAAAACGCGCAGGCCGAACCCACGCGCACGAACGCGCGACGACACGAAGAGCCCCCCGAACCGCATGCCACGCGGCGTTGTGCTGAGTCCCCCGACCCGAGGAGGAATCATGACCGTTCAACCACCCCGGCACAGCGGCCGAACGGCCCAATGATCACCGGGCAGCCACGTGATCAGTGCCTCACCCGAATGGTGCCGTCTACCAGCGACGATCGTGACTGCCCGTGCCTGTTATCGTCCCCGCCCATGCGAATTGGGGGGATCATCCTCGCGACCGTCCTGCTGGCCGGGTGCTCGACCGCACCGGTAGCCGCACCACCGTCGAGCACCACACCGGCCACCACCACGACCACCAGCAGCACGCCGGCGGCGCCCGACCCCGCCCTCATCGAGGCGCGGCTCGTGAAGGTCCAGTTGCCCGACGACGTGCTCGTCCCGCTCGGCTTCACGCGGGAGGACTCGTCCGAGCAGAAGAACTACTCGGTCGTGCTGTGCCCGACCGAGTTGCCCACCGACGGCGCCATGTCCATGACGCGGCTGTCCACCTCGTGGTTCAACAAGCCCGCGTTCTCCTACGTCGAACAGTTCCGCGTGTCCTACCGCCGGGTCGCCGCCGCCGCGGAGACGGTGCAGCACGCCCGCAAAGCGTTGGAATGCCAACCGTTCATGTTCGGCGACGAAGGCCCGTACACCCCTGAACGCGAACTCGACCTACCGCCGCTCGGCGTCGACGCCCAGTTCGGGGTCTGCTACACCTACGAGCTCATGCGGATCTGCCAGCTCGTCATGAGCAAGGCCGACATCCTCGCCAGGATGACGTTCTACGGCCCCAAAGACGCCGACGCCGCACGCATCCTGGCCAAGGCCGGGCAAGCCACCGCGCCACTGATGACAAGCTGACGCACGCCGCGCATCGAGTCGGTCGCGTCGACCGACGCGCGGCGTCGCATGCGTGTGGGCTGGCAGTCGGCGGTATTCGGGCTGACTGGCAGGTCGTGGGCTGCGATGATCCGTTGGTGTCTGACGAGAGCAGCAGCTTCCCGACGTGTCGGCGGTGTGGTCGGTCGGTGCGGGTGGGGCGGGAGTACTACGAGGTGCTCGAGGGGATGCACTACGTGTGCTTCCACTACGAGTTCGAGCACGGGATGGGTGGTGAGAACGCGGATCCTGACGAGGACTGCGGGGTGGCCGGTTGTCCGTCGGCGCCGGCGGTGCGGCACAAGGATCGGTTGGTGGCGGTGGTGCGGGCGTTGGTGGCGGACTGGTCCGACGGGCCGCCTGCGAACTGGGACAACCACTCGCTGCCGGACTACCTCGGGTCGTTGTCGGCGTGGCTGGAGGACAGTGAGAGGTACTACGCCGACCGAGGAGTTTCGGTTCCGTGGAACGGTTGGGAGGTCGTTCAGCACGCGATGCGGGCGGCGACGGTCCACGATGGCGAGCCGGATCGTTTGTAACCGTGCGGCGCTGATTGGCGGGTTGGGTTGCGGGGTTCGGCCGGTGGAAAGTCCGCGGTCGGTCAGAACTGGAGGCAGTCCCTGATGGCGAGGACGGCTGCGGCCCGGGCCCACTCGGTGAACTCGAACGGTTGGATGTCGAGGGCCACCGGGGTGGCGGTGGGGTGCAGGGTCGCGGCGATCGCGGAGTCCAGTTCGGAGCGGGCCAGGTCGGCTACCGGGATGCCTTCGCCGGTGATCACGATCTTTTCCGGGTCGAAGGTGTTGGCGAGGGTCGCGACGAGGACGCCGAGGGCGTAGGCGGCGTCGCGGAAGGCGCGCACGGCCGCTGGGTCGCCGCTTCGCGCCAAGGCGACGACGGTCTCGTAGTCGAGGTTCGGGGTGCGCATGGCTCCGACGATGGCGGCGTTGGGCAGGAACGCGGTGACGCAGCCGCGGTGGCCGTACTCGCAGAGGGGGCCGTTGCGGTCGATCGGCAGGTGGTCGAGGCGGCCGGCCTTGCCGTGGCCCCCGGTGACGACCTTGTCGTCCACCACCAGGCCGAAGCCGATGCCGACGCCGACGGTGATCAGCGCCATCGAGTCGAACCCGGCGCCCACACCGAACCAGTGCTCGGCCGCGGTCAGGCAGCGCACGTCGTTCTCGGTCGCGACCGGCACGCCGAGCCGCTGTTCGGCCAGCTCGGCCAAGGGGATCTGGCGCCAGCCGAGGAACGGCGACTCCGTGACGACCTGGCGACCGGTCGAGGTGACCACGTCGCCGGCGAGGGCGATCCCCGCCGCCGCGATGTCGGGACGGCCCTCCACGAGGCGTTCGCGAACGCGGCCGATCTGGGCGATGGCGCCCTCGACGTCTTCCGAGTCCAAGGCCTCGTCGTGGGAGACGAGCACGCGGGCCTCCAGGTCGGTGACGGCGGCGAAGAGGCGGTCCGACGTGAGGTTGACGCCGAGGAAACTGCGTCCCGGCGGGCGGATGTGGAGCAGTTCCCCGGGCCGGCCGGCCGTACCGCTGAGCTCCGCGGCCCCTCCGGACACCAGGCCGTGCTCCACGAGTTCGCGGGTCACGCGGGTGAGGCTCGTGCGCGAGATGCCGAGCCGGCGGGCGATCTCGGCCCGGGGCATCGGACCGTGGACCAGCAGCTCGCGCAGGGCGCCCCGCTCCCCGCTGTTCAAGGCGGGCCACGAGGTCGGGTTCGAGGCCGGCGCCGTCGGGAGGCTCGCCATGCCGTGCTTCCTCCATATGTCACAGGTCGGTACCGGTAGCGCGTGGTGCGGTCGGTGAAGTGCCAGGTCGCCAGGGCGTGTGTGCCGACCGGCGATATTAGTTAGTCACGCAGGTTGGCAAACTGGCCGCGGGTACGTAACCTACACGACGTCAAGTTCGGGTCACCGTCGACACCGCTTGGTCTCGCCGACGACCACGATCGCGGGCGCCCCACGTCGTGGCGGCCCGTCGTGGCGGCGGACGTGAAAGGAAGCACCATGGCAGCCGAGCTGTTCCCCGCCACGGGGAAGCCGTCCTATGAGGACTACCTGCCTGCCTCGCCGCAGAACTCGAAGGCCGCGCTCCGCGGATGTGCCGCGTCGACGGGTGCGCCGACGTCACGACCGACGAGCTGACCGATCGCGCCCCGGAGACGGCCTGAGAGGCGGACTTCCGGAGTCGGTCGCGCACCACTGGAACGCCGGGTTCGCCGAGCCGACCCGGTTTCCCGCACGGCTGCCTGACACCTGAGCACGGCTCCTTCACGACGGAGGGAGCCGAATCCACCATGCCCGGCGCGAGCGATCCCGTCCGGCGTCGATCCTCTCACCACGAAAGAACCCGATGAGAACAATGATGCTCAACCGCACGGCGGCCGCCGTCGCCGCCGCTCTCGTCCTCGCGAGCTGCTCGACCGACGGGTCCAAGTCGCCGGCGGACGGCAAGATCGTCCTGGAGGTCGCCACGTTCGGCGACTGGGGGTACGCGCCCTACATCGAGCAGTGGGAGGCTGAGCACCCCAACGTCACCGTCGAGTACGAGACCTCCGGAGGCGGCGACGACCAGCGGGAGAAGCTGCTCAACTTCGTCGGCCAGGACTCCGGTCTGGCCTGCGTCGAAGCGCTGGAAGTCGACTGGCTCGGGGAGTTCAAGCAGTTCTCCGACCGCTTCGTCGACCTGTCCGACCCCGGGCTGAAGGACCGGTGGTTCGACTGGAAGTCCGACATGGCGACCACAAAGGACGGCAAGCTCATCGGCTACGGCACCGACATCGGCCCGCAGGCCGTCGCGTACCGCGCCGACCTGTTCAAGGCGGCCGGTCTGCCGTCCGACCGCGAGACGGTCGCCCAGTACCTCGGCGGCGACAACGCGACCTGGCAACGGTTCTACGAAGTCGGCGCGGAGTTCACGGCGAAGTCCGACGCGGCCTGGTTCGAGTCGGTGCAGGGCGCCTACACCGCCATGGTCAACCAGGTCGAGCACGCCTACGAGAACGCGGACGGCACGCGCAAGGACCTCGCCGGCTCCGAGGTCGAGCGGATCTTCCGGACCGTGCTCCAGCACGGCGCCGAGCAGCAGCAGTCCGCGGGTCTGACGCAGTGGTCCTCGGACTGGAACGCCTCCTTCAAGCGCAACGACACCTTCGCCGTCGTGCTGGCGCCGTCGTGGATGGCGGGCACGATCAAGAGCAACTCGGGTGAGGGCTTCGTCGGCTGGGACATCGCGAACGTCTTCCCCGGCGGCGGCGGCAACTGGGGCGGTTCCTACCTCTCCGTCCCGGTCCAGTGCGAGCACCCCGAGGAGGCCAAGGACCTGGCCGCCTACCTCACCTCCGCCGAGGTGACGCTGGACCAGGCCGTGAAGAGCGGCGGCGGCACTCCGAGCCAGGTCGAGGCGATGAACTCCCCGAAGCTCCTGCCGCTCACCAACCCGTTCTTCGACAACGCGCCGACCGGCCAAATCTGGGCCGATCGTGCCGCGGCGGTGAAGGTCGTCCCGTTCAAGGGCCCGAACTACAAGAAGGTCCACGACGTCGTCGTCGCCGGTCTCAACCGGGTCGACGTGGACAAGTCGCAGAGCATCGACCAGTCCTGGGCGCAGGTCCTCTCCGAGCTCAAGTCGCTCAACTGACGGGACAGGCGGGCCGGGTCGGCACGGCCCGGCCCCGCCGGAGACGACACGGAAACGGAACCTCTGATGACAACCACGCACGACCCGGCGACAGGGACCGGAGCCGCCGCGCCCGCACCGGAACGCCGGCACCCGCGCGGCGGCCCCAGGCGGCGGGTCACGACCGCCGGACTCGACCTGCGGGTATCGCCGTACCTCTACATCGCGCCGTTCTTCATCCTGTTCTTGCTGTTCGGGCTCGCGCCGATGCTCTACACCGGCTGGGTCGCCCTGCACGAGTGGCACACCATCGGCGGGCAGGGCGACTTCGTCGGCCTGGCCAACTTCACCGCGGTCCTCGGCCAGGGCATGTTCTGGAAATCGGTGTTCAACACCCTGTCGATCTTCGTGTTCACCGCGGTGCCGCAGCTGATCGCGGCGATGTTCATCGCGGCGGTGCTGGACGCGAACCTGCGGGCCGGGACGTTCTGGCGGATGGCCGTCCTGCTGCCCTACGTGGCCGCCCCGGTCGCGGTGGCGATCATCTTCTCCAACCTGTTCGGCAACCAGTTCGGGCTCGTCAACAACCTCCTCGCCACCGTCGGCCTGCCGGAGGTCCAGTGGACCGGCTCCTCGACGGCCAGCCACATCGCGATCTCCACCATGGTCTCGTTCCGCTGGACCGGCTACAACGCGCTCATCCTGCTCGCCGGCATGCAGGCGATCCCCCGTGACCTGTACGAGGCGGCGAGCATCGACGGCGCGACCCGGGTGCGCCGCTTCTTCTCGGTGACCATCCCGATGCTGCGCCCGACGCTCATCTTCGTGATCATCACCACCACCATCGGGAACCTGCAGATCTTCGACGAAGCCCGCATGTTCGGCGGCGCCGGCGGCAACGGACCCGTTGGCGGCGCCGACGGCCAGTGGAAGACGATCACGCTGTACCTGTGGGAAGTCGGCTGGCGCCAGGCCAACCTCGGCCGCTCCGCCGCGATCGCCTGGCTGCTCCTCCTCCTGATCGTCCTCATCGGACTGGTCAACTTCCTGATCGCCCGGAAGATCGCATCGGAGAACGGAGTCAAGCGATGACCACGACCCTCGGAACCGGAGCCCGACGGGTCACGTCGCGCCCGGGAAAGCGCCGCGAGACCTTCGGTGAGGCCCGGCGGCCCGGCTGGGCCACCTATGTGACGCTCATGATCGTCGCGGCGGTCGGCGCGTTCCCGTTCTACTGGACCATCGTGGTCGGCAGCTGGACCAACGACGTGATCTACTCCGACGACGTCACGCTCACCGTGGGCCCCAACCTGATCGACTCGGTCCGACGGGTCCTCACCGCCGACATCAACCTCGTCGCCGCGGCCCTGAACTCGCTGTTCGTGTCGACCACGACCGCGCTCGCGGTCGTGCTGTTCTCCACGCTGGCGGGGTTCTCCTTCGCGAAGCTCCGGTTCCGCGGTTCCAACGCCCTGCTGGTCGCGGTCGTCGCCACCATGGCCGTGCCCGCCCAGATCGGCGTCGTCCCGCTCTTCCTGCTCATGAACCACCTCAACCTGCGCGGCAGCCTGCTGGCGGTCGTCCTGCCCGGCCTCGTCACCGCGTTCGGCGTGTTCTGGATGACCCAGTTCCTGCGCGGGGCGCTGCCCGACGAGCTCATCGACGCCGCGCGCATCGACGGCGCCTCGCTGATCAAGACGTTCTGGCACGTCGCGCTGCCGGCCGCCCGCCCGGCCGCGGCGATGCTGTTCCTGTTCACGTTCGTGGGCAGCTGGACCAACTTCTTCTGGCCCTACATCATCCTCGACAGCAAGAGCGCCACCCTGCCGGTGGCGCTCCAAGGACTCCAGTCGCAGTACTACACCGACTACCCGCTCATCCTCACCGGAGCCCTGCTCTCCACCGTCCCCCTGTTCATCCTCTTCGTCTTCGTGGGCAGGCAACTGGTCGCGGGCATCATGGCCGGCGCCATCAAAGGCTGACCGCGATCGGCCCCGGTCGGTTCACGGCTCTTCCCTGACAACGACCACGTGGCCGGGAGGCACGACCAGCCGCCCGGCCACCCGCTCACCGGACAGCAGCTCGACACCGACCGCGGGCAGCTCGGCGTCGCTCTCCCCGTGGTTGATCGCGACCAGCCACGACGCGGCGGACCCGGCCACCTCACCGCGTCGGCGCACGACCTCGACGGTCGCGGACCCCGTGCCGGTCACGCCCGCGTCGGCGAGGACGGTCGCGGTCAGCCGGTCCAGCCCGTCGCCGGTCAGGCCGCACGCCACGTACCAGGCGACGCCGGTGCCGCCGTCGTTGCGGGTGACGGCCGGGACGCCGGGCAGCGGGCCGTCGACGTAGGAGGCGAGCACCTGCGCGGTCGTGGCGTGCAGGTGCTCGGTCCACACGGCGGCCGTCGAGCCGTCGTCCAGGGAGACCTGCTCGGCCTCCCGCAGCGGGTGGAACTCCTCGGTGCGCACGCCGAGCAGGTCCCGGAACGCGCCGGGGTAGCCGCCGAGGTGCACGTGGCCGCGGCTGTCGGAGATCCCGGACAGGAACGTGACCAGCAGCCGGCCGCCCGCCTCGACGTACCGCTCGTACGGCGACGCGTCGTCCACCAGGTAGAGCGCCGGCAGCACCACGAGCCGGTAGCCGGACAGGTCCGCGCCCGGCGGCACGAAATCCACCGTCACCCCGGCCCGCCACAACGCGCGGTAGTGCGCGAGGACGTGCCGGGGGTGGTCGAAGTCCTTGGTGGGGTGCGAGGGCTGGCTCACCGCCCACACCGACTGCCAGTCGTGGACGATCGCGACGGACGCCCGCACGGTCGAGCCGACCAGCTCGGCGATCCGCTGGTACTCGGCCCCGACCTGCTCGACCTCGCGGTACACCTTCGTGTCCGGACCGGCGTGCGGCACCATCGCCGAGTGGTAGCGCTCCGCGCCCGCCCGCGACTGCCGCCACTGGAAGAACAACGTGCCGTCCGCGCCGTGCGCCACGTGGGCGTAGGAGTTGCGCCGCAGCTCGCCGGGCAGCTTCGCGATGTTGCGGTGCTGCCAGGCCACCGCCGACGTGGAGTGCTCCATCAGCAGCCACGGCCGCCCGCCGGCCAGACCCCGCACCAGGTCGGCGGAGAACGCCAGGCCGACGTGCCGCTCCGGGTCCTCGCCGTGGGTGTAGTGGTCGTTGGAGACGAAGTCGACCTCGGCCGCCCACTTCCAGTAGTCCAGCGCCTGGAAACCCGACGTGGCCATGAAGTTCGTGGTCACCGGCACGCCGGGGGTGACCTCCCGCAGCACGTCCCGCTCCGCCTTGAACAGCTCCAGCAGCGCGTCGGAGGAGAACCGGTCGAAGTCGAGCTCGAGGCCGGGGTTGACCTGCGAGGGGGACATGCGCGGTGGCAGGACCTGCTCCCACGAGGTGTAGCGCTGGCTCCAGAACGTCGTGGCCCACGCCTCGTTCAGCACGTCCAGGGTGCCGTGGCGGACCTTCAGCCAGTCCCGGAACGCCACCGCGCTCCGGTCGCAGTAGCAGCGCTGGACGTGGCAGCCGTACTCGTTGTGGACGTGCCAGGCGGCCAGCGCCGGGTGGTCGCGGTACCGCTCGGCCAACGCGCGCACCAGCGCGACGGCCTTGGCCCGGTAGACCGGCGAGCTCGGGCAGTACGACTGGCGCGACCCCGGCGAGAGGCGGATGCCGTCGACGGTCTCCGGCAGCACTTCGGGGTGCGCCGCGGTCAGCCACGGCGGCAGCGCGGCGGTCGGGGTGGCCAGGTCGACCCGGATGCCGCCGTCGTGCAGCAGGTCGAGCACGCGGTCCAGCCGGCCGAACTCGTAGCGGCCGTCCTCGACTTCCAGCAGCGCCCACGAGAAGATGCCGACGCTGACCAGGTTCACCCCGGCCCGGCGCATCAGCTCGACGTCCTCCGCCCAGACGTCCTCCGGCCACTGCTCGGGGTTGTAGTCGGCGCCCCACGCCAGGCCGCGCACACCGGTTGGCCAGGTTGTCATGGCTCAGCTCCATCTCTCAGTGATCGAGGTCGTTGACGACGTAGTGGGTGGTCAACCGGCGATCGTGGCCGGGATGGGCCGGTTCGCCGGTCAACCAGATCTCGGTGCTCAGCGACAGCTCCCCCGCGGACGGGCCGGTGGACAGGGTGATCCGGCCGGGTTCGACGACGCGGCGGCCGTCGACGCCGGTGAAGGAGAAGGCGGCGGCGGGCACGGTGAAGGCCACCAGCCGGGTCCGGCCGGGTTCGAGCGCGACCCGGGCGAACCCGACGAGCCGGACCGGCGGTCGCGCCACCGTGGCCACCGGGTCGGACGCGTAGAGCTGCACGACCTCGTCCACGGGCCGGTGACCGGTGTTGCGCACGACGACCTCGACGTCGATCGACCCTGTCGTGGGCGTCTCGTCGTCGGCGGTGGCCAGGGTCTCGTACCGCACGGTCGTGTAGGACAGGCCGTGCCCGAAGGGGTACAGCGGCGCCGGGAGGGCGTCTGGCCGGAGGTAGGTCGAGGAGGCCGAGGGCAGCCGGGGCACCTGCACGGGCAGCCGACCGGAGGGGTTGAGCCGGCCGCTCAGCACGCCCACGACAGCGGAGGCGCCCTCGACACCGGGGAAGAACGCCTGCACCACCGCGGCGGCGCGGTCCACGTGGTCGCCCAGGGCGTAGGGCCGACCGGAGACCACGACCAGCACGGTCGGCGTGCCGGTGGCCAGCACGGCGTCGACCAGGCGGCCCTGCGACCCCGGCAGGCGCAGGTCGGGGGCGTCGCAGCCCTCGCCGGACGTGCCGCTGCCGAACAGGCCGGCGCGGTCGCCGACGAACAGCAGGGCGACGTCGGCCAGCGTGGCGATGCGGACGGCGTCGGCGATGCCGGAGCTGTCGCCACCGGAGACCTCGACACCCCGCGCGTAGTGGATCGTCGACTGCGGGAACTCGGCCCGGACCTGCTGCCTGATCGTGGCGATGGGCAGACCCGCGCCGCGTCCGGGGTGGCGGCGCGGCAGGTGGTGGGGAAAGGAGTGGCAACCCAGCAGCGTGAGCGGGTCGTCCGCGCAGGGGCCCAGCACGGCGATCCGGCTCAGGCGGGGCAGGTTCAGCGGCAGCGCGGCGCGGTCGTTGGCCAGCAGCACGACCGAGCGCTCGGCGACCGTGCGGGCCAGCCACCGGTTGTCGGCGCTGTCGAGGTCCACCTCGTCCACGGCGGCCGGCACGGGCGGCGCGCCGTCGAGCAGCCCCAGCTCGACCTTCTGCCGCAGCACCCGGCGTGCGGCCTCGTCCACGAGGGATTCGTCCACGGTGCCGGCCCGCACGTGCTCGACCAGGAGCCCGCCGTAGCAGCAGGCGTCGGGCAGTTCCACGTCGATGCCCGCCCGCAGCGCGACCGCCCCGGCGTGGTCCTCGTCGGCGATGACCCGGTGCATGAAGGCCAGGAACGGGATGCCGCGGTGATCGGCGACCACCGTGCCGGTGAACCCCCACTGCCCGCGCAGCACGTCGCGCAGCAGCCGGCCGTTCGCGGCGACGGACGCGCCGTGGACGTCGGTGTGGGAGTTCACCACCGACCGGGCGCCGCCCTCGCGCAACGCGGTCTCGAACGGTGGCACGACGACGTCGGCCAACTCGCACGGCTCGATCCCGACCGGAACGCGGTGGCGGGAGGCCGAGCAGCCGGCGAAGTGCTTGAGGGTGGCGATGACCCCGGCCCCCTCCAGCCCGCGCACGTAGGCCGCGCCGAGCTGCCCGACGAGGTACGGGTCTTCGCCCAACGTCTCCTCCACGCGACCCGAGCGGTAATCGCGCACCACGTCCAGCACCGGCGCCAGACCTTGGTGGACGCCCACCGACCGCAGGTCGCGCCCGATGGCGGCGGCCATCTCCCGCACCAGGTCCACGTCGAAGGTCGCCGCCCAGGCCAACGGCGTCGGGTAGACGGTCGCGCCGTAGGTCGCGAACCCGGTCAGGCACTCCTCGTGCACGATCGCCGGGATGCGGAACCGACTGCCCGCCACCACCCGCTCCTGGAGCGCGCGCAACCGCTCCATGCTCTGGACCACGGTGACCGGCGCGGTGCCGAACACGCGGGTGAGGTGCCCGATCCCGCCCCGCACCACGCCGTCGACGCCGTCGGTCGCGGAAGCGGTGAACACCTCGTGCACCGGCGCGGAACCGTCGGCCCGGTCGCGCCAGGCCGAGCCGAGCTGGTCGACCTTCTCCTCCAGCGTCATGACCGCCAGCAGCGCTTCCACGCGGTCGTGGACCGGCAGCCGACGGTCCCGCCAGGACCCTTCCGGGTAGGCGCCGATCAGCGATGTCATGGTTTCCTCGTGGTCTGTCTCGGCGGGCCGCGTCAGCTCCGGCGCGCGGCAGAGCCGTGGTGGGGACGGCACCCCACCACGGCTACCCGCCAGGGCGGTCAGGTGGTGGTGCAGGACAGTGCGGCCGCCGATGGTGTGCCGCTGCCGATGAAGCCGAACGAGGTGGTCTCCCCCGGTTTGATCGTGCCGTTCCACGACGCGTTCTTCGCCGTCACGGTCGAGCCGGAGGTGGTCAGGGTGGTGTTCCACGCGTTCTGGATGCCCTGGCCGGCGGTGAGGGCCCAGGTGACCTGCCAGCCGGTGACCGCCGTGGTCTGCTGGTTCTTCACGGTGACCTCGGCCTGGTAGCCGCCGGGCCACTGGTTGGTCACGCGGATGGTCGCGGCGCAGCCGCCGGTGGGCTCAGGCTCGGTGCCGGGGTCCTTGAAGTCGGGCAGCTCGTCGAGGGTGATGACGTTGGCGTGGGTGTAGACGCGCTGCACGAAGTCGCGCGGGTTGGTCACGCCGTCCTGGATGAAGCCGCCCGACCAGGTGACGAACCAGGACCAGCGGGCCTCGTAGGCGCGGATCAGGTCAGGGTCGGGGATGGAGCCGACCTCGCCCAGCGCGACCAGCTTCTTGTCGCCGCCCAACTGCACCAGCCGGTCGTACTGGCCCACGAGCGCGCTGTGGTCGCCCTGCGGCAGGTAGACGTCCGCGCTCACCACGTCGACCACGTCGTCACCGGGGTACCAGTCCGGCGAGATCGAGTTCCACACCCAGATCAGGTTGTGCAGGCCGTGGTGGTTCACCAGCCGGTCGTGCAGGATCCGCCACAACTGCTTCGCCGGACCCGCACCCTTGGCGCCCCACCAGAACCAGCCGCCCTCGGCCTCGTGCAGCGGTCGCCACAGGACGGGGACCTTGGCGTCGGCGAGGCGCTTGAGCTGCACGGCGATCGCGTCCATGTCCCGGATCAGCAGCTGGTGGTCGGTCGAGTTCGGGTCGGCCAGCGCGGCGGCGACGTCGAACGTCGTCGCGTCGGTGTAGAAACCGCGCCACCACTCCTTGCCCGGCTGGTCGATCAGACCGGACGGCGCGTTCCAGTGCCACGCCATCGTGACGATGCCGCCACGGGCGTCGTAGGCGAGGGCGTGGTCGACGTCCCGGCCGACGGTGCCGCGCTCCACCCGGCTGGGCGAGTAGTCCATCAGGTCGTAGCCACCCACCGCGGGCGCCTTGCCGATGTTCTGCTCGACCCAGTCGATGCCGGCCTGATCCTGTTGCCCCGACAGGATGTTCTTGCCGTAGTTGTCCGTCAGGTACCGCATCAGGCCCTTGGCCTCGGCGGTCGCGGCCGGGTCGGTCAGCTCACCGGTCACCTGGTGCGGCGGTCGCGATGAACTGGGCGTCACCTTGATCGCGTCGATCAGGTACCAGCCCCAGTTGTTGGTGACGGTGAGCGTGTTGTCGCCCGGCCGCAGCAACACCTTGCCCGCCGGGATCGTGGTGAACGTCGGGATCGCGGGGAACGACACGTCACCCAGACCGCTGCCGTTGAGCGACAACGACGCCGTCTTCGCGCCGTAGGGGGTGGCGTAGCGGATGGTCAGGTCGTGCAAGCCGCCTGGGCTGGCCGGGATGGTGATGGTGACGTTGTCCGTCGACTGGTCGAACCCGGCCACGTACCCCGTGCCGGAGTAACCCTCCCGGCTCGACTCGACCACGGTGCCGTTCAGCACACCGGTCTCGGCTTCGAGCCACGTGTCGGCCGCCGCGGCCGGGAGTGGTGGTGCGAGAGCCGCCAGCAGTAGCGCGGCCACGAACACAGCTTTCACGTCGGTGATCCCTTCACGCCTTTGTCAGGACTGGTCTATGCGCTCACCGTTGGTGAAGCTCCGGATGCCGTGGGTTCCACGGGGCACGACCGGGAGCGGGGTCGGGGAGGAACCGGGGCCGGCGGCGAGGGAGGGCGCCGACGGCCCCGGTTCGAGGCGTTGCTACCGGTTCAGCCCTTGGCGCAGGACTGGCCGTTCACCGCGAACGCGGTGGGATCGGGGTTCTGGCCGTTGTGCGAGGCGTTGAACCCGATCGAGGTCGAACCGCCCGGGGCGAGGTTGCCGTTCCACGAGGCGTTCGTGGCGGTCACGTCCGCGCCGGTCTGCGTCCAGTCGGCCGACCAGCCGTGGGTGATCTTCTGGTCGCCGGGGAAGGCGAACTTCAGCGTCCACGAGTTCCACGCGGTGGTGCCGGTGTTGGTGATCGTGACGCTCGCCGTGAGGCCGTTGGACCAGGAGTTCGTCTGGTAGGTGATCTTGCAGCCGCCGGGCGGGGTGGTGTCCGGTTTGGTCCGCACGGCCGTGGTCTGCGACGCCGCCGACGTCAGGTCGGCGCCGTTGCGGGCGACGATGGCGAACGTGTAGGTGGTGTCGGGCTTCAGGCCGGTCAGGGTGGCGGTGGTGCCCGACGCGGTGGTGACGACGCGCTGCGCGCCACCGTCGAGGGCGACGACGTCGTAGTTCTTGACGCCGCTCTCCGCGTCCGCGGCCGCGCTCCAGGTGAGCTTCACGCCGGTGGCGGTGATGTCGGACGCGGCCGGTGCGCCGGGGGTCGACGGCGCCGTGGTGTCGACCGGCGTCGTGCCGCCCGCCTTCTCCGCGGCCCAGCCGGCGACCCAGGCGAGCGCGGAGTTCCAGTTGATCGTGACCTCGTTGACCGTGTAGGCCTGGATGTGGTCGACGTAGCACTTCTGGGGCTTGCAGTCGGGCGGCACGAGGCGCTGGGCGTGCGAGTCCAGGCTGCCGCTCTTCGGGCCGCCGGAGAGGGTGCCCGGCGCCGTGACCGGCAGGGCGGGGTCGAGCTGGTTGGCCCAGAACCGGTGATGGCCGTTCTGGAACGCCCGGTCGCCGTAGCCCGCGACGTACGAGGTGCTCATGGGGTTGCGGCCCAGCAAATAGCCCAGCGCGTTGTAGACGCCGTCGCGGTACTTGGCCTGGCCGGTGAAGTCGTGCGCCAGCGCCAGCACCGAGATGTTGTTGGCCACCAGGCCGTTGGAGCCCCAGTCGTAACCGCTGTCTCCCACGTTGTACGGGGCCGGGTAGCCGTCGCGGGCCAGCTGCGCCAGGTGCTGGTCGGCGATGGCGGTGAACGCGGACTTGATCGCCGTGATGTCCGCGGCGGGCAGGCCGTTGGGCACGAGGGCGAGCGTGATGTCGCCCAGCGGGCCGGTGGCGCCCCAGTCGTAGCCGCGCGTGTTCAGGCTCTTGCCCTTGAAGTGCGGCGAGGAGGTCAGGTCGGTGCGGTAGGACGCTTCGCCGGTGGTGGTGAACATCTCCGCCGCGGCCCAGTAGAACTCGTCGGTCAGCACGTCGTCGCCGTACCCGCCGCCACCGCTGTCGTTGCCGTTGTCGAACTTGGCCGGATTGGCCTTCGCCGCCGCGTAGGCCCTGGTGGCCGCCGCGAGCGCCTTCGCCGAGAACGCCGGGTCGATCGTCTTCCAGATGCGCGCCGCCTGCGCCGCCACGGCGGCCGTGTTCAACGTCGCCGCGGTGCTGGTCGCCGAGAGGAAGCGCTGGTTCGGGTCTTGGTCGGGTCGCGTGGGCAGGCTGGTCCACCACTCGCTGTGCATCTTGTGGTGGACCATGCCGTCGGGCGCCTGCATCTTGAGCAGGAACTCGACCTCCCAGCGCGCCTCGTCCAGGATGTCCGGGACGCCGTTGGCCTTCTCCGGGATGTTCAACCTGGTTGAGCACCTGCCACGCCGAGATGCCGCCGTTGACGACGTACTTGCCGTGGTCGCCCGCGTCGTACCAGCCGCCGCGCACGTCCAGCGTGTAGCCGCAGTTGAGGTATGCGCGGCACGGCACCGCGCTGTCGCCCTTGTTCGGTGCGACGTCGACGTGGCCGGCGGGACGCGCGTAGTCGTTGCCGACGTGCTGCGCCTCGATCTGGATGCCGCTGCGGTTGTGGTAGAAGTACGCCAGCGAGTCGTACCGCAGCTTCTTGATCTGGTCCGTCGCGATGTCGAACGGGAAGCTGGTGTCCGCGCCCACGCTGAGCGTGTAGCCGGCGCCCGGGGTGTCGAACGACGAGAAGTCGATCAGGTGCGTGGAGTCGCCGGAAGCGGCGTCCAGGCCCTTGGGCGTCGACTGGCCGGTGGCCACCGTCGTCCCGGCCGAGTCCTTCAGCACCCACGTCTGCGGCGTGGTCGCCGACGACACCAGGGTGGCCTGCTTGGACAGGCCCGGGACGTAGGCGACCTGGTTGACCTGGACCTTCTTGGGCGGCGGCGTGTAGCCCTCGCCCGGCGCCTTCAGGCCACCGGTCAGCGACACGTTGTCGAAGCAGATCCGGCTCTCGGCCGACTGGCCGCCGAGGTGGAAGTTCAGCTGCCCGCTGCCCGCGTCGGGGAAGTCCATGGTGGCGGTGAACGTGAAGGTGTGCCGCTGCTTGGTGGTGCCGAGCTGGAACTCGCGCTTGAGCATTTCCTGGTACGGCGGCACGCCTTGGCCGATGACGACCGCGATCGGGCGTGACGCGGTGGTGTGGGCGTCGAAGGTCATCGTGTAGGACTGGCCGGATTCGAACGGCACGCCGTTCTGGCCGAGCAGGGCGTCCCAGGGGTTCGACGTGCCGCCGACGACCGTCGCGCACATCTCACCGTTGACCACCGCGCGCGACACCTGGTCGTTGGACCACCACGGATCGGTGCTCCCGTCGTCGAACGTGCCGTTGAGGATCCTGTTGTACTCCGCCGCGTGGGCGGTGCCCGCGGCGAGGGCTCCGCTCGTCGCCATCGCCGCCGCGAGGGCGACGGCGGCGACGCGGCGCCACCGGGAAAGGGGACCTGAGGTCATCGAACTGTTCTCCTCCGTCTGCACTGACGGTTGATGGGGAGATCTCGAACGTCTGGGAGCGCTCCCAGACGCATGCGAGGCATCTCCCTTGACGGCTGCACGGCGTGCGGGGGTCGAGCCGATCGCTCGTGCTCACCCACGCTAAGAGCCGTGCCAGAGGTTTGTCAACCTGCGTGACAAACGCGTTGGTCAGACCGGGAAAACTCGCCGCGGTCGGCCGCCCGGACGTCCCGGCCAGGGCGCTACTCGGTGGGCCCGAGCAGCGGGCCCGGCGCGAACCGGGCCGTCACGGAGGTCAGCACGTCGGTTTCGAAGATCACCAGCTCGTTGACGCCCGCGCGCGTGATCGGCCCCGGCGCGTACAGGGTTCGCTGGGGACCGCGCGAGGAGTAGCGGCCGAGGCACAAGCCGTTGACCCACACCACGCCCCGACCCCAGCCGTCGGTGTCGAGGTGGAGGTCGGCCGGTTCGTCGAGGGTGAACTCCGCGCGGACGAGCACCGGGCCGCCGACCGCGCCGTCGAGCGGCGTGACGCCGTCGTGCCACGGCGAAGGAGGCGCGTTCAGGTCGAGCGGCAGGACGTCCCAGCCGACGAGGGGGTCGCCGTCGAGGGTCACGCCGCCGATGACGCCCTTGGGTTCACCGATGCGCGGACCGTAGTTGACCCGTCCCTCGTCCTCCACCAGCACCACGAGTTCGCCCACGGCCCGGCGCAGCCCGATCGCCCGCTGGTGGTGCTCGCGCAGCAGGGTGCCGACCGGCTGACCGTTCAGGAACACCGACGCGCGGTCGCGGACCTCGCCGAAGCACAGGACCGCCGGCCCGGTCAGGTTGATCCACGTGCGCAGCAGCGCGAAGCGCGGGAGGGGGGTGAGGGCGTCGAAGGCTGGTGGCGACGTGTGGCGCTGCCAGTCGCCCCACCGTTCCGGAGCGTCGAGCAGGTGGACCGCGGCGTCGGTCTCGCGGCGGGCGGTGGTTCGTCGGGCACGTCGTGGTAGCGGGCGATGACCTCGCGGAAGGCGTGGTACTTGGCGGTGGGGTTGCCCGCTTCGTCCAGCGGGGCGTCGTAGTCGTAGGAGGTGACGGTGGGCTGGTAGACGCCCTTGTCGTTGGCGCCGTTGGTGAAGCCGAAGTTGGTGCCGCCGTGGAACATGTAGAGGTTCACCGAGGCGCCCGCCGCCAGCACGGCGTCGAGTTCGGCCGCCGCGTCGGCCGGGGACGTGACGTGGTGGCGCGAACCCCAGTTGTCGAACCACCCGTTCCAGAACTCGGCGCACATCAACGGCCCGGTGGGCTGGTGGCGGCGCAGCACCGCCAGCCGTTCGGCGCCGCGGGAGCCGAACGAGGCAGTGGCGTGCAGCCCGTCCAGGCTGCCCGCGGCGAGCATCTCGTCGGTGGGTTGGTCGACGGTGGTGAGCGGCACGGTGATCCCGGCGTCGCGGGTGTGCTCCACCAGGCTCTTGAGGTACGTCTTGTCGTGGCCGTAGGCGCCGTACTCGTTCTCGACCTGCACGAGGATCACCGGTCCGCCGTGGTGGATCTGGAGTGGTGCGACGACGTCGTAGACGTGGTCGAGGTAGTCGCGGACGGCGGCGAGGTAGCGCGGTTCGGCCCGGCGGACGCCCACGTCCGGGTCGCGGAACAGCCAGGCGGGCAGGCCGCCGTTGTCCCACTCCGCGCAGATGTACGGGCCGGGTCGGACGATGGCCTTCATGCCGGCGTCGGCGACCAGGCACAGGAACCGGCCCAGGTCGAGGCCGCCGGACAGGTCGAAGGTGCCCGGCTCGGGGGCGTGGGCGTTCCAGGCGACGTAGGTCTCGATGGTGTTCAGGCCCATCCGGCGGGCTTTGTCGATGCGGTCGGCCCAGTGGTCGGGGTGCGCGCGGAAGTAGTGCAGCGCGCCGGACAGCACGCGGAACGGTTCGCCGTCGAGCAGGAAGTCGTGCTCGCCGATGGTGAAGTCAGGCACGGTCGCCTCCGGTGGCGCGCGGCTCGAAAGTGGACCAGGACGGGGGCGCGGTGCTCGTCGGCGCGAAGACGAGGGCCCTGGACGACACCGGTCAAGCACCTCCGTCCACGGCGGTGAGTTCGAGCACGAGAGCGTTGGCCGGGGCGAGCAGTGGCGCGGCCAGTCCGGCTTCGGCCAGCACGCGCCCCGTGGCGACGACCGTGCCGGCGGAGATCCACGCCGGTGGCCGGACGTCGAGCAGCCGGGGCGCGGGCAGTTCGTCGACCACGCGCACCCGGTACCGGCGCGTCGGGTCGAGGCCGGGCAGGCGGAGCGGGGGCGGCACGGCGCGGTCGCCGGAGTCGGTGCGGGACAGGCGGTACAGCGCGTGGGCGCGGTCGGGGGCGACCGCTCCGGTGAGCAGCGCTCCCCCGTCGGTCGGGGTGGCGTGGACGAGTTCGCCGGTGTGCAGGGTGGGACGCACGCGTCGGTAGAAGTCGATCCACGCGGTCAGGGCGTCCAGCTCGTCCGGGCCGCAGGTGGTGAGGTCCCATTCGAGGCCGGGTGAGGCGAACAGGGTGGTGGCGATGCGGAAGCCGAGGTCGGCGTGGCGGCCGGAGGTGTGGGAGTGGGCCGGGCCGACGTGGCTGCCGATCAGCTCCGGCGGCAGCAGCAGTTCGGTCCAGCGTTGCAGCCGGCTGCGTTCGAGGGGGTCGTTGGAGTCCGACGCCCAGACCCGGTCGGTGCGCTCCAGGATGCCGAGGTCGACGCGCGCGCCGCCGGAGGCGCACGACTCGATCTCCAGTGCCGGGTACCGGGCGCGCAGGGTGTCCAGGAGGTCGTAGAGGGCGCGGACCTGCGCGTCGACGCCGGCGCGGCCGAGGTGGGTGGCTTCGAGCAGGTCGCGGTTCTGGTCCCACTTGAGGTAGGCGATGTCGTACTCGTCCAGCAGCGCGGACAGGTGCTTGAGCAGGTGCTCGCGGACCTCGGGCAGCGCGAGGTCGAGCACGTGCTGGTGGCGCATGGTCCGCGCCCGGTCGGCGTCCGGGGTGAGCAGCCAGTCGGGGTGCGCGCGGGCCAGGTCGGAGTCGAGGTTGACCATCTCCGGCTCGACCCACAGCCCGAACTGCAGGCCCAGCCCGCGCACGTGGTCGACCAGGGGGTGCAGGCCGTCGGGCCACACCGCCTCGTCCACCACCCAGTCGCCGAGCCCCGCGCGGTCGTCGCGCCTGCCGTGGAACCAGCCGTCGTCCAGCACGAACCTCTCCACGCCGATGTCGGCGGCGATGTCGGCCAGCCGGCGCAGGGTCGCGAGGTCGTGGTCGTAGTAGACGGCCTCCCACGTGTTCAGCACGACCGGTCGCGGTGACACCGGGTGGTGCGGCCGGTCGCGCAGCGACGCGTGCAGGCGGGCCGACAGCCCGTCGAGCCCGCGGTCCGACCAGGCGAAGACGCCGTCCGGGGTCTCGAAGGTCTCCCCCGCGGCCAGTTCGACCTCGCCGGGGCGGAGCAGCTCCCCGACGCCGATCGCGACCCGCCCCTCGGGCAGGTCGTCGACGCGGTAGCGCGCGTCGCCGCTCCAGGCCAGGTGGGCAGCCCACAGCTCGCCGTGGCGGTCGCCGAAGCCCGGGGTGCCCGCGACCAGCAACGTCGGTGAGTCGTGACCGGTGCGCCCGCGCCGGGACTCGCGCACCAGCGTCCCCTGGGTGCGGGGACGCCGCTGCGGCACCCGTTCGCGCGTCCAGCGGCCGGTGAAGTCGAGCAGCTCGGTCGCCCGGTCGTCCAAGGGCAGCACCGTGTCGGCGATGGCGACGCGCACCGGCGTCGAGCCCTCGTTGCGCACCCGTTGGCGCACGCGGAGAACGCCGTGCGCGTCCAAGCCCAGATCGATCTCCAACGCGACACCCGCGGACCAGGCGGTCACCGTGACGTCGGTGGACGTGACGGAGAACCCGTCGACGTGCCAGCGAGGACGGAACGGGCCGCCGTCCCGCTCCAGCAGCAGACCCGGGGCTCCCGCCCACCCGTCACCCTCACCGGGCGCCAGGGTGAACGGCCACGGCTCGTCCAGCGCGCTGGACGACACCCCGCGTTCCCGTACGAGCCGGAACTGGTCGAGTTCCGCCACGTCGAGCGGGCCGAGGTCCGCGCCCCAGTGCAGCACCTCCGGCAGACCCTCGACCTGCGGCGCCAGCACGAGGGCGACACCGCCCGCCGCCAGCACGACCGGATGACCGGGCCACGACGCCTCGCCGCTCGTCGGCTCTCCCCCACGACCCGGCACGACCAGCTCTTGCTCCACGGTCTCCCCTTCGACGTCCAGTCCCGCTCCGCCTCGGACGGTTCGAAGCCCGCGTCATCGAGCACGTGCCGATGACAGGTACGGCGCCAGCCGAGGTCCGGTCCGCAGCCGTAGGCGGCTTGACGGCGGCACGGTGCGCGGGTCGAGCCGATCGCCCGTGCCCGCACACGCTAAGAGCCGCCCCAGGGGATTGTCAACCTACGTAACAAAGCGGCTTTCAGGTCAGCAGGGAGAAGATCGCGCCGCCCGCCGCCGCGCGTGCCCACTCCGAGAAGTCGAAGCCCTGCACGTCCAGCACGGCGCTGTCGACCCCGCCCTCGACCAGCCGGTCGATCTCGGCGTGCACGACGTCGGCCGCGACGCGGTAGGTGTCCAACCCCTCGCCGGTGAGCACCACCTTCTCCGGGTCGACCGTGTTCTGGATGAGGCCGATCAGCCGCCCCAGCGCCACACCGGCGGCCTCGACCGCCCGGCGCTCCGGACCGTCCCCGGCACGTGCCGCTTCGATGACCGCCCGGTAGTCGCCGGCCGCCGAACCGGCGTTGCGCACGACCGCGCCTTCAGGGAGCAGGGCGCTCGCGCAACCCTGGTGGCCGCGCTCGCAGACCGGCCCGTCCGGGACGACGACCACGTGGTCCAGCCGCCCGGCGACACCGTGGGCGCCACGCACCACCCGTCCGCCGATGACGAACCCGAAACCCAGCCCCGCGCCGATCGTGACCAGGGCCATGGACGACACACCCGCGCCGACCCGGCTCCAGGCCTCCAGCGCGGTCAGCGCGCTCACGTCGTTCTCGACCACCACCGGGTACCCCGTCGCCTGCGCGACCAGCTGCGAGAGCGGCACGTCGCCCGCCCACCCGAGGAACGGCGACTGGTGGACCACTTCTCCGCCCCGCTCGCCGGTCACCACACCGGCGAGGCTGATCCCGACCGACGTCAACCGCGGGAACCGGCCCCGGACGTCGTCGACGAGGGCCGCGATCTGCCCGACCACGTGGTCCACGTCCGGAGCCACGAGCGCAGCGCTCGACTGCTCCTGCACCGCCGCCGCCAGGTCCGTCACGACCGCGTGCAACGCGTCACCCGTGAGCTTGATCCCCAGGAAGTGGTGCGCCGACGCCACCACCTCCAAGACCTCGGAGGGGCGGCCGGTCGTCGCCCGCAGCTCGACCACGCCCTCCCGCACCAGGCCAACCTCGAGCAGCTCCCGCGTCACCCGCGTCAGGCTGGTCCGCGACAGGTCCAGCATGCGGGCCATCTCGGCACGGGGAAGCCCGCCGCGCGTCAACAACAGCCTCAACGCCGCACCCGAGGACGCGGACAGCCGGGGCCAGGCCTGAGCGCCGCTTCCGGACCCGACGACGACGGTAGAACGTGACATGCCCGTTACCGTACGGGACCGCGAAGGCGAGCCGTTCGAGCACGGAGAACGCCCAGCTCCGACGCCGCGGACACCAGCCCGAGAACGCAGACGCAGCAACAGGTTGGGCCGGACAGCCGCATTCCGGCGACGACCTGGCGAATATCCGACAACCAGGCACGGACTTTTGCATTGACGTCGCCATATGTCCCGCTTACCTTCACTGCGCGGGACATCGACGTCGGGCACCTCGCGCCGAGTCGTAGACGGTCGACCCGACGCGCTCGCCGTCGCCGAGTCGCCGTCCCGGCCGACTGCCACGCCGTCGGATGCCCGGTCGACGTTCGCCTCAAAGGAGAGACGGCAATGCGACATGCGCTCAGACGGCTACAGAAAGTAATACTCGCTTCACTTGTCGTGATGGGCTTGGTGGTTCCGGTCGCGTCGGCGCACCCGGAGGGGTTCCACGTCCTGGTGTTCAGCAAGACGGCGTCCGGGGCGTACCGCCACGACTCGATCCCCGCGGGCATCGTGATGTTCGAGGAGCTCGCCGCCGACCGGCAGTGGGAGCTGACCAAGAGCGAGGACTCGACGGTCTTCAACGACGCCGCGCTGGCGACGTTCGACGTCGTGGTCATGTTGCAGACCTCCGGCATGGTGTGGGACACCGACGCCCAGCGCGCCGCGATGCAGAAGTACGTCCGCGGTGGCGGCGGCGTGGTGGCGATCCACAACGCGACGGACATGAACATCGAGCAGAGCTTCCCGTGGTGGGACCAGATGCTCGGGATGAGCATGACCGCGCACTCCTCCATCGTGGCGGGCACCGCCAAGGTCGCCGACCGGGTCCACCCGTCGGGGCAAGGGCTTCCGGACCGCTGGAACCGCACCGAGGAGTGGTACAACTTCGACCGCAACGCCCGCGGTGACGTCCACGTGCTGGTGACGGCCGACGAGACGACGTACGACGCCGGCGGGTCGCGGATGGGCGCCGACCACCCGATCTCGTGGTGCCGCGACTTCGAGGGCGGTCGCCTCTGGTCCACGGCGATGGGGCACCAGGCGTCGAGCTACGCGGAGCCGCTGTTCCGCTCGCACGTCGCGGGCGGCGTGGAGTCGGCCGGCGCCAAGGTGGCCGCCGACTGCGGCCCGACGGTGTGGTCCAGCTTCGAGAAGACCGAGCTGGACGGCAACACGGTCGGACCGGCCGCGCTGGACGTGGCCCCGGACGGGCGGGTGTTCTACGCCGAGTACGGCGGCAAGGTCAAGGTCTACAAGCCGGACACCCGCGCCACCGTCACCGCCGCGACGCTGAGCGTCTACACCGGCGGTGAGGACGGCCTGACCGGCATCGCGCTCGACCCGGGCTTCGCCACCACCAAGTGGGTCTACCTGATGTACTCGCCCACCGGCACCGAGCAGGTCGCCAGGGTCTCCCGGTTCACCGTCAACGGCGACGCGCTCGACCCGGCCAGCGAGAAGGTCGTGCTGACCGTGCCGTCCTCGCGGCAGGCCGAACCGGAGCACACCGGCGGCTACCTCGCGTTCGGCCCGAACGGCAACCTCTACATCGGCACCGGCGACGACGTGAACCCGTTCGCGTCCGACGGCTACGCGCCGATCGACGAGCGGGCCGACCGGGCCCGGTACGACGCGCAGGGCACCTCGGCCAACACCAACGACCTGCGCGGCAAGATCCTGCGCATCCACCCCGAGCCGGACGGCACCTACACCGTCCCGCCCGGCAACCTGTTCGCGCCCGGCACGGCCCGGACGCGGCCCGAGATCTACGTCATGGGCTTCCGCAACCCGTTCCGGTTCGGCGTGCACCCCACCACCGGCGCGATCTACGCCGCCGACTACGGCCCCGACGCGGGTTCCGACAACGCGAGCCGCGGTCCCGGCGGGATCGTGGAGTGGAACCTGATCACGTCGCCGGGCAACTACGGCTGGCCGTACTGCATCGGCAACAACACCCCGTTCAACGACCACGACTTCGCGAACAGCACGTCGGGCGCGAAGTTCGACTGCGCCAAGCCCACCAACAACTCACCCAACAACACCGGCCTGACCAGCCTGCCCGCTGCGCGCGCCGCGGACGTCTGGTACGGCAACAGCGTCTCGGAGGGCAACAAGTTCCCCGAGATGGGTGACGGCGGCGAGGCGCCGATGGCGTTCCCGATCTACCGGTACGACGCGAACAACCCGTCGGAGACCAAGTTCCCCGCGTACTTCGACCAGACGCCGTTCTTCGGCGAGTGGGCGCGCAGCACGATGTTCGAGTTCCGGCTCGACTCGTCCGGGAAGCTGCTGAAGATCAACCGGTTCCTGTCGAACGTGGGCTTCAAGTCCCCGATGGACGCCAAGTTCGGCCCGGACGGCTCGCTGTACCTGCTGGAGTGGGGCGGCGGTTTCGGCCGCGACAACACCGACTCCGGGCTGTACCGCATCGACTACCGCTCCGGTGACCGCAGCCCGGTCGTGAAGGCGTCCGCCACACCGTCCACCGGCGGCGTGCCGCTGACCGTGAAGTTCTCCAGCGCCGGCACCTACGACCCGGAGGGCGGCCGGCTGAGCTACCAGTGGACGTTCGGCGACGGCGGCACGTCCACCGCGGCCAACCCCGAGCACACCTACACCGCTCGGGGGAACTACAACGCCCAGCTCACCGTGACCGACCCGACGGGCAAGTCCGGCGTGGCCAACGTGACCGTGACGGTCGGCAACACCGCGCCCACGGTGACGTTCACCGCCCCGGCGCACGGCGGGATGTTCGGCTGGGGCGACAAGATCCCCTACTCGGTGTCGGTGACCGACCCCGAGGACGGCACGATCGACTGCGACCGGGTGACCACGACGCCCGCCCTGGGCCACGACGAGCACGCGCACCCGATCACGGCGATCACCGGCTGCACGGGTGAGCTCAACCCGCAGACCGACAGCGCGCACGCGGAGGGCAACTCCTTCTACGTCGCGGACGCCACCTACACCGACAACGGCGTCTCGGGCGGCACCGGGCTGACCGGTCGCGCGCAGGTCCTGTTGCAGCCCAAGCACAAGCAGGCCGAGTTCTTCACGGGCTCGTCCGGTGTTCGGGTCGTGTCGCAGACCGAGGCCGAGGCCGACGCCCGGATCGGCGACATCAGCGACAACGACTGGGTCTCCTACCGCACGGTCAACTTCACCGGCATCGACCAGGTGTCGTTCCGGGTGTCCTCGCCGTCGGGCGGTGGCACGATCGAGCTGCGCGCCGGCTCACCGACGGGCGCCCTGATCGCCTCGGCGCCCGTCGGCAGCACGGGCGGCTGGAACAACTACGTGAGCCGGCCCGCCGTCAACGTGACCAAACCGAGCGGCACGGTCGAGCTGTTCATGGTGTTCAAGGCGAGCACGAACAACTCGTTCGACGTCGACTCCATGACCTTCATCGGCAAGGGTGTGGCGTCGGGCGGCGACACCGGCGGCGGCACCGGCAAGCAGATCACCGGTGTCGGCGACAAGTGCGTCACGCCCAACTCGGGCAGCTCCGCCGACGGCACCGCCGTGCAGCTGTGGCCGTGCGCCGGCCACCCGTACCAGAAGTGGACCGTCGAGGGCAGCACGCTGCGCACGCTCGGCAAGTGCATGGACCTCAACGGCACCTCCGCCGGTGACGGCACCGCCGTCCAGTTGCGCACCTGCAACGGGGCGGCCACGCAGAACTGGTCCGTGCAGTCGGACGGCACGATCCGCAACGGCGGCAAGTGCCTCGACGCCTACGGCGCCGGCTCCGCGGACGGCACCGCGCTGATCACCTGGACCTGCCACGGCGGGTCCAACCAGCGGTGGGCCTTGTCCTAGCGCCGACACGGGGTGGTGGCGCCGGCGCCACCACCCCCGCACCGCTCACCTTCCCCGAGGAGGAAACGCATGGCCAAGAACCGTCCCGCCAAGTCCCGGACCCCGCGGTCGGCGTCACGGGCGCAACGCCTCGCCGGACTGCTCACCGTTTTCGTGCTCGGTTTCGCGCTCGCCTTCGTGATCGGCACGTGGACCTCCGGTCCCGACGCGACCGAGCGCCGGATCGCCGAGCTGGAACAGGCGGAAGCGCGGCGCGACGTCGAGCAGATCGGGCAGCTGACCGAGCTGGCCCGGGGCAGCCGGGACCGCCTGACCCCGGTGTTGCAGGCAATGGCGAAAGCAGCGCCGCTCAGCCGTGACACGCCGAGAGGCCCACTCACCGCGCACGAGGTCGACGGGTGGCGCACGGTGCTGTCCGCCGAGGTCAAGCGGTACGAGGAGACACCGTCGTCGGGCAACGGCGTGAACGTCGCCCGGACCGCCATGCGGACCTCCGTCCGCCAGCTCGCCACCGCGGCCGACGGCTTCGCGGCCGCGGTCGCCGCGACCGGGCCGCTCGGCGGCGACCTGGTCACCCTGGCGGGGCACCAGCGGGACCTGGCGCTGCAGACGTGGTCGGTGGCGGCGCTGCAACTCGACGTGATCAACGTCGACGCCGGCAACGGGCACGTCCACGTGCAACTGCCGTCCGGTGGCGATTCCGGCACGATCCCGCTCGACGGCGAGCCCGAAGGCATCCAACGGCGCTGACGCCCTTCGACGGCGTTCAGCGCGGAAAGGGGTTGCGACACCGGCGGTGGCGCAACCCCTCCGCGTTCCGCCGGGCGAACCGCTCACAACCAGCCGTTGGTCGCGGCGAGGACGCCCAGTTGGAACCGCGTCCGCACGCCGAGCCTCAGCTGCAGGCTCGCGATCCTGCGACAGATCGTGCGTTCGCTCAGCCCGAGTTCCCGCGCTATCACCCGGTCGGTCGCCCCGCTCGCGATGAGGAGCAGGAGCTGCCGCGTCTGCGGGGTGGGCTCGTCTCCGACGATCACCGGCCTGTCATCCTTTCACTACGACCCGGTGCGGCCGATCGCGTTCACCACCCCGGGTCAGGCCGTGAACCGGAAGTGGACGGTGCGGTCGTACCGGCCGGTGGCCACGGCGCGTCGGCTCTCCGGGCCGAGGAGGTCGGGGGTGTGGTTCTTGGTGCCCATCGCCGGGATGGCGTCCAGCAGGGAGATCCCGCCGGCCGGGAACGGCGCGGTCGCCGTCATCGGCTCGGGGCCGACGTCGGGCGTGAACAGGCGGAGGAACAGGTCGTCCTGTTCGGACACGACCGTGATGACGCCTTCGGTGGTGCGCAGCGCGGCCCAGCAGGTGTTGGCGTGGTAGCCCTTGAACTCCGGGTACTGCCAGGCGTTCGCCCCGGTGGCGGTGCGGTTGTAGTCCTTGGTCCACACGCCGTGGTGCACGCCGCGCCTCCGGTTCTGCCAGACCCGGTACGGGCCGTCGCCCAGCCAGGTCAGGCCGAGCACGCGGTTCTCGGGGTAGTCGAGGTTCACGCCGAGGAAGTCGTGCGGGCCGGTCCGGGTGTAGCGGTACTCCAGGCGCAACCACCCGTTGGCGTCCATCCGCCACCGCACCTCGTTCAGGTCCCCGCGGTAAGTGGCCTGCACGACGTGGCCCGTGCCGTCGCGGAAGTGCGTGAGGCCGATCAGCGACGCCGAACCCACCGCCATGGCCGGGCCGTTGCCGAGCGACACGGTGGTCCCGTCGCGGGTGACCCGGGCCAGCCTGCCCGACCACTTGGAGATCGTGACCGCGGTGCCGTTCGCGGTCATGGTCACGCCCGTGCTGTCCTCCGTGACGGCCGTCGTGCCGGAGGCCGGGGCGACCACGACGCGGCGGGCGATGTCGGCCGCCTTCTTGATCCGCCACGTCCACGTGCAGATCGTCGCGCCGGCGCGGTCCAGGACGTCGACCCACAACGTGTCGGCGTCGGCCCACGTCGAGGGCAGCCCCAGCGTGACCGTGCCGGCGCCTCCAGGCGCGACGTCCGGGCCGGCCGCGGAGCCCTGCGCGAGCACGGTCGGCCCGGTGCCCGACGCGTCCGGCGCGGCCTGCCGGAGCAGCCGCCAGGAGAACCGGCAGCCCCGCAGGTCCGTGTGGTCGTAGCGGTTGACGACGTCGACCCGGCCGGCGAAGTCCGCCGGGAACGAGGTGGCGTAGTAGGCCGGGTTCGCGAGCTGGACCGGCGACCAGATGTCCCGGATGGTGTGGAAGCTGGCCTCCTTCTCGCGGAACGGCCCCAGGACGCCGTCAGGCGCGCAGTTGCCGGTGGTGTCGATCGCGCCTCCCCGGTCGTCGCGGACCAGGCCCTCGTCCACGAACGCCCAGATGAACCCGCCGGCGCGGCGCGGTCCGGCGCTCAACAACGCCCAGTAGTCGTTCAGGCCCGCGCCCGCGCCGCCGTCGTAGAGGCCGTGCAGGAACTCGGTCGGCAGGTGGATCATGGAGCCGGACAGGATGGCGCGGGTGCTGTCGTAGGTCTCGTAGTGGTCGGTGTCAATGCCGCCGAACTTCTCCCAGGGGTGGATCACCGGGCGGCGCTGGGGGTCGTAGCGGGCGTAGTGGTCGTCCAGGGCGGTGTTCCAGCCGCCTTCGTTGCCGTTGGCCCACATGATGATCGACGGGTGGTTGACGTCGCGGGTCACCATCGAGGCGACCAGCGGCGCGGCCACGGCCTCGTCGTAGCGCTTCTGCCAGCCGGCCAGCTCGTCGATCACGTAGAGGCCGAGTTCGTCGCACAGGTCGAGGAAGAACGTGTCCGGCGGGTAGTGCGACATCCGCACGGCGTTGTTGTTCATCTCCTTCATCAGCAGGATGTCCGTCCGGGCGAGGCGCGGGCTCGACGCGCGGCCCAGCGTCGGCCAGAACGTGTGCCGGTTGGTGCCCTTCAGGATCACCTTCGACCCGTTGACGTAGACGCCGTCGCCCTCACGGACCTCGATCGTGCGGAACCCGAACCGCTCGGTGATCCCGTGCAGCGGCTCACCGCCGGCGTCGACGAGGCGCACGTCGACCCGGTACAGGTTCGGCGACTCCGCCGTCCACGTCTCCGGCGAGGCCACCGAGGTGGTCAGCGTCGCCGTCGTGGCGCCCGGTTCGACCGGCGCGAAGAACGGGTCGCCGATCGGGGTGCCGTCGAGCCGCCGGACCTGGCCGACCACCCGCCCGGCCACGCCCGCCCCCGCCAGGTGCGCGTCCAGCCGGAAGGCTCCGGTGTGCCCGGCGTCGATCGCGACCCGGTCGATCCGCGACGCCGGGAACGCCTGCAACGACACCGGCCGGTAGACGCCGCTGAAGTTCCAGTAGTCGCCGCGCCGCTCGGCGTCGTTCACCGACTCGTCCGCCGACTCCCGGCTGACCGTCACCTCGATCAGGTTCTCCTGCCCCCACCGCAGCGACGACGTCACGTCGTACCGGAACCGGTAGAAGCCGCCCTGGTGCACCGGACCGGCCGACGTGCCGTTGACCCGCACCTCGGTGTCCGTCATCGAACCCTCGAAGACCACGAAGACCGTTCGGCCCGACCACGTGGCGGGCACGGTGAAGCGGTGCCGGTAGCGGCCCTTCTCGTCGGGCCGCAGGTCCCAGCCCCACCGGTAGGTGCCGAAACCGTGGCACTCCCAGTTCGACGGCGTCGGGATCGTCCCCCACACGCCGCTGTTCCGGCCCTCGGTCACCTGGAATTCCCAGGGGACCGTGTGGTCCGCGTCGGAACCCGTCAGCAACAGGGTCTCGGTGGCCGGCTCCGGGAAGTCGCGGTGGTTTTCCACGTGAGCCTCCATGGTGGGGTGCGCCTTTCATCGCCGACAAGGCGGCGTGAGACCAGAGACCGGTGAGGAGGAACCGCGTCCGACTCGGCGCACGGCGATGATCGGTCGTGCGGGGCCGTTCGACCTGGTGCTCATGCAACCTAGCGCACCCCTCGCGACCCGAACAAGGGGTTTGTCACGGTCCGACACTAACTGAATCCTCAACTATTCGTCGGTTCGACGTCGGTCTGCGCAGTCCACGTCCATCAGCGGACCAGGCTGGGGCGTTTGGGGTCGAACCGCCAGCCGGGGACCAGTTGGCGCATGGCGGTGGCGTCGTCGCGGGAGCCGAGCCCGTGCTCCAGGTACAGCTCGTGCGCGGCGGCGAGGGCGTCCCGGTCGAGTTCGACGCCGAGGCCCGGTGTGGTCGGGACGGTGATGCCGCCGTCGCGGATGCGCAGCGGCGTCCGGGTCAGCGCCTGGCCGTCCTGCCAGATCCAGTGGGTGTCCAGGGCGGTGATCGGTCCCGGTGCGGCGGCGCCGACGTGGGTGAACATCGCCAGTGAGATGTCGAAGTGGTTGTTGGAGTGCGAGCCCCACGTGAGGCCGAAGTCGGCGCACAGCTGGGCGACGCGGACCGAGCCGCGCATGGTCCAGAAGTGCGGGTCGGCCAAGGGGATGTCGACCGCGGCGGCGCGGACGGCGTGTGCCAGCTGGCGCCAGTCGGTGGCGATCATGTTCGTCGCGGTGGGCAGGCCGGTGGCGCGGCGGAACTCGGCCATGACCTCGCGGCCGGAGTAGCCGTCCTCGGCGCCGACCGGGTCCTCCGCGTAGGCGAGCACGCCGTGCAGGTCGCGGCACAGGTCGACGGCTTCCCGCAGCCGCCACGCGCCGTTGGGGTCCACCGTGACGCGGGCCTCGGGGAACCGTCGGGCGAGGGCGCGCACGGCCTCCACCTCCTGTTCCGCTTGCAGGACACCGCCTTTGAGCTTGAAGTCGGTGAAGCCGTACCTGGCCTGGGCGGCTTCGGCCAGCGCCACGACGGCTTCCGGGGTGAGCGCGGGTTCGCGGCGCAGCCGTTCCCAGTCGTCGGCGGGCGGCTGCTCGGTGACGTAGGGCAGGTCGGTGGCGTCGCGGTCGCCGACGTAGAACAGGTAGCCGAGCATCGGGACCACGTCGCGTCGCCTGCCGTCGCCGAGCAGGTCGGCGACGGGCACGTCCAGGTGTTGGCCGAGCAGGTCCAGCAGTGCCGATTCGAGGGCCGTCACGGCGTGCACGGTGGTGCGCAGGTCGAACGTCTGCGAGCCGCGCCCGCCGGCGTCGCGGTCGGCGAACGCGTCCGCGACCGAGCGCAAGAGCGGGCCGAACCGGGCGACGGGCTGTCCGACGAGCAGCTCGTTGGCGTCCTCGATCGTCTGCCGGATCGCCTCGCCGCCGGGCACCTCGCCGACGCCGACGCGTCCTCGGTCGTCGGTGACGATCGCGATGTTGCGGGTGAAGTACGGGGCGTGCGCGCCGCTGAGGTTGAGCAGCATGCTGTCGTGCCCGGCGACGGGAACTGCTTCGACGCGCGCGACGGTGGGGACCGGGCCGGTCATCGGGATCCTCTCGAGCGGTTTCAGGGTGATTCAGCCGGATCAACGGCGAGGTGCTTTCGATCAGTCGTGCTCCTTGAGCCTGGTCACCAACTGGGTGGGGTTGACGAATCTGAGTGCGATGACCAGCAGGACGAGCATGGACGCGGTGTAGATGACGGCCATGGCGTCGACGGTCTGCTGTGCGCGGATGCCGGCCGCCGAGACGGAGTAGAACAGCGAGACGACCAGGGTTTCGCTGTCGGGTCCGGCGGTGAGGAAGGTCAGCTCGAACATGCCCACGGTGCGGACGAGCACGAGGATCGAGGCGGCCAGGATGCCCGGGATCAGCAGTGGGGCCAGGATCCTGGTGAGGACCGCCGACGTGCGGGCGCCGCACATGCGGGCCGCGGACTCGATCTTGGTGTCGATCTGCTCGATGAACGGTGTCATGGTCAGCACGACGAACGGCACCGAGGGAACGAGGTTGGCCACGATGACGCCGGTCATGCTGCCGGCCAGGTGGAACTTGTAGAGCACGGTGGCCAGCGGGATGCCGTAGGTCATCGGCGGCATCAGGATGGGCAGCAGGAACAGCAGGTTGAGCAACTTCTTGCCGGGGAAGTCCCGCCGGGCCAGGGCATAGGCGGTCGGCACGCCGATCAGCACCGAGATGACGACCACGGCCACCGAGACCTGGAGGGTCACGAGCAGCACGTCGAACAGGTTGTACTCGCGCCACGCCTCGGCGTACCAGGCGGTGGTGAGGCCGTTGGGCCACCACGTGCCGAACCACTGGGTGCTGAACGAGTTCACGAGCACCGCGCCGACCACGCCGACGAGGTTGAGCAGGAAGAACGCCAGTGCGCCCCAGGTGAGCCAGGCTGCGGGCCTCATCCCTTGCCTCCTGTCGCGCCGCGGTACAGGGTGGTCCGCCAGAGCAGGACCAGGCCGATGACCAGCAGCATCACCACCGCCATGATCATGGCCACGGCGGAGCCCATCGGGTAGTCGAAGTCGCGGAACGCCGTGTTGTAGGCGGCGATGGAGATGACGTGGGTGGAACCCTGCGGTTCGCCGACCATGATCGCGGACGGGAACACCGAGAACGCGAGCACGAACGACAGGCAGAACGTCACCGCGAGCCCCGGCGCCAGCAACGGCATGACGATGTGCCGGAACCGCTGCCTCGGCGAGGCGCCCAGCGTGGCGGCGGCGCGTTCCAACGACGGGTCGATGCCGGACAGGTACGACAGCGTGAGCAGGAACGCGAACGGGAACCCGGTGATGATCAGGGAGAACAGCACGCCCCAGTAGTTGTGCACCAGGCGGACCGGCTCGTCGACCAGACCGAGGCCGAGGAGGATCTTGTTGAACCAGCCCACCGGGCTCAGGTACTCGATCAGGCCTTCGGCGGTGAGCACGGTGCCGAGGGTGATCGGCACCACGAGGATGGTCGTGATCAGCCGCTTGCCCCGGAACTTCCCGCGCATGCGGTAGGCGATGGGGATCGAGGCCAGCACGTTGAACAACGCCGCCGGCAGCCCGAGCCGCAGCGTGATCCAGATCGTGTCGCGCAGGTAGGCGTCGGTGAAGAACCGCTCGTAGTTGGCGAGTGGTCCGCCGGTGTTGGGCTGGAAGGACAACTGCAGCCCGTAGAGGAAGGGGTAGAGGAACAGCAGGGCGATGAACACCGTGCCGGGCACGAGCAGCAGCAGGAGCCGGTCGACGCCGCGTTCGGCCAGGCGGTGGCGCAGGGCCGGGGTCGCGGAGGTGGTGGTCGCGGTGGCGGTCACGGTGCGAACACCAGGACCCGCTCGACCGGCACCCGCAACCGCACCGCGTCACCCGGCGCGAGCCGTTCGGTGGTGCGCAGGTGCACCGCCCGCCCACCCGGCAACCGCGCCTCCACGGCCTGCTCGCGGCCGTGGTACTCCACGATCTCCACCTCGGCGCGCAGCTCGTCGGCCTGGGGCGGCGCCGAGGGCGCGAGGACGGCGAAGTCCTCGGGCCGGACGGCCACCACCGCCTCGCCGGAGGACGGACCGTTCCGGTTGACGCCGGTCAGTGCCACGCCCTCGGCGGTGACGGTGACGTGCTCGCCGTCGGTCGCGGTCACCACGGCGGGCAGGAGGTTGCGGTAACCCATGAACCCGGCCACGTGCCGGTTGACGGGTTGCGCGTACACCTCCTGCGGTGTGCCGACCTGCTGCACCTCGCCGTCGCGCATCACCACCAGCCGGTCCGCCAGCGCCAGCGCCTCCTCCTGGTCGTGCGTGACGTACACCGTGGTCAGCCCGAGCGACTGGTGCAACCGCCGGATCTCCGAACGCATCTCCAGCCGTAGCGAAGCGTCCAGGTTGGACAGTGGTTCGTCCATCAGCACCAACGGCGGCTCCATCACGACCGCGCGTGCGATGGCGACGCGCTGCTGCTGGCCGCCGGAGAGCTGGCCGGGGAACTTGTCCGCGTGCGCGCCCAGTTGCACCAGGCGCAACGCCTCCTCCACCCGCCGGGCCTGCTCGGCCTTGGCGACCTTGCGCATGGCCAGGCCGAACGCGATGTTGCGCCGCACGGACATGTGGGGGAACAACGCGTAGTTCTGGAACACCATGCCGAAACCGCGCTTCTCCGGCGGCAGCTGGTCGATCCGCTCGCCGTCGACCAGGATCCGTCCGCCGGACAGCGGCAGCAGCCCGGCCAGGCAGTTCAACGCGGTCGACTTGCCGCAGCCCGACGGGCCGAGCAGCGCCACGAACTCGCCGCCCTTGATCGTCAGGTCCATCCCGCGCAGCGCCACCTGCTCGCCGAACACGCGACGGACCCCGTCGATGGTCAACTCCGTGAACCGGTCGCTCATTTGCCCGTCTTCCCGCTGCCGATCTCGCGCTCCCACTTCTGGAACGCCTTCACCTGCGCCTCGGCCGGCAACGACGTCTCCTTCGGGTGGTTCTCGATCAAGGCGTCGTACTCGGGACGACCGAACTTCGCCAGCGCGTCACGCGACTCCTCCGGCGCCATGTCCAACGTGACGCCCTTGACCGCCGGACCCGGGTAGAAGTAGCCCTTGTCGTAGGCCTTCGCCTGCTGCTGCGGGTCCAGCATCCACTTGATCAGCGCCAGGTTCGCCGCCATGACGTCCTGCGACACGCCCTTGGGCACGACCGCGTAGTGCGCGTCGGTCACCCAGGTGAAGCCCTCCAGCGTGGTGACCTTCATGGTCTCCGGCACGGTGCCGAGCACGCGCGGGTTGATGTCCCACCCGGTGGTGGTGGCCACGACGTTCGCGGTGCCGTTGGCGAGGTTCTTCATCGTCTCGGTCGTGCCGGACGGGTAGTGGTCCACGTACCGGCCCAGCTCGGCGAGGTAGGCCCAGGTCTTCTCCCAGCCGTTCTCCGGGTCCTTGGGGTCCTTGTCGCCCAGGATGTAGGGCAGGCCCATCAGGAACGTGCGGCCGGGGCCGGAGTTCGCGGGCACGGCGTACTGGAACTTGCCCGGGTTGGCCTTCGCCCACGCCAGCAACCCGTCCGCGGTCTTCGGCGGGCTCGGCACCTTCGCCGGGTCGTACTCCAGCAGCGGCCCGGCCGGGTAGTAGGTGACCGCGATCCCCTGGCCCTGCGCCAAGTCCTGCATCGCGGCAGCGGGCGGCAGGTAGTTGTCCCGCAGGCCGGGGAACCTGGCCTCCTGGTCCGGCAGCAGCCTGGCCGCCAAGCCCTGACCGACCACCGCCGCCAGGCCGTCGGTGCCGGTGAGCACCAGGTGGGTCTGCGACCGGCCCGCGCTCTGCTCGGCCTTGAGCTTGCCCGGCATGTCGGGCGCGGTGGCCTTGGTGTAGTTGACCTTGCCGACCACGTCCGGGTTCGCCGCCACGAACTCGTCGATCATGCCCTGGGTCAGCTGGAGGTTGCCGGCGACGTCCAGCACGTTCAGCTCGACCGGGGCGGCGGGCTTCTCCGGCACCGAGGTGTACGTCGGCGTCGGACCGGCGGTGGGTGCTCCGCACGCGGCGAGCAGGAACAGCGACGCGACGCCGATCCCGATCGTGGTTCTTGACATTGTTTTCCCTTCGACGGACGGCAATGCGCGACGTCCAGGCACGGGGTGAATTCGTACCGGCCTTCCGTCGACCCGGTCAACGAGTTGCGCAACTAATTTCGGACTGAATCGAAACCGGCTGCGGTTGTTCACATATGCGGTCGCCCATGATTGTTCACAAATGTGACCAGGCGATTATCCGACCTATTCCGGGAAAGGCGGAACAGCGGGATCGTCGATCGATCCCGCTGTGGTCCGGCGTGGCGCGTCGGTCAGCCGCGGCGCGCGGGGCCGGTGGAGGCGCGCACGGTGAGCTGGGTCGGCAGGACGGTGCGTGGCGCGGCGGTCTCGGGGTTGTTCAGCAGGCCGATCAGCATGTCGATGCCCGCACGGCCGGCCTTCTGCTTGGCCAGTGCGATGGTCGTCAGCGGCGGGTCGACCAGTTCGGCGAGCGGGATGTCGTCGAACCCGACGACGCTGATGTCCCCGGGCACCTCGACGCCCAACGCCCGGAACCGCCGGAGCAGGCCCAACGCCATCAGGTCGTTGAAGGTCATGACCGCGGTCGCCCCCGTGGCCAGGACCAGGTCCGCGACCGCCGTGCCGCCGTCGAGCGTGGGTGCGGCGTGGCCGGTGTCGACCAGTTCGACACCCACGGCCGACGTCGTCAAGCGCAGGATGCGCTGTCGTTCCTTGTTGCTCCACGAGGTGCGGGGACCGGCGACGTAGGCGACGCGGCGGTGCCCCAGCGTCGCGAGGTGGCCCACCGCCTGGAGGATGCCGTCGTGGTCGTCGAACGTCACGGCGGGCACGTGGCGCACCCGGCGCTGCACCACGACCACGGGCAGGTCGCGGTACACCGAACGCAATTCGTCGTCGCTGCACCGGGCCGACACCAGCAGGAATCCGTCCACCTGCTTGGACATGGCCCGGATCAACGCCACCTCGGCCGCCGGGTCTTCGTCGGTGTCGGCCAGGAACACCGCGTAATCGAGTTCCCTGGCCCTCGCCTCGACGGCTTTGATGATGTCCGGGAAGAAAGGGTTGGCGATATCGGGCACGATCAACCCGAGGTTGCCGGTGCGCCCGGTGATGAGCCCTCGGGCGGCCCGGTTCGGGTAGTAGCCCAGCTCGGCGACGGCACGCTGCACCCGTTCCCGGGTGTCCGGGCGGACCTTGTCCGGCGCGGCGAGGGTGCGGCACACCGACGACGCCGACACCCCGGCCAACCGCGCCACGTCCTTGATGGTCACCGCCACGCCGCAGAGTCTGGAATCCGTTCCCGGATATGTCAATCTTCGAAACACTTTCGCGCGTCTTGACAGGTCAGGAGGGGGAACACACGCTGGAAACGATTCCAGCACGTTCCAGAGTCGAGCTGCTGAGGCGACCGCCCGTCACCGACGGGCCCGGATTTCGCCGACACCGCAACCGAAGCAACGCCGCTACGGAGGTCCCATGGAACCCCTGCCCGACCCCGACACCGCCGTGTCACGACGACGACGGCCCAGGGCGACGCGATCCAGGTCTGTTCTACTCGCCGCCGCGCTGCTGGCCGCGGCGGCGCCGCCGGTGCTGATCGCCGCTCAGGCGCCGGATGCGGCCGCGGCCCCCGACGGCGAGTACGTCTCGTTCACCCCGGTCGGCGGCGGGTTCACGCTCGCCGCGAACGGCAAGGCGGCACCGTTGTTCGTCAGCGGCGACGACTTCCCAGGTGTGGTTCGGGTGGTGGACGACCTGCGTAAGGATGTCCGGCGCGTAACCGGCGTCCAGCCGACCGTGTCCACCACGGTTCCCACCTCCGGTGAGCCCGTCCTGGTCGGCACGATCGGGCACAGCGCGCTCATCGACCGGCTGGTGTCGAGCGGCAAGCTGGACGTCGAGGGCATCCGCGGCAAGTGGGAGACCTCGTTGCAGCAGGTGGTGAACAACCCGCTGCCGGGTGTGCGCCGGGCCCTGGTGATCGCCGGCAGCGACCAGCGCGGCACGATCTTCGGCGTCTACGACCTCTCCCGCCGCATCGGCGTGTCCCCGTGGCACTACTTCGACGACGTGCCGGCGCGCAAGCACAGCGCCATCCACATCCGGCCGGGCCGCCACACGCAGGGCACGCCGGCGGTGAAGTACCGGGGCGTGTTCATCAACGACGAGAACCCCTCCACCGGCAACTGGGCCCCCAAGACCTTCGGCCCCGGTCACGCGCCCGGTCACCCGAACGGGCTGAACCACCAGTACTACGAGAAGGTCTTCGAGGCCATGCTGCGCCTCAAGGCCAACTACCTCTGGCCCGCGGTGGGGCCGGGCGTTCGCCGAGGACGACCCGCTCAACCACGCGACCGCCACCCGGTACGGCGTCGTGATGGGCACCTCGCACGAAGCGCCGATGATGCGCGGCATCGAGGAGTGGGTCCGGCACGCGAAGCCCGAGAGCGATCCCTACGGCGGCAACGGCGACTGGAGCTACACCACCAACAAGGCCGCCCTGCAGGCGTACTGGCGCGACGGCGTCAAGCGGATGGAGCAGGAGGACTTCGAAGGCGTGGTCACGCTCGGCATGCGCGGTGACGGCGACCGGCCCAACCCCGACGCAGGCCGGGACGTCATGGAGCAGATCATCGCCGACCAGCGCCGCATCCTGGACGAGGAGTCGGCCAAGCCGATCACCGAGATCCCGCAGGTCTTCACGCTCTACAAGGAGGTCCAGCAGTACTGGGACGCCGGCATGCGCCCGCCCGACGACGTCACGGTGGTCTTCGCCGACGACAACTGGGGCAACATGCGCAAGGTGCCCGACGCCTCGCTGCCGCCGCGGGCGGGTGGCTACGGCCTGTACTATCACTTCGACTACGTCGGCGGCGGCCGCAACTACAAGTGGGTCGACACCAACAACCTGGCCAACACCCGCGAACAGCTGAACCTGTCGTACCAGTCGGGCATCGACCGGCTGTGGGTGGTCAACGTCGGCGACCTGAAGAACGAGGAAGCGCCGACCCAGTTCTTCCTGGACTACGCGTGGAACCCGTCCTCCATCCCCGCCGACGGGATCAAGGACTGGACCCGGGAGTACGCCGCCCAGAACTTCGGCGACCGGGCCGCACCCGCCGTCGCCGAGGTGCTGCACGCCTACGGGCAGTTGCAGGCGCGGCGCAAGCCCGAGGCGACCAACCGGCGCTACAACCGCAACGCCAACGGTTCCTACGGCACCGACGACACGATGACGCCGTACAGCATCGAGAACTACGGCGAACTGGACCGCGTCACCGCCGAGTGGCAGGAGCTCGCGGCGAAGGCCGAGGCGGTGAACCGGAGCCTGCCCGCCGCCGACCGGGACGCCTACTACCAACTGGTGCTGTACGCGACCAAGGCCACCGCCAACCTCTACGAGCTGCGCCGGGCCCAGTTCCTCAACCGCTGGTACGCCTCGCCGCGACCGCCGAGGCACGGCTGGCCGACGACGTGGCCATGTCGAACCACTACAACACCACCCTCGCCGGCGGGAAGTGGACGGGCTGGCAGACGCAGACCAAGTTCGGCTACGGCGACAAGGCCCGCTACGGCAACAACGCGAGCTGGCAGGAACCACCGGCGCCCGACCAGATCTACCCCGCCCTGCAACGTATCACCGTCCCGGCCGCGGCGGAGCTGGGCGTGGCCGTCGACGGCTCGCTCGACTGGTGGCCCAACGCCACCACCCAGCCGGTGCTGCCGGAGTTCAGCCCGTACCAGACCGCACCCGCCCAGCACATCGAGGTGTTCAACCGGGGCACGACCCCGTTCGACTACCGGGTCACGCCGTCCGTGCCGTGGCTGACCGCCACCGACGCGGCCGGCACCGTCACCCAGCAGGCCCGCGCCACCCTGCGGGTCGACTGGGCCAAGGCGCCTGCCGGGAAGACCACGGTGCCCATCACCGTCACCGGCGCCGGGCGCACGGTCACCGTGCAGGCCGTGGTGAACAAGCCGACCGAGGCCCCCAAGCACGGGTTCGTGGAGGCCGGTGGTTACGTCTCCATCGAAGCCGACCACCACACCAAGGCCGTCGACGCCAACGGCATCACCTGGTCGCGCGTCCCCGACATCGGCCGCACCGGATCGGGCATGCAGCCCAGCCCGGTGACCGCCCCCGTCCAGACGCCGGGAGGCGACGGCGCACGCCTGGAGTACCAGGTCAACCTCACCACCACCGGACCGGTCACCGTGTGGGCCCACCTGTCACCCCGCAACAACGTGCGGCCCGGCGACGGCCTCAAGTACGCGATGTCGATCGACGACCAGCCACCCCAGACGGTCAACGTCACGACCGCCACCAGGGCCGACGACACGACCATGAACAAGGGCTGGGAGGTCAACGCCATGGAGGCGGTCAACCGCACCTCCACCACCTTCACGGTCACCTCCCCCGGCGTGCACACCGTGAAGTTCTGGGTGGTCGACCCCACCGTGGTGCTGCAGAACCTCGTCATCGACACCGGCGGCCTGAAGTACAGCTACCTGGCCCCGCCGGAAAGCCACCGGGCCTCCGCACGTGGTTAGCCACCGGTTGACGGACGCCGTGCCGACCCGGCTGTTCTCCGCCGCCTGACCGTTCAGGCCGCAGGCCCGTAGGCGGCGTCTCTTCGGACGCCGCCTACGAGGCTGTGCAGGTTCAGTTGTGGATCAGTTGGTGGTCACAGCGCCGGGTGGGCGTTGCGCATGAGCTCCTGGAACTGGGCCGGGAACCAGTGGCCCGAGAGCGGGGCGTTGGGCAGCGCGCCGGACATGTTGTTGCCGTTGCGGATGTTGCCGGTGTAGGTCGGGTCGCACATCCGGTCGAAGCCCTTGCCCTCGTCGTTGGGGATGAGGGTGCTGGAACCGTCGGACTCGCCCGGCGGCTTGATCCAGACGTAGGCGTCGATGTTCGGCTTGGGAGCGGCCTGCGGACGCTCGCCCAGACCCGCGCCGGACTGGTTGCACCAGTTGCCCTTCTGGAAGCGGCGGTCGATGCGCGACTCGTTGACGTAGGTGGTCGGGTCGGTGGAGGTGGACTTGGCGGTGGGACGGTTCGGGCCGCCCCAGCCGTTGCGCGAGGTGTCGATCAGCATGCCGATGCGCTGTCGAAGCCCTGCTTGACCAACTCCGTGCGGAACGCGGTGGCGAAGCCGAGTTCACCGTTGAAGTCGTTCCAGTCGACCCACTTCGAGGCCTCCTTGACCGGCCGGCCGCCGACGTTGTCGTCCACCGTCCAGTACGGCTCCTCCAGCGGCGAGTAGTTCGCCGTGTTGGTGATGAAGCCGTGGACCTTTGTCCTTGGTGGCGCCGTTGCGGCCGAGCAGCGTGGCGAACAGCTTCGCCGAGGCGAAGAAGTTGTCGTACTGCGGGTTCGTGTCGCCCCAGCCGATCCAGCCGTGGTGGGCGGCGTCGATGTAGTTGTAGACGTTCGGGATCGCACCCAGCTTGCCGAGCGCGTACGAGACGCCCTCGATGTAGTTGCCGTTGGCCTTCATCGTGTCGCACTCGGGCGTCGCGGTGGGACGCGGCGAGACGTTGGTGACCAGGTTCGGCAGGGAGTCGATCTCGATGACCGAGACGATGCGCAGCTTCGAGTACTCCGGCCGGGCCACGATCTCGGCGATCTTGTCGACGTACTCGGTCTTGTAGCGACAGGCCAGCGCGGCGCAGTCGCGGCCGGGCAGGTTGTAGACGACGAACTGGAACACCAACTGGCCGTCCGCACGGGCCGCGCGCTGCTTCTCGGCCTCGTTGAGGTGATCGACCAGCCCCATGGAACCGGTGGTCGGCGAACCGTTGCCGGTGATGGCGCTGATCCGGTCCATCCACACGCCGGTCGGCTGGTTCGCGATCCGCGAGCCACCCGGCTCCGCTGCGGCCTGACGCGACCACTGCGGGTTCACGTACACGCCGGCGCCGACGTACGGGTTGTCGGCCTTCGGGCCACCCGGGTTGGTGTCGGTCGTGGTCGTCGTGGTGGTGGTCGTGGTGTCGACCGTCCCCGTGCACACCGTGCCGTTCAGCTTGAACTGCGTGGGCACCGGGTTCGTCCCGTTCCACGAGCCGTTGAACCCGGGCGACACCGAAGCGCCGGTGCCCAGGTTCGCGCTCCAGGAGGGGTTGTGGACAGTCACGCGCGTCCCGGACTGGGAGAACGTCCCGTTCCACCCCTGCTGGACCGTCTGGCCGGCGGCGAAGTCCCACTCCAGCGTCCAACCACCGGAGATGGCGTCACCGAGGTTGGTGACCGTGACGTTGGCGCCGAATCCGCCTTGCCACTGATTCGAGATCTGGTACGCCACCCGACAACCGGCGGCAGCATTGGCGGTGGCGGTCGAAGCCACCACCCCGGCCACGGACAGGGCCGCCACCGGCCGCCACCGAGGTCACCGCCAATGCCCCGGTCAGTTTCCGGGAACGTACGAACGTGCGCAGACTCATGCATCGCCTCCTTGCGAGCAACCCGCCATCTTCTGGGAGCGCTCCCAGGTATGCCGCCCAGACCGATCCGACGTACGACCAGAGAGGTGACTGGGAGCGCTCCCAGACGGACCGTAACCCACCTCGACCCGTTTGTCACGCATGTTGACAAACGGGTCGCCCGCCGCTTGCGACGCGGGAGGCTCAGGCGGTGATCCCGACCGAGGGGCCGCATGCCACGAGAACGTGATCTGCCTCTGAACGCCAGAATGATCACGCACCAGCCTGCAGAGTTGCGATCGAGGGCTATCCCTTGAACCACAGGCCCCAGCCGCTTCGGTTCATCTCGTCGCGTCGTTGTGTTACCGAATCGATCGACAGTGACCTGGAAGGATGAACCGCAGTGGCGTTGCGGTGATTGGCCGGACGTTGGGGCAGGTGAGAATTACGTTGCCCGGATGGATGGACACCGACGAGTGGACGGTGCCGGCCGGGTGCTGCCGCACGGCGTGGCGGTGGGGCCGGGCGCGGTGGCGGTGGGGGCGGTGGTTGAGGGGATTTGGTGGTACGACAGGTCGGCGTTCATCAGTGCGGCGTGTGGATCGGTGGTGCCGGGGTTGACGTACCGGCCGCGGCGGCGTGGTGGCGGTGGTCGTGGGGTGGGGCGGTGGGTGTCGGTAACGTTCGCACCCGAGCACGACGGTGCGGGACGTCCGTGGGAGGACGACCCTGACGCGCGGTTGCTCGCGCCGGCCCGGTCGGTGGCCGAGTGGGCCGCGGACAAGATCAACGCGGTGGCGATCTTCCGCGCGGCAGGGGTGCGCGCTCCGGCGTCGGTGGTGCTCCAGGCCGGTGCGACGGCTGTTCCCGACGAGGTGTCGGGGTGGCTGCGCGACGGTCCCGTGGTCCTGCAACGGCCCGCCAACAACCTCATCGGCCGCGGCACCCGGTTGGTGTGCTCGGACGGGGAGTTGGTCGAGGCGTTGGCCGACTGGTCGGGCGAGCCGCTGAAGGTCTCACGTCACGTGCCGGGCTTGCCGATCACGGTGTCCGGGTGCGTCGGTCGTGACGTGACGGTGGTGTCGGGGGTCTCGCAGCAGTTGGTCGGGATCGCCGAGCTCGGGGTCGGCTGGGGCGCGCACTGCGGCAACCAGCTGCTCGGCGACGCCGACGTGCCGGCGGAGGTGCTGTCGCGAGCACGGGCGGCGTGCCACGCGGTGGGTGAACGGCTGCGCGCACGCGGGTTCCTGGGTGTGTTCGGCATCGACGCGGTGCTCGACCGGGACGGTCGCGTGTGGGTCATCGAGATCAACCCCCGGTTCCAGACCGTCGTGTCGCTGGTGCACGCGGTCGAGGTCGAGCGGGGGTTGCTGCCGTTGCTGGGCACGCACGTCCTGGCCAACCTCACCCCGCTCACGCCCGTGCTCGCCGCCGGCGACCGCGATCCGTCCTCTCCCCCGTTCAGCCAGTTCGTGGCGCACTTCAGCGACACCGGCCTGGCCCCACGATTGCCGGAAACCGGGTGCTACCGGATGGTCGCCCCGGGAGTCGTCCGCCGCGTGGCGGACCGCGCGTTGTCGCGGTTGGGCCCCGACGAGGCGCTGGTGTGGGCCCACGCCGGCGAAGGGGACGTGGTCGAACCGGGTGACGAGGCGGTGCTCGTGCAGTTCGGGCGCCGCGTGGCCACCCTCGAACACCCGCCACGGCTCACCGCCGACGCGCGGGCGTGGCTCGATGTGCTGCGTCCCACCGCACAACACCCGCGACCCCTCGCGCAACCGTCCCCGGGACGTGACCGGTGATCGGCCGGCACGACGCCGGTGAACTGCGCCGGCTCGCCCACGCGGTGGCCGACCTGGTCGTGGACCACCACCTCGGGCTGACCACCGCGTCACCCGGCCGCCGGGCCCGGCCGGCAGACCTGGCGTGGCTCGACGAACCGGCGCCGCGCGACCCCACACCCGCCGACGCGGTGCTGTCCCAGGTCACCGGCGGGATCCTGCCCCACCTGCTCAAGGCCGACCACCCGCGCAGCTTCGCCGGCGTGCCCGGTCCGGCGGACCCGGTGGCCGCCCTCGCCGACGCGTTGGCGACCGGGCTGAACCTCACCACGGTCAACTGGTCGCTGGCCGCGGGCCCGTCCCAGGTCGAGCTGGTCACCGCCGGGTGGCTGGCCGCGGCGTTGGGGATGCCCGCGGGCAGCGGTGGCGTGTTCACCTCGGGCGGCTCCGTCGCGAACCTGACCGCCATCGCGGTGGCCCGCGACCGGCTCGGCCCGCCACCGCACGACCGCGTCCCGATCGTCTACCACGGCGACCAGGCCCATCCCAGCGTCGGCCGCGCCTTGCGCGTGCTGGGTTTCGCCCCCGACCAGATCAGGGTGCTGCCCTGCGACGACGACCGCCTCGTGCCCGACGCCGTGCGCGCCGCCGTGACCGCCGACCGCGCCGCCGGACGTCGACCGCTGATGGTGATCGCCACCGCGGGCACCACCAACACCGGCACCGTCGACCCGTTGGCCGAGCTGTCCCGTGTGTGCCGGGACGAAGGGCTCTGGTTCCACGTCGACGGCGCGTTCGGCGCCGCCGCGGCCTTGGGAACACGGGGAAGCCCGCGGCTCGACGGACTGTCCGAAGCGGACTCGATCACCGTCGACCCGCACAAGTGGCTGTTCCAGCCGTTCGGGCTGGGTTGCCTGCTGCTGCGCGAACCCGGCGCCCTGGCGGGAACCTTCCACCTGGGCTCCGACTACCTCACGGCGATGCACGACCCGGGGCAGTCCCGGGACCTGGGCACCAGCGGCATCGAGTACACCCGGCCCTTCCGGGCGTTCAGGTTGTGGTTCACGATCAAGGTGCACGGCCTGGACGCGGTGCGCGACGCCGTCGACCGGGGTCTCGCCCTCGCCTCCCACTTGGCCGCCGAGGTGCGCGGGCGGCCGGGCTTCGAGCTGCTCACCGGCCCTCGCCTGGCCGTGGTGTGCTTCACCCACCGCGCCGCCGGGCACGACGCGCGGGCTCACCAGCGGATCAGCGACCGGCTCCTCGACCTGACCCCCGGGTCCCTGCTGCTGCCCACCCGGGTCGCCGGCCGACCCTGCTTCCGCGCCTGCACCATCAACCCCCGCACCACCGGGCAAGACCTCGACACCCTGCTCGACCAGATCGAACAGCTCGCCGTCACCGAACCGGAACGGCACGACGGACCACCGTCGACCGCCACGCCAGACCCTTCGGAGGGAAGACGATGTCCACAGGCCGGACACTGATCACGACGCTGCTCGTCGCACTGCTCTCGGTGATCGCGGCACCCGGTTCCCGGGCGGAACCGGGCCCGGCGGTCGAAGCGCTGACGACCTGCGTCGGGACCAACACCGTGCGCTTCGACCCCGGTCTGCGGCTGCTGCCGCGGCACGTCGCCATCTCCGGCAGCGGCGCCTACAGCTGCGTCTCCACCGACCCCGCCATCACGTCGGGGACCTCGGTCGTCACCGGGTCCGGGACGTTGGGGTGCCTGACTTCCGACGGGAGCACCACGGAGGTCATCACGTGGAACACGGGCGAGTGGAGCAGGGTCGCCTACACCCTCGCCGTCATCGTGCAACCCGGCGGCGAGGCGATCGTCGTCGTCATCGGCACCGTCGAAGCCGGCAAGTTCGCGGGCAGTCCCATCGCCTCTCCCGGCGCGCAGGTCACGCTCGACCCGCTGCAGTGCCTCGGCAGCACCGGCGTGGAGCTGATCACCGGCCCGTCCACCTTGATCATCGGCTGACCGCCGCACGGTCCCTTGATCACCGCGCGGTCGTCGCGCACAGTGGCCGACGAGGTGCGAGACCACGCGGGAGGACCCATGACCATGCCGATGCCCGACGACCACCCACTCGGCCCACCCCCGGACGAGCAGTCGTGGGTCCGGGTCGCCACCGAACTGGCCACCGGTTTCGCCGCCACCACCGACGAGTTCGACCGGACCGCGCAACTGCCGGTCGCGAACCTGCGGGCGCTGCACGCCGGCGGTCTCGACCAGGCCACCCTGCCGCGCGAGTGGGGCGGGCAGTCGCTGAGCTACCGCACCGTCGGCGTGGTCCTGCGGGTCCTCAGCGCCGCGGACCCGTCCACCGCCTGCCTGTGGCTCATGCACATCGGCGCCGCCGAGGGCCTGGTGCGCCACTCCACGCCCGACCTGGCCCGGTACTACGCCGACGAGCTCATCGCGGGCCGCCGCTTCGCCAACGCCCTGTCCGAACCGTCGGGCGGGAACCAGTTCCTGTCGCCCCAACAGGTCGCCGAACCCGTCGACGGCGGGTACCGGCTCACCGGCGCGAAGCGGTTCGTGTCCGGCTGCGAGATCGCGGACCACTTCCTCGTCAACGCCCTCGTGGACGGCCAACCCACCCTGTTCGGGCTCGAACCCGACCACACCGTGACGTTCGAACCGCAGGACACCCTGGGACTGCGCGCCACCCGCAGCCACCTGGTCGGGCTCAACGGCACCGTGCTGCGCTCCGACCGGCGCTGCCCGCCGTCCCCGCTGCCCAAGCCCAACCACATCGCCGCGGGCCTGGCCTGGCTCTCGCTCGGCATCGCCGACACCGCGCTGGACACGCTCATCCGGTACGCGCGCAGCCGAACCCTGCCCTCCACCGGCCAACCCCTGGCGGCCGAGCAGCACCTCCAGTTCGACGTCGCCGACGCCGTGCTCCAGCTCGAAGCCGCCGCGCTGGTCGCCCACAACAGCGCCTGGCTCGCCGACCGGGACTCACCCCACTTCCTGCTCTCCGCGATGCGCGCGAAGCCCACGGCCAACCGCGTCGCCCGCGACATCGCGCAACTGTGCCTCCAGGTCGGCGGCGGGTCCGGGTTCGTCGCCACCTCGCCGATCCAGCGGATCTTCCGCGACGCGCAGACCGGGTGGCTGATGGCCCACTCCGTGGAGTTCTGCCTCAACCACATCGGAGCCGCCACCATGCTCGCGCCGCGCGAACAGCCCGACCCCGAACAGGCCTGACCTGAGCGGGCCGCTGCCGAACGGTTCCCGTCACGCGCGGGCGGTCGGGTTCCGGTCGGCGCCGTCGGCCTGGTCGTGGCGGAACAGGCCCGCTCGGTGGGCGATGGCGGCGGCTTCCGTGCGGCGGCCGGCGCCCAGCTTCGTCAGGATCCGGGAGACGTGGACACCCGCCGTGCTGGCGGAGATGAAGAGCGTGGTGGCGATCTGGCTGTTGGTCAGCCCGTCGGCCAGCAGCCGCAGCACGTCGAGTTCGCGGGCGGTCAGGTCGAAGGGCGCCGCGGACGGCGGTGGCGGTGGCTCGGGGGTCAGGTCGATCCGGCCGCGGGCGGCGAGCAGGTCGATCTCGTGGCGGAGGTGGCCGGCGCCGAGGTCGTCGGCGAGCGCCGCGGCCTCCCGCACGGACGCCTCCGCGGCGGTGCGGTCGCCCGTCGACAACGCGGACTCGGCCGCGCCGAACAACGCCTGGGCCAGCTCGTAGGGCTGGGACCGCCCGCGCCACGCCGCCACCGCGGCGGCCCACAGCCGCGGGTCGCCCTCCGCGATCTCGGCGTCGAACGAGGCCCGGTGCGCGGCGCCCACCGGGTCGTCGGCGGCCACCTGCGCCGCCACGTCCCGCAGCTGTCCCGTGCGCCGCTCGACCAGCTCCCGCCGCGACTCGTCACGGCCCGCGGCGTCGAGCAGGGCGCGCCGCACGCCGGCGCCCGCGCGCAGGAGCGTCCACGGGTCGCCGAACGGGCCGAGCAGACCGGGGTCGGCCAAGGCGTCGGCGAGGAGCCGGTCGGCCGCGTCGAGGTCGCGCCGGGCGACGGCGAGCCGGCACCGGAACGCGGCGACGAACACCGGCATCCCCCGCCCGGTCGGGTCGGCGGCGGACCTCGCCGCGACGTCCGCCGCCGCGTCCACCTCGCCCTGGGCCAGGAGGATCTCGCCCAGCAGGGTCATCAGCACGGCGGTCGTCATGGCCGGGGGATCGTCGGCCAGCGCGTCCTCGACGACCACGCGCGCCTCCGCCCACCGGCCGACGAACCAGAGCGCCCTGGCGAGGACGCCGGCGAGGTCCGCGCCGCGCGACCGGGCCTGTCCCACGCGGTGGGCCGTCGCACGTGCCTGCGCCGCGACGACGGCGGCCGAGTCGTAGTCGCCGGCGCCCATGAGGAGGTACGCCTGGCCGAGCAGGGCGGTGAGCGCGTCGTAGTGGTCGGAGGCGGCCTCCGCGATGGTGGCGGCCTCCCGGAAGAGGGCGAGCGCCCGCTCCCGGTCACCGGCCGGCGCCGCGATTCTCGCGGACGCGATCAGCGCGGTGGCGTGGACGACGGGCAGCCCGTGCTCGCGGCCGAGTCCCAGCGCCTCCTCCGCGTACCGTTCGCCCTGGTCGGGGTCGTGCCGTCCGACCGTGACCGCGAGCATGGCGAGCGCCTGACCACGCAGCTCGGGCGGCGCGTCGGCCGGCATGACGCCCAAGGCGGCACGGAGGTCGGCGTCACCGTCGCGGCCGGCACGGCGGTTCAGCAGACCGCGGGTGGCCAGCACTCGGGCGGACCACTCCGGGTCGGTCGCGGGATCGAGCTCGTCCAACGCCCTGGTCGCGAGGGTGATGCCCCGCTCGAAGTCGCCGGTGTGGACGCAGGCGCCGGCGGCGTGGTGCAGCACGACGGCGCGGCGCACACCCAGCCGGGCGGCGGGCTCGGGAACGGCGTCCCAGCGGTCGAGCACCCGGTCGAGCAGCCGGAGCTGCTGTTCGTAGGCGTAGGCGCGGCACGCGTCCGCCGCGGCGCGCCAGGACGCGTCCAGGGTCCGCGCGTGGTCGCCGGCGGCGTTCCAGTGCGCCGCCAGCTCGGTGGCGGCCCGCCCTTCCGGGACCAGCGCCGGGTCGCCGACGATCGCCTCGGCGCAGCGGGCGTGCAGCCTGCGCCGCTCGCCGGGCAGCAGGCCGCCGAGCACCACGTCGCGGAGCAGCCCGTGCCGGAAGGCGTACCCGTCCTCGTGGACGACCAGCAGCCGCCGGTCGACCAGCTCGCGCAGCGCCGGTTCCAGCTCCTCGTCCGGCAGCCCGCAGACCGGCGCGAGCAGTTCGTGCCGGACTTCGTGGCCCACGACCGCCGCCGCGCGCAGCACGGTCCGCCCGGTCTCCGGCAGCCGCGCGGTCGCCGCGGCGAGCAGGTCGCGCAGCCGGGCCGGGGTGGCGTTCGCCGGGTCGGCGGCCAGTGCCTCGACGAACAGCGGGTTACCGTCGCCGCGCTCGTGCACGCGGGTCACGAGCGCGTCGTCGGGCTCGTGGCCGAGCAGCGCGGCGAGCTGCGCGCCGACCTGCGCCCGGTCCAGCGGGGTCAGCTCGAACTGGAGGCCCCTGGGTCGACGGGCGATGTCGACCACCAGCGGGCGCAGGGGGTGTGCCTCGCCGACGTCGCTCGACCGGTAGGTGCCCACCAGCAGCAGCCCGGGCTGCTCCACGTTGCGCACGAGGTAGGCCAGCAGGTCGCGGCTGCCCGGATCCGCCCAGTGCAGGTCTTCCAGCACGACGACCAGCGGCTGCCGCGCCGCGGCGCCCTCCAGCAGCGTCAGCACCTCGTCGAACAGCCGCGACCGGCCCTGGAACGGGTCCTGGTCGACCGCGGGCGCGCCGAGTTCGGGCAGCCACCGGGCGAGGCTCAGCCCGCCCGCGGGCAGCAGGTCCCGGATCAGGTCGCCGCCGAGTTCGCGGCGCAGGCGTCGCACGACCGCGGTGAACGGCGCGAACGGCAGGCTGTCCGCGCCCAGCTCCAGGCACTCGCCGCGCACGTTCCGGGCGGCCGTGCCGAGCCGGGCGGTGAACTCGCCGACGAGCCGGGACTTGCCGATGCCCGCCTCGCCCTCCACGACGGCGACGGCCGCACCCTCGGCGACGGCCACCTCGTAGACCTCGGCCAACGCGGCCAGCTCGGCCTCGCGACCGACGAGGACCGGACTGACTCCACGCACGTTCACTGACGCCATGGTGCCATCACCGGCGCCGGCGTAAAGAGTCGGAGGCGGGGTCGTAAAGAGTCGGACCGGCCGATGAGGACAGTTCTCCCGATGTGACCGAGGGGGTGCGCGGACGAGATTTGTCGGCATGGGAACCAAGGGTTTGAGCCTCCTCCTCGCAGCCACCGGCGTCGTCGGCGCCCTGATCGCACCAGCCACCTCCGCGGCGCCCGCCCACACCGGCCACCGGTGGACCGGCGCCTGGACCACCTCGGTGCAGCGCCCGATGGGCGCGACCTGGCAGGGCGACAACTGGTCGCTCGACGGGTTCGCCGGCGAGTCGGTCCGCCAGGTCGTGCGGATCAGCGGCGGCGGCACGCAGCTGCGCATCCGGTTGTCGAACCGCTACGGAACGTCGCCGCTGCGCCTGGCGGGCGCGACCGTCGCCAAGGCGGGTGACGGCGCGTCGATCCGGCCGCACACCGCCCGTCCGCTGCGGTTCGACCGCTCGCAGTCCACGGTGATCCCGGCCGGGGCGGACGCGGTCAGCGACGCCACGCTGCTGCCCACGTCCGCGCTGGACCGGTTGACCGTCACGCTGTACTTCGCCGCGCCCACCGGACCGGCCACCTTCCACGAGGCGGCGACGGCGACGACGTACCGCACGAAGGGCGACCACCGGTTCGACGCCGACGGCGGGGCGTTCACCGCCGAGAGCCACTCCTGGTACTACCTGTCCGGCGTGGACGTCGCGGCCGGCCCGGTCCGCTCCGCGGTGGTCGCGTTCGGCGACTCGATCACCGACGGCGTCAGCGCCACGAAGGACGCCGACCACCGCTACCCCGACCAGCTGGCCGAACGGCTGGTCGCGTCCCGCAGGCCGCTGGCCGTGCTCAACGCGGGGATCGCGGGCAACCAGGTGCTCGGCGACTCCGACTGCTGCGGTGACAGCGCGCTCGCCCGGTTCCACCGCGACGTCCTCGACCAGCCGGGTGTGCGCAGCGTCATCGTGACCCAGGCGCTCAACGACATCGGCTTCAACCCCGAGGTCACCGGCGCCCGGTTGATCGACGCGCACCGGAAGCTGATCCGCGCGGCCCACGACCGCGGCATCCGGATCATCGGCGGCACCGTCACGCCGATGAAGGGCTCGATGCTGGACAGCCCGCGCGGCGAACAGGTCCGCGGCGAGGTCAACCACTGGATCCGCACCAGCGGCGAGTACGACGCGGTGGTCGACTTCGACGCGGTGCTGGCCGACCCGGCCGACCCGGCCGCCCTCCGCGCGGAGTTCGACGCCGGCGACAGGCTGCACCCGAACGACGCCGGGTTGCGGGCGATGGCCGACGCGATCGACCTCTCCACCCTCTGACCGACCACGAGTCGACGCCGGGCGCGACGCGTCCAGGCGACAGCCGTCGCGCCCGGCGTCCCACCCCGACCGGTCCCAGCCCGACCGGTCCAAGACAGAACCCAGCAGTCCGTTTCGCACCCGAGGAGAACCACCATGATCCTGGTCACCGCCGCCACCGCCCCCGTCGGCCGCGAGATCGTCACGCAGCTGACCGCCGCCGGCCGCCCGGTGCGGGCACTGACCCGCGACCCGGAGAACACCGGCCTCCCGGCAGGCACCGACATCGTCGCCGGCGACCTGGCCGACCCCGAGACCCTGGCGACCGCGCTGCGCGGGGTGTCCGCGGTGTTCCTGCTGGCCGTCGTGCCGGGGTTCGCGCCGGCGTTCCTGGCCGCCGCCCGGGAGGCCGGTGTGCGGCGCGTCGTCTTCCAGTCCTCGGGCTCGGTGGACGACACCGCGGCCGAGCAGCCCCACGCCGTCGCCGCCTTCCACCACGACATCGAGCAGCAGCTCCGCGACTCCGGGCTGGAGTGGACGATCCTGCGCCTGGAGCTGTCCGCGGCCAACGCCCTCCAGTGGGCGTTCGACGTGCCGGGGCAGGTGAAGGCCGGTGACGTGGTCCGGGGACCGCACGCGCGGGCCGCCGGCGCGCCGATCCACCCGGCCGACTTCGCGGCCATCGCGGTCGAGGCGCTCACCGACGACGCGCACGCCGGCCGGACCTACCCCGTCACCGGGCCGCAGTCCCTCACCCACGCGGAGCAGGTCGCGCTGCTGGGTGAAGCGCTCGGGCGACCGCTGCGGTACGAGGAGCTGTCGGTGGAGGAGGCCCGGCAGGCGATGGGCCCGCACGCGCCGGCGGACGTCCTGCTCGACGACTGGGCACGCCACCTCGACCGCCCGGCGCCGGTCACCGACACCATCGAGAAGATCACCGGTCGGCCGGGGCGGACCTACGCGCAGTGGGCCGCGGACTACCGCGGCGACTTCATCGGGGACGAACGATCGTGAGCGCGTAGGCGACGTATCGTTCGACGCCACCGGACCCGTCCGCTCACCACGCCGAGGACTTCCCGCGGAGGCAGCTCATGGTCGACTCCACCACCGCCGGTACGCCGCGGACCTCCGCTCTCGTGGTCGACGACGGCGCCGAGATCGCCTACCACTGCTGGGGACCGGACGCCGGCGTCGACCCGCACCCCGTCCCGGTGGTGCTGCAGCACGGTTTCACGGCCGACACCATGGTCGAGTGGGCCGTTCACGGCACGGTGGCGGCGCTCACCGCGACGGGGCGCAGCGTCGTCGGCGTCGACGCACGCGGTCACGGCCGGTCCGGGAAGTCGCCCGACCCCGCGCGCTACGGCGAGCCGCGCATGGCCCGCGACCTGCGGGCGGTCATCGCCGCGCTCGACGTCCCCGCCGTCGACCTCGTCGGGTACTCGATGGGCGCCGTCATCGCCCTGCTCACGGCGGTCGAGGAGCCCGGCGTGCGGAACCTGGTCGTCGGCGGGGTCGGCGCGGGGGTGGTCGAGGTGGGTGGCGTCGACACGCGCGTGCTGCCCAACGACGTCCTGGCCGAAGCGCTCCTCGCCGACGACCCGGGCGCCCTGCCGCCCGCGGTCGCCGGCCTGCGCGCGTCCGCCGAGGTGGTGGGCGCCGACCTGCCCTCCCTGGCCGCGCAGGCCCGCGCCGCGCACCAGGACGGCGTCGACCTCGCCGCCATCACCGCCCGGACGCTGGTGATCGCCGGCGACGACGACCCGCTCGCCCAACGCCCCCACGTCCTCGCCGAGGCCATCACCGGCGCCCGGCTCCGCGTGGTGGCGGGCGACCACGGCACCGCGGTCGGCAGCCCCGATTTCCGGGCGGCCGTGGTCGACTTCCTGAGCGGCTGACGTCTCGATTGGGCTGCCGCGCGGCAGCCCAATCAGAAAGCGGACCGCTGTTAGCGCTAACTACCGTGGAGTACGCGTGCCGATGGTCTTGTCGGCGGCAAACGCGTTGCGCTACGGTGCTTTTGGGAGCGCTCCCAATAGCGCTGGCCCGGCACCTGGCGACAGCCACCACGCACCCTGCTCGCAAGGAGGCGAAGCATGGCTCTACGTGTGCACAAGACTTCCAGGTCGCTCGCGTCCCACCGCAGACCCGGCTCGGTCTCCTCCGCGACCGCCGATCGGCGCATTTAGGAACTCCCCGCCCGACCACTTCGGTGCAGGTCGACCGCCATCGACGCAGCATTGTTCCGCCTCAAGCTTGTTAGCGATAACAAGGCGATTCGCCTTGCATTCCGTGAGAGGAACACCATGCGAGATTCCCTTGCGACCAGGCAGGGTGCGGTCCCCCGCTCGCGCCGTAGAGCGGTGTGGGTGGTGGCGCTGTCGGTGCTCGGTGTGGTGCTGCCGGTGCCCGTCGCCTCGGCCGCCACGGTGGACACCACCGCGTCGTACGTGCTGGTCAACCGCAACAGCGGCAAGGCGCTGGAGGTGTACGGGCACTCCACCGCCGACGGCGCCCGGATCTCCCAGCGCACCCGCGACAACGGCGCCTGGCAGCAGTGGCAGTTCGTCGACTCCGGCGGCGGCTACTACCGCGTCAAGTCGAAGCACAGCAACAAAGTCCTGACCTTCCTGTCCACCGCCGACCGCGCCGGGCTCGTGCAGAGCACCGACACCGATCGCACCGGCCAGCAGTTCCGGCTGGCCGACTCCGCGGGCGGCTACGTGCGCCTGCTCAACCGGGCCAGCACCAAGGCCGTGAGCGTGCTGGACTCCTCCACCGCGGACGGCGCCCGGGTCGGGCAGCTGACCGACCGGGGCGGCACCCACCAGCAGTGGCAGCTGCTCAGGCTCACCACGGACACCACGCCACCGACGGTGCCGGCCAACCCGCGCACCTCGAACCTCACGTGCACCGGGGTGACGTTCTCGTGGTCGGCGTCCACGGACGACGTCGCGGTGGCGTTCTACGACATCTACCACGACGGGCAGCTCATGACCTCGGTGCCGGGCACGGCGCTGTCGGCGAACCTGACCGTCGCGCCGGGCGCCACCTGGGGCCTGTACGTCAACGCCCGCGACGCCGCGGGCAACGTCTCCCAGGCCAGCTCCACGGTCACCATCACGGTGCCGCAGTGCCAGGCCGACACCGAGGCGCCCACCACCCCCACCGACGTGACGGCGACCGCGTCGGGCAACACGGTCACGGTGCGCTGGTCGCCGGCCACCGACAACGTCGGCGTCACCGGCTACGAGGTCCTGCGCGACGGCGCCGTGGTCGGCTCGACCAGCGGCGCGGCCACGACCTCGTTCACCGACAGCGGCCTGGCCCTCGAAACCCGCTACCAGTACCAGGTGCGGGCGCGCGACGCGCAGGCCAACCGCTCGGCACCCAGCACGGCGGTCGCGGTCACCACGGGCAGTTCGTGCGCCACGGCGCTGTGCTCGGTCACCAAGGTCACCACCGAGACGGACCTGCCCTGGGGCCTGACGACGCTGCCCGACGGGCAGGTGCTCTTCGGCCGCCGCGACGCCTTCGAGATCGTCCGCCTCGACCCCGCGACCGGCGCGAAGACCGTCGTCGGGCGCGTGCCGGACGCGGCGGGGACCGACGGCGAGGGCGGGGTCCTCGGCATCGCCGTGGCCACGGACTTCACCGCCGACCCGTGGTTGTACGTCATGCACACCACCACGACCGACAACCGCGTGGTGCGCATCCGCTACACCGGCGGCGCGCTCACCGGCAGCCCTCAGGTGCTGCTCACCGGCATCCCGCGCAACAAGTACCACAACGGCGGCCGACTGCGGTTCGGTCCGGACGGCAAGCTCTACATCGCCACCGGCGACGGCCAGAACAGCGCCTGGGCCCAGGACCGGGAGAACCTCGCCGGCAAGGTGCTGCGCATCAACCGCGACGGCACCGTCCCGACGGACAACCCGTTCGGCAGTCCGGTCTGGAGCTACGGCCACCGCAACCCGCAGGGCCTGGCCTTCGACTCCCAGGGCCGGCTGTGGGAGCAGGAGTTCGGCAACTCCGTCATGGACGAGACGAACCTGATCGTGCGCGGCGGCAACTACGGCTGGCCCAGCTGCGAGGGCACGACCGGCAGCTGCGCCGAACCCGGCTTCGTCGCGCCCAAGCGCACCTACCCCGTCGCCGAGGCCTCGTGCAGCGGCATCGCGGTGGTCGGCGACGCCCTCTACATCGCCTGCCTGCGCGGGGCTCGGCTGTACCGGGCCGAGATCTCCGGTGACAGCCTGACCAACGTCCAGCAGTACCTCACCGGCACGTACGGGCGCCTGCGCACGGTGGAGCCGTCGGCCGACGGCGGCCTGTGGCTGACCACCAGCACGCGTGGCGACAAGGACAGCATCGTCAACAACAGCAACGAAAGCATCCTCAAAGTCCAACTCGGACGGTGAACCGGCCGCCGGGGTCGGGGCGATCGTCCCGACCCCGGCGGCACGGCTTCCCCGCTCACGAAAAGGAGTCTCCATGACTCACCGCAGGACACCGCGCCACCGTCGCACGCGGACGCTCACGGCGGTGGCGATCGCCATCGCGGGCGCCGTGGCACCTTCGGCGCCCGGTGCTTTCGCCGACGCCGCAATGGCATCACCGTGCACACCGGGAGCGACGTACGGCCCACCGCTGCCGACCCCGCAGGTGACGTCCCAGCTCATCCGGGGAGGGTTCAACTTCCTCGAAGGTCCGACGTGGGACCAGCGGACGGGCACCTTGCTGCTGTCGAACATGCAGAACCCCACCGGTCCGCAGGGCGTGCAACCGTCGTCGGTGCTGCGGTTCACGCCACCGTCCACCTTCGAGACGTTCATCGCCGACTCCGGCAGCAACGGCCTCGCGATCACGTCCGACGGCTCGCGGTTGCTCGCCGCCACGCACGACAACCGCACGCTCTCGTCCTACAGCCTGACCGACCGCAGCCGCACCACCGTCGCGCCGAACTACCTCGGCCGCGCGTTCAACTCCCCCAACGACCTGACCACCCGCTCGGACGGCACCACCTACTTCACCGACCCGAACTACCAGCGCGGCAACCGCGCCGACGAGCAAGGCGGCCGAACCGGCGTCTTCCGCGTCCGCGACGGCGTGGTCAGCCTCGTCGACAACACGCTGGCGCAGCCCAACGGCATCGTCCTGTCACCCGACGGCACCACCCTCTACGTGGGTGCGACCGGCAGCAACGCGATCGTGAAGTACACCGTCTTCCCGGACGGCAGCACGGGCAACCGCACGACGTTCGCGAGCATCCGGACGCCCGACGGCGGGACCATCGACTGCGCGGGGAACCTGTACTGGGCCTCGTTCAACGAAGGACTCGTCCACGTCTTCTCCCCGTCGGGCGCGTGGCTCGGCACCATCTCGGCCGGCCGCAACAGCACCAACGTGGCGTTCGGCGGACCGGACGGGCAGACGCTGTACATCACCTCCGGTGTCTCCGGCGGGTTCGGCCTCTACCAGGCACGCCTCAACGTGCCCGGTAACCCGTACTGAGCCGAAGGCCCACCGCTTAGCGCACGTCAGCAGCCGGGCAGACCCGTGGTCGCAGGGCCTGCCCGGGCGGCGTCGCGCCGACTACCTGTTGCACTTGGCGGGTTCGTCCTTGGCGAAGACGGTGGCGTGCAGCTTGAGCGGGCCGGCGTCGCCGATCCTGGCCTCGCCGTCGTCGTGGCGGCCCACGTCGGCGTCGGCGTCGGCGGTGAGTCCGAGGACGTAGGTCAGGTAAAGACCCTTGGACGCCATGAGCTTGGGCATCCCGGTGATCGCCAGGGTCTTGCCGCCGTCGGTGATCCGGTGCTTGATGTCGCCCTGGCTGCCTTGGCTCTGCTTGCCGCCGCTGTAGTAGGAGTAGGAGATGTACCCGTTCCACTTGAACCCGGTGGGCGTGCGGAACTGCTGGTCGAGGGTGCTCAGGTCCTGCTGCCCGTCCTGCTCGAAGCCGACGGTGACTGCCATGAAGCCGCTCTCGCCCTGCTTGGTCTCCAGCATCGCGGGCTGGAGCACCGGCAGCTTGCGGTCCCCGTTGGTGAACGACTGCGCCTCGTCGGCGCCCTGCACGGTGGCGGTCAGGCGCAGCGGTGCGGAGTCGGCCACCACGGCCTTGCCGTCGGTGCGGCGGCCGGGTGCGGCTTCGGGCCTCGCCTTGATCCCGAGGGCGTAGGCGAGCACGTAGCCCTCCGCGGACCTGAGGTCCTGGAGCCCGGTCAGCCGCAGCCGCTTGTCGTCGTTCTCCAGGGTGGGGTCCAGCGAAGTGTCCCCGGTGCCCACGGTCTGCCCGTTGGCGTTGTAGTAGGTGAAGGTGATCGTGCCGGTCCACTCGAAGCCGGTGGGCGCGTCGAACACCAGCTCGGCGGCGGCCAGGTCGATGGCGTTGTTGTCGGGGTTGGCCACGCTGATGGCGATGTGCCCCTGCTCGCCCGGCTTGACCGACACCGCGCCCTGCTGGCACACCTTCAGGTTGTCCAACGGGATGTGGGCGGTCAGTCGGGTGGTGTGCGAGTCGGTCCTGTCCTTGGCGGTGTTGCGGTGCTCGTGCGAGCCGATGGTCGCGGTGCAGGTGACCTGACCGGTGGCGTCGCGCTCGGTGGTGCCGGTGACGGTGATCGTGGCGCTGCCGCCGACCGGCAGGTCCAGCCGCTGGGTGAAGTTCTCCCCGTGGGCGTTCCCGTCGCCCGCCTGCGCCCCGCCGTCCGTGCCGGTGACGGCGACGGTGACGTTGGACAGCCCGGGTACGAGGGCGCCGGTGATCTCGGCGCCGGGCACGTCGTTGGGGCCGTCGTTGCGCACGGTGACCGTGTAGGTGATCTCGCTGCCCGCGGGCGCCTCGTCAGGGCCCTCCACCTGCAGCGGCATCTCGGCGGGCAGCGCGATGACCAGGTTGCGCAGGCGCTGCAACATGGTCTCGGCCCCGGTGCTGGCGGACAGGCCGAGCTTGAACGTCCCGGGCATGGCGTCCTGCCCCTGGGCGAGTTTCAGGTCGACGCCGTCGAGCACGGTGGTGGTCCGGCCGCCGCGGGTCAGGTGCACGGTGACCACGGCGTTGACGATGACGACCTGCACGTGCGCCTGGTCGTCCCAGGTCGCCTTCAGGCCGCCGGGTGCGTCGACGCCCACGACGTACTGGAAGCCGGCGCGCTTGTCCCCGGATCCGCGCAGCGCGACCTTGTTCGGCTGCCGGGTCTTGCCGCCGGTGGTGGGTCCGGCCAGCGCGGTGGAGAAGTTGCCCCAGGCGTCGAAGCCGACGCCGAGGTACCCCTTGGTCACGCCCTCGGCGACGATCTTGGAGCCGTCGGTGACGAAGGAGTAGCCCAGGGCCGCGCCGCGACCGCCGACGCCGGTGTCGTGGGCGCCGTCGATGAGGTAGACGGCGAAGCCGTCGGCGTTGCCGCCGGCGGCGTAGTAGTCGAACTCGATGGAGACGCCGGAATGGGACGGGAACGGCGTGTTGAGCAACGCCGTTCCCGCCTTGTAGTTCGCGTTCGGTGTCAGCTGCAGGCCGTGGTCGCCGGTCAGGGTGGCGTCGCCGTGCAGCGTCCAGTCGTGTTGGAGGCTCTTGGCATCGGTGACCCGGAAGGTCTCCTCGATCGGGAAGACCCCCGGGGAGGACTTCGGTGCGGGGCTCGCCGCGGTGGGCTGCGTTGTCGTCATCGTGTTGTCGCCTTCGGTGTCGTCTTCGGTGTCGTCTTCGCTGTCCGGGCCGGGTGGTCCGGGGTCCCTGTGGTCGGCTCGTCGCCCTCGGGGGGCGGAGCCGGCAGGTGGGGACCGACGAGTTCGAACAGGCCGAGCACGACGTCTTCTCGTGGAAGGACCACGGCGCTTGCGCGCCAGAAACGCTACTCGACGTAATAAATTGACTACAAGAAGTAGCACTCGAATCGGTGACGACCGCCGGACCAGCGCGGGTCGCCTGCCCGCGGCGGCAGCCTCGACGAGTGCCACCACGCCACCGGACCCGGCCGAACGGCGGGTCCGGCCGGCACAGGATCAGGCCGCGCGAACGAGGTGCTCGGCGCGCACCGGGTCAGATCAGGCCCAGGTCGCGGGCTCTCGCCCCGGCCTGGAAGCGGGATTCGGCGCCCAGGGCGGTCATCAGCTCCGCCACCCGGCGTCGGTAGGTCCGCACGCCCAGGCCGAGCGTGCGGGCCGCCGTCTCGTCCTTGCAGCCCGACGCCAGCAGCTCCAGCACCCGCGGCGCGAGCGCGCGCAGCTCCGCGTGCTGGGCGTCGTACACCGCCAGGTCGGTCGCCGAGCGCCAGGCGGCGTCGAACAGCGACGCCACGTTCTGCACCACGGTCGGCTCCGTCACCACGCCGTAGTCGCGGCGGCCGTCCACCAGGTCACCCGCCAGGATCGCGAAGCGGCGGTCGATGATGATCGTCTCGTTGATGTCGTCCGGGGTGATCCGCACGGCCGCGCCCTGCGCCGAGACCCACCGCACGTGCTGCGCCGTCGACGGGTTCAGCAGCACCCCGGGCCGGAACAGCTTGCGCAGCCTCGGCGTCGACACCTGCCGGGCGTCACGGGGGTGCCGGTGCGTCGCCGCCCACGTGTTCAGGTCGCGCGCGGCGCACGTGATCTCGCTCGCCGTCGCGAACAGGTGGGCCGTCCGGCCGAAGAGCTCCTCCTCGCCGCGGAGCACGGTCACGTGATCGACGCTCATGCCACCAGTCTCCCAGGACGCGACTCCGCCGCCGGCATCGGCAACAAGTTGCCATTCCCGGCGGCGGGCACGCGAGGAACCCAAGCTGGAGCCATGAGCACAACGATCAACGCGAACGCCGCCGGCACCTGGGAACTGGGCGACCGGACGGTCAACCGCCTCGGCTTCGGTGCCATGCGGCTGCTGAACAACGCCGACGGCGGCCCCAGCGACCGCGGGCGTGCCGTCGAGGTCCTGCGGACGGCGGTCGAACTGGGGGTCAACCACATCGACACCGCGGCCTTCTACTTCTCGGCGCTGCGCTCCGCCAACGAGCTGATCAACACCGCCCTCGCGCCGTACCCGGACGACCTGGTCATCACGACCAAGGTCGGCCCCGGCCGCGACCCGTCCGGCGACTGGGTCCACGCGGACGACGAGAAGGAACTCCGCGGCCAGGTCGAGGAGAACATCCGCCAGCTCGGCCTCGACCACCTCGACGTCGTGAACCTCCGCATCGGCAGCGGGCTCGACCGGGGCGAAGGCTCCCTGAAGGAGCGGTTCGAGGCGCTGGCCGAACTCCAACGGGAAGGGTTCATCCGGCACCTCGGCATCTCGAACGTGGGCGTCGAGCACCTGGAGGAGGCCCTGGCGATCGCGCCCGTGGTGTGCGTCCAGAACCAGTACGGGCTCGTCACGCGCCGCGAGGACGACGCGCTCATCGAGCTGTGCGCGAAGCACGGCGTGGCGTTCGTCCCGTTCTTCGCCATCGGCGGCGCGATCCCCGGCGCGTCGCCGTTCGGGCCGGCCGACCGGACCGGCGAGGACGTGGTCGCCGAGGTCGCGAAGGCCCACGGCGCCACCGCCGCCCAGGTCCGCCTGGCCTGGACCCTGCACAAGGCGCCGAACGTCCTCGCCATCCCCGGCACCGGCGATCCGGCGCACCTGCGGGAGAACGTGGCGGCGGCCGGGTTGCGGCTGACCGACGAGGACATGACCCGCCTGGAGGCCATCGGGTGAACCACGGCGGGGAGCGCCGCCGGGCCAAGACATCCCATCACTTCGGATGGCGCTGGCCGAAGACTTCGTGATCGGTGACCGGGAAAAGGCTGAACAGCGGGACTTGTAGGGCCATTCGGCCGCACGGTATGGACAGGCGCCGGGCGGCAACCTATAAATTCATCCCATGTCACCCGCCGGTCGTCACAGCGCGGTCATCACGCCGACACCGGAGTAGCGGCCACTTCCCCTCACCGGACGAAGGAGTTTGCGTGATGGACGTCCCAGTGGACCGACGGCGCTTCCTCGCCCTCACCGCGTTGACGACGGGAGCCGCCATGCTCCCCGGCGGCCAGGCCAAGGCCGCCGTGCCCCCGCAGGTCACCCTGCCCGAGCGCGGCATCTACGACACCGGTCACGCGACGTCCTGGACCCACGGCTTCCTCACCGGGAACGGCGAGTACGGCGCGCTGCTGCACGGCGCGCCCGCGCTGGAGAAGGTGATCTTCAACTACCACCGGCTGGTGCTGCCGAACGGCACCCGCTCCCTCACCCCGCCGGTGACCGCCGGACGGCTGGCGGCGGCGCGGGACAAGGCCCTCGCCGGCGACTACGCCGGGGCGAACCGGGACTTCGCGGCCGGGTGGTCGCTGCGGTGGACGCAGACCTACCACCCGGCCTACGAGCTGCGGATCTCCACCCCCGGCATGACCACGGTCGACGACTACGCCCGCATCACCGACTTCCGCACCGGCGAGGTCACCTCCACCTGGACCGACACCTACGGCGCCTGGACGCGTCGCGCGTTCGTCTCCCGGCCGGACCGGGTGATCGTCCATGAGCTGCTGCCGGCGACCGGCCGGACCGTGGACGCCACGCTCGGCGTCCACACCGCGTTGGACGGGCTGCCCGCCGGCCTGGGCTACACCACCCTGGCCACGGTCAGCGGCGGCTCGGGCTACCTGAACCTGCGCGGCACGTACCCGGCGGGCCAGGGGGCCTTCGGGTACGAGGGCGTCACGCGGGTGGTCGCGACCGGCGGCACGGTCAGCGCGAACGGGTCGACCGTCGTCGTGGCCGGGGCGACCCGACTGCTGCTGCTCACCAGGCTGGACCGGTACGAGTCGCCGACCGCGTGGGACTCCCGGCCGTTGCACGCCCAACTGGCGGCGCTCGGCGCCGACTACGCCGCGCTGCGCTCCCGGCACGCCGCCGTCCACACCGAGCTGTACGACCGGTCGCGCCTGGACCTGAACGTGTCGGCGGCCGACCGGCGGCTGTCCACCAGGGAGCTGATCGCCCGCCAGAACGCCGACCGGAACGTCATCGACCTCGCCCTGCTGGAACGCCTCTACGACTCGGGCCGGTACTTGTTCATCAGCTCCAGCGGCATCCTGCCGCCGCGGCTGACCGGCATCTGGACCGGCACGTGGTCGGGCGCGTGGGCCGACGACTTCACCACCGACGCCAACGTCAACCTCCAGGTCGCCGGCGGCAACATCCTCGACACGACCGAGGCCATGCAGGGGTACTTCAACCTCGTCCTGGGCCAGCTGGGCCACTGGCGCACCAACGCGCGCAACCTCTACGGGGTCCGCGGTTTCCTCGCGCCGTCCCGCACCGACGGCGAGTACGGCCACATGCTGCACTTCGACCCGGGGTTCCCCGGCCAGACGTGGACCGGCGGCGCGGACTGGCTGCTCTACCCGTTGATCGAGTACTACGAGGTCACCGGCGACCACGCGTTCCTGCGGGACAAGCTCGCACCCGCGCTGATGGAGCTGGCGCTGTTCTACGAGGACTTCCTGACCCGGACGGACTCGAACGGCAAGGTCGTGTTCGTGCCGTCGTTCTCGATGGAGAACAGCCCCGGCAACACCGGCGTCCTCCTTTCGATCAACGCGACCGGCGACGTCATGGCGGGCAGGCACGCCCTCCAGGCGGCGATCTCCGCGGCCAACACCCTCGGTGTCGAGCAGGGCGCCGGCCAGGGCGTCGCCCGCTGGACCGCGCTGCTGGCCAAGCTCCCCGAGTACCGGATCAACGGCGACAACGCGCTCGCCGAGTGGTCCTGGCCGAGCCTGACCGACCGGTACGACCACCGGCACGTCCACCACCTCTACGGCGCCTGGCCGCTGCACGAGATCAACCCCGAGGAGAAGCCCGCGCTCGTCCGCCCGGCGCTGCGCGCGCTGGAACTGCGCGGCGACCAGAACATCTCCGCGCACGGCAGCCTGCACCGCGCGCTGGCGGGCGCACGGCTGAAGGACGGCGGCAAGGTCTACGACAACCTGCGCAAGATCATCGGCAACAACATGGTCTTCCAGTCGCTGATGACCTCGCACAACCCCGACCTGGACATCTACAACGCCGACGCCGCCAACGCGATCCCCGGCGTGCTGGCCGAAGCGCTGGTCTACTCACGGCCGGGGGTGCTGGAGATCCTCCCGGCGCTGCCCGCGCAACTGGCCAAGGGCACGATCACCGGCGTGCGGGCGCGCGGCCGGATCCACGTCCACACGTTCAGCTGGGACCTAGCCTCCCGCACGGCCACGTTGTCGATCACCTCGGCCGTCGACCAGGACGTGACGCTGATCAGCCGGCCGGGGATGGCGGCGCTGACCACCTCGGCGACCGTGGCCCCGTCGCCCCTGGGCGGCCACGCCCGGAAGGTCACGCTGGCCGCCGGGCGGCGCACGGACGTCACCGTGTCCCTGCCTGCCGCGTCGCTGCCCACCGGCTGGTGCCGGCTGGTCAACCGGGTCAGCGGCAAGGCACTGGACGTCAACGGCGCGAGCACCGCCGACGGCGCCAAGATCATCCAGTGGACCTCGTCCGGCAGCCTCAACCAGCAGTGGCAGTTCGCCCCGAACGCCGCCGGCTCGTTCCGGCTCGTGGCCCGGCACAGCGGGCGCCTGCTCACCAGCCCGGGCGGGTCGGGTCAGGGCGTCCAGCTCGACCAGTGGCAGGACACGAGCAGCGACAACCAGTGGTGGCGGCTCGTCGACGCGGGCAACGGCCACCACCGCGTCGTCAACGTGCGCACCGGCCTGTGCGTGGACGTGGAGGGCGGTTCGACGGCCGACGGCGCCCGTGTCGTCCAGTGGCCCGCCAACGGTGGCGCCAACCAGGAGTGGCGGATCGTCGCCGCGGGGTGACGGCCGGGCTCACCGCTCGGTGACCGACGCGCGCGTGCCGTGCCCCGCCGCTCCGGCGCGCACGGCACGCGGCGAGGCGCCGAGCTCACGGCGGCACGCCTTGTTGAACGCCTGGAGGTCGTCGAACCCCACCGCCGCCGCGACCGCCGGGATCGGCAACGTCGACTCGCGCAGGAGGTGCCGGGCCCGCTCCAACCGGCGCCGTCGGATGTAGGCCACCACCGTGTGCCCCGTCTCGGCGTGGAACAGCCTGGTCAGGTGGTTGTGCGACACCCCGGCCGCGGCGGCGACGTCCGGCACGGTGAGCGGTCCCGCCAGGTTCGCCTCGACGTGCGACACCGCCGCGGCCACCGCGCCGTGCGGCTTGCCGGACGCCGCCAGGTCGGCCACCCGCCACAGCACGGTCCAGACCTCCGCCGCCGCCATGGCCGGCGCCGTCGGCGCCACCGCGACGGCGTGCCGCAGCAGACCGGTGAGCAGCGGTGTGTCCACGCCCGCGTGCTGCATGACCGGCACCGTCAGCGCCGCGCCCTGCCCGGGCAGGCGCAGGTGCGCGTAGAAGTGCTCGGACCGGCCCCGGTAGCGGTACGACACCCGCGCCCCCGGCGGTACCAGGCTCACGTGCCCCGGCCGGATCGGGTGCGTCGTGCCGTCGACGGTCAGCTCGGCGGTGTAGCCGTACAGGTGCAGCTGCCACAGCTCGGGCAGCAGGAACTCGTCGCGACGGCTCGCCACGCCGTGCACGGCCACGCCCAGGTTGGCCACGACCGGCGGCTCGTCCAGCCGGACCGTCACGTGCTCCATGGTGAAAATTTACCACTAATGGTGAACATGACCCATTACACGTCAACGTCGCGGACCTACTGTCTGATGCATGGAAACCACCAGACACCTGCTGTCCTCGGTGCTGATGGCGCGCTTCGCGGCACAGGGGTTCCTCCGCCTCGACGCGGTCGTGCCGGACGACCTCAACACCGTGGCGATGGAGGCCATGGAGCGCGGCATCCCGGGCGTGCCCTACGGCATACCGCTGGACGTGGCGTTCCCGGAGGGCTCGTTCGCCCGCCGGCTCGTCGACCTGCCCGCCGTGGCCGGGGCGTTGCGCAGCCTGGTCGGCCCCGACCCCACCGTGGACCACCTCGCCGTGCACGTGCGCGAGCCGAACGAGGGCAGCGCCCAGCCCCTGCACGGCGACGCGATCATCGACACCCGGCGCGACGCGTTCGACGTCCAGCTCATGTACTACCCGCACGAGGTCACCGCGGACATGGGCGGCACGCTCCTGGTGCCGGGCAGCCACCTGCGCCTGACCAACGAGTCCGACACCGGCCGCTACCAGAACCTGCGCGGGCAGGTCCGGCTGACCTGCCCGGCGGGCACGGTGCTGCTGCTGCACCACGGCATCTGGCACGGCGGCAGGCGCAACGACTCCGCGCGGCGCCGGTACATGTTCAAGATCCGGTTCAACCCGACCGCGCCCCAGGTCCGGCTCTGGGACACCGCCGACCTGGGCGACCCCGCCGTGACGGCCGAGCTGTCGACCACCTTCCCCTGGTACGAGTACGCGACCGGGCGGCTGGAGGTCTACAACCGGATCGCGCTGTGGCGGACCCTGACCGGCGACGACACGTTCGACATCGAGCACTGGGCGACCAGGGTGCACAACCGTCCCGGGAGGACCGCGTGAAGCAGCAAGTGCTGGTGCTGTACCTGTCCTCGTCGGCCTTGGACGACCGGGTCGTCGGCTGGGCGTCCTACGACGGCACCGGCCGCACCAAGCCCACCACGGGGGACGGCGACCACCCGCCGTACGAGACCGGGGTCGACGCCCTGCGCGACGGCTGGCGGCTCTTCCAGGCGTCCCAGCTCATCCCGCCCTACCCCGGGCACGAGTACGACACCTCGTTCCTCAAGCACGAGTTCTTCTTCGAGAAGCTGGAGTGATCCCCGCGGCGCGGGGCGGTCCGGGTCAGCGCGCGGCGAACTGCAGGCCGGTGGCCTGGACGACGTCGGGCTTGATCGGCAACGGGTCCACGACCAGGCGCTCGCCGTAGATGTCGGTGATCGCGACCGCCCCGCCGCACCCCGCGCCGTTCTCGGCGAGGAAGTAGTTGTAGTCGGTGCGCGCCAACTGCTTCCACTGGCCGCCGGCCTGGACCTCCAGCCGCGCCACCGGGTTCCGGTGGTCGATGGCCTGGATGCCGCACCAGTGCGGGCTCGACCCGGTCTTGTAGCGGAGGGAGATCCGCTTCGACAGCTCCGGGCTCACCAGCGTCCACGTGATGGGGATCTCGCCCAGGTTGGGCGCGGCCAGCCGGGCGAACGCCTCCGCGCTCAGGTCCAGCTGCCCGACCCGGCACGGCTGCGGGCACAGGTTGGTGATCCGCACGGTCAGGCTCGCGCCGTTGGACGCCCGCACCAGGACGTAGGCGCCGCAGGCCTTGGAGTCCTCGTAGTCGGCCCAGTTCATCGCGGCGGTCAACGGGTCGGGGCCGGGGTCGTACAGGCACGCGCCGCCGCCGTCTGAGTCGTAGAACGTCGCCACGCCCGGGTTCGCGACCCCCGGCTTGATCCTCCCGGCCAGCGGCGCGCCACCGGCGGCGGGCGCCGTTGTCGTGGCCGCCACCGAGGGCGACGGTGAGGTGTCGGCCTCGCCGATCGCCTCACTCGGCGACGTGGTCACCGGCTCGTTCGGCGCGGTCGAGGACGCGCCGACGGCGGGCGGACCGTCCACCCCGGCGACGGCGACGCCTGCGACACCCCGGTCCTGGAGCACGACCACGACCACACCTGCGGCGGCCAACAACACGGCCACCACCGAGGCCACCAACCACCGTTTCGGCACCGCACCTCCTACGCGACGAAGCAATGCCGACGCCCAGCACGGCGGCCGTGATGCTGCCAAACGCCGACCCGCCGGGGCAAGCGAACGTCGCGCACCTCTCCTACGCCCGGTGCGGGTCGAGCGCGGGTCACCGTTCGGTCAGGTGGTCGAAAGCCGGCACCGAGGACAGCAGCTCGCGCGTGTGGTCGTGGGTCGGCGCGTCGCACACCTGGCGGGCGGGGCCCGACTCGACGACGCGGCCGCGGTGCAGGACCGCCACCCGGTGCGCGACGTGCCGGACCAGCGCGAGGTCGTGGCAGATGAACAGCTGGGCCAGGCCCAGCTCGTCCTGCAGCTCGGTGAACAGGTTGATCACGCCGGCGCGCACGGACGGGTCGAGAGCGGACACCGGTTCGTCGAGCACCAGCAGCTTCGGCTCGCTCGCCAGCGCACGCGCGATGCCGACCCGTTGGCACTGCCCGCCGGACAGCTCGTGCGGCAGCCTCCGGGCGACGGACCGGTCGAGGCGCACGAGGTCGAGCAGCTCGGCCACCCGCGCGGGACCGGTCGTCGGGTCCCAGCGGCCTTGGACGCGCAGCGGCTCGGCGACCGCGTCGAACACCGCCTTGCGCGGGCTGAGCGAGCCGTGCGGGTCCTGGAACACCGGCTGGACGCCGCGCCGGAGCGCGCGGAGCCCGCGTTCGTCCACAGTGGTCAGCTCGCGGCCGTCGAAGCGGACGGACCCGCCTTCGGGCTTGCGGAGCATGAGCACGGCGGCGGCGGTGCTGGACTTGCCGGAGCCGGACTCGCCGACCAGGGCGACCGTCTCCCCCGCGGCCACGGTGAAGGAGATCCGGTCCACCGCCAGGACGGGCGGCGTCCGGCGGGCCCTGGCCGGGTAGCGGACGACGAGATCGCGGACTTCGAGCAGCGGCGCGGTCATGTCCCGGTCCTCTCGAACAGGTCGGCGGTGCGCCGCGGCAGCTCGGCGATCCGGTGGCAGGACGCCCAGTGCCCGTCATGCCACTCGACGGGCTCGGGCTCGTGCCGCGTGCAGGAGTCCGTCGCCGCTGGGCAACGCGGGGCGAACGCGCAGCCGGGCGGCAGGGCGCCGGCCGTCGCGGGCGCTCCGGACATCGCGGGCAGGTACCTGCTCACCGCGTGCCGCGCGGGCAACGACGCGATCAAGCCGGCCGTGTAGGGGGCGCGCGGCGCGCGCAGGACCCGGTGGACCGGACCGGACTCCACGTGCCTGCCCGCGTACATCACCAGCACCCGGTCGGCGTGCGCCGCGGCTACCGCGAGGTCGTGCGTGACCAGGACGACGGCCATCCCGGCCTGCTCGCGGAACGCGGCCAGCATGTCCAGGATCCGGGCCTGCACGGTCGGGTCCAGCGCGGTGGTCGGCTCGTCGGCCACCACCAGGTCCGGGTCGTTGACCGTCGCCATGGCGATCACCGCGCGCTGGCGCATGCCGCCGGAGAACTCGTGCGGGTAGGCGCGGGCACGGCGGGCGGCGTCCGGGATGCCGACGCGGTCGAGCGCGGCGACGGCCTGCTCCAGCGCCGCCTTGCGCCCCACCCCGCGCACGGACCGGACGGCGAGGGCGAGCTGGTCCCCGACGGTGTGCACCGGGCTGAGCACGGACAGCGCGTCCTGCGGCACGAAAGCCATCCGGCGCCCCCACAACGCCCGGTGCGCCGCGCCCGTGCCGCCGACCAGTTCCCGGCCGTCGAACCGGACGTGGCCGGACACGCGCAGCCCGGCGGGCAGCAACCCGAGCACGGCCCGCGCGGTGACGGACTTCCCGGCGCCGGACTCACCCACCACGGCGAGCATCTCGCCCGCCGCGACGGCGAAGGACAGGTCGCGCACCAGGTCGACCTCGTGCGGCCGGGTGGCAGTGATCCGCAGGCCCTCGACCTCCAACAGTGCTCGACCGCTCATCACGCGCCGACTCCTTCGACGATCGGCCTCCGGCGGCGAAGCGCGCCGAACAGCCCGGAACCCGTTCCGCCCCAACCGCTCAGCGTGGACAACGAGACCGCGAGCGCGGCGAGCATCAGGAGCATCGCCGCCGGTGCGAGCGCCGCCAACGGAGCGCGCTCGACGTAGGGCAACGACTCGGCCAGCATCAGGCCCCACTCGGGCGCGGGTGGCTGCGCGCCGAGCCCGAGGAAGCCCAGGGACGCCAGGGCGAGCGCGATGCCGGGCAGGCGCAGGACGGCGTGGCGGGCGACCGGGCCGGCCACCGCAGGCAGCACGTGGCGCAGCAGGATCCACGACGGCGGCGACCCGATGGCGCGCAACGCCGTCACGTAGGCGGCGGCGCGGGTTTCCTGGACCAGGGCCGCCGCGTGGGCCGCCAGCGGCGGCCAGGACACGAGCGCGACCGCGATCGACGCGCCGACGGTTCCGGGGCCGAGCACGGCGGCGACCAGGATGCCCGCGATCACCGGTGGCACGGCGTTGGCCGTCTCCGCCACGCCCGCCGCCAGGCCGGGCAGGAAGCCCAGCACCATCGCGAGCACGTAGGAGCACAGGCACACGACCGCCGCCACCCCGAGCGTCGCGCCCGCGCCGTGGCCGACCCTGGCGAGGACGTCCCGGCCGAGCGAGTCGGCGCCCAGCGGGTGCGCCCACGACGGGCCCGCGAGGCGGGAGGCCACGTCCAGCCGGAGCGGCTCCAACAGCAGCCCCCAGCAGATGACCACGGCCGGCACGACCGCGCACACGAGCGGCACCACCCGCCCCGCGCGGCCCGTCGTCACGGCGACCGGCGCGGGCAGCGACAGCGCCGCGTCGCGCAACCCGGGTCCGAGCAGCCGGCGCCGGGCCACCGCCGCCGGCAGTCCCGACACCACGCCCAGGAACACCAGTGCGAGCACGGAGGCCTGCAACACCGGCAAGTCCTGGGACTCCGCGGCGCCCAGCGCGGCCCGGCCGATGCCGGGCACCGCGAACACGGTCTCGACGGCGACCGCGCCACCGGTCAGGCCGACGGCGACGAGACCGATCTGCGGCAGCAGGGGAGGCAGGACGCGGCGCAGCGCCGCCGACGCGATGACGCGCGGCGCGCACCCCGACGACCGCCACAGCCCGACCCAGCGCTCCCGCAACGCGGCGGGCAGCGCGTCGTCGACCAGGCGCCCCAGCACCGCGCCCGCCGGGACGCCCAACGCGAGCGCGGGCAGCACCAGGTGCCGCGGACCGTGCCAGCCGTAGGGCGGGAGCCAGCCCAGCCACACCGACACGACGATCAGCAGGACGGTGGCGAGCAGGAACTCCGGCAACGCCGCCAGCGCCGCGGCGACACCCCCGCCCGGACCACCTCGCAGCGTGCCCCGCGCCCCGCGCACGACCGTCCGCGCGCACAGCGCGCCGGCCACCAGCAGGGCGACGACCAGCGCCGCGCCCATCAGGGTCAACGAGACGCCCAGCCCGGTCAGCACCGACGGCAGCACGTCGGCGCCGCTGACCCAGGACCGCCCGAGGTCACCGCGCAGCACCCCGCCCAGCCAGTCGCCGAACAGCCCCGCCGGGCCCGCGTCCAGGCCCAACTCCCGGCGCACGGACGCCAACGCCTCGGGCGTCGGCTCCTGCTCGGCGGACCGGGCCCTCAGCACGGACAGCGCCGCGTCGCGCCCGGACAGCCACGGCAGCGAGCCGACGACCGCGACGATCACCGCGAGCGCGCCGACGCGGGACAGGACCGCGCCGACGCGTCCGCGCGCCGACACGCCGCTCACCTCAGCCGGGTGGTCGCGGTGATCAGGAGCCGCTCGCGCGGGTCCTTGGCGGAGTCGACCAGCGACGTCGCGTCGCCTTGGATGACGCGTTCGTGCAGCATCGGGATCGCCGCGTCGGTCCGCAGCACCGCCGCCTCGGCCTCGAGGATCGCGGCACGGCGCTGGTCACCGGCCTCCACACCGGCCGCCTTCACCACGGCCGCGTCCACCGCCGGGTCGCACAGCTTCGCGATGTTGAACGACCCGTCGCAGGCGAAGTCGGACCGCAGGTAGGCGACCGGATCGCCGGAGTCCAGCACCGTCGCCCGGGACAGGATGAACGCGTCGAACTTGCCGGCCAGCATGTCCTGTTCGATGTGCGCGTACTCGCGGACGACCTGGTTCACCGTGAACCCCTTGTCCTGCAACTGCTGCTGGAGCACCGACGCGACCTCGGGCAGCTCGGCCCGGTCGGTGAACGTCGCCAGGGTGATCGTCGTGCTCTTCGGGTCCGCGGCCTTCGTCCGCTCCCCCAAGGCTTTCCGGCCTTCGGCCGCCCACGGCAGCGCGGGACCGAGCAGTCCCTCCGCCACGTCGGCACGTCCCTCGTAGACGCCCTTCACGATCGCCTCGGCGTCGATCGCCTCACGAACCGCGGCACGCAGGGCGGGATCGGCGAACGGCCCGGTCTTGGTGTTGAGGTAGAGGGTGTTGGTGCGCGGCATGGGCACCTCGGTGACGGTCTGCTGGTCGAGCAGCGCGGCCTGCGACACCGGGACGGCTTCCACGACGTGGGCCTCACCGCCGCGGATCGCGGCGGCGCGCGCGGCGCCGTCCGGCACGAACGAGACGTCGATGCCCGCGGCCTTCGCCTTGTCGCCCCAGTACCCGTCGAAGCGGTCGAGCGTGGCGCCCGTCGTGCCGTTGAGGTGCACCAGCTTGAACGGGCCGCTGCCCGCGCCGACCGGGTTCACCTTGCCGTCCGGCGCGTACGCGCTCTCGGCCAGCACGGACAGCTGCGGCGAGGAGAGCCGTTGCGGCACCAGCGGATCCGGCACGTCGGTGGTGAGCACGACCTTGTCCGCCTCGGCCCGGACCTCCAGGCGGACGCCGTCGAGGATGCGCGGCTTGGGTGAGGCCTTCATCGCGCGGGTCAGCGTGTTCGCGGCCACGGTCGCGGTGAGCGTGGTGCCGTCGTGGAACGTCACGCCCTGCCGGACGACGAACTCCCACGTCGTGTCGGACGTGCGGGTCCACCGGGTGGCCAGCGCGGGCCGCGCGTCGCCCTTCTCGTCCAGGTTCACCAGCGTCTCGGCCGTCGACCAGCGGGACAGCTTGAAGGCGTCGTCGCTGAACGGCGACAACGCCGAGCGCGGCGGCAGCATCATCGCCACCTTGATCCGGCCTTCCCCGGACGGGTCGTCGGTGCCGGTCGCCCCGGTCGCGAAGCACCCGGTGAGGAGAACGGAGACCGCCATGAGGCCGGCGGCGGCGAAGGGCGTGCGGTGATGCATCAGAGCCTGTCCCGGGGTCGTCGAGGAGCGGACGACCGGACCGTAGCTCATGACAATCGTTTCCATCAAAGGTCCGGTTGATCGTTGAGATTTCAATCACCCCTTGCCGAGCTTGGTAAGCCTTGCCTTATACGGTGTCGTGGCCCTCACCGCCGTCCGGTGAGTCAGGACGTACCCACCGCTCCGCACGACAGGACTCACCATGCGCTCAACCCCGTTCGGCTTCGCCGCCGCGCTTGCCCTCATCCCTTTGCTGGCAGGCTGTTTCGTGTCGGGCTCGGGGGATCCGAACGAGCAAGGCGGGTCGACCGGCCGGGTGCGGGTCGCCCTCGCGGTGCCGCCCGCGCAGGCGCTGTCCCCCTACAGCAACGACGCGACCGTGCTGAGCAAGCTCTCCGTCGCGGAAGGACTCACGGCGCTGGGCGCGGACGGCGCCGCCGCGCCCGCGCTGGCGAAGTCCTGGACCCGGAAGGACACCACGACCTGGGTGTTCGAGCTACGCCAGGCCAAGTTCCACGACGGCACCGAGGTCACCGCCGAGGCCGTCGTCAACGCGCTCGACCACGCCGGCGCCGCGAAGGCCAAGCCCCGCGTGCTCAGCGACGTGACGCTGACCGCGCGGGCCGAGGACGCCGACACCGTCACGATCGGCACGAAGACCGCCGACCCGGTGCTCCCGCTCCGGCTCGCCAGCCCCGCGCTGGGCATCCTCGCCGCGAAGGCCTACGCGCCGGACGGCTCCGTCAGCCCCGTCGGCGCGGGCACCGGCGCCTTCCGGATCACCGGGCTCACCGGGAAGACCAAGGCCACTTTGGACCGCTTCGACGACTACTGGGGAGGCAAGGCCAAGGCGCCCGGGATCGACGTGACCTGGATCGCCGACGGCACCGCCCGCGCCAACGGCCTGCGCGCGGGCGAGGTCGACGTCGCCGAGTGGATCCCCACCTCCCAGGCGAAGCTGCTGGACGCCGGCACCCCGCACGAAGTGCCCTCCGTGCGGACCGACAGCCTGGTCCTCAACACCGCGGGCGGTGTCTTCGCCGACGAGTCGCTGCGCGCGGCGGCCCGCGCGGCCGTGGACGGCTCCGCGCTGGTCGACTCGGTCTTCGGCGGGTACGCCGACGCCGCGCGCGGCCTGTTCGGGCCCGCCGTGCCGTGGGCGGCCGACAAGCGGGTCGAGGTGACCGGCCGCGCGACGGCCGCGACCGCCGACCAGGTCAGGTCGAAGACCGGCGGCACGCCGCTGCGCCTGGCCACCTACACCAACCGCGCCGAGCTGCCCGAGATCGCGACCGTCGTGCAGCAGCAGTTGGAGGAGGCCGGGTTCGCGGTCCGGCAGGACGTGCGCGAGTACACGCAGATGGAGGCCGACCTGCTCGCCGGCAGCTATGACGCGCTGGTCTTCTCCCGGGTGACGCTCCTCGACACCGGCGACGCGGTGGCGTACCTCGCGAGCGACTTCGCCGGCAACGGCGTCTACAACATCGCCCGGGTCAAGGACTCCTCGATCGACCAGGCCATCGCGTCCGCCGCGGCGGAGGACGACCCGACGCGGAGGCAGCAGAAGATCATGCTCGCCGAAGCGGCGGTCCTGCGCACCGACGCCGTGGTGCCGCTGGTCCACGAGAAGGTCGTGCAGGGCATCGGCACGAACGTCGAAGGCGTGCGCCTCGATCCCCGCGAGCGCTCGCTGATCGACCTCGACACCCGCCTGAGGTAGCGGCGGATGACCAGCACCAAGTCCGCCGGCGCCGCGGCCCGTCCGCACCGGTGGGCGGCGGGCGCGGGCCGCGTCGTCGCCGGGACCACCCTGCTGACGGCCGTCACGCTGCTGCCCTGGTTGTCCGGGACGGACCCCGCGCTGACGGTCCTGCGGGCCCGTTCCGCCGACCAGGACCCCACCCCCGCGCAGCTGGCCGCGGTGCGGGAGCAGCTGGGGCTGGACGAGGGACCGTTCACGCATCTCGCGCGCTGGCTCGGCGGGCTGCCGCGCGGCGACGCGGGCACTTCCTGGGTGTCGGGTGAACCGGTCCTGCCGCAGGTGGCGAGCGCCTTCGCGGTCTCGACCACGCTGATGCTCGGCGCGCTCGTGGTCACGCTCGTGGTGGCCGCGCTGGTCAGCGCGCGCACCCTGCGCCTCGGGTCACGGCAGGAGCCGCCGCCGGGGCGACCGGGCACGGGCGCCGCCTTCCTCGCCGCGCTGCCCAAGTTCCTGCTCGCCGCGCTGCTCGCCACCGTGTTCGGGGTGTGGCTGGGCTGGTTCCCGTCCAGCGGCTGGGCGGGACCGGCGTCGATGGTGCTGCCCGCGCTCGCCCTCGGCGTGCCGTCCGGGGCGATGATCGGCGGGCTGGTCGACCAGTCCCTGCCCGCCGCCTTCACCGAGCCGTGGGTGCGGACCTGGCACGCCTGCGGTTTCCGTCCCGGCCGCATCGCGCTGCGGGCGTTGCGCGGCACGGTCGCCGGGGTCCTGCCCCAATTCCTGCCGACCGTCGTCGCCCTCGTCGGCGGCGCGGTCGCGGTGGAGAAGGTCTTCAACATCCCGGGGCTCGGCCGACTCGCCCTGGACGCCGCCATCGCCCAGGACCTCCCGCCGTTGCAGACGGCGACCTTGGCGCTGGCCCTGCTCGGCGTCGCCGCCGGCCTGCTCGTCCAAGCCCTGCGCCACGCCCTGCTCGGCCCCGCCCTGCGCGACGGCGGACTGGCCGCACCGCGGCGATCGGCCGTCCGGCCACCGCGGTCCACCCGCTGGGTGGCGGGGCTCTGCGCGCTCACCCTGCTCGCGCTCGTCGTCGCGGGGTCGCTGCGCGATCCGCTGCACGTCGACACGGCGGCCCGCCTGCTGCCGCCCTCGGCCGCGCACCCGCTGGGCACGGACGCGCTCGGCCGCGACCTGCTGGCCCGGCTGGGGCACGGCGCGCTGCGGACCGCGAGCCTGGCGCTCGCGGTGACGGCGGTCAGCGTGGTCGCCGGGCTGCTGCTCGGCCTGGCGGGACGGGTGGCGGCCGGCCTCACCGAAGTGATGTCGACGCTGCCCGCCGTCCTGGTCGGACTCCTGACCACCGCGGTGGCCGGACCGTCGGTGTGGGGCGCGGCGGCCGCGGTGTGCCTGGTCGGCTGGACCCCCTACGCCGCGCAGACCGCGGCGTTGTCCGAGCAGGAACGGGCGAGCGGCCACGTCCTGGCGTCGATCTCGTGCGGCGCCGGCCCGACGCACCTGCTGCGCCGCCACCTGCTGCCGGCCGTGCTGCCCGCGGTGCTGCGCAACGCGCTCCTGCGCCTGCCCACCGCGGTCCTCGTGCTGGCCTCGCTCGGTTTCCTCGGCCTGGGCGAGCAACCGCCCACACCGGAGTGGGGCAGGCTCCTGGCGGAGAACCAGCCGTACCTGGAACTGGCGCCCTGGACGGTGCTCGGCTCGGCCGGGGCACTCGTGCTGCTCTCCGTGCTCGCCATGTCCGGCGCCGCGCTGGGACGGCGCAAGGCCTGAAACGGCCGTGCGCACAGCGGTTCCCCGTCCCGCGGAGGCGATGGGGACGGGGAACCGCTTCAGGGCTGGTTACGGTGTCAGGAACAAGCGGTGCCGTTCAGGGCGGGTGAACCGAACGGCGGTGTCGTTCCGTTGTAGCTCGCGTTGTAACCGATGGTCGTCGTTCCACCGGTCGGGAGCGACCCGTTCCAGGACGCGTTGGAGACCCGGACCACATCGCCCGTGTCGGTCCACGTCCCGTTCCAGCCGTGCGTGACGGACACACCGGGCGCCGAGAACGTCAGGGTCCAGCCGTTGACCAGCTGGCCCCGGTTCCCGATCACGATCTCGCCGGTGTAGCCGCCCGTCCACTGGCTGACCACGCGGTGGGTCACCGTGCAGCCGCCGCCGGGGTTGTTGCCCGTCGTGGTTGTTGTCGTGGTGGTTGTGGTTGTGGTTGTGGTTGTTGTGGTCGTCGACGTCGGGCTCGCCGCGATCGCCAGGTCGTACGCGCGCTGCGGCACGAACTGACCGGCCGGCGCGATGCAGCCGTCCGCCTCGCCCGGCAGCTTGACCCAGAGGAACGCGGCGATCCTGGAATCGCCCGTGTTCGTCGTGCTGGGCGTGCCGATCGCACGCCCGGCCGGGTCGCACCACTCCGTGCCCAACGGTCCGTTGCCGTTGCGGCTCGTGTCGATCACGGCCGTGAGCCTGCCGTCACCGAGGGCGTTGAGGATGTTCTTCGTGTAGGCCACCTCGTCGGACGTGCTGCGGTAGTTCGACACGTTCGACGCGATGCCGTCGGCGCTGTTGGAGATGTCGGCGGCACGCAGCCTGTTGGCCGCCTCCGCCGGGCTCAGCCACGCCGAGTTGCCGATGTCGTAGTACACCTTGGCCTGCCCGGAGCCAGACTTGAGCTTCTTGCCCGCGTACGCCATGGACGCCCTGGTCTGCGCCTGCTGGTCGGCGTTCTGGCAGTTGCTCATGATCGGCAGCACGTCGGGTTCGAGCACGATCGACGCCGGCCGACCGGCCAGTCCCGCCGCGACCTCGTCCACCCAAGCCCGGTAGGCCTGGTGCGAGGGCGCGCCGCCACCGCTGGCCCCACCGCAGTCGCGGTTGGGGATGTTGTAGACCACCAGGATCGGGATCTTCCCGGCCGAGGCGGCCGCCCCGACGAACGAGCTGATCTCCGAACGCACCGTCGACGTGTTGGTGGTGGTGTACCACCGCGCCTGCGGCACCGAGGCGATCCGGTCGCGGATCACCGCGGCCCGGGAGTCGCCGGGGTTGGCGGCGACCCACTTCGCGCTGGAGCTCGACGGGTCGACGTAGAACGCCGAGTCGGCCGCTTGCGCGGTCGCACCGCCGCCCACCGCCAGGGCCACCGCGCCGGCCACCAGTGCGCTCGAGAGGAGGCACGCGCCCGCGGTCCGATTCCTCCGCATCATGGTGCGCCTGCTCAGAGTGCGGGGTACGCGTTTTGGACCAGCGAGGTGAACCCCGCCGGGAACCACGAGCCCGCGTGCGGGGCGCCCGGCATGGCGCCGGTCAGGTTGCCGCCGTTGGCCTGCTCGCCGCCGCGGAAGGCCGGGTCGCACATCGGGTCGTGCTGCTTGCCCTCTTCGTTCGGGCCGTCGGTCTTGGTCGCGATGCCGTCGGACTCACCCGGAGGCTTGATCCACACGTAGGCGTCGAAGCCCGCACGCGGCGCCGCCGTGGGCCGTGCGCCGATGCCCGCGCCGGCCTGGTTGCACCAGTTGCCGCGGTGGAGCTTGCGGTCGATGCGGCCGGAGTTCACGTACGCGTCCACCGTCGAGCCGCTCGCGCCGCTGGGCCGGTTCGGGCCGCCCCAACCGTTGCGGGAGGTGTCGATCAGCATGCCGATGCCGCTGGGGAAGCCGGCCGCGATGAAGCGGTTCCGCATCTCCGTGCCGAAGTCGGCCTCGTCGAAGTACGGGTTCCACTGGTAGAACGTCGCGGACCGCAGCTGCTGGCTGCCGACGTTCAGACCCGAGTCGGGCAGGTAGGGCTCCTCGGTCGGCGAGGTGTTGGCCATGTTGGACACGAAGCCGTCAACGCTGTTGACGCCCTTGGCGGCGCCCTTGATGGTGTTGGCGATCAACGTCACCGAGGGGCCCATGTTCGAGTCCCAGCCCAGCCACCCCGAGTGCCCGATGTCCACGTAGTTGTAGACGTTCGAGATCGCGCCGAGCTTGCTCAGGGCGTACTGGATGCCCTGGACGTAGGCGCCGCTGGAGTTGGCCTCGGCGCACTTGGCCGTGCTCAGGTTCGTCACCAGGTTCGGCAGCGAGTCGGGCTCGATGATCCCGACGATCCGCAGGTCGCGGTACTTCGGGTCGGCCATGATCGCGGCGATGGGGTCGATGTACTCGGCCTTGTACCGGGCCAGACCGTTCTCGCCGACCTTCAGCTCGCCGTTGGACGCCAGCGCCGCGCAGTCGCGGTTGGGCAGGTCGTAGATGACGACCTGGATCACCACGGGCGTGCCGCCTGCGGACTGCCGCAGCGCCTCGTCGAGGTGGCCCCTCAAGCCGCGCCCGGCGGTGATGGCGCCGATGCGGTCCATCCACACGGCGGTGGAGTTCTCGGCGACCTTGCGCATGGACGTGCCCAGGGCGCCGCCGGTCGCGTCGGCGAGGTTGTTCACGTTCGCGACGTAGTCCGGGTTCAGGTAGCCCTTGGCGCCCACGTACGGGTTGGCCACGTGCTCACCGGGGTTGCCCGGCGTGGTCGTGGTCGTCGTGGTCGTCGTGGTGGTCGTGGTGGTCGTCGACGTGGTGGTCGACGTCGAGGTGGAGGTCGACGTGGACGTCGAGGTGGTGATCGGGTCGCCGCACGTGGTGCCGTTGAGCTTGAACGACGTCGGCAGGACGTTGGAGCCCGAGTACGAGGCGTTGAAGCCGATGGTCGAGCTGCTGCCCGTGGGCAGCGACGACGCCCAGTCGGGGCTCTTCGCGCTCACGTGCTGACCGGACTGGGCGTAGGTCGCGCTCCAGCCGTTGGTGATCTTCTGGTTGCCCGGGAAGTCCCATTCCAGGGTCCACCCGCCCGTGATCGGGTCACCGAGGTTCTTGACCGTGACGTTGGCCGTGAAGCCGGTGTCCCACTGGTTGACCCGGTAGTCGACCGAACATCCGGGGGCGGCGCTGGCCGAGGTGCTCGCCAGCGTCAACAACCCCGCGCACAGGGTCAGGGCCGCGGCAGCGGCGCCGCCGCGTGCCAGTTTCGTTGCACTCATTCAGGTCCTCGCAGCGTCGGTGCTGTGGTGTGAGTGGGGGTGAAGCTTTTCCGGGAGCGCTCCCAGTCGTGGGGTTGCCCGACTGCTCGTCCACCGTTGCGGTCTCCGGTACGGCGACTACCGTCGCGCCGGGCAGGTCGCGAACCGGTCGTCGACGACAGGAGCAGCGGGCTGGATACCCCGCGGAGAAGGTTTCACTTCGGGTCGAATGTAACCACGCGAAGCAGTGCCGTCAATTGCGGGAATGCTAAAAATGTTAGCGCTAACTTTAGCTGCGCTCCGTCACGAAAACCTTTCGCGCCACGGTTGGACAACGCTGTCAAGTGCGGTTTCGGAGAATTTCGCCGCGAAATTCACCCAGCTGAACCAACCTTATGATTACTTTTGGGTGGTTTTGTTAGCGCGCACAACGGGTAGTGACCGGCACCGCGGTCCGCCCTGCCCGCCGTGGGCGGGGTCAGCCGAAGCCGCGGTAGTCGAACCAGTCGAACGCCGCGACGCCGCGCGTGACGTACATGCCGACGACCCGCCCGGCGAGGCCGGTGCTGACTTCGGGCGACAGGTAGCGGCCGTCCAACTCCGCCAAGGGGCCCGGGTCGGCGTCGACGTGGAAGGCGATCGTGTCCGGCCCGGAGGGCTCGACGCCCGCGGGTTCGTCGGTCGGCCGCACGAACGACGGCGGCACCAGGTCGGTCGTGCGGGTGACGACGGTGAGCGTGATCGGCCCGGGAGGTCTGGTGCGGCTGGCCACGACCTGGCGCACCGGCCCGATCCGCGCGATCACGTCCACCCGGCCGGGCACCACCTCGAAGTCGTAGCGGTGCGCCTCGTCGCGCCGGATGCTCAGCCCCGCCCGGGCCGTGCCGGGGTCCAGCCGGACCGACACCCGCGAGTCGAGGTGCCGCAGCCTGCTGCCGACGAACGTGCAGCCGGGGCGGTCGAGGGTGTCGCCGGTCGCGTGCAGCGTCAGCCAGCCGGGGCGTTCGGTCAACGACCACGACCCGTCCGGCAGCCCGCGCGGGGAGATCCAGGACGGCGCCAGCACGAACTCGTCGAAGTCGTCGCGCGCGGGCTGCGTCGGCGAGGCGGGCGAGTCACCCGGCGTCGGCGCGGTCTCGGCCACCCCGACCACGACCGGCCACTCGTGCTGCCAGCGCACCGGCGTCAGGAACACCTCCTGCCCCAGCACGTGGAAGCCCGACGGGTGGTCGCGGGTCCCGGGCCGCACCAGCCACCAGGCGCCGTCCGGTGTCGTGACGAGGTCCGCGCGACCGCTGCCCCTGGTCGGCCCGGCGGTGTCCACGAGGGTGTCCGGCGCGGGTTCGAACGGCCCGCGTGGCGTGCGCGCGCGGGCGACCGCCAGCGACTGGCCGCACTCGAACAGCAGGTACCACCAGTCGCCGACGTGGTACAGGTGCGGCGCCTTCGGGTACGGGCTGCCGTCGCCGCTCCACGCCTGCCACGGACCTTCCAGCACGGTCCCCCGGTAGGGGTCGATGCGGGCCGTGCGGCCGTCGGTCGTGGCGCACCAGCAGTTGCCCTTCTTGTCCCAGGCCAGGTCCGGGACGACACCGGGGAGGTCGATCCACACCGGGTCCGACCACCGCCCGGCGAGGCGGTCCGTCGTGACGACGAACGTGGCGCCCGCCGACACGTCCGTCGCGGTCACCCAGAACCGCCCGCCGTGGTAGCGGATGGTGGGCTGGTGGATCCCGCGCGACGCGGGCGTGTCGGCGGGCAGCCGCAGCTGCTCCGGCCGCTTGAGGACGTTGCCGACCTGCCGCCAGTGCACCAGGTCGCGGCTGTGGAAGATCGGCACGCCGGGGAAGTACTCGAAGCTGGAGCACACGAGGTAGTAGTCCTCGCCGACTCGGCACACGCTCGGGTCGGGGTGGGATCCGCCGATCACGGGGTAGCGGGCGGTGCGCACGGTGCTCCTTCCCTGGATCGCGGGTGGACGTCGGGCCGATCGGCACGAGGGGGTGGACCCGGCCCGCTCACGGGGCCGACCGCGAGGGGACCGGGTCCTGGAGCAGCGCCTGCGGGTGGCGTGACGCGGCAGCGCCGGAGGGCGGGCTCGCCGCTCGGGCCACCGTCAGACGCGGCTCCACTTCTGGTTGTTCTGGCCGTTGCAGGTCCAGAGGATGAGGGTGGAGCCGTTGGCGGTGGCGGCCTGGTTGACGTCCAGGCACAACCCCGCCTGGG
>NZ_LGED01000247.1 GCF_001280085.1 Saccharothrix sp. NRRL B-16348 | reverse complement strand
GTGGAGGAGGGAGCGGTGGGGGCCGGGGTGGAGGACTGTGGCGGCTGCGGGCGTTCCTCCTCCAGTGGGTCCAGGAGGGGGGTCACGTCGTGCAGTGCTGAGCTCACGGCGTGCAGCTGCTGGGACAGCCGGTTGCGGAGCTGGCGCAGGGCGTCCACCTTCTGGCTCGCCTGGGTGACGCGGCGGTTCGCTTCCTCCGTCGCCTCGCGCACCCGGCGGTTCGCCTCGTCGGTCGCCTCCTGCACGCGGGCCGTGGCCTCGCTGATGGAGTCGTGGCGACGGCGGTTGGCCTCTTCGGTGGCCTCGCGGACCAGGCGCTGCGCCTCGGCGTTCGACGAAGCCTGCTCCTGCGCGATCTGGGCACGCACGCGCGCGGCTTCCTCCGCCGCCTCGCGCAACCGCCGCTCGGCCTCGCCCTTCGACGACGCCTCCTGCTCGGCCAGCGTCTTCATCGACTCGACCCGCCGGGCCGCCATCGCGATCTCGAAGTCCTCCTCGACCGTGGTCCGGCGCTGGAGCGACTCCTCGTCCAACCTGGTCGCCTCGGCCCGCGCCTCGCCCACGATCCGGTCGGCCTCGGCCCGCGCCTTCTCCAGCACGCCCCGGTGCTCGGCCTCCATGTCGGTGCGCCGCTGGTCGAGCTCGGCGATCAGCTTCTCGTACCGGGTGCGCAGCACCCCCGCGTCGGCCTCGGCCTTGGCGCGGATGTGCCCGCCCTCGGCCTCGGCCCGCGCCTTGATCTCGTTCGCCTCGTCCTGCGCGAGCCGCAGCATCCGCTGCAACCGCTCGCTCAGGCCCTCCAGGGTGGTCGGCGGCAGCGACAGCCGCTCCACCTGTCCGCGCAGCTCCGCGATCTCGGACCGGGCCGCCTCGAGCTGGCGGGCCAGGTCGTTGGTCTGCGACACCGCCGCGTCCCGGTCGGCCGCGAGCAGGCGCAGGTCGGAGTCCAGGCGTTCCAGGTGGTCCTCGACCTGGGCGCGGTCGTACCCGCGCTTGACGATGTCGAAGCCGGATCCCAGGGGGACGAGGTCACGGTCGTCGGCGAGGCCCATGCCGCTCACGCTACCCGCTCCCGATGTGCGACGGTCACCCGAGCGGCGCACATCGGGAGTGGTTTCGCTTTAGACGCCCCGGAAACGGTTGATCCCGTCCAGGTGCGCCGCGCGCAGCTCGTGGTCGCGCACGCCGAGCCCTTCCTCCGGCGCCAGCGTCAGCACGCCGACCTTGCCCTGGTGGGCGTTGCGGTGCACGTCGTGCGCGGCCTGCCCGGTGTCCTCCATGGAGTACACCTTGGACAGTGTCGGGTGGATCTTCCCCTTGGCGACCAACCGGTTGGCCTCCCACGCCTCCCGGTAGTTCGCGAAGTGCGAGCCGATGATCCGCTTGAGGTTCATCCACAGGTAGCGGTTGTCGTACTGGTGCATGAACCCGCTGGTGGACGCGCACGTCACGATCGTGCCGCCCTTGCGCGCCACGTAGACCGACGCGCCGAACGTCTCCCGGCCGGGGTGCTCGAACACGATGTCCGGGTCGTCGCCGCCGGTCAGCTCGCGGATCTTCGCGCCGAGCCGCTTCCACTCGCGCGGGTCCTGCTCGTGCTCGTCCTTCCAGAACTTGTAGCCCTCGGCGCTGCGGTCGATGATCAGCTCCGCGCCCATCCGGCGGCAGATCTCGGCCTTCTCCGGTGACGACACGACGCACACCGGGGTGGCGCCGCCGTTCAGCGCGAACTGGGTCGCGTAGGAGCCGAGGCCGCCGGACGCGCCCCAGATCAGCACGGTGTCGCCCTGCTTCATGTTCGCGCCGTTGGTGGACACGAGCTGCCGGTAGGCGGTGGAGTTCACCAGACCGGGTGACGCCGCCTCCTCCCACGTCAGGTGGGCGGGCATCGGCATCAGCTGGTTGGCCTTGACCAGCGCGATCTCGGCGAGACCGCCGTAGTTGGTCTCGAAGCCCCAGATGCGCTGCTCGGGGTCGAGCATGGTGTCGCTGTGCCCGTCGTGGTGCTCCAGCTGCACGTCGAGGCAGTGCGCGACGACCCGGTCGCCGGGCTTCCACGCGTTCACTCCGGGTCCGGTGCGCAGCACCACGCCCGCCAGGTCGGAGCCCACCACGTGGAACGGCTGGTCGTGCCTGCCGCCGTACTTCTTCAGGAACGCGAACGTCGACAGCGGCTCGAAGATCGAGGTCCACACCGTGTTGTAGTTGATGGCGCTCGCCATCACGGCGACCAGCGCCTCGCCGGGACCCAGCTCGGGCGTGGCGATCTCGTCGACGTGCAGCGACTTGCGCGGGTCCTTGTCCTTGGTGGCCAGGCCCTCGAACATCTTGACCTCGTCGGCGTGCACCGTCACGCCCCGGTAGCTCTCCGGTACGTCCAGTGATCCGATCGCGTCCAGTTCGTCCGCGAGGATCGCGTCGAGGATCTTCTGCACGGCGTTCCCTCCCAATGGGGGCTTCGGGATGGTCGGTGTGGCGGGCTCTAGAGGTCCACGCGAGTGGCCGGAGGTTACCCACGGGTAACCGATTCAGAACACGCGCTGTGAGCCACCGCACTGGCATTTCCCCCGATCGGTCGGTCTTGACCGGGCGGCCAACCAAGCGGACCATCGAAGCCGTCCGATCGACAGGACGGAGGTACGAGTCATGGCAAAGGCGTGGACCAGGTGGCAGGACTGGGCCGAGGTCGTCATCGGCGTCTTGGTGCTGCTCTCGCCCCTGGTGGTGGAGACGACCACCGGGGCCATGTGGACGATGATCGTGCTCGGCGCACTGATCGCCATCGACGGCCTCGCGTCGCTCGCGATGCCCGGGATGGTGTACGGCGAGTGGTTCCAGATGGTCCTCGGCGCGCTGCTGTTCATCTCACCGTGGGTGATGGGCTACAGCGACCTGACGGGCGCGTCGTGGGTGTCGTGGGTCGGCGGTGTGCTGACCGTCGCGGCGGGCGCCATGGCGGTCCCGCTGGCGAACGCGGCGCACGGCGGCCGGGTGCCCGGCACCGCCTGAGAGTGACGAGAACCGGGCCCACGGCTTGCCGCCGTGGGCCCGTCCAACGGGGAGAGGGCACACGCATTGGTAGCGGACTCGTCGGCCAGGGAGCGGATCCTGCAAGCGGCCGAGGAGCTGTTCGCCGAGTCGGGTTTCGACGCGACGCCGACCTCGCGCATCGCCGAACGGGCCGCCGTGCCCAAAGGGCTCGTGCACTACTACTTCCGCCGCAAGGCCGACCTGCTGGCAGCGCTCGTGCAGCGACTGCCGGACGGCAACGTCGACGCGCGCCGGGTCGTGGTCGTCGGCGACATCGCGGAGAGCCTGCGCAGGCTCGTCGCCGCGCTGGACGCCCGGCTGGACGCGTCACCGCTGCTCAGCCACCTGCTGTGGCGTGAGGCGGACACGCACAAGGCGGTCCGCGACGCGCTGCACGAGCGCTACCAGTCGGTGGCGCGGCAGATCCGCAACGTCATCATCGCCGCCGGCGGCGCGGCGGTGGCCGCGAAGGACGTCGACAGCGCCTCCGCGCTGCTCGCGCTCGCGGTCAGCTACCGGCACTCGGTGGCCAGGCACGCGCCGGACGACGACCGGATGGACCTGGAGCTGACGTTCGTGGCCGCCGCCCTGGAACGGCCCTAGCGAACGGCCCCAGCGAACGGCGCTAGTGGGTCGCCGCCGGCTCCACCAGCTCCACCAGCACGCCGCCCGCGTCCTTGGGGTGCACGAAGTTGACCCGGCTGTCGGACGTGCCGCGCCGCGCCTCCTCGTACAGCAGCCGCAACCCCTTGGCGCGCAGCGCCTTGGCCGCCGCGTCCACATCGGACACCCGGTAGGCCAGCTGCTGCAGCCCCGGCCCGGACCGGCCGATGAACTTCGCGATGGTGGACTCCGGCGTCAGCGGCGCGAGCAGCTGCACGGCGGTGCCCGTGCCGTCGTCGCCCGGCGCGCGCAGCATCGCCTCGCGCACGCCCTGCTCCTCGTTGACCTCCTCGTGCGCGACATCGAGGCCGAAGTGCTCGCGGTGGAACGCGATCGCGGCGTCGAGGTCCGGCACGGCGATGCCGACGTGGTCGATGGCGGTGACGAACCCGCGGAGTTCTTCCATGGGCACGAAGGCTAGTGGCCGAATCGGTGCAGGTCGCCCTGTGCGACGCCTCACAGGCTTACTCCGCGGTAACCGTGGGTATCGTGGCGTGTTAACAACCGCTTACACCCGCTGTGGAGGCTGCTGTGTCCGGTTCCGTCATCGTCGCCGGGGCCCGAACCCCGATGGGGCGACTGCTCGGATCGTTGAAGGACTTCTCCGGCGCCCAGCTCGGCGGCGTCGCGATCAAGGCGGCCCTGGAACGGGCCGGTGTCGCGCCCGAGCAGGTGCAGTACGTGATCATGGGCCAGGTGCTGACCGCGGGCGCGGGCCAGATCCCGGCGCGCCAGGCCGCGGTCAACGCGGGCATCCCGATGACCGTGCCCGCGCTCACGATCAACAAGGTGTGCCTGTCCGGCATCGACGCGATCGCGCTGGCCGACCAGCTCATCCGCGCCGGCGAGTTCGACGTCGTGGTGGCGGGCGGCCAGGAGTCCATGACCCAGGCGCCGCACCTGCTGCAGAAGTCCCGCGGCGGGTTCAAGTACGGCGACGTCACGATGCTCGACCACATGGCGCACGACGGCCTGTTCTGCGCGTTCGACCAGGTCGCGATGGGCGCCTCCACGGAGAAGTTCAACGCGCGCTACGGCCTGACCCGCGAGGAGCAGGACGCGTTCTCCGCCCGGTCGCACCAGCTGGCCGCCAAGGCCGCGGAGAACGGCGTCTTCGGCGAGGAGATCGCGCCCGTCTCCATCCCGCAGCGCAAGGGCGACCCGGTGCTGGTCGCCACCGACGAGGGCGTGCGCGGCGACACCACGGTGGAGACGCTGGCCAGGCTGCGCCCGGCGTTCGCCTCCGACGGCACGATCACCGCGGGCTCGGCGTCGCAGATCTCCGACGGCGCGGCGGCCGTGGTCGTGATGAGCAAGGCCAAGGCCGAGGAGCTGGGCCTGACCTGGCTGGCCGAGATCGGCGCGCACGGCGTCGTCGCCGGTCCGGACGCCAGCCTGCACGAGCAGCCCGCGAACGCGATCAAGGCCGCGTGCGCGAAGGAGGGCATCGACCCGGCCGACCTGGACCTGGTCGAGATCAACGAGGCGTTCGCCGCGGTCGGCCTGGTGTCCACCCGCGAGCTGGGCATCGCCGAGGACAAGGTCAACGTCAACGGCGGCGCGATCGCGCTGGGTCACCCGATCGGCATGTCGGGCGCCCGCATCGCCCTGCACCTCGCGCTGGAGCTGAAGCGGCGCGGCGGCGGCGTGGGCGCGGCGGCGCTGTGCGGCGGCGGTGGTCAGGGCGACGCCCTGATCGTCCGCGTGCCTAAGGTCTAGAGGTGTGGCCCGCACCGTTGACGTAGCCGAGCTGGTCGACCGCGCGCGCGAGGGACAGCCGCGCGCGGTCGCCCGGTTGATCTCGCTCGTCGAGGACGCCAGCCCGCAGCTGCGCGAGGTGGCGGGCGCACTGGCCCCGTTCTGCGGCAACGCGCAGGTCATCGGCCTGACGGGCGCGCCGGGCGTCGGCAAGTCCACGTCGACGTCCGCGCTGGTCGCGGCCTACCGCGGGCGGGGCAAGCGGGTCGGGGTGCTGGCCGTGGACCCGTCGTCGCCGTTCTCCGGCGGCGCGCTGCTCGGCGACCGGGTGCGGATGGGCGAGCACGCCACCGACCCCGGCGTGTTCATCCGGTCCATGGCCACCCGCGGTCACCTCGGCGGGTTGTCCTGGGCCACGCCGCAGGCGTTGCGCGTGCTCGACGCGGCGGGCTGCGACGTGGTGCTGGTCGAGACGGTCGGCGTCGGCCAGTCCGAGGTCGAGGTGGTGTCGCTGGCCGACACCACGGTGGTGCTGCTCGCGCCCGGCATGGGCGACGGCGTCCAGGCCGCGAAGGCGGGCATCCTGGAGATCGCCGACGTGTTCGTGGTCAACAAGGCCGACCGCGACGGCGCCGACCAGACCGCGCGCGACCTCAAGCACATGATCTCGCTGGGCCGCCGGGACCGGGAGGGCGGCCGGTGGCGGCCTCCCGTGGTGAAGACGGTCGCGTCCCGCGCCGCGGGGCTGGACGAGGTCGTGGACGCGATCGACGCGCACCACGCGTGGCTCGTCGAACGCGGTGAGCTGGCACGACGCCGCGCGACCAGGGCCGCGGGCGAGATCGAGGCCATCGCGCTGGAGCGGCTGCGTTCCCGGATCGGCGGATTGCGCGGCGCGTCCGGCCTCGAAACCCTGGCCAAACGGGTCGTGGCGGGTGAGCTGGACCCCTACGCTGCGGCTGATCGACTGGTCGAGGGGGTGGGGGCATGACGACGCCGGTGGTGGTGGACATCGGCACGCGGGACACCCGTCGGGTGATCATCGGCGGTGTGGTGGCCGGCGCGCTGGGTGTGCTGGCGCTCGTGGGCGCGGTGAGCGCGTACGCCGACGGCGAGGGCGTCGGTGGGACGATCGCGCTGGTCATCGGGATCGCGTTCACGGGCATCGCGCTCGCCGCGGTGCTGAACTGGAAGAAGATCTCCCGGCAGCGCTTGCTGGTGTTCGAGGCGCTCGGCGTGCGGTGGGACGACCCGCAGGGCGCGCCGTGGGCCGTGGCGTGGCACGAGCTGGGCGCGGTGCGGATCTCGCGGACGCGGGAACGGGTCGTGGACCCGGCCGACGCCGTGCTGCGCAAGACCATGGTCCGGCTGGACCTGCTGCCCGCCGACCACCAGGACTTCCGGGGCAGGCACGCCGACATGGCGCACCTGGCCCGCGAGGACGGCGCCTACCGGCTCCCGCTCGGTGACGCGGCGGCGTTGATCCCGGTGGTCGAGCGGGCCGTGCTTGGATTCGCACCGCACCTGTACCGCGGAGTGCAGGACGAGGGCTTCACGGTGGGGTTGTCATGAGAGAGATCGAGATTCCCTTCGGCAATCGGGCCGAGCGACGTGCCGGGCTCGCGGTCCAGCTCGGCTTCACGCTCCTGGGCATCGTGATGATGTTCCTGGCCTACTCCGACGGCCACCTGGCGGCGATGTTCGTCGGGCCGCTGGTCGCGGTCGGCGGGCTGATCGGCGGCGGCGTCTGGCGGCGGAAGGCCAGGCCGCGCCGGCTCGTGGTCGAGCCGCAGGGCCTGCGCTGGGAGGAGAAGGGCCGGCTGTGGGCGGTGCCGTGGTACGAGCTGGCCGCGGTGGCCCTGTCGTACGACGGCAGGCCCAAGCCGACGCTGTGGCTGCACTTGGTCCCGAACGACCCGAGTGCCTTCACGGCCACGTACCGCAGCATCCCGACGACCCCGTTCGGCCACTGGGTCCAGCTGGCCGACGACATCGGCGGCGACATGCTCGACCTGGCGTTCAAGCGGCACGCACCCCAGATCTACCGGGGGTACGTGCCGCACTTCAGCGCCGGACCGGGCGCGGCGATGTGACCGGCTGAGCCGTCGCCAGGTGCGCCTCGTGCTGGGACACCGCCTTGCGCCACAGGGCTTCGCGGTCGTGCTCGTCGACGACCAGCCCGTAGACGTCGGCCAGGGCGGTGAACCAGTCGGCGCGGTCGTCCAGCACCGTCTTGGCGGTCGTCTCCGCGACGCGGGACAGGGTCAACGCGCGCAGCACGTCCCAGCCGCGGCCGTCGGCCCGCAGCACGCCGAACGTGCGCACGAACCCCGACTCGGGTGACGTGGACAGGTCCACGTGCCGGTCGGTGAAGTGGTCGAGGCCGACGTCGTCCGGCGCGAAGTGCATGGCGTGGAAGCTGCCGCGCGCGTCGTGACCCAGCCGCCACGCGCCCGGCGCCGCCGTGGACGGCCCCAGCTCGAACTCGAACGGACCCTGGCGGTGCACGCCCTCGCGCAGCGGCAGCGGCGAGTGCAGCCCGTCGCCCATGCCGGCGTCCACCAGCCAGACGTCGTCGGAGTCCGGCAGGTCGCGCACGGTGAGCGCGAGGTGCCTGCGGGTGATGGCGGGCTCGATGTCCGCGGTCGTCTGCACGCCGCCGGGATGCCTCCGCACGTGGTAGCCGAGCGCGTGCAGCAGCTCGGCGAACGCGCCGTTGAGGTGGAAGCAGTACCCGCCGCGGCCGGCCAGCACGCGGGCCACCGAGTCGAGCGGGTCCACCGAGGTCACGCGGCCGAGCTGGATCTCGACCGTCTCGTACGGCACCCGTTCGACGAACGCCTGGTGCAACCGGGTCAACGCCGCCACGCTCGGCGGTTCGGCCTCGGCCAGGCCGAGGCGGCGCAGGAACGCGAATACGTCGAAAGAGGTCATTCTGGAAATCCCCCATCCGGGTGGTGCAGGTCTAAGCCGGGACTTCCGACTCTAGGCAACGACGATCACAACGCCGAACGTTGATCCCAGCGACTGGGCGCGACGAAGAGGTGCGATGTACGACTCCGCTGGGCTTCAGGTCCTGTCCCGCGAGGAATGCCTGAAGCTGCTCGGCACAGCCGCCATCGGCCGCCTCGTCTACACCCACATGGCGCTGCCGGTGGTGCACCCCGTCGTGTTCGTGCTCGACGGCGAGTGCGTCGTGCTGCGCGTGCCGGACGGCAGCGCCACCCTCGTCGCCCGGGACACGATCGTCGCGTTCCAGATCGACGACGTCGCGCCGGACCTGTCCCGCGGCTGGTCGGTGATGGCGGTCGGGCACGTCACCGAGGTCGAGGAGCAGGCGCTGCTGGCCCGGTTGCGGGGACTGCCGCTCGCCTCGCGCGGCTACGGCGGCGGCGACCACTTCCTGGTCCTCGATCTGGAGGTCCTGACGGGCCGTCGCATCCCGTAGGCGGACGCGTTAACCTCGAGACCTGCCGACCCGGAGGGTGGTCACGGGTGGCCGGATCACCGGACGCGAACGCCGAGCGGCGGCTGGACGGCCTGCTGCGCGAGCTGACCGACCGCACCACCGAGGTGGTCGTCTCGCAGGAGCGGCTGCACCGGTTGCTGGCCGCGGTCGTGTCGCTGGCCAGCGACCTGTCGCTGCCCGACGTGCTGCGCCGCATCGTCGAGTCGTCGTGCGACCTGGTCGGCGCCCGGTACGGCGCGCTGGCCGTGGTCGGGCCGAACCGGCAGCTGCTGGAGTTCACCTACGACGACGGCCACCACAACACCGACTTCGAGAAGACCGGGTCGGAGCCGACGACGTTCGACCCGTCCGGTCCCGGCTTCCTCGGCGTGCCGGTGCACGTGCGCGGCGCGGTGTTCGGCAACCTCTACCTCAGCGACAAGGCCGACGGCTCCGACTTCACCCGCGCCGACCGCGAACTCGTGGTGGCGGTGGCCGCGGCGGCGGGCATCGCCATCGAGAACGCCCGGCTCTACGCGCAGTCGCAGCAGCGGGAGGTGTGGCTGCGCGCGTCCAACGAGGTGACGAACGCGCTGCTCACCGGCACCCCGGACCGGGACGCGCTGCGCCTGGTCGCGGTGCGCGCCCGGCTGGCCGCGGACGGCGTGAACGCGCTGCTGGCGCTGCCCGACGTGCAGGGTGAGCTGGCCGTGCGGGTGGTGGACGGCGAGGTGCGCGGGTTCAGCGCGTCCGGCGAGGGCGGCCCGGCCCACGAGGTGTTCGACACCGGCAAGGCGAAGGTGCTCGACGGGCTGCCCGGCCAGACCCGGATCGGCCCGGTGGTGTTCGCGCCGCTGGCCGCCGGTCAGCGGGTGCTCGGCGTGCTGATGGTGGCGCGGGCGCGTGAGCAGCGGCCGTTCGACGCCTCGGACGTGGCGCTGGTCGAGTCGTTCGCCCGGCAGGCCGCGCTGATCCTGGAGTTCACCAGGGCCACCGGCGCCGGACGGCGGCTGGCCGTGCTGGAGGACCGCGACCGGATCGCCCGCGACCTGCACGACCTGGTCGTGCAGCGGCTGTTCGGGCTGGGCCTGGGGTTGCAGAGCATGAACGGGCTGGTGGAGCAGCCGATGGTGGCGCAGCGGCTGGCGGACTTCGTCACCGAGGTCGACCAGACCATCCGGGAGATCCGGCGCACCATCTTCTCGCTCCAGGAGCCGCCCGCCGGCGCGGCCGACCTGCGCGCCCAGCTGATGAAGGTGGTGCAGGAGTCGACCCGGCTGCTCGGCTTCGAGCCCGCGCTGGCGATGGACGGCCCGATCGACTCGGTGGTGCCCGACCACGTGCGGCCGGACCTGCTGGCCACGTTGCGCGAGGCGCTGGCCAACGCCGCCCGGCACGCGTCGGCGAAGAAGGTCGAGGTCGAGGTGGTGGTCGACCGGGCGGCGACGAACCTGCGGCTGGTCGTGCGCGACGACGGCGACGGCCTGCCGCCCAGGCGGGGCAGGCACACCGGCGGCCTGGTGAACATGGCGGCGCGGGCCGCGAGGTGGGACGGTTCGTGCGAGGTCGAGTCGGCCGGGGGCCGGGGTGTAACGCTGACGTGGTCCGTGCCGTTGGTATCGGTGTAGGGAGGGCACATGTCCATCTCGGTGCTTCTGGTGGACGACCACGAGATCGTCCGGCGCGGGCTGCAGCAACTGCTGGCGGTCGAGTCCGACATCGACGTGGTCGGTGAGGCGGAGAGCGCCGCCACGGCCGTGTCCGCCGCCGCGTTCCACCGGCCCGACGTGGCCGTCATCGACGTGCGGCTGCCCGACGGCGACGGCGTGACCGTGTGCCGGGAGATCCGCTCGACGGTCCAGCCGCCGCCCGCGTGCCTGATGCTGACGTCGTACTCCGACGACGAGGCGTTGTTCGGCGCGATCATGGCGGGCGCGGCCGGGTACATGCTCAAGCAGGTCTCCGGCAACGACCTGGTGTCCGCCATCCGGACGCTGGCCGCGGGCGGTTCGCTGCTGCACTCGGGCGTGACCGCGACCGTGCTGCAACGGCTGCGCGGCGGACCGGTCGAGGACCCGCGCTACGCGGCGTTGAGCCCGCAGGAGCGGCGGATCCTCGACCTGATCGCCGAGGGCCTGACCAACCGGCAGATCGCGAACCGGCTGTTCCTGGCCGAGAAGACGGTCAAGAACTACGTCTCCTCGCTGTTGCACAAGCTCGGCTTCGACCGCCGGACCGAGGCCGGTGTCTACGCCGCGCGCCGGCGGCAGGCCGGCGGGCTCTAGCTACAACGGCCACCCGATCAGCGGTCGCGTGCTCGCGGCGGCGGGCGCGGTCGGGTCGGGCATCGGCGTCCCCGGGCAGGTCAGGTCGCCCGACGGCACCTTGCCGTCCACGATGAACGCCTCCACGACCTCGTCCACGCACGGGTTGCCGAAGCCGTAGATGCCGTGGTCGCCCTCGTCGGTCACGGTGAGCATCCGTGAGCCCGCGAAGTTGCGGTGGGCCCGCTGCGCGCCTTCCAGCGGCGTCGCCGGGTCGCGCTCCGACTGCACCATGAGCACCGGCGGCACGCCCTTGCCGGTCGGCTTCTTCAGGTCGAGCGGCGGCCGGTCCCAGAACGCGCACGGCGCCAGCACCTGGTAGTAGCCGAACAGCGGGTACTGCTCGCCGAGCCGTTCGGCCTCCGCGGCCAGGGTGGCCCGGTTGTGCCGGAACTTCGTGTCGTTGCACGCGATGGCGTACAGCGTGGCGTTGGCCGCGTCCGGGTACGTGGCCAGAGCCGGTGCGCCCGCCTTCGTCGCCTGGCCGACCGCCGCCAGCGCTTCCGCCGCGGCCGGGAACTGGTGCTTGTCGTACTGCGCCCGGATCAGCACCAGGTCGAGCCGGACGCCGTCGACGACGGAGCCGTCCGGCAGCGGCAGCGGGTTCGCGGCCAGCTTCGCGCGGGTCGTCTCGTAGGTCTGCCGGACCTGCTCGGCGGTCGTGCCCAGGTGGTAGAGGCCGTCGTACTTCGCCGCCCAGGGCAGGAAGTCGACCCGGAACCGGCGTTCGAAGCCGTAGCCGAAGTTGTCGAAGACGTCCTGGAACGTCGAGGTGAAGTCGGTGTTGGAGTCGAGCACGAACTTGTCGACCCGGTCCGGGAACAGGGTGGCGTAGTACGCGCCCATCCAGGTGCCGCCCGAGTAGCCGATCCAGTGCACTTTCTCCCGGCCGAGCAGCCGGCGCAGCAGGTCCAGGTCGCGGACGGTCTGCTCGGTGTTGACCACCTTGCCGAACTCGCCCGAACGCGCCTGGCACGCGGTGGCCTGCAGTTCCGCGGAGTCGTAGAGCAGTTTGGTGTTGGCCCGGCTGCGGTCGCGCGGGTCGGCGATCCCGATCCAGTCGTACCCGCCGCAGGTGGCGTTCGTGCTCGCGCCCGTGCCGCGCGGGTCGATGCCGATGACGTCGAGGTCGGCCACCAGCTTGGCGCGGTCCGCGTAGAGCAGCGGCAGGCCGCGGCCGGGGCCGCCCGGACCACCCGGGTTGGTCAGCACAGAGCCCTTCGCCTGGCCGGACCGCGCCTTGAGCCGGCTCACCGCGATGGTGATCTCGCGGCCGTCGTCGGGCGTGCGCCAGTCGAACGGCGCCTGGAACGTGCCGCACTCCAGGCCGTCGAACTCGGCGCACGCCGTCCAGGTGATGGTCTGGTCCGGCACCGGCTCGGCCTGCGCGTACGTCGGCAAGGCGGCGCCGATCAGGGCCGCGGTCACGGCGATGGCGATTCTCGCTCGCATGGATGTCCCCCTCCGTCGAGGACCCCACCTCACCGCGCACGTACCCTGGGGGACAACCGCAGAAAGGCCCTGTTCGGCTCTACGAAAGACTTAAGCCACTCGGGCTCGGAGGAAAGTAAGGTCGCTGGAGTGGGGATTTTCCGGAGGAAGCGGCCTGCCGCGATCGCCCGTGAAGTGGTGCGGGACCACACCTACGACGACGCGATCCTGGACATCGCGGCGGAGGAGATGGACGCGGGGCACCTGAGGGCGGCGACCACGGTGCTCGCGGAGTGCCGTGACGACCCCGAGGTGAGGGCGCTGCGGGCCGAGGTGCTCGGGGAGCACGCCATCGGGCACGCCGACGAGCTGCTGGAGCTGGCGAAGAACAACACCGACCCGGACCTGTGGCTGCTGGCCGGCACGGCGTTCATCCGGGAGGCGTGGGCGATCCGCGGCTCGGGGCGGGCCGACAGCGTCGGCAAGGACCGGTTCAAGGTCTTCTTCGGCACCCTCCGCAAGGCCGTCGGCCCGCTGCACGAGGCCGCGAAGCTCCTGCCGCGCGACGCCGTGCCGTGGGCGCAGTTGCAGACCGCCGGCCTCGGGTTGCAGGTCGACCGGGACCAGAAGGACGAGGTGTGGCGGGAGATCGTGGCGCGGTGCGCGTCGCTGTACCCGGCGCACTGGACCCGGTTGCAGATCCTCGCGTCGAAGTGGGGTGGGTCGGCCGAGGAGATGATGGCGTTCGCGCACGGCAGCGTCGACGCCGCGCCGCCCGGCGACCCGGTGGTGGCCATGCTGCCGCTGGCGCACTTCGAGATCTTCCTGGAGCAGTTCGAGGACGCCGTGCAGGCGCGGTCGGCGTTGAAGATCGCGACGTTGAAGATGCGCTACTTCACCCGGCACCGCGACGAGATCGCCACGGCGGCCGACAAGTGGGACTCGACCCCGACCAAGCCCCACCCGCGCGCGTTGCAGGCGCACAACCTGTTCGCGGCGGCGTTCGCCCTGGCCGACGACGCGCCGCGGGCGAAGCGCCACCTGCTCGGCATGCGCGACCACGTGCACGACGTGCCCTGGGCCTACGTCGCCTACCTGGCCGACGACCTGGAGAAGGAGTACTCGGAACTGGCCAACAAGTACCTCTGACCACTCGAGAGTCCTACGTTCACCGCTCGAGAGTCAAGATCGACTGTTCTGAGCGTTGAACTCGGGGTACGCGAACGTAGGACACGCGCGTTCTGAACGTAGGACACGCGCGTTCTGAACGTAGGACACGCGCGGCCTGGGAGTAGGACTCTCGAGGGCTGAGTGTTGGACTCTCGGGTTAGCAGCGTTGGCGGTAGAAGTACTTCGAGTTGGCTTCCATGTCCGCCTTGGTCAGCGCGACCAGGTCGGTCTCGATGTCGCGCTGCACCGGCTTGCCCTCCAGCGCCGCCACGGCCTGCTCGACGCCGGTGCGGCCGATGGTCGCCGGGTCCTGCGCGATCAGCGCCTGCACCGCGCCTCCCCGCAGGTCCTCCACCTGCTTGGGTGACGCGTCGAACCCGACCAGGTTCACCACGCCGGTCTTGCCCGCGTTGCGCAACCCGGTCGCCGCGCCCTCGCCGGTGTTCAGGTTCGTGGCGAACACCCCGATCAGGTCCGGGTTGGCAGACAGCGTGGCGGTCACCTTCGACGCCGCCTGGTCCGGCTCGTTGTCGGTGTACTGCTGCCCGACGTACTTCAGGTTCGGGTGCTTCTTGACCTCCTCCTCGAACCCGGCGGCACGCGCGTCCGTGGTCGACGTGCCCGCCTTCGTGTTCAGCACGAGCACCGACCCGGGCCGGTCGCCGACCAGTTCGGCCAACGTCCGCGCCGCCAGCCGTCCGCCCTGCTCGTTGTCCGACGAGATCGTGGACGAGGCGATCGACGTGTCCTCCAGCTTGGTGTCGACCTCCACGACCTTGATGCCGGCGTCCTTGAGCTGCCGCATCGGCCCGGCCATGGCCTTGTCGTCGGTCGGCGCGATGAGCACCGCGCCGGGCTTGTTCGCCAGCACGCCCGTCACGATCGGGGTCTGCAGGGTGGCGTCGAACTTCGCCGGCGCCTGCACGTCGACCTCGTAGCCCGCCGCCGAGGCGGCTTCGCGGAAACCGCACTCCATCGAGATGTAGAACGGCTCCGCGGCCACACCGGGGATCAGCACCATCTTCTTCGCGTCACCCGTGCCGCCGGTGTCGCCGATCTGCCCACCGCCACCGCACGCGGTGAGCAGCAAAGCCGTTGAGACAAGAGCAACCGTCGTCCTTGACATGTTCTCCCTCTCTTTAGCGTTTGTCGCGCGCCCTTCTCCGCGACTGGTCGAGCCACACGGCCGCCACCAGGACCAGCGCCACCGCGATCGGCTGCCAGTACACGTTCACGCCGACGATCACGAACCCCTTGCGCAGCACGGCCGGGATGAACACCCCGAGCACCGTGCCGACCACCGACCCCGCGCCGCCGAACAGGCTCGTGCCGCCGAGCACCACGGCGGCGATGGCGTTGAGGTTGTCGGTGTCGTGCCCGGTGATCGACGCGACCCGGAAGTAGGCCAGCGCCATGAACCCGGCCAGCCCCGCCAGCACGCCCGCGAGCAGGTACACCCGGACCAGGTGGCGGGTCACCGGGATGCCCGCCCGGCGGGCCGCCTCCTCGTTGGAGCCGATGGCGTACGTGTGCCGCCCGAACGCCGTCGTGCCCAGCACCAGCGCGCCCACCGCCGTCACCGCGGCGGCCAGCAGCACCAGGTTGGGCACGCCGAACCACGTCCCGGTGCCCAGGGTGTCGCTGAGCACGTCCGGCACCCCGGCCACGTTCGAGCCGTTGGAGATGAGCTGCCCGGCACCGAGCGCCGCGCCGAACGACCCAAGCGTCACGATCAGCGGAGGGATGCCCGTGCGGGCGATGAGCAGGCCGTTCACCAGGCCCCACGCCGCGCCGGACGCCAGGGCCACGAGCAGGCCGACGAGCACCACGCCCCAGCCGGCGGTGGTCGCGTTGCCGTCGTGCAGGGCGTTCATGGTCATGGCCGACGTGACGCCGGAGAACACCAGCACCGAGCCGACGGACAGGTCGATCCCGGCGGTGATGATCACGTACGTCATGCCGACCGACAGCACCAGCAGCACCGACGTCTCGACCAGCGTCGTCTGCAACGTGAACGCGGTCAGCACCGCGTCCGGCCGCAGCGCGCCGAACACCGCGATCAGCACCAGCAGCACCACCGCGATCCACAACGTGTTCGCGCCGACCAACCGTCGGCGCAGGCCGGTGCGGGGCGTCACGCGTCCTCCTGCGACAACGCGCCGGTCATCGCACCGACCAACTCCTCGACCGTGGTCGTCGCCGCGTCGAACCGGGCCACCCGCCGACCGAGCCGCAGCACCTCGACCCGGTCCGCCACGGCCAGCACCTCGGGCATGTTGTGGCTGATCAGCACCACCGCCATGCCCTGGTCCCGCACCCGCCGGATCACGTCGAGCACACGTTCGCGCTGGACCACGCCCAACGCCGCGGTCGGCTCGTCCATGAACACCAACCGGCTCGCCCACACCACCGAACGGGCCACCGCGACGCTCTGCCGCTGACCACCGGACAGCGCGCCGATCGGCACGTCCACGTCCGGCAGCGACACCCCGAGGTCGTGGAACGACGCCACGGCCCGCCGCCGCATCTCCCGCTTGTCCAGCACGCCGAGCTTGCCGAGCAGGCCGCCGCGGCGCAGTTCCCGGCCGAGGAACAGGTTCGCCGCCGGGTCGAGGTCCGGCGCCACGGCCAGGTCCTGGTAGACGGTCTCGATGCCGAGCGCCCGCGCGGCCACCGGCGAGTCCAGCACGACCGGCGTGCCGTCGAGCAGGATCGTCCCCGAGTCCGGCCGCGCCACCCCGGACAGGCACTTCACCAGCGTCGACTTGCCCGCGCCGTTGTCGCCCACGAGCGCGACGACCTCGCCCGCGTGCGCGGTGAACGAGGCGCCGCGCAACGCCTCCACGTTCCCGTAGTGCTTCACCAACTCTCGTGCGTCCAGCAGGGGTAACGCCATCGTCAGCTCCGTAGGCTCGACACCAGTGGCGGCCTGCACCGGATGGCGACCACGTCGCCGGTCACCACGACCTCACCCGCCGCGTGCGGCACGACCACCGTGCTGCCCCGGTGCACCGCGACAGGCCCCAGCGTGCCGGCGCCTTCCAGCACCACGAACACGCCGAACGAGGGCTCCAGCGCCGCCGTGCCGGACACGTGCAGCCGGTCGGCGCGGAAGAACGGGTCGGCCTGGGCGTCGAACAGGTCCACCGACGGCCCGGTGAGCGCCCGCGTCCGGCGCACGAGGTCGCCGGGTGACTGGGCGCGGCGCTCCAGGCAGTCCAACGCCTTGTCGTAGCCGAGACCGAGGTGGCCTGCCTCGGCGTCGGCCAGGAAACCCCGCCACTCCAACGTGACCGAGAAGTCCGTCGGCTGCTGGAGCTCGACGATGAACACGCCCTCGCCGATCGCGTGCGGCACGCCCGCGGGCACGAACACCGTGTCGCCGGGCGAGACCTTGACCGGGTTCAACGCGGCCAGCATCGCGGCGGAGTCCTGAGTGGACACCCAGTCGGCGGCGACGGCGGCGGGCACGTCCTCGCGGAACCCGATGTACACCGTCGGGTCGGGGCCGGCCGTGCCGATCACGATCCACGCCTCGGTCTTGCCGTGCCGGCAGCCGAGGTGGGTGGCCGCGAACGCGTCGGACGGGTGGCAGTGCACGGGCAGCCGCTGCCCGGCGTCGAGCAGCTTCACCAGCAGCGCGGTGTCCGCGCCGAACTCCGCCGCGTGCTCCGCGCCCAGCCACCCCGCCGGGTCCGCCGCCACCGCGTCGCGCAGCCACCGCCCGTCCGGCAGGCGGGACAACCCGGCCTCGTCCTTGCCGAACTGCGTGGTGGTCGACGCGACCCAGTCCTCGGGCCCCCGGTCGGCCACGTCCCGGCTCCGGAACGCCGCGATGGCCGCACCGCCCCGGTAGAACTGCCGTGGCTGGTTGGCCTCCAGCGTGACGGGCTGGGTGTCGGAACTCATGCCGGTACCTCTCCTGATCCACGGGCCACCAACCGGACCGGCAGGACGACGCGGCGCGGTGGGGAGCCGTCGCCGTCCAGTCGGGCGAAGAGCAGGTCCGCCGCTGCCTTGCCGAGCGCGCTCGCGTCGTGCGCGATCACGGTCACCGGCGGCGACAGCAGGTCGGCCAGCTCGAAGTCGTCGAAGCCCACCAGCGCGGGCCGCACCGAGCTGCCCGCCAACGCGCGCACCGCGTGCACGGTGATCCGGTTGTTGCCGGTCACCACGGCGGTCGCCGGGTCGGCGGCGTTCTGCAGGCCCTGCAACGCCTTGCGCACCGACTCCTCGTCGTGCGGGCCCATGACGACCAGCGACTCGTGATAACCGATGCCGGTCCGCAGGCAGCCCTCGCGGTAGCCGCGGAGGCGTTCGTTGGCGGTGAAGATGTCCGGCGCGTCGCCGAGGAACGCGATCCGCCGGTGCCCGAACGACGCCAGGTGCGTGACGGCCTCGGCGGTGCCGCCGATGTTGTCCACCAGCACGGTGTCGGCCACCACGTCGCCCGCCGGCCGGTCCAGGAACACCACCGGCGTGCCCGCCCGCATCTCCGGCACGAGGTACCCGTGCTGCAACCCGGCGGGCACGATCAGCAGCCCGTCCACGCGGCGCGAGCAGAACTCCAGCGACAGCTCGCGCTCCCGCGCCGGGTCCTCGTCGGACGAACCGGTGATGACCTGCCGTCCGCGCAGCCGGGCGATCTCCTCGACCGCGCGCGTGACGCCCGAGTAGAACGGGTTGCCGACGTCCTCCAGCACCAGGCCGACCGTGCCCGTGGACGAGCCGCGGCGCAGGTTGCGGGCGCTGAGGTTGCGCCGGAAGCCGAGCTGGTCGATCGCGGCGAGCACCCGTTCGGCCGTGGCCGGGTGCACGCCCGCCTCGTCGTTCACCACGCGTGAGACGGTCTTGATGCTGACGCCCGCCAGCCGCGCCACGTCGTTCATCGTGGCCCGCCGCACCTTGCGGGCGCCTGCCGCGCCGTTCGGGGACAACGTTGTCATAGTGCGCGAATCACACACCTCGTATTAACGGATGTCAACGCCCGGCACTGTCTCGAACCGGACAACAGTCGGCCTCGGGGTTGACGCCACCCCCACACTCTCCGCGAGTATGCGATTACGGATCGTTCGTGGACAGCGTTGTCAACCGTCGGCCAAGCCGACAATTCGGACTCCGGAGGCGCGCTCATGGGAACGTCGAAGGTGCGGACGACTTTCACCCTCGCGGCGGTGATGGGTCTCTCGGCGGCACTCGCGGTGGCCCATCCGGTCGCCTCGCGGGCGCAGCCGGACGACCTGGCGAGGTGGGTGAACCCGTTCGTCGGCACCCAGCCGGGTGGCCCGGACCACGGCACCGGCGGCGGCGCGGGCAACAACTTCCCCGGCGCGGACGTGCCGTTCGGCATGGTGCAGTGGAGCCCGGACACGGTGACCCGCCAGCACGGCGGCTACGCCTACGAGGACGACCGGATCCGGGGCTTCAGCCTCACCCACCTGTCCGGCGCGGGCTGCTCGACCTACCAGGACATCCCGATCATGCCGTTCACGGGCGAGGTGACCACGTCGCCCGCGACCGACCCCGACCGGTACGTGTCGACGTTCTCGCACGGCAACGAGGCCGCGTCCCCCGGCTACTACGGGGTGACCCTCGACAGCGGGACGAAGGTCGAGTTGACGGTCACGCAGCGCACGGGCGTCGGCCGGTTCGCCTACCCCGGCGGGCAGCCGTCCACGTTGCTGGTCAACACCTCCGGCTCCATCTCCGGCACGGACGACGCCGAGGTCACCATCGGCGCTGACACCATCAGCGGCTGGGCGACCAGCGGCCGGTTCTGCGGCGCGGACCACCGCTACCGGGTGTACTTCCACGCCCGGTTCGACCAGCCGTTCGCCTCCGTCGGCACCTGGAAGAACGGCGCCGTCACGCCCGGCCGGTCGACCGAACGCGGCGGCTCCGGCGTCCGCGACGGCCTCGGTGACGCGCCGAAAACCCTTGAGGCGCAAGGCGGGCGTGATGTCGAAGCCGAGGACACCACCGTGTCGGGTCCGGGTTCGGGCGGTTGGGTGACGTTCGACGACCCGGACGTCACGATGCGCGTCGGCCTGTCGTTCGTCTCGATCGACGGCGCGAAGAACAACCTGAAGGCGGAGAGCAACGGCAAGTCGTTCGACGCCGTGCGCGCCGCCGCCCGCCAGGCGTGGAACGACCGGCTCAACCAGGTGAAGGTCACTGGCGGCACGGACGCCCAGCGCACCACGTTCTACACCGCGCTCTACCACTCCCTGTTGCAGCCCAACGTCTTCTCCGACGTCGACGGCCGCTACCCCGGCTTCGACGGCCGCGTCCACACCGCCGACCGCGGCCACGCCGTCTACACCAACTTCTCCGGCTGGGACGTCTACCGCTCCGAGATGCAGTTGCTGTCGCTGCTCGCGCCCGCGGAAGCCTCGGACATGGTCCGCTCGATGATGGCGTTCGCCGAGCAGGGCGGCTCGTGGGACCGCTGGACGGTGGCCAACGGGTACACCGGCGTCATGGTCGGCGACCCGTACCACGTGATGGTGGCCAGCGCTTATGCGTTCGGCGCCAAGGACTTCGACGCGCGGAAAGCCCTGCTGCTGATGCTGCGCGGCGCGACCCAGCCGACCCAGGGCTACGAGGAACGCCCCGGCCTCACCGAGTACATGGACCTCGGGTACGTGCCGATCGGCGCGCGCAACGTCTGGGGTCCGCCCGCGACGACCCTGGAGTACACGACCGCGGACTTCGCCATCGCCGACCTCGCCCGCCGCCTGGGCGACGGCGCGACCTGGCAGACGTTCATGAAACGCGCCCAGTACTGGCAGAACGTCTTCAACCCGGCCACCGGCTACACCCAGGCCCGCAACCGGGACGGCTCGTACGTGGAGCCGTTCACGCCGGGCAGCCCGGACAACTGGGTCGAGGGCAACGCCGCCCAGTACACGTGGATGGTGCCGTACAACGCGCGCGGCCTGTTCACCGCGATGGGCGGCGACGCGAAGGTCCGCGACCGGCTGGACGCGTTCTTCACCAAGCTGAACGCCGGCCCGGACGAGCCGTACGCGTTCCTCGGCAACGAGCCGATCATGCACTCGCTGTGGCTCTACAACTGGGCGGGCGCGCCGGCGAAGACCCAGGCCGTGACGCGGCGCGCGGTCACCGAGCTGTTCGGCCCCGGTCCGGACGGGCTGATGGGCAACGACGACCTCGGCCAGATGTCGTCCTGGTACGTGTGGGCGGCGCTGGGCATGTACCCGGTGATCCCGGGCCGCGCCGAGCTGGTGCTCAACAGCCCGCTGTTCAGCGAGGTCACGATCACCCGGCCGAACGGCGCGCCGATCGTGATCAAGGCGTCGGGCAGCGGCGCCCACGTGGCGGACCTCAAGCTGAACGGCCGCGCGCAGACCCGCACCTGGCTGCCCGAGTCGTTCGTCGCGAACGGCGGCACGGTCGAGTTCGGGCTGTCCGCGACGCCCACCGCCTGGGGCACGGGACCGGCCGACGCGCCGCCCTCGTTCCGGGACGGCGAGGTCGGGCAGCAGGCGTACGTGGAACCGGGACGGCTGGTGCTGCCCGCGGGCGGCAGCGGCACCGTGACGATCGGCGCGCAGGACTTCTCCGGCGACGGCGGCAAGGTGTCGTGGACCGCGCAGCCACCGGCCGGGATCACGCTCACCCCGACGTCCGGCCAGGTGACGATCCCGCCGGGGGAGAAGGCCGGTGTCGAGGTCACCGTCGCGGTGGCCGCCGACGCGCCCGAGCAGACCCTCCGCGTGCCGCTGACGTTCTCGACGGGCCAGAGGTCCACGATCTCGGTGCTGGTGGCCGAGCCGGGCAGCCTGCGCGCGGCGTTCGACAACGTCGGCACGTCACCGGACGACGACCAGGCCATCGGCAACTTCGACGGCGGCGGGTGGAGCTACTCGCGGGAGGCGCTGGCCGCCGCGGGCGTGACACCGGGCGGCACGGTCGCCTCCGACGGCCTCACCTACACCTGGCCCACGTCGCCGGTCGGTGAGTCGGACAACGTGAACGCGTCCGGCGAGACGGTGACGCTCACCGCGCCGGCGGGTGCGGCGAAGCTCGGGCTGCTGGGCAGCGCGGCGGGTGGCAAGGCGTCCGGCACGCTCACCGTCACCTACACCGACGGCAGCACGCAGAGCGCCGAGGTCGGGTTCTCCGACTGGGCGCTGGGCGGCGCGGCGAACCTGCCGCCGTCGTTCGACAACCGGACCGTGGCCACGACGCCGTACCGCAACAACTCCAGCGGGGAACCGCAGCAGCTCAAGGTGCACGTGTTCGCGACCGCGCCGATCGCGTTGCAGGCGGGCAAGCAGGTCCGGTCGGTGACGTTGCCCGCGTCGGTGACCGGCGGGACGTTGCACGTGTTCGCCATCGCGGTGGCGTGACCCTATGGTGGATCGGTGACGGCTGACCCGGTGGAGTCGGTGAACACGTTCATCGGCACGAAGGACGACGGGAACACGTTCCCGGGCGCGTCGATGCCGTTCGGCATGGCCCATTCGAGCCCGATCGGCTCGCACTACGCCGGCTACCGCTACGACGACCCGGTGATCCGGGGCTTCGGGCACTTCTTCCTGTCCGGGGCGGGGTGCTCGGAGCAGGGCGGCCTGGTGTCGATCCTGCCGACCACGGGCCTGCCGCGCACCTTCGACCACCGCGCGTACGGCGCCGCGTACACGCACGAGGGCGAGGTCGGCAAGCCCGGGTACTACCGCGTGCGGCTGGCGTCCGGCATCACGGTGGAGACGACGGCGACGACCCGTGCCGGGGTGGAGCGGTTCACGTTCCCGGCGGGCGTGACGCCGCACGTGCTGGTGAACGTGGGCCAGGCGAACGACGGCGAGCCGGTCTTCTCCAGCGGCGTGCGGGTGGTGGACGACCGGACGTTGGCCGGAACCGTGGTGGCGCAGGCGTTCTGCGGCGGCAAGCCGTACACGACGTACTTCACCACGACGTTCGACCGGCCGTTCAAGGCGACCGGCAACTGGGGTGGCGCGGAGGGCGGCGCGGGGCTGCGCGGGCAGTGGGTGACGTTCGAGGACGGCCCGGTGACCGCGGCCACCGCGATCTCGCACGTGGACGCGGACGGCGCCGCGAGGAACCTCGGCGAAGCTCGGGGGAAGGCATTCGAGGAGTTGCGCGCGGCGGCTCAGGAGGCGTGGCGGCGTGAGCTGTCGACCGTCGAGACGTCCTCGACCGGCACCGACCGCACCGTCTTCTACACCGCGCTCTACCACGTGCTGCTGCAACCGTTGACGGGCAACGACGTGGACGGCCGGTACCGCGGGTTCGACGGGCGGGTGCACACGGCCGACGGCTGGACCTACTACGAGTACTTCTCGCTCTGGGACACCTACCGCGCGCAGAACCAGCTGCTGGCGTTGCTGCGGCCGGCGCGGGCGAAGGACATCGCGCGGTCGTTGCTGGCGATCCACGAGCAGGGCGGCTGGCTGCCCCGGTGGGCCTACGCCAACCAGGAGACGAACACCATGACCGGCGACCCCGTGACGCCGTTCCTGGTGGACCTGTGGCGGTTCGGCGCGCTGGAGGGGCTGGAGGAGCGGGCCTACGACGCGCTGTGGCAGAACGCGACGGGTGTGCCGCCGCCGTCGTCGCCGTTCGAGGGCCGGGCGGGCAACCCGTCCTACCTGCGGAACGGTTTCGTGCAGTACGACAAGGACTTCCGCAAGAAGGGGCAGGACGTCGACCCGCACCACGGCGCTTCGGCGACGTTGGAGTACGCGCTGGCGGACTGCTCGCTGTGGATCATGGCTCAGGCGCTGGGGCACCACGACGACGCCGAGATCCTGCGCCGCCGCGGGCTGAACTACCGGGTGCTGTGGGACAGCTCGGTGTCCGACCGCGGGTTCACCGGCTTCCCCCGGCCGAAGCTGCGCGACGGCAGGTGGCTGGCGCCGTTCAGCCCGCAGGGCCCGGACGGCTTCCACGAGGGCACGGCGTGGCAGTACCAGTGGCTGGCGCAGCAGGACGTGCCCGGTCTGGTCGGACTGCTCGGCGGCCGTGCCGCGGCGCTGGCCCGGCTGGACGACTTCTTCGCCTACCCGGACCTGGTGGCGGACCCGGCGGGGACCGTGCGCTCGAAGTGGGTCGTCGGGCCCTACAGCTACTACAACCAGTTCCGCTACAACCCCAACAACGAGCCGGACCTGCACGTGCCGTGGCTGTACGCGCTGGTGGGGCAGCCGTGGAAGACGTCGGCCGTGGTGCGGGCGGCGCAGACGTTGTTCGTCGACGCGCCGAACGGCGTGACCGGCAACGACGACCTGGGTCAGATGTCGGCTTGGTACGTGCTCAGCGCGTTGGGCCTGTACCCGGTGACGCCGGGCACCGGTGACTTCGTGCTGAACGCGCCGAGGTTCGACCGGGCGGTGGTGCACCTGGAGAACGGCCGTGACATCACCGTCACGGCGGCCGGCGCGGACCCGTCGAAGCTGCAGTACGTGCGTTCGCTCGCCGTCGACGGCACGCCGTGGGACCAGGCGTACCTGAACGTCGACCGGCTCGACGGCGCGCACCTCGACTACGCCCTGACGACGGACCCCGCGGAGGCGACGTGGGCGACCGGCCCGTCGTCCGCACCGCCCTCGCCCTGCACAGGTGAGCACGTCTCGTGATCGGCTCCGCGCGCAGAGCTACCAGGGGATCCGCCGAAAGTCTCGATCGGCGCTGACTTCCGTCGCGAACGGATCGAAGCGCCGCCGGCGGCTCCCGGCACGGCATACCGTCCAGCCATGACAGGGGCACGCATACCGGCCGTCGTGGTTGCCGACATCAGAAAGAGCTACGGCGAGCTGAAGGCGGTGGACGGCGTCTCGTTCACCGTCGCCGAGGGGGAGTTCTTCGGCATCCTGGGGCCGAACGGCGCGGGCAAGACCACCACGCTGGAGATCGTCGAGGGGCTGCGCAAGCCCGACGGCGGCCAGGTGACGCTGCTCGGCGAGCAGCCGTGGCCGCGCAACCCGAAGCTGCTGCCGCGCATCGGCGTGCAGCTGCAGGCGTCGAGCTTCTTCGAGAAGCTGACCGCCCGTGAACAGCTCCAGACGTTCGGCTCGCTGTACGGCGTGAGCCGGCGCAAGGCGGACGAGATGCTGGAGCTCGTCGGCCTGACCGACAAGGCGGACGTGCAGGAGAACAAGCTCTCCGGCGGCCAGCGCCAGCGCCTGTCGATCGCGTGCGCCCTCGTCCACGACCCGGACCTCGTCTTCCTCGACGAGCCGACCGCCGCGCTGGACCCGCAGGCCAGGCGCAACCTGTGGGACGTGCTGCGCGCGATCCAGGCCAGGGGCAAGACCATCGTCTACACGACGCACTACCTGGACGAGGCCGAGATCCTGTGCGACCGCGTGGCGATCATGGACCGGGGACGGATCCTCGCCATGGACGCGCCCGCGACGTTGGTGCGCGGTCTCGACGCGCCCACGCACGTGGTGCTGCAGAAGGGGCTGCTGACGCGTGAGGCGGCGCGGGGCATCACCGGTGTGGACGACGCGCAGGAGGACGAGGTGTCGTTGACCATCTCCACCCGCAAGCCCGCGCCGGTGCTGTCGGCGTTGGCCGAGCGCGGCACGTTGGACGGCCTGCAGGTGCGCACGGCCACGCTGGAGGACGTCTTCCTCGACCTGACCGGACGGGAGTACCGCGCATGACCGCGTTCCGGAGCCTGTCGGCCGCGATGATCAAGGGCTTCCTGCGGGACAAGATGACGTTGTTCTTCGTCTTCCTGTTCCCGCTGATGTTCCTCGTCGTGTTCGGGCTGCTGCTCGGCGACTCGGGCAGCGACAAGACCAAGATCGCGGCGGTGGGCGACGGGCCCGTGCTGACGACGTTGGAGCAGACCGGCGCGATCGAGCTGGAGAAGCACGGTGACGTCGCGAGCGCGCGGCAGAAGGTGGACGACGGCGACCTGCCCGCCGCCGTGGTGGTCTCCGGCGATCGCGTGGAGCTGATCTACGCGGCCAGCGACCAGGTCGCGGCGGGCACCGTGCTCGGGATCGTGTCCGGCGTGGTCGACAAGATCAACCTGGGTGCGGCGAACGTGGCGCCGCGGTTCACGTTGGAGACGAAGTCGGTCGAGGACGCGTCGCTCAAGCCGATCCAGTACCTGACGCCGGGCATCCTGTCGTGGGCGATCTCGATCTCGGGTGTGTTCGGGGCGGCGCTGACCATGGTGTCGTGGCGGAAGAAGCAGGTGCTGCGGCGGATCCGGCTGGCGCCGGTGAGCACGACGACCGTGCTGACGTCGCGGGTGCTGGTGAGCATCGGCACGGCGGTGGCGCAGGGCGTGGCGTTCGTGGCGGTGGCGTTGCTGCCGGTGTTCGGGCTGAAGCTGACCGGCCAGTGGTACCTGGCGCTGCCGTTGCTGGTGCTGGGCACGACGGCGTTCTTCGCGGTCGGGATGCTGGTGGGCGCGTTCTGCAAGACGGAGGAGGCGGCGTCGGGCGCGGCGAACATCATCATCATGCCGATGGCGTTCCTGTCGGGCACGTTCTTCCCGGTGGAGAACGCCCCGCCGTGGCTGCAGACCGTGTCGAACGTCTTCCCGTTGCGCCACATGAACGACGGCATGCTGGACGTCCTGGTGCGGGGCAAGGGCGTCGAAGCCCTCCTCGTCCCCTCCGCCGTCCTGATCGCGTTCACCCTGGTCGTGGGCTTCATCGCCGCCCGCATCTTCCGCTGGGAAGACTGACCCGCGAGAGTCCTACGTTCACCGCTCGAGAGTCCTACCTCCACGTCGCGCGTGTCCTACGTTCGCGTCGCGCGTGTCCTACGTTCAGAACACGTGAGTTCAACGCTCAGAACAAGATCGACTGTTCTGAGCGTTGAACTCGGGGTACGCGAACGTAGGACACGCGCGTTCTGAACGTAGGACTCACGAGGGCTGGAGGTAGGACTCACGAGGGGTGGGGGTGGGGGTGGGGTGAGGGGGGTCACTGGCCACAATGGGGGCATGTTCAGCAGCGCTGTTGGTCGGTTCCGCCTGCTCGCCCTGGCCGAGGCGGTGTCGTGGGCCGGTCTGTTGATCGGCATGTTCTTCAAGTACGTCGTGGTGGAGAACGAGATCGGCGTCAAGATCTTCGGGCCCGTGCACGGCGCGATCTTCGTCGGCTACGTCCTGGTGACGTTGATGCTGGCGCACCGCTGGGACCGCAAGACGCTGATCCTCGGGCTCCTCGCGAGCATCCCGCCGTTCGGCACCGTGGTGTTCGAGCGCTGGGCCAACCGGACCGGTCGGCTGGCCGAGACCGAGGCTCAGAGCGCGAACGACTGAGCGCGCGCCAGTTCCGCCTCGGGGTCGCCGAGGTGGTACACGCGCTCGCTCGGCTCGATGTTGTCCAGGAACTCCTGGTACACCGCCGCGCCGACCAGGTGTGACGCCGGCCGGGCGTGCCGCAGCGCGCTCGCCGGATCGCTCGACGGGAAGTGCCGCAGCCACGCGTCGACCCACGCGCGCTCGATCGCCGGCCGGAACTCCGGCTCGACGAACCCGATCAGCCGCGCCGCGTCCAACGCCGGGTGGCCCCAGTGCGCGTCGCCCCAGTCGAGCACGACACCCCCGGAACGCCAGTTGCCCGGGTGGAAGTCGCCGTGCAGCAGCGTCCCGGGCAACCCGAAGTCCGGCACCCGCACCCCGCGCACCCGCAACCGCGGCTCACCGGCCAACGCCGCCTGCACCGCCACCCACCGCGGCACGATCCGCTCGACCACGTCGGCGCCCGGCTGCCAGCAGTCCACGCCCGGCGCCTCCGCCAGCAGCACCCGCCCTGGCTCGGCCGCGATCAACCCCGGCGCCAACGACGGGTCGACCGACGCCACCAGCCTGATCACCGCGGCCTCGTCCGCCATGAACGGCGGCGTGGCCTTCGCCCACACGTTCCCGTCCGCGGTCGGCAGCCGGTACAGGCACGACAGGTTCCACGTCTTCACCTGCACCGCCGGCCCGGTCACGTCGACGTGCCCCCGCGCCCACTCGACCAACGCCGCCGGCCCGCCAGGACGCGCCCACGGCAGCCGCAGCGGGTGATCCGCGAACGAGTGCGGCGGCGACCCGGCCGACAGCCCACGATCCGGCACGCGGTCGGCTTCCACCTGGTACGTCACCACGCCGTCACGCGCGCCCGTCGTGGTCGTCCCGACCAGCCGCAACACGCTCGTCGTCACGCCGAGCGCCCGGTCCAGCCGCGCGGTCACGGGCTCGACGTCGTTCCACCACGGGCTGTCCACGGTGAACGGCTCCGCCACGCCGACGAACCGGCCGCCGACCGTCACCAGAGCCCTGATCTCCCGCATGACGCGCAGCGTGGCCGCCACCGGCGACCTGTGTCGACCGGATTTTCCCGCCGAACGGCCGTCAGTCCTCGAAGTCCCCGACCGCGCGGCGGACCTTCGCCAGCAGGTCGGTCAGCTGCTCGGTCTGCCGGTCGGTCAGCCCGCGCAACCCGAACTCGACGCCGGTCACGGCTTCCGTCGCCGCCTCACGCCGGGCGTGCCCGGCCTCGGTGATCTCCACGAGCGTGGTGCGCCGGTCGGTGGGGTGGGGGTTGCGGCGCACGAGTCCGTCGGCTTCCAGCCGGTCCACGATGTTCGTGACGCTCGTCGGGTGCAGCTGGAGGCGTTCGCCCATGACCCGCATCGGCAGGCTGCCCGTGCGGGCGAACGTCAACAGCACCAGCGCCTCGAACCGCGCGAACGTCAGCCCGTGCGGCTTGAGGGCGGCGTCCACGGCGGACTGGATGATCTGCTGTACTCGCATGACGCTGGTGACCGCCGCCATCGCCGTCGACGGTCCGATCCGCTTCTCCCACAGCTCGGCGGCGCGCGCGATGGGGTCGAACGGCAGCGGCTGGGACGTCATGCGCCGAAGCTACCAGTGGGTACCCCGACCAGGAGGCAGTAGTGCTCGTCGCGTTCAGTGTCAGCCCGCTCGGCGGGGAGTCGGACGGGGTGGCGGAGGCCGTCGCCCAGGCCGTGCGGGTGGTCCGCGAGTCCGGTCTGCCCAACGAGACCAACGCCATGTTCACGCTGGTCGAGGGCGAGTGGGACGAGGTGATGGCGGTGGTGAAGAAGGCGACGGAGGTCGTGCAGGCCACCGCGCCGCGGGTCAGCCTGGTGCTGAAAGCGGACATCAGGCCTGGCTGGACGGGCCAGCTGACGGCGAAGGTGGAGCGGATCGAGCAACACCTGGCAGCTGACGAGTAGTCGGACGTCCAATTAAGTTGGTGGGCATGGAGCCGAGAGACCTGTGGGTCCGCTTCGAGACCTACCACGACGTCACGTACTTCACGCCCGAGTCACGGGCGGTCACCGACGCGTTGGGCTGCAAGGGCGGCTGGATGGGCTACTTCGGCCAGCGCGCGGCGCCGTTGGGCGCGGCGCCGCCGGAGGTCGTGACCGCCGCGTTCTACAACTTCCACCCGCGCATGGTGGCCCGTGCGCTGCCGGACGCGTGGGACGTCGCCACTCCCGCCCGGTTCCTGGAGGCACGGCTGGAGGGCGTCGACCGGGCCCTGCGGCGGATGCTCGACAGCCTCGACCTAGCCGAGGCCGCCGAACTGGCCGGTCAGGCGGCTGAGGCCGCGCCGACCGCGGGACGGGTGCTGGCCGCGGCGAACCGCGCGCTGCCCATGCCCGACGAGCCGCACCTGGCGCTGTGGCAGGCGTGCACGACGTTGCGCGAGTCGCGTGGTGACGGTCACGTGGCCGCGCTGGTGGCCGCGGACTTGGGGCCGTGCGAGACGTTGGTGCTGTTCAGCGCCGACAAGAGCCTCGACCCGGCGTACATGCGTGCCGCGCGTGGCTGGTCGGAGGAGGAGTGGCGGGAAGCCGAAGCGGCGCTCACCGGCCGTGGCCTGCTCGACGGCGAGGGCGGTGGGCTCACCCCGGCCGGTCGGGCGTTGCGCGAGGACGTCGAACGGCGCACCGACGAGGCCGCCACTCGTCCGTGGGATGTTCTGGGCGCGGCGGGAACCGCCCGTTTCGCCGAGTTGACGACCCCGATCGCGCTCCGCCTCGGCCGGCTGAACGAGACCATGCGGACGAACCCGATGGCGATCGACCCGATCGCGCAACTCCCCGGCTAGCCGCGCGTGGCCGGGCGCCGGACTCGTGCCAGGATGGAAGGCGTGACAAGGCCAGACCCCCGAAAGACCGCCGCACTGTCCGCCGCGTTGTCCGGGGCGGTCGACCTCGGCGCGCTGAAGGCCCGGGCCGACGCCGCGAGGCAGCGCGCCACCACACCACCCCCGTCGTCCGGTTCCGGCGGAGCCGTCGGCGGTTCGGACGCCGGTCCGAGCCCGTGGGTGCTGGACGTCACCGAGGCGACGTTCCAGTCGGTGGTCGAACGCTCCCTGGAGATCCCGGTCGTCGTCGAGCTGACCGCGTCGTGGAGTCCCGAGGCGGGCCAGCTCTCGCCCGTGCTGGAACGCGCCGCGAGGGCCGGCGGCGGCACCTGGCTGCTGGCCAGGGTCGACCTCGACGCCAACCCGCGCATCGGCCAGGTGTTCGGCGTGCAGTCGGTGCCGACCGTGGTCGCGATCGCCGGCGGCCAACCCCTCGACGCCTTCGCCGGACCGCTGCCGGAAGCCGAGTTCGGCCAGTGGATCGCCCGCCTGCTGGACGCCCTGCGCGACCGGCTGCCGGGCATCAAGGCGGCGGAGGCCAACCGCACCGCCGAGCCCGGTGAGGAGCCCGCCGCCGAGCCGGAGGACCCCCGCTTCACCGCCGCCGAGGACGCCTTCGAGCAGGGCGACTTCGCCGCCGCCGAGGCCGCGTACGAGGCGATCCTGGCCGCCGAACCGGCCAACGCCGAGGCCAAGGCGGCCCTGGCGCAGGTGCGGTTCACGGCTCGGGCCGAGGCCGTGCCCGCGGACGCCATCGCGAAGGCCGACGCCAACGCGGACGACGTGGACGCCCAACTGGCCGCGGCGGACCTGGAGCTGGCGACGAACGACGTCGACCAGGCGTTCAAGCGACTGGTCGACACGGTACGCCGGGTCTACGGCGAAGACCGCGACAAGGTCCGCGAACACCTGGTGGGCCTGTTCGAACTCTTCCCGCCGGACGACGACCGGGTCGCCAAGGCCCGCCGCAACCTGGCCAGCGCCCTGTACTGACGCACGGCACCCGCCCGCCGCACTACCCACAACGCCGAACAGGGGTCCCCGCCCAGGGGACCCCTGTTTTTGATTCTGCCGGCGGGGACCGACATTTCGTGGCCCCCGGCCGCTGCCTGTGGACAACGCTGCTGCCTGTGGACAACGCAGGCAAGCGCCCGGGGGGAGCCGAGTCGCCCGCCCAGGTAGCCGAGGTGCCCTGGTGGGCGCGGGAGCTGCTGGGGCACCCTCGACGCCCGCCGCGAACGACCCGCCCCCTCGGTTATCTCAGATATGAGATAAAGTCCGCCGGGTGACTAGCGATCTTGACAGCGCCACGCCGTACCTGACCCAGATCGGCAACCTCATCCGCGACTCGCGGCGACACCGGGGCTGGACGCAGGCGCAGCTGGCGACCGCGGTGTCCACCAGCCAGAGCGCGATCAACCGGATCGAACGCGGCAACCAGAACCTGAGCCTGGAGATGCTCTCCCGGATCAGCGAGGCGCTCGACTCCGGCATCGTGTCGCTTGGCCAGGCGGCGCCCCTGCACCTGCGGGTCACCGGCGGGCGCACGTTGTCCGGCTCCATCACTGTCAAGACCAGCAAGAACGCCGGCGTGGCGCTGCTGTGCGCCGCGCTGCTCAACTCGGGGCGCACGACGCTGCGCAAGGTGGCCCGCATCGAGGAGGTCAACCGGATCCTCGAAGTGCTCACCAGCATCGGGGTGCGGACCCGGTGGCTCAACGACGACAACGACCTGGAGATCGTGCCGCCGAAGAAGCTCGACCTGGGCGGCATCGACGTCGAGGCGGCCCGGCGCACGCGCAGCATCATCATGATGATGGGACCGCTGCTGCACCACCAGGACACCTTCGAACTGCCCTACGCGGGCGGCTGCGCTCTCGGCACGCGCACGGTGGAGCCGCACATGGTGGCCCTGCGGCCGTTCGGCCTGGACGTCAAGGCCGCGGCCGGCCGCTACGAGGTCGCGGTGGACCGCAAGGTCGGGCCGCGACGTCCCATCGTGCTGACCGAGCGCGGGGACACGGTGACCGAGAACGCGCTGATGGCCGCCGCGCGCCACGACGGCGTCACCGTGATCCGCAACGCCAGCCCCAACTACATGGTGCAGGACCTGTGCTTCTTCCTCACGGAGCTCGGTGTGCGCATCGACGGCATCGGCACCACCACGCTCACCGTGCACGGTGTCGAGCGGCTCGACCGCGACGTCGACTACGCCCCGTCCGAGGACCCGATCGAGGCCATGAGCCTGATCTCGGCCGCGATCGTCACGTCCTCGGAGATCACCGTCCGGCGGGTGCCGATCGAGTTCATGGAGATCGAGCTGGCCCTGCTGGAGGAGATGGGCCTGGACTACGACCGCTCCGCCGAGTACCCGGCCGCCAACGGTCGGACCAGGCTCGTGGACGTCGTCGTGCGGCCGTCGGCGCTGCGCGCGCCCATCGACAAGATCCACCCGATGCCGTTCCCCGGCCTGAACATCGACAACCTGCCGTTCTTCGCCCTCATCGCCGCGACGGCGCACGGATCGACCCTGATCCACGACTGGGTGTACGAGAACCGCGCGCTGTACCTGACCGAGCTCACCAAGCTGGGCGGCAAGGTCGCCCTGCTCGACCCGCACCGCGTCTACGTCGAGGGTCCGACCCACTGGTCGGGCGCGGAGGTGATCTGCCCGCCCGCGCTGCGGCCGGCGGTCGTGGTCCTGCTCGCGATGCTCGCCGCGAAGGGCACCTCGGTGCTGCGCAACGTCTACGTCATCAACCGCGGCTACGAACAGCTCGCCGACCGGCTCAACCAGCTCGGCGCCGAGATCACCACGTTCCGCGACATCTGAGCCGACGCGCGGAAGAGAACGGTGTGCCGCCGCCGGCGGTTCCGCGACAACGCCGAGAAGTGCCCGCGGCCGCGTGCGGAACCGTCAGCCGGCGTACTTGCGGGTGCACAGGCCCGCGCCCTGGTAGAAGCCGTCGCGGAACGCCTCCACGCGGGCGAAGCCGGAGGGCACCACGGTGCCGTTCACGTCCGCCGCGATCAGGCTCTTGTCCGCCAGCAGCTCGGCCACGGCCTCGTCCAGGTCGCCGGACGACAGGCGCAGCTTCGCGCCGCTCTGGTTCGTCGTCCCGGCCCACGACCCGGTCAGGCACGCCGTCCGCAGCCCCGCCGCCGGACCCTCCAGCCCGTACCCGGTCGCCTTCTGGATCGACAGCGCGAACCGCGACGCGATCTCGGCGAACGCGGCGAAGTCGCCGATGCCTCCCTTCTGCCCGCGCTTCGGCGGCGTGCCGATCTTCACCAGGTCGGGCAGGTCGATGGCGATCGAGTTCGTCGCCGGGCAGTACGCCGCGGGCGAGGTGTCGCCGCCGTCGGGGCACTCCGCGGACGACGACGTGGACAGCGCGGGCGGCGTGGCGGCGGCCTCGTTGAACGCCGCGCGCAACGACTCCTCCAGCAGCTTGAGCGAACGCTCGTCGTCCACCTTCAGGTTGCCCTTGCCCTGCCCGGTGTCCTTGTCGTCCGAGTCGAACTTCTGCTGCGTGATCCGCGCCTTGATCTCGGCCTCGTCGATCTCCGCGCACCGCTTCGGGTCACCGGCGAACCCGAACTGGAACGCCGACACCCGGTCGAACGCGCTGCCGTGCGCGCCCTGCTTCTCGGCCGACGTGCCCGCCGCGTCCCGGATGAAGAACATCGTCGCCAGCACCTGGTTCAACCCGGGCCCGGTCGAGATGCGGAAGTGCTTGGACTTGCCCTCGGCGACCCACCGGAAGAAGTTGCCCGCGTAGCAGTCGGCCTGCTGCTCCTTGATGATCGACGGCGTGGCCTGGTTGATCCCGCCGATGTCGCCGAGCTTGTACTGGATCGCGTGACCCATCTCGTGCGCCAGCACGGTCACCACCGACATCGGCCCGAACGCGTCGTCCAGCATCGGCAGCAGCTCGCCGCGGTCCCACGCGATCGAGTCGTCCAACGAGCAGTAGAACGCGTTCGCCACGCCCGCCGTGTTGGTGCGGCAGATGTCGACGCCCTTGCCGTTGGAGTCGTAGGACACCAGCCGCTTCACCGGCTCGAACTCCTTGCCGAACCGCGCGGGCAGCTGCTCGGCCCAGTACTCCTCGACGTCGGCCAGCGTGTTGATCGCCAGCCGGTCCATCTCGCCGCCGTCGCCGTTCTCCACCTGCAGGTCGGCGTCCGGCACACCGGGCTTCGCGCCGCTCTCACCGGTGGTGATGTCCAGCCCGGCGACCTTGGTGACGTCGGGCCGCTCCGACCGGCCGTGGCCGCTCACCGTCTGGGTGCACCCCGTGAACGCCATGGCGGCGGCGAGCGTCGCAGCAACCCAAGCCCGTCGAGCCATGCCAAGCCCCATCCCACGTCCGTGCCGATCCAAGCCCGAACCCTACTTGGCCGGCACGCGCGGTTAGGCCAAACCGCAGGCTTTGATGCCTTCGAACACGCCGCCGCGGAACACCTCGACCCGCTTGAACCCGGGACCGAGCGCCGCCGAACCGGTCGCGTCACGTGCCGCGTAGTCGTACGCGAGCAGCACCTGCACCGCCTCGTCCAGGTCGCCCGGCGACAGCCCGAAGCCCTTCTGCCGGGTGAACACCTCCCGCGTGTACGCGCCGGCCAGGCACAACGCGCTCGTCGCCGCACGCTCGCCCTCGAGGTCCACGCCCACCGCCGCCATCGCCGCCATCCCGTAACGGCTGGCCAGCAGCACGCCCGTGGCGTAGTCGCCGATCTCGGCGTGCAGCTCGGGCAGGTCGGCCTCGACCTCGAACTCCACCGACTTGTCCGCCGGGCAGTACGCCACCGGCCCCTGGTCGCCGGAGCAGTCCGGCTCCTGCTCGGTCGGCGTGGACTTCGGCTCGGTCCACTGCTTGCCCGCCTGCTCGACCAGGGCCTTGTAGTACAGGTTCAGGTCGGGGGTGACGTTCTCCAGCATCTCGTCGAACGGCAGGTTGCCGCCGCGGTCGCGGTCGTCCTCGGTCGTGAACGCCTGCTGGGTGAACACCCGGTTCTCCGTGGACATCGCCGCGCAGAACTTGGTGCCCTGCTGGTAGCCGTCCTGGAACGCGGACACCCGGTCGAACGCGTTGCCGTGCGCGGACCGGTCGCTCGCCGAGGTGCCGACCGGGTCGCGGAACGTGATCAGCGCGCCCAGCGCCGAGTCCAGCGTGTCGGAGCCGATGTCGAGGTGCTCGGACTTGTCGTCGTTGACCCACTTGATGAACGCGCCCGCGAAGCAGTCGGCCATCGCCTCGGTGAGGATCGTCGGGAACCGCTGCGGCTCGCGCCGTTCGGCTTCCGGCGTGATGCCCATCCGGTTCTGCACGGCGTGGCCCATCTCGTGCGCCAGCACGATCACCACGGCCGCGTCGCCGAACCGGTCCTTGAGCACGGGCAGCAGCGCGGCGCGGTCCCAGGCGATGGCGTCGGCGCTGGGGCAGTAGAACGCGTTGCCCTCGACGTCGCTCGCCTTCTCGGTGCACGGCGGCGGCTTCGCGGAGGCGTCGGCGGTGTCGACCGAGTAGATGCCGCCCTCGATCGGCTGCCACGGCTCGTCGAACGTGTCCGGGAACGCCTCCTGCCAGAACGTGTCGACGTCGGTGATGGCGGTGGCCGCCAACTGGTCGATCGGGCCGCCGTCGGTGCCCCGGATGAAGCCCGGGTCGACGGTGCCCTTGGTGACGGCCTCACCCGCCACCGGTTTGCCCGGGATGGCCTGGGCACAGGCGCTAACCGTGACCAGGACCGCCGCCAGCAGGACCAGCCGAGCCGATACGAGCCGCATTGGCCCATTGTGCCTGTCCCGAACCCCTACGGGGTCGTGTTCGACGGCACCGCCTCCCGTCGCCCGGGTTCACGCCGCCGCCATCACGCCCCGCACCGACCACGCCCGCGCGGCGAGCCGGATGGAACCGTCCGGGTGGGTGGGCAGGCGGGTGCGCAGCAGGTCGCGCAGGGCCCGGCGCCGGTCCTCGGGCAGGGACGCGGTGTAGCCGGGTGCCGGTCCCTGGCCGCCGAGGAACGGGCGCCAGAAGTCGTCGAAGTCGTGGAACACCGTCGGCACCTCCAGCGCCTCGACGCGCACCCCGGTCAGCCCGGCGTCCGTCCACAGCTTGTGGAGCGGCTCGGGCCGGCAGAGCGGGAAGCGCCTGCCCTCGTGCAACGCCGCCGCGGCCGGGTCGAGGTCGGTGGCGGCATCCCAGAAGAAGCGGGTGATCGCCATGCCTTCGGCGTAGTCCCACACGTAGGCGGCGACCACGGCGCCGGGCGCGGCGACCCTGGTGCACTCCGCCACGGCCCGCACCGGATCGGGCACGAAGTTCAGCGCGAGACCGCTGACCACGGCGTCGAACGCGCGGTCGGGCAGCGGCAGGGACCGGGCGTCACCGACGTGGAAGGCCGCGCGCGGGTCGGCGACCCGGTGCTTCGCGGTGGCCAGGAACCCTTCGGACGGATCCACCCCGACGACCTCGGCCGGGTCGGCGAGCTTCAGGACGGCCGTGGTCAACGCCCCCGGACCGCAGCCCACGTCCAGCCACCGACGGCCCGCCGGCACGTCCAGCCCTCGCAGGAACCGCCTCGCGACGGGCGCGCTCCAACGCCCGACGTAAGCCTCGTACGCCTCGCCGACCGCCCACACCTCGTCCGCCATGCGCTCAGCATGGCAGTACCGAACCGCCGCCGACGCCGTTCTCCGCTGTCGGGTTCGGCACCGACGGCCACGAACCCGGACCTGTGCTCCCGCCTGCTTCGGCAGTTGTCCACAGGTCGTGCCCGAGCGCACCCCGTTTGTCGGACCCAGCCGGCAGGATAAAAGCAGGGGTCCCCTGGGCGAGGACCCCTGCGAAGCACGCGGTGCGGTGAACCGCGGTCGGCTCGGTTCGGTGCTGCGGGCTCGTGTTCGACCGGGCTCAGCCTCCAACGATCACGCGAGCGTCGCACCTCGGCTCTGGACACCTCCGCCGGGTCGTTGCGGCTACCTCGCCGCACCTGGAGCGTTGTTCAGAAGTCGGGTTTCCAGCCGAGGCGGTAGTACCGGAGGCTGGTGACGGTGAGGCGTGCGCGGTAGCCGGTGGCGAGGATCGTCCAGTTCTTGAGGTGGGCGATGGCGTGTTCGACGGCCCATCTCAGGAGGAGGTCGGCCAGGCAGGTGAGGGGTGTGGGCGCTGCTGTCGTCGTGCGGCTCGGGACGGGTCGGTGACGGCGAGCAGGGTGCCGTCGAGGGTGGCCAGGACCTGCACCGTGGTGTGCGGGCAGAGCACCCGGCTGGGGTAACAGCACGAGCGTAAGCAGCACCGACCGGTACAGACCCAATGCCGCCGGTCGTCCCACAGGCCGGCCGGGCGTCCCAGGATCTGGTGGATCCGGTGACCGAACTCCTGGATCTGATCATGCTCCAGGCCGGTGGAACGCTCCCGGTCTCGCACAAGGCGACAGAGGACTCCCGCTGCGGTTCAGACTTTTCCGGAACGGACCGAACCCTCCCCGGAAAGTCGGCGCCGGGTCCGACGTCCGGGGAGAGGTTCGCGGCTCGCCGGTCCAGGTCAGATCTCGTCGAGGCCGGTCAGGGTCGTGGTGGCCGTGTCCGTCGACGCCTCCGGCGCCAGCCAGAGCACGCCCGCCGGCGGCAGTTGGAGCAGCGCCGAAGCGGGCCTGCCGTGCCACGGGTGCTCCTCCGCCTCCACCCCGCCGAGGTTGCCGACGCCGGAACCGCCGTAGACCTCCGAGTCCGTGTTCACCACCTCGCGCCACCGGCCCGCCACCGGCAGCCCGACCCGGTAGTCGTGGTGCGGCATGCCGGCGAAGTTCGCCACGCACGCGAGCACCGAGCCGTCCTCACCGATCCGCAGGAAGCTCAGCACGTTGCCCGCCGAGTCGTTCGCGTCGATCCACGAGAACCCCTCGGGCTTGTTGTCCGCGCTGTACAACGCGGGCGAGCCCTTGTAGACGCGGTTCAGGTCGGTGATCAGCCGGTGCAGGCCGCCGTGCAGCGGCGAGTCCAGCAGGTGCCAGTCCAGCGACCGGCCCTCCGACCACTCGTCGCGCTGCCCGAACTCGCCGCCCATGAACAGCAGCTGCTTGCCGGGGTGCGCCCACATGAACGCCAGCAGCGACCGCAGCCCCGCCGCCTTGTTCCAGTCGTCGCCGGGCATCCGCTGCCACAACGACCCCTTGCCGTGCACGACCTCGTCGTGCGACAGCGGCAGCACGAAGTTCTCGCTCCACGCGTACACCAGCGAGAACGTGATCTCGTTGTGGTGGAACGACCGGTGCACGGGCTCGCGCGACAGGTAGTGCAGCGTGTCGTGCATCCAGCCCATGTTCCACTTGAACCCGAACCCGAGGCCGCCCAGGTGCGTCGGCCGCGACACGCCCGGCCACGCCGTCGACTCCTCCGCCACCATCACCGCACCGGGGTGCCGCTTGTACACGGTCGCGTTCAGCTCCTGCAGGAACCGCACGGCGTCCAGGTTCTCCCGCCCGCCGTACTGGTTGGGCAGCCACTGCCCTTCCTGCCGCGAGTAGTCCAGGTACAGCATCGAGGCCACCGCGTCGACCCGCAGGCCGTCGATGTGGAACTCCTCGATCCAGTACAGGGCGTTCGCCACCAGGAAGTTGCGCACCTCGTTGCGCCCGAAGTCGAACACCAGCGTGCCCCAGTCGGGGTGCTCGCCCCGGCGCGGGTCCTCGTGCTCGTACAGGGCGCTGCCGTCGAACTTCGCCAACGCCCACGAGTCGCGCGGGAAGTGGGCGGGCACCCAGTCCATGATCACGCCGACGCCGCGCTGGTGCAGCACGTCCACGAAGTGCCGGAAGTCGTCCGGCGAGCCGAACCTCGACGTGGGCGCGTAGTACGACGTCACCTGGTAGCCCCACGACCCGCCGAACGGGTGCTCGGCCACCGGCATCAGCTCCACGTGCGTGAACCCGGCGCCCACCACGTAGTCGGCCAGCTCCGTGGCCAGCTCCCGGTACCCGAGGCCGGGTTTCCACGAGCCCAGGTGCACCTCGTACACGCTCATCGGCGCGTTGATCCACTGCGTGGCGTCCCGCTTGGCCTGCCACTCCGCGTCGCCCCACTCGTGCGTGGTCCGGGTGACGACCGACGCGGTCTGGGGCGGTGTCTCGGTGGCGAACGCCATCGGGTCGGCCTTCTCGTGCCACCCGCCGTCCCGGCCGAGGATCCGGAACTTGTACCGGGTGCCCTCCGGGATGCCGGGGATGAAGACCTCCCACACGCCGGACGAGCCGAGCGACCTCATCGGGTTCGCGCGCCCGTCCCAGCCGTCGAAGTCGCCGCACACCCGCACACCGCGCGCGGTCGGGGCCCACACGGCGAAAGAGACGCCCGAGACGGTGCCGTTGGGCGTGTCGTAGGTGCGCACCCGCGCGCCCAGCACGTCCCACAGCCGCTCGTGCCGCCCCTCGCCGATCAGGTGCAGGTCCAGCTCGCCGACGGTCGGCAGCCACCGGTACGGGTCGTCCACCTCCACGGCCTGGTCGCCGTACTCGACCTCCAGCCGGTAGTCGCCGGGGTGCTCGGGCAGCTCGCCCGCGAACAACCCGTCGGCGACCCGGTCCAGCTCGAAGCGCTTGTCGGCCGCCATCACCGCCACCGCGGTCGCGCCCGGCCGCAGCGCCCGCGCGACCACGCCCTCGGGGACGTGGTGCACGCCGAGCACCGAGTGCGGGTCGTGGTGCGCCCCGGCCAGCAGCCGGTCGACGTCCTCGGGCGAGATCATGACTGCACCGCTCCCTCTCCAGTGATCCGCGCGATCGACGACAACGGGACCGTCAACCACTCCGGCCTGTTCGCGTGCTCGTACGCGACCTCGTAGACGGCCTTGTCCAGCTCGAACGCCCGCAGCAGGTAACCGCGCTTGCGCGGGTCGCCGACCGACTCCGACGCCGCCTCCGCGTAGCCCTCGGTGAACGCCGCGCGGTTGCGCCGCGACCACTCCAGCGCCCGCACGGTCAGTTGGTGGTCCTCCGGCTGGCCGACGAGCAGCTGGTGCGCCGCGTAGTCGAAGGATCGCAGCATCCCCGCCACGTCGCGCAACGGCGACCGCAGCTCGACCCGCTCCGCGATCGGCGAACCCGGCTCGCCCTCGAAGTCGATCAGCAGCCAGCCCTGCACGGTCCGCAGCACCTGGCCGAGGTGCAGGTCGCCGTGGATGTGCTGCACCGCGACCGCGTCCGGGGTCTCCTTGGCCTGCTCGAACGCCTCCCGCAACGCGGGCACGTACGGCCGCAGCTCCGGCACCGACGCGACCACCGCGTCCAGCCGCGAGACCATCGCCCGCACGGTCCGCTCGATGTTCTCGGCGTTCGCGGACTGCGTGCCCAGCGCGCGCTCCAGGTCCGCGTGCACGCTGGCCACGGCCTGTCCCAGCCGCTGCGCCTCGCCCGCGAAGTCGCCGCCCACCTCGTCGGCGTGCAGGTCGGCCTCGGCCATCAGGTCGCGCACGCTCGTGGTGGCCATCGCCCAGCCGTCCACCGCGTCCGGCATGAACTGCTGGAGCATGCCGACCGTCGTCGTGTGGCCGTCCAACCGGCCCGTGATCGACCCGAGCGGCTGGGCGATGTGCTCGCACCCGACCTGGCGCAACGCCCGGTGCAGCACCAGGTCCGGGTTGTCGCCGTAGGTCAGCTTGCGGAACAGCTTGAGGATGTACTGGCTGCCGAACACGATCGACGTGTTGGACTGCTCGGACGTGATCGGCCTGCCGCGCAGCCCGGTCTGCAGCTCCACGTCCGGCTCGTGCGCGAACCTCAGGCCGTCGACCTCGGCGCCCTCGGCGATCAGGTCGAGCAGCGCGCCGGTCAGCTCCGGCACCTGCGTGGCGTCGTAGTTGTCCACGTGGTCGGTGATCAGCAGCTGGTACGGCTCCTGCCGGTCCGGCTGCGCCACCTCCACCACGAGGTGCACCAGCACCGGCTCCTCGGACCGCAGCACCACCGCCCGCAGCGGGCGGATCGACGTGACCGGGCGGTCCTTCCCGCCGAACCACCGCTGCGCGGGCAGCCACTCGGGCAGCTCGGCCATCACCTTGTCGACCAGGTCGTGCGGTTCGGTCACGTCCATCACCTCGGCTCGCTGTCGTCGCCGGCTTCCACGAGCTGGAACCAGTAGAAGCCGTGACCGGGCAAAGTCAGCAGGTAGGGCAGGTCGCCCACGGTCGGGAAGACCACCCCGCCGGTCAGCTCGACGGGCCTGCTGCTGTGGTGCTCCGACAGGTCCAGCTCGACCGGCTGCGGGAACCGCGACAGGTTGTTCACGCACAGCACGACGTCCTCGTGGCCGTCGGGCCGCAGCCACCGCCGCCGGTAGGCCAGCACGCTCGGGTTGGAGCCGCCCAGGTCGGTGAAGTCGCCCTCCGCGAACGCGTGGTGCTGCTTGCGCACCTCGATCATCCGCCGGGTCCAGTGCAGCAGCGACGACTGGTTGTTCAGCTGCGCCTCCACGTTGAGCGCCTGGTAGCCGTACACCGGGTCCATGATCACGGGCAGGTAGATCCGGCCGGGGTCGCAGCTGGAGAACCCCGCGTTGCGGTCCGGGGTCCACTGCATCGGCGTGCGCACCGCGTCGCGGTCGCCCAGCCAGATGTTGTCGCCCATGCCGATCTTGTCGCCCATGCCGATCTCGTCACCGTAGTAGAGGACGGGCGAGCCGGGTAGCGACAGCAGCATCGCGGTGAACAGCTCCTGCTGGTTGCGGTCGTTCTCCAGCAGCGGCGCCAGCCGTCGTCTGATGCCGATGTTCGCCTTCATCCGCGGGTCCTTGGCGTACTCCGCGTACATGTAGTCGCGCTCTTCGTCGGTGACCATCTCCAGCGTCAACTCGTCGTGGTTGCGCAGGAAGATGCCCCACTGGCAGCCGTCCGGGATCTGCGGCGTCTGCGCCAGGATCTCCGAGATCGGGAACCGCGACTCGCGCCGCACGGCCATGAAGATGCGCGGCATCAGCGGGAAGTGGAACGCCATGTGGCACTCGTCGCCGCCGACCTCCGCGTTGCCGAAGTACTCGACCACGTCCGACGGCCACTGGTTGGCCTCCGCGAGCAGCACCCGGCCGGGGTACTCGTCGTCGACGACCTTGCGGCAGCGCTTCAGGAAGTCGTGCGTGCGGGGCAGGTTCTCGCAGTTCGTGCCCTCCGCCTCGAACAGGTACGGCACGGCGTCGAGCCGGAACCCGTCGATGCCGAGGTCGAGCCAGAACCGCAGGGTGTCCAGCATGGCTTCCTGGACGTGCGGGTTCTCGAAGTTCAGGTCGGGTTGGTGGGAGAAGAACCGGTGCCAGTAGAACTGGCCGCGCACCGGGTCGTACGTCCAGTTGGACGACTCGGTGTCGACGAAGATGATCCGCGCGTCCGCGTAGCGCTGGTCGTCGTCGCTCCACACGTAGTAGTCGCCGTAGGGGCCGTCCGGGTCGATCCGCGACTGCTGGAACCACGGGTGCGCGTCGCTGGTGTGGTTGAGCACGAGGTCGGTGATCACCCGGATGCCGCGGCGGTGCGCCTCGTCCAGCAGGTACACGAAGTCCTCGACCGAGCCGAACTCCGGCAGCACCGCGCGGAAGTCGGAGATGTCGTAGCCGCCGTCGCGCAGCGGCGAGGCGTAGAACGGCGGCAGCCACAGGCAGTCGACGCCGAGCCACTCCAGGTAGTCCAACCGGGACGCGAGGCCCCGCAGATCGCCGGTGCCGTCGCCGTTGGAGTCGCTGAACGCGCGCACCAGCACCTCGTAGAACACCGCGCCCTTGAACCAGTCACGCTCGCGCGGCACGAGCTTGGCCGACCGGAAGTCCTCCGCCTGCGGTTCGACCAGCAGGCCGTCGGCGCCGATGGCCTCGCCGGTGTGCGGCACGTTCTCCAGGCCTACCAGCGCGGCGTCGGGTCGGGCCTCTTCTTGCATGTGTGCTCCACCTCGTCCCACCTCATTGGGGGTGCGTTCGATCGTCCCTCGTGTCCTTCGGCGGACACGGGGACTCGGTAAAGGGGACCGGGCTGGTTTTCTCTCTTAGCCGGCGAACCTGCGCTGGACGCCGACGATGTGCGCCGGAGCGCGCCAGGGTTCGAGGCGGACGTAGTTCGCCTGACCCCAGTCCCAGGTCTCCCCGGACACCTCGTCGTGCGCGATCAGCCGCTCGTGCCAGTCGACGCCGAGTGCGGGCAGGTCCAGCCAGACGGTGCCGTCCTGCGCGTTGTGGGGATCCAGGTTGACCACGACGACGACCGTGTCGCCGGTGTCCGGGTCCTGCTTGGAGTAGGCGATCAACGCCGGGTTGTCGATGTGGTGGAACCGGAGTGTTCGCATCTGCTGCAGCGCCGGGTGTGCCCGGCGGATCGCGTTCAGCTTGCGCAACCACGGTTCCAGCGACCGTCCCTCGGCCACCGCCGCCGCGTAGTCGCGGGGGCGGAGCTGGTACTTCTCCGAGTTCAGGTACTCCTCGCTGCCCGGACGCACGGCTTCGTGCTCGAACAGCTCGTAGCCCGAGTACACACCCCAGGTCGGCGCCATCGTCGCCGCCAGCGCCGCGCGCAGCGCGAACATGCCAGGACCGCCGTGCTGCAGCGATTCGTGCAGGATGTCGGGGGTGTTGACGAACAGGTTGGGCCGCGCTTCGTCCCAGTGCTCGACCAGTTCGACGCCGAACTCGGTCAGCTCCTCCTTGGTCGTGCGCCAGGTGAAGTAGGTGTAGCTCTGCGTGAAGCCGAGCTTGGCCAGGCCGTACAGGCGGGCCGGGCGGGTGAACGCCTCGGACAGGAACAGCACGTCCGGGTGCCGGTCCTTGACCGCCCAGATCAGCCACGCCCAGAAGTCCGGCGGCTTGGTGTGCGGGTTGTCGACCCGGAAGATGCGCACCCCGTGGTCGACCCAGTGCAGCACGACCCGCAGCACCTCGTTGTAGATGCCCTGCGGGTCGTTGTCGAAGTTGACCGGGTAGATGTCCTGGTACTTCTTGGGCGGGTTCTCCGCGTAGGCGATCGAGCCGTCCGGGCGGGTGGTGAACCACTCGGGGTTCTTCAGGACCCACGGGTGGTCGGGGGCGCACTGCAGCGCCAGGTCCAGCGCCACCTCGAGGTTCAGCTCGCTGGCGCGGTCGACGAACGCGTCGAAGTCCTCGATCGTGCCGAGTTCCGGGTGGATCGCGTCGTGCCCGCCCTCGTCCGCGCCGATGGCCCAGGTCGAGCCGGGGTCGTCCTCGGTGGCGGTGAGCGTGTTGTTCGGGCCCTTGCGGTTCACCCGCCCGATCGGGTGGATCGGAGGCAGGTAGGCGACGTCGAAGCCCATGGCCGCGACGCGGTCCAGCTCCTTCGCGGCGGTGACGAACGTGCCGTGCACCGGGACGCCCGACTCGTCGACGCCGCCCGTGCTGCGGGGGAAGAACTCGTACCAGGAGCCGAACGCCGCCCGCTTCCGGTCGACCCACACCTTCTGCGGCCTGCCCTTGGTGATCAGCTCGCGGACGGGGTGGTCGTGCATGATCCGGCGGACGTCGGTCGCGAGGGCGGGCGCGACGCGCTCGGCGAGGGGGCGGTGCTCGTCGCGCAACGCGGTGGCCGCGTTGACCAGCAGCGGCTTGTCCTTGCGCCGGTCGGGGCGGCGGCTGACGCGGTCGAGCAGGAGCGCGCCGGCCTCCAGGTCGTTCGCCAGGTCGTCGGGGCCCTGACCCGCGGCGATCTTGACCTCGACGGCGTGCTGCCAGGTGGCCCACGGGTCGCTCCACGCGTCCACCCGGAACGTCCACGCGCCCGGTGCGTCCGGCACGATCGTGGCGGTCCAGCGGTCGAGGCCGACGCCGTGCGGCACCATCCGCGTTTGTCTGGCGACCCGGTCCTTCGGTCCCCGCCACGCCACCGTGGCGGCCACGGCGTCGTGGCCCTCGCGCCACACCGTGGCCTCGACCGGCACGTGTTCGCCGACCACGGCCTTCGCCGGGTAGCGACCGCCGCTCACGGTCGGGGAGACATCGTCGATACCGAGTCGTCCGCTCATCGGCAGCGCCCCTCTCACCTGGTGTGACGCTTGCACGGTCAAGTCTGCCCGCAGCGGTCGGCGAACCCACCACCGGGACACCTGCACGTGCTGTTCCTACCCTTTCCGCGCGGATTGCACACTTGGCGGTGGTGTCCGTCTCGCGATTCGAGCAGATTCCCAGCCCGTGATCGGTTCCGAAGCCGTGCCACGCCGGTACCGATCGAGCGATGCCCGGTCACCCGGCCGTGGTGTCGATCAGCTCGACGAGCTTGGCGTGGACCGCGCCGTCGGCCGCCCGGCGCCGGTTGCGGAACGGCGGATCGATGTCGACGTGGCCGTCGGTCCGGAACACCTCGCCCGAGAACGGATCGGCCACCACCCCCACCGCCGCCGACGGGCTTGACGGTTGCGCAGTGTGTGCGAAATTACTTGCAGGGCGTCGTTTGCCCTGGTCGGGCTGTATCGGTCACGGCATCGGTTCGGGTGACCGTTGTCCCGCACCGCTGGATGGGGGATAAGGTCCGACGCCATGCGAGCACTTCGCCGGTTCACCGTCCGAGCCAGTCTGCCCGAGCCGTTGACTGCCCTGGGCACCCTCGCCACGAACCTGCGCTGGACGTGGCACCAGCCCACCCAGGACCTGTTCGCGTCGGTCGACCCCGAGCTGTGGGCCGAGAGCGGCGACCCGTTGCGGCTGCTGTCCGTGGTCGCGCCCGAACGCCTCGAAGAGCTCTCCCGCGACGAGCAGTTCCTCGCCCACGCCCGCGCCCTCGCCGACGACCTGCACCGCTACACCACCGGACCGCGCTGGTTCCAGCGCCGCCAGGACGAGATCGGGCAGCGCCGCGACCACGGCCACCACGACCTGCACCCCCTGCCGACCGCGATCGCCTACTTCTCGATGGAGTTCGGCGTCACCGAGGCGCTGCCGAACTACTCCGGCGGCCTCGGCGTGCTGGCGGGCGACCACCTCAAGGCGGCCTCCGACCTCGGCGTGCCGCTGATCGCGGTCGGGCTGCTCTACCGGTCCGGCTACTTCCGCCAGGCGCTGTCCCTGGACGGCTGGCAGATCGAGCACTACCCCGTGCTCGACCCGCGCGGCCTGCCGCTGGAGCTGCTCACCGAGCCGTCCGGCGCGCCGATCCTGGTGCACGTCGCCATGCCCGGCGACCGGGTGCTGCGGGCCAAGGTGTGGAAGGCGCAGGTCGGCCGCATCCCGCTGCTGCTGCTCGACTCCGACGTCGAGGAGAACGACGAGGACCTGCGTGGCGTCACCGACCGCCTCTACGGCGGCGACCAGGACCACCGCATCCGGCAGGAGATCCTGGCCGGCGTCGGCGGCGTCCGCGCCGTGCGCACGTACTGCGACCTGACCGGGCACCCGTCGCCCGAGGTGTTCCACACCAACGAGGGCCACGCGGGCTTCCTCGGCCTGGAGCGCATCCGCGAGCTGGTCACCACCGAGGGCCTCGACTTCGACCAGGCGTTGGCGGCGGTCCGCGCGGGCACGGTGTTCACCACGCACACGCCGGTGCCGGCGGGCATCGACCGGTTCCCGGTCGACCTGGTGCAGCACTACTTCGGCTCGGAGACCCTGCTGCCGGGCGTGAACACCCAGCGCGTCCTCGCGCTGGGCGCGGAGGACAACCCCGGCCTGTTCAACATGGCGCACATGGGCCTGCGGCTCGCCCAGCGCGCGAACGGCGTCTCCAAGCTGCACGGCACCGTCAGCCGCGACATGTTCCGCGGCCTGTGGCCGGGCTTCGACGCCTCGGAGGTGCCGATCGGCTCGGTCACCAACGGCGTGCACGGCCCGACGTGGGCGGCGACCGAGATGAGCAGGCTCGTCGGCGACACCGAGGAGGCGGGCGTCGGCCTGCACGGGTTCGAGCCGGTCACCGACCAGCGGCTGTGGGAGCTGCGCAACGACCTGCGCGGCAAGCTCGTAGACGAGGTCCGCCGCCGCACCCGCGCGTCGTGGCTGCAGCGCGGCGCGTCGGCGCTGGAGCTGGGCTGGACCGACTCGGTGTTCGACCCGGACGTGCTGACCGTCGGCTTCGCCCGCCGCGTGCCGACCTACAAGCGGCTGACGCTGATGCTGCGCGACGCCGAGCGGCTGCGCGCGCTCCTGCTGCACCCCGAACGGCCCGTGCAGCTGGTCGTCGCGGGCAAGTCGCACCCCGCCGACGACGGCGGCAAGGCGTTGATCCAGCAGATCGTGCGGTTCGCCGACGACGCGGGCGTGCGCCACCGGATCGTGTTCCTGCCCGACTACGACATGTCCATGGCCCGGTACCTGTACTGGGGCTGCGACGTGTGGCTGAACAACCCGATGCGCCCGCTGGAGGCGTGCGGCACGTCCGGCATGAAGTCCGCGCTCAACGGCGGGTTGAACCTGTCGATCCGCGACGGCTGGTGGGACGAGCTGTACGACGGCAGCAACGGCTGGGCCATCCCGACCGCCGACGGCATCACCGACCCGACCCGGCGTGACGACCTGGAGGCCGCCGCGCTGTACGACCTGCTCGGCAGCCAGGTCGCGCCGCTGTTCTACGACCGCGGCGAGGACGGCGTGCCGACCCGGTGGCTGGCGATGGTGCGGCACACGCTGGCCTCGCTCGGCCCGGCGGTGCAGGCGTCGCGGATGGTGCGCGAGTACGTGGAGAACCTGTACGCGCCCGCCGCGTCGTCGGCCGCCTCGGTGGTCGGCGAGGGCTTCCGCGGCGCGAAGGAGCTGGCCGCGTACCGGCAGCGGCTGCGGGCCTCGTGGACGCGGGTGCGGGTGCTGGAGTCGGAGATGTCGCTGAACGGGTCGGCCACGCCGAAGCTCGGCTCGCCGGTCGCCGTGCGGGCCCGGATCGAGCTGGCCGGCCTGGAACCGTCCGAAGTGGACGTCCAGGTGGCGCTGGGCCGGGTCGGCGACTCCGACGAGCTGTACGACGTGGTCACGCACGGCATGGACTACGCGGGCAACGGCAACTACGAGATCGAGGTGCCGCTGCCGCACGCGGGCGCCGTCGGCTACACGGTGCGCGTGCTGCCGAGGCACGACCTGCTGGCGTCACCGGCCGAACTCGGCCGGGTCGTGCTGGCGGGCTGACATCCCTCGATCAGATGACCGTCGGCGTGACCGGCGGTCATCTGGTCCGGGGTCGCGTTCACGCTGGTGGGCCGGGTTTCTTCGGTCGGGTGAAGTCGCCGGTTTCACCGGCAGGTGGGCGCGCGTCCGCGCTTACGCTTCCGGCGTGAGGAAATTCGCGACGATCGGCACGGTGCTCGCCGTGGTGCTCGGCGTGGCCGTCATCCCGGCCGCGTCGGCGCCGCGGCAACCGGCGGAACCTCCCGCCGCGTGCGCGGGACTGGTGACGCAGCTCGCGGACACGCTCAAGACGGTGATCGAGCCGCTGGCCGCGGACCCGCCCACGCCCGACAAGGCGGTCGTGCCGCTGGGTGACGTGCTCCGCCTGCTGGTGGCGATGACGGCGGCGAAGTGCCTGCCGACGCCGCCGACGACCGCGCCCGCCGAGGCCCGCGTCGACGGGCCGGAGCTGTGCCTGTCGCACGACCTGGCGATGTTCGCCGGCGCGTTCAGCGTGCTCAGCAAGATCGTGCCCGGCGCTGTGCCGCCGGATCCGGGGAAGCTCCGCGCCGAAACGGGGACGTGGCTGAAGACCGTGGGCGACGCCATGGCGAACTGCGGCCTGCCCGTGCCGGACGGCGGCATGCCGACCATGCCGGCTTCCGCCTGAGCTGCCCGGATCTCAGGAGATGTCGAGCCGGGCCGTGGTCTCCGCGACCCGGGGCATCCAGCCGGCGAGCTGTCGTGCCTCGACCAGGGACGCGCGGGCCGCCGCGTTGTCACCGGCCGCCATGTGCGCGCGGGCGATCGTGGCCAGGGCGTCGGCGCGGGCGAGGCCGCTCTCGCTGGTCGCCTTGGCCTGCGTGGCGAGGGCCAGCGCGGTGGCGTGGTCGTCCTCGATCAGGGCCAGTTGCGCCAACGTGCCCGTGCAGCGGTGGCGCGGGTAGCCGAACTTCATCGCGCCGTCCGCCGCGCGTTTCGCCGCGGGCACGCCGACGTCCGCGGGCAGCTGGCCGCCCTCGACCGCGTTCGCCGTGGAACTGGCCATCGCGGCCAGCACGAACGCCATGTCGCGCGGCTCCAGGTCGGTGCGCCCGACCAGGCCGCTGACCATGTGCAACGCCTCGCCGTACCGGGCGCGCAGGGTCAGCACGGCGGACCGTGCGCCGATGGCGACCAGCAGCGCGGGGTGGCGTTCGACCAGTTCGTCGGCGAGCGCCTCGGCCCGGTCGAGGTCGCCGAGTTCGAGCGCGTCGGTCACCTGGTTGACCAGGGGCGTCGCCTCGAACTCCGCCGCCGTGCGACCGGACACGCGGGGCAGCGCGAACAGGAACCAGCCCGGCGAGGTGGTGCCCGCGCCGCGCCGCGGCCACAGGCCGTTGAGCAGCACCGCCGTGCCCGCGACCGCGAACCCGCGCAGGAACGGCTGGTCCGCGACCGACCAGACGAGCGCGCCGAGCCAGACGACCGCCACAACCGCTGCGGACACCACGGCGGACGTGAGCCCGGTCAGCCACAGTCGACGGCGGACCGGCGCCTTGATCGACGTGAGGCCGACCGACATCAGCAGCGGGATCGTCCGCCACACCACCCGCAGGTGGGGCTTGGTCCACGTGCGGATCTCGCCGCCGACGCCGATCTCGACCAACGGCACACGCACGCGGAACAGCAGCGCGCCTGCCAGCAGGCCGAGCTGCATCGCCGCGTTGACGGCCCACGCCCCCACCGCGGCCCCGCCGAACGTCGCGACACTCGGCCGCCAGACCACGAGGACGACCAGGGCCAGCCCGGTCAGCGCTTTCCACACGGACCTGGAGACGCTACCGCCGACCTCGCGGTTCCCCGCTCACCGGTTCGTCTTCTGCGACAGGTGGTCCGGGACGGCCTGAGCCGCCGCGGCCACGCGCCGCCGATCGATCCACAGCACCGCCACGGCGACGACCACGACCGCCGCGCCGAGCGCCACGATCGAGCTGAACCGCTCGTCGCCGAGCCACCAGCCGACGCCGAACGCCGGCACCGGGGTGATGAACGCGTAGGCGGACGTGCGGGTCGGCCCCCACGCAGGCCGCGCACTTCTCCAGTGTTCTCGACGCGTTCGTTGAACGGCGCGGGGATGTCGTCCTGGTCGAGCGTGTAAGCCGGTGGTCGATCGTGCCGGAAACCGTCCGTTGTGAGGTCAGGTGACGGCCTGGGTGGCTCCCGGCCGGACGGGGAGACCGGCGGAAACGTAGCCGCGGAATCCGCCCACCAGGTCCGTCGCGCGGGGCAGGCCCACGCGCTGGAGGTCCCGGGCGGCCAGGCTGGAGGCGTAGCCCTCGTTGCACAGCACGACGACGGTCGTGTCGGCGGTGAAACCGGGGATGCGGTGCTCGCCGTCCGGGTCGAGCCGCCACTCCAGCACGATCCGCTCCACCGGGATCGAGCCGGGGATCTCACCCTCCGCCGCGCGGTTGTGGTGCGGCCGGATGTCCACCACCAGCACGTCCGGCAGACCGGCCAGCTCGTGCGGCTCGACGCGCGTCAACGCCCGTCGTGCTTCCTCCAGCAACTCCTCGGCACTCATGGGCCCTCCTGGTCGGCCAGAACGCGCAGCTGCTCCAACGGCAGCCGCAGGGCGGGCAACGGCGGGATCTCCGGCGGGATGTCGGCGAGGCTCGGGTACTCCCGGGTCGGCACCAGCGGCGGCGAGTAGGCGTGCACGCTCGCCGCACCGATCGTGCCCTGGTTCACCACCCGGTGCGCACGCCCGGCGCCGAACCCCAGCGCGCTGCCCACGGGACGCGGCGCGCTGCGGATCGGCCCACCGGGGTAGCGGTAGTCCTCCGCCAGCTCGCCGGTGAGCACGGTGAACGAGCCCGAGGCGCCGCCGTGGTCGTGCGGCTCGGTGCCCTGGCCGGGCAGCCAGCTCAGCAGCCACAGCTCGACGCCCTCGGTCAGCCCGAGCCGCGCCCACCAGCGCCGATCGGTGTCGAACCGGAGGATGCCCAGCAACGGGGTGGTCAGTTCGGCGGCGACGGTCGAGGTCAGCTCGCGCAGCTCGCGCGGCGTCCACAGGTCGCGTTCGGGGTGGATGATGTCGCGGAGGAACCGCACGTCCAGCTCGGGGTGCAGGTCCGCGCGCGCGATCGTCGCGGTCACGTTGGTCGCTCCTGATGGCTACGGGTCGGGCGGGGTAGCGATCAAGACGCGACGCGGCGTCAACCCGCTGTGCGGGAGCGGCCACGTCGCGTCCGGCTACACCCGCACGACGCCACCAGCAGGAGGTCGATCGTGCGGTCGCACCAGGTCAGCAACGGGCGGGCCACGCCGGCATCGTGCCACGGATCGGCGGCCCGCGCGGAGGGCTCTCACCAGGCAGGATTGCGTCGGTGGCGGAGGCAGTCGGTCACCGAGCCATCCGGTTCAGCACGCCCGGTTCAGCACGCGCGGTTCGGCGCGGCTCGGCTCGGTTCAGCATGCTCGGTCGGCACGCTCGGCGCGGCTCGGTCGGCGCGCTGAGTCAGGCGCGCTCAGTTCGGCACGCGGAGCAGCAGCAGGGAGCGGCCCTCCAGCACGACGGTCGCGCCGGCCGCCAGGCTCTCCGGGGCCGCGGGCGAGCCGTCGGCGGTGGCGGAGTCGATCGTCGGCTCGTAACGCCCGCCGTACTCGGCGCCCGGCAGGGTGACCTCGATCGGGTCCGCGCCCGCGTGCACGAGCAGCAGCCACGAGTCGTCCGACACCAGCTCGCCGTCACGGGAGCGCGACAGGCTGTTAGACCCGTCGATCCACATGCCGAGGAACCGGCGGCCGTCGTCGAACCAGTCGGTCTCGGCCATCTCCTCGCCGTCGGGCCGGAACCACACCAGGTCGGGCGCGCCGGACGACGTGGGCCGGCCGTCGAAGAACTGCGGCTGCCGCAAGCCGGGCGACTGGCGGCGGACCGCGATCACCCGGCGCGCGAACGCCAGCATCGCCTCGCCCTCGCCGCCGAGCTTCCAGTCCATCCACGACGTCTCGTCGTCCAGGCAGTACGCGTTGTTGTTGCCGCCCTGCGTGCGCCACTGCTCGTCACCGGCGGTGAGCATCGGCGTGCCGGTGGACAGCATCAGCGTGGCGAGCAGGTTGCGGGCCTGGCGGGCGCGCAGCGCGAGCACCTCCGGGTCGTCCGTCTCGCCCTCCACGCCGCAGTTCCACGACCGGTTGTCGTTGGTGCCGTCGCGGTTGTCCTCGCCGTTGGCCAGGTTGTGCTTCTCGTTGTACGACACCAGGTCGCGCAGCGTGAACCCGTCGTGCGCGGTGATGAAGTTGATCGACTGCCACGGTCGCCGCAGGTCGTCGGCGTACAGGTCGGACGAGCCCGACAGGCGGTACGCCAGGTCGCGCACGCTCGTCATGCCGCGCCAGAAGTCGCGCACGGTGTCGCGGTAGCGGCCGTTCCACTCGGCCCACTGCACGCCGAAGTCGCCGACCCGGTAGCCGTCGCCGGTGGCGTCCCACGGCTCGGCGATCAGCTTGCACCGCGACAGCACCGGGTCCGACGTGATCGCGGTGAGCATCGCCGACGCCCGGTCGAACCGCCCGCCGCCCGGCCTGCCGAACGTGGACGCCAGGTCGAACCGGAACCCGTCGACGCCCATCTCGGTGGCCCAGTACCGCAGCGAGTCCGTCACCAGCCGCACGAACTGCGGCGACCCGGCCTCGGTGGTGTTGCCGCAGCCGGTGATGTCGAGCGTGCCGCCGCCGTCGATGTGCAGGTAGTAGCCGGGCGCGTCGAAGCCCCGGTAGGACAGCGTCGGACCCTCCGGGCCGCCCTCGCAGGTGTGGTTGAAGACCACGTCGATGATCACTTCGATGTCGGCGTTGTGCAGCGCGGCCACCATCGTGCGGAACTCCTCCACCTCCCGGCCGGGCTCGCTGGCGTAGGCGGGGTGCGGCGCGAAGTAGCTCAGCGGCGAGTAGCCCCAGTAGTTGTGCCTGCCGTCGCGGATCAACGACGGCTCGTCGACGAACGCGTGCACGGGCAGCAGCTCGACCGACGTCACGCCGAGCCGCGTCAGGTGCTCCAGCACGGCCGGGTGCGCCAGCCCCAGGTACGTGCCGCGCTGGTGCTCGGGCACGGCCGGGTGCTGCTTGGTGAACCCGCGCACGTGCAGCTCGTAGACCACCGCCTCCTCGAACGGCACCTCGGGCTTCACGCCCGTGTCCGGCCCGCCGGGCGAGGTGACCACGGACAGCGGCACGCTGCCGAGCGAGTCGACCGGCGACGGCCCGCCGAGCATCGGGTCGTCCACGTAGCCCAACGCCGCGTCGAGGTCGGACAACGTGCCCGTGATCCGCGTCGCATACGGATCGACCAACAGCTTCGCCGGGTTGCACCGCAGGCCCCGCGACGGGTCGTACGGCCCGTGCACGCGGTAGCCGTAGCGCTGGCCCGGCGTGACGCCGGAGATCAACCCGTGCCACACGCCGAACGTGCGCTCGGTCAGCTCGACCCGCTCCTCGGTGCCGTCTTCGCTGATCAGGCACACTTCCACCGCGTCGGCGGGTGGCGCCGAGACCGCGAAGCGCACACCTCCGGCCTCGGGGTGCGCCCCGAGGGGGAACGGTCGGCCCGCGAGCAGGATCGAGTCGGCAGCCATGCGTCCGATCTTTCCAGGACACACGCCCCGTGTGGGCATGAGCGCGCTGAGGTTCACCGACCCCGCCCATACCTCCCCCCACCGGACCACCGGCGGAGGGCGTTGCAGAACAATGGCGGCGGCGAGGCATCGACGGGGCGAGGGCAGGCGTGGAAAACGAAGATCTGGTCATCCACATGCAGGGTGTTTCGGTTCGACGTGGCAAGACCACGCTGGTCGGGGACGTCGACTGGAGCGTGGAGCTCGACGAGCGCTGGGTCGTGCTCGGCCCGAACGGGGCGGGCAAGACGACGCTGCTCCGGCTGGCCGGCGCGGAGCTGCACCCGACCAAGGGCAAGGTGCACCTGCTCGGCGAGCGGGTCGGCAGGACCGACGTGGCCGAGCTGCGGCCCCGGATCGGGCTGTCCTCCTCGGCGTTGAACGGGCGCATCCCGGCCGACGAGAAGGTGGTCGACCTGGTGGTCAGCGCCGGGTACGCGGTGCTGGGGCGGTGGCGCGAGGAGTACGACAAGCTCGACACCGGCCGCGCCAGGGAGCTGCTGGCCGCGATGGGCATCGAGCACCTGGCCGACCGCACCTACGGCACGTTGTCCGAGGGCGAGCGCAAGCGCACGCTGATCTCGCGGGCGTTGATGACCGACCCCGAGATGCTGCTGCTGGACGAGCCCGCGGCGGGCCTGGACCTGGGTGGCCGCGAGGACCTGGTGGCCCGGCTGTCCGAGCTGGCGCTCGACCCGGACGCGCCGGCGATCGTGCTGGTCACGCACCACGTGGAGGAGATCCCGCCCGGCTTCACGCACGCGCTGCTGCTGCGTGACGGCGGCATCGTGGCGCAGGGTCTGCTGGACGACGTGCTGACCGAGGAGAACCTGTCGAAGACGTTCGACCAGCCGTTGGAGCTCCAACGGTCGGGTGACAGGTACTTCGCCCGCCGGAAAACTACCGAGGGGTAACCTGCGAGGCGCACCGACGGAGGTCGAGGAGGACCGCGTGGCTGAGTTCGTGAGGCTCGAAGTCGAGGACGGTATCGGCACGATCCGGCTGGACCGCCCGCCGATGAACGCGCTCAACCGACAGGTCCAGGAAGAGATCCGGTCGGCCGCGCTGGAGGCCGCCGACCGGGCCGACGTCTACTCGGTGATCGTGTACGGCGGGCCGAAGGTGTTCGCGGCCGGCGCGGACATCAAGGAGATGGCCGAGCTGTCCTACGCCGAGATGGCGGCCCGCGCGGGCTCGTTCACGTCGGCGTTGCGCGCGGTGGAGGAGATCCCCAAGCCGACCGTGGCCGCCATCACCGGGTACGCGCTCGGCGGCGGGTTCGAGCTGGCGCTGTGCGCGGACCGGCGGATCGCGGGCGACAACGCGAAGGTCGGCCAGCCCGAGATCCTGCTCGGCGTCATCCCCGGCATGGGCGGCACGCAGCGCCTGCCGCGGCTGATCGGACCGTCGCGGGCCAAGGACCTGATCTACACCGGCCGGTTCGTGGGCGCCGAGGAGGCGTTGCGGATCGGCATGGTGGACGAGGTCGTCGCGCCGGACGACGTCTACGAGGCGGCGAAGCGGTGGGCGGGTCGGTTCGTGAACGGGCCGGTGCGCGCGTACGCCGCCGCGAAGGCCGCGATCGACGGCGGGCTGGACACCGACCTCGGCAGCGGGCTGAAGCTGGAGAGCCAGCTGTTCGCGGCGATGTTCGCCACCGAGGACCAGAAGACCGGCATGGCGTCGTTCATCGAGAACGGCCCGGGGAAGGCGAAGTTCAGTGGCCGTTGATCCCAAGCCCAACCCGCACGCCACCGCCGAGGAGATCGAGGCGGCGTACAAGGACCCCAAGCTCGCCAACGTGCTCTACCACGACTGGGAAGCCGGCACGTACGACGAGAAGTGGTCCATCTCGTACGACGAGCGCTGCATCACCTACGCCAAGGACCGCTTCCGGGCCGTCGCGGGTGACACCGGGCCGTACGGGCACGCGCTGGAGCTGGGCTGCGGCACCGGGTTCTTCCTGCTCAACCTGATGCAGGGCGACGTGATCGAGCGCGGCTCGGTGACCGACCTGTCGCCGGGCATGGTCGAGGTGGCGCTGCGCAACGCCGAGCAGCTGGAACTGCCGGTCGACGGCCGGGTGGCCGACGCCGAGCGCATCCCGTACGACGACGACACGTTCGACCTGGTGGTGGGGCACGCCGTGCTGCACCACATCCCGGACGTGCCCGCCGCGATGCGCGAGGTGCTGCGGGTGCTCAAGCCGGGCGGCCGGTTCGTGTTCGCGGGCGACCCGACGAACGTCGGCAACCTCTACGCCCGCAAGCTCGGGCAGCTCACCTGGTGGCTGACCACGAACGTGACCAAGCTGGCCCCGCTGAACGAGTGGCGCCGGCCGCAGGAGGAGCTGGACGAGTCGTCCCGGGCGGCGGCCCTGGAAGCCGTCGTCGACCTGCACACGTTCGACCCGTCGGACCTGGAGCGGACCGCTCGCGGCGCGGGCGCGGTGGGCGTGCGCGCGGTGACCGAGGAGCTGTCGGCGGCGTTGTTCGGCTGGCCGGTGCGCACGTTCGAGGCCGCCGTGCCGCGCGAGAAGCTGGGCTTCGGGTGGGCGATGTTCGCCTACCGGACCTGGCAGCGGCTGTCCTGGGTGGACGAGAACGTGCTGGCCAAGGTGCTGCCGCGCGAGGTGTTCTACAACGTGTCCGTGACGGGTCGCAAGCCGGTCTAGTGGCCTACGCCTTCAGCCTCGACGACGTGGCGCACCTGCGTTCCGACGCCGGGCGCGCCGCGTTGTCGGCGCTGGTCGACCTGCCGCTGACGCCCGCGTCGCGGCTGGCCGACGTGGGCCGGGCCAAGCAGGTCTCGCCGACGTTCTTCGCGGCGGTGCTGGAGACGTTGTTGTTGCGGCGCAAGGCCGCCGCGAAGGTCGGGTTCACCGACGGCTTGTTCACCTCCGACGCGTTGCAGCAGGCCACCGCCCACCCGGTCGCGGTGCACCGGGCGCGCCGGTTCAGCGGTCCCGCGCACGACGTCACGTGCTCGATCGGCGCGGACCTGGCGGCGTTGCCCGAGGGCTCGATCGGGTCCGACCTCGACCCGGTGCGGCTGGCCATGGCGCGGCACAACCTGGGCGACGCGGTGCCGCTCGTGCGGGCGGACGCGTTGCGGCCGGTGTCCCGCGGCACGGCGGTGCTCGCCGACCCGGCGCGGCGTGACGCGAGCGGGCGGCGCACGTGGCACCCCTCGGACTTCGCGCCGTCGTTGGACGAGCTGGCCGACGCCTACGCGGCCCGCGACCTGGCGGTGAAGTGCGCGCCGGGCGTCGACTTCGCGGTCGCGCCGTGGGCCGACGAGGTCGAGCTGGTGTCGTTGGACGGGCAGGTGCGCGAGGCGTGCCTGTGGACGCGCGGCCTGGCCACGCCGGGCGTGTCGCGGCGGGCGACCGTGCTGCGGTCGGACGGTCCGGAGTGGACGATCACCTCCGCCGACCCCGACGACTGCGGGGTCGGCGAGCCGGCCGAGTGGCTGGTCGACCCGGACGGCGCGGTGGTGCGGGCCGGGCTGGTGCGGCACTACGCGGCCCGGCACGGGCTGGTGCAGCTGGACGAGCGGATCGCCTACCTGACCGGGCCGGTGCCGCCGCCGGGGGTGCGGGCGTTCCGGGTAGTCGAGCACGGGCACTACAGCGAGAAGGTGTTGCGGTCCGTGCTGCGGGCGCACGACGTGGGTCGGCTGGAGATCCTGGTGCGCGGGCTGGACGTGGACCCGAACGCGTTGCGGCCGAGGCTGAAGCTGTCCGGGTCGGGCGAGGCGACCGTGGCGTTGACGCGCATCGGCCGCCGTCCCGTCTACCTACTCGCGCACGCCGAGCGCACCTAGCCGTTCGAAGAGGAACGCGCGCAGGCCGTCGAGGTCGGTGTCCATCGTGATGTCGAGCGTCTTCGGCGCGTCCACCTCCAGCCGCTGGTCCACCACGAGCGCGCCCCGGTTGGGGCCGAACGAGCAGTCGACGTCCACCGGGAACGGGGTGCCGCTCAGGATCCCCGGCCGCACGGCCTCGGCCACCGCGACCGCGTCGTGCACCGCCATGCCGTCCCAGCCGAGGAACCGCCGGTAGGTCTCCAGGTAGGCGGGCGTGAGGCCGACCAGCGTGGCGGCGACGTCGGACGTCTTCGCCAGCGCGTCCAGCCACTCGGCGCTGACCGCGCACCGGCGGGTGAGGTCCATCGGCACCAGCGTCGTGGGCACGTCCTCCTCGACCAGCACGCGACGGGCGGCCTCGGGGTCGCTCCAGACGTTGAACTCGGCCGTCGCGGTGACGTTGCCACCGTGCACGCCGCCGCCCATGACGACGAGCCTGCCGATCTTCGGCTTGAGGTTCGGGTGCGCGGCCAGCAGCAGCGCGATGTTGGTGAGCGGGCCGATGGGTACGATCGTGACGGGGCGTTCGGCCTGGTCGAGGAGGTCGCGCAGGAGTGTGACGGCGTCACGCGCGTCCGGGCCGCGGGTGGCTTCGGGGAGCGTGTCGGCGTACCCGGAGAGCCCGTCTTCGCCGTGCGCGCTGGACAGGTGCGGGTGGGGGTGGATCAACGGCCGGGACGCGCCCACGCCCACCGGCACGTCGTCGCGGCCGAGCAGGGTCAGCAGCCGCAGGGCGTTGCGGGTGGTGTTCTCCAGCGAGACGTTGCCGAAGACCGTGGTCACCCCGATCAGGTCGACCTCGGGGCTGGCGGCGGCGAGGGCGATGGCGAACGCGTCGTCCACGCCGGGGTCGGTGTCGATGATGAGGGGTGTCGTCACCGCGTCGATTCTGCCGCTGCTCCGCAGACGGCGGCGAGGTCGCCTGGAAGTCGACCGCTCGCGCCTGATTTTCCGACGATCGAAAGGCGTGATCGCCGGAAAATGAGTCGCGAACGATCGACGCGACCTCGCGGGTGGTCCGGGCGACCGAGCCCGCCGTCTGCGGAGCAGCGGCCGAGTTACAGTGCCCGCGTGACGAGCATGTGGGGTGCGCCGGTGTGGACGAGGTGGCGTCGGTCGCGCCGCGACCCGGCGCAGGCCAGGTTCCTCACCCTGGCGTCGCTGCGCTGGGTCCTGCGGCACCGCGCGTACACGCCCTGGTACCTGGTGCGGTACTGGCGGCTGCTGAAGTTCCGGATCGTGAACCCGCACGTGGTGCTGCGCGGGATGGTGTTCCTCGGCAAGAAGGTCGAGCTGCACTGCCGGCCCGGCTACGGCCGGCTGGAGATCGGGCGCTGGGTGCACATCGGCGACGGCAACGCCATCCGCTGCCACGAGGGTTCGCTGCGGATCGGCGACAAGGCCGTGTTCGGCAAGGACAACACGGTGAACTGCTACCTGGACGTGGAGATCGGCGCGGCGACGTTGATCGCCGACTGGGTCTACATCTGCGACTTCGACCACGTCACGGCGGACATCACGCTGCCGATCAAGGACCAGGGCATCGTGAAGTCGCCGGTGCGCATCGGGCCGGACTGCTGGCTCGGCACGAAGGTCACCGTCACCCGCGGCACGCGGATCGGGCGCGGCTGCGTGATCGGCGCGCACGCCGTGGTGCGCGGCGACGTGCCGGACTTCAAGATCGCCGTGGGCCTGCCGGCGCGGGTCGTGAAGGACCGCCGCGAGGACTACGAGGCCGACGCCGTGCGCCGCGCCGCCGTCGCCGACATGGCCCGCAAGGCGCGGGAAGCCCTCGAACAGTCGCGCAACGGCTCATAGCCCGCGAAGTACGGGGGTCACGGCGCTAGCACGGCCCCTGCGGCGCGGTAGCGGCCTGGCGGCGTGCCGACCACCCGGCGGAACGCCGCGTTGAACGCGTACTCGCTGCGGTAGCCGACCGACGTCGCGACCTGGCCGACGGACAGGTCGGGCCGCTCGCGCAACGCCGTGCGGGCCAGGTCCATGCGCCACCGGGTGAGGTGGGCGATCGGCGTCTCGCCGAGCAGTTCGCGGAAGCGCGTCGCGAAGGCCGCCCGGCTCATGCCCGCCGCACGGGCGAGCGCCGCCACGCTCCACAGGTGCCCGGGCGCGCCGTACAGCGCGTCGAGCGCACGGCCGATGCGGTCGTCCGCCAGCGCCGCGCGCCACGAACCGGCCTCGGCCGGGCGTTCCAGCTCGGCCCGGATGCCCTGCAGCAGCACCAGCTCCACCAGCCTGGCCGCGACCAGCGACGCGCCGGACCGGTCGTCGCGGACCTCCTCGCGCAGGCCGTCCAGCAGCCGGCCGAGGCCGGGCACCGGATCACCGGACGAGCCCGGGCGCAGGTGGACGACGGGTGGCAGCGCCCGCGGGAACAGCGCTTTCGCCGCACCTGACACGGTCAGTTCCGCGCACAGCACCACGGTGCGGGCGCCGTCACCGCCGAACCGCCGCCGCACCGACAGCCCGCCTGACGCGGGACCGGGGTCGTGCGCGGTGACGGGCGCGTCCGGCCGGTGCCGCAGCGCGTGCGGTGCGCCGTGAGGCAGGACCACCAGGTCGCCGGCCCGGACGTGGACCTGCCGCCCGCCGACCTCCAGCCACAGCTCGCCGTCGAGGACGTGGTGCAGCGACACGGTGTCGCGCGCGGCGACCCGTGCTCCCCACGGCGCGCCGAGCTCGACCCGGCCGAACGTGCTCGCGTCGACCCGCACGTGCCGCAGCAGCGTGCCGACCAGGTCGAACGGTGAACTCTCGCGCACAAGTCCTGGACCCTCGCACATTTCCCCCGGGTCCGGGGCTTCCTACGGTGAATCCGACCACGAGAACGAGGAGACCACGTGGACATCTTCATCACCGGCGCGAGCGGCTACATCGGCTCGGCCCTGACCCGTGCCCTCGTCGCCCGCGGGCACCGGGTGCGCGGTCTGGCGCGCGGTGACGCGGCGGCAGCGAAGGTCCGGGCGAACGGCGCGCGACCGGTGCGCGGCAGCCTGGCCGACCTGGCGGTGCTGTCCGGCGCGGCGGCCGGCGCGGACGGCGTCGTGCACATCGCGGCCACCACCGGCGCCGACCGGCCCGCCGTGGACGCGGCGGCCGTGACGGCGATGCTCGGCGGGATGGCCGGCGGCGCCTTCGTCACGACCACCGGCGCGCCGAGGGCCAGGTCGTCGCGGACACCGGTGACCGAGGACGACACCGCCGAGGTCGCCGGCCCGCTCGCGTGGTTGGCCGGCGCGGAGGCACGGGTGCTCGGCGCCGAGCACGTGCGCGGGTCGTCGTGCGACCGCCGATCGTCTACGGCGACGGCGGCGGCCCGCTCGCCGGGCTGGTGCGGCAGGCGCGGGCGGACGGGGTGGCGCGGCACGTCGGCGCGGGTGGGAACCGCTGGTCCGCGGTGCACGTGAACGACCTCGCGCGCGGGTACGCCGTGCTGCTCGAATCGTCCGCGCGCGGGGTGTTCCACGCCGCCGAGACGACGCCGGTCCCGCTGGCCGCGCTCACCGCCGCGATCGGCTCCGCCGCCGGTGTGCCGGTGCGCTCGTGGAGCCTCGCCGAGGCCGTCGCGACGCACGGCGACGTGGCCGCGTACCTGGCGGCGGACGCGGCGCTCGACGCGTCCCGGCTGCGCGACCTCGGCTGGGAACCGGTGTTCGGCGACGCCCTGGGCGGCGTGTGCGGCGCCCTGCTCAACCCGGCGCAGGGCTACGCCGAGCCGGCGCGGCGGTCCCCGTCCTAGACGGGTTGCAGTTCTTCGCCCGCCTTGCGGTCGTACTCCTCCTGCGCGGAGCGGATGTCGTCGATGTGCGTCTCCGACCACACCCTGATCGCGTCCATCAGGCCGCCGACGTTGTCGCCCAGCGGGGTCAGGCTGTACTCGACGCGCGGCGGGACGCTCGGGTAGACGGCGCGGTGCACGAGGCCCGCCCGTTCCAGGTCCCGCAACGTCTGGGTGAGCATCTTCTGGGTGATGCCGTCGAGCCGCCGTCGCAGTTCGCCGAAGCGCAGGGTGCCGGGCCGCAGCGCGCCGATCACGAGGCACACCCACTTGGTCGTCAGCAGGTCGAGGACCGCACGTGACGCGCAGCTGCGGAGGTAGGCGTCCACACCGCCGTGAACGCGCAGGTCAGGAGTGGTATACACGAGGTACCTAATTACCATTCAGGTGCCTATTTCACAAGAGGTACCACCGAAGATGATCCTTTGGCCATGACGAACGAGATGCGGGCGGTGCTGGTCGAGGCCTTCGGTGGGCCCGAGGTGATGGAGGTGCGGACCGTGGCGCGGCCGACGCCGGCGCGGGACGAGGTCCTGGTCGAGGTGCGCGCGGCGGGCTTGAACGCGTTCGACTGGAAGGTGCGGCGGCACGGCTTCTGGTACACCGCGCCGTGGGTGCCGGGCTGGGACGTCTCCGGCGTGGTGGTGTCGGTGCCGGCGGGGGAGAACCGGCTGCGGGTCGGCGACGAGGTGTTCGGCATGCCACACCTGCCGCGCCCGGCCGGCGCGTACGCCGAGTACGTCGCCGCGCCCTCGCGCCACTTCGCCCGCAAGCCCGCCAACGTCGACCACGTGCACGCGGCGGCCCTGCCGATGTCCGCGCTCACCGGGTGGCAGACCCTCACCGAGGCCGCCGCCGTCAAGCCCGGTGACCGGGTGCTGATCCACGCCGCCGCGGGCGGTGTCGGGCACATCGCCGTGCAGCTCGCGAAGTCGCTCGGCGCGTGGGTGATCGGCACCGCGAGCGCGGGCAAGCACGACCTGCTGCGCGAGCTGGGCGCCGACGAGCTGGTGGACCACACGGCGCGGGACTTCGGCGAGCTGCGGGACGTCGACGTGGTGATCGACCTGGTCGGCGGCGAGGACTACGAGCGGCGGTCGATGGGCGTGCTCAGGCCCGACGGGCTCTACGTCGGCCTGACGGACCCGAGTCGGCTGCCCGACCTGCGCGTCGCGGCGGACGCGCTGGGCGTGCGCGCCGCGGTCGTGGCCGTGGTGCCGGACCACGCCGCGCTGGAGCACCTGGCCGGCCTGGTGGCACGCGGTGAGCTGAAGGTGGTCGTCGCCGAGACGTTCCCGCTGGCGGAGGTCGTGAAGGCGCACGAGGTCGGCGAGGCCAACCGGACGGCGGGCAAGCTCGTGCTTACCGTCGCAGACCGTTGACGACCAGGTCGACCGTGGCGACGAGGAAGTCGTCGGTGACCGGCCGGCCCGTCACCAGCAGGTGGAAGTAGGGCGGTCCGAGCACCGCCTCGATCACCTGTTCGCCGTCGACGGGGGCGATCTCGCCGCGGGTGACGGCACGGCGGACGACCTCCGCGTCCACGGCGAGGCGTTCGGCCCAGAACGTGCGGCCCGCGGCGGCCAGCACGTCGTCGTGCGGGGAGAGGGCGACGGACACCCGGACCATCGCCTGCACCTCCACCGTGGTCAGGTTCGCGATCGCGGCCCGGACCAGCGCGAGCAGGTCCTCGCGCAGGTCACCGGTGTCGGGGATGGGCACCTCGGCGGTCGCGCGGGCGCGGATCGCGTCGAGCAGCAACGCCTCCCGCGTGCCCCAGCGGCGGTAGAGGGTCGTCTTGTTCACGCCCGCGCGCCGGGCCACGCCTTCCAGGCTGAGGTTGTGGTAGCCGGCCGACGCCAGCTCGGCGAGGCCGGCTTCCAGCACAGCGGCGCGGACCTGCGCGCTGCGACCACCGGGACGACGGCGTGGCTCGGGCACGGCGAGGACCTTAACGCAACTCGTGGTTGCGCGAAGAGCGCTCGGTCAGGAGACTAAAAGCAACATCGCGTTGCTTTTAGCACTGGGGGTTGTGATGAACGGTGACCACAGCAGGCGTGCCGTGCTCGGCGGGCTGCTCGGCGCGGGGGTGGTCGCGGCGGCGCCCGGCCTGGCCGCAGCCGACGACCGGGGCGCACGGGGCCGTTACGCCGGCAAGGTCGTGCAGATCACCGGCGCGACGTCGGGCATCGGCGCGGCCACGGCGCGCGCGTTCGCGGCGGAGGGGGCGAAGGTGGCGTTCTGCGGCAGGCGGACCGCGTTGGGGCAGGAGGTGGAGCGGTCCATCCGCGCGGCAGGCGGCGACGCGACCTACATCGCCGCCGACGTGCGGGTGCCGTCGTCCGTGCGGCAGTTCGTGGACGGCGCCGTGCGGCGGTACGGGCGGGTGGACATCGCGTTCAACAACGCGGGCGTGCAGGTCAACGCCAACCTGGCGGACGTCACCGTCGAGCAGTGGGACGACCTGATGAACACGAACGCGCGCGGCGTGTTCCTGGCGATGAAGCACCAGCTGCCGCACATGCGCGCGGGCGGCGGCGGGCACATCATCGTCAACTCGTCCATCGGCGCGATCGTCGGCAGGCCGGGCCTGTCCACGTACCAGGCGAGCAAGCAGGCCGTGCGGGCGCTCGTGCAGTCGGCGGCGTTGGAGCACGGCGTGGACGGCATCCGCGTCAACGCGATCATGCCGGGCATCACCGACACCCCGATGATCCGCCCGGCCGGGCTGGACGACGCGACGTGGAACCAGGCGAAGGTGGCGTTGGGCCAACTCAACGTGGACGGTCTGAAGCGGATCGCGTCACCGGACGACATCGCCCGCGCCGTGCTCGCGCTGGCGTCGCCGGACCTGGCGTACCTGACCGGCGCCGCCATCCCGGTGGACGGCGGCATCGTCGCGGGCCGCCGGATGCTCCTGCCGGAGCTGCCTTCGTGACGTCGGGCCGCAGAACTGCGGCTCAGCGGAGTCGATCTCCTGCGAGGATCGGCCGACATCCGCCGTCCTGCCTCGTGGAGCGCCCGTGTCACGACCCGGCTTGTTCACGTACACGGGCGCTCTTCGCGTGCTGGGCAAGTACGAACGGCCGTGGTTCGAGAGGTTCGACCGGGCGTTGGGCGGCGCGATCCTGGCCGGTGGCGCGTTCGGCGGCGCGGGCGTCCTGGGGCTGATCGACCCGAAGAACGAAGCCATGTCGTCGCTGCGGAAGGTGCTCGACGGGGTCTCGACCAAGATGACCGGGTTGTCCGGCGTGCACCGGCAGGAACTCGTGTCCGCCGCGCACACCGTGATCGCGGTGAACTCGGTGTTCGACGCGTACCGCGACCTGCTCGGTCCCGCGTTCGACCGGCTCGACATCACCGATCGCGAGAAGTTCCGGCTGCTCGGCGTCGAGCCCGCCGGGAAGGACGAGGCTGGCGCCTTGTCCGCGTTGACGGACCTCAACGTCCCCGCGCCCGATGCCACGCGCGGCTTCCAGCAGAACTTCGAAGGCCCGCTCACGCAGTTCCTCTCGTCGACCGCGGCGGCGGTGGCGAACTTCCTCGCCGGGCTGGCGGCGTGGCCCGCGCTGTCGGCCGGGTTGGACGAGAGTTGGCTGTGGTTGGTCCTCGCGGAGAGCTGTGAGAAGTACGTGCACCACTACCTGGGGTTGGCGTCGGCGATCCCGGAGTTCGAGGTGTGGACGTTCATCGGGGAGCACTCGGCGACGCGTGCCGCCGTCGAGGCGGGGAACGCGCGGCTGGCGGAAGCACTGGCCGCCCAGACGGAATCGCTGGAGCGCTTCGGCCGGCTGCTGGCGTTGTCCACGCCGGCGCAACCCCAGCCGGACCGGTCGTACCGGGCGAAGCTGGAGAGGGCGGCGTTGGCCACCCTGTCCAAGCCGTTGCTCCGGACCGACCCGGACACCCACCCCGTCAACGCCAGGTTCCCGTCCGTCGAACGGGGGTTCGTCGCGCCCCGCTACCGCGTCGCGGTGCACGACGAGCAGGCCGTGCCGTCGTCGGAGGAGTGGTGGGCGTCGCACACGACGATCGAGGAGGACATCGACGCGTTCCTCGCGGCGCACCTGTCGGGCCCGACGAGCACCGACCGGCCGCTGCTGGTCCTGGGTCATCCGGGTGCGGGCAAGTCGCTGCTGATGGAAGTCCTCGCGGCCAGGCTGCCCGCCTCCGGGTACACCGTGGTCAACGTCCAGCTGCGCAAGGTCGACGCCGACGACGCGGTCCGGGCGCAGATCGAGACCGCGTTGACCGACGTGCTCGCCGAGCGGGTCGACTGGGGCAGGCTCGCCGACGAGTGCGGCGACAGCATCCGCGTCGTGCTGCTGGACGGGTTCGACGAACTCGTCCAGGCGAGCGGCGTGACGCGGTCCAACTACCTCAAGCAGGTGCGCGACTTCCAGGAACGTGAAGCCGACCTGGGGCGGCCGGTGGCGGTCGTCATCACGTCGAGGACGCTGGTCGTGGATCGGGCGCGCATCCCCGACGGTGTGCCGATCGTGAAGCTGGAGGAGTTCGACAACCCCCGCATCGGCAAGTGGCTGGACGCGTGGAACCACGCGAACGCCGCGACCCCGGGCTTCCGCCCGCTCGCCCCGGACGACCTGCTCCGCCGCGGCGACCTGGCCAGGCAGCCGTTGATCCTGCTGATGCTCGCCATCTACGCGGCCGACGCGGGCAACCGGCGACTGGACGACGAGAGCCTCTCCCAGTCCGAGCTGTACGAGCGCCTGATCGACTCGTTCGTGCTGCGGCAGGCCCGGGACAAGGGGCGCGTGCGGCCGTCCGGGGCGCAGATCGCCAAGCGGGTCAAGCAGGGCAAGTGGCAGCTGGGCATCGCGGCGCTCGCCATGTTCAACCGGGGCCGCCAGTACGTGGAGCACGCGGAGCTGGAGCGCGACCTCACGCCGTTCACGCCGGCGCCGGAAGTGGTGCAGCGCAGCAGCTTCGAGGACCCGCTCACGCTCGCCGACCGCACCGTCGGCGACTTCTTCTTCATCCACTCGGCGCAGCTGAACGAGCGTGCCGGCAAGCCCGGCCGGCGGACCTACGAGTTCCTGCACGCCACGTTCGGCGAGTACCTGATCGCCGAGGTGACCCTGAACCTGCTCCGCGCGATCGTCGCGGACGAGGAGCGGCGCGAGTCACGCCCGTTCGAGGACTTCGGCCTCCTGGACGACGCCCTGCTGTACGCGCTCATCTCGCACCAGGCGTTCACGAAGAGGTGGCCGATCCTGGACTTCGCGGCCGGCCTGTTCCGCGCGCTCGACCCGGACGTCCGCACCGGCGTCGTGCACGTGCTGGAGGAGCTGATCCGTTCGGTGCACCAGCGGGTGAAGCACGACCGGCACCCGACCTACGACCCGTCCGGGGCGACGCTCGTGTCGCGGGTGGCGGCCTACTCGGCGAACCTGGTCAGCCTCCGGGTCGCCCTGAGCGACGCGGGCGTGCCGCTGCACGACCTGGCGCCGGAGTTGGGCGACTGGCAGTCCGCCGTCCACCTGTGGCACTCCGGGCTCGACGCGGAAGGCTGGCACAGCGTGCGCCGGACGCTCACCCTGACCTGGATCGGCCAGGACGCGCTCGTCGTCGCCGAGAAGTCCGCCGACAACGCCCACGTGCGCGAGGCCCGACTCCTGGGCGATCCCGTGCTCGAAGGCATGGCCCGCACCGGGGAGTTCTTCGTGGAGGCCGACATCACCTCGGACACCCGCGAGCAGGAGCTGCTGGAAAGCCTCTCCCGGTGGATCGCCATGAACACCGGGATGGCCGGCACGCGCAGCGTCCTCGCCTACGACCTCGCGGCGTTCGACGCGATCGTCACCGAACTCGAGGACGGGGTGGCGCTGAACTTCGGCGCGCGTCGTGCCCTGCTCTACGCGTTGTCCCGCGAGGCGTGGCGACTTCCCCGGGACCTGGTGGGCAGGGCGATCACGCACCTCATGCGGTACGCGCCGGACGCGACCATGGCGTCCGAGATGTGCTCCGTCGTCTGCGCGCACCCGCGGTTGCTGGACGAGCTCGGCGACGTGGACCGGCTGAGCGACTGGATCACCGGCAACCGGCACAACGCCCCGGCCAACCTGACCCTGCTGTGGCGGGCCCGGTCGCGCGCCGACGGCGGCGGGGAGAGGCTCGGCGCGCTGCTGGAGGCCGTGGACGCGGTCGCGCGCCGGCTCGACGGCGGCGGGTGGGGCCGCCAGATCTACTTCCCGGTCGACTTCTTCGACTACCTGACCAGCGCGGCGGCGGTGAACTGGGTGTTCGACCAGACGCTCCTCGTGACGTTGCGGGAAGCCTCCGAGTCGGTGCTGGGCAGGGTCGAGCCGCGGCACTTCCGGGTCGTGGTCCGGAGGTTCCTGGCGGGGCCCGCCCCGGGGAACAGCACCCTCGGCTTCGTCAAGGACTACCTCTCCGCGCGCAAGGTCGACGGAAACTTCCCGGACCTGGCGTCCGCCCTCGCCGCGCTGGAGCGCTTGGCCTAGAGGAACACGTTGCCGGTCGGGATCTTGGGCCGGCCGAGCACCGGGTGGTCGCGGACGGTCGCCGACCGGTAGACGGCCGCGGTGTCCTCGGCGATCTTCGCCCAGTCGAAGTCCGTGGCCAGGCGGGACTTCGCGGCACGGGCGCGGCGCACCGCGGCGGGCCGGTCGTCCAGCACGGTCCGGACCGCGCCGGCCAGCGCCTCGACGTCGCCCGGCGCGAAGGACAGGCCCGTGACGCCGTCCAGGACGACCTCGCCCAGGCCGCCGGCGGTGGACGCCACGAGCGGGGTGCCTGCCGCCGCCGCTTCCAGCGCCACGATGCCGAACGGCTCGTACCTGCTCGGCAGCACGACCGCGTCCGCCGCCGCCAGCGCCGCCGCCAGCGCCCGGTCCGGCAGGTGCCCGACGAAGTCGACGGCCCGCCGCACCTTGTGCTTGCGCGCCTGGTCCACGAGCCAGTCCCGGTGGGTGCCGGTGCCGGCCACGACCAACCGGGTGCCGGGGTGGATCCGGCGGATCCTGGGCAGGGCGGCGATCAGGTCCTGCACGCCCTTCTCCCACTCCAGCCGCCCGAAGAACAGCAGCAGCGGCGCACCCGACGGGCTGTGCGCGGCACGCGCGGCGGCCACGTCGGACGCCCGGACCCGCCACCGGCGCGGCTCGATGCCGTTGTGCAGCACGGTGATGGACGACGGCTCCACCTCGAACAGGTGCGCCACCTCGGTCCGCATCGCCGACGAGCACGTGATCAGCGCGTCCGCGCGGTTCGCCAGCCACCACTCGACCGAGTGCACCTGCTGGTTCAACGTCTGCGACAGCCACCCGCTGTGCCGCCCGGCCTCGGTCGCGTGCACGGTCGCCACCAGCGGCGCGCCGCTCGCCTCCGCCAACGCGATCGCGGGGTGCGTGACCAGCCAGTCGTGCGCGTGCACGACGTCCGGCCGCCAGTCGCGCAGCAACTCCAACCCGGCCCGCGTCATCGCGTGGCCCATGGCCAGCGTCCACGCCACCAGGTCCCGCTCGAACACCAGGTGCGTCGGGTCCTCGGCGACCCGGATCAGCCGCACGCCGTCGACCGCGGTGTCCGACGTGGGGTGCGTGACCGCGTCCGTCCCGGAGGGCTGCCGGCACAGCACGACCACGTCGTGCCCCTGCGCCGCCAGGTGCCCGGCCAGCGCGTGCACGTGCCGGCCCAAACCGCCGACGACGACCGGCGGGTACTCCCAGGACAACATCAGCACGCGCATGGGCCATCCTCGCATCTCTGCACCGCTACCCTGTGATCACACGGGGGAAACGGGGTCACGGTCATGCAGCCTTGGATCTGGGCAGTGCTGTTCATCGCCGCGGTGCTGGCGATCGGGTTCGCGGTCGACCGGAAGGCACGCGCGAAGCGCGCCGGCCTGGTGCGGCCGGCCGACACCAAGGGCCGCTCGAAGGCCGACCCGGTGGTGCAGGCCCGGATCGACAACCCGGGTTCGGCGGGCATCGCGTACCGGCACGACGGCGGCGACGGCGGCGCCGGGAACGTCATCTAGCCAGCCCCCGCGCGTCGAGCCGGCCGAATGGACCGTCGACCAGGCGCAGTTCGGCCGCCCGGTCACGCCCGCGTCCCGCCCGCCGCAGCGCGACGAGCTCGCTGAACCGGTCCGCGTGCACCTTGGCGCGGTACCGGGCGTAGTCGGCGGCCGAGTCCTTGGTGACCATGAACGCCCAGTCGCTGGACAGCGCGAGCAACGCCTCGCGCACGGCCTGGTCGGCGACCGGGTCGCGCACCTCGCCGGACAGGTCCAGCGCGAGCAGCTCCCGCTGCACCTCCGCGTTGCCGTGCACGATGTCGGCGACCTGGGGCCCGTCCCACACGTGCCAGTCCTTGCCCGCGCCCCACGACGACGGCGGCACGTCGACCGGCGCGCCGACGTGCCCGGCCTCGACCGCGCCGCGCAACGTCGTCACCCGGACCCCGGCCTCGGGCAGCTGCCGCAGCACCGCTTCGAGCCACGCCGGGCCCTCGTGCCACCAGTGCCCGTACAGCTCGGTGTCGTACGCGGCGACGACGAGAGACGGTCGGCCGTGCTGCTCCTTCAACGCGCGCAGCCGCATCACCACCGTGTCCACGAAGTCGGCGGCGTGCCGCTGCACGGCCTCCGCCGCCAGGTCCGGGTCGTAGGGCCGCTTGTCGGCCGGCTCGACCTTCTTGCCCGTGACCCGCGCCGGCTTGAGCCCGCTGGGGTGGTCGTAGGTGTGGAAGTCGCGGTACGCCGGGTCGCCGGGGTAGCCGACCTTGGGCGACCACACCCGGTACGACACCTCCAGGTCACGCCCGAAGGCCACCACGTCGGACGTGCCGACCGGCCTGCCCGCGGCCGTGTCGCCGCGCAGCGACGGGCCGTCCACCAGGAACCGCCGCACGCCCGCCCGCGCGTAGTCGTGCTCCATGCCCGGCGCGTACGCGCACTCCGGCGCCCAGATGCCCTCCGGCGCCGACCCGATCCGCTGCGCGGTGTCGTCCAGGCCGGTGCGCAGCGAGAACGCCCGCAACCGGGGGTCGAGCAGGGGTTGGAACGGGTGCGCGGCCGGTCCGCCGAGCAGCTCCACGGTCCGCGAGTCCACAAGGGACCGCAGCACGGGCGAGAAACCGTGCCGCCACCGGGTTTCGAAGCGGTCCAGCGCCCACGCCGACGCGCGGTGCTCGCGTGCCGCCAGGTCCGGCAGCCGGGCCGCCGCGCTGTGCGCGCGCAGCTGCCAGTTGCCCAGCCAGTCGTGCAGGCCGCGCAGGCTGTACGGGTCGTCGAGCTGCGCGGCCAGGACCGGCGTGACGCCCAGCGTCAGCACGTCCTCGCGGCCCTCGGCGGCGAACCGCTCCAGCAGGTCCACCACCGGCAGGTACGAGTGCGCCCACGCCTGGTACAGCCACTCCTCGCCGACCGGCCAGGCGCCGTGGTGCGCCAGCCACGGCAGGTGGCTGTGCAGGACCAGGCAGAACGTCCCCTCGCGCGTCACGGGCGCACCGCCACGGCCACCAGGTCCAGGCTCTCGTCCACGTCGTCGGTCGTGATCTCGAAGTCCTCGCTGCGCACCGACGCGACGGCGGCCAGCAGGTCGTCGGGCCACGTGCCGCCGCCCACCACCACGGCCACCTGCGCGTCGATGACCGAGCCGCCGAACCGCTCGTCCAGCGCGCGCAACGCCGGACCGTGCCGCAGCCCGGCCAGCAGCTCGACCCGCAGCCCGGCGCCGACCAGCAGCTCGTGCAGCTCCGCGGGCGCCAGCTCACGGGTGTGGAACGGGTTGAGCGGTGTGTCGCGGCCGGGGGAGAAGGTGATCCGGTTCGGCGTGGTGACCAGCAGCCTGCCGCCGGGCCGCAGCACCCGCGCGCACTCGGCGAGGAAGCCCTCCTGGTCCCACAGGTGCTCGATGACCTGCAGGTTCGCCACCACGTCCACGCTCCCGTCGCGTACCGGCAGTGCCGCCAGGTTGCCGCGCAGCACCGCCAGCTCCGGGTACGCGCGGCTCGCGTGCGCCGCCGTCAGCTCGTCGTAGTCGAGCGCGACGACCCGCGCGGCGTGCCCGGCGATCACCGCGGCGCCGTAGCCCTCGCCGCAGCCCGCCTCCAGCACGACCGCGCCGACGCAGTGCCGGACCAGGTCCAGGTACGCCGCCTCGTGTCGCCGGAACCAGTAGTTCTCGTGGCTAACTCCTGGAAGCGTACGCTCGCCGGTCAACGGCAGGCAAGGCACTTCACCTGCTGTTACGTCGGTCATCTCGATCGACTCCTTGCCGTCGGGCGTTCCGCACATCGTTGCTTGCCACGAGAACTTCGCCGTAGGCTATCAGCATGAATGGCCTGGTGGACTGGGTGGACGAGTGGACCCTGGAATTGCGAGCCGGGACAGTATCGGATGAGACCGTGACGGTGTACGTCCGTGCCGTCAACCAGTTCGTTCGTTGGCTGGGAGAGACCCACCCGGACGTGACCACGCCGGGGCAACTCACGCCGAAGGTCTGTGCCGGCTGGATGCGATCGCTGCGTGAGAACGCCAAGGCCGAGTCGACTCGGAGGCGGGCGGGGATCGCGCTGCGCCTGTTCTTGGGCTACGTCGCCCGCGAGCCGGACTCTGGCCTGGACGTGAACCCGGCCGCCGGGCTGGACCTCCCGATGCCCGTGCCGCCGCCTGTGCCGGTGGTGTCCGATGCCGACCTGACGGCCCTCCTGTGGACAATGTCGAGCAACTCGTACGTGGACCGCCGCGACACGGCGATTATCAGGCTGCTTCTGGACACCGGCTGCCGTCGCGCGGAATTGGTCGGTATCGACGTGTCCGATGTCGATTTGCGGCACCAGGAAATCTTGGTGCACGGCAAGGGCGGAAGGTCCCGCATCGTGCCGTTCGGAGGCAAGACCGCTTTGGCATTGCGGAAATACCTGCGCGTGCGCGCCACACGCCCTGCCGCCGACGCGCCGCCGTTGTTCATCTCGGTCAGGCCGAAGGTGAACGGTTCCTGGCGGCTGACCGGTGGCGCGGTGGGCGAGATGTTGACTCGACGATGCATTCAAGCCGGGCTGAATCATCTGCACCCGCACCAGCTTCGGCACACTTGGGCACACGACTTGCTCGCCAATGGCGCAGGCGAGTCCGATGTGGAACGCCTGGCCGGGTGGTCCACGCCGACGATGGTTCGTCGCTACGGCAACTCCGTGGCCGACCAGCGCGCCCGCGATGCGGCACGCCGCCTGGGGCGCGGCGATCGGGTTTGACGCACGGAATTCGAAATGACTAGCCGAGCTTGTTCGGCTAGTCATATTGTTTGAGCGCTGTGCGGTTTGACTGTGTGCACCGCGTGTGCCAGGCTCGTTTCCGTTCCGATCTCGCCCGATTGAAGATGAAAGGGCGAACAAATGGCTATGAGCAGGGCCGAGTTGAAACTCGTGAATCAGGCTCGCGCGCTGAAGCGTTGGGCGAACGAGGACTCCGTGGCGGGAACGGCCGCCGCACGGGAGGCGTTTCTGGCGCGGTTCGAGCGCCAGGTGGACCCGGACAGCGCGCTGCCGGCCCAGGAACGGGCTCGGCGTGCCGAGCGGGCGCGGCGGGCGTACTTCGCCGGCCTCGCGGCGAAGTCCCTCGCGGCTCGGCGGCGCGCACGTGCGGCGGGTGACGCGGCACGGCAGGCGGACGTGGAGCTGCGCGCGGCACGACGCGCGGGCGGTGCCGCATGACGACGCCGACATGGGCCACCTGGTCGAACCGCCCTGAGGCCGCCGCCGCGATGGACATGCCGACGCCCGGCGGCACGGAACCTGCCGCCCGCTTCCGCGCCGCGCTCGTCCGGGAGGCCGGTGCGCCGTCGGCGGTGCCGTTGCCGCAGCAGCTCGCGCGACTGTTGGAGAGCTGGGCGGGGCCGACGACGGTCTCCGACGACAACGCGCTCCTGGGCGAGCTGGACGGCCAGGTCATGCGGATCACGGCGACCGGGGTGCTGGACCTGCTGCGCAGGCACAACCTCGCGCCGCAGCTCGGGGTCACGCCGACCACGGCCGATGCGGAGGCGGCGGTGACGCTCGCGACCGGGCACGCCCGTGTCGAGCAGGAGCGGCGGGTGGTCGCGGAGGAGCACCTGGCGCGGCGGCAGCGCGCCGAGCTGCTGGAGGACGCCGAGCTGGCGGCCAAGCGTGCCGGGCTGCTGCGGGCGCTGGCCGACCTGGACGGCCCGCCGCCGTCGGCTCCGGCGGGGGATCCGCCGGGGCGGCCCCGTCGGCGGTGGCGCGGCTGACGAAGTGACCTCCCTCACATCGAGGGGGGTCGTTTCTTTTGTGCTTACTTCACCGCGCTAACTCGGTTCGGGTGCATTTCCTGCGGCAATGCGCGCGCAGGGTGTTTGACTAGCCGAGTTAACTCGGAGCGTCATTCCGTCGGGGTGCAACCTGTAGCACTTTGCTCGTATTGGAGATGTCGTCAGCTTGTGCCATTTTGGTAGGTACATAGCAAAAGAGGAGAACAAAGTGGTCCGCCAGTACACGCACCGCGCCGACCCTGAACACGTTCGCGCTGTCCGGCAGGCCGCCGCACGTCGGCGCTGGATCGGAACGACCGCCGAGCAGCGACGCGAGGTCGCACGCAAGGGCGGAGAGGCAGCACGGAGCCGCGCCGCGCTGGCGGCCCGACTGCTCGCGGAGCACCGCGAGGCGAACGACGGCACCGCTGCCTGAGATAGACGAAGCCCCGGCGCGGGATGACGGCCCGCCCGGGGCGAAGAAGTGCGCCTGACAGCTACGACGGAACACCTCTGACACGAGTTTAGCCGAGTCGATCCGGCTTGTGAAACTCGGCGAAGGGGCGTTCGGATCTGGAGAACCACGAAATGACGACCCCCGCACAGTATGCGCGGCTGGAAGAATCCGCGCGCCTCGTCCGACATGTCACGAACACATGCGGCTGCAAGCCCACCATCCGTGACGGCGTGGCGGTGTTCGACGCCGGCAGCGACATCGCCATCACGCCCGAGACGATCGCCGCCCTCGCCTACACCGATAACGTCATCGCGCGCGGCACCGTCGTGCCCCGGTCCGTCGCGGAGGACGCGGCGACCACGCTGTGCGGCATGGCCGCGCTCAACGCGGCGACCGGCGGTGCACGATGACGGCGTTGATCGACATGTTCCCCGATGCGTTCGACGATGACGCGGAACTGCCCCCGATTGCGCCTGTTCCGACCCAGCGGCCCGCCGTGCCGACGTCCTCCGAAGTCCCGGCCGCGCCCGTCGTGGTCATCCCGGCTGCCGTCGACCCGCTCGACACCACGTGCCGCCACGACTCGGCGGTGCTGCCCGATCCGCTGCCGGACACGGTGCTGGCCGCTCTCGGCGAGGCGTTGCCGCCGCAGGTGGACAAGTGGCAGGGCGTCGCCCGTGTCGTCACGCGCTGCCGTGTCGCCGGGCTCACCGTCCACCAGGCGTGCGCCGTCGTCCGCATGCTCGCGCCCGCCACGGCACACGTGCACCGGAAGTGGCGCGCGATCATTTGCCAGATCGTGCGCGGCCCCTGGGACGACGCCGACCCGTTCGCCCAGAGCCGTACGGACAACGGCAATGCGGTGCGGTTCGGTCTGGAGCACAGCGCGGATCTCGCCTGGAGCCCGGAAGCCGGCGGGTGGTTCGTCTGGGATGGGTCCAGGTGGGCGGCCGACGACGGCACCGCCGTGCAGGGGCTGGCGAGGTCCCTGGCGGCTCGGATGCTGCGGGAGGCACACGCCTTGGCAAGCGCCAAGGGGATGAGCGAGGACGAACAGAAGCTGGCGAAGGCGAGGGTGAGTTGGGCGACGCAGACCAACAACCTGGGGCACGTCCGCGCGATGTGCGACTTCGTCCGGAACGAACCTGGCGTCAAGGTGCCTGGGACGGCGTGGGACGCCCGTCCCGAGCTGCTGGCGGTCGGCAACGGCGTGGTCGAGTTGCGGCACGACGGTGGTGCCCACCTGCGTGCTCCGAGCCGGCTGGACAGGCTTACCCGGACCACGGCCACGCCGTACACGCCGGGCAAGTCCGGTCCACTGTGGACGGCATTTCTGGAGCGGGCGGTGCCGGACCCTGACGTGCGGCGCTACCTTCAAAAGCTCGCCGGCTACTCACTGTTCGGCGGCAACGCGGAGCGGCTGTTGGTGCTGTTGATCGGCCCGACGTCGACCGGCAAGACGACGTTCCTGGAGATCATCGCCGGCGCGCTCGGCGAGCACGCCGCGCCGTTCTCGTTGTCGATGTTCCGGGCGAAGCGCGACGAGAGCCCCAGGCCGGATCTGCTGGACGCGATGCCCCGGCGGCTGTTGTTCAGCTCGGAGGCGTCCGACCGCTGGTCTCTGCACAGCGACGAGGTCAAGAGGTTGGTCGGCGCGGACAGCCTGGCAGCGCGGGCACTTCACAGCAGCAAGATCGTCACCGGTCGGCCGTCGTTTGTGCCGTGGATCGGCTCCAACGCCGCGCCGTCCGTGCTCGATGCCGACCAGGCGCTGTTCCGCAGGCTGGTCGTCGTGCCATTCACGGTGACCACGCCGAAGGACCAGGAAGACCCGACGCTGGGCGCACGCGTTCGCGAGCACGAGGCGGCGGCAGTGCTGGCGTGGCTGGGCACGGGCTGGGACATGTACGCGGCCGAAGGACTGGGCGACCTGCCGCCCGTGTGCGCCGAGGCGGCCCTTCAGCTCCGCAGTGACCTGTCCGCGCTGGACAAGTGGATCAGTGAGGAGTGCGAGCTGGACGCCGAGTACAGCGCCCCGGTGGACCTGCTGTGGCGTGCCTACCTGGCCTGGTCGATGGACGCCCGGATCGACCAGGCCGAGCGCGGCAACAAGATCCGGTTCGGCCGGGATCTCACCGGGCGCGGGTTCGGCGTCGGCAAGGCCGGCGACAAGAACAACCGCATCCGGGTTCGCACGGGCGTGCGGCTCACTGCCGAGGCGATGCAGCGGCTCACGCACGCCACCGAGGCCGCCGAGCACGGCGGCGGCTTCAGCATCGGCGACTGACCACACGGCGACACGGCACACACGGCGGCTCCCACGGGGGCCGCCGTTGTCGTGTCCGGGGACGGATGGGTGGACGGATGCGGACGGGTGTGGACGGATGGGCACGCCAACCCGTCCACCCTGGTCTGTGCAGGTCAGACGGCACGCCAGGGGTGGTGGTGGACGGGTGGACGGGTGTTTTTCAGTTTTGGAGCCATAAGAGAACGACCACCACCACGCGCATAGGGGCAGAATCCGGCGTGCAACCCGTCCACCCGTCCACCGGGGGGTGCCACAGGCCGCTGACCTGTGCAAACGCAGTGGACGGGTGAGCCCGCGGTTCCCGTCCACACCCGTCCGCAGACCCGTCCACCCGGCACACGTGTGCCCCCGTGGTGCTGGCGGCAGGGCCGGTGACGCTCTCAGTTCGGCGTGCCCTGCTGCGGGTTCGCACCCGCGCCGATGATCCGGTTGCGGATGCCCTCAGGAATGCGCTGCCACAGCCCGCCCACCGTGGTGGGCCGCGCGATCATCTCCTCGACAAGGTCGTTCGCGGTTTCCAGCAGCAGTTCCAGCAGCTCCGGACCTTCCTTGTCGTCCAGCGCCATGACGACCAGCTCGCCGGGCTCGTCGTCCACGTGCAACGCGCCGTTGCCGGTGACGCGCAGGACGTCGAGGAGCTGCGCGGTCTGAGGGGTCAGCCGGTCCCTGATTCGGTCGATCCTCTGGTCGAGCTTCGCCTTCTTGGGGGCGTCCGGGTCGAGGGTCTTGATCAGGCGCTCGACGGTGGCACGCGCCAGGGCCGCGCCCGCACGGCGTGAGACCCCGGCGACAGTGCGGCTTTCCTCGTACAGCTCTCGCACCTCTGCGGGCATGTCCGCGTGCGGGTTGGGGCCGAGACGGGCCTGTGGGTAGATCATCTGGGCGGCCCGCCAGACGGTAGGGCGCTCACAGTTGGAGCACACGGTCTCGCTCCACATCGCCCGCTTGGTTGTCGAGTCCGGTCCCGGCCCCATCTCGCTGACACCGATGCCGTGGTAGACCTGCTTTGCGACGACCCCACAGTGTGGGCAGACGAATGCTCCTCCACGGGGATGAGGCGGGACGGTGTGGGCGAGGGCTTCGTCGTCGACCATCGGAGAATGCTAAACGCGCACTCGGCGCGTCCTTGACGAACCGAGGACGTGCCGGGCGCACGATTCCGATCATGAACGTTGACTCGACGCGCGCGCGGGGTGCGTCAACCTCCGGGTCGGTGCCGTCAACCCGTCGTCGTGGTGTGGTGGTGGGCGCGGAGCGCGACTGCCTGCGGTCCTCGTTCGGCGTGCTGCTGCGCAGCGAGCGCCACGTGGCCGGGCTGAGCCAGCCACAGTTGGCCGAGCGGGCGAGCACGACGCCGTTCGGGATCTCCCGCCTGGAGAACGGACACGTGCGACCCAGCACGGGCATGTGCTGGCGGCTCGCCCGCGCCCTGCGTCACGGCCTGGACGACCGCGCTGCCGTCGCCTTGGATCTCCGCTTGCGGGTCGCCGCCGGGCCGTCGCTGCGCTCGTTCTCCACGCGGACGCACCGCCAGCGGGAGCGCCTGGCCGCCGAGCTGCTGGCCGACGGGCTCCCGATTTCTGGCGCCGACGATTTCACGAACGTGGTGCTGTCGTTGCTGGTGGGGGCGTCGTGAGGCGACGGGATCGTGTCGCGGAGCTGGCGGCGCGCGCCACGTCGGACGCCGAGCTGGAGGAGCTGGCCGCCGAAGGGCTGGACCGTGTCGCGCGCCGCCGGGTGCGGCAGCGGCGGGCGGCGGACGTGCTGTTGGCGGACGCGGAGCGGGAGCTGGAGAACCTTGGTGCCCGTTCAGCGGCCGAGGGGGTTGGTGATCCACTCGCGCAGGAGCCCGTCGATCACCTGTGCCCGGGACTTGCTCTTGCGGACTGCGGGTGCGGGGTCGTGCCCGTAGTGCCGGGCGTAGGACTCGATCATGATGATCGAGGCGTCGATGGTGGTCAGGGTGGCCGTGCCGATGCCCCGAACGTCGGGTTCCAGCACCAGTTCCGGTGTGAAGGGTGAGGACGTGACGGTGTCGTTGAGCACCCACGGGTTGCTGTGCACGACGGCGGAGGTGAGCCGGTAAGTCCCTGGGCGGTCCGGGTAGAACCGCTTGACCAACTCGGTGAGGTTGGTCTTGCAGGGCTCGTCGACCACCGGGGAACCGATTTCGAGACGGGTGGGTTGTTGCTGCTTGTTGCGGCAGATCGTGATGCCCGCCCGCCTGATCAGTTCGAGCAGTTCGTCCCGCTGCCTCGTCGGCTCGTCGGCAGCGTGCGGCAGCCGTGGATGCGCGGCCACGTCACGGGCGGCGGTGACCCGTGCGTCCACGTCGGCCAAGGCGAACACCGCACTTCGGAGCAGGCGGTGTTCGTAGCCGATCGCCGGATCGAGCAGGTAACCGATCCTTGCGGCTCCCTCGCACGCGACTCGCGTCAGCGTGTGGTGGGAGTACAGGGGGATCGAGTCGCCCGCACCGAGCAGGCTGCCGGTGCTCCACATGTGGTCGTAGACGTTGGCGAAGATCAGCCTGCACAGCTGCATGCCGTACTGCCACAAGCGCCGACGGTGGGCACGCTGAGAGTGCTCCGGCGCGGCCTTCCACGCCTCTTGTTCCGCGACGTGGAGACTTCCTCGGTGTGGAGTCTGGCCGTACTCCTCCACCATGCGCTTGAGCGCTGCGGACTCCTGGTGCAGCGCGCGCCCCGAGCTGACCACGAGCCGGGGCGGCTTGGTGCCGGGAACGGACGGAGTAGCGGTCACAGTGCCACCTACGAGGCGTCGCCGAGGCGGCGCAGGAACCGCCGCAGGACGGCGTTCAGCTCGGAGGGGTCGTCGACCGCTTCGACGGGGATGCGGTCGACGAACGCGATACCTGCATCCATGAGCAGGTGGTCGCGGGTGGTGTCCATAGCGCGCCGGCCGTTGTGGTGAGGGCCGTCGATCTCCAGCACCCCGGCCCGGCCCTTGTAGGTGACCAAGAAGTCGGGTTCCCACGTGCGGCCGGGAACGCGTCCGCCCGCCAGCGGGTAGATGCCGATCGTGCTCTCCCGGGGAAGGTCCTTTTCCTGGATCTGCCGCAACGCCTGGTACACGGTCTGCTCGCCCTGGTTGGTGAAGGCCAGGTAATCCTCGCGGAACTTGGGCGGCTGCAAGCGCACCTGGCGGCCCTGGTTGGTCGGCCTGCGAGGGGAGGTCAGTTGTTCGCGAAGTTGTTCACGCCAACCTGGGCCGACCTCCGGCATGATCTCTCGGACCATGAGGTTGAACTCGGGGTACTGAAGGCGCTGACAGACCTCCACGTAAGCCTCCCGGAGCTTGTCGAGCAGTGGCCCCTCGAAGCGCGAGCGTTGGGCAGAGGTCACTTCGAGCCAGAAGTCCCAGTCCTGGTACCGCTCGTCGTACTGGGCGATCGTCTTGTCGACGTCGAGAACCAGTTCGGCGGCTGCGCGTTCGCCTCGTTGCACGAGGAGCATGACGGCGTGTCCCAAGGCCAGGTCCGCCATCGCGTTGTACCTGGTGTCGGTGTCGGCGAACGGGTCGTTGATGACGTCCCCGAACGCGGAGGACTCGGAGCCGGTCGGCTGCTGGGGTGATCCCCACGGGTCGGTCGTCATGGGCAACTCCAGGACATGAAGGCGTGGACACCGACGATACGGCTGCCCTCTGACAATTAGCGGCGTTCTACCCTTGGCGCACCGTGTCGGCTAGTAGACCGTCGCCTCTAATGTTTGGGGTAGAGGTGGCGGAGTCGGGTGCGGGCATCGTCGGTGGTGAAGTGCCAGTCGACCTGACGCTGGTCGGCGTTGGTGGCGTGCTGCCATGCGGCGAGTTCGGTGTTGAGCGCGTCGAGGTCGGTGATGCGGCGGTCCAGACATTGGCGGGCCAGTGTGGACAGTTCGATCTCGGCGATGTTGAGCCAGGATCCGTGTTTGGGGGTGTGGTGGATCTCCAGGCGCTGGGCCAGGCTGAACGCGGTGGCGGGGTCGAAGGCTTCGTAGAGGGACGCGATGGTGTGGGTGTTGAGGTTGTCCATCACCAGGACGACCTTCTCGGCCTCGGGGTAGTCGACGGTCAGGAGTCGTTCGACCTGCCCGGCCCAGTCGATCCTGGTCCGGCGGGGTTGTGCGTCGACCCGTCGCCACCCGCCCAGGGGTTCGACCCAGCAGAAGATCGAGCAGGTGCCATGGCGGACGTACTCGCTGTCCTGCTTGAGATCCCGCCCCGGTGCGGCGGGGATCGGGTCGCGGGCGTGCGCCAGCAGCTGGTAGGGCTTCTCGTCCATGCACACCACCGGCCTGGCCGGGTCGTGGCCGCGGGCATAGACCGCGAGAACGTCCTCCATCGCCGCGGCGAAGGCCGCGTTCGCCGCGGGCGGGATGGACCAGCACTTCCTCAGGTGAGGACGCAG
>NZ_LGED01000246.1 GCF_001280085.1 Saccharothrix sp. NRRL B-16348 | reverse complement strand
GGAGGTCGAGAAGACCCCCGAGGCGATCCGCGCCGCACTGCTGCCCGAGGAACGCGACGCCTTCGACGCCGACTGCCGCCACGCCCTGGGCCAGGCCGCGGCCGAGTCCAGCCTCGAACCGGTCCGCAGCGTAATCGAGCAGTGGTGGCGCATCGCCACCGTCACCCGGCACGACCCCGCCGCACACCGGCGAATGCTCGGCCGCATCGACCAGACCCGCACCACCGGCCAGACACCCGGACGACTGCGCACCTGGGACGAACTGCAGACGGAGCGCGGCGGCCGATAGGTGACCTACCAGATCCAACTCCCCGACGACGTCTGGGACCAGATCCACGCACTGCCGGCAGAGGCCGACGAACCGCTGGCCGAGGCCATGACCCTGCTGACCCACGAACCCTGGCACGGCGAGCCCTACCACCGCGCCAACCCCGCCGGCGCCCTGCGCCAACTCGTCTACGGGCACGGCAACGGCCTCATCATCTACCTCATCCTCGAACAACAGAAACGCATCGTCATCGAACGCGTCCTCTGGCTCGAAGACCTCGGCTGACCACCGCCCCACAAAGGTTCGAGATCGCGCTCTCGGTGCCTGGCAACCGTAGTGTAGTTCAATCAACACTGAAATTATAGAGTCGACTCACATCGAATTGCACTGCACCGCTCGACAAGTCATCGGCTGCCGCCGACCAGTTCTCGACGGCCTCATCAACGAGTACGAACCCCATCGCGGCGTAAGCGCAGGTCAGACCGCGTGGCCGACTTTTGAGACCCCACAGGTGTTTCCGGGCTGTCGGCGCTGGTGCTCCAGGGCGTGGCGGACGGTGGCGGCGGCATGGGTTGAACTGCTCCCGCACCCGCCGCGGCAACGGCCCGGTGGCAGCCACCGGCACATGCGGCTCGATCAACGCCTACTCGGCATCGGTCAGATCAAAACGCGCCACACCCGTGTTCTACCAGCCCTACCAGCACACCATCGTGCCTACCTAGATCCGAACCTCAAACAGCTCCTAATAGTCAGTCAGCGACCGTGCGACTTCATTTCCTGCTTCCGTATTGGCGATCCAGGCGCGACTGCCCAGCTTGGGTTCCCAGGAGAGGCGCTCAAGGTCATCGAGCACCAACTGGACAACTTCACCAGCCGTCCCCTTCCACGGCGAAAACCCCTCTGCCGCAAGTTCACCAATCTGGATCAAATCGTGTTCGAGCAGGAAGTGCACCAGTTCGGTGAAGGATTCCTTCCACGGACGACCATTCGACTCTTCTCGCGCCGCCCAAATGAGCTGATCGATCGGAACCCAATCTTCCAACCCTTCGATCAGTACGTCAGCGAAGATTCGTTTCTCAATCATGGCAAGTGAACCTTCAACGGCTTTCCACCACTACCAGGCTGGATATCGATGGTTGCTCCACCGGAAGCAGACGCCGTTCTCCACTGGATCACGGTGCCGTCTTCGAGTCGATACACCTCGGGGGTTTTCGGACCACGCGCCGGGAGTTACTCAGCCCCAGCGGTCCAGCGCTCGAAGGCATCCCGCATAGTCTGCCCATCGGGCATCTCCCGAACGTGCCCCTGCTTCCCCTTCGGCAAAGTGTCGAACTCGGCCTGCAAGACACCACACGATCCATCGCTGTTGTGAACGAGGACCGGCGTCTGCCCTGCCACCACATAGTACGTGTGGACAGACTCGACTGTCAGGTTGTAGGTGCGCCCCTCGGCCTTGTAGTGCCGGATGGCGGTGATGGATGCTCGACCGTTACCTGGGGTGGCGAGCAGGGTGCCTGTTCCGAGGTCAGCTGCATTCGCCCATACGCCAGCCGTCTCGTTGTAGAACGGGTGGTGCGCAGTCGCCTTGATCGTTTCGGACCGTCGGGGGTGGTGATGGTCAGGTCGACGTAGTCCTTGTCGGCATCGGTGACGATGACTGCGAGGACTACGTGCGACTCAACCCGCTCACTGTCCGGCTCGCTGTTCGCGACCTCATCATCGACTTTGATCTGGTCGATGCGCTTGGTCGAGCCGTCCGCCATCAGGACCGGCGTATCGCCGGTGAAGCTGTTGACGCACTTGCCCGCCTTCTGCGCAGCTTCGGCGAGTTTGCCACCGTTCTTGGCCATCTTCGCACCAGCCATGATCCAGCCGGCGAAGGGGACGGCTGCGCCGCAGGACATCGCAGCGTCCCCGTTTTCTCCGTGAGCGAAGTGGATTCCGCAGTTCACCAGGTCCTGTGCCGCTCGAAAAATCATCGCCGCTGGCAGAGCGGGATGTAGCCGCGTTGGGACCATTTAGGGGTGATCGTGTCGCTGCTGTACAAGGTGACCCGCAGGTTGCTGTCCATCCCGTCGGTGCTGCTGCGCAGCGAGGCGGCGAAGGACGCCGAGCTGCTCGTCCTTCGACACGAGAACGCGGTCCTTCGTCGGCAACTGGCGGGTCCGGTCCGCTACGAACCCGCGGACCGGCTCTGGTTCGCCGCTCTGGCCGGGCTGGTGGATCGCCGTCGGTGGCGGGAGGTCTTCCCGGTCACGCCGGGCACCCTGCTCGCCTGGCACCGCAAACTCATAGCCCGCAAGTGGGCCTACTCCGCGCATCGACGCACCGGACGCCCACCGACACGAGCGGCGATCAGATCGCTCGTGCTGCGGCTCGCCCGGGAGAACCCGCGATGGGGTCATCGGCGAATCCAGGGTGAGCTGGCCCGACTCGGCCACCACATCGCACCCTCGACGGTCTGGCGGATCCTGCACGACGCCGGCATCGACCCGGCACCACGCCGTTGCGGCCCGACCTGGCGACAGTTCCTCACCGCCCAGGCCCAGGGCATCATCGCGGCTGACTTCCTCCACCTCGACACCGTGCTCGGCACACGTCTGTACGCACTGGCCTTCCTCGAACACGGCACCCGACGCCTGCACATCACCGGCGTCACCGCCCACCCCACCCAGGCATGGACTACACAGCAGGCCAGGAACCTCGCCGACGACCTCGGACACCGGAAGCAGTCGCTCCGCTTCCTTCTCCGGGACTGCGACGGCAAGTACAGCCAGACGTTCGACACCGTCTTCCAGGCCGACGACCTGCACGTGATCAAGAGCGCGCCGCAGGCGCCCTGGATGAACGCCCACTGCGAACAGGTCATCGGCACCATCAGGCCCGCCACCAACTACCACCCGGAGCCCTACAGCACCCCGCCGCAGTACACGACCTCGACACCCGCAGAGTGCGCCGCACCCGCATCCTCGGCGGACTCATCAACGAGTACAGACACGTCGCTTGACCAGCAGCGATGACTTTTCGAGCGGCACACGAATATCTTCGGGCGGCGACCCGCGACCACCCCCCGCACGACATGCGAGTGCCAAACCTTGCCCGTCATCCCACCGGACGGATCACCGGATCAACGTTCGGCCAGTAGGCACGGCGTTGCGGGACATGTCACGGGCCTAACGGGCAGCTCGGCGAGAGCAAACCACGCCACCTTCGACATCGAGTGTCCGAAGACTCGTTCGGGTGAACGAGTAGGGCTGCATGTAACGCTGCGGCCTACTGAACGACTTACCGAGACACGGCGATTACCCGCGAGGTGTGATCATGGACTTCGAGCCTACACCAGTGGAACGCAAGTTGCAGGCTGCCGTCGCTGTTGGCGGACGGGTAGCTTTCGACGCGGACGGCCGACCCATCCGGGGTAATTATCTCAGTTCAATCTTGCTGAAGGGCTCGGAAGAGGGGGAAGACGGGGAGGACGGGGAGGACGGCGTCCCCAGGTTGCTGGAACTCAGCAACGCGCCCATCTCCGGCGTTTTGGATCTTGAAGCGGGAACAGTCACATACCCTGTTGAGTTCATTAACTGCGATTTCGATGTGAGGCCGAATCTTGAGCAGGCGAGGATTGACGCCTTGTATCTCACGGATTGCCGCTTCCCCGGTTTGCGGTGCGCCCAGTTGACCACGAGGACTAGCGTCGAGGTTAAAAGGGGTGCGAGTTCGGGCAGAGTGGACTTCATTGGCGCACATATCGGTGGCCAACTCAGATTTACTGGAATTTCCTTGGTGAACCACGAAGATGAGGCTCTTTGTGTAGATGGAGCAGTAATTGGTCAAGACATGGCATGCGCAAAGGGTTTCGTGGCCGATGGTGCAGTGCGCATGGTCGGCGTTCGTGTCGGCGGTCAATTGAGTTTCGAAGGTGGGGCCTTCAACAACCCTGGACGTAGGGCCATCGAGGCGGCCAGCCTATGTGTTGGTGAGGATCTTTTGATGCACGACGGCTGCAAAGTTGACGGTGAAGTTGACTTTACTGGTTGCGCGATCGGCGGGCGGGCGGTCTTCACGGGCGGCATCTTCATCAACCGTGGCCGCACCGCCCTTGACCTGGCTCGTGCTCGCATATCGCAAAACGTTGAATTTTGCAACGGTTTTGTGGCCTACGGCAGAATTGTTCTGTCCGGAGCGGTACTCCTGGGAAGCATACGGTGCAAAGGCGGGCACTTCGAGAATCCGAACGCAACCGCAATCGCTGCGACCGGCGTCGTAGTGGAACGTGACGCTGAATTTGAGGGACTTGTCGCGGAGGGTGCGGTTGACCTTACCGGGGCGCACATAAAAGGCAATGTAAACTTCAGTAACGCGCAGTTGACGAACGCACTCGATGCTCTTCAATGCGATCGGATGAAGGTCGATCAGGATGCGATCTTTGATAGATGTAACGCGCAAGGGAGAATTAGAATGTACAGCGCCCGAATAGCGGGTCAGCTGTCCTTCGTCAACACTAGCATAGGTGACGTTGAAGATGCATTGACATTGAAGGGGACGGTAGTTGCGGGACCGTTGCGAATGAAATTCGGAGGGACGCCGGTCGGCGGAATTGACCTATACCAGGTGAAGGTGGCTCACCTTGACGACAGAGAATCGAAGTGGCCCGCAAGGGTACGGCTTGACGAATTTGTGTACGGCGCTATCGCAGACAAGAAGCCGGATGTCAAGGAAAGAGTCAAGTGGCTAAAGCGTAACCCGGAGCCAAGGCCGCAAATCTACATGCAGTTGGCGTCGGTGTATGAGTCGTTGGGTCAATATGGCTCAGCAAAGAAAGTTCTGATCGCTGGCGAGGAAGCACGTAGCCATTACAGTGACAGTGACAACTTGCTTCGTCGCGCGCTGACGAAGATCTTGGGAGTTACGGTCGGGTATGGATATCGACCTCTTCGTGTGCTGGTATGGATGGCCGCGCTGGTCCTTCTCGGATGGATATTGTTCGGCATTCTCGGTATTGGTCGATTTGTGCCAATTCAGTCTCTCGGCCCTGGCGTCAAATTTCAGCCGTTGGTCTATACGCTGGACTTGGTGCTCCCGGTGGTGAATTTGAAACAGCGCGATTTCTGGATTCCGCAAGGCGCGGCACTAATTATCTCTACGGCACTTACGGTTCTTGGCTGGGTTCTCGCTATATGCTTGGTGACAGGGCTCGGCAAGGCATTCAAGCGTGAATTGTGAGAGGTGGCACACAGTGACCAGAGGGTACTGTTGTACCTGATCTTCGCCCAGGTCGTCGGCTGGTTGGTTCTGCTCGGCCGGTCATCGGCGGCCAAGGACGCGGAGTTGCTGGTGCTGCGACATGAGGTCACCGTGCTGCGCCGGGCCAACCCTCGCCCGCGGTGGAACTGGGCCGACCGCGCTGTGCTCGCCGTGTTGGTGCGACGCCTGCCCGACTGGCTACGGCAACGCCAGTTGGTGACGCCGGGCACCGTCCTGCGATGGCACCGACGCCTGGTCGCGAGAAAGTGGACCTACCCCCAGCGCACAGGCCGCCCACCGGTCGACGACATCATCGCGGCGTTGATCGAGCGTATGGCCCACGAGAACACTGGTTGGGGCTACCGCCGGATTCAGGGTGAGCTGCTCAAGCTCGGCCACCGCGTAGCCGCCTCGACCGTGCGCCGCGTGCTCAAGCGCCGCCGGGTGCCGCCCGCGCGTCAGCGTGACACCGACCCCTCCTGGCGACAGTTCCTCCGCAGCCAGGCCGGAAGCATGCTGGCCTGCGACTTCTTCCACGTCGACTGCGCCCTGACGCTCAAACGGGTCTACGTGTTCTTCGTGATGGAGGTCGCCACCCGCTACGTGCACATCCTCGGCACCACCACGAATCCGGACGGCCCCTGGACCACGCAACAAGCCCGCAACCTACTCATGGATCTCCGCGGCCGGGCAGACGACTTCCGGTTCCTGGTGCGAGACCGGGCAGGCCAGTTCACCACCTCGTTCGACGCCGTCCTCGCCGACGCCGGCATCGAAGTCGTGAAAATCCCACCGCGATGTCCGCGAGCCAACGCCTACGCCGAACGGTTCGTCGGCACCGTCAGACGCGAAGTCACCGACCGACTGCTCGTCATCAACGAACACCACCTGAGATCAGTGCTCGACCGGTATGTGACCCACTACAACCACCGTCGACCACACCAAGCCCTTCAACTCACACCACCACGGCCGGACCACCCGACCACAGAGCCCAACCGGACCTCGATACGCCGCCGACCAGTCCTCGGCGGCCTGATCAACGAGTACGAACCCACAGCAGCATAAGCGCAGTTCAGACCGCTTGGCCGACTTTTGGCACCCCACACGCTTCATCGGCTCCGACTGCTGGTCCGGCCGGACACAGTGCTGCGATGGCACCGCGACGTCCTCGTGCGCCGCCACGCTGTCAGGTCCTGACCCAATCGGCCCGGCCGACCACGGACCATCCGCTCCGTCCGGCTCCCGGTGCTGCGTCTGGCGCGCCAGAATCCCGCCCGGGGCTACCGCCGCATCCACGGCGAACTCCTCGTCCTCGGCCTCAAGATCGCAGCCTCCACCGTCTGGCAGATCCTCAAAGACGCAGGAATCGATCCAGCACCTGAGCGCGCCTCGACGACCTGGCCGGCCTTCCTCCGCTCCCAGGCCGACGCACTACCGGCATGCGGCTTCTTCGAGACCCACACGGTGAACGGTGCCCGCCTGTACGTACTCGCGGTCATCGAACACACCAGCCGACGGAGCCGTGTCCTCGGCGCCACCGCCGAGGAACAGGGGTAGAGAAGCATTTCTATGCGTCGTCTTCGTACGGAGGCCACCGGACTTGGTCATCGATGCCCAGGGCCGCCGCGGCCCAGTGCGCCCGGTTCGCCAAGCCTCGGTCCCAGTTGTAAACCAGGTCCAGGTCAATCGTGTCGACGAGAAAGTCGATCGAGTTGCCGAACAGCGGTACTAATAGCACGGCCTCGGACAGCAGGTCGAGTTCGACCACCCGCGTCCACGCAGTCAGGACGGTCGCCTGTGCGCTGATCTGCTTCAGGTCAAGGCTGCGAAGCGTCATTGCAAGCAGGCGCAACGCAGCGGTGTTGAGACTGTTGTCGTGGCGCAGCGCCCGCACGGCGCAGTGCACCGCCGAAGGCGCTGCGGGGAATGCCGCAGCCGCGCGGAGAAGCACCACGTGGTCGGTGTCCTGGTTCTGGAGCAGCACCCGGAGCAGCGCTTCCCAGGTCTGGAGCGCGTCAACGCGGTCCCCTGGTCCGGGGTCGAGGAACTGAAGCTGGGCTACCCTGTGCGCGGTCGGCGAGTCCAACCAGAGGCTCAGCAACGACCTGAAATCCAGCTGCACGCGGCCCTTCTCGTCGGTCTCCCACGTACGGAACGCGGGCAGGAGCTTGCCGACCGCAGGCTCCAGGACGTGGTTGACCAGGTCTTCGCCAGGACCGCAGAGGAAGTAGTTCTGCCGCATGACCTGGGTGATATCTGGTGTGCTGCCGCGCCACCCCAGCACCACTGCCGGTGGGGAGCTTCCTTCTCCCAGGATGAACAGCACATCCGCCCCATGCTCGCGCCATACGTGGAAGGCGTGCACCAGGCTCGACCACTCCTCCGGCGAGAACTGCGACCGCCACAGCAGCGCCTGCTGGTGCCACGCGCGCACCGGGTCGTCCACCTGGAACAGCTCGCTCGCGTGCACCCCGTCCCCGAGCACCGCGGCCAGTACCACGAGGTTGGCGCTGTAGGCACCGATCCGGTGGGCCACCGGGATCGGTCGCGGTTCATACGCGCTGTATGACTGGTTCGTCCGCGCCAATCCGGAAGCCCGGAATAGCCGCAGTACCACCGCCCGGCAGGACGACCTCTCGTCCCAGTCCGCCAACAGTTCCACGAGGAAGCCCGTGACGGCGGCGCGCTCGGTCAGCGGCACGAATGACAGCAGGGCGTGCAGCCACCCATCGTCGAGGCGCATGCCGTCTTCGGGCCCGGCCGCCCGGTACCGGCCAGCGGCTTCGTCCAAGGCCACCAGCCGGCGCAGTTCGCGGTGCACAGTCCGGGCCACCAAGTACTCCCCGAAGGTGGCGTGCAGGAACTCGTAGGTACGCAACGCCATGCCCTCGCGCGCCGCGCGGGCGACGTGGAGGAAGAAGAACCGCCCCACCGCCTGCTGGGCGGCGGTCAGTGGGGCCCGCACCGAGTTCTCGCGCACCGGCACGACCGACAGGCGCAGCGCCGCGAAGTCCTCATTCAAGGCAGACTCCTCGATCCACTGGGTGCCCCGATTGAACATCGCGAACGCGATCACGGCCAGGTGCTGCAGCTCCCGCTCAACCGCACGTCGCACGTCCTCGACGGGCAGCGTCTCGCCGTTCTTGAGCACCTCGCGCTGGGTGAACCGGGTGAGCAGGCGTTCGTAAAGGTCAGCCCTGACCAACTCGCCGCGCAGGTGCTGCAACTCATTCTCCGCCGCGTCATACAGCGCGAGCAGCAGCAACAGCAGCGGCTGGCCCGCGAGCGCGGGGGTGCGCAGCACATGCTCCATGGCGAGCGGCCGCAAGCCGCGGGAAACGAAGTACCGCCGGTTCACCCGGTTCCACACCTCCAGCCACCGTTCGATCTGCCCCTTGCCGAACGCCTCCAGCCGCAGCGCGAGCGCGCCCTCCGGGAACCTGGCCCGGTTCGCGACCGCGCTGCGGGTGGTGACCAGCACGACGACCGGGCACCCAAGATCGGCTTCGCGGTGCTGGAACTCCCGAATGCGCGAAAGGTAGTCGGAGCGGTTGATCCCGGTGGCCTGAAGCAGTTCGTCGAAGCCATCCAGCAACACCACAGGCACCACGTTCCCAGCCGCAGCGGTGAACTGCCGCCACCCCAGTCGCTCCCCGGTCGCGGCGGTGATGGCGTGCTCGATTTGTTCCTGGAGGTCGGCCTCGGCTGGAGCCTCTCGCAGGACGACCCGGATCGCCATGAAATCCTCGCCCGGCAGGAGCGCAGCGAGGATCTTGGTCAGCGCGGACTTACCGGAGCCCGGTTGGCCGAGTACCACCAGGGGCGCGGCGGTCGCATGCGAGGAAGTGAGGTGCGCGGCGAGGAACGCTCTCGGGTCGTTTTGCATCGGCTTGGTCTCCCACCAGGCGTCGACGCTCGGATCGTCGCCCTTGCCGACCTCAGCGACGCGGAACAGCGGCGGCACATAGACCTGCTCGAGGGTCGGCATCACCATGTCGATGGGCATGTCGTCCGTGTCGGCCACCGGCCGGGTCAAGGCCGAGGCGTGCGTCCGGGCGAGCCGGTTCCGGAACTCGTCGGCGGGCGGACCGCCGGTCACCATCCGCAGGAACGCTTCCAGACCCGCAATCGCGGTCCGCTGGTCGTCGAACAGCCGGTACAACCCGGCCAGCCGGTCGGCCTGCACGCGCTCCAGCTCCGCGAGCAGCCGGCGGGTGGCGCCGTGCCCCTGGAGGTTCGCCCATACGAAGAACTCGGGGCAATCGGCGGCGAGCTTCCGGTACAGCACCTCGTACCGTCGCACTGCCAGCTCGGGCAACGAGGTGCACAGGGCGTGCCTGGCTCTGGCCCGCGCGGTGTCGTCCAACCCGTCCCAGACCCACAGACCTGTTATGAAGTCCGCCAGCGACACCGCGATGACGGTGTAGCGCTCCTGCAGTTCCCGCACGGCCTGCTCGTAGGGCTTGGCCGGACTAGGCAGCGGTAGCTCAGCGGCGAATAAGGACTCCACCACCGCGTCCAGGCGCGGAGCCGCGCCGGGCGCGTTGAGAAGCATCATTTGGTCGTTCTCGACCAGGCCGAGCTCAGTCAGGTCAAACGGCAGGACTACGTCCTCAAGAGCCTCGAAGAAAGCAGTCGCCACCAGTACGCTGTGCGCCGCCTCCAGGCGCTGCGTGCGTTCCACCCTCCTGACGCCGTCAACTCGCTCCTGAACGTGCTCCAACGCACCCCGGCCGAGCTTTACCAACTCTGCCCTTACCCCCAGGAACTGCGGGAGTCCGGCGGCGACCACGGCGACCGAGGTGACCTTGTCTACCAAGTCAACGAGCTTACTGTCCTTACCCAGCAACTTGACCGCACTACGGTAAGATAGACTTTTGCGCACATCCCGAGCCTAGCCGTACTTCAGCCGTGACGTAAGCGGATGTTGCAGAGATTGTATTCCTGTTTTGCAGTGGTACTGGCCGCGTTACGGTTCTTGACCGTCGCAGTATGCCGGGTGAATGGGAATACGTCGGACGGCGAGCTGGCATCTCGCGAGCCATGGGCAGTCCCTGTCAAGTCAACGTGTCGAACCAGAGTGAGGTTGTCCCCGGGAACCGGACACCGGATTTCATGCCACGAGGGCAAGACTTTGACGGTAGCCGATCCGGGTTTCGTGCGGGGTGTGGTAGTCGAGTGTCGAATGTAGACGGTCGTGGTTGTAGTAGCCGATGTAGGCGAAAGCGTCCCTGCGAGCATCGTCGCGGGTGTCCCAGACGGTGGTGCCGATCTTGGTCTTGAGGGTGGCGAAGAACGACTCGGCGACGGCGTTGTCGAAGCACGACCCGGTCCGCCCCACCGACGGCCGGATGCCGTGGCCGGCGAGCGCGGAGCTGAAGAGTCCGGAGGTGTATTGGGCGAGTTCAATCGGTCGATGCAACACCGGGCTGTTGGAGCAACTGTAGCTGCTCGTTGAATACCTCGGCGGGGGTCTTCCAGCCGAGGACTTTGCGGGGCCGGTTGTTCAGGGCCAGGGCGACGGCTTCGAGGTCCTCGGCGGACCATCTCGAAAGGTCGGTGCCCTTGGGGAAGTACTGACGCAGCAACCCGTTCGTGTTCTCGTTCGTCGGCCGTTGCCACGGTGAGTGGGGGTCGGCGAAGAACACTCTCGTGCCGGTGTCGAGAGCGAACCGGGCGTGCGCGGACAGTTCCTTCCCCCGGTCCCAGGTGAGGGTCTTGCGGAGCTGCTCGGGCAGCTTCGTCATCGACAACCGTCAGGGCGGCGTTCATCGCGACGGCGCCGTAGCCGCCGAGCGACAGGCCGTTCTTCACGGGCGGCGTCTCGCCCCAGCCCTCCAGCCGCGGCAGATGCACCAGGAGCGTGGACCTGCTGCTGCGCTCGACAATGGTGCCGATCGCCGAGCGGCCCGACCCGATGATCAGATCGCCCTCCCAGTGACCGGGGACGGCGCGGTCGGCAGCTTCGGCGGGGCGTTCGCTGAGGACGACATCGGCGGTGATGTGTCCCTGCGGCTTGTTCCGCGACCGGGCCCTCGGCTCTCGCAGCGCCCGGCCCGTGCGCAGACACGTGACCAGTTCACGCTTGAGCGCGCCACGCCCCTGAATGAACAGGGACTGGTAGATCGCCTCGTGGCTGATGCGCATGGACTCATCATCGGGGAAGTCGACCCTCAGACGATGTGCGATCTGCTCCGGACTCCACGCCGTCGACCAGCGCCTGTCTTGACGATAGGGCTTGTTCAACCCCTTCCACGGCGGCGTCCCGGGGCCCGCGACGACCGTGCCGTCAGGCGACGGACATCGCCGGCGAGCCGGTCCCGCACGTACTCACGCAACCGCTCGTCACTCGCCAGCTTCGCCGTTTTCGGGCGCTTCGCCTGCTGCGCCTTCCACTGCGCCACCACGGCGCGATAGACCGCCTTGCCACCCCTGGTCGCGGCATTGCGCCGCAGCTCACGGGACACGGTCCCAGGGTCGCGGCCGATCACGCGGGCGATCTCACGAACGCCCATGTCCCGAGCCCTCAGCAGCGCGATCTCCTCCCTCTCGACAAACGACAAGTACCGGCCGGTGGGATCGTCGAGGCTCAGCGGCGTCATCCCGCCAGCGTGTCGAAACCAACGGATCCCCACCGGCGACGACACGCCGACTCCCTCCGCGGCCTGGACCGTCGTGACCCCGGAGGCGATCAGGCGCCAGAAGTCCCGCTGAACCGCCCGCGACGGCTCCGGCCGCCCGGGTGAGCGCATCGGCGCCCGCATCGCCCTATCCGCAGCCCACTGGCGTCGAGCTCCGCTCGGTGCCTGCGGCATCTGCTTCCTCGGCCATCCCATCCAACACCTCCGTCATCGAAGTGTTGCGACGACCAGTTGAACTCACCTTGCGACCCGCGATCGGCGTGGAAGATCGCGTCGTCGCTGATCAGGCCGCGTTTGACGGCGAGGTTGAGGGCGTCGCGGACGAGGTCGGCGCGCATGTGGTCGGCCATCGCGTGCCCGATGACCTCGCGGCTGTGCAGGTCGATGACCGTGGCCAGGTAGAGCCAGCCCTCCCGTGTGGGCAGGTAGTTGATGTCGCCGACCAACCGCCTTCCCGGCGCAGGGGCGGTGAAGTCGCGGCCGATCAGGTCCGGCACCGGCGCCGCGACGGCATCGGGCCTGGTCAGTGACCTGCGTCGTCTGCGGGTGAGGCCGACGACGCCGTGCTCGCGCATGACCCGGCCGACCCGTTTGTGGTTCACCCGACGGCCACGACGGCGCAGCGTGGCGACGATCCGCGGACGCCCGTAGGCACCCCGGTGGCGGGCGTGGACCTCGCCGATCTCGGCGGCCAGACGCTCGTCCGCCTCGGCCCGCTCCGCCCGGGTCGGCGTGGCGGCGAGCCATTCGTAGAAGCCGGGGCGTCGCACGCCCAGGACCCTGCACAGCCGGGTGACGCCGAAGACGGCGCGGTGTTCGGAGATGAACCGGTAGCTGCGGGTCAACGACCCATCTCCTTGGCAAAATACGCGGCGGCCTTGCGCAGGATGTCCTTCTCCAGTTCGAGCTCGGCCACGCGTTTGCGCAGCGCCCGCAGCTCCTCCTGGTCCACCGCGGCCGCCGCGTCGACCGGTCCGGCCTGCGCCTGTTCGGCGGTGCGGACCAGTTGCGCAGGGTCTCGTGGTTCACGCCCAGTTCGCGGGCGACCTGCCGCAACGGCCGGTCCGAGGAGCGGGCCAACTCGAGGGCGTCTTTGCGGAACTGCTCGGGGTACTTCGACTTGCCTGACACGGGGAACATCCTTCCCCTAGACCGCTGTCTGGGATCAGGGTGTCCGGTTCAAGGGGACAACCTCAACTCCCGGTAGACGTCCTCTTCCACACCGTTTCCCCTACAACACAGCTCATAGGCGCGACGGGTGTCGTGGCCTGGAACGGATGACTGCCAGCGCTCCGAACAGCCGCCGGCAGGCACACAGGTGATCGCGATCGAGTCCGCAGCCAAGCTCTGGAGACGATCTCCGAAGACCGCTGTTCCGTTCGTGTGATAGTTCCTCGACTCTGTGGCGCCAGCGTCACACCACACCTAAAGTGGCGTCTCGGTGATCATCAGTCACTACGCGCACCGGGGGCTTGAACGCGTATGCCAGTCACCGATCCGTACCCGTGGACAGGCCGGACGTGCCGCTGCGGCGATGTGCCCGGCTACCTCGTCCGGCCGGTACCGCAGTGTTGTCGGTCGCATCGGCAACGGTGCACGGCGACCTGGGCGACAGGCCCCCGCAGGTAGCCGAAGCGTCATCCACGGTCCAACCAGCAGCTCGGCACCTGAGCACCCCATGCGTCTCGGCCAACCGAGTCGCGTGACGTCACGACTTCGGCGGGCGTGCACCGATCCGCATCTGCCGTGGCGGCCATGTCGGCATCCGATGACCTTCTCCGTCGACTCCCCAGGGTCTCCCGTGTCGAGGGCTGGATCAACCGTGTTCATCGTCGATCTCGGATTTCGTAGGGGATTACGTGATGTTGCGATCCTGGACAGGACACTGGGCCGACACCGTCCCGCGCCACACCGATCCGTCGCACGCGAGGCGGTGGTCGGTGGCACTGTCGGCCATCGTGATCACCTTGGCGTCGCAGATCACCGCACCGCTGACCGCGACCGCCGCAGCCTCCGCCGAGCGCACCTCGCTCCCCGCGAGGACGTCGGTGGTCACAACACCGGCGATGCGGAACAGCTGCGACGAGGTACGCGCCAGCCTGGACACCCTGGCCGCTCAGGGCAAGGAACACGCCTTATGCGTCCGCCCCGCCCAGCCGCGAGACCTGAGCCCGCACGCCCGTGAGACGGCCGCGGCGACGGTGCCCGACCGTTGCCTGGAACCGATGCCGGAACTGACCTGGGTCATCGACCGATTCACCGGATGCCGTCAGGAATTCGGCGTGGTGGCCATCCACCGCATCCCGGAAGGCACCCTCGTCGGCGAGGTCGAGGTCGTCACCATCACCTCGGTACACGCCGACGCCCGCGCCCTGACCTGGCAGCACAACATCCAGGTCGTCTGGCTGCGTGGGTGGGGCGACATCGCCAGCGTAATCCCCGAGGCCACCGCCTCCTGCCCCGTCGAGTGCACCGTGAGCGCCGCCGACTTCCCGTTCCGACTGCTGTCGGACAACCCCTCCGGCACGTCGACCATGACCTCCGCCGTCGTGCCCGGCACCACCGGCCAGGTCGTGGCCGAGCAGAGCCGGTGGACCATCGTCTTCGGCCAGATGGGATCCATCCCCTCCCCACCGGTGACCTTCACCAGCGAAGCGGTGCGATGCGACACCTCCACTCCCAACGCCACCGCCGGATGCGCACTGTCCCGGCACACCCCGACCCTGCACTACACCACCGCCGCCAACGGCGAACTGGCCACCCACATCCGCGACGCCCAGGCCGCCGGGCTACCCGGCTCCCCCACCAGCGGACGACCACTCACCCGCCAGACCAACGCCGCCCTGATCAACCGGAACCGCAGCATCGCCTGCCCGTCCAGCCTGCCCCGCCCACCGGGACACCAATGCGACGAGTACCCCTTCGCCTCCACCAACCAGGGCGCCTACCTCTCCGGCGGCCTCTACTCCGCCAGGATGATCGACGAGAACGACAACGAACAGGGCGGGCGTGAACTCAACGCCTTCTACCGCGACAATCGCATCGTCAACTCCGACCCCTTCCACGTCCAGATCGACTGACCAACCAACCCCGGCCCGGTAAGCGAGGACACCGCGTGACCCAACCAGACGCCCGCCACCACGGCACAGTGCCCGTCAGCCACCACCAGTTCTTCCTCCTCGACGACGGCACCTACCCCGAAGACGGCGGACGCCTGACCTGGCACGACAACGGCCTCGCCACCACCGCCCCCGGCATCCTCGCCATCACCACCGGAATCCACACAGGACCCGTCGAACTCGTGGTGGAGCGCCACACCAGCGCTCCACCACCACAACCCGACCCGTGGGAAGACATCGCCGAAGTCACCGTCCACGCCCCCACCGGCCGACTCCACATCACAGCGCTCATGACCGACGTCCCGGACGCACTACGCGCACCACTCACCAACCAGCCAGGTCACTACCACGCGCGCGTCTACGCCACCGGACGCGACACCGCCGTCGACCTCGCCGTCCTCGCCCCCGTCGAGCACTACCTCATCCAACTCTGGCCCACCACCCACAAGCCCAGCACCACCCTGATCAAAACCACCAGCACCTACGGCGCATCACGACGTTCGTCACCCCGGACATGACGGACAAACGCCCTCACAACCGAGTGGTCGTCGGGACGATGCATCAACTCGACGGCGACGAACACCACCTGCGGGCGGTGCCGGACCGCTACGCGGCCCACTACAGCCACCGCCGACCTCACCAAGCCCGCCAACTCGCACCACCACGACCGGAACACCCATCGCAGAACCGGGCTAAACCTCGATACGTCGCCGAACTGTCCTCGACCGCCTGATCAACGAGTACGCCCCCTCAGCTGCCTAACTCACATACGAAATACGAAATCGAACGAACGCCGAAATGAAGCAGTTACAACTCTAGCTGAGCACTTCGGAGTTGCAGAAGTGCTCACCCGGGAGCACAGTCCGACCACCATGCCGTTCACTGCCGTTGACCTGCGTTTTCGCGTCGTTCGGCGCAGTTGAGCGCAGTTCGAAGAGCACTTCGGTGTGAATGAAGCCGAAACAAAGCCTCTACCAGCGAAGATGTAATTACCGCAGGAAAAATGCAGCTATTGGGTGCCGTTGAATGCGATTCAATGCTGTCGAACGCGTCCGGCGGCTCCCATTCTGCTCCCAGTGTCCGCTCCCACGCTGTGCCTGCCGATAACTCCATCCATGCAGGTTGAAGCCGTGCGTAGCGTGAGGGGCCGAGGTGCTCGTGAGTACGACTGTAGGTCCGCAGCGTCCTCGGCTGACACGGCATGATGACCGACTATGCTACTCCGACTGGCCTATCTGAGCGTGACCAACGCGTTCGCGTTGCTGCGCCTGCTGCCCCTGAGCGACCAGGACAAGGACGCGGAGATCCTGGCGCTGCGCCACCAGATCATAGTCCTGGAACGCCAACTCGGAGACGCTCGCCCACGGTTCTCCCCCGCGGACCGGGCATTCCTCGCGGCACTGCTGCACCGACTCCCGGTCGATGCGCTTCGTCGGCTCCGACTACTGGTCGCCCAGAGACGGTGCTCCGGTGGCACCGAGACCTCCTCGCCCACCGCCACGCAGCCAGCTGCCGCCCCAAGCGGCCCGGCCGACCACGAACCATCCGCTCGATCCGACTCCTGGTGCTGCGCCTGGCACGAGAGAATCCGACCTGGGGCTATCGCCGCCTCCACGGCGAACTCCTCGTCCTCGGCATCAAGGTCGCAGCCTCCACCGTCTGGCAAATCCTTAAGGACGCCGGGGTCGACCCGGCACCCGAACGCACCACGACGACCTGGTCGGCCTTCCTCCGCTCCCAAGCCGACGCGCTCCTGGCCTGCGACTTCTTCGAGACCACCACCCTGAACGGCACCCGCCTCTACGTACTCGCGGTGATCGAGCACACGAGCCGCGGATCCGAGTCCTCGGCGCCACCGCACACCCCACCGCCTCCTGGGTCGCCCAAGCCGCCAGGAACCTCGCCATGGACCTCGACGACGCGGGCAAACACGCGCGATTCCTGATCCGCGACCGCGCCGGCAAGTACCCGGCACTATTCGACGCCGTCCTCACCGACGCCGGCATCCAGGCCGTCCTCAGCGGAGTCCGCATCCCTCGGATGAACGCGATCATGGAACGCTGGATCCGCAGCTGCCGACGCGAACTCCCTCATCCGGAACCAGCAGCATCTACTCCACGCCCTACGCGAGTACGAGCAGTTCTACAACAACCACCGCCCCCACCAAGGCATCAACAACGCACGACCACTCCGCGCCCTGCCACCAGCCGTCACCGATCAGGCGACCCTCCCCCGCCTCGACATCCGCCGTCGGCAACGACTGGGCGGCATCCTCAACGAGTACCACCACGCCGCCTGACCTGCACGGACGACATTTTCGGCAAGCACAGGGCCAACTGCTACGCCGAAAGGTTCATCGGAACCGTCAGGCGAGAAGTCACCGACCGACTGCTCATCATCAACGAACACCACCTCCGGACCGTGTTGAACCGCTACGCGGCCCACTACAACCACCGCAGACCACACAGAGCACTGCAACTCTCGCCACCACAACCAGACCAGCCGATCGCAGAGCCAGGTTGCACGTCGATACGTCGACGACCAATCCTCGGCGGCCTGATCAACGAGTACGAGCCCACAGCCGCATAAGTGCAGGTCAGACCGTATGGCCGACTATTGGCACCCCACAGGTTGCGGGGTCGGAACAAAAGCCGATCAGCGGAACACGATCCCTGCGGTCACTCGACGCCGCTCTCTTCGAGCTGGCACGAGCGCAGACCGAGGATCAGCGCACCGTGTGCCTCGGTGTAAGGGCTGAGCTGGCTCAACCGCAACAGGAAGCCTTCCCGGTGATTCACCGCTCCGGTCAGGGCGTAGCGCTGTAACTCCTGCCGACAGGGTTCGAGCACGAGCTCCTTGCCTGTGGCCAGTTCACCGCCGAGCACGATGATCCGCGGGTTGATCAGGTTGCACAGCTGGGCGAGCGCGATCCCGAGGGTCCGACCCGCGTCCTGCAGAACGCGCATGCACACCGCATCCCGTGCGTGTGCTTTCTCGATCAGCGACGGCAGGCTCACCGGCACGTCGGTGGTGCTGCCGCGGTGCGACGTGCGGACCTCCGCGAGCAGTGACCCGGAGCCGACGATCGTGTCGAGACAACCACGTCCGCCGCACTCGCACACGTCGCCTTCGCGGTCGATGGTGAGGTGCCCGATCTCCCCCGCCATGCCGCGGTGGCCGCGGTAGAGCATGTCGCCGATCATGATGCCGACGCCGACACCGTTGGTGGCCTTGACGTACACCACGGTCTCCGCGGGTTCGTCCATGCCGTAGATCTGCTCGGCCATCGCGCCGAGGTTGGCATCGTTGTCGATCGCGACGTGAATGCCCAAGTATCGGGCCAGCTCGTCGGCGGGCTGCTCGTCTTCACGCCACGGCAACAGCACCGGCGTGGTAAACCGCCCGGTGCGCGGGTCGATCATCCGGGGCACCGAGACTCCCGCGGACACCACGTCATCCAGCGTCTGCCCGGTTTCCTCCACCGCTTCCGCGATCATCGTCTTGATGATCGGCATGAGCCTGCCCAGGCCGCGGTTGGCGCCGTCACTCCTCTGCTGCACCGACACGTGGTCGTAGCGCTGGTCCACCCTTCGGGCGACCACGGTGACGTGGTCGTGGCTGATGTCGATGCCCACCGCCACACCGCGGATCGGCGCGAGCCTGACCTGGGCGCTGCGTCCGCGGACCTTCTCCTGTCCCCGGTCGCTCTCCAGCACGCCCTGTTCGGCGAGTTCCTGCACTGCCGTCGATACCGATGCCTGCGACAGACCGCTGCGCCGAGCGATCCGGGATTGGCGGTCAGCCTTGATCATGATCTCGATAAGCATCCGCCTGCGGTTCGCGTCGCGCGCCCCGCCGGCCGGCCCGAGGAGTTCACGCGCCTCGATCACTTCGACACCCCCAGGCACTTCCGTGAAATCCACCTCGGAGCCGTCAGATTAACACAGGGGAGTTCAAATTGAAGCGGTACCGGATCACGATCCACTACGAATCGGACACGTCGACAAAGTGGAACCCGTCGTTGCCGCAAAAATACGGTGATCAGTTTCCCGACATCCTGTCGTAGAGCGCGAGGTAGTCCGCCGACTCTCGTTCGGCGAGGAACTCCTCACGACATCGGCGGTGCGCCGCCGCACCCAACTCCGCGGCCCGCACCGGATTCGCGAGCAAGCCGGACACCGCGTCCGCAAAACCGGTCAGGTCGTCCGGCTCCACGAGCAGCCCTTGCGCCCCGTGCGTCAACTGGGTGAGCAATCCACCCACAGCCGATGCGACAATCGGACGCGATTTCCACATCGCCTCGGTGGCGGTCAGACCGAAACCCTCTTCCAGGCTCTTCTGCACCACTACGGTGGAATAGCGCTGGATCGCGTTCACCGCCAGCGCGTTGGCCGTTTGGTGGCGCAGCGTGAGCACCGCGAGGTGCACCCGGCGGCGGATCTCCGCCGGCAGCGCCTGTCGCAACGCACGCAGCTGCGCGAACACACCGGCGCCCTCGGGGTCGTCCGGGATGTCGGCCGGGTCGGGCCCCGCGAACAGCAGGTGAGCCGGCGAGTGCGGGGCGATACCTTCGGCGAACGCGCGCAGCACGCCCGCGAGGTCCTTGAGCGGATCCCAGCGGGACACCTGGGTCACCACCGGGACGCCTTCGGGAAGCGGTTGGTCCTGCACTACGTAGCCGACCGGATCGTCCCCCTGGTTCGGAGCACCGGTCGCGAGGTCGGGCGACCGAAGCAGCCCGATGCCCGCGAGCAGTTCCACGCACTCCGCCTGCGACAGGTGGCGGTTTTTCGGGGACTCGGGGTCGATGGACGGCGTGATCACCGTGACCCGGCCGGGAGCCAGGTATCCGGGCGCGTAATCCGCCACCGTGAACACGCAGCGCGGAGCGGCCTCGACGTAGCGACGCAGGAAGGCCCAGGTCGCGGCAACGGCAGGCACGTTGGCCCTGGTGCCGATGTGGCACCGCCAAGCCACCTTCACTCCCCCGGCGACCAGGTGCGGCGCGAGGCCTACGGTCTGCGGGTCGTGCAGGACCACCAGGTCGCCTGGCCGCACGAACTCCGCCAGCTGCGCGGCGGAGCGGGTGGTGCTCACTTCGTACAGCCGTGCGTCGTGCTCGGTGAACGCGTGGTCCACCCGCCCGTGCAGGCCGTGGTGGATGCGTTTGGTGAGCTGGAAGAACGCCGGTTCCGCGTCGGCGATCAGCCAGCCGACAGGCAGACCGAGTGCCTGCTGCCGGGCGATACCCGACCAGAGCAATTCGGCCACTCCACCACCGGTCGCGGTGCTGTTGACGTGCCAGATCCGCCTCACGCCGAGTCGGTCGGCGAGCTTTGCCGCGGTACGTGCGAGTTCCGGCGAGGTGCCGTCGTCGCGCGCCGGGATGTGCACCTGTGAGACCGCGTACTCGACGGTTGGTGTCACCGCGACCGCGGATGAGGGGTGAGCCTTCATAGTCCGTCCGTCCGTGTGATCCGAATCAAGAAGCCATCGTCCGAACGACCGGTTACGCCGAGGTCGGCAAGGGACTCAACGACGAGGTCGGCACCGGCCAGGTGCGCCGATCCGTGCCCGTCGGCCACGCCGATAACCCTCATGCCCGCGCGGCGGCCCGCCTCGACCCCCGCCTCGGCGTCCTCCACGACGATGCAATCCCCGGGGGATGTGCCGAGCAGCCGTGCGGCGAGCATGTAGCCGGCGGGATCGGGTTTGCCGCGCTCGACCCGTTCCGCGGTCACCAGCACCTCGGGCGCCGCCAAGCCCGCCGCGCGCAGCCGGGCGGCCGCCAACGGCTTGGTGCCGGAGGTCACCACAGCCCACTCGGGCCGAGTCAACCCGTCGAGCAGGGCTGCCGCGCCGGGAACCGCGACCACGTCGGTGACGTCCACAGCCTGCGCCGCCTCCAGCCGGGCGGCTTCCGCCACGGCGTCGAGCGAGGGCGCGACCTGCCGGATGGTGTCCGCCGACCGCACCCCGCTGCTCGCGGCCAGGACCAGCTCCGGGTCCAGGCCCTGCCGTCGGGCCCACTCAGTCCACGATCGGCGAACCGAGTCCGTCGACCGCACGAGCACACCGTCCAGGTCGAACAGGACGGCTGAACAGTGCAGTTCAGCGGTCACCGGCCACCCCGGATGCGTCTGGACGCCCAACCACGCTCCACTCCTGTCCATCGACCCCGCCGCCTGCCTGGCCTTCCGGTGATCGCCTGAGCACTCCGCGAAGTTGCTCGGCGAACTCCAACGCCTCACCGCTCGTCCGCTTGAGCACGTTCCGGCCGAAGATCAGCCCGACCGCGCCCGCCCGCAGCGCGATCCCGGCCCGTTCGAGCAGCACCGCCGTGTCCGCCAGGTCGCCGCCGGACAACAACACGAGCGCACTGCCCGCGGACCGGACGATCGCCGAGATCCGGTCCGCATCGGACAAGTGCACCCGGTACTCCTCCGGAACTTGAGGCGACGTCACCGGGGAAGGCCAGTTAACCTTCACCACATCGGCGCCGAGTTCGGCCGCGACCCGAGCCGCGTAGTCGACAGCATAGAACGAGTCGCGCCCACCCTTTCGGGCGATATCCGCCCCTCTCGGATACGCCCACACGATCAGAGGTATACCGTATCGTTCGCATTCCTGTCGGACGCTGCGGAAAGCCGTAAAATCGTCCGCTTGGCGTGACGACCCGACGTACAGGGTGTACCCGACCGCGTCCGCCCCGAGCGAGACCGCTTCTTCGACCGTCGCGTTCAGCGGCGACAGCGGCGCATCGTCCGAGGGGATCTCAGTTTTTCCGTTCAGCTTGACCACCAGCGGGATCCGCCCGGCGAACGACGCGTAGCACTTGCGGGCCTGCCCTATCTGCAGGGCGACGCCGTTGAACCTGGCTCGGATCGCGAGGTCGAGGACGTAATGCGGATCGGCGGACTCCGGGTTCGCCGCGAAGTCACGCGGGCCGTGCTCCAGGCCGTGGTCGTAGGGCAGCAGCAGCAGGGTGCCGTTGCGGTTGCCGTATTGGTACAGCATCCGGTGCAACCTGGTCAGCTTACCGGTGCCGAGGCCGCGGTTGTGCAGCGACAAGGTCATCTCATCCTCCGGCGATCTGTGCGAACAAGTACAACCGGTCACCGGGGCCGAGCAGTCGCGGCCCGTCCGGACCTCGGACGATCTCGTCATTGACCGCCACCACGAAGCCGGTCCGCAGCCGTCCCGACTCGTCGAACAGCCGCTCGCCGAGCTTCTCGAATCTCGACCGGATCTCCCGCACCGTCTCCGGCCAGGTGCTGGCCGTCAGTGCGACCGACCGGTGTCCGTACGACTGATCGCCGTCGGGTAGGTAACCCACCAGTGAAGCACCAAGAGTGACGTCAATCACGCGATCGACCTCCGTTGTCGGGTCGGGGCGTGCCGGCCATACGGAACCCGAGGTCACCCGCCGAATAGCCGGCCGGATCGTGCAGCCGGAAGCGGGTGCGGCACATCTCGGGCAGGGACAGGAAGCTGCCGCCGCGCGACACCTTGTCCGGCGCACGTGCGGTGCCGGCCGTCGAGCCCGTCGCGATCGGGTCGTGCCGGGGCGACCGGGCGTAGAAGTCCGGCCGGAAGTCGTCCGCGCACCACTCCCACACGTTGCCGTGCATATCGTGCAATCCCAGGTCGTTGGGCTTCCGCGTGCCGACGACGTGAGGTTCGCCGTGCGCGTTTTCGCTGTACCAGGCATGTCGTGGCAGCAGCGGTTCGGGACAGCACCACTGGTCCGGCGAGCCGTTGCCGCAGGCACGTTCCCACTCCGCCTCGGTCGGCAGTCGGCCGCCCATCCAGGCCGCGAAGAGCGCCGCATCGTGCCACGAGACACCGACCACCGGCAGATCGCGTTCCGCCGCCGACGTCGCCCGTGCGGGATCGAACCGGGCGTACTGACCATTGGTCACGGCGAAGCGGGACAGCAGGAGAGGCGACAGGACCACCTGGTGGCGCGGTGTCTCCCCGCAGAAGTGCCTCGCGGAGGCCGGATCCGACCCCATCTCAAACGCGCCGCCGTCAACCCGCACCAGGTCGGGGGCGATGAACTCGTCGAACCGCTCGCCCGCACCCAGGAACAACCCACTGACCACGTGTTCCTCGTACGGTCCCCGGTCAGGTAGCCATTTCAGCACTTCGACGGCGCGGAGCACCACGGCCGAGTCGCGACACCGGGGGCGTCCGTCTCCGGACAGGGCCAGAGCCGCTACCGCCGCATCGAGGGAACGACCCTGGGCGCGTTCCACCTCGTGGGGTTGATGCGGTGATACGACGTGCATCTCGCGCACGCCCTCCCCGGACACGGCGAATGCCCGGATCTGCGGCTGACGCGGGTTGCGCAGCGAGATGATCACGTGCCACAAGCCGGGGACCCTGCTGATGTGCAGGTCGTAGTCGATCTCGGAGAAGTTGCCCGGATGGCGCCGGTGAGTATGGAACATCGCGACCTCGTACAGATCGCGTTCCATGAGCTGCTTCTGCACTCGCCACGATTCCTCCTCCGTGGCGACGAAACCCGCGTCCGAGTGGTCGACGAAGTATCGACCGCGCGACTCGAAGTCCGCTCGCCACTGGTCGGTGTTCCGGATGTTGTCCTCGAAGCCGACGAACTCCGTCGGCTGCGACTGCCCGCGTGGGGCCACCAGGTAGCCGAAGGACTTGGTCGGATAGCGGTCCGTCACGAAATCGAGCAGGTCGCGGATGAGCGTGGCTGGTAGGACGACAGTGTCCCGGTCGGCGTGGTCAGGCATCGGCGTCGTTACCCACCACGTGGAAACGGGTTTTCGCGGGAGAACCGCCCGGCAGTACGCCGACCAGCTCGGGGCGTGCTGTCGCCAGGTGCGCCAGCAGGCGATGGACGGTGACCGCCCGCTCCGCGCACCCCAACGCGGAGGCGAGCTCGAAGGCTGTCAGTGGGGCGCGGGTCTTCGCCAGGTGCGCCAACGCCTCCCGTCGCAGATCAAGCACCGGGAGCGCGACGTGCTTGTCGACACCGGGCTGGTGGTAGGCGTTGACGTCGATCAGCTCGGCGTAGAGGCCGACCGCCCGTTCGAACAACGCCACCAGCGCACCGATCGAACGTTCGCGGTAGTCCGGGACGGTGATCACCACTGCCGGTCGGCTCTTGCGCGCCAGACTTTCCAGCGTGCCGACCAAGCCGGAGAACAGGTGTTCCGCCAGGTCGGGGTCCCCGGCGCCGGCGGCTCGACTGCCCCGGTGCGCGGCGACGAAGGTGACGAACGAGTCGTCCCTGCCGTCCTTCAACTGCTGGAGGTAGGAGTGCTGGTCGGTGACACCCTTGTGGCCATGCACAGTGAGCCCTTGACGCACCACGCGACCGCCGCGGTCGAGTTCCTTGCCCACCGATTCCATCACCAACTGCTGCACCCACCTCGGCAACAACGCCAGCCGATCCCGGTACGGCAGGACGACCATGGCCCGGTCGCCGCGTCCGTTGCCGAGGTGGTGCCACGTCGCGGCGAGCAGCGCGGCCGGGTTGCGGCGGAGGTCCGGCACCCTGGTGAGCGCGTCCACGGCCGCGGCGCCGGACAGGAAGCAGTCGGTGTCGGCACCGGCAAGGGCCGCGGGCAACAACCCGACAAGCGAGGTGACCGACGTGCGACCTCCCACCCAGTCCCACAACGGGAAGACTGCGCGCCAGCCGTTGTCCGTCGCGTGGACCGCGAGCGCGCTGCCTGCCATCGTGGTCGCCACCGCACGTGAGGCGAAGTCGACGTCCGCGGCCCGGTAGGCACGTTCCAGCTCACGCACCACCTCCAACGGAGTCGGCGTGATGCCCGACTTCGACACGACGGACACGACCGTGCGCCGCAGTCCGCCCGACAGGCCCCGGAGTGCCCGGTCCACCCCGTCCGGGTCGGCATTGTCGAGGAACCGCACCTCGAGGCCGTCGGTCTGATCGCTCCACGCGTCGCAGAGGAATTGAGGGCCGGTGGTCGAGCCGCCGATCCCGACGTGCAGCACGGTCCGCCAACCCTCGGCACGGGCCAGGGATACGAACTCGGCCGGCATCGCCAGGCTCGACTTGATCGCGGCGGCCACCTCGGGGTCGGGAGCCAGATCGGGCGCGCGCAGCCAGTAATGGCCGACGGCCCTTCCCTCGTCGGGGTTCACGACGGAACCGCGCTCGAGCGCCGCCATCGCGTCGAACGCGCGGGCCATCGACGGAGCCAGGCCGTCGAGGTGATCGACCGTGATCCCCGCCGGGCTCACGTCCACCGCCAAGCCGGTATTCGGATCCTCGAAGTGGCAAGCGGAGTAACGCTCCCAATCGGTGCCCCCTGCACTGACCATGCCGGTCTCCCATACTTGGCCGGACGGCGAGCGATTCCCCACGGTACTTACGCGGTGCAGCCCGGCCATCGCCCGAACGCTTGAACTTCCGGGCAGCCCGACACCGACGGCTAATCCGCACGCGCGAAAAGTTTTTCAAGATCTTTCCGTTCGCAAACGCGCCGGACGCATCCTCGGTCCGGTCTCCATTTCAGCCGGGCCCGGTATGCGATTCGTAACCGCGAAGCCGACCACAGGCAGGATCGACTTCAATTTCAACGGAATGCCGCAGCCTAGTCAGTGTACGCCGGAGCGGGTGACGGGAGATCCAGATCGCGCCAGTCGACATAGCGGCGGCGCCAGACGACGACGCCTCTTGACAAGCGGCCATCCGCCGTGGGTGCGACCTTCCGCCCGCCGTGGGTCGAAAGCGTTGAAATCAAACTGAACCAGGCTCTCAGGCCGGTCCGTGGATTCAATGGCTAGCGGGCCACGCGACAGACTGAACAACGTTCCGAGACAGTTTTTCAGACCGTCCACGGGGCACAGGTCGACAACCGGCCGGATCGACCGCCAGGTCGGTTGAGGACCTCGCCGCAAGTGGGCACACTGTGTTCCAACCCCCATCACCGCCGGGACTTGCCGAGTTTGGGAAGTAGGGAAGAATCACCGTGAAACTCCACTACAAGTTCGAGTGCTCGGGCGCGGGCGTCATCTCCAGGAAGCAGATCAGGGTCGGGATCATCGTGCTGATCATGGTTTTGACCTGGGCAGTGAGTGGCAGCCACGTCCTGTCTGTGATCAACGGCGGGTTCTGAGCGCGGCAGATCGACTCGCCCCCACCCTTACCGAAATGACCCTGGAGGACGCGCTCACAAGGTGCAGATCGGCCGAAATTCGGCGATGTCCGCATCGGTCGGATAACCGAGTGGGCCGCCCTTGGTCTCCACCCATGCGTGAAAGCGGCACGGGTTGTCGGCGACACCGATCACCAGGGAGAGGTGTCGCCGGCGAACCGCGAGAATCAGCACGGCACCGAGCGAGAGTTCCAGACAGGCGATCCGACCCGGATGGTATCGCGTGGTAGACCGCGTGGCCAGGATTGCCGACAGCGCCTGTTCCGGTGTGGCTTCGCCGCAGCACCAGTACTCCCGCAACCAGCCGGTGAGCCACACCGTCAGCCGGAACGGCATGCGTACCAGTAGCAGCGCAAGAGGCATGACCAAAAGCGCCACGAGCGCGAGTCCGGACAGCTCAGAGCCCACTGATTCCGAACAACGGACGACCACCCTTACCACACCACCCGGTCGACGCGAAACCTCCGGAACGGTGATCAGAAGTCCTTTCCGCAAAAGATCATCGGCCAATCGCCGCGAGTCCGACCGGAACCGCTCTCCGCAATAATCGGGGTCTCGGTCCGCCACGGCCTGGAACCCCAGATCAAAATCACCCGAACGGTGCCACTCCCGCCACAATTCGTATGCGGTCGGGTTCATCGCATAACATCGCCCGGAGTTCAGGTCGAGCAGCACCCCACCGCCAGTCGGCTGACTGACGTCCTGCACGTGCTCCGGAATGCCCAGTCTGATGGCCATCACGATCCTCTCAGCGGCCTGGGCCTGCATCGGCGAGCCCACGCAACCACACCTCGACGCCCAGCAAGCGGTTCAACGCGGGCAACGGCGCCGGCGCACCAGTGCCAGCCTGCTCCACCGACCTGATCACCGCCTCCGGATCCACCAACCCGAGGTCAGCGACATGGGACGTCGAGAGGAACGCCGTCAAGCTCCGCACCGCCGCCCGCACGCCGAGGTAATCTTCACCGATGTAGTTGCCCTTCGTGCGTCGGGCGAAGACCGGCGCCGGCACGAGACCCTCCATCGCCTTGCGGAGCAACGGCTTGGGCCGCTCGTCCGGGACCTTGAGCGCGGCGCCGACCTTCGTGCACGCCCGGATCACGTCGTTGTCGAGGAACGGCGCTTGAGGCCAGATCCCGTGCCTGCGTGCGGTTTCCACGAGCCGTCGGTGCACGGCGCCCGCGGCCCGCAGGTCGTGCAACGCGGCGGCGTCCGCGATTCCGACGCCTCGCGGCTGGAGATCGCGTTGCCTGGACAGGTCGTAGGCGACATCGGACAGCTCTCGTCGTGCCCGCTCGGTGAGCCAGGGGGATGCGGCGCCGGGGCCGGTCCACCAGGAGATCGCGTCCAGCCACTGCATCGCCTGCGGCGCCGGCCGTTCCAACTGGGCGGCGAGCCCTCTGAACGCGCGCGGCATCGATGTGCCGGCCGTTCGGATCAACTGCTTCAACACGACGGAAGGCGACACGTAGCGATCCCGGCTCGCCGCCAGCACCTGCGCCGCCAGCCCTCGCACCGCGCCACGCCGTGCGAGGTCCGCGAGGTAGGACGGCGCGGGGACCAGCAGCGCGTCGGCACCTTCACCGCCCAAGTGCAGCAGTCCTCCCGCCGCAGCGATCCGGCTGAGGCGCAACTCGGTGCGGGCGTCTGCGACCGCGGCCTGGTCGGGCAAGTCTCCCGCCACGACGTCGGCCAGCCCTCGGTAGGTGAGCGTGTCCGAACGGCCGAGCACGACTTCCAACCGGAGTCTGGAATCCAGCCGCGCATAGCGCTCGGCGTACTCCAGGTCGTGCGCCGGTGCGAGAGGATTGTGGTAATTGAAAACCCGGAGCGGCCCCGACAGCTGACGCGCCGCGAGGAACGCGATCGAGGTCGAGTCCGCGCCCCCGCTGAAGTCAGCGGACACGGACCGACCGTCCGCCACCCGCGCCGCCACGGCGGCCGTCAGCGCGGAACGCAGCACCATCGCGGCGTCCTCGGCCGTCACCCCCGGATCCGGCAGCAGCGCCTCGCCGGACCGCACCTGCGGCCGGGCGTCCGCCGCGGCGGTGAGCAGCAGACCGCCGCCGAGCCGTCGGACGCCCTTGACCACCGACCGGTCGCCGACCAACGCCGGCACGTCCGGGCAGAACACCCGCGCGGCCACCGCGAGGAAGTCCGGTTCACCGCGAAACCCGGCCGCCGCAGTCGTCAAGGACAGGGTCGACCCGACCACTACCCGGCCGGGTGCGGAGAAGTGGTAGAATGGGATTTGGCCCGCGAGGTCCACGGCGACGGTCACGCCGTGATCGTGGAGCACCACGGTCGAATAACTGCCCGACCACCGGCCGAGCACGTCGAAACGGCGTTGTTCCACGGCACCGCGAAAATCTGCCGCCAACCGCTCTTCTCCGGCGAAGCAATGACCCAGGACGAGCAACCCGGCATCGCGATACCGCATGGTCCGGAACTCGCCGACGTGCCAACCACCGCTGTGCCACAGACCCGGACGGTCAGGCCACACCTCTTCGACACCGGGGGGCAGCGACACCGATGGACCCGGCAACGGTGGCCAGACCACCACGACCCCGGGCTCGCGCATCGAGGTACGACCAGGCTCGGAGATCGATAGCACGCGCAGTTCCTACCAGTAGTACTGCGAGTTAGCGTCGCCGTTGCCACTGGACGAATTGCCCAGCACCACATCGCGAATCTCGCCCAAGTCGGCCAGAACCGGAGCCTCGTAGTCCCGGTCGTGGGGCGAAACCACTGCCGCGGCGGGCGCGTCCTGACCACCGAAGATCGCCCGCAGGGCACGCACAGGGGACATGACGACTCTCCCTACTTGACCACACCTGCTCGACAGCGAAGACAGGACAGCATCCAGCAAACCCGATCAAATGAGTCGACCAAAGTGGCCCATCGGGCCGATAATAGCATCAGACTTTCAGCTCATGTCAAACTGGGCACTGAAGCCGGCGGATCCGTGATCTGAACGAATCGAAGCACCGAACGGCTCGCTTTGATTCAAAATCACCATTCTGTACCACCTCGCCCGCGTGTTGCGCCCTCCGATCGCCAAAGCCCGTGGCGACGCACGCCGAGGGCCGTTCAGTTTGAACGGATCACGGTCCGCGCGATAGGCGGTCGGACCACCACGGCCGTGGCTGCTCGACGTCCGTGTCCACCGACCGGCGAGGCGTGTCCAAGGCACGACGGTACGGTCGGGTCCGCGATGTACTCCTCGAGTTCAACCGGTCAGCGCAACCGTGCCGGGCACCCGGCACCCGGCACCGGGCGACCGCGGCGCAAGCGGTACAGCCGACGGCGGGTCTGTCAAACGAGCGGTTCTGTCGCTGATTGCGTGATCAACGAGTTCGGGTGGCTGCTGGCAGGTATAGCGGGTCTGTGATCATGGTCGGGGTGTGATCGTGACTGGTTGGCAGCCCTGCTTCCGCACCTTGCTGACGTGGTGGTGGAGCGAGTCGAGCCGACCTCGGCGGGCGTGCGGATCTGGGCGTGCACAACGGTGAAGACCGCGCGCTGCCCTTCCTGTGGTGTCCGGTCAGATCGAGTGCACAGCCGCTATGACCGGAAGCTGGACGATGCCCCGGTGGCAGGCCGGCCGGTGGTGCTGCGATTACGGGTGCGTCGGTTCTTCTGCGACGACCAGGGCTGTGCGTTGGGGACGTTCGTCGAGCAGGTCGACGGTCTGACCGTAGGGCACGCGCGCCGCACGCTGTTGTCGCGCACCGCGTTGGAGCGCATCGGGTTGATGTTGGCGGGCAGAACCGGGGCGCGCCTGGCCGCCGGTCTCGGACTGCCTGCCAGTCGAAGCACGCTGCTGCGGTTGGTGCACGCTCTGCCCGATCCACCGGTCGGGGTGGTGGAGGTGCTCGGGGTCGACGACTTCGCCCTGCGGCGCGGTCGCCGCTACGCGACCGTGCTGATCGACGCGGTCACCCACCGCCGCGTCGACGTGCTGCCCGACCGCAGGGCCGCGACCCTGACCGCCTGGCTGCGCGCGCATCCCGGCGTGAGGATGGTCTGCCCGGACGGCTCGGCCACCTACGCCGAGGCCGTTCGCCAAGGCGCCCCGGACGCGGTCCAGATCGGTGACCGGTGGCACCTGTGGGACAACCTGGTCGCAGCGGTGGAGAAGACCGTGACCGCGCACAGCACATGTTGGTACGTCGGACCGGAGCGACGCACGAAGACCGCGGAGGAGCGGACCCTGCAGCGGCACGCGGCGGTCCACGGCCTGCTGGACCAGGGCGTCGGACTGTTGGAATGCGCACGACGCCTTGGCGTGTCACTCAACACCGTCAAGCGCTACACCCGCATCCCCTCCGCCGAACAGTTGCGACGCCCGCCGCCCTACCGGCGCAGCATGGTCGACCCCTACCGCGACCACCTACGCCGCCGCCTCGCGCAGCAACCCGACGTCCCTGTCACCCACCTGTTCGCCGAGATCCGCGCCCTGGGCTACCCCGGCAGCGCCAACCTCCTGGTCCGCTACCTCAAACAAGGCCGCGCCGAACCCGACCGCGTCCCGCCCTCGCCACGACGCCTGGTCACCTGGCTGACGAGCAAACCGGAGAACCTGCCCGAGCATCATCGCCGCCATCTCGACGACCTGATCACCAGCTGCCCGCCGATGACGACGCTCGCCCAGCGGATCCGCGAGTTCGCCGTAATCCTGACCCACCGTCGAGGACAGGACCTCAATGCCTGGATCGACGCGGTCCTGGCCGACGACCTGCCCGCTCTGCACCGCTTCGTCCACGGTCTGCGCAAGGACAACGACGCCGTGGTCGCCGGACTTACCCTGCCCCACACCAACGGCCCCACCGAAGGAGTCGTCAACAAGATCAAGCTGCTCAAGCGGCAGACCTACGGGCGAGCGAGCTTCGCCCTGCTGCGCAAGCGGATTCTGCTCGACCAATAGCCGCCCCGGATCCGCCACCTGCCCTTGACCTCAAGTCATTGATCACGCAATCAGCGACAGAACCGCTCGTTTTACAGTCCCACCGCTTGACCTGCACGGACGACGTTATCGCCAAGCACAACGCTTTAATGGCATTCAGGGCGTCGGGCAGGGTGGTTCGAAGAGCGCTCCCGGAAAGTATGTTTCCCAGTCGTGCGTGGTGAGTCGAGGGTGAGCTAACTGGCAGATGCGGTCGGCGATGTGTTCCAGGTCGAGGTCCCAGAACCTGATCGAGTAGTCGTTGCCGACAGTCACCGCGCCGAGGCGGTTGGGGGTGAGTGCGAGGTCGTTGATCGCGCCGTCATGGGCGCGGAACGCCGCTTGTTCCTGCGGTTCGCGGATGTTCTCCGTGTTCCACAGTTGGAGGGTGCCGTCCTGTCCGCCCAGCAGGATCCTTTGGGTCTGTTCGTCCACCGCCACCGAGGTGGCCACGAGGCTGCCAAGGCGGATCGAATCGGCAGGCTCAGGCGGCTCGACCCCATCACCGAGAGGCCATATCCGTGCCGGGTTCGCACCGTCTACGACGATCAAATTCCCCTGGCCATCGAAAATGCCGTCGGGTCTCCCCGGCCTCGACAGCCCGGTACGTTCGTAGGGGGGGAATGAGATCATCGAGACTAGCTTCGGGTTTGCCGCTGAATATTCCAGCGACAGCACATCTATGCTGTACTGGTCTGCGATTGCAATATGGTGCCACGAACTGTCGATTGCCACTCGGTAGTTGGGCCCGACGCCGTAGGCCAACGAGGTCTGCGCGGTACGGCCAACAATCTTGAAATTATTTCTGTCTCGCACCTCTAGGTAACGATCGAACTCATGATGGGTGACGACATGTTCGTTGTCCGGAGCGAAGATGACAATCGGGGAAGACCCACTGAATACTCGCTTCGGATGGGCCGGGTCGACGAGGTCCCAAATCTCCGCATTGCTTTTTATTCCTTCGACGGTGACCACACCGAGCAGTCTTCCGTCGGAACTGAGAGTCACGACGCGACTGGCGCCGACGGGCTCCAATTCCAGCTTCGCTAATCGGTACATGCGTCTACGTGGCGTCTCCTCGAAGACCTCGACGCTTCCGTCAACCAATTGTATGACTGTTCGGATGGTCGTGCCGTGGAGGCCGAGGGCAATGGATCGCGCCTGGACCCGATGGCCGGAAGTAGGCATGCCGGTGAGATCGACTAGGCGGGCAGTGTTGTCCCGAGAGGCGCTGAGGAGGGTGTCCCCGCCTCGGGCAAACGCGAGTGCAGTGACGGTGTCGACGTGACCGTTGAGGGTGTACGCGTGCTGCGGATGGTCGAGATCGGGCAGGTCGACGAGACGCACGGTCTTGTCGGCTCCGGCTGTCGCGAGGGTGTGGCCGTCGGGCGCGAACGCGATCGTCTCGATCGCCCCTGTGTGCCCCGTGATCGTGGAGCGGACGCGGAATTGACTGTTCGGGCCGAGGTCTCTGAGCTCGACTGTTCGCGCGGCGGCGGTCGCCACAGCCAAAGTGCTGCCGCTCGGGCTGAATGCGACAGCGGTGACGGCGCCGTTCTCAGGCCGCCAGGTCTGCAACGCAACTGGTTGTCGAGGGTCGGCCGCGTCCCATAAGTGCAGTTCGAGCCCTTCGTTGGTTACCATCGCCACTTTCCGATCGGCGCTCATGGCGAACTTGACAATCCCCGTAAGCGACCTGATACCTCTATCGGAGCCAGGAGAGGACACAGTACCGATGAACACCGGCATGTCGAGCCGCGAAACATCCCAGAATGACATCGCGCCTCGCAAGTTGTCGAATTTTTCGTGACCTACGGCCATAATTCGAGACGTCGCGTCGAACGCGACCGTTCTGGCAGTCTGGAGCATCCCGGCATCGTCGTATTCGTCCAGTATCATCCTCGTGGTGTAAACAGGTTTCCCTGGATCGGCGATATCCCACAAGTGCACCACACCGGGGGCTCCGATCGTCGCGAGTGCCCGCCCGTCCGGGCTGATCTCGACGGTTCGGGGGCCACCGTCGAACTCCTGTCGGTCACGATAGTTCGCCTTGGTCAGGATCGACAGTCGGGTGACCTGGGCGGCGTCGGATATGTCCCATAACTCGACCGCCTCTTCTGGGTCAGGGCGGACGGTCGCGATCAGATTCCCCGAGGACGTCGCCGCGACAGCACCCGCGCTGGGCAGCCTGGCCGCGAAAGGCGTGGTGAACGCGCCGAACAAGGCGTTACGGGTTTCGGGCATGGGAGCAAGGCGGTGCGCGGCCAGTGTCAACTGGAGGGAGAGTGCGGGATTGGTGTCTCGTATGGCCGCTGCGTCGACGAGCGTCTTGCGGACCAGGGCGACGTTGCGTTGCTCGGTGGCCGTGCGTTCGGCGCGTACCGCATAGATGAGCGCTGCGCCTGTGAGCAGGAGTAGCGATGCCAGGAGTGCAACGAACTGCCGGAGGCGACGTGTTCTACGTCGGGACGCGCGCACCAGGTGTTGTTCCGCAGCGACGCTCGCATCGAGGAACGCGGACTCGGTGGTGGTGAGCATGGGTTTGCGGGAAGCCATCCACTCTTGAGCCGAGCTGAGCCGCGCTCCGCGGTAGAGCGCTCCCGGATCGCTGTCTAGCTCTACCCACTGTCGTGCCGCTTGGGTCAGTGCGCGGTGCAGGCGCAACGCCTCGCGGTCCTCGTCGAGCCAGCCTCGCAGACGTGGCCAGGCGTTGATCAGGATCTCGTGGCTCACCTCGACGGTGTCGTGGTCGAGGGTGATCAGGCGAGCACGTGCGAAGCGGTCCAGCAGGACATCGAGGTCCGGACTGAAGTCCAGTTCGTCGACCAGGAGGCGCCTCCTGGTGTCCTGATGCCTGTCGCCCGGCGCTGTCAGTCGTGTGAACAGGTCACGTACCAGACGCTTGCTGGCATCGTCCAGGTCGGCGTATAGCGCTTCGGCGGTTGTCGAGAGCGCACCTTGGATGCCCCCAGTGGCGTGAAACCCGGCCAAAGTGAGGGTGTTGCCCTTGCGACGGCGCCATGTTTCCCGCAGCGCATGGGACAACAGCGGCAAAGCTCCAGGCTGGGAATGGGCGTGGGATACCAAATGTATCAACAGGCCGCTCTCCACCGCGCACTGGGCCTTGCGAGCAGGATGAGTGATCGTCCGACGCAGTTCCTCGACGGTCATGGGGCCGACAGTGAATTGTGCATCGCGCATGGCCTCAACCAGGGAACCGTGCACACCGCAATCTGCGTAAAAGTCGGCCCGGATTCCGAGCACTACCCGGACACGACCTCCTCCGGCACCAGCGACGGCTGTCAGGACCGTGATGAACGATTCGCGCTCCACCTCGTCGCCGCACAGCGTGAAGACTTCCTCGAACTGGTCGACCACGATGACCAACTCTTCCCTGGACAGCGTGTTCGATAACGCGCGCATCATGATCCTGCCCGAACTCTGCGGGCTGGCGGTCAACGCCGCGAGAACGTCTTTCGAGGACTCATCCATGAGCGGCGCGAGCCGGGTCGCGATCTCCACCATCGGGTGCGCCCCAGGAGTCAACAGCAGTGCCTGCTTCGTCCGGTCACTCGTCGCCGAACGCAATCGTGGCAGTAACCCTGCCCTAAGGAGGGAAGATTTCCCTACTCCCGAAGCGCCGAAAACCGCAAGAAACGGCCGGTCCGCCACCCGAGCAAACAGTTCGTCTGTAAGCCGCTCCCGGCCGAAAAACCAGTCGGCGTCCTCCGGACCGAAAGCCGAAAGACCCGCGTACGGCGTCGTCCCGCCGTCGTCTTCGGCCGATTCGACGATATTCGGCGCGACCGTCTCGAGTGCCGCCCGGTACGCCGCTACTTCATGCCAACGCCGCCGCCACGCTTCCACATCCCCGGCACATGCCTCAACATAGGCCGACATCACGGCCAGGCTCGGCAATGCCCGGCCGGAGGCCGCATCAGACAGCGTTGTCGTGGAATACCCCGTTCGGCGGGCCAACTCACGGTAGGTCGGACCACCCGCCTCGCGACGCAAATTCCGCAGATCTGCGGCGAACGTGGTCAGCGGACCCCCGTCGGGGTCCAACGGTCGTTCGACTCGTGGCACGGCTCTCCCTGGTGAGCGGCTTGCCGACAGAAGAACTTTGTCCGGCCTCCCGGACTCCGGCACCGGACAACGCACAGATGCTATCCAGGAAGCCAAGCGACGTGCCTGCGGTTCGCCGTCCTGGCGGCAGGAGCCGCGAGAGCACCGACGATCAGGTCGACGATCCGTTCGACCGTTCGGCGGATCCATGGCAGCCGCAGACGGACGGATACCCGTCGACGACAATGAACAGGAGTACGATGCAACTCAGATTTGGCGTGCTCGGGGAAACGATCGTCCTGACACCGACACAGCCACTCGCTCTCGGGCACGCCAGGCAGCGCTCGGTTATGGAGGTACTGCTAGTCGAACCCAATCGACCGCATTCCGCCGACAGTCTGGTGGAAAGGGTGTGGGGAGAACGCGCAACGCGTGCCGCCAAGGCAACGCTTTATAGCTACCTCTGCCGTTTGCGCCACATCCTCGCCGCCGTGCACCAAGTCCACATCAACCGACGCAGCAGCGGTTACGTTCTGGACGTCGACGAAACGACCATCGACCTCCACCGATTCCGATCCCTTGTCTCATTAGCACGCACGGCCACAGACGAGAAGGCCCTGCTTTTGCTCGACAGCGCACTGGCGCTGTGGCGTGGCGAGGCGCTGACCGATCTGACCAGCCCGTGGGCAGACCACATGCGCACTGCCCTCGAATACGAGCGTGTGGTTGCCGAACGCTACCGCATCGACGCCGGATTGCGTCTCGGCATGCACCTGACGCTACTACCCGACATCGCCGCCCTCGCGACCGACCATCCACTCGACGAACACCTCGCCGGAAGCCTCATGCTCGCCTTGAATCGCTGCGGACGGCGAGCCGAAGCACTCTCCCACTACCGCATGCTGCACCATCGACTCGATCACGAACTCGGCATCCTCCCCGGCACACAGATAAGAGAAACTCACCAGAAAATACTTTCCGGAACCATCGAATGAACTCGAATCGCTGTTACATTCAAGACACACCTGGACTAGGATCCGCGACGCCAACGGGAGCCGCCTCGGCTGGATCTACGACGCCTACCTCGACGACTACGGCACCACAGCGCCCTCCTGACCACAAGGCGGGGGTCCGGCTTGTTCCGCAAGTCGACCTGGACCACCGCCTGACACCGGGGAAGCGACTTGAGGCGCCATCAACTCGGAGCAGGAACCGAGGGTCGTCGAACCGGTCGCCGAGGTCCATCAGCAGGGTACGGGCTTACCACCTGGCATCAGGCTGGAAGCGATTGCCGCTACGTTCACCCGGTGGCCGCGTACAGCCGACGGTGAAGCGGTCGGCGGCGGAAGCATGGGGCTCGAAAACTTGCGGGATGGTGCAGGGCAAGCCGCATTTTGAGGGCGACATTCGGGACGCGCGGTGATAAGCGTTGACCGCGACGTGCGGGAGGTGGGGGTAGTGGACAACAATCCTGAGGAACCCGACCACCAGCAGGAGCAGCGGCATTGGAGCCCTCGCTACCGGCTCGTCGTCATCGCCGTCTACCTGCTGATCATTGTCGCCCTCGCGGCGCTGTCGCTTCAGTCGGTCGCGTCGGTGAACGGGCCGGACGGAGCCGGTTCCGCGTTGCGCTGGCTGCCGATCGGCTTGGTGCTGGTGCTCTCCAGTGTCGGCATCAACCTGTTGCCGACGGTCGTCGCCAAGGTGTGGCGTGAGCCGAACAACGCCAACATCGGCTTCGTTGACCTTGCCGGCTGGCTCTGGCGCACCCTGCGCCCGCCTCTCCGGGCGTTCTGGGTGCTGCTCGCGGTCGCGGTACTCGTCGGGGGCGGCTTGGTCATCCGGCCTGAGCCGACCGGCTTGGAGCCGGGAGAGCTGCGGATCATGACTGCGTTCGTGCCCAGCCCGAACGATCCGAGGTCGCTGCTGGTCGAGCAGTGGAATCGGTTGCACCCGCAGAACCCGGCCATGTTCGACTACGTGGCGGGCGAGACAGACCAGCAGCACGAGCGCATGGTGAACGACGCCAAGGCGGGCGGCCCGCACAACGCGGACGTCTACGTCCTCGACTTGGTGTGGATGGCGGAGTTCGTCGAGGAAGGTTACGTCCGGGAACTGGCCCACCCGAGGCTTTCCGAGACGCAGTTGAGCGACTTCCTGCCCAACGTGATCGCCACGTGCAAGTGGGAGGGAAAGCTGTGGGCGCTGCCGTTCAACACCGACGCGGGCTTGCTGTTCTACCGGTCCGACCTGAAGGACGTCACCGCACCCGAGTCGTGGGATGCCTACTTCGGACCCGCGGCGCTGGCCCCGCTGCCCTCGGCGAGGACCGCGTTCCCGACCATCGTGGCCGCGAACGCCGCACAGCTCGCCGACGAGGAGATGCTCACGATCACCGCCTTCGAGGCCATCTGGGCGGCCGGCGGCGAAGTCGTCGGCCCCAACGGGCAGTTGCTGCTCACACCCGACGGCTCGATCAGTTTCACGCCGGTGGACCTCAAGGGGATCGCGAACCTCGCCGCCGCGGCGAAGAACCCCGGGCTGGTGACCGCCGACGCCGGGCAGATGACGGCAGACCTGGCGGTCGATGCCTTCGCCTCGGGACGAACCCTCTTCATGCGCAACTGGCCAGTCGCACAGGATGACGTCGGCGACCGGGTGCCGTTCAAGATCGTCGCCCCCACCACGGCGAGCGTGCTCGGCGGGCAGAACCTGGCCATCTCCGCGACCTCGGGGAAGCCACGCGCCGCCCAGGCGCTCATCGAGTTCCTCACCAGCGCATCGAGTCAGCTGATCCTGTCGGAGCTCGGCGGTTTCGCGCCGACGCGTCAGTCCGCGTACACCATCGCAAAGCGCGCTTTCAGCCCGCAGATCCGCGCTGCGGTCGAGCGGGCCCGACCGCGGCCGATCACCCGCTGCTACACCGAGTTCAGCCGCACGTTCCGTCGTGGCATCGGCCGGGCGCTGAACGCGGACGGACAGCTGGAACCGGACTTCGCCAAGCAAGCGGCGGACGCGTGGCGGTGCGCCGGCACCGGTTGACGCCAATCGTACGCGGTGGAATTTCGCCGTCGGTGCGGCGCACTTATTGAGCGGAAAGTCTTCGATTGCCTACGTAGCGGTGTAGCGGACGTGTGGTGCCTGGAAGTAACTGCGGACGATGTGCGGCTGACGTCGGCGGCGGCGCAGGAACCGGCGGGTCTCGTGGGTGAGTCGGTCGACGTTGTGGGCGCGGGAGGCGTTGACGTTGCGTTTCATGTCGGCGTTGATCAGCTCGTCCGGGTTGAGCTCGGGCCTGTAGCCGGGCACCAGGTGCAGGTCGACGACGTGGACGTGCAGGACGGCGGCAGAGGGGCGCCGCTCCGCGACCACGAGTAGGTGGCACCGGGAGTCGGCGACTGCACCCGGAAGTGGATGGTAAAGCTGTACGACGGACGTGGCGAGACGCAGGAGTCGCTGTAGACGGGCGGATAGGTCTAGTGGCGCGTCTCGGAGGGTTGACCCGGTAATCGATCGGTTCGGCTGATCGGCGAGGCTGGTCCCGCATGTCGAGTGCGGGAGGTGGTTGTGGCTCGTCGTCCGAGTGTGTTCGTGAGGCCGTTATCGATGGAGGAGGGCCGGAAGATCCAGCGGATCACCACGACCGCGAAGGATCCGGTGCGGCTGCGGCGGGCGATTGTGGTGCTGATGTCCGGCCAGGGCCAGGCGGTCCGGGACATCACCTCGTTGCTGCAGGTGAGCGAGGATTACGTGCGTGACGTGATCCATGCCTTCAACGAGCGGGGGTTCGCGGCGCTGGACCCAAAATGGAGCGGCGGGCGGAGTCGGACGATCGGTGAGGCGATCCGTGAACGGATCTGCCTGATCGCC
>NZ_LGED01000245.1 GCF_001280085.1 Saccharothrix sp. NRRL B-16348 | reverse complement strand
AGGCGTCGCCGACACGATCCCGGGTATCGCCGGTGACACGTCCATCGGTACAGCCTGCCCCGTTCGCCACACCGAAGCGACAGCCAGCCGGACCAACCCACCCCGCCGTCAAGATCGGCCACCTGCGTGCCCGTCGGGAATGTCGTAACGACATACAACTACCAACGCCTCAACGCCCCTGACCACACGACACGTCGACCTCGCGGAACGACCTGGCGTTATGGGAGCGGCCTATGGGAGCAAAATGGGGGTCGTCGGACGCGTTGAACGGCGTCGAACCGCATCGAACAGCTCCCAATGGCCGCATTTTCCTGCGGTAATTGCGGTCCGCTGGTTGAGGCGTTATGTCGGCTTCATGCGCGGCGAAGATCGCGGTCCCGCGCAACTGCCGCAGCGCGTCGACGGGCAGCAGCCTGCCCCACCGGCGTTCCTCGGCCTCCAGGCGTGCCCGCGCGGCGGGCGCGTTCCTGTTCCTCCCGCGCTCGACGTGAGGCCTCGGTCTGCTCTCCTCGGCGGTCGGCGTTGGTGGCTGCTTGGCGGCGTACCGGTGCCAGTAGGGGGCGTCCTCGCTGGTCTGGCGGACGATCCGGTCCGACTCGGGCGGTGCCGGCCAGAACTGGAGCACGTAGCGATCGCGCGGGGGCCTCCGGGAGCCCTCGTCACGCGCATCGTCCATCCCCACCGCGCAGTAGCGGTGGACATCATGGCGGAGGGCACCGACAAACGGGCCTCCCATTGACGTGAAAGAAATTCGTTACGCCGCAGCCGCGGGATTCACCCGTAGCGCTGAATCCGGCGGCGGCCTGCTAACCCGGCCCCGACCGGATGCGACGTCCTGGGTGTGCGGGCACGTCGACCCGCAGCGTCCATTCGCGACCGGGCCGGCTCTGCGGCCCGCGCTCATCAGGTGGGTGAAGGCCATGCCCGTCGTGCAGGTTGCCCGAGACGACCAGTACGTGCTCAACCACACCACGCGCTTCCTGGCCCGCGACACCGGGGACGTGGCCGAGCCGTTCCACCTGCCCGTGGTCGACACGCACTGGGACGGTTCGTCGGCGGAGACGTCCTACCGCTTCAACGACGTCACGTTCGCGCACCGCGACGACCAGGCGCGCGAGGTGGGCGTGGTGGGCACGTTCGGCGACCTGCACACGCCCGTCCCGCTGCGCCAGGTGCGGTTCCTGGACGAGCCGACGGGCCTGTGGGCGGTCACCGTGCGCGTGGGCAAGGGGCAGGTGCACCGCTACCGGTTCACCGTGGACGGTCGGTCCGTGCTCGACCCCGTGAACCCGCAGCGGCTGCGTTCGGACAACGGCCAGGAGTGGTCGCGGTTCTTCACCCACGGCTGCGCCGTGCCGATCAGCTTCGACCGCTGGGAACTGCGCCTGCTGGAACGGCTGGTGACGCAGGTGCTGCCGTTCCAGCTCGCCGAGAACCGGCGTTTCCTGAGCGACTTCTACCACAAGCTCAGCCGCTCCGAACGGGACCGGCAGTTCCCGCTGGCGTTCCTCATGGACGAGTCGGTGGGCGTGGTCAACTTCATCGACAAGCTGCTGGCCCGCGAGGAACGGCACAACCTCGACGACTACAAGACGTGCTTGCGGCTGATCGACGGCGTGCTGCGCGCCCGCTTCCCCGGCCGCGAGCCCGCCGAGCTGGGCAGGCAGGCGTTCATGGACCTGTACGACGAGCTCGCCGCGAACAGCGTCCCCGGCTGGGACACCGGGCGGTACGGCGAGCCGCGCCACTTCCTGATCCTGCTCCGCCGCCACGCCATGACCGGCGCCTTCGCGCACCCCAAGCACGGCGGCAACAACGGCGCGGCGGCCTGGGCCTACCTCGCCGAGCGATTCGAGTTCGACTGGCGCTCGGCGCTCGAAGCGCCGCTGGGCCGCAACACCGACTACCGGGGATGAGACCATGGCCGACGAGACGTTCGACGCGGTGATCATCGGCAGCGGCGCGGGCGGCGCGCCCATCGCCCACACGCTGGTGCGGGCCGGGAAACGCGTGCTGGTGCTGGAGAAGGGGCCGCTGTTCCACGCCCAGCACACCAGCGCCGACGGCCTGTCCGACTTCAAGCGCGACGAGGAGTTCGCCACCGGCGCGGAGAAGGTGCTGCGCGTCGAAGGCGTGGCGAACACCGGCGTGTCGTTCTACTCCAGCCACGTCGAGCCGGACCTGAACGACGAGCCGCACGTCTACCGCGACAGCGACGGCCGGGACAAGGTCACCATCGAGGGGTACACGGCGCAGGTCGTGGGCGGCGGCACGCAGCTGTACGGCGGGGTGTCGCTGCGCTTCGCGCCCGACGACTTCCGGCTGCGCACGGTCAACCAAGGCCGTGCGGACCTGCGCGACGACGTGAACGGCGACGTGGCCCAGGAGGCGCGTGACTGGCCGTTCGGCTACGACGAGCTGGAGCCGTGGTACTGCGTGGCCGAGGAGCTGGTCGGCATCAACGGCACCCGGGACGGCCAGCTCAAGCCCGCGAGCGTGGACAACTACCAGAAACCGCTGGAGCCCAACGGCATCAGCACGCACGTCGCCACCGGGATGGACGCGCTGGGCTTCCGCCGCTACCGCACGCCGTTGGCGGTCATCACCGAGGACCACGTGCCGAGCGGGCGCACGGTGCCGCTCGACCGCGAGTCGATCAAGACGGCGTTCGTGAACCGCTACGGCGACCCGTTGGGCCTGAAGTCGAACACGTGGGTCTCGCTGCTGTACCCGGTCTCGACCGAGCCGGGGTTCTCGTTGCGCGCCAACTGCGCCGTGACGCACCTGTCCGCGACGGACTCGCGGGTGACGGCCGTGCACTACCGGGATCCGCTGGGCCGTGAGCGGACGGTGAGCGGCACGGTGGTCGTGGTGGCGTGCAGCGCGATCGAGTCGGTGCGGCTGCTGCAGCTGTCCGCCGCGCTGGACCCCGGTTTCGCGCAGCGGATCAACGGCAACGACCTGCTCGGCCGCTACTTCCTCACGCACTGCTTCGGCGGCGCGTCGGCGCGCGTGCCCGGCCGGCACGACAAGTCGCGCACGCTCGACTCGGACTGGGCCACCGACGCGTGCGCCGCGCCGGACTTCGTGCGCGCCAACAACCTGTGGGCGGGCGGCGCGATCTACAACAACACGTCCGACTCGGCGCTGCCGATCAGCATGGCGCGCACGTGGGCCGCCAACGACATGGACACGATCTGGAAGGGCTACCTGTACGACCTGGACATGCGCGGCGACGGGTTCGACGGCTACCTGACCGAGAACTTCGGCCGCCAGCTGTCGGTGGCGTTCATGGCCAACCAGCTGCCGCTGCCCACCAACCGGATCACGCTGCACCCGTCCGTGCGCGACAAGTGGAACCGGCCGGTCGCCCACATCGACAAGGGCTGGCACAGCCACGACCGGGCGGTGATGGACGTGCTCGCCGAGCAGTGCCGCCGGATCCTCGCCGCCGGAGGCGACGGCGTGCAGGTGATCGGGTACGGCCACGTCGGCAACGACGTGCGGCGCATCGCCAACCACGTGCTGGGCGGCGCGCGGTTCGGCGCGGACCCGGCCGACTCGGTGCTCGACCCGGACTGCCGCGCGTGGCGGTTCGACAACCTCTACGTCACCGACGGCGCGTTCATGCCGACCTCCGGCGGCGCGAACCCCACCTTGACCATCCAGGCCAACGCCTTCCGCGTCGGCGACCTGCTCACCACGAGGGTGTGACGGCCATGGATCCCGCGTTCGACGACATCTTCACCCAGCCGGAGAACGAGATCTTCCGGGTCGTGTTCTTCCCCGACCGGATCTACCACTCCCGCTACCTGCACGCCTCGCGCAGCCCCCGGTACCGCTACGACGTGGACGAGGTGCGCAACGGTCCGGACATCACCGCGATGAAGGGCAGCGTCTACCTCGACGGCACGCGGCTGTGCTCCGTGCTGCGCCTGGAGTACCGCGCCGGACGGCTCACCGAGCTGGTGCGGGAACGCGGACGCCGCCTCGGTCCCTCGGTCAACGCGTGGGTCCGCCTGCTGCCGGACGAAGGCGCGCTCACGGCCGACGCGACGGTGACGTTGCGCTACGACAAGGCGGTGGACGCCTACGCGGTGGAGCTGTGGGACACGTTGGAGCCGCCCGAGCACACCCACCACGACTACCGGGTGTTGCCGCTGATGGGCGCGAACGCCCCGATCACCCGGCCGCCGTCGCTGTCGCCCGCGTTGGTCGACATCAAGGCGCTGCGGCGGCTGGAGGTGGCGTTCAGCGAGGTGGCGATGACCACGCCCACCGGCCACCCGGTGCCGGACGTCCAGTGGGACAACAACTTCCTGCGCTCGCACCAGGAGCCGCGCGACCCGTCGCCGTCGTCGGACCAGAACACCGTGCGCGACCTGAACTACCTGCTGGACTACCAGCGCGCGTGGTTCATTCCCGACTCGGCGCAGGTGCCGCCCGTGCGCTACCGCAACGCCATGATGGACCCGGGCAACCCGGACGCAGGCGACGGCAACGTGCTGGACATGCGCTGGCTCGTGCAACGCGAGCTGGGCGGCGACCTGGTGTTCTTCCACGAGGTGACGATCCCGCCCGGAGTCGTGGAGGGCACGCACCGCCACATCGGTTCCGAGGAGCTGTACTACGTGGTGTCCGGCCGCGGCCGGGCCTACCTGGGGGTGGACGACGACCCGGCCGCGGCGCAGCAGCCGATCGTCGAACGGCACGTGTACGGCATCGGTCCCAAGCAGTGCCGCGAGGTGGCCGTGGGGCCGGGCAGCACGTTGTTCACCAAGAGCGGTGGCATCCACGGCATCCGCGCCGACGGCGACGAGCCGTTGAAGTTCGTGGCGTTCCTGTACCAACCCTGAATGGGAGGTGACCCGTGCGGATTCCCCAAGGCGACGCCGCGCGCCGCGTCGAGCCCGGTGCGGTGCCGGACTACTCGTCCGACAACCCGCTGGAACGACTGCTCGCGGTGGTGCAGGAGACCCGGCTCGCCGCCGAGCTGGAGTGCTACGCCACGCCGTCGTTGCAGTACCTGCTGCCGCACGAGTGGCTGGAGCTGTACGGGCCGAGCAGCCCGAACACCGACGTCCTCGACCCGGCGGCGCAGGACTTCAAGACCGACTTCCAGAAGCAGAACGTCGCCGACTTCAGGTTGGGCGACACCAGGGCGGTGCGCGGGTGGGCGTTGGCCGGCGACTGGACCGGGCCGTTCCTGCACCTGTCGTACCGGGCCGGGCCGGACAGCGCGTTGGCGCGGGCGCACGGCGGTTCGCTCGGCGACCGGCTGCTGGTGGACGTGGCGGTCGAGGGCGGTGGACGGGCCGAGGTGGAGGCGCCCTACGACCCGGACAGCGGGCGTTACGTCGCGGAGCTGTGGGGTTACGGCGGCGACGACCTGGAGTCGCGGGTCGGCACGCGCGGCAGGCAGTCGCTCAAGCTCGGGATCCTGCAGACCCGGCCGGACATCGCGCGCGGCGCGCCGGATGCGTTCGGCCGCGCCGGGTTGGACGGCCGGGACGTCCGCGAGGTCGCGCCCGACCACCTGCTGCACCCGGTCCGCCCGCTGCGGGTCGTGCTGCGGTGGCGCAGCGCGGACCGTTCTGCGGAGGTCGGGCCGGTGACGCTGGCGTTCCAGATGGTGGTGCGCGGGTGGGACGCGTTCCTGGAGGTGGGCCGCAGCGCGAACCCGCACGGCGGCATCGGTTTCCTGGAGTACCGCAACCTGCTGTCGAACTACTTCCGGTTCACCGGCTCGGGCGAGCTGGGGCGGAAGCTGGAGCCGTACAACCTGGACGCGTTCGGCCGCAAGGGGGTGGGCGGGGAGGAGCCGTTCCTGGCGGTCGAGTACATGGACCTGCACGTGCTGGACGCGGGGTGCGGCATCGGCCTTCACCGGCACCGGGACAACTCCGAGGTGTTCCTGATGCTGGAGGGCGAGGGCTGGATGGTGATCGGCGACTGGGCCGAACCCGACGTCCGCGACCGGTGCTTCGAGGTGCGCCTGCTGCGGGCGGGCCACCTGGCGTTCCTGAAGGGCGGCAACCTGCACGGCCTGGCGAATCCGACGGACCACCAGATCTCGCTGTTCATGTTCGGCGGCTACGACTGACCGCCCGGTCGCGCGACCCCGAGTTCGACCAGCAGCGCCCGTGCCTCGGGACGGCACAGCTCACTCCACTTCGCCAGCGCCCGCGCCGCTTTGACGCGGACGTGACGCGGGACGGCCGGGTCGTGCGCGACTTCTCGGGCGACGATGGCGGCAGCTTCCCGGTGGTCGCGGCGCAGGTCGGCGGCGGCAGCGGCGGCTCGCAGCCGGGCGCCGGGTCGGAGCGTGCGGTCCCGTGCCATGTCCCGCAACGCGATCGCACCCTCGGTGCTGTCGAAGAGACCGATGGCGTCGAACACCTGGATGCGGACCAACGGGTTCTCGGCGGAGCGGAGCTGCCTCAACACCGCCATGACCCGGGTGCGGAGGTCCGGCCGTGCTCGGGCAAGTGCGCGGGCGGCGTCGACGCGAGGGATGGTCGGCAGCGCCTCGTCGGTGACGATCGCCCGCAGGTGCGCGGTTCCGGCTTCACGGCCCCGTTCGCCGAGCTCGAGGAGGTCCCGTGCCGCCCGCCACCGCAGGGCCGGTCGGCAGGCGGGGTCGCCCGCGATGCGGTGCAGGGCCTGAAGTCCGGCGGCACGGTCGTCCACGCTGTAGTGGTTGAGCTGTGTCGTGATCCGCCATCTGATCGCAGGTGTTGTCGTCCGCTCGTCGTCCCGCATACCACGCAATCGCCGAAGGCCATCCGATTGCCGCAGTGCGCAGAACAGGTCGATACGGGACTCATCGGCCAGCCTGTGGTCCTCCACCAGGTTGTGCAGCACCGGGACCAGCCGTTCGGGCGCGGCACCGGTGTAGCCCAGGATCCGACGGACGGCGGAGCTGCGATCGCGGTACGACCGGGTGTCGTCACACGCCACCGCGCAGTCCTCGGCCAGCGCATGCGGATTCAGGCGCACCACCGCCTTGCGGACGTTGTGGGTCAGGTCGTGGTCCAAGGCCGGCTGTTCGAGGGCATGGACCGCTTCAGGTCGCAAGCGCGATGACAGACCGACGAGCGACTCGGCCGCGCTGACCCGATCGGCAGGCGTGGTCTCCACCGCGGTGATGACGTCCCGGAGAACCTCCAGCACCTCGGCCGCCAGCGCGGGGTGCTGCCACTCGTTGATCTCACCGGCCCGCTGCTCTGGTGACGCGGTGGGGTCGAGAAGGAGAGAGCGTTCGGCTTCGATGCGCTCCTTGCCCCACAGCCATGGGATCGACCAGCGACGACTGACCGGGTCGGTGGCGGGATCGTTGATCAGGACGAGCACTGTCTGGGCGACCTCCCGACTGCGCGCGGGCGTCCGGAAATCGAGCCACAGGACGGCAAAGAGGTGCTCCTCCAAGGTGAACTCGAAGCTGGTCGCGAACCGCCGCAGTGCGGTGAGCGCTGCCCCGGTCGATGTCGGATCGAGCAGCATGAGCTGGGACGCGGCCGGAGCGCGGAGGCGCACCGGGAAGGATTCGTCATCGAGCACTTGCTCGAGGAACGCGATCGCAGCGCCGTGAGCGGTAGGGTCGTGCCGGGCGAGCGAGGCCATCGCCTCCATTCGCGACCAGTGCTCCAGGCTGCTGTCGACGGCGTGTTCCCGGATCACTGCGAGCGCTTCGTCCCGCAGGTCGGGCCGTAGCTCGATGAGGATCGAAGCCGCGGTCAAACGGATGCGGTGATCGGAGTCCGTGTCCGTCATGCGAGCGTGGAGGGCTGGCACCAGGTCGGCGCCGAGCACGGCGAGTGCCCGCGCCTGAGACTCCCACCGGGACAGGTCCTCGGCCACGCTGTGGCGCATCGCGATGGCGACTGCCGACTGGATCGCGTCAGGTGTCGCGCGGGCCAATGCCACCGCGGCCTCGCCGCGCTCCACCGAGGGCAGCAGGTCGTCGGCAACGATGTTCCACAACCCGGCCACTACCACCGGGTCCGACCAGTGGTCCAACTTCTCCATGGCCTTGGCCACGTGGCGCACCGTGCCGGCGGTCGCATGAGCGTTGCCCGCCAGGGCGCGTATGGCGGCTGCGATCTCCGCACGCAGGCCGACGCCCAGCTTGCCGAGTTGCCGGGTCAGCGTCGGCAACGCGTCCTCGGGCACGATCGAGCCCTCGATCAGCCGAATGATCTCGTCGGCGACGAGGCGGTGGTAGCGGCGGCCCAGTGCGATCAGGGTGCCGGCCGCGTCGACCCTCGCCCTGCCATCCCAGGCGGGGTCGCGCAGCACGGCGGTCAACGTCTCGGCGAGCGCGTCGGTGTCGGTGGCGTCGAACTGGGTGAATGTCGGATAATCGCGGTAAGACGCCCAGAGCCCCGCTCTCTCCGGTGCGACCAACGACAGCACCGCCGTCGACATTCGCTCGCGAAGACCGGGGCCCAGACGCCTCAGGGCACGCCACGCCGCCAACTGCGCGTCCGGATCTGCGTGTCGGGTGGCGATTTCCGACAGGTGGCGGGTCACCTCGTCGTGGAACTCCGGGCCCAATCCGATCAGGTGGGTGCCGACGGCGACGCGGAAGGTGGGCTCGACCGAGCGGTCCTTGAGCATCGTGCGCAAGGATGTCACCGCCGGTTCCCGGTAGGGCTTGCCCAATGTCGCGAGGGTGGCGAGCGCTGTCAACGTGTCGGAGGTCGTGGCCGTCGGGTGAGTGGTCACCCCTTGCAGGTTGGTCGCGGCCTCGGCCCGGTGCTCCGGCCCCAGGTCGGCGAGCGCCTGTGCGGCCCGCAGTCGGCCGTTCGCGTCGGTGGTCCAGTCGCCGAGAACCGTTCGCAGGAGACCCAGTGCCTGCTCCTGTGCCCCGATGTCGGCGAGTGACCGGGCGATGCGCGATTGGATGTTGGCGTTGATACCGAACGTCGCGGACAACGTCAGCAGGCGGTCGATGGCGGTCATGCGGTGCTGGGGACCCAGTTCGGCGAGCGCTTCGGCGGCGGAGACGCGGTCCCCGAGCGGCAGGCGTCGGTCGGCGATCAGCCGGGTCAGGGCGGCGACGGCTTCGTCGGAGCGCTGCGGGCCCAGGGACGCGAGGCCGACCGCCGCGTCGCGCAACCCGGCGCTGAAGTCGGTGCGGGTGCGCAGGACTTCGCGAAAGACGTCGGCGGCGCGCTCGTGGTGCTCGACGTCGATCTCGACCAACCCGGTCGCGGCGTGGACGCGGGCGTGGTCAGCGGCGTCCGGGTCGTCCAGCACGCCCTTCAGGGCTGCGACCGCGTGGTCGCGTGACTCGCCGTCGAAACCGGCCAGGACGACGGCGGCGTTGCGCATTTGCTCGGCCGTGGCCGAAGGGGAGGCGAGGATGGCCCGGAGGCCTTGGTCGGAGGCGCGGTGGCCGTCCGGGCCGCACTCGGTCAGCGCCTCGGCGGCGGCGAGCCGGTGTTCAACCGGGATGGCGGAGTCGTCCACGACCCGCCGGAGCAGGCGGGCGGCGTCGGCTGCCTCGGGGCCGCGGAGCCTGGTCGCGAGCGCGGCTGCGGCCTCGACGCGGGACGGCCAGGGTGCGTCGTCGGAGCCCATCAGATTGACCAGCCAGGAGGCGGTGCCGGGGTGGTGGGCGGAGCGGCTGGTCTGGGACAGGATCTTCAGCGCGGGGTGCTGGGTGGTCATCGCCCACGCCCGCACGGTGCCCAGGAAGTCGTCGACCGCGGCGGGACCGGCAGGTAGGTGGCGGGCGAGCAGGCGGGCGGCCAGCAGGTGCTGGTCCGAGCCGCCCGAGTGCAGGTGCTCCAGCAGGCGTTCGGCCTCACGCGGGTGCAGGCGGGTGTGGTGCAGCAGCACGGCCCTGGCGTGGCGGCCGCGGTCCTCGGCGCGGGCGGCGTGCAGGAGGCCGGCGAAGTCGGCGTGCGCGGGGTCGAAGCGCTCGGGCAGGAGGCGGGCCTTGGCGGTGGCGGCGAGGTGCTCGGCGAAGCTGTGGTGGAGGAACCGCAGGTCTTCGCCGCGACGGCTGAGTGGGCCCACGGCGGCGAGGTAGGTGATCAGGTCGTCCTGCCACGTGCCCGTGAGGTCGGGCAGGTGGCGGGTGGCCCAGTCGTGGGCGGCGACGACGAGGGAGGTGTCGGCCTCCAGTCGCACGCGGCCTAAGTGTTCCAGCAACGCCTCGCGCACGGGCTCGAACGGGCCGGTCTCGGCCGTGTGGGCGGTGCGCAGGAACTTCAGGTACGCCTCGTACAGCTCGTACTGGTTGTCCGGCAACGGGCGGTTGCCGGGTTGTTCGAAGATGATGGCGGCGATCGTCGCCAGCAGCGGGACGCGCGCCAGCTCGTCCAGGTGGGCGGCGCGGATCTGGCGGACGAACCGGTAGGCGCGGTCGCGGTCGCCGAACCAGTTGCGGGCGAATTGGCGCAGCGCGCGTTCGTCGAACGGCTGCAGCTCGTAGCGGGCGGCGCCGATGCGTTGCAGTGGCGCCAGGGCCGCGCCTTCGATCGGCCTGGTGGTGACGACGACCCGGTAGGGCGACGAGGGTTCGGCGGTCCACGCGGCCAGCACGGTGACCAGGCGGTCTCGTTCCACCGTGTCGGCGACTTCGTCCAGGCCGTCTACCAGCAGCAGCCAGCGGCAGCCCGCGATCCGCCCTTCGAGGGTGCGCGGGTCCAGGGGAGAGGCGAGCAGGGCGCCGTACTCGACGCCGGCGCTCTCCGCGACGGCCTCCGGGAACGGTTGGCTGAGCCGTCCGGCCAGTTCACGGGCCGTCAAACGCAGGGGCATCACCCGTTCGACCATGGGCGCGGGGTCGCGGTCGGGGGAGAGCCACTGCTCGGCGACGTCGGCGGCCAGCCGCAGCGACAGCGTGGACTTGCCCTGCCCGGGGCCACCGGTGATCACGACGTGATCGTCGCGGTCCAACGCCTCCCAGACCGTCCGGGTCGGCGCGCGGACGGCCAGCCGGGTGATCGGCGCGCTCGGCGGCTCCACGACCTGCCCGCGGCCGTCCACGATCGGGACCGGACGCGGTGGCTCGGAGGCGAGTTCGTCCGTGCCGCTGCCGAGGTCTTGGCGCACGTGCACCGTCACCAGCGACGACCGGCGCGGTCCGGGCAGCCGGTAGGGCATCTCTTGGGCGGTGTCGACCTGCGCCCGCAGCAGGAACCGGACCGGCGCGGGTAACTCCGGCTCCCCCTGGTCGGGGGAGTCCGGCCCGACCTCCGCACCGGTCACGGTGATGTGCACGTCACCGTGGATCGTGCCGGCCAGCACGGCGGCTCCCTGCACGTCGCCGCCGATGTGGTTGGCGGCCGACCGAGCGCGCTTCTCCAACCCCGACCCCTTTTCCCCGCGGTGAACGCATGGTCCCACGGGTTCCGACGTCCGCGGACCCGCCGCGGCGAGGTAGCCTCACCGCCGCCGTCCGCGCTGGTCGCACCTGTTCGCCGCACGGCACGACCCAGCCGGACCGCATCTCGGGGTGAACCATGGAGTTCGACCGCAACGCCGCCTTTCCGACCACGCCGCAGGAGCCCACACCGGAGCCGCCCCCGGCCACTCCGGCGCCGGTCGGCACGTCGTTCGGCCGCTGCCTGCTGGCGTCGCTGGTCTGGGTGGGCGCGGTGTTGATCGCGGCGGTCGCGGTCGAGGGACCGCCCGCGTCCGGGTACGGGGTCGGGATGGTGATCGGCCGGTTGATCCTGCCCTGCCTGGTCTCGGCCTGGTTGATCCGGCGGTTCTTCGGGCACAAGCGGTGGGCGTTCGGGTGGTTGGTGCTGGCCTCGCTGCCGACGTTCTTCGTCAGCTTCGTGGTGTACGGCGCGATCCTGCTGGCCCGGGAGAGCTGAGCGAGCCGGGGGTCCGCCACGCTCGGCGGCCGGCTTCCATGCCGTGCCGGAAGGTCGGCACGGAGGGCCGCCAGCCCAACTCGTCGCCCGCCTTGGCGTTGGACACGCGCATGCTCGTGCCGATCATCTGGTCGGCCAGGAACGGCGCGATCAGCCGCATGAGGCCGCCGGGGACGCGGGGCGGTCGGTGGGCGCCGGCGGCGTCGGCCATCGCGTCGAACACCTCGCCCCACCGCGCGGGCTCGTCGTCCACGACGTTGTACGCCTGACCGGCACGGCCGCGTTCCACCGCCGCCCTGGTCGCCGTCGCCGCGTCGTCGACGAAGAGCCAGCCCAGGCTGCCGCCGCCACCGCGCGGCACCGGGAACGCCCGCCGCCGCAGCAACGACACGATCCGGTCGGACGCCGGACCCTGCCCGTAGACGAACCCGTAGCGCAAGGCGATGCCACCGGCGGCGAGCGCCTGCGCCTCGGCGGAGGCGAACGCGGCCGTGGCGGCATCGGACTTCGCGCCCCGTGCACGTCCGAACGGCCGGTCCTCCGTGACGAGGTCCGGCCCGTGGTCGACGAACCCGTACCCGAACACCATCGACTGCACGACGAACCGGGTCGCGCCCACCAGCCGGGCGGCTTCGAGCAGGTGCGCGGTCCCGGTGGTGCGCAGCCGGTTGGTCGCGGTGATCCCGCTGCCCCGGTAGTGGGTCGGCGCCTTCTTCAACGCGGTCGCCTCGTGGACCACCGCGTCGGCGGTCGTGCCGTCGAGTGCGCGCAGCAGCCCGTCGCGGTCCAGCACGTCGGCCACGACCGGCTGCGCGCCGAGGCTCGTCACGACGTCCGCACCGGCCTGGCCGCGTGCCAGTCCCACGACGTCGTGCCCGCCGCGGACCAGTTCGGCGACCACCGCACGCCCGATCGCACCGCTCGCGCCGGCGACGAGAACCCGCATCGAACCCTCCAACCGAATGATCGGCACCTGACCGCCAGGCTGACCGGATCACGGCTCGGCGAAACGTGGCGGGGACGGTCGGGGGTGTCGCCGATCAGCCGGTTCGAGCGGTCTGTGCACGGTCGACTACAGGATGCGCTCGACGGCGGTACGGATTAGCGCTATCGGGTGACAGCTCGTAACCCCGGTTGGCCCACGGCCGACCTCAGGAGTAGGCGGCCGGCGGGGAGGACGCCGTGTCCGGAACGAGTGGGTGGGACCCCTGTGGACGCGTTGATCGAGATCACGCAGGCCGGCGAGGGCGCCGAGTACCGGGTGGACCTCTACCTCGGTGACGACGGCGTGTGGCCGGCGGAGCCGACGGCGTCGGACACCGTCGCGGCGGACCTGGACGTGGGTGCGCTGCCCGCGGCGGTGGCCGGGGCCGCGACGGTGCCGGAGGCAGTCGTCGGGTTCCTGCACGCGAGCCCGGAGTCGCAGGCGTTCGCCGACGTCGGCCTGCACCTCGGCCGGCTGCTGCTGCCGCCGAACGTGCGCGAGCACTGGTCGCGGACCGCGGTGAAGCGCACGTTCCTGTGCCTGGCGCCGGCGCTGCGCCGCCTGCCGTGGGAGTCGACCAGGGCGCCGCACGCGCTGTTCGTGCAGCCCGACCACCCGTTCGTCCGGGTTCACCGGCGCGTGCCGGGTGACGACCCGATCGCCGACTCGTTGCCGATCCGGGTGCTGGTGGTGCGCGGCGACGACGATGACGACATCGGGGCGCGCGACGAGGTCCGCGAGATCAAGAGGGTCGTCGGCGGCGCGCCCGGTCGGATCGAGGCGGAGTTCCTGTCCCGGCCGACCGAGTCGGACCTCAAGTCGGCCTACCAGCGCGTCCGGCCGCACGTGCTGCACTTCATCGGGCACGGCACGCGCAAGGCGAGCACCGGGCAGCCGGCGTTGCGGATCGTCCCGCCCGGCCGTGAGGCGTGGTTGCTCACCCCGACCTACATCGCCGACCTGCTGAGCCGTCCCGCGCCGCGCCTGGCGATCCTGAACGCCTGCCGTTCCGGCGAGACGGCGGACGCGGTCGCGTTGACCGACGTGTTCCTCGACAGCGGCGCCGCCGCGGTCGTCGGGATGCAGGGCGACATCCGCGGCACGGCGGCGGCGCTGTTCGGCGGCTCGTTGTACCGCAGCCTGCTGGACAACGAGCCGGTCGACCGGGCCGTGACGACGGCGCGCGAGGCCGTGTACGCCGACACCGGCGTGTCCGACGGCGCCCGGGACTGGATCCTGCCGAGCCTCACGTCGCGGGTGCGTCCCGACGACGTGCTGCCGGACCTGTCGGCTACCGGCGCCCGCGCGGTGCGCATCGAGCAGCAGTTCGAGAAGGAGGTCGGCGCGTTCGTCAACCGCGTCCACGAGCGGCACAAGCTGCTCAAGGGCGTCGACCCCGGTGTCGGCGAGCCGATCGAACCGCTGCTGCTCGTGGTCGGCGAGTCGCAGGTGGGCAAGACGCGGCTGCTGAACTGGCTGCGGCGGCGGTGCGCGGTGCGCGGGCGGCGGGTGAAGTACGTCAGCTTCGACCGGCCGAACCCGGTGGAGGTGCTGGGCGACCGGCCGGCCAGGTTCGACTTCCTGGAGGTGCTGTACGCCATCCGGGACGTGGCGGAGGACCTGCCGAACCTGCCGGAGGGGGTGGCGTCGGCGTTCGACCGGTTCAACCACGACGTCCTGCACCTCGCCGAGGGCAGGCTGCCACCGGACCCGCCCGTGCCGACGCCGGAGCCGGCGCGGTGGCCGCGGCTGACCGGCGGCACCTCGCACCACATCGCGGCCACGTTCGAGTCGTTCCGGGCGTGCCTGGGCCGCGCGGCGCAGCCCGAGCCGTTGTTGCTGGTCTTCGACCACGTCGGGAACGTGCTGGACTCGGCGTTCCGGCAGCAGCTGTACGACCACCTGATCCGGCACATCGCCGACGGCGAGCTGCCCAACCTGAGCCTCGTGGTCGTGATGACGAACGAGCAGTTCGCCTCGCACTGGCCGGAGCTGGGCGGCGGCACGCGCGTCGACCTGGACTGCATCGAGGCCGAGGAGTTCCCCGCGCTGGCCGAGGACGTGGTGCTGGCGGTCGGTCGTGCGATCGGCGACTCGCACGTGCAGCTGATCGAGGCGATCGGCAAGGGCGTCGCCACCGGCAAGTGGAGCCCGGCCGTGCTCGGCGACCTGGAGAACATCGTGAGGCGGATGCGATGAAGGCGATCGACGCCGAGCTGCTGCGCCGCCTGGCCCGGGGTGACTCGTGGGAGGACGTCCTGGCGTCGCTGCGACCCGCGGACCAGTGGGACGTGTTGCGGCGGTGCGCGGCGGTGCGGTCGTTCGACCGGGAGCTGTACGACAAGGTGCTCGTCGCCGACGTCGAGGGTGCGCCGCCGTTCGACGTGGTCGTCACCGCGCCGGAGGTCGAGCCGATCCAGGGCACGCGGGAGGCGCACCGGCTGCGGCCGGGCGCGAAGTCCCGCTACTGGAACGGCTGGTGGCCCGACGGGGCCGACCCGCGGGCCGTGCCCGACGAGCTGCGGTCGCTGGTCGACCGGCTGGCGCGGTACTACCGGGCCGCGCACCGGTCCGTCGACCTGCTCGAACAGCTCGTGCTGGTGGACCACCGCGCCGCCGCCGAGCTGTTCGTCCGGCTGTACGCCAAGGCCGACCACCGGCACGACCTGGCGTTGTGCCAGGAGCTGATCGACGTGCTCAGCGCGGAGGACCGGGCGCGCCTGATCGGCCCCGAGCTGATCGCGCTGCGCAACGACCGGGCCGCGTACCTGCGCACCCGCGGGCTGTGGTCGACCGAGTACCTGCAGTCGGCCACGTTCCTGGAGACGGCCGGGACGAAGGCGACCTACCAGCGGCTCATCCGGGGCGACGGGCCGCGGCTGGTGGTGCTGCACGGGCCGTCGGGGCGCGGCAAGACGATGGAGCTGCGCTGGCTGGTGTCCCGGGTGCTGGTGCCGGGGCGCGTGCCGTGCGCGCTGGGCGACTTCGACGTGCTCGACCCGGTGAACGTCGCGCGGTACCCGTGGCTGCTGCTGGTGGAGGCCGCGGCGCAGCTCGACCAGCAGCTGGCGGCGGCGCCGTTCACCGAGTTCCTGGAGCGGTACGCGTGGACCGGGCTGCTCTCCCGCCGCGCGGTGGCGGACCCGGGCCGGGCGGCCGCGGCGAGCAGGCGGCTGTGCGACGAGCGCGACCGGCTCGGCGCGAGCGTGACCAGGGACTTCGTCCGGACCCTCAACGAGGCGACGGCGGGCCGTCCCGCCGTGATGGTGCTCGACGCGCTGGACAAGGTACACGCGCACCGGCCGCGCGAGGAGCTCGACGGCCTGCTCCGGCAGCTGTTCCGGCTGCACCACGACTGCCCGGCGGTGCGGTTCGTGCTGGCCGGTCGCCACCCGATCGCGGGCCGGGCGGGACCGGTGCTGCCGGCGGGGGTGACCCGGCACCTCGTCCCGTTCACGCCCGACGACGCCCAGCGGTACCTGGCCCACCTGCGCCACGTCGAACGCGCCGACCTGCGGCACGCGATCGTGGCGAAGGCGGGCGGCGAGCCGGTGGTGCTGGCGCGCCTGGCCGACCTCGTGCAGCAGCGGCCGGACATCACCCCGGCGGAGATCCGGCAGTACCGCGCGGACCTGACCGCCCTCGTGCTCCAGGTGCTGCGGCCGATCACCGACCCGGGGCTGCGGTGGCTGCTGCGGTACGGGATGGTGCCGCGGACGGTGAGCCTCGACTTCGTGCGCGAGGTGGTGGAACCGCTGCTGCGGGCGAACACGTCCGGCGGGCTGGAACTGGACGACCCGGGCGAGGACGTGCTGCCCGGCGGCGCGTCGGCGTCGCTGTTCCCCGCCATCGCGGACCTGGACGTCGGCGCGCTGTGGGCGCGGCTGACCAGGTTCGCGGGCACCACGTCGTGGGTCGTGCCGGTGCCCGGCGAACCGGACTCGCTGCGGTTCGCCGACGCCGTGGCCGAGCCGATGCGTCGCCTGGTCCGGCAGCACGCCGTGCACGACCGGCTGCACGCGGACGCGGTGGCGTTCTACGAGCGCAAGGCCGAGGCCGACCCCGAGCGGTGGGACCGGTGGACGCGGGAGGCGGTCTACCACCGGTTCCGGCTGGCGGGCCCGGCCGCCGCGGACTACTGGCGCGACGCCCTGGACAAGGTCGAACTGGGTGAGGCGCACCGGCGGGCGGCGCTGGCCGAGGAGGTGCTGGGGCCGGACTACGTCGACGCCGACGGCGACCCGCGCCCGTGGGACGGGCACACGCCGATCGTCACCCGGGAAACCGTGGTGGAGGCCCGCTACGAGCTGGCCGCCGCGCTCACCCAGCAGGCCAGGGTGGGCGGTGTCGAAGCGGCGGACCAGCTGTGGAGCCGGGCGGAGGAGAACTTCGCCGCCGTCGTGCGCGACGCGGAAGGCCCCGGTGCGAACGTCGTGCCCGAGTGGCGGCTCGCGTACGTGCGCGCCGCCCTCGCGTTGAAGTCCGGCGACACCGCGACCGCGCGGGCCGAGCTGACGCGGGCGTTGCCGCGAGCCCACGGCACCAAGGACGACGTGCGGCTGCGCATCCTGCTCGGCGACGTGTTGATGATCCTCGGCGACCGGCACGCGCCCGACGAGTACCGCCGTGCGGCGGAGGCGGCGGTCCGCGTCGGCGCCCACCGGTGGGAACCGCCGATCCGGCTGCGGATCGTCAAGGCGTACCGGCACTTCGGGCGGCTGGACGAAGCGATCCGCGAGTTGACCGCCGCCCGGCGCGGCGAGCCGTTGAACGCCGAGCAGCAACGCCGGTCCGGCCTGCTCGCGGTCGAGCTCGGCCTCGGCGCGCACCGGCTGGAGTGGGCGGCCTACCACGCGCGACGGGTCGCCGCGCACGACGGCGACTGGGAGGGGCACGCCGCCGGGGCGAGGGTGGCGTTGGCCGCACGCAGGCCGCTGCTCGCGCTCGACCTCGCGCACCGGGCCGAACGCGCCGCCCGCGGCACCGCCGGGTCCGCGCTCGGACGTGAGCTGACCGGGCTCGCCGAAGGCGCGGTGGCGCACTACGGGAAAGCCTTGCACGCGTTGGAGACCGCGCGGTCGCGGTGGCGTCGAGAGGGTGACCGCGCGGCCGTCGCCCGCTGCCACACGCACTCCGCGGTGCTGCTCATGCGGGAGATCGGGAACCTCACCCTGGCCGGGCACCACCTGGCCGAGGCCGCCGAGCTGACCACGCGGGGCAGCGACGCGTGGTGCGGCGCCGAGCTGGCTCGGGTGGAGCTGCTGGGTCTCGCCGCACGGCCCCACGAGGCGCTGGACGCGGTCACCGCCGTGATCGAAGAACTCCACCGCCGGGCGCGCCCACCGTGCCTGCGGGCCCGTGCCGCGGTGGAAGGGTTGGCGATCGGCCTGCCCGAGGGGTTCCGGTGGCTGCTGGACGAACTGGTGGCGCGGCTGGGCGAGATCACGCCCGCGTCCGCCCGGCTGGTCGTGCTCGACGACCTGCGCCGCGTGCCCGATCCGCACGACGACTCCGCACGTGACGCGTGGCGTGAGGTCGACCCGTTGGTGCGGTTGGAGACGGACCGGATCCACGCCGCGGACCGCGCCCTGCTGAACCTGACGGCGGCGGAGCTGGACCGGTTGACCGGTGATCGGGCGGCGGCGGAGCGGAAGCTGGCCGAGGCGCGCCCGAGCGGCGGCTCGTGGTTCGCGCTCCGGGAGTGGTCGCGTGCCGCGGACCGGCTGGGACTCCCGGCGCGAGGCGACGTCGACGCGTTCCTCCACGAGTTCGGCGGCCACCCGATGCTGTGCGCGGCCTTCCTGGTGGAACGCGCGGAAGCCCTCATCGCGCAGGACGAGGTGGCCGACGCGGACGCGTCGTTGCGCCGGGCGGCACCGCTGCTCGCCGCCGCCGAAGAGCGGGAGACCCAGTGGCACGCGCGACTGCACCACGCCGACAGCGTGGTCGCGGAGAAGTCCGGCGGTGACCCGCAACCGGAGCTGGTCCGCGCCGGTGCGGCCTTCGCCGCGCTCGGTGACGCGCGCCGGGCGGCCGTCGCCTCCCGCTTCACCCGAGGGCGGACCGGCGCGTTGACGGGCGCGCGCGGACGCGTGCGGCTGGCCGTCGAGGACGGGGCCTTGGTCGTGGGCACGTTCGTCCCGCCTGACGTGGAGGCGACCGCCCGCCACGACAACGCCCTGGTGGACGCGATCCTCGGCGGGAGGGCGGGCTCCGGGCCGCTCGCCGAACGGTTGCGGGAGGACTGGCAGGCGACGTGCGCCGGGCTGGGGTCGCTGCTGCTGCCCGATCCGGCGCTGCGGGCGCTGGACGGCCCGTTCGACTTCCGGTGCGACGTGGAGGACCGGCGGCTCAGCCCGGTGCCGTGGGAACTGGCGCTGCGGCCGGACGTGCGGCGGCTGGTCGTGCTCGACCGCGCGGTCGCCACGTTCTACCGGGCGGTGTCGCGGGAGGCGGCGCACCGCGACGAGATCAGGTTCGTCCAGGTCGGCCTCAACCGCACGGTCGACGCCGGCTTGGCGGCCGACGGAGACCTCGGGCCGAACACCGGGAAGGCGTTGCTGCGGTACCAGGAGGCGCGCGGGCTCACCCCCGACGCCGACCTCGGCGCGGACCTGCTGGACCGGTTGCAGCGCGACCTGGCCGAGCCGGTCAGGCCGCTGGCGGTGCTGGCCCAGCCCAGCGGGTCGCTGCAGATCAACTCCGCCCGCGGGCACCTGAACTCGGGCGTCGACCTGGCACGCATGTACGGCGGGCACGGGTTCGACGTGGAGTCGGTCGAGAACCCCACGCTCGACCGGCTCGCCGCCGCCGTGACCCGTGCGGTCCACAGTGGACGGATGCCGGCGGTGGTGCACCTGGCGGGCGGGCTGCGCGAGTCCGGCGGCGGCGCCGCGTTCACGTTCCTCGCCGGCGGTTGGGCGACGGAGGCGTTCAGCGCCACGCCCACCGCCGAGGAGATCCCGGTGACGGCGCTCAACCGGGTGCTCGCCGCCGTGCCGCGTGACGGGTTCCGGCCTCTCGTGGTGCTGGACGTGAACCGGCCGTGGGGCTCGGAGGACGCGATCTCCTACCTGATGCTGCGCAACGCGTTCGCGGGCGACCTGTTCGCCCTCGGCCGGTGCGCGGGCGTGCTGGGCACCGGTCTGGCCGGTGACGGCGAGTACGAGCTGTGCGACGCGATGATCTCCTCGATCGCGGCCGGCCGGTCGCTGGCGGACGTGGCCGGCGGGCTGCGTTCGCCCGCACGCCACGCCACCGGGCTGGACCGGGTGCTGCCGTCGGCCGGTGTCGCCCTGCACACGCACCTGCCGTGGCTGCGGCTCGTGCCCGGACCGGGAGGACGGCCATGACCACCGTGGACCGCAAGGTCGCCGAGCTCAGGCACAAGCTCGCGGGCATCGACGCGGACTTCGCCCGGTGGCGCGCCGAGACCGGCCAGGGCCGGGTGCTGCGCAAGCACCACACGCAGGTCGTGCGGCTCACCGACCGGCTGGGCGGGGTCGTCGAGCGGATCGGCGCGGAGCTGGACGCCGTCGCGGCCGGCGGTGACGACGTGCTGCGGGAGTGCCGCCGGCTCCAGCTGCGGATGCTCGAAGTGCACCGGCTGTGGGACTTCTACCGCTCGAAGCTGAACCTGCGGTACGTCGAGTGGTACCGGCCGTTCCTGACCGCCGTCGACGAGTTCGCCTGGCGGTGCTACGAGCCCGCCGCGGCCGGCCGCGACCGCGAGGCGCCGCTGGTGCACCTCAGCGGCGAGTTCAGCCCGTTCACGCACCTGCGGGAGACGCCGTTCGTGGTCGAGGACGTGCCGGACGCCTTGGACACCGCGGACTTCCTCGGCGTCGTCACGCGGCTGCCGATCCCGGTCATCGGCCTGCCGTGGTACCAGCTCGTGCACCTGCCGGACGCGGCGGTGATCGGGCACGAGGTCGGGCACGCCGTGGAACGAGACTTCGGGCTGCTCGGCACGGTCCGCGCGCTGACCCGGCCGGTGTTCCGGACCATGCCCGAGGCCCGGCGCGACGCCTGGGACACGTGGCTGCCGGAAGTCTTCGCCGACCTGTACGGGGTGCTCGCCGCCGGACCGGCGTTCGTGTCCGCGCTGGCCGACCTGCTCGTCGTGGACGACGCCCGGACGGCCGCGGAGATCGGCGGGCCGGTGCAGGTCCACCCGCCCGCGGCCGTGCGGCTCGCGGTGACCGCGCAGGCGTTGGCGGAGACGGGTTTCCCGGCGGCGCGGCCGGCGTGCGGGCCGTTCGAGGACGACATCGCCCCGATGACGACGGCGCTGCTGGCCGGCCCGTACCCGGGACTCGGCGACCGCCCGCTGCGCGAGGTGATCACGTTCACCGCGGCGCAGCAGCAGAACGCCGTCACCGCCGCCGACGGCCTGCTGGACCACCAGCGGCCGGAGACCAGCGACGTCCGGTGCCTGATCGCCGCCGCACGGCTGGCGTTCGACCGCGAACCGGCCCTGTTCGCACCGCCGCCGCCCGACCGGCTCAACGCCCAGGACCTGATCCTCGACAAGGTCGCGAAGGCCGTCGGGGACAGCTCGCGCGCCGACGACGGCGTGGCCGCACCGGTGGTGGACGACCGGGCCGCCGGCGCGGAGCTCTACGACCTGATCGACACGATGATCCGAAAGGCCCACGATGACCACCACGACTGAACGACCGCAGGACCCCATGGACGCCGTGGCGCAGCTCGCGCGGATGATCGCGGGGGACGACGAGCAGCGGTTCGTGCTGGTGTACCACGCGTTCGCGAACCAGGTCGACGGCTTCCTCACCGCCGGCGGTGCCGACGGCTACCGCCTGGCCCGCTCGCTGCTCCGCCGCGGCGTGTCGCCCCTGACCAGGTCGGCCGTCGCCACGGAGCCGCCGACCGACAGCATCTTCACCGACCCGGTGTACCTGGCCAACATGCGTGCCGTGGTCGGCGACCACGCCCGCATCATCGGCGGCGTGCCGACGGCCGACTTCCCGGAGTGCGTGGCCATCGGCAACGCCGACGCGTGGTGCTGCTCGGGCACGCTCGTCTCGCCGAACGTCGTCGTCACCGCCGGGCACTGCGTGGACGGCGGGTGCGCGGCCCGCGTGTTCATCGGCAAGGACGTGGAGTTCCCCGAGGACGGCGAGGTGATCCGCGTCGAGACCGCGCTCGCGCACCCCGACTACCGCCCGCCGAGGCCGACCGGCGACATCGCGGTGCTGGTGCTCGCGCGCCCCGCCTCGGTCACGCCGCGCCCGATCGCGACGCCCGACCAGGTCGCCGCCGCCGCGTTCGTGCGGCTCGCGGGCTATGGGAACACCGACGTGCACAGCAGCGGCGGCTACGGACGTAGGCGGATGGTGGACGTGCCGATCGCGAGCGACCACCCGCGCTACGGTGCGGACGCGGCCACGGAGTTCGTGGCCGGCGCGCCGTTCCTGGACCGGGACAGCTGCAACGGCGACAGCGGCGGCCCCGCCTACGTCCAGTCGGGCGGCCGGTGGTTCCTCGCCGGCGCGACGTCCCGGGCCACGGCGTCGTCGCTGCGCCCGTGCGGCGACGGCGGCGTCTACACCCGCGTGGCGTCGTACGAGCAGTGGCTGTGGACAGTGCCGGGCGCCGTCCGGCCCTGAGGGCTGGTCTCCGGGCTCACGTCGCCTCGGAGCTGTCGTGGTGGTGGGCGAACCAGGCGATCCACCGCCGCTGACCCGGCGTCTCGACCGCGCGTGGGCGGTAGTGGCGGCGGGTCCAGGCGACCGCGTCGTCGGCGGGGTGGCCGGCCAGGACCGCCATGCAGGCGATCACGGTGCCCGTCCGGCCGGTGCCGCCCGTGCACGCGACCTCGACGCGCCGCCCGGAGCGGGCGAGGCGGTACGCGGCGGTGATCTTCGCGGCCGCGTGCCGGTGGTCGCGCGGCGTGCGGAAGTCCGGCCAGGCGATCCAGTCCGCGGGCCAGTCGGGCTGCCACGGGGCACGCCGGCGGAGCAGCCGGCCGAGGCCGCCGTGCCGGGCGTCGGGCGGGTGGCCCAGGTAGAGGCCGAAGTCCGGCGGCGGGCCCGCCGGGAGGGGTTCGCGCCGGCCACGCCCGCGGACGACCGTGCCGTCCGGCAGTGCGATGGCTCCCATGAACGGCTCGCTCATGCCGTCTCCTCCTCCACCAGCGCGGCGACCAGCCGCAGGACTTCCGCGGTGGCCCGCGCCTCGCCCGTGGTGAGCACCTTCAGCCGGGCTCGCTCCGCGTCGTGCACCGCGTGCAGGTGCAGCACCGGCTTGCCCCGCGGACCCGTCGGCAGGCCGTTGAGCAGGGTGGTGATCCGGTCCGCGGTCTCGGCGTCGATGCCGTCGACGTCCAAGACCGCGGAGACGTCGAGCCGCCGTTCGCGCTCGCCGGGGTCGGCGGGCCGACCGGTCAGGGCCTCGAAGTCGGCTCGGGCGACGCGGTACTGCTTCCCGATGCGCACCGCGTTCAGCCGGCCGTCCCGCACGTAGCCCCGGACCGTGGCCACGTGCAGGCCGAGGCGCTCGGCGACCTGCTCGATCGAGTACCAATCCTGAGTCATCATTACGTATCGCTCCGCATGAAGGCCAACTATAGCGAAGGTTGCGTAAGTCCCGTACGCCGCTCCTCAACGTCACTACGCTGGGCTTGATCGCTTTGGGGGAGGGGTTGCGGTGGTCCTGCTGCGGGAACCGTCGGAGGTCGACAGGCGCAAGGTCGTGGCGGCAGCGGTGCTGCTGGTGGTCGGGGCCGCGCTGGGTGTGGTCGCCGCATTCAGCGGACGCTGGTTCGCGGAGGCCGTCGCCGGGTCCTACGAGGTGCGGGCCGTGGTCACCGTGCACGACTCCGAGACGTCGGAGGGCCAGAACGGGCCTTCGACGACCTGGACCTCCGAGGCGGTGGCCGAGGGCGGGCGGGCGATGCGGTTGCCCGGCGAGGAGGAGTTCGGTCTCGCCGATCCGGTGGTGGTGCGGCTGTCGTCGCTGACCGACCGGGTGCTGGCGGTGCGCGTGGCCGATGGCGGCCTGGTGAAGTTCCACGACCGGGCGGCGAAGGCCGTGCTGATGCCGGCGGGCGCGGCAGCGGTGCTGGTCGCGGGCTGGGTGCTGGTCCAGGCCGGGCGGCGGAACGCGTGGGGGTTCAAGACGGCGTTGTACCCCTTGGCGGGTGCGGCGTTCGCCGCGGCAATCGTGCTCGCGCCGAGCGGTTTGGGCCGTGGGGCGTTCGACAGCGCGACGACCGTGCCGGTGACCGACCTGTCGCAGGTGGAACTGCGGACGGGTGCTCCGCCTCCGGTGGCCGAGCGGGGCGGGGTCGCGCGGTCCGGGGACGCCGCGGTCCGCGTGCTCGAAGTCCGGCGCGGCGCACCGGAGGGCGCGGCGCAGTGGTTGAGCGAGTTCGAGGTGCTGACCGTGGTGGTCGAGGAGACCAGGTCGGCCGCGGGCGAGCCGGTCGCGGTGCGGTTGGTGGCCGACGAGCACGGCGCACCGACCCGCGTGGATGACTGCGCGGGCGCCCCCGGTGCGCTCACCGAGACGTCCGGTCCGGCAACCCGCACCGCGCTGCTCTGCTTCGCGGTCCCGCCGGGCTTCACGCCGTCCTACCTGCTGCTGGGCACGCTGGAGGACCGGGCGCTGCTGACCCTGTGACGACGTTCGCCCGGCGCACGTGTCGCCGACCAGCGCCGAACGAGTGAATAGGAGCGGGTATGACCGACGACGTGGCCGGCCAGGTGATCAAGGCTGAGCAGGATCGGATCCGATGTCTCCTCGACGTGGATCGCGGCGCCTTCGACCGCTTGCACGCCGCGGAGTACCGGTTGTGCAACCCGACCGGCACCGTGTGGACGAAGGCTGAATACCTGGATCTCCTCACCACCGGGCGGGTCGCCTACCGCGAACTGGAGCTGATCGGCGACGTGGACGCCATCGTCGGCACCGACGTCGTCGTCCTCCGCTACCGGTGCGTCATCGAACTCACCGTCGACGGCGCGGACATCCCGCGGCACGATGCCTGGCACACCGACGTCTACACCAATGCGAGCGGCACGTGGCGTTGTGCCTGGTCGCAAGCCACCGGCATCATGGACCTTCCGTCGGCCGCACCCTGACCCGGCACACCGTGCAGTCGCGATGAGGTACGGCCTAGTACGCGGAGGCGCGGACCGCGAACACCGAACGGTTGCCGGCGTACTCGGTCAGCGACCAGAGCTGGCCCTTGGCTGGCCAGTACGAGAAGTCCTCCGGCCCGATCGGCAGCACGTCGTAGTGCATGACGACGGAGCCTCCCGGCGTGAACGTGGCCAGGTCGCCCGCGTTGCCGCTGCCGTCGCTGGTGGAGAGGTAGAACTTGCCGTTGATCGCGGTCGCGCCCTGCATGCTCTGCACCGACACCTCGTAGGCCTCGCTCGCGCGGGCGTAGCCGTCGGAGGAGGTGGTGAGCATGCGGGTGGTGTAGTCGATGGGGAAGCGGAAGAGCCTGCTGCCCGCGCCGGGGTTGGCGTACTCGCCGACGATCACGCTGTCCGGGGTGCTGGTGCGGTCCAGCGAGGCGAACGAGAACCGGATGGCCGCGTGCCCGTTGGTGGTCGACTGGTTGTAGGCGAACGCCTGCGGCAGCACGTACTTGTAGCCGTAGGCCTGGTAGCTGCCGTCGGCCTGGCGGCCGATCGCCGAGCCGTTCGTGGTGCTGGTCTGCCAGAGGTGCCGCATGTCGAACACGCGGAACCCGCTGCTGGTGGAGGCGACGTAGAGGTAGTGGCCGTACCAGAACATGCCGCCGGCGTGCAGGTTGATCGGCCGGAACGAGGCCTGCCCGGCGCTGTTGGTGTACGGCTCGACGAGCAGCACGTGGCGGTAGGTCGGCGCGGACGGCGGGGCGTAGTCGACGAACGAGACCCGGATGCCCCGGTCGATCCCGTCCGTGCCGTTGTCGTACCAGCTGACCAGGACCGCGGTAGAACCCTCGTAGGTCGCCTCGCCGTACGCGTCGGCGGTCGTCGTGATGCCCTGGGGCATCCAATACGCGACGTCGTCGTCACCGTTGTTCCAGCAGAACGCGGCGACGCGGTTGGCCGCCGCGGGGGAGCAGGAGGTGGCGGCGCGGTTGCCGTCGCCGACGACGGTCGGCACGCTGACGTTGGGCAGCGCGGCGTCCAGGTCGTCGATCAGCCCCGAGTAGGCGGTGGCCTTCAGGCGGAAGTTCGCCGCGGGCAACGTCGTCGCCGCCTGCGCGGGCGCCGCGGGAGCGATGCTCGCGACGAGCGCCGCCGCCAGTCCGGCGATCACCATCCGGTACTTGTTCACCAGACCACCACCATTGTTGGTCGAGTACTGACGAAACGCCATCATGGCGGCAGTCGGCACCCCGGCGCAACGGTGGCTCAGACGCGCGGCCTGGCTTCGACGGGCACCCAGTCGGGGTGCTTGCCGGTCACGTCGTCACCGGACGAGATGCCCCGGAGCCGGCGGTTCACCCAGGGCAGGACGTGTTCGCGGTAGTAGCGGGTCTCGGCGCGCAGGCTGCGGCGGGCGGCGGGGCCCGGGTCGACCGCGTGCGCCTCCGTGACGTGCCCGAGCGCCATGAGCACGAGGGACGCGACCCGGCGGTGGCCGGCGGCGTTGAGGTGCAGCCGGTCCGGTGACCAGTACTCGGCCCGGCGGACCTCGACGTCGTTGAACGCGTCGACCAGCAGGACGTCGTGCCGCGCGGCCAGCTTGGCGATCGCGGCGGTCAGCAGCTCGCCGCGGCGGTGGACGGTGCGGCCGAACGGCAGCCGCCGCGACGGGTCGGCCCCGCTGAGCAGCACCAACCGCACCCCGGCCGACGCGCACCGCCGCACCGCCTGCTCGGTCAGCCGGACCAGCCGCACCAGGTCGACCCCGGGCCGCATCATGTCGTTGCCGCCGCCGTTGAGGGTGACCAGCGTGGGCGCGGGCGACAGGGCCAGCGCCGCGTCGAGCTGCTCGGTGGCGATCGGCTCCAGCAGGCGGCCCCGGACGGCGAGGTTGGCGTAGTGGACGGTCTCGCCGAGCGCGACGGCCAGCCCCTCCGCCACCAGGTCGGCCCAACCCCGTGGCGTGCCGTCGGGGCGCTCGTCGCCGACCCCTTCGGTGAAGCTGTCGCCGATGGCCACGTATCGCACTGCTGGTGCCTCCCCCTGCCGGAACGTCGACGGCCAGCATATGAGGCGTTCACCGGGCCCTTGACGTGACTCAGCACACCTGCTTCGCGGCCAGCACCCGGCGGACCGCCTCGTCCACGCGTGGCGCCGGCAGGGCGCCCGACGCCACCGCGCCTTCCAGGTGGTCGAGCACTTCGCCCACGCGACCACCCGACGACCACAGCGCGATGTCCGCGCCGGCCACGAGCGCCTGCGTGACCGCGTCGGGCAGCGCGAGCCGGTCCGTCACCGCGCGCATCGCGCCCAGGTCGTCGGTCATCGCGGGACCGGTGAAGCCGAACTCGCCGCGCAGCAGCGCGTACGCCTCCGGGCTGAGGGTGGCGGGCATGCCGCCGGTCAGGCCGGGCACGTCGATGTGCCCCAGCATCACCACGACGTCGCCGAACCGCGGCAGGTGCCGGTACGGGACGAGATCGGTGTCGCGCAGCGCGTCCAGCGGGGGAGAGGTGACCGCGCCGAGGTGCGAGTCGCCGGTCGTGTTGCCGTGCCCGGGGAAGTGCTTGACGACCGGCGTGACGCCCGCGTTGTGCAGCCCTTCGGCGAACGCCAGCGCGTAGCCGAGCGCGGTGTTCGGGTCGGGGCTGAACGAGCGGTCGCCGATGACCGTGCGGTCGGGTTGGCCGCTGGTGTCCAGCACCGGCGCCAGGTCGGTGGTCACGCCGCGTTCGCGCAGGGCGAGCCCGCGGTCGTTGGCGACCGCGCGGACCTCGTCGGGTGACAGGTCGGCGGCCATCCGCCGGGCGCTGGGCAGCGAGCCGTCGAGCGCTTCGATCCGCTGCACCCGTCCGCCCTCGTCGTCCACGGCGACGGTCAGCGGGAGGGAGGCCGCGGCGTGCACGGGCGCGAGCGCGCCGGCGCTGAGCAGGCCGACGTCGTCACCGCCGATGAAGATCCCGCCCACCTGCTCGTTCCGCACCACGGTGAGGGCGTCGGCGGGCCCGCGCGGGTCGACCCCGACCACGAGCAGCTGCGCCAGCCGTGCCCGCATCGGCAGCGTGGCGATCTTCTCCGCGCACGGGTCCACCACCGGAGGGGGCGGCTCCACCGTGGTGGACGACGAGGTGGGCGACGAGGGTGACGGCATGGCTGACGACGTCGACAGGGCGGCGGCTTGCGTCGGCCGGTCGTCGCGCGCGGTGGTCACCACGGCGAGCGACCCGGCGACCAGGGCGCCGAGCGCCACGAACAGCAGCATCGCCGACGTGCCGACCCTGCGGCCACCTCGCACAGTGCTCACTCCCACATCCCCGCCCGGTCGGCGGTCGGTTGCCCATCGTGCGGGCGGCCATCCGGGCCCGCAACCCCAGCGCAACCGAGGCCGCATTCACATTCCGCGTCACGAGGCATCACCACCATGATATCCGTTGCCGGGATCGTGCCCGAACGGCCGCGTTTCGCCCGGGCGCGGGCGATCGATCGTTTTTCGTGGTGAGGGTGAAATATGAATCTTCGTCCGGGGAGGGTCGGGCGTGGGTGATGATTGTGGTCATCGGGCTTTTCGCCGGTCAGAGGTGCCACCAACGCCGTTTCGGATGTGGTGCGTCACCGGCCGCCGCCGCGTCCCTGGTGTCCGGGTGGTCGGCGCCGAGGCGCGCGGCGCGTTCGGCCACCACGCGGCGGCACAGGGCGGCTGCCTCGGCTTCCTGCCCGGTGCCGGCCAGGGCTCGGGCCACGTTCAGCGCCAGTTCGTCCTCGCGGATGGTCGGCGGGTCGACCAGGGCCTTGCGGTCGATCCGGTCGCACGCCTCGGTGAGCCGGGCGTCGGTGAGCCGGGCGTCGGTGAGCTGGGTCTCCGCGAGTTGGGCGTCGGCGAGGGTCCTCGCCAGCGTCCAGTCCTCGTCCCTGGCCGCCTGCGCCCAGCCGGTGGCGTCGCCGTGTTCCACGAGGTCGAGGACGCCCTGGCCGGCGGGCCTGCGGTAGAGGTAGCCGGCGCGGAAGGCCAGCCACCGGGCGCGGTCCATGGTCGGCAGCAGCGGCGAGATGTCGGCGGCGCACTGCGCGTCCGTCGGTTCCGGGACGAGGACGATCGGGTGCTCGCCGTCGGCGGGGGTGGCGTCGTCGAGCAGGGTGCCGACGAAGTGCCGCGCGTCACCGTTGAGGAGGGCTTTCGCGTGCGAGCGGCCGAGCGTTTTCCCGATTCCGCAGGCCAGGAAGAGGGTGTGCCACTCGTCGCGCGCTTGGACGAGGTTGTCGACGCTGAAGTACTCCTCCGGCGGCGGGCCGTGCCACAGGTGGTGGAATGCGGAGTAGTCGACGCGGGTGTCCCGTGCGCGGTGGACGTTCGGTGACCGCTGGTCGGGCAACAGGCGGCGAATGGCGTCGTCCGAGCCGATGACCAGCGGGAAGTTACCCGGGAATCGGATGAACAGCGGGCGGCCGTGCGGTAATCGGCGACCGCGTTGGGCGCGGGGTACCACCACGCCGTGCTCGTCCACGGTGACGAAATCCTCGTGCTCGTCGCGGAACAGGTCGTCCAGGCGGACGCAGGAGAACCGCGGTCCCAGCGAGTGGGCCAGGTTCGCGGGCTTCGACGCTTCGCGCCACGGCGCCGCGTCCGGGTGTCGCCCGCGCAGTTCACGCCAGTCGGCCGGACCGGATAACAGGACCATCCCGTCCCGGCCGACCAGCAGTTCCACCACCAACCGGAACAACTCGAACGGCTGCGTCAGGCCGGGGCGCGCGGTTATCTCGGTGAGCGAGACCGTGCTCTCGGGCAACACCAGGCCCCGTCGACGCAGGACGAAACCGGAATCGCTCATCAGCGCATGCTAGCGGGTGTGATTCGAGCCACGGCGTGCGCGCGTGGAAATGGTGGTCGGGGATATTTCGCCGCGCTGTAGTGAAACTGTTTCGCGCCTCGAACCGTCCGCCGAGTCCGGACACTACTGTTCGGTCCCATGACGAGAGGACGCGTCACCCGCGAGGACTGGACGATGGCGGCGCTGCGCGCCCTGGCCCGCGGCGGGGTGGCGGCGGTGGCCGTCGACACGCTCGCCGGTGAGCTCGGCATCACGCGCGGCAGCTTCTACTGGCACTTCAAGGACCGCGAGGCGTTGCTCGTGGCGGCCGTGGAGCTGTGGGAGCAGCGGACCACCGCCGACCTCATCACCCGGCTCGCGTCCCTCGACGACCCGGAGGAGAAGCTCCGCGAGGGGTTCCGGGCGGCGCTCGGCGCGGAGGTCGTCGCGGGCCTGGAGCCCGCGCTGGTGGCGCACGCCGACCACCCCGTCATCGCGCCCGTCCTGACCAGGGTGATCGAGCGGCGCATCGCATACCTCGCCGAGTTGTACGCCGAACTCGGCCTGACGCCCGCGGTCGCGCGTCGGCAGGCGGTCGTCGCGTATGCCGCCTACCTCGGCTGGGCGGAACTGCGGCGCGTCGCCACCGCGGTGGTCCCGGAGGTCGCGGTGGACGGTCCGCGCGGACGGGCGGGGTTGAAGCACCTGATCGACCAGTTGACCGCCGTTCGGTAGGCGTGTCACCGGTCACCTCCGTTGACATACAGGACTGTACGGATCAAACATACAGCTGTGCATGGTCAACGGAGGGTGGAGCGATGCGCGGGTTGAGGGTGTTCCGGATCGGCGCGTGGGCGTGGGTCGCGACCGGCTTGGGACACCTGGCCACCGCGGTGGCGATCGGTCTGCGCCCCGAGGACCCGGCGGCGGCACGTGCGCTCGCGGCGATGCGGGAGCACGGCATCGAGATCGCCGGTGTCCGGCGCAGCCTGCGCGACCTCGACCAGGGCATGTCGCTCGTGATGGCCGCCGCGCTGGTCTTCGGCGGTGTCGTGTGCCTGCTCGTCGCGCGGTCGGCGCCCGACCTGGTGACGCGGTCGCGCACGTTGAGCGGCCTGTGCCTGGCCGGGTCGCTGGTGGTGCTCGGCCTGTCGCTGTGGCTGCTGCCCCTGCCGCCCATCGTCCTGTTCGCGGTGGCGTGCGTGGCGTTCGGTCAAGCTCTCGGCGCGGCCCGGCCGGAAGTTTCCGCGCAGCCCGCGTGACCACCCGATCGCGTCGCGACCGCGTGCTATACCTGAAGTGCCACAAGGGGAACAGCTCCGGTTGATCACGGGAGGCAGGTCGTCGACATGGTTGCGCGCGTGGTCGTCATCGGTGCGGGTGTGTACGGCGCGGCGGTGGCCGCTGCGCTGACGCGGAGAGGCGCCCGGGTCACCGTGGTCGACGCGGGCGCGCCCGGCGGCGGCACGTCCGGCGCGACGTTCTCGTGGACGAACTCCTGCGGCAAGCAGCCGCGCTCGTACCACGACTTCAGCGTCATGGGCATGGCCGCCCACCGGCGGCTGGCGGCCGACGTGCCGCACAGCGACTGGTACCACGAGACCGGCAACCTGGAGTGGGCCGACACCGACGCGGACCGGGCGGAGCTGGGCCGGAAGGTCGCCGACGTCCTCGACTACGGCTACGAGGCCCGGTGGCTCACCCGGTCCGAGGCGTTGGCCCTGGAATCCGAGGTGAACCCCGCCGCGCTGCCCGCCGACGGGATTGCGTACTTCCCGCGCGAGGGCTGGGTCGAGCCGACCCGCCTGATCGGCCACCTGCTGTCGACGGCGGTCTCCGCCGGCGCGGAGGTCGTGCGCGACGACGCGGTGACGGACCTTGAGGTGACGGCCGGCGCGGTGCGCGCGGTCCGGCTCGCCTCCGGGCGGCGGCTGGCCGTCGACGCGGTGGTCGACTGCGCGGGGCCGCAAGCCGCGCGGATCGCCGCACTGGCCGGGTTGGCGTTGCCGATGCGCAACACCCGCGGCGTGCTCGTCTACACCTCGCCGGTCGCGGTGGCGGTGGCGCGGGTCGTCCACGCGCCGCACGTCCACCTGCGGCCGGACGGAGGTGGGCGGTTGCTGCTGCACAGCCCGGAGGTCGACGACGCGGCCCGCGTGTCCGACCGCGGTGAGATCAGCGTGGACCCGTCGGCGGTGGCGGAGGTGGTCGAGGCGGGCCGTGCGCTCTACCCGGGCATCCGTGCGGCGTCGGTGGAGAGCGTCCGGGTGGGTGAGCGGCCCATCCCGGCCGACGGCCTGCCGGTGCTCGGCCGGGTGGTCGAGCTGCCGAACTTCCACTTCGCCGTGTCGCACAGCGGCGCGACGTTGAGCCTGCACGCCGGTGACCTGGTCGCGGCGGAGGTGGTGGGCGAGGACCGGAGCGACGCCCTGGCCCCGTTCCGGTTCGAACGGCACGCCGCCGTCCACTGAGGACCGCTCGGGTCTGCCACGGTGAGGACCGCCCGGTCCGCAGTCGGTGAGGGCCGCCGAGCTTCGGCCAGCCGTAGCGGCGACCCGCCGGGTGATGGCGTGAGCACCGGGGTGCCGGCACTGTCGCGCTGCCCGCGGACCGTGCGACCCCGGAGGACTCCTTGGCGGACCACGCGAACGGCGGGCTGCTCCGGCAGTTGACGAGCCGCCAGATCGGCATGATCTCGCTCGGCGGCACCATCGGCACCGGGCTGTTCCTCGGCTCCAGCCTCGCCATCTCCATGGCCGGGCCGGCGGTCGTGCTCGTCTACCTGGTCGGCGCGCTGGCGGCGGTCGCGGTGGCCTACGCGGTCGCCGAGATGGTGGTCGTGCACCCGGAGGCGGGCGGGTTCGGCGCGGTCGGTGCGCGGTACGCCGGGCCGCTCGTCGGGTACGTGCAGCGGTGGTGCTACTGGGCGACGCAGGTGATCACGGTCGGCGGCGAGGTGGTCGCGGCCGGGCTCTACGTCCGGTACTGGTGGCCGCAGGTGCCGTTGTGGGCGTCGGTGTGCCTGTTCTCGGTGGCGATCCTGGGCGTCAACTTCGCGGCCGTGCGGCTGTTCGGCGAGGTCGAGTACTGGTTCGCGATGATCAAGGTGACGGCGCTGGTCGTGTTCCTCGTGCTGGGCGTGCTGTACGTGGTGTTCGGGCTGCCGGGGCAGGACGCGGCCGGGTTGTCGGCGTGGACCGGGCACGGCGGGTTCATGCCCAACGGCCTGGTGGGCGTGCTGCTGGCGGTCAGCGTGGCGACGTTCAGCTACGGCGGTGTGGAGTCGGTCGCGATGACGGCCGCCGAGTCGCGCAGCCCGGCCCGCGACATCCCGCGCGCGGCCCGCCGGGTGGCGCTGCGGCTGGGGTTGTTCTACGTGCTGGCCACCGGGATCATCGTGGCGATCGTGCCGTGGACCGAAGCGGCGGCGGTCGACGGGGTGGCGGAGAGCCCGTTCGTGGCGCTGTTCGCGTCGATCGGCGTCCCGGCCGCCGCGGGCCTGATGAACCTGGTCATCCTCACGGCCGCGCTGTCCGCCGCGAACACCACGCTGTACCTGGCGTCCAGGACGATGCACTCGCTGGCCCTCGACCGGTACGCGCCGAAGGCCCTCGCCGCGGTGACCGACCGGGGCAGCCCGGTGAACGCGGTGCTGGCGTCGACCGCCGGCCTGGCCGCCGCGGCGGTGGCGGCCGCGCTGTCGCCGGACGCGGCGTTCCCGGTGCTGCTCGGCATCGCGCTGTTCAGCGGCATGGTGGCGTGGATGCTGATCTTCGTGAGCCACCTGGCGTTCCGGCGCGCCCGCCGCGGCCTGCCACCGGCGCCGGTCCGGCTGCCGGGCGCGCCGGTGACGTCGGTGCTGAGCCTGCTGTACGTGGTGCTCGTGGTGGTGGCGACGGCGTTCACCGAGGCGTTCGGCCCGGCGTGGCAGGTCGGCGTGCCGTTCGTGGCGCTGGTGCTGCTGTCCTACCCGCTGGTGCGGCTGCGCCGCCGACGGGCCGCGGACTACACCGAGTCGGTGTAGCCGTGCTCGACGATCCGCCTGGCGGACTCGTCGTACCCGTCCGGGTCGTCCAGCGCGAGCGTGCCGAGGCCGTCGACGTACCGGTTGAACATGCTGAACGCCGCCGCGATCAGCACGGTGTCGTGGATCTCGACGTCGGTGGCGCCGTGCGCGCGGGCCCGGTCGACCAGGTCGATGGTGACCTTGAGGCCGGACTCCCGGGTCGCGGCCGCGATCCGCAGCAGCGCCCGCAGCTTCTCCGACACCGGCGCGGTGTCCAGGTCGGCCCGGACCTGCCGCACCAGGGTCATGCCCTCGTCGAGCTGGGCGGCGGCGAACGCCGAGTGGGAGTCACGGCAGAACTGGCACTCGTTCAGCGCCGACACGTAGGCCGCGATCAGCTCGCGCTCGCCGGCGGGCAGCGAGTTCGGCGCGCGCAGCAGGGCTTCGGCCAACGCGTTGAGGGGCTTGGCGGTCTCGGGCCGGAACCGCATGAGACCCCTGATGCCGGGGTTCAGAGCCTCGTCCACGCCGAGGTCGATGTGCGCCATGCGGTCACGCTAGCCGTTCACCGACCACTCGGGGGGTGATCGGTGAACGGCCGCACTGCGTGATCCCGCAGTAGGACGGTCCGGCCCGCCGCCGTGGGTGCGACGGGTCCGGACGCGGTGGCCTTACTTGGCGTGGCCGCGCAGCGCGAGCAGCACGGCGCCCGTCGTCATGCCGAAGCCGACCACGTGGCCGAACAGGCTGACCCACTGGGCGCCGCCGACCACGAACACCATGTCGCTCATCATCGGGTCGGCGGTCACGCTCAACCACAGCGGCATGACGATCAGGGCGCCGAGGACCCACCAGACGGCGCCGTAGATCATGCTCAGCGCGTAGACGGGCGGCACCATGCCCATGTTGCGGGTCAGGACGCCGAAGCCGGCGCCGGCGATCGCGGAGATCACCATGTGGACGATGAAGCCGACGACGGCGTTCTCGATGCCGATCAGCATGCCGACCATGGGCAGGGCGCCCACGCTGGCCATGAACAGGCCGAACACGAGGCCGCCGGCGAGTCCGGCCAACGCCCCGCTCCGGATGGGGGACACCGACCTCGTGGTCGTCGGGACAGCGATTGTCGCGGACACGATCAGCTCCTCTTGTCAGTTGTAGGGCATGGTCGGGAACCAGCCGATCCCGAAGATCGACGGGACGCGGACGTCCCAGTACACGAGCAGGAACACGCCGAGGGCGATGAGCAGCGCCGCGCTGACCACCGTCGAACGACGGCTGTTGGAGGCGAACCACCGGAGGAACCGGCCCTTGGTGCCGAGCGCCAGCGCGGCGAACACGACCGTGACGAGCAGGACGTTGCCGACGGACTGGAGCACGAACGTGCCCGCGCCGAAGAGCGGGTTGCCGGAGTCGACGGCGGAGCGGAACAGCTTGATGAACATCGGGTAGGGCCGGCCGATGAGGAACGCGCCGACCAGCGCGCCGAGCACCACCACGCGGGCCACCGGCCGACCGCGGAACACGTCGGGCAGCACGCCGAGGGCGGCGAGCCCCAGGTAGGCCATCACCAGCCCGACGACGCCGAACACGACGGCCGACTGCACCAGCCGCACCGGCATTGTGCCGACCATCGCGCTCGACAGCTGCGGCAGGCTCGGCCCGATCAGCACGCCGACCGCGCCGTAGACCGCCGACACACCGACCATGCCCGCGGTGAAGAAGCCCAGCGGGCGCAACAGCGGTCGCACCGTGCCCTGCGTCGACCCACCGGCTTCGCTCATCGGACCGATCGACGCCGCCATGGCGATGTTGCACGCGGTGAACGTGCCCGCGAGCCCCGAGACGAACGCGAACACCAAGCCGGCGGCGGTGCCCGCGATCGAGGCGGTCGCGGCGTCCTCGCCGAGCAGGGCGTTGGCCACGTTCGCGCCGATCACGTGATCGACGAACTCGTAGGACCACAGCACGGACAGCACCACGCCGGCGATGACGCTGCCGACGATCAGCCGTCCTGGTCTGGTGGGTCGGTCGGTCCCGATGACGGGCCGGGCGTGGGCCATGGGCGTTCACCTCGCTGCGGGTCGGTGCGCACTTCGGTCGACTCAATGTCCTGGGCCGCGCCCCCGTCCCACAACTTCCATGCTGCTGTCCTGCGCCGCCGTCCCGCGTCACGCGACCGCCGCCACTCCCCGCAGCGCGACAGGGCCGTTCGGCGCGCGGGAAACACCCGGCGGAACTATCGGGTCATCGTGAATGCCAGTACCGCGGATACCAGCACCAGCGGTGCCGCGCGCGTTGTCGGCGAGTGCGGCGGCATTGAAGCCGAATCACGTCGCCGGTGCCAGTGGCACGATCGGAAACCCGATGCGCGGTCAGCGGGAACGTGATTCGCCGGTAGCCCTGCCGTGCGGCACCGGGGTACGTTCGGGTGGTCCTTTCTCCGCCGCCGGGGAACAACTGCTCGACGTTGCGGTGGTCGCGGGCCGCATTGCTCTCGTCCGGGAACCGCCTCGAATTATCGCGAGCGGAACAGGGTGACCCGATGGGTGGGGAAATGTCTCGTGGGGACGACCGGATCGCGATCGTCGGAATGTCCTGCCGGTTGCCCGGCGCGCCGGACCCGGCCGCGTTCTGGCGGTTGCTGCGCGACGGCGTGGACGCGATCACCGCGCCGCCGCCCGGCCGTGCGGGCGACCTGCCCGCGGGCTTCCTCGACCAGGTCGACGCCTTCGACGCGGCGTTCTTCGGCGTCTCGCCCCGCGAGGCCGCCGCGATGGACCCGCAGCAGCGGCTGGCGCTGGAGCTGGCGTGGGAGGCGCTGGAGGACGCGCGGATCGTCCCCGGCACGCTCGCCGGTGGCCGCACGGGCGTGTTCATCGGCGCGACCTGGGACGACTACGCCACGCTGAGCTACCCGGCGCACGTCACCCAGCACACGATGACCGGCACGAACCGGGGCGTCATCGCCAACCGCGTATCGCACTTCCTCGGCGTGCGCGGACCCAGCCTGACGGTGGACGCGGCCCAGTCGTCCGCGCTGGTCGCGGTGCACCTGGCGGTCGAGAGCCTGCGGCGGGGCGAGACGACGGTCGCGCTGGCGGGCGGGGTGAACCTCAACCTGGCCGCGGGCCGCGAGACCAGCGGGATCGAGTTCGGCGGGCTGTCACCGGACGGCCGCAGCCACACCTTCGACGCCCGCGCCAACGGGTTCGCCCGCGGCGAGGGCGGCGGCGTGGTCGTGCTCAAACCGCTGGCGCAGGCTCTCGCGGACGGCGACCCGGTGCACGCGGTGATCCTCGGCAGCGCGGTCAACAACGACGGCCCGACCCGCAGCCTCACCGTGCCGAGCCCCGACGCGCAGGCCCAGGTCGTCCGCGACGCGTTGACCAGCGCCGACGTCCGCCCGGACGACGTGCAGTACGTCGAGCTGCACGGCACCGGCACCCCTGTCGGCGACCCGGTCGAAGCCGCCGGCCTCGGCGCCGCGCACGCGGGCCGCGCCACCGAGCTGCTGGTCGGCTCGGCGAAGACCAACGTGGGCCACCTGGAGGGCGCGGCGGGCATCGTCGGCCTGCTCAAGACCGTGCTGAGCATCCGCCACCGGGCCCTGCCCGCCAGCCTCCACCACGTCACGCCCAACCCCGACATCCCGTTCGACGCGTTGAAGCTGCGCGTCCAGACGGAGCTGACCCCGTGGCCGCGTGCCGACCTGCCGCTGATCGCGGGCGTGTCGGCGTTCGGCATGGGCGGCACGAACGCGCACGTCGTGGTCGCCCAAGCCCCGCACCGGGAGCCGAACGAGCCCGAGCCCGGGGAGCAGTCCGACGGAGGGCCAGGGCCAGGTCTGGGATCGGTGCCCTGGGTGCTGTCGGGCAAGACCGGGCAGGCGCTGCGGGCGCAGGCCGAGCGGCTGCACGACCACCTCGCCGCACACCCCCACCTGACGTCCGCCGAGGTCGGCCACGCGTTGGCGACCACGCGCACGCACTTCACCCACCGCGCCGTGCTGCTCGGACGGTCGGCGCTCACGGCGCTCGCCGAGGGCCGCCCGGCACCGGACCTGATCACCGGCCGGGCCGCTGACCTGGGCCGGACCGCGTTCGTCTTCCCAGGTCAGGGCGCGCAGTGGGTCGGCATGGGCCGCGAGCTCTACGCGAGCGAGCCGGTGTTCCGGGACAGCATCGACGCCTGCGCCGCCGCGCTCGCGCCCCACACCGACTGGTCGCTGGTCGACGTCCTGCACGGCGACGCGCTGGACCGGGTCGACGTGGTGCAGCCGGCGTTGTTCGCGGTGATGGTGTCGCTGGCCGCGCTGTGGCGGTCGCACGGCGTCGAGCCGGCCGCGGTGGTCGGCCATTCCCAGGGCGAAATCGCCGCCGCACACGTGGCGGGCGCATTGTCGTTGGCCGACGCGGCCCGCGTGGTGGCATTGCGCAGCCGCGCCCTTATCTCATTGGCCGGCCAAGGCGGAATGATTTCCGTCACACTTCCGGTCGACGAGGCCGAACAACTCGTGGCGCGCTGGAATGGCCGGTTGACGGTCGCGGTGGTAAATGCGCCCGGCGCGGTCGTGGTGTCGGGTTCTCCGGACGCGCTGGCCGAGTTGTCGGCGGTGTGCGCGGCGGACGGCATTCGGGCGCGCGCCATTCCGGTGGATTACGCCGCCCATTCGGCGCAGGTGTCCGCCATTCGGCGACGGCTGCTGGACGACCTCGCCGACGTGCGGCCGCGGCCGGGCGACGTGCCGTTCTACTCGGCGGTCACCGGCGGCCTGCTCGACACCGCCGGGCTGGACGCCGACTACTGGTACCGCAACCTGCGCGAGCCGGTCCGGTTCGACCTGGCCACCGCCGCGCTGGCCGCCGACGGCCACGACGTGCTGGTCGAGGTGAGCCCGCACCCGGTGTTGACGCCGACGCTGGACGTCGCGGTGGCCACCGGCACCCTGCGCCGCGACCAGGGCGGCCGGAACGAGTTCCTGGCCGCGTTGGGCCGGGTGTTCGTGGCGGGCGGGCACGTCGACTTCGCGCCCGCGTTCCCGGCGGGCGTCGAGCCGGTCGACCTGCCCACCTATGCGTTCCAACGCCGGCGGCACTGGCTGGGCGACGTCACGCCCGCGGCGCCGGCCGAGCCCGCCGCCGATCGCGCCGACCAACCCGCCGCCGATCCTGCTGACCAGGTCACGGCCGATCCCGCCGAGCACGTGACCGCCGCCATCGCAGCCGTCCTCGGGCACGCCGACGCCGCCGACATCGACCCCACGTTGACGTTCAAGGACCTGGGTTTCGACTCCGTGATGGGTGTCGCGCTGCGCGACCGCATCAACAGCGCGCTCGGCCTGCGGCTGCCGTCCGGGCTGATCTACGACCACCCGACGCCCGCGCAGCTGGTGGCGCACCTGCGTGACGGCGTGGTGGACGTGCCGGACGTCGTGGCGGTGGTGGACGACGACCCGATCGTGATCGTGGGGATGGGTTGCCGGTTCCCCGGCGGCGTGGCGTCGCCGGACGACCTGTGGCGCCTGGTCACCGCCGAGGTCGACGCGATCGGCGACTTCCCGGCCGACCGCGGCTGGGACCTCGGCCGGCTGTACGACCCGGAGCTGCGCAGCGGCGGCACGAGCGCCGTGGCCAAGGGCGGGTTCCCGGGATCTCGCCGCGTGAGGCGGTGGCGATGGACCCGCAGCAACGCCTGGTGCTGGAGACGGCGTGGGAGACGTTCGAGCACGCGGGGATCGACCCGACCTCGTTGCACGGAAGCCGGACCGGGGTGTTCACCGGCATCTGGTCCTCCGGGTACGGGGTCGGCACGCCGGTGCCCGAGGACGTCGAGGGCTACCTGGTCACCGGCACGGCGACGAGCGTGACGTCCGGCCGGGTCGCCTACCACCTGGGGTTGCGCGGACCGGCCCTGTCGGTCGACACGGCGTGCTCGTCGTCGTTGGTGGCGATCCACCTGGCGGCGCAAGCGCTGCGGTCGGGTGAGTGCGACCTGGCGTTGGCCGGCGGTGTCACGGTGATGGCGACGCCGGTCATCTTCACCGAGTTCTCGCGGCAACGCGGGCTCGCACCGGACGGCCGCAGCAAGCCGTTCTCCGCTTCCGCCGACGGTACGAGCTGGGGCGAGGGCGCGGGGTTGGTGTTGCTGGAGCGGTTGTCCGACGCACGGCGGCGCGGACACCGGGTGCTGGCCGTGGTGGCGGGCTCGGCCGTCAACCAGGACGGCGCGTCGAACGGCCTGACCGCGCCGAACGGGCCGTCACAGGAACGGGTGATCCGCCAGGCGTTGGCGAGTGCCGGTCTGTCACCGTCCGACGTGGACGCCGTCGAAGCGCACGGCACGGGCACCACGTTGGGTGACCCGATCGAGGCGCAGGCGTTGCTGGCCACTTACGGTCAGGATCGCGCGGACCCGCTGTGGTTGGGATCGGTGAAGTCGAACATCGGTCATACCCAGGCTGCGGCCGGTGTCGCCGGCGTGATCAAGATGGTGATGGCGTTGCGGCACGGCGTGCTGCCGAAGACGCTGCACGTGGACGAGCCCACACCGCACGTGGACTGGACGGCGGGGGATATCCGGCTGCTCACCGAGCCCGCGACCTGGCCCGACACGGGACGTCCCCGGCGCGCGGCCGTGTCCGCGTTCGGGATCAGCGGCACGAACGCCCACCTCGTGCTCCAGCAGGCCCCGGACGGCACCGCCGCGCAGGTGGGCGACGACCGGACGGTGCCGTGGCTGGTGAGCGCGAAGACCGACGCGGCGCTGCACGCCCAGGTCGAGCGGCTGCGCGCGTACGCGCTCACGCACCCGGACGTGCCGGTCGCCGCGATCGCCGGTGACCTGGCCACCCGTGCCCGCTTCCGGCACCGCGCGGTGCTGGTCGGCGCCGACCGGGCCGAACTGCTCGCCACCCCGCCACCGGCCGCCCCGCCGACGACCACCGACAAGCTGGTGTTCGTCTTCCCGGGTCAGGGTGCGCAGTGGGTCGGCATGGGCCGCGAGTTGTACGCGTCCGAGCCGGTGTTCCGCGATGCAGTGGACGCGTGTGAGCGTGCGTTGGCTCCGCACGTGGACTGGTCGTTGGTGGAGGTGTTGAACGGCGGCACTCTGGATCGGGTCGACGTGGTGCAGCCTGCGTTGTTCGCGATGATGGTGTCGCTCGCAGCGCTGTGGCGTTCGTTCGGCGTCGAGCCGGATGCTGTGGTGGGCCACTCCCAGGGTGAGATCGCGGCGGCGTACGTGGCCGGGGCGCTCTCCTTAGACGACGCTGCGCGTGTAACTGCGTTGCGCAGCAAGGCTTTGGTGGCGATCTCTGGCTTGGGCGGCATGGTGTCGGTGTCGTTGCCGCCGGACGCCGAACTGCTGTCTCGCTGGGGTGATCGGCTGACGGTCGCGGTGGTCAACTCGGCGTCCACGGTAGTGGTGTCGGGTGAGCCGACCGCCTTGGACGAGCTGCTGGAGTTGTGTGAGCGCGAGGGCGTGCACGCACGGCGGATTCCGGTCGACTACGCGGCGCACTCGGCACAGGTGGAAGCGGTCCGGGAGCGGTTGTTGGCCGATCTGGCGGACATCAGCCCGCTACCGGCGCGGATTCCGTTCTACTCCACCGTGTCGGACGGGTTGGTGGAGACGGTTGACGCCGCTTATTGGTATCGGAACTTACGTGAGCCGGTGCGGTTCGATCGCGCTGTCGAGGCGTTGACGGCTGCCGGTCACGACGTGTTCGTCGAGGTCAGCCCGCACCCGGTGTTGGTGCCGACGCTGGACGTCACGGTCGCCACCGGCACCCTGCGCCGGGACCAAGGCGGGGTCGCGGAGTTCCTCACGGCGGCCGGACGGCTGTTCGTCGCCGGTGTGGACGTCGACTGGACGCCCGCGCTGCCGACTGCCGGTGGCGCGGACCTCCCGACCTACGCCTTCCAGCACGAGCAGTACTGGCTCACGTCCGCCGCACCGGTCGTGGACCCGTGGCGGTACGAGGTCGCGTGGGCACCCGTGACGCCCACTTCGGCCCCGGCCGGACGGTGGCAGGTGCTGCGGCCCGACGGCGAGCACCCGTGGGTCGACGCGGCGGTCGAGGCGTTGCGGGACAGCGGTGTCGAAGTGGTCGACACGGCGGACCGGGTGGACGGTGTGCTGTCGTTCCTGGCGTTGGACGAGTCGCCGCACCCGGACCACCCGGCCGTGCCCGTCGGCTTGGCGCGGACGTTGGCCGCCGTCCGGGACCTCGACGCCCCGCTGTGGTGCGTGACCAGTGGCGCGTTCGGCGATCGTCCGCAGCAGGCGCTGGTGTGGGGACTGGGCACGTCGGCCGCACTGGAGTTCCCCGACCGGTGGGGCGGGCTCGTCGACGTCCCGGCCGTGCCGGACGCGCTGAGCGTCCGACGCCTGCTCGCGGCGATCGGCGGCCGGGAAGACCAGGTGTCGATCCGCACCGAGGGCGTCTTCGCCCGCAGGCTGCGCCGCGCCAAGCCGACCCCGCCGGTCCGGACGTGGCGGCCCGAAGGCACCACCCTGATCACGGGCGGCACGGGTGCGCTGGGCGCTCAGGTGGCCCGGTGGCTCGCCGGGCAGGGTGCCGAGCACCTGGTGCTGGTCAGCCGGGGTGGGCCGGACGCTCCCGGCGCGGCCGAACTCCGGGCAGAACTCACCGCCACCGGCACACGCGTCACGGTGGCCGCGTGCGACGTGGCGGACCGGGCCGCGCTGGCGGCGTTGGTGGCCGAGGTCGGCGACGTCAGGTCGGTGTTCCACACGGCGGGCGTGATCAGGTCCGGTCGGCTGGCCGACGACGACGTGGCCGGGTTCGCCGACGTGATCGCCGCCAAGGTCGCCGGCGCGACGCACCTCGCCGACCTGCTGCCCGACCTCGACGCGTTCGTGCTGTTCTCGTCGACGGCCGGGGTGTGGGGCGACGGGCACGGCGCGGCCTACGCGGCGGGCAACACGTTCCTCGACGCCCTCGCCGCACGGCACCGCGCCCTGGGCAGGCCGACCACGTCGGTGGCTTGGGGCATCTGGGCCGAAGGCGGCATGGCGGCGTTGGAGTCCGTGCAGCGGCAACGACGGCTGCTCGGCCTGGGCGAGATGCCGTCCGGGCGTGCGCTGGCCGCGTTGCGGGACGTGCTCGACCAGGACGTGCCCCACGCCGTGGTCACCCCGGTCGACTGGGCGGAGTTCGCGCCCGCCTACACCCGCGTGCGGCCGAGCAGGCTGCTCGCCGACCTGCCCGAGGCCCAGGTCCGGGAGGAGCCGGCCGAGCCGGGCGTGACGTCCGGTGTGGACGTGCTCGACGTGGTCACCACCCACACGGCGGCCGTGCTGGGGCACGCCTCGCCGGAGGCGATCGACACGCGCCAGGCGTTCAAGGACCTCGGCTTCGACTCGCTGACCGCCGTCGAACTGCGCAACCGGCTCACCACCGCGTTGGGTCGGCGGCTGCCGTCCACGCTGGTCTTCGACCACCCCACGCCCGAACGGCTCGCCGCACACCTGCGCGGGAAGAGCGCGACGCCGGCTGTCACGTCCGCGGTGGCGACCGACGAGCCGATCGCGATCGTCGGCATGGGCTGCCGGTTCCCCGGTGGCGTCGAGTCGCCGGACGACCTGTGGCGGCTGGTGTCCGAGGGCGTCGACGCCATCGGCGGGTTCCCCGACGACCGCGGCTGGGACCTGGACCGGCTGTTCGACCCCACGTCGGCCCGGCCGCGCACGTCGTCCACCCGGCACGGCGGGTTCTTGGCTGACGCGAGCGGGTTCGACGCGGCGTTCTTCGGGATTTCGCCGCGTGAGGCGTTGGCGATGGATCCTCAGCAGCGGGTGTTGTTGGAGACGGCCTGGGAGGCGTTCGAGCACGCGGGGATCGACCCGACGTCGTTGCAGGGCAGTCAGACGGGGGTGTTCACCGGCATCTGGTCCACCGGGTACGCCGCCGGACCGATTCCGGACGACCTGGAGGGCTACCAGGTCACCGGGACGGCGACCAGCATCGGCTCCGGTCGCCTCTCCTACCTCCTCGGCCTGGTCGGACCGGCGTTGTCGCTGGACACCGGGTGCTCGTCGTCGCTGGTCGCGCTGCACCTGGCCGCGCAGGCGCTGCGGTCCGGCGAGTGCGATCTCGCGCTGGCCGGAGGGGTCACGGTCAACGCCTCGCCGTCGTTGTTCACCGAGATGTCCCGGCAGGGCGCGAGCGCGCCGGACGGACGCAGCAAGTCGTTCGCCGCCGCCGCCGACGGCGCGGGCTGGTCCGAGGGCTCGGGTCTGCTGCTGCTGGAACGGCTGTCCGACGCCCGCCGCAACGGCCATCACGTGCTGGCGGTCGTGCGGGGGACCGCCGTCAACCAGGACGGCGCGTCGAACGGGTTGACCGCGCCGAACGGGCCGTCGCAGGAGCGGGTGATCCGGCAGGCCCTGGCGAACGCCGGCCTGAAACCGTCCGATGTGGACGCGGTGGAGGCGCACGGGACCGGCACCACGTTGGGTGACCCGATCGAGGCGCAGGCTGTGTTGGCGACTTATGGTCAGGAGCGTTCGGAGCCGTTGTGGTTGGGTTCGGTGAAATCGAACATCGGTCATACCCAGGCTGCGGCGGGTGTCGCCGGTGTGATCAAGATGGTGATGGCGTTGCGGCACGGTGTGCTGCCGAAGACGCTGCACGTGGACGAGCCCACACCACACGTGGACTGGGAGGCCGGGAATGTCCGGCTGCTGACCGACTCCGTTGCCTGGCCCGAGACCGAACGTCCCCGGCGGGCGGCGGTGTCCGCGTTCGGGATCAGCGGCACGAACGCGCACACGATCATCGAGCAGGCACCCGAGGCACCTCGGGCGGAGGAGGCGGAGCCGCTCTGGTTGTTGTCGGCCAAGACACCGGAGGCGCTGCGTGACCAGGCGCGGCGGCTGCGTGACTTCGTTGCCGAACGTCCGGGCGAGCGTGCTGAGGTCGGTCGTGTTCTGGCTGGTCGGGCTCGTTTTGATCACCGTGCGGTGGTGTTGGAGCCGGCGGCTTTGGGTGCGTTGGCGGAGGGTCGTGAGCATCCGGGTCTGGTGACGGGCACGGCGTCTCCGCTCGGGAAGTCGGTGTTCGTCTTCCCTGGCCAAGGTGCGCAGTGGGTCGGCATGGGTCGTGACCTGTACGCGTCGGAGCCGGTGTTCCGTGACGCGGTGGACGCGTGTGAGCGTGCGTTGGCTCCGCATGTGGACTGGTCGTTGGTGGAGGTTCTGAACGGCGGTGATCTGGGCCGGGTCGACGTGGTGCAGCCGGCGTTGTTCGCGATGATGGTGTCGTTGGCGGCGTTGTGGCGGTCACACGGTGTCGAGCCGGATGCTGTGGTGGGTCATTCGCAGGGTGAGATCGCGGCGGCGTATGTGGCCGGGGCGCTGTCGTTGGAGGATGCGGCGCGCGTAACTGCGTTGCGCAGCAAGGCTTTGGTGGCGATCTCTGGCTTGGGCGGCATGGTGTCGGTGTCGTTGCCGCCGGACGCCGAGTTGTTGTCGCGCTGGGGTGATCGGCTGACGGTCGCGGTGGTGAACTCGGCGTCCACGGTGGTGGTGTCGGGTGAGCCGACGGCGTTGGACGAGCTGCTGGAGCGGTGTGAGCGCGAGGGCGTGCACGCACGGCGGATCCCGGTGGACTACGCGGCTCACTCGGCCCAGGTCGAGGCGATTCGGGAGCGATTACTCGCCGATCTGGCCGACATCACGCCGAGGCGTGGCCGGGTGCCGTTCTACTCGACGGTGACCGGCGAGCCGGTCGAGACCGTCGATGCGGCCTACTGGTACCGGAACCTGCGTGAGCCCGTCCGGTTCGACTGGGCGACGGCGGCGCTGCTGGACGCCGGGCACGACGTGTTCATCGAGGTCAGCCCGCACCCGGTGCTGGTGCCCGCGCTGGACGTCACGGTCGCCACCGGCACTCTCCGCCGGGATCGGAGCGACTTCCGCACCGCGCTGGCGACCCTGGTCGTGAGCGGCTTCCCGCTACCGAGGCCAGCGTCGGGCCGGATCGCCCTGCCGACCTACCCGTTCCAGCGGACGCGCTACTGGCTCCTGCCGAGCACGGCGGACTCCGCGCTGGGGCACCCGCTGCTGGACGCGTCCGTGGAACTGCCGGACGACCAAGGTGCCGTGCTGACCGGACGCCTCTCGACCCGCACGCACCCGTGGCTGGCCGACCACGCCGTCAACGGCACGGTGCTGCTGCCCGGCACGGCGTTCGTGGAACTGGCCGCCGAAGCCGGACGCACGCTGGGCTGCCCGGTCGTCGCGGACCTGGTGCTGCACGTGCCGCTGACCGTGACCGAACGCCCGGCGCACGTCCAGGTGTCCGTGGGCGCGCCGGACGACGCGGACCGCCGACCGGTCACCGTGCACTCGCGGGTCGACGGCGAGTGGGTCCGCCACGCCTCCGGCACGCTCGACCGCGCTCAGGCCCCGACCACCTCGGCGTGGCAGCCCGAGGGCGAGCAGGTCGACCCGGACGGCTTCTACGACTACCTCGCCGACCTGGGTTACGAGTACGGTCCGGCGTTCCGGGGCGTGCGGGCGCTGTGGCGCGGCGAGAACGAGGTGTTCGCCGAGGTCCAGGTGCCGGACGGGGTCAAGTTCGGCCTGCACCCGGCCCTGCTCGACGCCGCGCTGCAACCCGTGATCCTGCTGCACCCGGACACCCGTGTGCGCCTGCCCTTCTCCTTCACCGGCATCGCCGTGCACACGACGGGCGTCTCGGCGGCCCGCGTTCACCTGTCCCGCACCGGCCCGGACGCGTACACGGTCACGTTGACCGACCTGGCGGGCGCGCCGGTGGCGACGATCGACACGCTGACCGTGCGGCCGGCCGCCGAGCCCACGACGACGCTGCTGCGCGCCGAATGGGTGCCTGCGGTGGAGTCCACCCCGGTGCCCGTCCGCCTCGCGCCCCTGCTGGCCGGTTCGGCGGACGCCGAGTCCGTGCACGCGCTCACCCAACGGGCGCTCGGCCTGGTGCAGGAGTTCCTGGCATCGGACGAGCAGGCGCGCTTGGTCGTGCCTACTCGCGCGGACGATCCGGCGGGTGCGGCGGTTCGGGGGTTGGTCCGCAGTGCGGCGGCCGAGCACCCGGGCCGGGTCGTGGCGGTGGAGCTGGACCGCGACGCGACCGTTACGCAGGCGGCGGATGCGGCGGCCGTGGCGGACGACGAGGTGGAGCTGGCGATCCGCGGCGGCGCGGTCCTGGTGCCGCGGCAGGTGCCGTTCAGGTCGCGGCCGACGTCGGTCGACGGGCCGTGGCGGCTGGTCGAGTCGGGCACCGGCAGCTTGGCCGACCTGGCGTTCGCGGAGGTGGCCGAGTCGCCGTTGGAGCCGGGCCAGGTGCGGCTCGGGGTGCGTGCGGCCGGGGTGAACTTCCGGGACGTGCTCATCGCGCTGGGGATGTACCCGGACGCGGCCTTGTTGGGTGGCGAGGCGGCCGGGACGGTCCTCGAAGTCGGGCCCGGCGTCACGAGGTGGCAGGTGGGGGACCGGGTGCTGGGCCTTGGGTCCGGCACGTTCGGGCCACGTGCCGTCGCCGACCAGCGGGTGCTCGCGCCGGTCCCGGACGGCTGGTCGTTCGCGCAGGCCGCGGCGGTGCCGGTGGCGTTCCTGACCGCGTGGCACGGGCTGGTGGACCTCGGACGTGTCGGGCCGGGTGACAGGGTGTTGATCCACTCCGGCGCGGGTGGGGTCGGCACGGCGGCGATCCAACTGGCGCGGCACCTGGGTGCGGAGGTGTTCGCCACGGCGAGCCCCGGCAAGTGGGACGCGTTGCGGGCGTTGGGTTTGGCGGACGACCACATCGCGTCGTCGCGGACGTTGGAGTTCGAGCAGCGGTTCCCGCGCGTGGACGTGGTGCTGAACTCGTTGGCCGGCGAGTTCACCGACGCGTCCCTGCGGCTGCTCGCGCCCGGCGGCCGGTTCGTGGAGATGGGCAAGACGGACGTCCGGGTCCTCGAAGGCGTCGACTACCGGGCGTTCGACCTCAACGACGCCGACCCCGCTCACCTGGGTGACGCGCTGGGCGAGGTGCTGCGGCTGTTCGGCGCCGGCGTGCTGCGGCTGCCGCCGATCGCCACGCACGACGTGCGGCGCGCGGTGGACGCGTTCCGGCTGATGAGCCAGGCCGGGCACGTCGGCAAGCTGGTGCTCACCGTGCCCCACCTCGCCGACGGCACCGTGTTGATCACCGGTGGCACGGGGACGCTGGGCCGTGCGGTGGCCGAGCACTTGGTCGTGCGGCACGGTGTGCGGCGGCTGGTGCTGGTCAGCCGGAGTGGTGGTGAGGTTCCGGAGTTGGACGCGGACGTGCGGGTGGTTGCGTGTGACGTGTCGGATCGTGGGCAGGTCGCGGAGTTGGTGGCGTCGATCCCGGATCTGACCGCCGTGGTGCACGCGGCCGGTGTGCTGGACGACGCCGTGGTGCAGGGCCTCACCCCCGAACAGCTGGACCGCGTGCTGCGGCCCAAGGTGGACGGCGCCTGGCACCTGCACGAGCTGACCGGTGACCTGGACGCGTTCGTGCTGTTCTCCGCCGCCGCGGGCGTCCTGGGCAACGCCGGGCAAGCCAACTACGCCGCCGCCAGCTCCTACCTGGACGCCCTGGCCCGGCACCGGCACGACCTCGGCCTGCCCGCCGTCTCGATGGCGTGGGGTTACTGGGCCGAGGCGTCCGGCATGACCGCGCACCTCACCGCGACCGACCGGGAGCGCTTCGCCCGTGCCGGCATCACGCCGATGACGACGGAGCAGGCGCTGGCGCTGTTCGACGCCGCGCTGGCCAGTGGACAACCCGCGTTGACGACCGCGCACCTGACCACCCGGGCACCTCGCGCGCTCCCGCCGCCCGCCGCACCCGCAACCGACCTGCTCTCCCTCGTCACCACGCACACCACGGCCGTGCTCGGGCACACCGACGCCTCGGCGATCAACCCACGGCTGGCGTTCCGCGACCTCGGGTTCGACTCGCTGACCGCCGTGGAGCTGCGCAACCGGCTCGCCACGGCGACCGGCCTGCGCCTGCCCGCGACGCTCGTCTTCGACCACCCGACGCCTGAGGAACTGGTCGAGCACCTGCGGCTGGAGCTGACGGGCACGCGTCCGGAGATCGAGGCGCCGGTCGTGCGGGCGGTGGACGGCGACCCGATCGTGATCGTGGGCATGGGGTGTCGGTTGCCGGGTGGTGTGGAGTCGCCGGACGACTTGTGGCGGCTGGTGATGGATGGGGTCGACGCGATCACGGACTTCCCGACCGACCGGGGTTGGGATTTGGACCGGCTTTACCACCCGGATCCTGATCACGCGGGGACGAGTTACACCCGTTCCGGTGGGTTTCTGGCTGATGTGGCGGGGTTCGACGCGGACTTCTTCGGGATCTCGCCGCGTGAGGCGTTGGCGATGGACCCGCAGCAACGCGTGCTCCTGGAGACCGCCTGGGCGACCATCGAGCACGCGGGCATCGACCCGACCTCGTTGCGGGGGAGCCAGACGGGCGTGTTCACCGGCCTGTGGTCCTCGGGGTACGGGGGCGTGGTCGACCAGGCTCCGCGTGACGCCGAGGGCTACCTGGCGACCGGCATCTCACCGAGCGTCACGTCCGGCCGCGTCGCCTACCTGCTGGGATTACGCGGCCAGGCGGTGTCGGTGGACTCCGCGTGTTCGTCGTCGCTGGTGGCGATGCACTTGGCCGCGCAGGCGTTGCGGTCGGGGGAGTGCGACCTGGCGTTGGCCGGTGGCGTCACGGTGATCGTGAACCCGTTGGGGTTCACCGAGTTCTCGCGTCAGCGCGGGCTGGCGGCGGACGGTCGGTGCAAGCCGTTCTCGGCTGCCGCCGACGGCACGAGCTGGGGTGAGGGCGCGGGGTTGGTGCTGCTGGAGCGGCTGTCGGACGCTCGTCGCAACGGCCACCGCGTGTTGGCTGTGCTGGCTGGTTCGGCGGTGAACCAGGACGGCGCGTCGAACGGGTTGACCGCGCCGAACGGGCCGTCGCAGGAGCGGGTGATCCGGCAGGCGTTGGCGAGTGCCGGTCTGGCACCGTCCGAAGTGGACGCTGTAGAGGCGCACGGCACGGGCACCACGTTGGGTGACCCGATCGAGGCGCAGGCGTTGTTGGCGACGTATGGCGCGGAGCGTGCGGAGCCGTTGTGGTTGGGGTCGGTGAAGTCGAACATCGGTCACACGCAGGCGGCGGCGGGTGTCGCCGGTGTGATCAAGATGGTGTTGGCGCTCCAGCACGGGCGGTTGCCGCGAACGCTGCACGTGGACGAGCCGACACCGCACGTGGACTGGACGGCCGGCGACATCCGGCTGCTGACGGACAGCGTGCCGTGGCCGGAGGTTGATCGCCCACGTCGGGCGGGTGTGTCGTCGTTCGGGGTCAGCGGCACGAACGCCCACGTCATCATCGAACAGGCGCCCGAGACCGCCGTCGAGCCGAGCGGGGACGTCGGTCAGGTGCCGTGGGTGGTCACGGGCAAGTCCGAGCGGGCGTTGCGCGACCAGGCACGCAGGCTCGTCCGGGCCGTCGCTGACGCCGACGCGTCCGCCGTGGCCCGCGTTCTGGCTGGTCGGACGCGTTTCGATCACCGTGCGGTGGTGTTGGAGCCGGCGGCTTTGGATGCGTTGGCGGAGGGTCGTGAGCATCCGGGTCTGGTGACGGGCACGGCGTCTCCGCTCGGGAAGTCGGTGTTCGTCTTTCCGGGTCAGGGTGCGCAGTGGGTCGGGATGGGCCGGGAGTTGTACGTGTCGGAGCTGGTGTTCCGCGACGCGGTGGATGCGTGTGAGCGTGCGTTGGCTCCGCATGTGGACTGGTCGTTGGTCGAAGTGTTGAACGGCGGTGAGCTGGATCGGGTTGATGTGGTGCAGCCGGCGTTGTTCGCGATGATGGTGTCGTTGGCCGCGTTGTGGCGTTCGTTCGGTGTTGAGCCGGATGCCGTGGTGGGTCATTCGCAGGGTGAGATCGCGGCGGCGTATGTGGCTGGGGCGCTGTCGCTGGAGGACGCCGCGCGGGTGGTTGCGTTGCGCAGCAAGGCGTTGGTGGCGATTTCCGGTTTGGGCGGCATGGTGTCGGTGTCGTTGCCGCCGGACGCCGAACTGCTGTCTCGCTGGGGTGATCGGCTGTCGATCGCGGTCGTCAACGCGGCGGACTCGGTGGTCGTGTCCGGCGAACCGGCGGCGCTCGCCGAACTCGTGGCGGCGTGCGAGGTCGACGGCATTCGGGCCCGCGTCCTGCCGGTGGATTACGCGGCGCACTCGGCGCAGGTGGAAGCGGTTCGGGAGCGGCTGCTGGCGGATCTGGCGGACATCAGCCCGTTGCCGGCGCGGATTCCGTTCTACTCCACCGTGTCGGACGGGTTGGTGGAGACGGTCGATGCCGCTTACTGGTATCGGAACTTGCGTGAGCCGGTGCGGTTCGATCGGGCTGTCGAGGCGTTGACGGCTGCTGGCCACGACGTGTTCATCGAGGTCAGCCCGCATCCGGTGTTGGTGCCGACGCTGGACGTCACGGTCGCCGGTGGCACCCTGCGCCGGGACCAGGGCGACTTCACCACCGCTGCCGCACGCCTGTTCGTCGCCGGTGTGGACGTCGACTGGCCGGTGCCCGCGACCGGTCACGTCGACTTGCCCACGTACCCGTTCCAGCACGACCGCTACTGGCTGGCTCCCGTGCCGGGCTCGGGCGACGTGACCGCGGCCGGTCTCGACTCGACCGACCACCCGCTGCTCGGCGCGGCCGTGGAGCTCGCGTCCGGGCACGGTGTCGTGCTCACCGGGCGGCTGTCGACGGCCACCCAGCCGTGGCTGGCCGATCACGCCATCCACGGCACGGTGCTGCTGCCGGGCACCGGTTTCGTGGAACTCGCCCTGCGGGCGGGCGCCCAGGTCGGTCGGCACGTGCTGGACGAGCTGCTGCTGGAAGCCCCGATGGTGCTGCCCGCGCAGGACCCCGTGCTGGTCCAGGTCGTGGTCGACGGCACGGCGGTCGCCATCCACTCCCGGGTCGACGGCGACTGGATCCGGCACGCCACCGGCACGCTCGGCGTCGACACGCCCGCGGCGCGTGAGCTGGAGTGGCCGACGGACGCCGAACCGGTCGACCTGACCGGCTTCTACGACGACCTCGCGGCCCGCGGCTACGAGTACGGCCCGGCGTTCGAGGGCGTGCGGGCGGTGTGGCGGCACGGCGACGAGCTGTACGCCGAGGTCGCCTTGGACACCCGTGACGGGTTCGACCTGCACCCCGCGTTGCTCGACGCCGCGTTGCAGCCGCTCACGCTGGTCGCGGCGGGTCGGCTGCCGTTCTCGTTCGCCGGCGTCGCCGTGCTGAAGACGGGCGTGACGGCGGCGCGCGTCCGCCTGACGCCGACCGGGCCCGAGACCTACCGGGTCCTGCTCACCACCGCTGCGGGTGAGCCCGTGGCCGTGGTCGACGCGCTGACCGTGCGGCCGATGACGGCGGACTTCGAGACCCGCGACAACCGGGTGTTCCGCCTCGACTGGGTTCCGGTGACGGGTGCATCCGAAGAGACCGCCGTGCACCACGTGGTCAGTGCACCGGGAGCCGACCCGGTGGTGGCCGCGCACACCCTGACCGCCGAGACGTTGGCCGTTCTCCAGGACTTCCTGCGCACGTCGGACGACGGGAAGCTCGCGATCGTCACGCGCGGTGCGGCGGGCCCGGGTGAGGTGACCGACCTCGCCGCCGCCGCGGTCTGGGGGTTGGTGCGGGCGGCCGAGGCCGAGCACCCCGGCCGGTTCGCCCTGGTCGACGTGGACGACGACGGCGAGGTCCGGGTGCCTGCCGACGAGTTCCAGGTGGCGGTCCGCGGTGACGCGGTGCTCGCGCCCCGGCTGAACCGGGCGTCGGGCTCGACCGGCGCGCTCGACCTCGACGGCACCGTGCTGATCACCGGCGGCACCGGCACGCTCGGGTTGTTGGTGGCGGAGCACCTGGTGGCACGGCACGGCGTGCGGCGACTTGTGCTGCTCAGCCGTCGCGGCGGCGACGTGGAGATCGAGGGCGCGGACGTGTCGGTGGTCGCGTGCGACGTGACCGACCGGGCCGCGCTCGCCGACGTGCTCGCGACGATTCCCGACCTGTGCGCCGTCGTGCACGCGGCCGGGGCGCTGGACGACGCCGTGGTGACGTCGCTGACCCCCGAACGCCTGCACGACGTGCTGCGGCCCAAGGTGGACGCCGCGTGGCACCTGCACGAGCTGACCCGTGACCTGAAGGCGTTCGTGCTGTTCTCGTCGGCGGCCGGGGTGCTCGGCGGCGCGGGCCAGGGCAACTACGCCGCCGCCAACGCGTTCCTGGACGCGCTCGCGACCCACCGGCACGCGCTGGGCCTGCCCGCCGTGTCGCTGGCGTGGGGGCAGTGGGCGCAGGCCAGCGGCCTGACCGGGCACCTCACCGAGGCCGACCAGCGACGCCTGGAGCGGTCCGGGATCGTGCCGATGTCGACCGCGCACGCGTTGGCGTTGTTCGACGCGGCCCTGGCCGACGGCGCTCCCACGGTGGTGCCCGCCCGGCTCGACCTCACCGCGCCGTCGTTGCGCGGGTTGACGCGGCGGGCCCGCCGGATCGCCGACACCGACCTGGCGCGACGGCTCGCGTCGCTGCCCGAGGCCGAGCAGCGGACCGTGGTGCTCGACCTGGTCAGCACGCACACCGCCGTGGTGCTGGGTCGCACCGACGGGGTGGCGGCGCACCGGGCGTTCAAGGACCTGGGGTTCGACTCGTTGACGGCGGTGGAGCTGCGCAACCGGCTGGCCGCGGCGCTGGGCGTGAAGCTGCCCGCCACGCTGACGTTCGACCACCCGACACCGACCGCGCTCGCGGCCCACCTGCGCGGCCTCCTGCTCGGGCGGGAACGCCCGGTCGTCGCGCCGGTCGCCGTGGCCGCCACCGACGACCCCGTCGTGGTGGTCGGCATGGCGTGCCGGTACCCCGGTGGTGTCGGTTCGGCGGCGGACCTGTGGCGGCTGGTCACCGACGGTGTCGACGCGATCGGCGACTTCCCGGCCGACCGCGGGTGGGACCTGGACAAGCTCTACGACCCGGCGGGTGGGCCCGGCACCAGCTACACGCGTTCGGGTGGTTTCCTCCGTGAGGCGGCCGAGTTCGACGCGGCGTTCTTCGGGATCTCGCCGCGTGAGGCGTTGGCGATGGACCCGCAGCAACGCGTGCTGCTGGAGACCGCCTGGGCGACCATCGAGCACGCGGGCATCGACCCGACCTCGTTGCAGGGCAGTCGGACGGGCGTGTTCACCGGCATCTGGTCGTCTGGGTACGGGGTCGGCACGTCGGCGCCCGACCTGGAGGGCTACCTGTCAACCGGCACGGCCACGAGCGTGACGTCGGGTCGGGTGTCGTACCTGCTGGGGCTGGAAGGTCCGGCGTTGTCGGTGGACACGGCGTGCTCGTCGTCGTTGGTGGCGATCCACTTGGCGGCGCAGGCGTTGCGGTCGGGGGAGTGCACGCTGGCGTTGGCCGGCGGGGTGACGGTGATGGCGACGCCGTCCGGGTTCGTGGAGTTCTCGCGGCAGCAGGGGTTGGCGGCGGACGGGCGGATCAAGTCGTTCGCGGACGCCGCCGACGGCACGAGCTGGTCGGAAGGCGCTGGGTTGGTGCTGCTCGAACGGTTGTCGGATGCGCGTCGGTTGGGTCATCGGGTGTTGGCGGTGGTGCGCGGCAGCGCGGTGAATCAGGATGGTGCGTCGAATGGGTTGACTGCGCCT
>NZ_LGED01000244.1 GCF_001280085.1 Saccharothrix sp. NRRL B-16348 | reverse complement strand
GGCGGGTGGTGTCGGTGGGGAGGCCCAGTTTCAGCTTGCCGTAGGTCTCGAAGAGGCGGCGGGAGACGATGGCGTGTTGGGCGGCTGCGTGGGCGTCTCGCAGGCAGCGCTGGAGCGGAGAGGATTCGAAGACCGAGGTGCCCCCGCCGATGTCGAACGCGAGGCGGGCGATCGACGCTGATTCCGTCGCGGCGTGGGAGCACGCCAGGCGCAGGCGTGCCCGGTCCTGCGGTGTGCTCGGCTGTCCCGCCACCGCCGACGCCCACCGGGCCGCCACCTCGCTGTGCAGGAACGCCCGCGCGGCCGACAGGCGGGCCTCGGCCACGCCGAGGTCGCGTTGGGTGTCCGAGTGCTCGGCCGGCAGGCTCTGGCCGAACGGCGGGGTCTTGGTCACCGCCAGTGCCTCGACCTCTTCGACCGCCCGTGCGGCGATCCCCAGGCACACCGCCGCCACGCCGACGGCCAGGAACGCGAAGAACGGGAACGTCGGCAACGGTCCGGGCACCTGCACGGCAGGCGGCCACACCTGGCGGCGTGCCGGGACGAACGCGTCCGCGACCTCCCACTCGTGGGACTCGGTCGCACGCAGGCCGGTCGCGTGCCAGGTGTCGTGCACCGTCACGTCGACCGACGGGAAGATCATGAGCCGGGGGCCGTCCGCGGTCATCGCGCCGCCGACCACCCAGTCGCACAGCGGCACCGCGCTGCCCCAGCCCCACCGACCGGTCACCTGGTGGCCGCCGTCCACCGCGACGGTCCGGCCCATCGGGGCGGCCGTCCCGGCGATCACCGACTTCGGCGAGCCGAACACCTCGGCGGCCGCGTCCGGCGGCAGGTACCAGGCCAGGGACGACGTCGCGCTGGTCGTCATCGCGGTCCACCCGGCCGACCCGTCGGCACGGGCCAGGTCCTCGATCGTCGCCACCCACGACGGCAGGTCGACCTCGCCGCCGCCGAGGGAGGCGGGCGCGAGCATCCGCGTCGCGCCCGCCTCGACCAGCGCCGCCACGACCGCCGGGGAGAGCCGGCGGTCGCGGTCGGCCTTGGCCGCTTCCGCTCTGATCAGGGTCCGCATGCCCCGATCATGCCGCGCGGACTCACGCGACGGTCCACTTCTGGTTGGCGGTCCCGAAGCAGGTCCACAGCTGCAGCCGCGTGCCGTTGGCGGAGCTGTTGTTCTGCGCGTCCAGGCACTTGTTCGCCTGGATGTTGACGATGTCGTTGGCGCCGCTCACCGCCCACTTCTGCGCGCCGGTCCCGTTGCAGTCCCACAACTGGACCAGCGTGCCGTCCGCCGTGCCGCCCGACGCCGCGTCCAGGCACTTGCCGAGCGCGCGGATCGTGCCGTCGCCCGGGCGTGACCACTGCTGGGCGGCGGTGCCGTTGCAGTCGTACAGCTGCACGGGCGTGCCGTTGGCGGAGTTGCCGCCGGCCACGTCCACGCACTTGCCGCCGACGCCGGTGATCCGGCTACCGGCGGGCGGGTTGCCGTCCAGGGTCGACACGCGCACGTAGTCGATCACGAACTGCTGCGGGAACGTGGTGGTGGCGTCCGGGTAGCCGGGCCACTCGCCGCCGACCGCCAGGTTCAGGATGATGAAGAACGGCTTGTTGAACACCCACTGGTTGCCGCCGACGTCGGCGGGCGTGCGGCGCTGGTAGACGTTGCCGTCCACGGACCACGCGATGCCGGTGGGCGACCACTCGATGGCGAAGGTGTGGAAGCCGTCGGCGAAGTTCGGGCCGTTGTAGGCCATGCCGATGCCGCCCGCGCCCGAGTAGCCGGGACCGTGGATGGTGCCGTACACGGTGTCCAGGTCGTGGCCCAGGAACTCCATGATGTCGATCTCACCGCTGTTCGGCCACGGGTTGCCGGAGTTGATGTCCTGGCCGAGCATCCAGAACGCGGGCCAGATCCCCTTGCCGCGCGGCATCTTCATCCGCGCCTCGACCTTGCCGTGGGTCGTGGTGAACTTGCCCGCAGTGTTGATCCGGGCCGAGGTGTACTGGCACCGCCCGTACCAGCAGTTGTAGTTGCCGGGGTTCTCCTTGCGCGCGGTGATGACGAGGTTGCCCGCGCCGTCCATGGCCGCGTTGCCCGCCGACGTCGTGTAGTACTGGTGTTCGCGATTATTGCCGTTGTTGTCGCCGACCTCGGTGTTCCACTTGGCGGCGTCGGGCCGGGTGCCCGCCGAACCGTTGAACTCCTCGGCGAAGGTCACCGCCATCGCGCCCACGTCGGCGGCCGGCGCGGCTTGCCCAGCCGGTGCGGCGAAGCCGCTGAAGGCGAGCGCGACCGCGCTCAGCACCACTCGTGTCCTCATCGACACTCCCTTCACACTCTGGCGGCGGCCGGTCCAGAAGTTACTGCATGGGCTTGAATCAAGTCACGATGAAAGTGCGGAGGCTTTACTGTCGGGTCATGCCGGGACACCCACCGGCCCGACGAGGAGGTCGACACCCGATGGCCATGCTGCGCAGCTACGTGTCAGGTCGCTGGCACGCCCCGACCGTCGAAGGAGCGCCGCTGCACGACGCGGTGACCGGCGAGGAGATCGCCCGGATCTCGTCGCAGGGCATCGACATGGCGGCGGCGTTGGACCACGGCAGGCGCGTCGGCGGACCGGCGCTGCGGGAGCTGACGTTCCACCAGCGCGCGGCCCTGCTCAAGGCCCTCGCCTCGCACCTGCGGGAACACCGCGACGAGCTGTACGCCCTGTCCGCCCGATCGGGCGCCACCAGGACGGACTCGCTGATCGACGTGGACGGCGGCATCGGCGTGCTGTTCGGCTACGCGAGCAAGGCCAAGCGCGAGCTGCCCAACGACAAGGTCTACGTGGACGGCAACGTCGAGCCGCTGAGCAAGGGCGGCACGTTCGTCGGCCAGCACGTCGCGACCCCGTTGCGGGGCGTGGCCGTGCAGATCAACGCCTTCAACTTCCCGATGTGGGGCCCGCTGGAGAAGTTCGCGCCCGCGTTCATCGCCGGCGTGCCGTCGCTGATCAAGCCCGCCTCGCAGACGGCCTACATCACCGAGAAGCTGGTCGAGCTGATGCTCGCCTCGGACCTGCTGCCGGAAGGCGCGCTGCAGCTGGTCACGGGCAGCGCGGGCGACCTGCTCGACCACCTGACCGGCCAGGACCTGGTCGGCTTCACCGGCTCCGCGTCCACCGCGCAGGTGCTGCGCACCCATCCGACCGTGGTGCGCAACAGCGTGCGCTTCAACGCCGAGGCGGACTCGCTGAACTGCTCGATCCTCGGCCCGGACGCGGTCGAGGGCACGCCCGAGTTCGACCTGTTCGTCAAGCAGCTCGTCAGCGAGATGACGGTCAAGGCAGGCCAGAAGTGCACCGCGATCCGGCGCGCCCTGGTACCCGCCTCCCTCGTGGACGCCGTCGCCGAGGCCGCCACCGCGCGCCTGGCGAAGGTCGTGATCGGCAACCCCGCGAACGAGAGCGTGCGGATGGGCGCGCTGGCCGGGCTGGAGCAGCGCGAGGAGGTCCGGCGGTCGCTGAAGGCGCTGCTGGAGGTCGGTGACGTCGTCTACGGCTCGCTGGACCGGGTGGACGTGGTGGACGCCGACGCCGAGCGCGGCGCGTTCCTGTCGCCGGTGCTGCTCAAGGCCGACCCGGACCACGCCCAGCCGCACGAGGTGGAGGCGTTCGGGCCCGTGTCGACGCTGATGGCCTACCGCGACGCCGAGCACGCGGTCGAGCTGGCCGCACGGGGTGCGGGCAGCCTGGTCGGCTCCGTCGTCACGCACGACGCCGACTTCGCGCGTGACGTGGTGCTGGGCGTGGCGCCGTGGCACGGCCGCGTGCTGGTGCTGGACCGCGACGACGCCAAGGAGTCCACCGGCCACGGTTCGCCGCTGCCGATGCTGGTGCACGGCGGGCCGGGCCGGGCGGGCGGCGGCGAGGAGATGGGCGGCATCCGGGGCGTCCTGCACCACATGCAGCGCACGGCGGTGCAGGCCAGTCCGCGGGTGTTGAGCGCGGTCACCGGGCGGTGGGTGGCGGGCGCGCCGCGCACCGAGTCGGACGTGCACCCGTTCCGCAAGTCGTTGCGGGAGCTGAAGGTCGGCGACACGGTGGTGGCCGGGCCGCGCGCGGTCACGTTGGCCGACATCGAGCACTTCGCGGAGTTCACCGGCGACACGTTCTACGCCCACATGGACGAGGAAGCCGCGGCGGCGAACCCGTTCTTCGGCGGCCGGGTCGCGCACGGGTACCTGGTGGTGTCGTTCGCGGCGGGCCTGTTCGTCTCGCCCGAGCCGGGGCCGGTGCTGGCCAACTACGGGCTGGAGAACCTGCGGTTCCTCACGCCGACGTTCCCCGGCGACGAGCTGACCGTGACGTTGACCGCGAAGCAGATCACGCCGCGCGAGGACCAGGAGTACGGCGAGGTCCGCTGGGACGCCGACCTGGTCAACCAGAAGGGCGAGTCGGTGGCCAAGTACGACGTGCTCACGCTGGTCGCCAAGCAGTAGGCGGTTCCACCAAGTGGACGCGCGTCGGTCCGATCTCCCGGAACGGGAACAACCGACGCGCTCCACCTGGTTGGCGCGAGAGGAGAACCGAGCAACACCCGATATCGAGGAGCACCAGAGGTGTCTGAGACCTTTTCGCTGGGCGGGGACCTGACCGTCAACCGGCTCGGCTACGGCGCGATGCGGCTCACCGGTGAGGGCATCTGGGGGTACCCGGCCGACCGCGACAACGCGATCGCGCTGCTGCGCCGGGTGGTCGAGCTGGGCGTCAACTTCATCGACACCGCGGATTCCTACGGCCCGCACATCAACGAGGAGCTGATCCGGCAGGCCCTGCACCCGTACGCGGACGACCTGGTCATCGCGACCAAGGGCGGCCTGCTGCGGACCGGCCCGAACGAGTGGCCGATGCTCGGCAAGCCCGCCTACCTGCGGCAGGCCGTCGAGACCAGCCTCCGCCGGCTCGGCATCGAGCGCATCGACCTCTACCAGCTGCACCGCGTCGACCCGGACTACCCGCTGGAGGACCAGGTCGGCGAGCTGCGCAAGCTGCAGGAGGAGGGCAAGATCCGGCACATCGGGCTGTCCGAGGTGGACGTCGACCAGCTCGAGGCGGCACGGGCGGTCGCGCCGATCGTGAGCGTGCAGAACCTGTACAACCTGGCCAACCGCGGGCACGAGGCCGTGCTGGAGCGCGCCACCGAGCTGGGCATCGCGTTCATCCCGTGGTTCCCGGTGGCGACCGGCGAGCTGGCCCGTCCGGGCGGCGTGCTCGACGCGGCGGCCAAGGAGCACGGCGCCACGCCCGCGCAGCTCGCGCTGGCGTGGCTGCTGCGCAAGTCGCCCGTGGTGCTGCCCATCCCCGGCACGTCCTCGATCGCGCACCTGGAGGAGAACGTGGCGGCGGCGCGGATCGAGCTGACCGACGAGGAGTTCGAGAAGCTGTCCGCGCTGGCCTGAGCGCCGCGAGCCGCCGACGGCCGCCGCGAGCGCGGCTACGCCGGGTCGAACGCCCGCCGTTCGACCCGGCGTCGCAGGTTCTCGGGCAGGTCGTCGCCGGCCGCCAGCAGACCCCGCAGCAACGCCGGCTCCAGCGTCAACGCGCGGAACGCGAGCGCGATCGTGACGTCGTGGTCGGGCCGGTGCTCGATCGTGACCTCGTCACCCGCAGTGATCGTGCCGGGCTCCAGGACGCGGAAGTACGTGCCGGGAAGCCCACGTCGAGTGAACGTTTTCACCCACCTGTCCTCCTCCATCACCCCGGCGAACGTCCGGCACGGCACGCGCGGCGCGGTCGCCTGGAGCAGCACCCCGCCGATCCGCCACCGCTCGCCGATCCGCGCACCGCACACGTCGAGGCCCACCGTGGTCAGGTTCTCGCCGAACAGCCCGGGCCGCAGGTCGTCACGACCCAGCTCCACCGACCACGTGTCCAGGTCCTCCCGCGCGTAGGCGTAAACGGCCTGGTCACCGCCACCGTGGTGGCGCCCGTCGGAGATGTGGTCGCCGACGACGCCGCTGCCACCCGGACCGGGTGCGCGGACGTCCACGGGACCGGGCACCGGGCGCTTGCCGATACCGGTGTGGCCGACGTCGGCCTGGTCGAACTCGACGCGGGAACCGACGTTGACGGAGAGCACGTGAGGCATGCCCACGACGGTAGCCGAGGCACTTTCGGGGTTCGCACTCCTTATCGGTCGCCGGTGGGGGAGGATGGCGTTGTTCACCGTCCGTGGGGGGAGACATGCGCAGGTCCGTCGTCGCGTTGGTGCTGGCCGGGGTCGCACTGGCGGGCTGCGCGGAGCGGACAGCCCTGCCGGCCCCGACCCTCGGCCCGGTGGTGGACGACAGCGCCACGTTGATCACGAGCCTGGCCGCCCGCGCCGACGAGCAGCGGTCCGTCCGGTTCGAGGCCGAGACCACGATGACCGGGCTGCGCGTCACGCTCGACGGCGGCCTGCTGCGCGCCCGTGAGGGCAGGCTGGTGTCGTTGCGGCAGGACTCGTCCACCGAGGTGGTCGTGCTGGCCGACGCCGGCTACTCCCGCGCCGACGGCGGCACGTGGACCAGGCTCGACCTGGCCGACCGCGCGCCCGTGCGGGCGGACACCACGGTCGCCGGCCTGGCCGACGAGGTGGACCCGGCGTCGGTGGTCGAGGCGCTGGCGGGCAGCCTGCTGGTGAAGAAGGTCGAGGAAGAGCTCGACGGCGTGCCGACGCGCCGCTACACCCTGCTGGTCGACCTGCACCAGCAGGCGGAGCGGACGATCGACAGCTCCCAGCGCGCCCAGCTGATGGCGGCCTACGAGTCGGGGTTCACCGCGTCCGCCACCGTGTGGGTGGGCCCGGGTGACCTGCCGGTGCGGGTGGAGCAGGTGCTGAAGACGTTGGAGGACAACGTCTTCCAGCGCACCCTGCACCGCTTCACCGACTGGAACGCCGACATCCGGGTGTCCGCGCCCACCTCTTAGCGCCAGGCCCTAGCAGGTGCGCTTGGCCCGCTCGATGTCCGTGGTCAGCGCCGGGCGGCCGTCGACCTCGCTGTCCGGGTTCGGCACGATGCCGCCGGCGGCGACCTTGTCCAGGGTGGCGAGCCCGGCGGGCGTGATGCGGCCGAAGACGGTGTAGTTGGGCCGCAGCACGGAATCCGACGTGACCAGGAAGAACTGGCTGCCGTTGGTGGCCGGGCCCGCGTTGGCCATGGCCAGGGTGCCGCGCGGGTAGACGCGGCGCAGGCCCGTCGGGTCGTTCGGGGCGGGCTCCAGGTCGGTGGGCAGCTCGTCCTTGTACTTGTAGCCCGGACCGCCCTCACCGGTGTCGGACGGGTCGCCGCACTGCAGCACCTTCAACGTCGGGTACGCCGTCAGCCGGTGGCACGTCGTGTCGTCGTAGAACTTCTTCCGCACGAGGTGCAGGAAGCTCTGCACGGTGCACGGCGCCTGCGCGCGGTCCAGCACGAGCGGCACGGGGCCCTGGTTGGTCTCGAGCAGCACCTCGGGGTGACCGCGGTCGGGCGTGTGCCGCGGGTCGGGCGGCAGCGGCACGGGGCGGGCGGCCGGCTCGTCGGGCGTCACCGTGTAGGCGCACGGCCCGCGAGTCGTGTCCGTTGCTCCGGCCTCCGGTGCTTCGGGGGAGGCCTGCGCCACCCCGCCGCCAAGAGCCATCATCAGCGCCACTGCCACCAGGATTCTCACCGCACCAGGTCTAACGGACCGGCCACCGCCTTGCTAGGGCCGGTCGGCGGGTCCGAGCGACGCGGCGAACGCGCTCAGCGACTCCCGGTCCGGCTGCGCGGTCTTCGTGATCAGGCTCGCCACGTGCTTCTCCACCGTGCGCGGCGAGATGTGCAGCCGGGTGGCGATCGCCTTGTTCCCCAGGCGGCCCGCCAGCAGCCGGAACACCTCGAACTCCCGCACGGTCACGCCCAGCGCCCGCAGCTCGCGCGGCACCTGGTCGGACCCGGTCCGCCGCTGCGGCACCGACGCGCCCACCTGCCGCAGCAGCCCGCGGCACGCGCTGGCCACGGCGGCGTGACCGGCCTGGTGGAAGTACTCCTCCGCGCCGCGCAGCCAGGCGATCGGCTCGCCCCACCCGTCGGCCACCGCCGCCTCGGCCACCAGCCGCAGCCCCAGGTGCCTGGCCAGCGGGTGGATCGCCGCCGCCTCGCGGCCCGCGCGCACGGCCTGCGCCGCCTCCGCGTCCCGGCCGAGCCTGCCGAGCAGCACGGCCAGGGCGAACTGCGCGAACCCCCGGTTCCAGCGCATCTGCGCCGCCGCCGACCGCGTCACCACCCGGTAGGCGTCCAGGTCCAACGCGCCCGACACCGCGTCCAGCAGCAGCTTCAGCCCGTGCCTGCCGGACAGGTGGTACACGGTCGGCGTCTCCGCTTCGTACGCGATCGCCCGCGCCAGGTCGTGCCCGGCCGCCGCGCGGTCCTCCTCCAGCAGCGCGCAGAACGCCCGCGCCAACCCGAAGCACAGCGGCCGTTCCTGCGAGCCGACGCCGCCGACCTCGTCGAACGCCTCGATCGCCGCGTCCATCTCGGCCCGCCTGCCCTGGTGCGCCGCCGCCGTCGCCTGCGCCATCAACCCGTACAGGGTCAGGTTCCGCAGCTGCAGCCGCCGGGTGTCCGCGACGATCCTGGTCAGCCGCTCGGCCGCGGCGTCGAACTGCCCGCGCAGCACGGCGTCCAGCCCGAGGATCGAGTCCACGTTGTAGGCGACGCTGATCGCGCCGATCAGCAACGCCTCCTCCCGCGCCTCGGCCAGCTCCGCCGCCTTGCCCTCGGCGAGCCAGTCGAGCCCGGCCTGCCGGATCACCGCGTACGCCCGCTGGATGGGCAGCCCGTGCTCCTCGGCCAGCGCCCGCGCCCGGCTGAAGCACTCGGTCGCCTCGGCCAGGTCGCGGTCGCGCGCCAGCACGCCGAGCAGCTGCCACGTCTCGCAGCCCACCTCGGGCAGCGGCACCCGCTTCGCCGCGTCGGCCGCGCGCCTGGCCAGGAACTCGGCCGACTCGATCCGGTCCGGCACCTCCAGGTTCAACGTCAGGAACGCGGCCACGGCGTCGAGCCGCGCGGTGTGCTCGTCGGTCGCGTCCGCGCCGAGCAGCGCGCGTGCCGTGTCTACGTGCGCCATGCCGTCGGTCCACCGGCCCGCGGTGTTGGCGACCTGCGCCAGCTTGGTGTGCAGCTCGGCCCGCCGGACCCGGCCCAACCCGGCCGCGCTCAGCTCGGCCACCGCGTCGACCAGCGCGAACGCCCGCTCGAACTGGCCGGCCTCGGCGAGCGCGGGCAGCAGCGAGTCCAGCACGTCGGCGCGGACCGTCACGTCCACCTCGCTCGCCAGCAGCCGGTGCGCGTGGTCGAGCAGCCGCACCGCCGACCCGGCCGCGCCGTCGGCCAGCGCCCGCCGGCCCGCCTCCGCCAGCAGCGCGCCCGCCTCCGCGGTCTGCCCGGCGTCCAGCCGCAGCGACGCCACCAGCGCGCACCACTCGCCCGGCAGGCCGGGGTGCAGCTCCCGCACGGCGTCGGCGGTCCGGCGCGCCAGCTCCGCCCGGTGCGGCGGCGGCAGCTGCGCCAGCAGCGCCTCGGCGGTCAGCGGGTGCCGGAACGCGTACCAGTCGGGCACCGGCTCGTCCGGTGTGACGAGCTGCGCGGCCACGCCGGCGTGCAGGTGCGACAGCAGGGCCCGGTCGTCCATGCCGGTCACCCGCCGCAGCACCGACAGCGGGAACCGGTGGCCGAGCACGGCCGCCACCGACAGCACCTCGCGACCCTGCGGACCCAGCCGGTCGGTGCGGTGCGCGATCAACCGCACCAGCGCCGACGGGACGTCGATGCGCAGTTCGCCGAGCACCTGCCAGCCGACCGGCCCGCGCACCAGCAGGCCGCCGTTCACCAGGCCGTGCAGCATCTCCTCGACCACGAACGGGTTGCCCGCGCTGTCGGCCCACAGCCGTCGCACGACCTCGGGCGGCACCTCGTGGTCCTCCGCCTCCAGGCACAGGCCCACCATCCGGCGCACCTGGCGTTCGTCCAACCGGCGCAGCTCCATCAGCACGCCCGCCTGCCGTTGCGCGGCCAACCGGACCACGTCCAGCGTGGGGCCGGGGTCGGCGCGCGTGGTCACCAGGAGCGCGGCGGGCGCCTGGTCGAGGTTGTCCACCAGGTAGTCGACGACGGCCAGCGTCTCGGCGTCCGCGTCGTGCAGGTCCTCCAGCACCAGCAGGCACGGCTGCGTGCGGCCGACGACGGCCAGCAGCCGCAGCACGGCCTCGGCGAGCACCAGCACGGAGTGCGCGGGCCGCTGCTCCTCGGTGCCCCACTCCGGCGCCAACCTGCCCAGCGCCGACTGGTACGGGCCCAGTTCGCGCAGGTTGAGGCCGTCTCCCGCGCGCAGCAGCGACATCAGGGCCTCGGCCAGCGGCCGGAACGGCACGATAGGCCCGATCGTGCTCCCGCGACCGCGCAGCACCCGCATGCCGCGGTCGAACGCGGCGCCGGCGGCGAAGCGCGCCAACCGGGTCTTCCCGATGCCCGGCTCGCCGACGAGGAACACGGCCCGGCCCCGGTGGGCGCCGGCGTCGGCCAGCATGCGGTCGAGCACGCGGAGTTCTTCGTCGCGGCCGACCACGACCGGCGCGCGGGTGTGCATGGGCCGACCTTAGTCAAGCCGATCGGCCGCATGCCAAACTGCCCGCACCCCCAGTGTGGGCGGGCAGTCCGGCGGCGGGGCGAAGCCTGGTTACAGGGGCAGTCCCGGCGCGCTCACCGTGGTCATGGTGCTCTCGCCGACGGCGACCGCGGCGTACGCGCCGACGGCCAGGGTCAGGCCGGCCAGCGCGCGGGCGCGGGCGCCTGCCTTGGCCTTGCGGGACAGCGCCATCTCCCCGGCGGGGTGATCGCCGTCCTGGTCTTCGCTCCAGGTGGTGACCTCGTCGCGGTTGGCGTCGTTCATCGGGTGTTCTCCTCGAGGGGGTGGATGTCGTGCGTTGATCCGAGCAGGAGCACCGATGGCACCTGCTCGGGGAAACCCAGGCGGAGCAAGCCGTACCCGATGCCGGACAGCCCGGTGAGCAGACCGGCCGACGGCACGCCACCGGGCGTGCCGCAGCGCGCTCCGTACTGGTCGAGCGCGCCGAGGACCAGTCCCGCGCGCCGGGTCTGCATGGCCGCGGCCAGACCGTGCCCGCGTTCCGCGAGGACGGTCAGGGCCTCGATCACGCCCAGCTCACCGTGGCACAGGCTCAGGTCTCGCAACGGTTCGTGCACCGCCAAGGCGTTCAGGCACCGGTCGAGGTGCAGGGTGTGCGCGTCGACCGGCTGGTCCGGGTGCGCGCAGTGCGCGAGCACCGCGCCGGAGAGCCCGGAGCACCAGCTGTGGTCCGCCTCGGTCACGTCGAGCAGGCGTTGCCGCAGCGCTTGGTCGGCCCGCAGGTTCGCGCGGCCGACCACACCGTAGCGCTGGTCGGCCGCGGCGCGCGCGTAGCGCAGCAACGCCCAGCCGACGCCCGCCCGGCCGCGGGCGAAACCGTCGCCGCCGGGAGTGGCCGTGAGCAGCCGGTCGGCGTAGGCGCGGGCCAGCGCCCCGGCGGCGGGCAGTCCGCTCTCCGCCCGCACCGCCAGCATCGCGGCCAGGCCGCCCGCCCACCCCTCGACCACGTTGGCCGGGTCCTCGCCGACCTGCTCGACGTCCGACGCGATCCGCACGGCGGCACGCAGCCAGTCGTCGATCTCGCGGTCGTCGAGCAGGTTCGCCAGCCGTGCCAAGGCGTAGGAGATGCCGCCCAGCCCGTGGAACGCCCCGCTGCCGACGGCCGCGGCCAGCTCGGCGTCCTCGGCGAACGCGGCCAGCAGGCCGGGGATCGGCCGCAGCGCGTCCCGCGCGTACTCGGTGTACCGGGCGGCCCCGGTGAGCTTGCCCAGCTGCGCCAGGAACAGCGCGACGCCGGTGTAGCCGTTGGACAGGCCCGCGCCCATCGGAGCGACCGCCCAGTGCCGGTCGTCGACCAGCTCCAAACCGACCCAGTTGACCCGGCCGTCGGCGGTCGTGGCGTGCGCCAGCACTTCGTCGGCGATGCCGCACGCGGCGACCAGCAGCCGTTGCGGATCGGGGATGCCCGCCTCCACCGGCGCGGCGACACCGCGGCCCGTGCGGTGGTCGACCGGGCGCGGCCTGCTCGCCAGCCCGGCGCTGATCAGCCACTGCTGGTCGTGCTTGTCCACCTCGTCCAGCGCGGCGACCTTGGCCGTGACGGCGTCCAGCGCGGACGACGGCAGCAGGTCCGGCAGCCGCTGCCCGGTCGAGGTCCACACGTCGCGGCTGCCCGGCCGGGTGGTGAACAGCGGCACGTCGCCCGCCCACAGGTCGCGCATCTCGTGCGGCACCAGGGCGCGCGCCACGTCGTCGTCGGCCGAGTCGTCCCACAGCAGGTCGAGGATGTCCTGGCGGGCCGACGCGCCGCGCACCGCGTCCGGGTGCGTCGACTCGTCCAGCAGCGTCACGTACAGCTGGGTCATCCGCGGCACGAACCGCACCGGCAGGTCGGCGAAGCCGCGCAGCAGCCCGTTCGGGCCGAGCAGTTCGGCGCGGTGGTCGTAGAGGGCGTCGTAGCCGATCCGGAACCCGGCCAGCAGCGCGCCCTGGTAGTCGGCGGGCTCGGCCTCGCGCCCGTTGACCACGGGCCGGTTGTGCGCGGGCGGCAGCGGCGCGGGCCTGCGCACCAGGCGCATCCGGTCGGTGCCGGGGTGCAGCCACGCCACGCCCTCGGTCGGTGGGCGGTCGGTGTGGCCGTCGAGGCCGCCTTGGCCACCGCCCATGCCGCCGACGTCCAGCGCGCCGTGCTCGCCCAGCAGCACGCGGGGCAGCACGGCGGTGCGGTGCACGGACCGGGCCAGCGCCCGGACCGCCGGGTCCGCCGGTGCGCCGACCGTGGGGTGGAACAACGTCTCCACGTCCACGAGCACCGGCTGGTCGGCCGCCGCGATCAGGTTCTCGTAGTGCATGTCCGTGCCGTCCACCGCGTACAGCAGCGCGATCAGCGCGCCGAGCCGCTGGTAGAACCGACCGACCTCGGTGACGTCCGCGCACGGGCGGTGCTCGACGAACTCCAGCCACCCGTGCCCGGGCCCGGCGAGGGCGCGCGGCAGCCGCAGGTCCAGGCCGGTGTGCCCGTCGAACCAGGTCACCAGGTCCGCGAACGCCTGGTGCAACGCCACGGTCCGCGGCTTGTAGACCACCCGGCGGCCGTCGGCGAAGGTCAGCACGGCCACCGAACGGCCCCGCGCGTGCGGGTCGCCCCGACCCGTCTCCACGTGCGCGAGCGGGCCGGGGTCGCGGCCGTCGAGCAGGGTCCGCACGATCTCCGGCCGGTCGGCGGCGAACCGGTCCAGCAGCTCGCCGTGCGCCTCGACCGCGTGCAGGCAGGCCTGGCCGAGCAGCCGGGCCAGCACCGGGTACCGGGCGAACAGCGCGGGCAGGTCGACGTGCCGGACGAAGTCGGCGAACCGCTCCCGCGGCGTGTCGCCGACCAGCCGCCCGCCGACCCGGTCGAGGTTCAGCTCCAGCACGAGCGTGCGTGCGGCGATCCGGGCCAGCCGCTTGCCCAGCGCGCGGGCGAAGTCGGCGTCCAGCCGCGGGTCGAGGGCGACGGCCGCGCGCACCAGGGGTCTCAGCGCGAACGCGAACGCCTCGGCCGGGTTGTCGGCTTCGGCTTCGCCTTCGTCGAGCGCGTCCGGGTTGTCGCCGGTGAAGTCTGCACGGGCCGCGGTCGTGGTGGCGCGTTCCACGAACGCGGCCCATGAGGGCCGTCCACGAGGGACGACCAGCTCTTGGGGGTTCCCGCGCACACCGCTGAGCCACCACGCTGCGGGCGGCCGGTCTACGGCGGAGGGGAACACGCCGCACAACGTGTCACGGGCGTGCCGCGGCGCACATGGGGGCACTGCCCCCAGATTTGCGGGTGTGGGCGCACGAGGCCGCACATGTGCGGAAACCGCCTCCGTCGCAGGTCACCAGCACACTGCGGGCAGGTGAACGGACGGTGTGGGGCTAGGTCGCGCAGTTCTCGGCCTGGCCCGCGGCGTCGCGGAACTCGTCCGGCAGCGAGACCACGGCCATCTTCTCCACGGCCTCGTTCATCACCGTGACGGCCTCGGTCATGTCCTGGATGACGGTGGAGAACACGTCGGTGGTCAGCTCCGCCGCCGAGTCGACCGTCGACTTGGCGGAGACGAACTTGTCCCGCGCCCTGGTCAGCGGCTCGCTGATGACCTCGACCGCGGTGTCGGCGGCGGGCGTCGGCGCCGGGGTCAGCTCGTCCAGGTCGTGCAGGACGACGTCGAGCACGTCGATCACGCGGCCGAGCGAGTCGCTGACCGACTTCTTCGCCTCGACCGGGTCGGTCTGCGTCTGGTCGAACGACACGCCGCCCGAGGCGATCATGTACTTCGCCACGCCGCAGAAGTTGTTCATCCAGCGCACGACCTCGGGCTCGGCCCCGGCGACCGACGACGTCGGGCCGGGCGTCGGCTGTCCCGTCACGGGCACCGCGCACCCGGTCAGGCCGACCAGCGCCACTGCCACCACCCACCGCTTCACAGGGGATTTGTACCCCGCCGCCACCCGATAGTGGGGTGGAACATGACAACCGGGGGAACCGTCGGCCACGATGGCCGCTCATGACCGTCTCACTCGATGTCTCCGGCGGGATCGCGGTCATCCGGATCGACGAGCCGTCGGACACCGTCCTGTCCGACGTGCGCGCGCTGCTGCCCGTGGTGGCCAGTGCCCGTGCCGTCGTGCTGCTGGTCGACCCCGGCCTGTGCGCCGCCGACACCGAGCGGCTGGTCCGGGGGTCGGTGGCGCAGCGGGAGGCGGTGGCGGCGTCGTTGCGCGGCGTGCGCGACGAGGTGGCGAACCTGCCCGTGCCGGTGGTCGCGGCGATCGGCGGCAGCCCGTCCGGCGAGGCGGCGGAGCTGGCCATGGCGTGCGACCTGCGGGTGCTGGCCGCCGACGGTGGTCTCGGGTGGGTGACGGGCGGTCGGGTGACCGGCGGTCGGGTGTTGGTGGCACGGCGCGTGACCGCCGACGAGGCGTTGCGCACCGGGCTGGTCGACCGGGTCGTGCCGCGGCGCTCCGTGTTGCGGGCGGCGGTGGAACTCGCAAACGAGTGCAAGTCAACGCAAGCGGAACGTAAGTCCTGCCGTATAGTTGCTCCATGACGCAACGGCGGTTGGCGGAAGTGGCCGCGAAGGTCGGCGTGAGCGAGGCGACGGTCAGCCGGGTGCTCAACGGCAAGCCGGGGGTGTCCGACGCGACGCGCTCGGCCGTGCTCACCGCGCTGGACGTGCTCGGGTACGAACGGCCGACGCAGCTGCGCGGCGAACGTGCCCGCCTGGTCGGGCTGGTGCTGCCGGAGCTGCAGAACCCGATCTTCCCCGCGTTCGCCGACGTGGTCGGCAACGCCCTCGCGCAGCGCGGCTTCACGCCGGTGCTGTGCACCCGCACGGCGGGCGGCGTGACCGAGGCGGACTACCTGGAGCTGCTGTTCGAGCAGCACGTGTCCGGGGTGGTGTTCGCCGGCGGGCAGTACGCGCAGGCGGACGCGTCGCACGAGCACTACCGGCAGATGACGCGGCGCAAGCTGCCCGCGGTGCTGGTGAACGCCGCCATCGACGACCTCGGCTTCCCGCGGGTGTCGTGCGACGACGCGGTGGCGGTCGAGCAGGCGTTCGGGCACCTGGTGGCGTTGGGGCACACGCGGATCGGGGCGGTGCTCGGGCCGTCGGACCACATGCCGTCGCGGCGCAAGCTGACCGCGCTGGTCTCGTGCGCGTCGGCGGCGGGGGTGGAGCTGTTCGAGGAGCACGCGATGTTCTCGCTGGAGGGCGGGCAGGCCGCCACCACGCGCCTGCTGCACCGCGGCGTCACCGCGATCGTGTGCGCCTCGGATCCGCTGGCGTTGGGCGCCGTGCGCGCCGTGCGTCGGCACGGGCTCAAGGTGCCGCACGACGTGTCGGTGGTCGGCTACGACGACTCGCCGCTCATGACGTGCACCGAGCCGCCGCTGACCACGGTCCGCCAGCCGATCGAGGCCATGGGCCGCGCCGCCGTCGAACTCCTGGCGAACCAGATCGCCGGCACCCCGGTCCCCGACGAGGAACTCCTCTTCGAACCGGAACTGGTCGTCCGCTCCTCCACCGCCCCCGCCCCCCGCTGACCAGCGTGTCGAACCTTCAGGTCGCGCGTGTCCCACGTTCGCGTCGCGCGTGTCCTACGTTCAGAACACGCGAGTTGAACGTTCAGAACAAGATCGACTGTTCTGAGCGTTGAACTCGGGGTACGCGAACGTAGGACACGCGCGTTCTGAACGTAGGACACGCGGGACCTGAAGGTTCGACACGCGCGTGCTCGCCGTCTGCCCCCCGTGGGCAGGCGGTTTTTTTGTGAGAGGAGGGCGCGGGGTGCTTACGAGTTGATGTCGGGAAGTTGCGAGTTTTCGTAGACATCTTGCGGGACGGTGTGCGGGAGATTTAGCGTATGCGCCACACCACACCCGAGGAGGGTCCGCCCCCATGAACTCATCCAGCCTCCGCAGAGCGGCGGGGTTGCTGCTGGCAGGCAGCCTGAGCCTCACCGCCGTCGCGTGCTCGCAAGCCGACGAGACCGGCGCCGCCGGCGGCAAGGTCACGATCTCGGTCAACGGCCAGCCGCCGCAGACCCAGCCGTTCGACCGCAAGGTCTTCGACGAGGACGTCGCCGAGTTCGAGGCCGCCAACCCGGACATCGACATCGAGCCGCACGAGGGGTTCATGGACCCCAAGACGTTCTCCGCGAAGCTCGCCGGCGGCCAGCTCGAGGACGTCTTCTACGCCTACTTCACCGACCCGGCGAACCTCATCGCCCGCAAGCAGGCCGCGGACATCACCGACTACGTCAAGGACGTCCCGCACTACGACGCCCTCCGCCAAGAGTTGCGTGACGTCTTCAGCAAGGACGGCAAGGTCTACGGCGTCCCGACCGCCAACTACTCGATGGGCCTGCTCTACAACCGCGCGCTGTTCACCCAGGCGGGCCTGAACCCCGACCAGCCGCCGAAGACGTGGGACGAGGTCCGCGAGGCCGCCAAGAAGATCACCGCGCTCGGCGACGGCAAGGTCGGCTTCGCCGAGTACAGCAAGAACAACCAGGGCGGCTGGCACTTCACCGCGTGGCTGTACTCCGTCGGCGGCCAGGTCGCCCGCCAGGACGGTGACAAGTGGGTCGCCGACTTCAACAACGACCAGGGCCGCGAGGTACTCCAGCACCTCAAGGACATGCGCTGGACCGACAACACGATGGGCGAGAAGCAGCTGCTCGTCATCGAGGACGTCCAGCAGATGATGGGCGCCGGCCAGCTCGGCATGTACCTGGCCGCGCCGGACAACGTGCCGACCCTGGTCAACCAGTTCAAGGGCGACTACGCCAACTACGGCCTGACCGGCATCCCGGACGGCGAGGGCACGCTCATCGGCGGCGAGGGCTACATGCTCAACCCGAAGGCGGCGCCGGAGAAGATCAAGGCCGGCCTGAAGTGGATCCAGTGGAAGTACCTCAACCCGGACCGGTTCGAGAAGAACCTCCAGCGGTACAAGGAGCAGGGCCAGCCCATCGGCCTGCCCGTGCCGCCGGTCGCCGACGTCTGGACCGGTGACATCGCCGCCGAGCAGACCCGGCTCAAGGAGAGCCTGGCCACGGTGCCGGTGGCGAACTTCAAGTCCTACGTGGACGCCACGCCGAAGGGGCGGATCGAGCCGCCGAACGCCCAGCAGGTGTACGCGATCCTCGACAACGTCATGCAGGCCGTGCTCACCGACCGCGACGCGGACGTCAGCAAGCTCCTGTCCGACGCGGAAGCCAAGGTGAACCCCGTCCTGGCCCAGGTCAAGTGATGCGCCGCCGCGTCGCGGAGAACCTGACCGCGTACGGGTTCCTGTCCGCCGCGCTGGTCTGCTTCGCGGTGTTCTCCTGGTACCCCATCGCGCGTGGGGCGGTGCTCGGCTTCCAGCAGGTCGACTTCGTCACCGAGCCCGCGTGGGTCGGCTGGGAGAACTTCGAACGCCTCTTCGCCGACCCCCTGTTCGCCACGGCGTGGCGCAACACCCTGCTGTTCACCGCGCTGGCGCTGGTGTTCGGCTTCGTGGTGCCGTTCCTGCTCGCGGTCGTGCTCAACGAGCTGCGGCACTTCAAGGCGTACTTCCGGCTCATCGTGTACTTGCCCGTGATGCTGCCGCCGGTGGTGGCGGCGCTGATCTGGAAGTGGCTGTACGACCCCGGTCCGGGCCTGCTCAACTCCGCGTTGCGCGGGCTCGGGCTGCCGGGGGCGGCCTGGCTGGACAGCGCCGACACCTCGATGCTGTCGCTGGTGATCGTGGCGACCTGGGCGAACCTGGGCACCGCCACGCTGATCTACCTGGCCGCGTTGCAGAGCATCCCCGGCGACCTGTACGAGGCGGCCGAGCTGGACGGCGCGAACGTGTTGCGCAGGCTGTGGCACGTCACGGTGCCGCAGACCCGGTTCGTGCTGCTGGTGCTGCTGCTGCTCCAGGTCGTGGCGACGATGCAGGTGTTCACCGAGCCGTACGTGATGACCGGCGGCGGACCGGAGGACTCCACGGTCACCGTGCTGCTCCTGCTGTACCGGTACGCCTTCTACTACAACGACTTCGGCACCGCGAGTGCCCTGAGCCTGTTGCTGCTGCTGGTGCTCGGCGCGTTCACCGCGCTGTACCTGCGGGTGACGCGGAAGGCGGACGCGTGAGGACGCTGATCGCGCCGGGACGCGCCGGTGTCGGCTACAAGATCGCGCTCGTGATCACGACCGTCGTCCTCACCGCGGTCTTCGTGGTGCCGCTGGTGTGGGTCGTGCTCTCGGCCATGAAACCGGCCGTGGAGCTGGCCCGCGTGCCGCCGACGGTCCTGCCGCGGACGTGGACGCCCGGCACGTACGCCGAGGCGTGGGAGCTGATGGACCTCGGCCGGTACTTCCTCAACACGATCGTCGTCGCGGTGGGGGTGTGGGCGGTGCAGCTCGCGGTCGACGTGCCCGCGGCGTACGCGCTGTCGCGGCTCAAACCCGTGCTGGGCAAGGGGATCCTCGGCATGATGCTGCTGACCCTGATGATGCCCGCCGCGGTGCTGCTCGTGCCGACCTACCTGACGATCGCCGACCTCGGGCTGCTCAACAACCCGTTGGCGCTGTGGCTGCTCGGCGCGGCCAACGCGTTCACGGTGTTCCTGCTCAAGCGGTTCTTCGACCAGTTGCCCGCGGAGGTGCTGGAGGCGGCGCGGATCGACGGCGCCGGCCAGCTCACGATGCTGTGGCGGATCGTGCTGCCGCTGTCCCGGCCGATCCTGGCGGTGGTGTCCATCTTCGCGGTCGTGGCCGCGTGGAAGGACTTCATCTGGCCGCTGCTGGTGTTCTCCGACCCGGCGCGGCAGACGCTCAGCGTCGCGTTGCAGCGCTTCGCCCCCGACACACCGGTCAACCTGCTGCTGGCCGGACTCGTGCTGTCCAGCGTGCCGATGATCGGCCTGTTCCTGGTGTTCCAGCGGCACGTCCTGGCGGGACTCACCGCCGGCAGCGTGAAGGGCTGACGCCATTACCGAGGGAGGATCCACATGAACTGGTGGCGCGGTGCGGCCATCTACCAGGTGTACCCGCGCAGCTTCGCCGACGGCAACGGCGACGGGATCGGGGATCTGGCGGGGTTGCGCCAGAAGCTCCCGTACCTCGCCGAGTTGGGTGTGGACGCGATCTGGCTCAGCCCCTGGTACCCGTCGCCGTTGGCCGACGGCGGCTACGACGTCGCCGACTACCGCGACATCGAGCCGGTGTTCGGCACGCTGGTCGAGGCGGAGAAGCTGATCGGCGAGGCGCACGCGGTCGGCTTGCGGGTGATCATCGACATCGTGCCCAACCACTGCTCCGACCAGCACCCGTGGTTCCAGGAGGCGTTGCGGGGCAAGGGGCGTGACCGGTTCTGGTTCCACGAGGGCGACGAGCCGCCGAACGACTGGCGGTCGCGGTTCGGCGGGCCGGCGTGGTCGCAGGCACCGGACGGCTCGTGGTACCTGCACCTGTACAGCCCGGAGCAGCCCGACCTGAACTGGACCAACCCGGAGGTGCGGGCCGAGTTCGAGTCGATCCTGCGGTTCTGGCTGGACCGGGGCGTCGACGGGTTCCGGATCGACGTCGCCGACGGCCTGGTCAAGGACTTCTCCCGGCCGGACGCCGAGCTGCCGTACTCCGACCAGGACGGCGTGCACGACATCTACCGCTCGTGGCGGGAGGTGCTGGACGAGTACCCGGACGAGCGGGTGTTCGTCGGCGAGATGTGGTTGCCCGACCCGGAGCGGTTCGCCCGCTACCTGCGTGCCGACGAGCTGCACTCGGCGTTCAACTTCGACTTCCTGTGCTGCCCGTGGGAGCCCGGCGAGCTGCGGCGGGTCATCGACGGCACGTTGGCCGCGCACGCGCCGGTGGGTGCGCCGCCGACCTGGGTGCTGTCCAACCACGACGTGACGCGGCACGTGTCGCGGATGGGTCGGGAGGACACGTCGTTCGACTTCGGCCGGCGGCAGCACCTGACGCCGACGGACCTGGAGCTGGGCACGAAGCGCGCGCGTGCGGCGATCATGCTGACCACCGCGCTGCCCGGCTGCGTCTACGTCTACCAGGGGGAGGAGCTGGGGCTGGAGGAGGTGGACGACCTGCCCGACGAGCTGCGCGAGGACCCGGTGTGGGTGCGTTCCGGCCACACGGACCGCGGCCGTGACGGGTGCCGGGTGCCGATCCCGTGGGGTGACGACGGTCCGTCGTGGCTGCCGCGGCCGGAGCGTTGGCGGTCATTGTCGGTGGCCGCGCAGCACGGTGTGCCCGACTCGATGCTCGCGCACTACCGCGCCGTGCTGGCGTTGCGGCGGTCGGAGCGGGCGTTGGGCGACGGGCCGATGGAGTGGCTGGACCTCGGGCCGGGCGTGGTCGCGTTCCGCCGCGGCGACGACTTCGCCTGCGTGCTCAACCTGTCCGCCGAACCGGTCGCGCTGCCCGCGCACGACGCCGTGCTGCTGGCCAGCGGGCCTCTCGTGGACGGCGCCGTGCCGCCGGACACCGCGGCCTGGATCAGGACCGCTCGCTGACCCGACCGGTCCGAGCCACCAGGTTGCACTCCAGCAGGCCGAGCACCCTCAGGGTCTCGGCCTGCTGGTCCTCGTCCATGTCGCCGAGCGTGGCCTCCTCCAACTCGCGCCACATGCGCTCGACCTCGTGCCGCAGCGCCTGGCTGGCGGCGGTCGGCTCGACGAGCACGGCGCGGCCGTCGGTCGGGTCGGGGGAGCGGCGCACGAAGCCCGCGCGTTCCAGCCGCTGCACGGTCCGGGTCATCGTCGGCGAGTCCGCGTCCAGCACCGCGCTCAGCTCGGTCAGCCGCCGCGGGCCGCAGTCCCAGAGGTACATCATCACCAACTCCTGGCCCGGATGCAGACCTGCCTGCCTGAGCAGCTGATTCGCGCGCAGGCGGTGCAGCCGGGCCACGCGGAAGATGGCGTGGCTGACCCGCCCGTGCTCGGCGACCTGTGGAACCGGCACTGACGTGGGATTTTGTCCTGTCGTGGCCATGCTTCGAGTTTAACCGCCGTGCGGGGTGACGGTCGTCACGTTGGCTTTCGGGAATCTTCCGAACTCGGATTACTGTTCGGACAGGTAAAGACGGCAACCTGGAGGAAGACATGAGCACCGCGTTCCAGCCGCTCGACCTCGGCGGCACCGAGCTGGCCAACCGGATCGTGATGTCGCCGATGACCCGCAGCCGCGCGTACGACACGGTGCCGACGCCGGTGATGGCCGAGTACTACGCCCAGCGGGCCGGTGCCGGGTTGATCATCACCGAGGGCATCCAGCCGTCCGCGGTCGGCCAGGGCTACCCGCACACGCCGGGGCTGCACTCCGACGAGCAGGTCGAGGGCTGGCGCGGCGTCACGGACGCGGTGCACGCGGCGGGCGGGCGGATCTTCGCGCAGCTCATGCACGCCGGTCGGATCGGCCACCCGAGCCTGCTGCCCGGCGACCTGCACCCCGTCGGCGCGTCCCCGGTGCGTGCGGCGGGGCAGCTGTACACGGGCGAGGGGATGACCGACCTCGTCACCCCGGTCGAGCTGAGCCCGGCCGAGATCGAGGCCACCGTCGCCGACTTCGCCACCGCCGCGCGCAACGCGATCGACGCCGGGTTCGACGGGATCGAGCTGCACGGCGCCAACGGCTACCTGCTGCACCAGTTCCTGGCCGACAACACCAACCTGCGTGACGACGAGTGGGGCGGCTCGGTGGAGAACCGCATCCGGTTCGTGGTCGAGGTCGTCCGGGCCACGTCCGAGGCGATCGGCGCCCACCGCGTCGGCCTGAGGATCTCCCCGGCCAACTCGTACAACGACATCGCCGAGGAGACGACCGAGGAGCTGTACCCGGCCCTGGTCGACGCGATCGACCCGCTCGGCCTGGCGTACCTGCACATCGGCGAGATGGGTGAGCGGGCGCTGACGTTGGAGCTGCGCAAGCGGTTCTCCGGCGTGCTGATCCTCAACCCGCACACGCCGGACGGCGTGACCGGCCCGGACCACCTGCCGCTGCTGGACGACGGCGTCGCGGACGCGTTGAGCTTCGGCGCGATGTTCCTGGCCAACCCGGACCTGCCCGTCCGCTTGGCGAACGGCGGCCCGTTCAACGCGCCGGACCAGTCGACGTTCTTCGGCGGGGCGGAGCAGGGCTACATCGACTACCCGGCGCTGACCAGCGTGAACGCCTGACCGCCGTCCTGAGCGTTGAATTCACGCGTTCTGAACGTAGGACACGCGCGGTGTGAAGGTAGGACTCTCGCGCGTGTCCTACGTTCGGAACGGGCGTGTCGAACGGTCAGGTAGCGCGAGTTCAACGCTCAGGACGAGGCGAGGCCCCCGAGTTGCGCAAAACTCGGGGGCCTCGTGGCGTTGAGCGGGGTGTGAACGGGCAGAAAGTCGGGCCCGTTCGGGCACAGATCCACCCGATCGTGTGTGTTCGGTCAGGCAAACCGGTCGAGACTCGGGCATCCTTCACCCGGCTGTGGCGCTGGCCACACCAATTCGACGGTGTTACACCTAATGCGCGGCCCGAACGGGCAGCGACGGTCCGAGCGGGCAGGGAGGCGACGTGCGTGCGGACGAGCGCAAGCGCCGCATCCTGGCCCGTGCCCGGGCGGACGGCCGGGTCGACGTGGCCGAGATCGCGGCCGAGCTGGAGGTCGCGCAGGAGACCGTGCGGCGCGACCTGCGCCTGCTGGACGAGCACGGCCTGGTCCGCCGCACGCACGGCGGCGCGTTCCCGGTCGAGAGCGCCGGGTACGAGACCGGGCTGAAGTTCCGGTCCGCGTCGATGGTGCCGGAGAAGCGGCGCATCGCCCGGGCCGCCGCGGACCGGCTCGGTGACGCCGAGACGGTGTTCATCGACGAGGGCTACACACCCCAGCTGGTCGCCGAGGCCCTGCCCACCGGCAGGCCGTTGACGGTGATCACCGCGTCCCTGCCCACCGCCGCCGTGCTGTCGGAAGTGCCGTCCGCGACCGTGCTGCTGCTCGGCGGACGGGTGCGCGGCCGGACGCTGGCGACCGTCGACCACTGGGCCACGCGGATGCTCGCGGAGATGGTGATCGACCTCGCCTACATCGGGGCGAACGGCATCTCCCGCGAGCACGGCCTCACCACGCCGGACCCGGCGGTGGGCGCGGTCAAGGCGCAGGCCCTGGCCTCGGCCCGCAGGCGGATCTTCGTCGGCGTGCACACGAAGTTCGGCGTGTCGAGCTTCCACCGGTTCGGCGGCATCGCCGACCTGGAGGCGGTCGTCACCGACTCCGTGCTGCCCGCGGGCGAGGCGCACCGCTACGCCCTGCTCGGACCGAAGGTCGTCCGGGCCTGACCCCAACCCCACGCAGCGGCCCCGCAGCACCAGGGGCCTGGTTCCGCTCGCCCTAAGGAAGGCAAGACGATGAAGTCATTGCGGTATGGCGGCCTGCTGGCCGCGGTGCTCCTGGCCACGACCGCGTGCGCCGGCGCGGGCGGCGGGGGCGGCGGCGCCGAGAACTCGATCAACGTCCTGATGGTGAACAACCCGCAGCTGCAGGACCTGCAGAAGCTCACCGCGGACAACTTCACCAAGGACACCGGCATCACGGTCAACTTCACCGTGCTGCCCGAGAACGACGTCCGCGACAAGATCAGCCAGGACTTCTCCAGCCAGGCGGGCCAGTACGACGTGGCCACGATCAGCAACTACGAGACGCCGATCTACGCCAAGAACGGCTGGCTCACCCCGCTGGACGACTACGTCGCCAAGGACACCGGCTTCGACCAGGACGACGTCCTCGAACCGATCCGCCAGTCACTGACCGCCGCCGACGGCAAGGTGTACGCCCAGCCGTTCTACGGCGAGTCGTCGTTCCTCATGTACCGCAAGGACGTGCTGGACGCCAAGGGCCTGACCATGCCCGAGAAGCCCACGTGGCAGCAGGTCGCCGAGATCGCCGCCCAGGTCGACGGCGCGCAGCCCGGCATGAAGGGCATCTGCCTGCGCGGCCAGCCCGGCTGGGGCCAGCTGATGGCGCCGTTGACCACGGTGGTCAACACGTTCGGCGGCACGTGGTTCACGAAGGACTGGCAGGCACAGCTGAACGCGCCGGAGTTCAAGGAGGCCACGAAGTTCTATGTGGACCTGGTCCGCGCGCACGGCGAGGCGGGCGCGCCGCAGGCCGGGTTCGCCGAGTGCCTGAACAACATGACCCAGGGCAAGGTCGCCATGTGGTACGACGCCACGGTCGCCGCCGGGCTGCTGGAGGCCGACGACTCGCCGGTGAAGGGCAAGCTGGGCTTCGCCCAGGCGCCGGTCGTGAAGACGGAGAGTTCGGCCTGGCTGTACACGTGGGCGTTCGGCATCCAGAAGGCGAGCAAGAACGCCGACAACGCGTGGAAGTTCGTGTCGTGGGCGTCCGGCAAGGGCTACGAGGAGCTGGTCGGCAAGACGCTCGGCTGGTCGAAGCTGCCCGACGGCAAGCGGAAGTCGACCTACCAGCGGCCCGAGTACCTGGCCGCGGGCGGTTCGTTCGCCAAGCAGGCGGAGGCGGCCATCGCGGGCGCCAAGCCCACCGACCCCGGCGTGCAGCCCCGGCCCGCGAGCGGCATCCAGTTCGTCGGCATCCCGGAGTTCACCGACCTCGGCACGCAGGTGTCGCAGAAGGTGAGTGCGGCCATCGCGGGCTCCACCACGGTGGACGCCGCGCTGGACGAGAGCCAGGCACTGGCCGAGACCGTCGCCGAGAAGTACCGGGGGAAGTGATGGCGAACCCGACCCCCATCGGGAGGACCCGGTGACCGCCGTGCGCGAGGCCCCGACGCAGGCCGAACCCACGCCACCGGCGCGGACGGGGCAGTTGGCGGCGGCGGCGCGCTGGGCCCGGCGCGCCCCGCTCCTGCCCGCCCTGATCTTCACGATCGTGGTCACGCAGCTGCCGTTCGTCGCCACGCTGGTGATCTCGCTGATGCGGTGGAACTCGCTGGACCCGGCCGACCGCGGGTTTGCCGGCTTGGACAACTACGCCGCCGTGTTCACCGACCCGGACCTGCGCAGCGCCATCGGCGTCACGGCCCTGCTCACCGCGACCGTGGTGCTCGTCAGCCTGGTCCTCGGGCTGGGGCTGGCCCTGCTGCTCGACCGGAAGTTCGCCGGCCGCGGTGTCGTGCGCACGATGCTCATCGCGCCGTTCCTGGTGGTGCCGGTCGCCGCCGCGCTGCTGTGGAAGCACGCGCTCTACAACCCCGAGTACGGCCTGCTCAACGGTGTGCTGACGTGGTTGTTCGGCGACGACGCGCCGCAGCCGGAGTGGATCAGCGGGATGCCGCTGCTCGCGGTGGAGGCGTCGCTGGTGTGGCAGTGGACGCCGTTCATGATGCTGATCCTGTTGGCGGGCCTGCAGAGCCGCCCGCAGGACGCGGTGGAGGCCGCGCGCATCGACGGCGCCACGGCGTGGCAGGTGTTCCGCTACCTCACGCTGCCGCACCTGCGGCAGTACCTGGAGCTGGGCGCGCTGCTCGGCTCGATCTACGTCGTGCAGAACTTCGACGCCGTCTTCACCATCACGTCCGGCGGCCTCGGCACGGCCAACCTGCCGTACACGATCTACCAGACGTTCTACCAGGCGCACGACTACGGCCAGGCGTCCGCCGCGGGCGTGGTGGTGGTCGTCGGCTCGATCGTCATCGCCACGTTCGCGTTGCGCGTGGTGTCGTCGTTGCTGCGTGAAGAGGTGAGGGCATGAGGCGGTTGCTCGGCCTGGCCGCGTGGGCGGCGGGCCTGCTGTTCTTCGCGCCGGTGGCCTGGATGGTGCTCACCTCCCTGCACAGCGAGTCGGACGCGGCGACCAACCCGCCGTCCCTGGCCGCGCCGATCACGTTCGACAGCTACGCCGAGTTCTTCGACTCGGACCCGTGGCCGCCGCTGATCAACTCGCTGAGCGCGTCGATCGGCTCGACGGTGCTGGTGCTGCTGCTGGCGATCCCGGCGGCGTACGCGCTCTCGATCAAGAAGGTCGAGAAGTGGTCGGACGTGCTGTTCTTCTTCCTGTCCACCAAGATGCTGCCCGTCGTGGCCGGTCTGCTGCCGATCTACCTGGTCGCCCAGTACACCGGGATGCTCGACAACATCTCGTTCCTGGTCGTGCTCTACACGTCGATGAACCTGCCGATCGCGGTGTGGCTGATGCGGTCGTTCCTGGCCGAGGTGCCGGGCGAGATCCTGGAGGCCGCCGCGCTCGACGGCGCGGGCCTGGTCACCACGCTGCGCCGGGTCGTCGCGCCGGTCGCCATGCCCGGCATCGCCGCGACCTCGTTGATCTGCTTCATCTTCAGCTGGAACGAGCTGCTGTTCGCCCGGGTGCTGACCGGCGTGGTCGCGGGCACCGCGCCGGTCTACCTCACCGGGTTCGTCACCAGCCAGGGCCTGTTCCTGGCCAAGGTGTGCGCCGCCGCCGTGGTGGTGTCGCTGCCGGTGCTCGTCGCCGGGTTCGCCGCCCAGGACAAGCTGGTCCAGGGCCTCTCGCTGGGAGCCGTGAAGTGAAAGCAGCCGTGATCACCGGGGTCGGCGCGGTGGAGGTCGCCGAGGTGCCGGACCCGGCGCCCGGCCCGCGCCAGGTCGTCGTGGACGTCGCGGCGTGCGGGCTGTGCGGCACCGACCTGCACATCCTGCAGGGCGAGTTCGCGCCGACGCTGCCGGTCGTGCCGGGGCACGAGTTCGCGGGCGTGGTCGTCGAGCTCGGGGCGGACGTCACCGAGCTGGCGGTCGGCGACCGGGTCGCGGTGGACCCCTCGCTGTACTGCCACGAGTGCCGCATGTGCCGGTCCGGGCGCAACAACCTGTGCGAGCGGTGGGCCGCGATCGGCGTCACGACCGGCGGCGGCGCGGCCGAGTACGCGCTGGCGCCCGTGGCGAACTGCGTGAAGCTGCCCGACCAGGTGCGCACCGAGGACGCCGCGCTGATCGAGCCGCTGTCGTGCGCGGTGCGCGGTTACGACGTGCTGCGCTCGCGGTTGGCGAGCCGGGTGCTGATCTACGGCTCGGGCACGATGGGCCTGATGATGCTGCAGCTCGGCAAGCTCACCGGCGCGTCGTCCATCGAGGTGGTCGACCTCAACCCGGACCGCCTGGCCACGGCCGAGCTGCTCGGCGTCACGGCCACCGCGACGTCGCCCGACGAGCTGGACCGGCCTCAGGGGTGGGACGTCGTCATCGACGCCACCGGCAACGAGAAGGCCATCCAGGACGGGCTGGGCCGGGTCGCGAAGGGCGGCACGTTCCTGCAGTTCGGCGTCTCCGACTACGCGGCGCGGGTGACCATCGACCCGTACCGCATCTACAACCAGGAGATCACGATCACCGGTTCGATGGCGGTGCTGCACTCGTTCGAACGCGCGGCCGACCTGTTCGCCACCGGCGTGCTCGACCCGGAGGTGTTCATCAGCGACCGCCTGCCGCTGGCGGACTACGCCTCGGCGCTGGGGCGGTTCCGGGCGGGGCAGGGCCGCAAGATCCAGGTGCTGCCGTAGCACGGCTCGGCCCCGGTCACGTGGTCGTGACCGGGGCCGAGGCGGTCGGTGCTAGTCGTTCGCCGCGCGCCGGCGCAGCACGATCAGCAGGGCCGCGCCACCGCCGAGCAGCACGACGCCGATGACCAGCGGGATCGCGATGCTCGCACCCGTGTCGGCCAGGCCGTCACCCGCGTCGGCCACCGGCACGACCGCGGGGGCCGTCGTCGTGGTCGTGGTGGTGGTCGGCGCCGGGGCGTCGGTGGTGTCCGAGGGCGGTCCGGTCGTGACGCCGGTCGTCGGCGTGGCGTCAGTCGTGGTGGTCGTGGTGGTGGTCGTCGTCGTAGTGGTGGTCGTGGTCGGCGGCACGACGCACGCCTTGACGGTCTTCGTCTCCTTGAAGGAGAACCGGGAGTCGTCGTAGGCGGTCACTTCGACGACGAACTCGCGCTCGACGTCGCCGCTGGTGGAGTACGAGCCCTCGAAGGACCGGCCGAAGTCCTTGTTCTCCAGCTCTTCCGTGCCATCAAGGACGACCTTGATGTGGTTGGTCTTCTGCGCAGTGCTCTCGGCGTAGGCCGCGAGCTTCACGCTGAGGCTGGTCTTGCCGTCCTCGCACTTCGCGACCAGTTCGGGGGTGTGCGCGGAGGCGGGGACGGCGGCGAAGACGGTCGCGGCGATGGCGGCGACTGCGGCGCCGACCAGGGCGCCGGCTCTGGCGAACTGCATGTGAGGGCTCCTGAGGGAAGGGCTGAGGAGAACCGCGCCACACTATCGGGGGGTTGGTAACAACACGATCCGGGGTTCGGTAACTACTTTGCGTGAAACCGTGACCTAGCGGCGGAGCCGTCGCCGGAGGACGAAGAGCACCACGACCCCGCCGCTGAGCAGCAGCACGCCGAGTACCAGCGGGACGGTCACGTTCGCGCCGGTGTCCGGCAGACCCCGGTCGTTCGCGGCGGGCACCACGGCCGCTTTCCGTTGCGTGGTGGGCCAGTCGAACGTCAACGGCGTGGTGGTGGTGGTCGTCGTGGTGGTGACGGTCGTGGTCGTTTCGATGGGAGTCGTAGTCGTGACCGGCGTGGTGGTGGTGACGGGGACCGTGGTGGTGGTGGTCGTCGTCGGCGGCGTCACGCACGCGGGCACGGTCAGCGTCCTGCTGAACGACCAGCCGCGCGCCCACCGCGGGTCGTCCCACGCGCGCACGGTGACGGTGAAGACGTGCTCGACGGTCCCGGGCTCGCTGTAGGACTTGTGGAACGACTCCCGGAACGGCCTGTCCTCGACCGCCCGCCCGTTGTCCGCGACGGTGACCGAATTGGACCGGCGGCCGTCGTACCGGGTGAGCCCGACGGTGAGCACGGCGTTGCCGTCGACGCACCCGGACTTGAGCGACGGGGTGTGCGCGGAGGCGGGGACGGCGGCCAGCAGGCCTGCGGCAGCGACGGCCGCCGCGACGCAGAGTGATGCCCGGACGGCCCGTGCGAACGGCATGGTGGCTCCTGTGAACGGCGGTGGCGCGGCGGGGAACGCACACCCCTATACGGACGCCGCGGGCCAAGTGTTCACATCGGAGCCTGGTCAATTCGGGTGACACCCGAAACGGCGACGACCCGCCGTGACGTCAGGCGTCGGCCTCGACGGCCCACCGCTCGGCGTCGGCCATCAGCCCGATCATCCCCGAGACCAGGCGGAGCTGGTCGACGTCGCGGATGTCGGCCTCCACCAACCTCGGCGAGCACACCACGACCGCCACGGCCTGCGCCCGTGACAGCGCGACGTTCAACCGGTTGCGGGACAACAGGAAGTCCAGCCCGCGCGGCAGGTCGACGGCCGCCGACGACGTCATCGTGGTGATCACCACGGGCGCCTCCTGGCCCTGGAACCGGTCCACGGTCCCGACCCGCACGTGCTCGTAGCCGTGCTTCTCCAACTCGCGCCGCACCAGGCGCACCTGCAGGTTGTACGGCGCCACCACCAGGATGTCCGAATCGTCCAGGGCGCGCGCGTCCGGCCCGTCCGTCCACAGGCGACCCATCAGCGACCGCACCACGCCCACCACCGCGTTCGCCTCCTCGATGGACGACGTGGTGTTGTGCGAGTGCGGCACCGAGTGCACGTACACGCCCGACGGCACGCCGTCGATCCCGCGCGCGGCGGCACTGGGGTGCGCGTGCAGCAGCCCGGCGTAGGACAGGTTCGACACCGGCGCGCACACGGCCGGGTGCATGCGCCGCGTCTGGTCCAGGAAGTAGCCCAGCTCCGGCGGGATCACGTCCGCGTCGCCGATCAGGTGCCCCAACGCCGACGCCTCCGCGCCCGCCGGGTGCGTGCCCTGCACGACCTGCGGCAACTGCTGCGGATCGCCCAGCAGCACCAGGTTCCGCGCGCACGTCGACACGGCCAGTGCGTCGGCCAGCGCGAACTGCCCGGCCTCGTCCACGATCAGCACGTCGAACGGCTGCTCGCGCAACGCCGTGTTGGCGAACGTCCACGCCGTGCCGCCGACCAGGTGCCCGCCGCCCTGGTCGTTGCGCCACCGCACCAGCGCGGGGTTGTCGCGGGGCTGCTCCCACGAGCAGTCCTTCGCGGGCGCGCCCTTCGCGCGCTTGGCCGTCGGGATCGGCACGCCCAGCTCGCGGCCCGCCGCCAAGGCCGCGCTCAGCACGTTCTCCACCGCCTTGTGGCTGGTCGACGTCACGCCGACGCTGCGACCGCCGCGGATCAGGTGCGCGATCAGCCGTCCCGCCAGGTACGTCTTGCCCGCGCCGGGCGGGCCCTGCACGGCGAGCGTGGAGCCGTCCAGCGCGTCCACCGCCGCGATCACGTCCGCGATCAGGTCGTCGCCCCGGGGCAGCGCACCCGTCCTCAGCCGCGGCGGCGTGCGGCGGATCAGGTCGATGCCGGGGTGCGGTGGCAGCGTCGGCAGTTCGTCGACGACCGCCCGCGCCAGGTCGTACACCGCCTCGTCCTTGGGCGTGGGTCGGACCGGGCTGCCGGGCAGCACCGCGATCGGCTGCTCACCGTGCACGTCGTCGGGCGCGACGCTCTCCAGCACGACCATGTCCTCGGCCGACTCGGCGAGCACCACGGCGTCACGGGTGACGTTCGCGGGCTTGCCCGGGTAGAGCAGGCGGACCTGGTCGCCCTTCGCGAACGGGTGCGGCCGGTCCGGGTCGCACCACACCCGCACCTCCCGCTTGGCCTTGCGGACCCGCCCCGACGGCATCGCCCAGTCCTGCGCCCGCACCGACACCGGCACCGCGCACGCGCTGTCGGACTCCAGCTCCGACAGCGGCGCCGCCATCTGGCGGAAGAAGTCCCACCACGCCGGGTTCGTCTCGCGCCGGTGGTAGCCGACGGCGGCGGCGAGCAGCGCCCGCGCGCGTTCGTCGTCGGTCGCGTCGGCCGGGTTGTCCGGCAGACCGGCCAGCAGCGGGTCGACCACGGCGGCGAGGCGTTCGGCGCGTTCGGCCCGGCGTTGGGCGGCGAGCTCGTCCTCGATCTCCTCGGTGAACGACGGCTCCGGCACGTGCGGCTCGATGCCCGCCTCCGCGCGCACCTCCAGCAGGAACCGGTAGAGCCGCAGCGTGGAGACGCAGTCGTAGGTGTTGTAGTCGGCGATGCCGGTGAGCACGTCCTCGGCCCGTGCCGGGTCGGCGTCTCGGAGCGCCAGGAACTCCTCGTACGCCTCGATGCTGGAGACGGCCGTGGTCACCTCGCCCGCGCGTGCGTCCGGCATGTAGAGCGGTTCCAGGTACTTGATCGAGTACGACCGCTGGGACACGCGCAGGGCCTTGCGCACGACGGCGTAGAGGTCGACCAGCGCGCCGGAGCGCAGCAGGTGGTCGACGGCGTCCTCACGCGTGCCGTGCAGGGCGGCGAGCTTCTTGAGCGCGTTCACCTCGTACGGCGCGTAGTGGTAGATGTGCGCTTCCGGGTGATCTTCCAGCGCTTTCGTGGCGTGGTCGACGAACCGCTCGAACGCGGCCTTCTCCTGCGGGCGGGTGTGCGCCCAGAACGGCGTGAAGCGCTCGTTGACGTCGACCACGCCGAACAGGTACTCCAGGCCCTCGCCGTTGAGGGCGAACGGGTCGCCCTCCATGTCGAAGAACAGGTCGCCGGTGCTGGGCACGGGCAGCGTGGCCAGGGCTTCCGGCGCGACGACCTCGAAGGCGACCTTGCCGATCGGGTTGTCCTCGGTGCGGGAGTGGTCCTGGATCACCTGGAGCGCGGCCTGGGCGCGCAGGCCGGTGAACGTGGTGGCGGACATCGTCGTGGGACGGTCGGTGCGGGTGGCGTTGGCGAGGGCGTCGATGGTGCCGAGGCCGGCGGCGACGAGCTTGCGGCGCTGGTCGGTGCGGATGCCGGCGACCAGCGACAGGTCGCGGTCGGCTTCCCGGCCGGTGGCGCAGTGCCTGCCGAACCGGCAGGTGGCGCACGCCGGGCGTTCGTCGTCCCAGAGGCGTTCGGGCAGGGAGGCCGGTGCGGCGAGGCGGGTGGTGAGGCGGGTCTGGAGGTCGCGGACCAGCGGGAGGAAGTCGGCGACCTGGAACGTCTTGGTGGTGCCGTCGCCGAGCAGGAGGTGCATGGCGGGGCCGGCGTGGTCGTTCAGCGCGTTGGCGTAGGCGGTGAGCTGGACGACGGCGGCCGGGGTGGCGTGCCGGGCGAGCTTGGCGTCGTGCGGCTCGTAGCCGCGGTCGGTGGCGACGAGGAAGTCGGCGCGGCCGTGGAAGCCGTCGGCGTAGAAGACGGCCTGGTAGATCACCGGCGCCCGGTCCGCGATCGCCCGTGCGGTCAGCTCGGCGGCCCGGGTGAGGGCCGCGTGCGTCGGCGCGGGTTGGGGGATCTCGACGACGTCGTGCTCGGCGCGGAACTTCGCCAGCACGGCCTGCTCGTGCGCGTGGCCGTGCCGGGTGGCGAGGGTGTTCGGCTGGGGGTCCGGCACGGGTGCGTCGGGCAGGCCGACGGCCAGTGCCAGCGAGAGCCGTGCGCGGTGGTCGCACTCCAACAGGTCCACCAGGTCCGCCGGGGAGTGCACGAGGTGGCCGTCGGCGGTGAGCATGGCGGGCAGTATCGCGGCCGGACCGGCCAACCCGGCGGACCGCGCACGGCGAGTCGCCGTACTGGGTCAACCGCCACTCGGCCCACGTCCCGCGTCCTGAGCGTTGAACTCACCCAACCTGAACGTAGGACTCTCGCGACCTGAGCGTAGGACTCGCGCGTTCTGAACGTAGGACACGCGCGTCCTGAACGTAGGACTCTCGCGCGTGTCGAACGCTCAGAACAGGCGTGTCGAACGTTCAGAGCGCGAGAGTCCTACGTTCGGAGGGTGAGAGTCCTACGTTCGGAGGGTGAGAGTCCTACGTTCGGGGAGGGTGAGTTCAACGTTCAGGTGGGTTCTACGGTTGGGGGAGGGGGCCGTGGGCGGCTTGCCAGCGGGACTGGTGGGTGGCGGCTTCGGCGGCGGCCACGGCTTCGGCGGACGGGGGGAGCGGTTCGGCGCACCAGGCGCGCAGGACGGTGGCCATCTCGGTGACGAAACGGGTGCCGGTCGGGGTCAGCTCGTCGCCCGCCAGCAGGGCTTCGGCGGTGATCAGGGCCGCTGAACGCCAGCGCGCGTACTCGACCCGCGCGGCCGGGCCGGTGCGGGCACGCCAGAAGCCCGCCACGCCCAGGTGCGCGTAGGTGCCGTGCAGCAGACCGGCCGCCGGCCGCGGGTCTTCCCGCCACGGCGCGTAGTACAGGGCGTCACTGCCGGGCTTGACCAGCGCGAACAGGTCCATCAACGCCACCAGCTTGCTGTGCTGCGCCTCGTGCGCCAGCGTCACGGCCAACGTCTCCGCGTCCGGCGTCGGCGACAGGAACACGCACCCGAACGCGTCGGCCACGGTCGCGCTGCTCGTCCCGGAAGCCGACGACGGCATGGGCGTCAGCACCGACACGACCTCGGCGAACTCCGCGGCCAGGTCGGGGTGGTCGCGCGTGAGCAGGTCCCAGGCGGCGCGAACCGCGGCACGCCACCGCGGCACGTCGACCGAAGCGGCCACCGGCAGCTCGTCCGGCACACCGCCGCCGGCCCACAGGTCCACCTGGAGCGACAGCCCGTCCAGGTGGATCTCCGGCAACGGCTCGTAAGCCAACCCCGGCCCCACCACCACACCCAACGACGGCAGCGAGAACACCTCCACCGGCGGGAAGTCCAGGTCCACCGCCACACCGGCCCGCACCGCCGCCGCGGCCGCCGTGAACGCCAGCTCCGCCGGCCGCGCCACGTCACCCCGGCGCACCGCCAACGCGGTCCGCGTCGCCCAGGCGCCGACGGACGGGTGGTCCAGCACCCGGTCCACCGCCTCCGGCGCCACCCGCGCCGCCTCACGCAGCAGCGCGAACGCGTCCCGCGCCGCCGGATCCGCCGCGATGGACCTGATCAGCAGCAACGTCCGGCTGCGCCGCGCCAGCCGCAACGTGCGCACCGCCGCACCGCCCCCGCCGCGCGCGAGCGCGGTGAAGTCCGCGGCGGAAACCCGGAACGGCCCGACCGTCACGCCAGCGCCGCCAGGTCCGCCGCCACGCGCGACCGCACGTGCCCGATCAGCCGCACCAGGTCCGGGCAGTACACCGAGGGCCGGTCGAACCCGGCGCCCTCCAGGAACCGGTGCGCCCGCAGCCCGCCGCCGCACGCCGACACCACCGGGCACCGACGGCACTCGGCGGACAACCCGGCCAACCCCGCACGCCCGGCGCGCACGTCCGGCAGGTCCAACGCCGCGTCGAACGGGTCGCGCGCCACGTGCAGCCCGGTCGCCGAGGCCTCCGGCGACGACGACGCCAGGATGTCCGACGCCTCGATCGTGCCGTCGGTCTCCACCACCACCTGGGCCGACGGGCTCAACCCGATCCCCTCCACCCCGGAACGCCCGCCCAGCAGCACCGCCAGCAACTCCTCGAACAGCCGCACGCGCGTCACCGGCCGGTCGTACCAGACGTCGAACACGGCGATCAGCCACTCCGCGTACGGCGTCGGGACCGGGTCCGGCACACGTCCCGGCGGCGGCGTGGACCAGTTGCCGTGCGGCAGCAGGAAATCCACCGCGGGCGGCGAGAATTCCAGCAACGACTCGTAGACGCGCACCGGGTCTTCCTCCACGTCCACCACGCACAGCAGACCGCCGTACACCGCCGGGGACGCGCGCAGTGACGTCAACGCCGCCCGCACCGCCGCCCAACTGCCGCTGCCGTCCGGCCGAACGCGGTGCCGGTCGTGCGCTTCCGGTGTGCCGTCCACGCTCACGCCGACCCGCACACCGCGCGCGGAGAACAGCTCCAGGAATTCGCGGTCGAGCAATGTCGCGTTCGTCTGCACGGTGAACCGAACCGGCACGGGCACCACCGAGCGGAACCGCGTGATCAGCGACTCGATCGCGGCACGTCCGGCGAGCAGCGGCTCACCGCCGTGCAACACCACTTCCACTTCGGCCAACCCGTGCCCGCGCACGTGTTCCGCCACCCGTTCGGCGGTGTGCGCGACGATCTCCGGCGACATCACCCGCGGCCGGGAACGCCACCGCTGGTCGGCCAGTTCGTAGACGTAGCAGTAGTCGCACGCCAGGTTGCACCTGCTGTGCACCTTGAGCACGAACTGGCGGAACGGCAACCCATTCCCCGAGTTCACCGTCCCCACCCCCCGGATATTCCGGCCACACCACAAGCAATCGAGATCCCACAAGCAATCAAACACAGCGCGCCGCCCGCTACCTCCGCCAATCGGAGGATTCCCGACGGTGACCGTTGTCGTTCACTACGATGGGAAGTGCGCCGTCGGCGTCGCCGGCAATCGGGCGCCTGCGGTGAAACCCGCAGCATTGCGGTGAGGGGGTACGTCGGACATGACTTCCGAACCCGTCCTGGAGTCCGAACTCCTGGACGTCACAGGCGTGGACCTGGCCCGGTTGGCGGAACTGCCGGACACCGCGCTGCGCGCCGCGCTGCACCGGATCCTCGCGGAGAACGCCGAGCTGCCCAACCGGTTCGCGGCCTTCGAGAGCTCCTTGTGACTGCTGCCATTCGGGTGAAACGCGGCTGAGTCGCGGGCGCGCGGCCCGCGTTACCGGTATTCCCAAGTCCCCCCGCCGCTCTGGAGCAGCAGATGAGCACCCCGCGCACGACACCCGGCCCGACCGGGGTCACCGCCTTCCTGTCGGCGACCGGCGGCACCGGTCGCACCAGCGCGGTGGCGAACCTGGCGTGGACGTTGGCCGCGGCCGGGCAACGGGTCCTGGTCGTCGACTGGGGCTCGGAGGTGCCGCGGGTGCGCGAGTACCTGGAGCCGTTCCTGGTGGCCCGGCTCGGCCTGCCGGACGCGTTGGGCCGCGGGCTGCTGGCCGCGTACCGGGCGGACCCGCTGCGCGAGGACGACCCGGCGCCCGTCGTGGAGCGGTTCGCGCCGCCCGCGGGCGACGTCACCGTTCCCGGGCACATCGACGTGGTGTCGCCGATGCCGACCGACGCGGCGGGCCGGCCGCAGCCCGAGACCAGGCACGGTGACGCGGGCGCGATCGCCGAGCTGCGCGCGCGGCTGACCGAGTCCGACTACGACCAGGTGCTGATCGACGCGCCGACCGGCGCGGGCGACGAGTCGCTGACGCTGATCGCGACGCTGTGCGAGCTGGCCGTGGTGTGCTTCCGGCCGCGTCCCCGGGCGATAGCGGACGCGGCGGACCTGGCCGCGCGGCTGCGCAAGCGCGCGCCGATCCGGATCGACGTGGTGCCGGTGGCGACGTTGTTCGACGACGCCGACGAGCAGTCGCGGGCGCAGCGCATCCGGTCCGCGATCCGCGCCGCGTTCGCCGAACTGCTGGCCGGGCAGGCGAAACGGGTGCCGGACGGCGGCACGATCGAGATCCCGTACCGCCCGTTCGACGCGTTCGACCCGCTGCTGGCGATCCTGGTGGAGGAGCCGACGAGCGGCGGCGCGCTGGAAGCCCAGTACGGCAGGCTGGCCGCGGCGGTCACGGGCGACGCGGTCACCGAGGTGGTGCCGGTGTCGCCGGTGCTGCGCGCCCGCTACCGGCGGGTGTTCGGGTTGACGTCGACGACCGAGCCGGACCGCGTGGTCGTCGTGTACGCGCCGCGCGACCGGGCGTGGGCGGACTGGGTGCGCGGCCAGTTGGAGCGCGCGGGCGCGCAGGTGCGCCGCCTGTCCGACGCGCGTGAGTGGTTCGAGTCCGACGTGCCGCCGGGCGTGCTGATCCTGTCGTCGCCGCACCTCGGCCCGGTGGAGCTGCCCGCCCTGCCGCTGACGGTGCTGCGGCTGCGGTTGTCCGAGGACGGCCCCGCGGACGGCGGGCTCGACGTGCACGAGCACACGCCGGAGACGTTGAGCGCCCGGCTGCTCGGCCACTTCGGCCTGATCGACCGGCCCGGCACGGTGCACGAGCCGGGGATGCGGGTGCCGGGCAGCGACCCGGCCGTGTTCGACCTGCCGCCGCGGCACCCCGGTTTCGTGGGCCGCGACGAGGACCTGGAGGCGTTGCGCGACGAGTTCGCGGCGGCCGGCGACGGGCGGGCGGTGGTCACCGTCAACGGTGTGCCGGGCGTCGGCAAGAGCGAGCTGGCGCTGGAGTACGCCTACCGGTTCTCGTCGGACTACGCGGCGGTGTGGTGGCTGACCGCGCACGACCGGCAGTCGGTGCTGACCGGCCTGGCCGAGCTGGCGGTCCGGCTGCGCCAGCCGGGCTCGACCGACTACGGCACGCTGTCCGCGCTGGAGCGGCTGTCGAACGACCCGGCGTACGCGCGGTTCCTGCTGGTCTACGACAACGCCGACGACCCGGACGTGCTCACCGACCTGATGCCGGCCGGCGCCACCGGGCACGTGCTGATCACCTCGGCGCCGTCGGCCGGGCAGACCGTCGAGCTGGTGCCGATGCGCGCCGAGGACAGCGTGCGCCTGCTGCTGGACCGGGTGCCGGGGCTGACCGCGGAGGACGCCGGTCGGGTCGCGGCCGCGGTCGACCACCTGCCGCTGGCGCTGGACCTGGCGTCGTCGTGGCTCGGCGAGACGGCGCGGACCGAGGTCGGCGCGGGCTCCCGGGACGTCGACGCCGCCACCTGGGCCACGCGCACCTTCTTCGAACGCCTCGGCCAGTCCGAGATGGACGGTGTGGCGCGGGTCGTCGACGTCGCGGTGGACGCGTTGCGGGACAACGCGACCGGCCGGTTGGCGGTGCTGGTCGCGGAGCTGTCCGCGTTCCTGTCGCCGGAGGGCGCGGACCTGGGCCTGGTGCGCTCGCCCGCGTTCCTCGGCCGGGTGATCGCGGCGGGCGGCGTGGACGCGGAGCCGTTGGAGCTGGACGCCGCCGAGATCGACCGGGTGCTCTGGTACGGCGCGCGGTACGGGCTGTTCCGCGTCGACTGGGGCGACCAGTACTCGGTGCGCCTGCACCGCGTGGTGCAGCGCGCGCTGCGCGAACGCATGTCGCCCACCGAGCGGGAGGAACGGCAGGCCGACGTGCTGCGCGCGCTGGCCGCGTTGGCGCCCACGGAGGTGGAGGACAAGTCGCCGACCCGGCACGCCCGGTTCGCCGAGCTGCAGAAGCACGTCATCCCGTCCGGCGCGCTGGGCAGCGGCGACCCGAAGGTGCGCCGCTGGCTGGTCAACCAGGTGCGGTTCCTGTTCACCGACGGCGGCGCGGGCGTGCGCCGGGCCGCGCTGGAACCGGGCCGCGCCCTGCTGGACGCGTGGACCCGGCGGTTCGGCCCGGCCGACCCGCTGCGCAACCGGCTGGCCACCGAGCTGGCGAACGTGCACCGCGTGCTCGGCGACCCGACCGAGGCGCTGCGGCTGGACGACCTGGCGCTGGCCCAGCAGCGGCGCGCGCTGGACCTCACCCACCCGCGCCCGTTGATCACGGCGCGGGGCCGCGGCGGCGATCTCCGCGGCCTCGGCCTGTTCTCCGAGGCGTTGGCCGAGGACCAGGCCACCTGGGAGAGCCTGCGCTCGGTGCTCGGCGAGGACCACCCGGACACCCGCCGCGCGGCGAACAACCTGGCGGCCTCGATGTTCCTGTCCGGTGACGCGGCGGGCGCGCTCGCGCTGGAGGAGGACAACTACCGCAGGCGGCGCCGGCTGTTCGGCACGGGCGACGCGCGCACCTGGGCGACCCTCGCGCAGATCGGGCTGTACCAGCGGGAACTGGGCCGCTACCCGGAGGCGCTCGACTCGCTGCTGTACGCGTCGCAGCAGCTGCAGGCGCTGCGGCACGAGCTGAACCAGGTGCAGATCGGCGTGCAGTGGAACCGCGCCATCGCGCTGCGCCTGGTGGGGCGGGCCAAGGAGGCCAAGGAACGCACCGGCAAGGCGTTGCGGGACTACCGCGAGGTCCTCGGCCCGCACCACCCGTACACGCTGGGCTGCGCGTTGAGCTTCGCCGCCGACCACCGCCGCGTCGGCGTCGACCCGGAGCTGGCCGTCGAACTCGCGCGCACCGCGCTGAACGGCTTCCAGCAGCACGTCGGGCTGCGCGACGACCACCCGTTCGTGGCGCTGTGCAAGCTGGGCCTGGGGTTGGCGCTGCGCGCGGCGGGCGACCCGGTCGGCGCGGTGAGCCAGGTGGAGGCCGCGACGCGGACGTTGCGCGCACGGCTCGGCGACACGCACCCGTGGACGCTGGCGGCGGCCGTCGACGAGGCGCGGGTGCACGCCGGTGCCGGTGACGCGGACCGGGCCGCCGAACTGATCGCCGAGGCGCACACGGACTGCCTGGAGTTCCTGGGGCACGATCACCCGCACACCGCCGCGGCGGCGCACAACCTGCGGCTCGCGGCGCACCCGACCGACCAGGACTGGTGGGAGTGCGATGTCGACGTCCCGCACACCTGAGCGCGCAGGAAGGACCGGCGTGGAGCTGCACGAGGAGCAGGCCGAGCACGTCGGCCCGGAGTTCGACCTGGCCAAGCGGGCGTGCCGCGAGGCGATCGCGGGGACACCCGCGCTGCACTACCTCGCGCACTACAGCAGCGGCGTGTTCGACTTCGGCATCGACGCCCTCGGCGATCCTCCGCCCGCGCCGGACGCGCTGCCCGGCGGCACCCGCCGCGAAGAGCTCAAGCGGCTGGGCAGGCACCTCACGTTCCAGGTCGCCACGCTGGACCGGGCGTTGCAGGAGGTGCGCACGGGCCGGCTGATCCGCACCGTGCTGCACACCGAGGAAGGCGCGCTGTTCTGCGACTCCGTCGTGCCGACCGAGCACGTCGTCGGCCTGGTGCTGGACCACGCGGGCGCGGGCCGGCTGTTCGGCCACCCCGCCGTGGACGAGGCGGACCGGGCGGTGGCCGGGCTCGCCACCCGGCTGCGCTCCCAGCTCAGCCTCGGCTCGCTCAACCCCGGCGGGTGGGAGAGCGCGACGCACGTCGCGCCGCTGCCGACGGGCGAGGACGTGAGCGCGCACGTGACGGTGGGGGAGGACGTGAGCGCGCACGTGACGGCGGGGGAGGGGCCGCTGACCGCGTGCCTGGCGGCCGTGCGGGCGCAGGACCTGCACCTGGTCGCGCACGTCGTCGTCGGCGAGGTGCGGGCGATGGTCGACTGCCTGGACGACCCGTCGCTGGCGCCGTTCTTCAAGCAGGTCACGGTGGACGCGCGGCGCCGGTTCTACCACGGGTTCGTGCAGGAGCTCGGCGCGTTGACGACGAAGCTGAACCGGGCCGTGAGCCCCGTGGTCGGCGGGCTGATGGCCCGGCTCGTGCTCGACGTCGAGATGGGCGCGATCTACTACTACCGGTTGCGCGCCGGTGAATACCTGGTCGGCCTGACGATCGACCAGGCACGGGTGCGGGCGGCGGATGATCGAATGTCCGCTTTGGCGGAAGAACTCACTCCAATCGGTCCTTGAACGCTCATCCACCCGTGCCTACCGTGGAATGGTGACGCCCGTGATCCGTTCGGCCGCGCTCCTCTCGGCCCTTGCCGCGGGCTGGCTCGTGGCTTGGCAGTTCGGGCTCCGCGAGGTCGACCGATCACCGGTGTACGGGTTTTTCATCACCGCGTTGCTCGGATTCGGTTTGTACGCGAGCACCAGCGGGATCGTGATCGCGGAATTCCGCAGGCAACTCCGCACAGTGGTCATCGCGGTCACTCTCGGTGTGCTCGCGAAAGTGGCGCTGATCTTCGGCGTGATGTTCTTCGCGTTCCGCGACCCGGCCTACCTGATCCTCGCGGTGGCGGTGGCGCAGATCGACCCGCTGTCGGTCGCCGCGATGCACGCGAAGTCGCGGATGTCGGACTCGGCGAAGGCGCTGCTGTCGGCGTGGGCGTCGTTCGACGACCCGATCACCGTGCTGCTGACGGTGTACATCACCGCGTTCGCGCTGCGGGGCGGCGCGGTCGGCGGCGTGGGGACGTTCGCGGTCAACCTGGTGCTGAACCTGGCGTTGGCGGGGGTGGCGTTCGCGCTGTGGGCGCTGGTGCGCGGGCGGGTGCGGCGGGCCGAGGCCGGTGGCCGCGCGACCCGGTACGCGGTGCGCGCGGTGATGGTGGTGGCGGTGCTGGCCGTCGGGTTCGTCGCGGTGCAGTACTCGTTGCTGCTGGCGTTGGCGCTGCTGGGCCTGTTCTTCCGGCCGAACCTCGGCCGGTGGGTGGACGGGTTGGCGCAGGCGGGTATGTTCGCGGCCATCGCCGCGGTCGGGTTGGTGCTGGCCGCCGAGTTCAGCTGGGTGCTGGCCGGTGTCGGCGCTGTGCTCGGCGCGGCGGCGTTCGGCGCGCAGGCCGTGGTGGCGTTCGCGCTGACGGTGCCGAAGCGGTGGCGCGGCGACCGGGTGCGGCTCGCGCTGGGCCAGCAGAACGGGCTGACCGCGATCATCCTGGCGCTGCTGCTGGAACCGACGTTCCCGGGCGCCATCGCCGTGGTGGCGCCGGCCGTCGTCGTGGTGAACCTGCTGCACGCCGTCGCGAACGGCGTCTACGACCGCGTGGCGCCGGCCCGCCCGGCGCCCGTGCCGGTGCCTGTGCCGCCGCGCGGACCGAAGCGCGTGCCGCGCGTGCCGCTCAACCCCGTGCCGCAGCCGACTCCCGCCTACCGGGTGAAGCCCACGCCCTGAGCGGTCACGCCGGGGACGAGCGGAAGACGGCGCGGCGCACGCGGGGGCTCAGGTTGCGCAACGCCTCGTGCACGCGGGTGCGGCGCGAACCCTGGCTCACCTCGGCCACCAGGCCGCTCGCCCGCGCCGACCACGGCGGCAGCTTGTACAGCGGGTCGAGCAGGAACAGCGGCAGGAACTCCACGATCCCGTCGTAGATGCCGCACAGCTCCTCCAGCCGGTCCTGCGCGTCGGCGTCCTCGGCCGACTGGTACCACTGCGACACCGCGGCCCGGAACGCCTGCACGGCCTTCTGCATGAACACCGCCTGCGCCGCGGCCTGCGTGAACTCCGGCGTCCGCAGCCGCCGGTGCACGGCCTCCTGGGTGGCCGTCGGCGCGTGGTCGAACGCCTCCTCGAACATCACGTCGACCTGCGTCAGGTCCTCCAACGCGTCCACCGCGTCCCGGAACAGCCGCTCCACCTCGCCGGGCAGCCTGCTCGCCGACGCCTCCGCCGGTCGGCCCGGCGTGCCCGCCGCCAACGCGCCGAGCTGCCGCTGGATCGCGCCGAGCTGCCGGTCCGACGACGCCCGCACCCCGTCCATGTGCTCGACCAGGTGCTCGATGAACCCGTAGATGCTCGACTGCTGCTTGGACAGCTGGCCCATCTGCCACCGCAGCGCCGACAACGGGTCCGCGTCGCCGCTCAGCCGCCGTCCCGTCGCGGTCACCAGCGCCTTGAAGTCGTCGGCGAACGTCCGGTCGACGTACACCAGCGGCTCGCGGCCGAGCAGTTCCCGCAACTGGATCGCCACGCCGTCCGCCACCACGCCGTTGACCAGCAGGATCAGCTCGGCGTCCGGCTCGGCCTCGCGCACCGCCGAGATCCGCCGCCGCACCACGCCGAGGTCCGCGTTCTCCAGCAGCGACCGGGTGATCAGCACGGCGCAGCCGGTCGCGTGCTCCGGGAACGTGACCCAGAAGTCCGCCAGCGAGTCCTCGGCCACGCCGAGCAGGTGCCGGTGCAGGTAGTCCAGGCCGTTGGCGTCGAGCAGCCGCCGCACCACGCCGTCGATGTCGTCCGAGCTCAACGACCCGAACAGGTCGCGGGCCGCCTGCCGCACCATGTCCTCGGTGACGGTGAACTCGTGGCCGGGCGTGCGGGACAGGTCGTCGGCCATCCGGAACACCCGGTGGCACAGCCGGATCACGTTGCGCGCGTTGCCCCGGGCGATGTCCCGCAGGTACCGCGTGGTGTCGACGGTGAACGGCGCCAGCTGCCGCGTGCCGAACACCTGCTCCTGCGCCAGCTCGACGAACTCGCGCACCTCGCCCTGGCTGAGCCCCGACATCACCACCGTGTACGGGATGCGCTGCCGCACCGCCTGCGGCAGCACGGACTTGAAGTCCGGCAGCCCGCACAGCACCAGGCACGCCCCGGCCTTGGCGAACACCTGCAGCAACGTCTGGAACGCGGCCATGGTCCGGGCGTGCGGGCGGCTGTCGGCGGAGAAGATCTTGTCCAGCTCGTCGATCGCCAGCACGAACCGCCGCTGCCTGCCGCCGAACAGCAGGGCGAACACGCCCATCGCCTCCAGCGCGGCCACCTCGGTGTCGATCGGCGTGTCGATGCCGCGTTCCACCAGCACCTGGTCCGGCGCGCCGCCGAGCAGCCACGACCACACCGAGTGCTCGAACCCCGGCCGCAGCAGCAGGGTGAGCGCGGTGCCGAAGTCCTTGTTGTTGGTCACCTCGCGCAGCGTGTCCTGGACCTTGCGCAGCAGCGCGCTCTCCATCAGGCCCAGCCGTTCGACGACCTCCTGCGGCTCCAACTGCCTGCTGCCGAGCCACTCCAGCATGTCGCTGGTCAGGCCGCTGCTCTGCAACGAGTCCGCGACGATGTCCGCGTAGTACTCGCTGACCTGCGCGCGCACGCCCTCGCGGCCGAGCTTCTGCATGAACCGCCGGTACAGCTCGATGAAGCTCTCCGCGGTCGCGTCGAGGTACAGGGCGTGCGTCGGGTCGGCCAACGCCTGCCGGGCGTGCCGGACCAGCCGCACGGCCAGGTGCGTCTTGCCCGTGCCGTAGTCGCCGAGCACGGCCACGACGGTGCCGGTGCGGTCACGGCCGCCGCGCGCGGGTGGCGCGTCGAGGTAGGACTCGAGGTGCGCGAGCGCCTGCCGCGTCGCGTCGGTGGTGATCGCCACGTCCACCGCGTCGGGGTCGGCGTCGAAGTCCGTGATCCGGGCGACCGCCATCGGCGAGAAGGGGTTCTTCCGCGAGGGCGGGAGATCGCTGCGACCGCTCATGGCCCATTCACCGGTCCATTCCGGGACTTCGTGTTCAAGAACGCCCTGATGTCCTCGACGGTCACCAGATCGGCCTCGGTGTACCCTAGTCCCGTTTCACGTTTGTGTTCGTACGTGCCATGTAAGAATCTCTGCAGCATGGCGACCGATTGGCAGTGCTTGGCCACCAATTCGATCGCGTCATCACTCATCCGTGGATAAGTTCCCGCTTCCGCGTGACGCGCCAGGCGGTCTTCGGCGAATCGCTGGGCGTCACCGGTGTCGAGCGGACCGACGTGCAGGGCGATCGGCGGGACCCAGGTTTCCAGTTGGCGCACGACATCCGCCACCTCGTCCTTGCCCAGGTACGCGGATTCGGTCAGGAACAGCACTTTCGCGCTGTTCAACGTCCGGGCGTAGCGGATCACCTCGTCCACCAGCTCGTTCGGGCTCGGCAGCAGCACGACGAGCGCGACCTCCTCGCGCAGCGCCTGGCCGAGGCGCGGGAACACCCGGCGCGGCACGTCCCGGACGGCGGCCAGCCGGTCCTCGCTCTCCTGGCGCAGCGCGCCGTCGTCCACGAGCAGGTCGAACATCCGGTCGCACACCTCGGCGGTGCGCTGGTCGATGGACAGCTCCTGGTCGGTCGGCAGGCAGCCGGTCAGGTCGAGCACGACGCCGCGCATGTCCCGGCGCGCGAGCTCGCCGACGACCCAGTCCGCGCACCGGTTGACCAACGCCGTCTTGCCGCACCCGGACTCGCCGGTGACCAGCGCCAGGCGGCCGTACTCCAGCAGGACGCCCAGGTCGCCCATCTCCCGCCGGAACTGGTCGAAGGCGTCCTCCGTGCCGTCGACGGGCACGTAGTAGTCGCGGTGCGCCGGCCGGTGCCACGGCCGCAGCGGCCGCATCGGCGTGCTCTCCCACCCCGGCAGCGGGAACGGGTTGACGCGGTGCGCGGTCACCACGACCCCACCGATCCGGTGACGCGCGGCAGTGCGGCGGCTCGACCGGCCCGCCCGCCGTCCATGCCCACCCCCGTCGCCTCGCGGCGGTCTGGCGAAAGCTTCAGCCTACCGACGGAGAGTCGCACACGGGCACGGATCCGTTAACCGGCGCACCCCGTTCGGCCCAGACGCGTTGCTGCGGCCGGGAACGGGCGGAACGGTCGCGGTCGACGCTGTGGTGATCAGCCGCGGCGAACGGGCTCACCAGGGTGCGGGCGCGTAGTCCTTCAGGAAGCAGCCGTGCAGGTCCTCGCCCAGTTCGCCGCGCACGATCGGGTCGTACACCCTGGCCGCGCCGTCGACCAGGTCCAGCGGGGCGTGGAAGCCTTCGGCGGCCAGCCGCATCTTGGTGGGGTGCGGCCGTTCGTCGGTGATCCAGCCGGTGTCGACGGCGGTCATCAGGATGCCGTCGACGGTCAGCATCTCCTCCGCGCTGGTGCGGGTCAGCATGTTCAACGCGGCCTTGGCCATGTTCGTGTGCGGGTGGCCGGGCCCCTTGTAGGCGCGGCTGAACTGGCCCTCCATCGCCGACACGTTCACCACGTACTTGCGGCGCGCGGGGGAGGCGGCCATCGCCGGGCGCAGCCGGGAGATCAGGATGAACGGCGCGGTGCTGTTGCACAGCTGCACTTCCAGCAGCTCGACCGGGTCGACCTCGTCCACCCGCTGCACCCAGCTGTTGACCGCCGCCTCGTCGGGCACCAGGCCGCCCGCGTCGATCTCCTTGGACCCGGCGGTCAGCGCGAGCGCCGTCACGGCCGGGATGGTGTCGGCCAACGTGCCCGCCAACGCCACCGGGTGCGCCGACAGGGTGTGCCCGAACGTCACCAGCTCGGGCAGCGGGCCGGAGGGCAGCGCCGCCGACTCGGCCGCCACCAGCGGCGCGTAGGCGCCCGCCGACCGGCGCACGGTCTGCGCGGCGTTGTTGATCAGGATGTCCAGCGGCCCGGCCGCGGCCACCGAGTCGGCCAGCTGCACGACCTGCGCCGGGTCGCGCAGGTCGATGCCGACCACGCGGAGCCGGTGCAGCCAGTCGGCGCTGTCGGGCATGGACGCGAACCGGCGCACCGCGTCACGCGGGAACCGGGTGGTGATCGTGGTGTGCGCGCCGTCGCGCAGCAGCCGCAGCGCGATGTACATGCCGATCTTGGCCCGGCCGCCGGTGAGCAGGGCGCGCTTGCCGGTCAGGTCCGCGCTCTGGTCGCGCTTGGCCCGGTTCAGCGCCGCGCAGTCCGGGCACAGCTGGTGGTAGAACGCGTCGACCTCGGTGTACCTCTTCTTGCACGTGTAGCAGGACCGGGCGCGCAGCAACGTGCCCGCCCTCGCGCCGGGTTCCGGCTCGCGCAGCAGCAGGCCGCGGGTCTCGTCGTCGATGCGGGACGGCGAGCCGGTCGCGGTCGCCTCGATGACGGCGCGGTCGGCGGCCGTGACCGAGGCGCGGCGGTCGGCCTTGCGGCGCTTGCGGAGGTTCTTCCAGATGCCGGCGGTGGCCCGGCGGACGGCTACCGCGTCGGGGTGCTCGGTGTCCAGTTCGTCCACTTGGGCGAGCACCCTTAGGGCGATTTCCAGGTCAGCGGGGTCAATCGACACGTCCAGCACTCTACCTGCGGTGAAATCCGCCCCCGGACGGGTGAAATTCACGTGAGGCACCGCTAGGGTGCCCGGCATGCCTACAGCGGGTACCGGTCCCCGGGTGCGGCGACTGGCCCACCCCGACGCCGACATCCGGCCGCGCGCCCTCGGCCTGCCCCGCGGCCGCCCGGTCCTGGCGGTGTTCGGCTCGGCAGGCGCCTTGGACACCGAACTCGCCGCCGCCGTGCTCCCGGTGCTGCGTGCGGTGCTCGCGGCGGCGGCCAGAGCGGACGCGGTCGTGGTCACGGCGGGCGCCGACGTCGGCGTCACGCACCTGATCGGGTTGGCCGCCGAGTCGTTGGACGGCCGGTGGCCGCGGCTGGTCGGCGTCGCGCCGTCCGGCCGGGTGGCCGCGGAGGACGCGGAGCCCGCGGCGGGTGAGGTACGGCTCAACGTGAACCACGACACGGCGGTGCTCGTGCCGGGCTCGAAGTGGGGCGAGGAACTGCCCGCGCTGTTCCGCGCGGTGGACGCCGTGGCCGGGTCGAAGCGCCCGGCGCTCGCGCTGCTGATCGGCGGGGACGACCTGGCGCGGGCCGCGCTGGTGGACCACCTGGGCCGCGACCGGCCGCTGCTGGTGCTCGCCGGCACGGGAGGGTTGGCCGACGAGATCGCGGGCGGCAAGCGCCCGGCCACTCCCGCCCAGGCCGGCCTCACCACCGGCGCTCCAGCCGCCCGCCCCACCGCCCCGGGCACGACGGCCCCCGGCACCACGGCCCCGGGCACTGCTGCCTCGACCGCCGCCGTACCCGCCGCCACACCGGCCACTGCTACCCCCACCACCGGTTTCCCGGCCGCCGCTGCCCCCGCCACTCCCGATCCCGGCACTCCCGGCGGGGTGGCGGTCGGTGGGTCCGCCCAGGCCGATGCCGAGGTCGCGCGCGTCACGGGAGCCGCCGCCAAGGTCGCCGCCGCGGGGATCGCCGGGGTGAAGGGTGCCGCCGCCAAGGTCGCGGCTGTCGAGACCGGGGCTGTCGAGACCGGGGCTGTCGAGACCGGAGCTGTCGGGACCGGAGCGGTCGGGACCGGGAGCGTGCAGGGCCCCGCCGTCACCGATCCCGCCGCCGGCCCAGGCCCCACCCCGCGACCCGCTCCCACTCCGCGACCCGCTCCCGCGACCGGCCCCGCTCCCACTCCCACCCCGCGACCCGTTCCCGCCGAGCGCGACGACGACCTCGCCGTGCTGGTGCGCAGCGGCCAGGTCGCGGTGGTGCACCTGGACGAGGGAGCGGACAAGGTGACGGCCGTGTTGCGGCGGGTGTTGGGCAACCGGCCCGGCGCCAAGCTGCACGCCGACGTGCCGCCGCCCGCCGTGTGGCCGCGCGTGCGGTTCCGGGCGCCCGAGCCGCACCCCGTGATCGACCCCGGCTACGTGCTCGACTACCCGCTGCTCGCCGACGCGATCCACGAGGCCAACCACGTGGTGGCTCCCGTGCTGCACGAGTGCGAGGTCGCCGCCCTCCGGGCACGTGACCGCGCGCGCCTGCTGACGGTGCTGGCCATCGCCGCGGGCTTCGGCACCACGGTGTCCGCGGCGTCGCAGGTCTGGCTGCGGGACGTGCCGTGGCCCGGTGTGCTGCTGGCCGTGTCCGGCGCGGCGGCGGCGGTGCTCGCGGTCGTGGCGCGGACCGGCGAGGACCCCGACGCCCAGGTCCGGGCCGAGCAGTTGCGCGCCTTGTACTTCGACCACCTCGCCGCACCACCCGCCGTCGACGACGCCGAGCGCGCGGACCGCGCCCGCGAGTTGGCGACGGCCGTGGCGCGGCTCCGGCACGAATCGGTGAGCCGCACATGACCTCCGCCGGATCGTCGGCTTCGCCGACCGTGGTCCACGACCACCGCGAGCAGTTCGTCCGCGCCTACCTGCGCCACCGGGTCGGCGAACGGCTCGCCGGGTTCGAGCAGGCGCAGGCCCGCTACACCGCCGCACGCCGGTGGACCACGGGCCTGTGCGTGCTGCTGTTCACCGCCGCGGCGGCGTTGGGCGCGGTGGCCGTGGCCGACGACGGGCGGCGCGCGCTGTGGGCGTTCCTGGCCACGGTGGCGGCGGCGCTGGCCACGGCGATCACCGTCTACGAGGCCGCGTTCTCGTTCCGCGCGCTGTCCCGTCGTTCGGCGAACGGCGTGGCGTTGCTGCACCTGCTCCAAGCGCACGGCGCGCCCGAGGGCGAGGACGGCGTCAACGCGTTCCGCACCGAGGTGGAGAGCGTGCTCCGGCACGCGGACCGGTAGTCGGTCGGTGCGGGTTTCGCGTTCCCGAAGGACGAGCGGGTCGCGTCCGGAGCCGCCCGGCCGCCGGGGTTGCGCCTGCCCGTGCCCTCCGACCTGCGGCACGACCGGATCGGGTGCGCGCCGGCGGAGGTCGACGGGGAACGGGTGACCGAACTCGTCGTGCACGTGGGGCGAACGTGCGCGCTCCAGCGTGTGGCCGCCACGCACCTTGATCTATAGGTTCTGGCGGCAGGCCGTTCGGTGGCAGTGGGTTTCCGCCCCGACGTGCCGTGGCGATGACCTCCGGCGAAGGCGCCCGGGCGATCGCCGGTGGACAACGTCGGGTTCGGTCGGCGCCTGGGAGAGCACCGTGGGACGCGTGGAGCCTGCCGCCGTGGTGGGGCGGTAGCCGTGGAGTTGCGCCGACTCGACCCGGACGAGCTGGTCCGGGACGGCGGGCTGGTGGCCCGCAGGCTGATGCCGTGGCCGCTGGTGAACGCGCCGTTCGACGGCTCGTGGTGCGTGGTGCGGCCGGGTGCGGCGTCGAGCACGCACGGCCACCGGGAGCACGAGGTCTGGGTGGCCGTGTCCGGCGCGGCGGAGATCGTCACCGACGAGGGCCGGCTGCCGTTCGCGGCGGGCGACATCGTGCACTTCCGCCCGTACGAGGAGCACCAGCTCGTCAACGACGGCGAGGTCGACTTCCAGTTCTTCGCGGCCTGGTGGGACGTGGAGATGGCCGAGCGCTTCAGCGCACGCGACGAGGACGCGCGCTGAGTCGTCCGTCCGGCGGAACCACCGAACGACAGCCTCCGTCACAGTCGCGTATTTATTCGTGAAAGTTCAACGCGGCTGGGGGTCGGCGTGGAGTTTCGGATCCTGGGCCCGGTCGAGGTCCGGCGGGACGGCGCGGAGCCGACGGCGTTGCGGCGCAAGCCGAGCCAGGTCCTGGCCGTGCTGGCGGTGCACTGCGGCAGACGGGTGCCGGTCGACCGGCTGCTCGACCTGGTGTGGGGCGAAGACCTGCCGCCACGCGCCCGCAAGTCGCTCCAGGTGCACATCTCCGCGTTGCGCGGCGCGGGCGTGCCGGTGACGCACCAGGACGCGGGGTACGTGCTGCGGGCCGAACCGGACCAGGTGGACGCCCTGCGGTTCCGCGGCCTGACCGCGCGGGCCGCCGTCACCGCGGACCTCGACCACCGGCGCGACCTCTACACCAGGGCACTGGCCCTGTGGCGCGGCACGCCGTTGGCGGGCGCCGAGTCCGAACCGCTGCGCGCCTGGCTCTGCGCGCCGCTGGAGGCGCACTACCTGGCCACCCTCGAAGCGGCCATCGACACCGACCTGGCGCTGGGCAGGCACGCCCAGGCGGTGGAGGCGCTGACGCCGCTGGTGGCCGAGCACCCGTTCTCCGAGAACCTGCGCTACCAGCTCATGACGGCGCTGCTGGCGTGCGGCCGGCGGACCGAGGCGCTGCGCGTCTTCCAGGACGTCCGCCGCACGCTGGCCGACGAGCTCGGCGTGCCGCCCGGACCGCAGCTGCGCGAGCTGTACCGCGAAGCGCTGGGCGTTTAGGCGCCGCTTTACCGCACGTCGTTAGCTTCACCCCGCCGGCTACCCCGGCGACGAGAGGACTCCGGGCCGTGGGCCAGTGCTGGGCGGCACCAAGGTCCACGGCCCGGGACCCCGACACCGGACGTGTCCGGACGGGACGTCAGCTGGCCGCCACGGTCAACCCGGTGGCGGCGAGCTTCGCCGTGCGCGGACCGTGCGCCCAGATCCGCTCCTGGTACGCGCGCAGCAGCGCCGCGTGGATGTCGTCGACGTACTCGGCCGCCGCGCAGTCCCGCCGCCACACCACCGTCACCCGCCGGTGCACGGGATTGCCCACGATCGGTTTCAACAGGACGCCGGGCAGGTCGTGGCCGGTCGGGAAGAAGCACGCCACGGTGTGGCCCGAGCGCACGAGTTCCGCGGCCGACGCCGGATCGACCCCGAAGTGCGCGCACCGCGGCGTGAACCCGGCCGCCTCGCAAGCCAGGTGAAGGTTCAACCTTCCGCCGCCGTAGCTCTCGTCGGGCACCGCCCACTCCTCGTCGGCCAGTTCGGACAGCCGAATCTCGTTGCGCGCCGACAACCGGTGCCCGACCGCGATTCCGACCAACATCGGTTCCGTCACGACGGTCCGGCAGCCGGCCTGTTCGGGTATCCGCAGTGGACTCTGGGGGAACTCCGTCACCAGCGCGAGGTCCAACTTCCCGGCGCGCACGAGGTCGAGCACGGCGTCACTGGTGCGTTCGAGGTGGGTGGTCTGCGGGTGCGTCGGCAGCAGCGCGCGCACCACGCCGACCAGCAACGGCGTCAGCGAACCGGCCACACCGCCCAGCCGGATGCCCGTGACGTCGCTCTCCGCGGCCAGCTTGCGCGCGGTCACCAGCAGGTCGTCGAACCGTTCCACCAGGTCACGGGATCGCAGCACGACGTGGCGGCCGAGCTCGGTCAGCTCGACGCCGTCCGTGCGCCGCAGGAACAACGGACCACCGAACCCACGTTCGATGCGGCGCAACTGCGCGGTCAGCCCGGCCTGCGCGATCTTCAGCAGTGAGGCGGCTCGGCTGATGCTGCCCGCTTCCGCCACGGTCAGCACGACGTGGAGATGCCTGAGCTCCATGTTCACTGCGGCAGCCTAGGGCAACGGGCCAACCCGGACACCGGTCGCGCGCGTGGAGCGGGGGAAGGCCCCGCGTCGGGAAGAACCCCCGGCCGTTGCTCCAACAGGTGCATAACTGACGAGTTATCGCCACCTCACACCTCCCGCCGCGCTCACCGGTTCGACCACCCTGCTGGTGGCCGTCACCGAACACCGAGGAGGTGTGAGCGACATGACGAAAGCGTTGCGGCTGCGACGCCTTTCCCGTCCGCGCGACGACAGGTACCTCTTCGTCCCGCTCGACCACAGCGTCTCGGACGGTCCGGTGGTGCCGCGCGACCGGTGGCACGAGCTCATCGACTCGGTCGTCGTCGGCGGCGCCGACGCGATCATCGTCCACAAAGGACGCGTGCGCACGATCGACCCGGGCGTGCTCGCCGGCTGCGCGCTGGTCGTGCACCTCAGCGCGGGCACCGCGCACGCCGCCGACACCAACGCCAAGGTCATCGTCGGCGAGGTCGACGAGGCGCTGCGGCTGGGCGCCGACGCGGTGAGCGTGCACGTGAACATCGGCTCGGACACCGAAGAGCGCCAGCTCGCCGACTTCGGCGTGGTCGCCAAGGCCTGCGACGAGTGGAACGTGCCGCTGATCGCCATGGTCTACCCGCGCGGACCGCGCATCGCCGACCCGAACGACCCGGCGCTGCTCGCGCACGTGGTCAACATCGCGGTCGACCTCGGCGCCGACATCGTCAAGACCAACCTCGCCCGGCCCGCCCAGCGGATGGCAGACGTGATCGCCAGCTGCCCGATCCCGGTGCTGGTCGCGGGCGGCCCGGCGACCGGCGGCAGCGTGGTCGACCACGCCCGCACCGCGATGGCGGTCGGCTGCGCGGGCCTCGCCGTCGGCCGCCGCGTGTTCACCGCGCCCGCGCCCATGTCGCTGGTCGCGGAACTGGCCTCGATCGTCCACGACGACACCCAATCGGACCTCGTCCGCGCGATGACGGGCGTCGTGGCCTCGTCATGAGCTTGCCGCCAACGGCCGCCGCCGGTCAGCCGACCCGCGGCGGCCCGTCCGCACGCCGATCGGGCTCTCACCCCTTGGAGAACCGTTGAAGTTCGCCTGGATCGACCTCCGCACCGTCCCCGAAGCGCACCGCGAAGCCGTCGTGGACGCCGCCGTGCACGCCCGCCTCGCCGGCGTCGTCTCCGACGACCCGGCGCTGCTGGACACGTTGCCGCCCACGATCACCCGGGTGCTCGTCGCCGACGCGGCGGTCGACAGCCCGCACCTGGTCACCGTCGTCGTCGACGACCAGGACGCGCTGGACCGGCTCACCACCGACGCGGCGTTCGTGCAGGTCCGCGACGACCGCACGCTCAAGCTCGCGTGCGCCGCGGCGGTGCGGCTCGGGCACACCGTGGTCGCGTTCACCGATCCGACGAAGATCCCGCTGGAGATCGTCATCGCCGCCGCCGACGGCGCGCCCGGCAAGCTCGTCACCGTCGTGGCCGACCTCGAAGAGGCCGCGATCGTGCTCGACGTGCTGGAGCACGGCTCGGACGGCGTGCTGATGGCGCCGAGCGACGCCACCGACGTGTTCAAGCTGGCCAGGCTGCTGGAAGCGACCACACCGCCGCTGAACCTCACCACGCTCACCGTCGAGGGCATCACCCACAACGGCCTCGGCGACCGCGTCTGCGTGGACACCGCCTCGCACTTCCAGGAGGACGAGGGCATCCTCGTCGGCTCCTTCTCCTCCGGCTTCATCCTGTGCTGCAGCGAGACCCACCCGCTGCCCTACATGCCGACCCGGCCGTTCCGGGTCAACGCCGGAGCCCTGCACTCCTACGTGCTCGGACCCGACAACCGCACCAACTACCTGTCCGAACTGCGCTCCGGCAGCACGGTGCTCGCGGTCAACTCCGAAGGCCGCACCCGCAAGCTCACCGTCGGCCGCGCCAAGCTCGAGTCGCGCCCGATCCTCACCATCACCGCGCACTCGCCCGAGGGCGTCGAGGTGAGCCTGACCGTGCAGGACGACTGGCACGTGCGGGTGCTCGGCCCCGGCGGGAAGGTCCGCAACGTCACCGAGCTGCGCCGCGGTGACGAGCTGCTCGGCTACATCGCGACCGAGCAGCGGCACGTGGGCATCCCCATCGGCGAGTTCTGCAAGGAGACCTGAGCCACGATGCGCGAGTTCGTCACCGACCTGTTGCGCCGCCACGGCGACGACGTGCCGGTGTTCACCCACGAGCACACCGTCACCCACGGCGCGTTGCGCGCGTCCGTCGCCGCCGAGGCGAGCCTGTTCGCCGCCTCCGGGGTGGGGGAGGGCAGCACGGTCGCCGTCCAGGTGCCCCCGAGCTTCACCCAGCTGGAGGCGGTGCTGGCGCTGTGGTCGCTCGGCGCCAGGGTGGTGCCGATCGACCACCGGCTCACCTCGGCCGAGGTCGGCGTGCTGTGCGACCTGACCCACCCGCAGTTCCTCGTGCGCGCGACCGGCCGGTTCACCGGCGCGTTCCGCGAGCGGTACGAGCTGGTCACCCAGCGCAAGCCCGACGGCCTGCCCGCCGCGACCCGGCACCGGCTGGTGCAGTTCACCTCGGGCTCGACCGGCCGGCCCAAGATCATCGGGCGCAGCACCGAGTCGGTCATCCGCGAGGTGCTGCGGCTCGCCGCAGCCGACGGCATGGCCCGCCACGGCGAGAAGTACCTGATGCTCAACAACACCGCCTACAGCTACGGGCTGATCGGAGGACTGCTGCACGCGCTGGCCGTCGGGGTCGAGCTGGTGTTCGCGGCGCGGTCGGCCTCCGCCGAGGACGTCCTGCGGACCGCCGCGCGGCACCGGGTGGACTTCCTCACCGGCCAGCCGTACCACTTCGAGCTGCTCGCCGAGGCGGGAGCGTCCGAGGCGCTGCGGTCGGTGCGCGGCGCGTTCTCCGGCGGCGAGCTGATGTCGCCGGACGTGGCCGAGAAGTTCGCCGCCGTCCACGGGGTGGTGGTGGGCGAGTGCTTCGGCACCACCGAGACGGGGGCGCTGACGATGGACGTGAGCGGCACGTCCCGGCCGTCGGCGGGCAGGCCGCTGTCCGACACCGCCATCAGGGTGCGCGAGGGCCTGGTCGAGGTGGCGCTGGACGAGTCGCCGTACCTGTACGAGGAAGGTCCCTCGCGTTACTCCGACGGGTGGTTCCGAACGGGTGACCGCGGCGAGTTCGACGCACACGGCAACCTGGTGCTGCTGGGCCGGTCCGACTCCCTGGTCCTGGTGCTCGGCTTCAACGTGGACCTGACCGAGGTGGAGGAGGCGCTGAGGGGCCACCCGCTGGTCACCGAAGCCATCGTGGTGCACGACTCGGAGATCGAGGCCTACGTCGCGACCGCGTCGGACGCGTTGACCCCCGACGAGGTGGCCGCGTGGTGCGCCGAGCGGCTGGCGGAGTTCAAGCGGCCGCGGCGGGTGCACGTGCTGCCCGCGCTGCCGCGCACCGCGAGCGGCAAACTGGTGCGCAACCCGAGGGTGCTCGCCGACGCGCGGTGATCGCCGGTGTGGCAGGGTGGACGAGTGGAACAAGTCGTGCTCCTGGACGAGTCCGGTGCCGGGATCGGCGTGGCCGACAAGGCTTCCGTGCATCACGCGTCCACCCCGCTGCACCTGGCGTTCTCGTCGTACCTGTTCGACGGGGCGGGCAGGCTGCTGCTGACCAGGCGCGCCCTGCACAAGAAGACGTGGCCGGGCGTGTGGACCAACTCGTGCTGCGGCCACCCGGCGCCCGACGAGCCGATGGTGTCGGCGGTGACGCGGCGGCTGGCCGACGAGCTCGGGCTGGGCGACGTGGAGCTGGACCTGGTGCTGCCCGCGTTCCGCTACCGGGCGGTGATGGAGAACGGGGTCACGGAGAACGAGATGTGCCCGGTGTTCCGTGGCCTGGTCTCGGGCGACCCGGAGCCCAACCCGGACGAGGTGGACTCGTTCGAGTGGGCGCCGTGGGCCGACTTCGCGCCCGCCGTGCTGGCCGGCGCCCGTCCGGTCTCGCCGTGGTGCGCCCTCCAGGTCGCCGAACTGTGGGACCTGGGCCCCGACCCCCTCGCCTGGCCGACCGCCTCCCCCTCGGGCCTCCCCGCCGCCGCCCGCCTGTCCTGACCGTTCACCTCACCCGTTCCGAACGCAGGACACGCGCGTCCCGAACGTAGGACACGCGCGCGAGTCCTACGTTCAGAACGCGCGTGTCGTACCTTCAGAACGCGCGTGTCCTACGTTCACGTCGCGCGTGTCCTACGTTCGCGTACCCCGAATTCAACGCTCAGGTCAGAGAGCGCTCTCTGGCGCGGTGTTACGGGATGACCGGAACTCGCTCCTTTCCTTGACTGATACAGGGGGCCGTCTTACGTTCCGCTGTGAGAGCGCTCTCTGAACCCTTCCCCGCAAGGCCCTTCGAAAGGGGAGTCGTGATCCCCACCATTCGCCGATGGCGTCGTCTGGTCACCACACTCGCCGTCGCGGCCCTGGCCGCGTCCGCGCTGACCTTCGTCACCTCTCCCGCCTCCGCGGCGCCGGAACTGCTGTCCCAGGGCAAACCCGTCGCCGCCTCCTCCACCGAGAACGGCGGCACGCCCGCCTCCGCCGCCGTCGACGGCAACGCCGGCACCCGCTGGTCCAGCGCCGCCGCCGACCCGCAGTGGCTCCGGGTCGACCTCGGCACGTCCACCGCCATCAGCCAGGTCACCCTGAACTGGGAGAACGCCTACGCGCGCTCCTTCCAGCTCCAGACCTCCGCCGACGGCAACGCCTGGCACACCATCGCCACCGCGTCCGGCAACGTCGGCGTGCAGAACCTGACCGTCGCGGCCACCACCCGGTTCGTCCGCGTCTACACGACCGCCCGCGCCACCCAGTACGGCGTGTCGCTGTGGGAGTTCCAGGTGTTCGGCGTCCGCAACTCCAGCGGCCCGATCGTGCGGGTCGCCGAGTTCCTGGCGGACTGCCCGTACAGCCACCGCCTCCCGGACGACCCGATCGTCGCGCCCAACCTCCCCGGCGCGTCGCACATGCACAGCTTCTTCGGCAACACCACCACCAACGCCCACTCCACCGTCCAGTCGCTGCTCGCCGGCACGAGCAACTGCAACCCGGGCGTCGACCTGTCCTCCTACTGGGTGCCCACCCTGTACGCGGACAACCAGCCCGTCGAACCCACCGGCACCACCTTCTACTACCTCGGCGAAGGCGTGCGCGACGACGTGATCGCCCGCATCCAGCCGTTCCCGCTCGGCCTGCGGATCGTCGCCGGCAACGCCAAGGCCACCCAGCCCGACGCGAGCACGATCTCGCGCTGGTCCTGCCTGCACGCCGGCCACGTCGGCGCGTCCAAGGACTTCGTGAACTGCCCGGCGGGCACCATGCTGGAGTCCTACCTGGACTTCCCGCAGTGCTGGAACGGCCGCGACCTGGACGCGCCGGACCACAAGAGCCACATGGCGTACCCGGTCAACGCGGACTGCCCGGCGACCCACCCGGTGCCGGTGCCGAAGCTGCGCCAGGTGCTGCGCTACCCGGTGAGCGGCGACCCGTCGCGGTTCCGGCTGGCCTCCGGCGCCGGGTTCACCATGCACGGCGACTTCTTCAACGCGTGGCCGGAGGCGGAACTCGCCCGCCGGGTGCGCGACTGCATCAACCCGATCATCAAGTGCGGCGCGGACGGCCGCCCATGAGAGCACCGATCAGGCTCGGCGCGGCGTTCGCCCTGATCACCGCACTGATCGCGCCGGTGAACGCGGTCCAGGCGGCCGAATGCGGCACGGCCAACGCGGCGCTGAACGCACCGGTCACCGCGTCGTCGGTGGAGCCGGGCAGCCCGTTCACGGCCGCCTCGGCGGTCGACGGCAACGCGGGCACCCGCTGGTCCAGCGCGTTCAGCGACCCGCAGTGGCTGCGGGTCGACCTGGGCGCGAGCCGGGACGTCTGCGGCGCGACCCTGCAGTGGGAGGCCGCGTACGCGACGGCGTTCCAGCTCCAGGTCTCGGCCGACGGCACGGCGTGGACGACCGTCCACCAGACCACCACCGGCACGGGTGGCACGCAGAACATCACCTTCACCGGCACGGGCCGCTACGTCCGGGTCCACACCACGGCCCGCGCCACGCAGTACGGCGTGTCGCTGTGGGAGTTCGCCGTGCGCACCGGCACGGGCGGCAACCCACCCGGTGAGCAGCTGCTGTCCTACAACAAGCCCGCGTTCGCCTCGTCGTTCCAGGACGACGGCGCGTGCCCGCAGTGCACGCCCGCCAAGGCGCTGGACCACAACCCGGCCACCCGCTGGGCCACCAACGCCACCACCGGCTGGGTCGACCCGGGCTGGATCTACGTCGACCTCGGGGCGACCGCGCAGGTCGGCAAGGTCGTGCTGCAGTGGGACCCGGCGTTCGCCAGCGGGTTCGAGATCCAGACGTCGGCCACCGCGTCGAGCTGGACCACGATCCACACCGTCACCAACGGCACCGGCTTCAAGCAGACGTTCACGGTGAGCGGCACGGGCCGCTACGTCCGGGTGAACCTGACCAAGCGCAGCGGGCAGTACGGCTACTCGCTGTGGGAGTTCCAGGTCTACGGCACCGGCGGCAGCCCCACGCCGCCACCGCCGCAGGCGCCGGACCCGGGCAACCCGCTGCGGCTGGTGTGGAGCGACGAGTTCAACGCGCCCGCGGGCACGAGGCCGGACGCGGGCAAGTGGCGGCCGGAGGTCGGCACCGGGCAGAACGCGGAGCTGCAGTACTACACCGACAACCGCAACGCGTTCACCGACGGCAACGGCAACATGGTGCTGGAGGCCAGGCGCGAGGTCACGCCGGGGGCGGCGTGCCCGGTCGACCCGGTCAGCGGCTCCGGCACGTGCCAGTACACGTCGGCCAGGCTCATCACCGAGGGCAAGGCGTCGTGGACGTACGGCCGGTTCGAGGCCCGCGTCCGCGTGTCGGGCACCAAGGGCCTGTGGCCCGCGTTCTGGATGCTCGGCAACGACATCTTCAAGGGCACCCCGTGGCCCGCGAGCGGTGAGATCGACATCATGGAGCACCTGGGCCGCGAGCCGAACACCGCGTACCAGACGATCCACGGCCCGGCGTACTTCGGCGGCGGCGGGATCGGGCAGGTCCGGGACATCGGCCAGGACTACGCGAACGCGTTCCACCTGTTCCGGGTCGACTGGAACAGCAAGGGCATGGTGTTCGGCATCGACGACGTGACCGTGCTCACCATCGACAAGGCGACGGTGGAGGCGACCCGGGGCCCTTGGGTGTTCGACAAGCCGTTCTTCATCCTGCTCAACAACGCGGTGGGCGGTGACTGGCCCGGTCCACCGGACGCCACCACGGTCTTCCCGCAGCGCATGCTGGTCGACTACGTCCGCGTCTACCAGTGACGGGCGGGTGCGGTCCCGCCTCGGTGGGGCCGCACCTCCCGGTATAAAGGCTGACGTGGACCGCAGACCAGTCACGTTGGAAGAGGTCGCGCGGATCGCGGGGGTTTCCCGGGCCACGGTGTCCCGGGTCGTCAACGGGGTCGCCACGGTGGACCGTGAGCTGCGCCAAGTCGTGGAGAAGGCGATCTCCACGACCGGGTACACGCCCAACCGCGCGGCGCGTTCGCTCGTCACCCGCAGGGCAGGCGCCATCGGGCTCGTCCTGCCCGACGAGGGGCGCACCCTGCACGACCCGTACTTCGGCCGGGTGGTAAGCGGCGTGCTGCCGGTGATCCGGCCGCTCGGCGTGCAACTGGTGCTGACCACGGGCGACCACCGCGAGGTGGTGGACGACATCCGGCAACGCAGGCTGGACGGCGTGATCCTGATCCACACCCACGACGCCGACCCGCTGCCGCGGCAGCTGATCGAGTCGAACCTGCCGGTCGTCCTGGCCGCCCGCCCGGTCCGGCCGATGTCGATCACCTACGTCGACGTCGACCAGGCCGCCGGCGCGGCGCTGGCCGCCGACCACCTCGTCGCCTCGGGTTGCCGACGGCTGGCCACCATCACCGGCCCCCTCGAGACGCCCGCCGGCCAGGACCGGCTGCGCGGCTTCCGCGAGGCGGCGGCCCGGCACGGCCTGCCCGAGCCGGTGGTGGTGGAGGGCGACTTCTCCCGCGAGGGCGGCGCCGAGGCGGCACGGCGACTGCGGGACGTGGACGTCGACGGCCTGTTCGTCGCCTCGGACCTGATGGCGACCGGCGCGCTGCCGGTGCTGCGCGGCGGCGGGCGGCGGGTGCCCGAGGACGTCAAGGTGGTCGGCTTCGACGACAGCAGCCCAGCCGTCGAGTGCGACCCGCCGCTGACCACGGTGCGCCAACCGGTGGAGGACATGGCCGCCGAGATGGCGCGGCTGCTGGTGGAGCGGGTCGAACGCCCGGACCGCCCGGTCAGCTCCGTCGTGTTCGCGCCCACGCTGGTGGTCCGCCAGTCCAGCTGACCCCGCCCCACCGCGCCCGCGACGCCTACGCCCGCGCTAACCGCGCCCGCCACCCGCGCCCGCCGCCACCCGTGCCCAACCCCGCACGCCCGCGCCACGCACGCCCCGCGCTACGCATGCCCCCGCCACCCACGCCACACGCGTCCACGACACCGCACCTGCGACGCCCGTGGCGATCTCCGTGACGACGCCCGTACCGCCCCCTCTCCACCCCTGTCCGCGCCTGCCCACCCGTGGTCGCCGCCGGGCCGGCCGTTTTATCCGGCTAACGTGAGAAATGCGATTGGGGTTGTCTTAGGTTGCATTCTTCGCCCGGTCGGGTGTCCCGCTGTCGGCAAGCTGTCGATTCGCCCACTCCCGGAACAACACTGCGGCCGCCGTCCGTTCTGCCCGTGTGCTGACCGCCGAACTCGCCCCGACCCGTTCCCCGGCCCGCTTCGTCGCCCTCGCGGGCGCTGTCGCCGTCGTCCTCACCGTCGCCCTCGTCGGCGGGCTGGACGTCTACCGGCTGGGCGACTCCACCAGACACCTGCGCCGCACCATCAGCGAGTACGCCCTCGGGCCGCAGCGCTGGGTGTTCGACACCGGTGTGCTGCTGCTGGTCTTCGGGTCGGTCGCGATCCTGTCCGTGCTGGTGTGGCGGGGCGTGGCGAAGTGGAACTCGGTGGGCTCGGTGGCGTTCGCGGCCTGGTCGGTCGGGTTGACGCTGGTCGTGATCTTCCCCAAGAACGACTGGGCGATCGGGCCGAGCATGAGCGGCAGCATCCACCGCTTCGGCAGCCTGGTGGCGTTCATCGCGCTGCCGATCGCCGCGATGCTGCTCGCCCGGCCGTGGCGGCGTGATCCGGTGTGGGGCGCGCACGCCCGGTGGACGTTCCGGTTCGGTGTGCTGTCGGCCCTGGCGTTCACGCCGATCCTGTACGCGATCGGCGTGAACGCGGTCGTGGGCACGTCCTGGTGGCGGGTGATCCCGCTCGGGTACGTGGAGCGGCTGCTGGTGCTGACCGAGGTGGTGGCCGTGCTGGTGGCGGGCGTGTGGGCCATCGCGGTGGCGCACCGGCCCACCCTGACCGTCCACGAGAACGAAACCCGAGAGAACGAAACCGACGTGCACGAGAGCCGAGAGCGCGAAACCCAGGACTTCCAAGCTCAGGAGTACAAGCCGTCCAGCACGTCCTTGTAGCGGCCCTCGATCTCCTTGCGCCGCATCTTCAGGCTCGCGGTGAGCGTGCCGTCGTCCACCGAGAAGTCCTTCGGCAGCACGGCGAACTTCTTGATCGTCTCGTGCCGCGCCAACTTCGCGTTCGCCGCCTCGACCGCCCGTCCCACCTCGGCGTCCGCGTCCAGCCCCGCGGGCGCGAGGTCGGCGTCGATGGTCACCAGCGCGACGCAGTAGTTGCGGCCGTCGCCGTGCACGAGCACGTTGCCGATGTACGGGCTGCCCGCCTTGACCAGGCCCTCGACCGCCTGCGGCGCGACGTACTTGCCGCCGGAGGTCTTGATCAGCTCCTTCTTCCGGTCGGTGATGCGCAGCCGGCCGGCCTCGTCCAGCTCGCCGATGTCGCCGGTGTGCAGCCAGCCGTCGCGCAACGTCTCGGCGGTCTCCTCGGGCAGCCCGCGGTACCCGCGCATGATGCCGCGCCCGCCGATCAGCACCTCGCCGTCGTCGGCGATGCGGACCTCGGTGCCGACCAGCGGCTTGCCGACGGTGCCGAGCTTGTTCGCGCCGGGCCGGTTCACGAACGACGCCGCCGACGACTCGGTCAGGCCGTAGCCCTCCAGGATCGTGATGCCCGCGCGGTCGAAGAACTCGCCGACCGGGCGCGACAGCGGCGCGGAGCCGGACACGAAGTACTTGATCCGCCCGCCGACCCGCTCCCGCAGCTTGCTGAACACGAGCTTGTCGGCGATCTTGCGCCGCACCGTCCACTCCGGGTGCTCGGCCACCGCCAACGCCCAGTCGAACAGCTTCGCCTTCACCCCGCCCGCCTCGCGCATGGACGCCACGACCCGCTGGTGGATCTTCTCGAAGATCCGCGGCGCGGCGGCCACCACGGTGGGCCGCAGCTCGAGCAGGTTGGCCGCGATCCGGTCCACGTCGCCGTCCACGGCGGTGGGCACGCCGGTCGCGAGCATGCCGACCTGGAGCACCTTGCCGAACGCGTGGGACATCGGCAGCCACAGGAAGTGCAGGTCCTGCGGCGTCAGCACGCCCAGCTCGCGGATCGCCTCGGCGGTGTAGAGCCAGTTGTCGTGCGTCAGCTCGACGCCCTTGGGCGTGCCGGTCGTGCCCGACGTGTAGATCAACGTGGCCAGCCGGTCCGGCGTGAGCTCGTCCACCATCGCGTCGTAGTCGCCGTCGACCTCGTCGGGCTCCCAGTCCGGCGTGACGACCTTCGCGTCGACCTTGCCCGCCACCTCAGGGTCGGCCACCACGAGCACGCTCTCCGAGTCGCGGACGATGTGCGCCACGACGTCCGGCGTGCTGCTGGGGTAGATGGTCGTCGTCACGCCGCCCGCCGCGAGCACGGCCAGGTCGGTGAGGATCCAGTCCACGCTGGTGGCCGCCATGATCGCGACCCGTGCCTCGTCCCGCACGCCGAGCGCGCGGAAGCCCAGCGCCCGCCTGCGCACGTGCTCGCCGACCTCGGCCCAGGTCAGCGACGTCCACGTGTCGCCGGTGCGGTGGCGCAGCGCCTCGGCGTCCGGGGTCTCGCGCACGCGTTCACGCAGCAGATCGGGAATGGAACGGGCCACGGTGACCTCCTGAGGAGCGACGCTCTAGAGCGGTACTCTAACCCCGTGAGATCGACTGGTCAGCGGGCAGTGCTCGACGCGGCCCTCGCGCTGGTCGACGAGGGAGGGCTGGACGCGGTCACGATCAGCGCGCTGACCGCCCGTTCCGGGGTGTCCAACGGCAGCGTGTACCACCACTTCGGCAGCCGGGCCGGCGTGTTCGCCGTGCTGTACGGGGAGAGCTTCGCGCACTGCGTGGCGGCGATGGCGCCCGCGCTGGACCTCGGCGACGCGGAGAAGGCCGTGCGGGCGGTGGTGGCGCGGTACCTGGGGTGGGTCGCCGAGCACCCCGGCCGGGCGAGGTTCCTCTACGCCGCGCCGTCGACCGCCGATCCGGCGGTGAAGGCGGAGGTGTTCGAGCCGGTCGCCCGCTGGTTCGCGGCACGCATGGCGGCGGGCGAGTTGCGCGAGATCCCGTTGTGGGCGTTGGACGCCGTGGTGATGGGGCCCGCGCACGAGTGCGCCCGGCGGCACCTGATGGGCGCGCTCGACCTGGCCGAGGCGGCGGATCTGGTCGGTGATGCGGTGTGGGCGGCGGTCGCGCCCGTAGGGTGATCGCATGGCCACTTGGGGCGACCTCGCCGCATACGTGCACGACACCTATGACGTGATCGCGGAGAACGAGGACGAGATCAGGATCCTGTTCAACTTCGAGCAGTACGACGAGGACGACGAGCGGACCCAGGTGGTCATCCTGGTCCGCGAAGTGCTCGACAAGCTGCACGAGTGGGTGCAGATCGCCTCGCCGATCGGGCTGGCGGCGAACGTCGACCTGCACGCGTTCCTCGCCGAGGTCGGCAACTCGACCATCGCGTGCGGCGCGGCGATCATGGGCGACCACGTGGTGCTGCGGCACTCGTTGCCGTTGTCGGACCTGGACATCCACGAGTTCACCGAGCCGCTGGCACTGCTCGCGGGCACGGCGGACCGGCTGGAGGAAACCTTCTTCGGCGGGGACGACTACTAGTGCTAACTTAGCCTTACCTAACCGAGGGAAGGCGCTGCGTGTCCACACGGCCTGTCGCGATCGCCGGGTACGAGTCCATGACCATCCAGGTGCGCGCGGGTCTGGGTGAACGTCGCCTGGTCGCCGCCGTCCGCTCCCTGTTCGTGCGGCACGAGGTGCTGCGCGCCGACGGCTTCACCGCCGAGTCGTGCGTCCACCGGGTGGCGGTGACGCCGTGCCTGATCTCGCTGACCGCCGCGGGGGACGTGCCGGGTGACGGGCCGCTGCGGGTGGTGTGGCTGGACGGCGGCGCGTCCGGGCGGATCGTGCTGACCGTGCGCCGTGACGTGCTGGCGCGGCTGCCGTGGCACGTGCTGCTGCCCGGCCTGGTGTCGGCGTGGAGCGCGAGCACCCACCTGCGCACCCTCTCGAACCGCTGACCCCTGACCTCTCCTGCGGACCGTTGACAGCGGACGTGCCGGGGTGCTGTGATCCGACGCAACAGATAGGAAAGTTTCCTAACTGAACCGCCGCCGCCGAGTTCCACCTACTTGTGGGAGGCACCCTGTGGCAACCCGATGGCTTGCACTGCCCCTTCTGCTACCGCTGGTCGCGGCCGTCTTCTCCGTCCCGACCGTCCCGACCGCCGCGGCGGACGTCGCGCCCGCCGCCGTCACCGAGCACCAGGCGGAGAGCGCGACGATCTCCCACGGCCTGGTCGAGTCCAACCACGCGGGCTTCACCGGCAGCGGCTTCGTGAACTACGACAACGAGTCCGGCGCGTACGTCGAGTTCACCGTGACCGCCGCGACCGCCGGCCCCGCCACCCTGTCCTTCCGCTACGCCAACGGCACCACCGCCAACCGGCCGGTGACCGTCACCGTCAACGGCTCGGCCGGCGCGAGCGTGGCGTTCCCCGGCACCGGCGCGTGGTCCACCTGGGGCACCGGCTCCGCGACCGCGTCGTTGGCCGCCGGCGCGAACCGCGTCCGCGTCACCGCGACCACCGCCAACGGCGGCCCGAACCTCGACCGGCTCACCGTCGACACCGGCGCGGTCGGCGTCGGCCGGCCCGCGGACGTCAACGGGCAGCTCCGGGTGTGCGGCGTGAAGCTGTGCAACCAGCACGGCCGCCCGATCCAGTTGCGCGGCATGAGCACGCACGGCATCCAGTGGTACGCGCAGTGCGTCAAGCCCGCGTCCCTCGACGCGCTGGCGACCGACTGGGGCGCCGACGTCCTGCGGATCTCGCTGTACGTGCAGGAAGGCGGGTACGAGACGAACCCGCGCAAGTTCACCGACATGGTGCACGGCTACATCGAGGAGGCCACGCGGCGCGGCCTGTACGCGCTGGTCGACTGGCACCAGCTCGACCCCGGCGACCCGAACGCGAACATCGCGTCGGCGCGCACGTTCTTCACCGAGGTCGCGCAGCGGCACCGGGCCAAGACCAACATCATCTACGACATCGCGAACGAGCCGAACAACGTGTCGTGGGCGGGCATCAAGTCCTACGCCGAGCAGATGATCCCGGTGATCCGGGCGCAGGACCCGGACGGCGTGGTGTTCGTCGGCACGCACGGCTGGGGGTCGCTCGGCATCTCCGACGGGCGCAGCGAGCAGGACATCATCGCCAACCCGATCAACGCCACGAACTTCATGTACACGTTCCACTTCTACGCGGCGTCGCACCAGGACGAGTACTTCGCCGCGTTGCAGCGGGCGGCGGCGCGGCTGCCGATCTTCGTGACCGAGTTCGGCACCCAGACCTACACCGGTGACGGCGCGAACGACTTCGCGTACAGCCAGAAGTACCTGGACTTCCTGGCCGCGAACAAGATCGGCTGGACGAACTGGAACTTCTCCGACGACTTCCGCTCGGGCGCGGTGTTCAAGGAGGGCACCTGCGCGGGTTCCTCGTTCACCGGCACGGGCGTGCTCAAGCCCGCCGGCGTCTGGATCCGCGACCGCATGAGGACCCCGGACGACTTCCCGACGAGCTGACCCGTTCCCGAACGGCCGTCGGCGGCACCGCGGACCGCCACGATGCGGTGCCGCCGACGCGGGAGAGCAATCCCTTGCGCCACAAGGACCACGACGCACGGGCAGGAGGCCTACCGCGGTAACGGTGTCGCGCCGAGGCCCGATCACCGGCGTGACCGGGGCCGTCCGAGGCTCCGCGACACCGGGCGGGCCGAATGTTCGCAAGTGGCGCAGCAAGACGCAGTTCCGGCACGGCGGCCAGGCTGTTCGCGGTCGTCGCCCTCGCCGCCGCACTGGTGGTCGCACCGACCACGTGGCACGCGCCGACGGCCGTGGCCGCCACGCCGACCGCGATCACCGACGCGCCGACGACGGCCACGGTCGGCACGCCGTACACGTTCTCCGGCACCGTGACCGACGAGAGCCCGGTCGCCGCGGTCGAGGTGTCGACGGACGCGGGCGTGACGTGGCGGGCAGCCGGGTGGCAGGCAGGTTTGACGACGTGGGACCACACCTTCACGCCGTCGGGGTCGGGCGCGGCGCAACTGCGGGTCCGGGCGCTCGACGCGGCGGGCGGCACGGTCGGTGAGGCGTCCGCGGAGACGTCGGTCGCCGCCCGGGTCTGCCCGTGCGGCCTGTGGTCCGGCTCCGACGTGCCGTCGACGGTCGACGCGGCCGACGACGCGGCCGTGGAACTGGGCGTCAAGTGGCGGTCGACGCACGACGGCCACGTGCGCGGCATCCGGTTCTACAAGGGTCCCCGCAACACCGGCACGCACACCGGTTCGCTGTGGTCGGCCGCCGGTGTGCGACTGGCGACCGGCACGTTCCGCGACGAGACCGCGAGCGGCTGGCAGACCCTGGTCTTCCCCACGCCGGTCCCGGTCGACGGCGACACCACCTACGTCACCTCCTACTTCGCGCCGGCCGGGCACTACTCGTTCGACCACGGGTACTTCGCCCACTCGTCCCGCTTCCTGGAACCGCTGACCGGCCTGCAGACCGGTGTCGACGGCCCCAACGGCGTGTTCCGCGCGGGCGCCGGCTTCCCCGGCACCGCGTCCGCCGACACGAACTACTGGGTCGACGTGGTGTGGGCCCCGGAGCCCGGCGCGGACACCAGGGCGCCCGACCTGACCGGCACCACACCGGTGGCCGGCGCGGGCAGCGTCCCGCTGTCCGACGTCGTGACCGCCGCCTTCGACGAGCCGGTCGCACCGGGCTCCGCCGAGTTCACGCTCACCGGCCCCGGCGGCCCGGTCGCCGGCGACGTCTCGACGTCCGGCAACGGCATGACCGCCCAGTTCCAGCCGCACGCGCCACTGCCCGCGGGCACGCCGTTCACCGCGTCGGCCCGAGTCCGCGACGCGGCGGGCAACCAGACCGCCGCGCACACCTGGCAGTTCACCACCGGCTCGCCGCGGGCGGCCGAGTGCCCGTGCACGCTGTGGGACGACTTCACCACCCCGCCCGTGCCCGCCACCGACGACGCGCAAGCGGTCGAACTCGGCGTCAAGGTCCGGTTCGCCGGCAAGGGCGAAGTGCTGGGCGTCCGCTTCTACAAGGGGCCCGGCAACACCGGCACGCACACCGGGTCGTTCTGGACGTCGACCGGGATTTTGCTGGCCACCGGCACGTTCTCCGGCGAAACGACCACCGGGTGGCAGGAGCTGACGTTCGCCGCACCGGTGCCCGTCCAGGCCAACACCACCTACGTGGTGTCCTACTACGCGCCCCACGGCCACTACGCGGCCACCCTGAGGCACTTCGAGTCGCAGCCCACGACCTACGGCCCGATCACCGCGCCCGGCGACGGCGCGAACGGCACGTACCGCTACGGCGGCGGGTTCCCGACCGGCGGGCACCTCGCGTCCAACTACTGGGTCGACGTCGTGTACCGCAACGGCCTCAACGGCGACACCACCCGGCCCACCCTCGACACCCGCGCGCCCGGACCGGACGCGACCGACGTGCCGCTCGACCAGCCGTTCACGCTCGGGTTCAGCGAACCGGTCGACCCCGAGTCGGCCACCGTCGTGCTGACCGACCCGGCGGGCGCGGAGCTGCACGGCACGTCGACCTACTCGGCGGACCGCGAGACCGTGACGTGGACGCCGAACGGCGCGCTCAAGGCGGGCACCCGGTACGCGGCGAGCGTCCAGGCGGCCGACGTCAACGGCAACACCATGGCGTCCGCGGCCACGTGGACGATCACCACCCGGGCCACCGCGCCGTGCCCCTGCTCGCTGTTCAGCACCGCGACCGTGCCGCGCACCCCCTCGGCGAACGACGGCGGCGCGTACGAGCTGGGCACCAGGTTCGCCACGACCCGCGGCGGCTGGGTCACCGGCGTCCGGTTCTACAAGGGCGAGGGCAACACCGGCGTCCACACCGGCTCGCTCTGGACCGCCGGCGGGCAGCGGATCGCCACCGGCACGTTCGCCGACGAGACCGCGACGGGCTGGCAGACCCTCGTGTTCGCCGAACCGGTGCCCATCGCGAGCAACACGACCTACGTCGCCTCCTACACCGCCCCCGACGGGCACTACGCGGTCGACCAGCAGTACTTCACCCGGCGGCACCCGGTCGTCTCCGCGCCGTTGACGACCGCGGAGGGCAGCACGGCCGGCGTGTTCGTGCCGGGCGGCGGCTTCCCCAACCGGTCGTGGGACGGCAACAACTACTGGGTCGACGTCGACTTCACGCCGTTCACCGACACGACGCCGCCCGTGCACATCGGGCACACACCGACCGACAACGGCACGGACGTCGCGTTGGACGCCTCGCTCACCGCCACCTACGACGAGCAGGTCAGCCTGGTGGGCACGACGTTCCGCGTGGTGGACTCGCACGGCGTGCCCATGCGTGGCGCCGTCACCCGCGCCGACGGCAACCGCACGCTGGTCTGGACGCCCGCCGCACCGCTGGTCCGGGGCACCGCCTACACCGCGACGGTCCGTGCGGTCGACGTGTACGAGAACGTGGCGGCCGAGACCGTGACGTGGTCGTACACCACGGGGAACCCGCCGTGCCCGTGCTCGCTGTTCAGCGAGGCCGCGGTGCCGGAGGTGCTCGAAGGGTCCTACTTCGGCGGCGCGGGCATCGGCGTCAAGTTCGTCCCGACCGTCGACGGCTTCGTGACCGGCGTGAAGTACTACAAGTCGCCGGCCAACGGCGGCGAGCACACCGCCCACCTGTCGCTGCCGGACAACACGACCCTGGCCACCGGCGGGTTCACCGGCGAGACCACGTCGGGGTGGCAGCGGATGACCTTCGCCGAGCCGGTGCCGGTCACCGCGGGAACCACGTACCTGGCCTGGTACACCACGTGGCAGGGACGCCAGTCCGAGACCCGGAACTACTTCGCGTCGGGCGGCGTCACCACGCCGCGGTTGACCGCTCCCGGTGGCCCCGGCTCGCCCAACGGGATGTTCGGCCGCATCCAGGGCTTCCCCGACTTCCCGAGGAACGCCGACAACCACAACTACTGGGTCGACGTCGTCTTCACCACGGCGTAGGCGCGGGCGATCGGGCGATCTTCGGACGTCGTGGGTGCGGCGGGCCTCCGTGGTGCGGGAGGATCGGTCGTGGGGCGACGTCCGAGGGGGACACGTGGGCAAGGACATCGGTGACACGGCGGCCGTGGTCGGTTTCGGGGTGGCCGCGGCGCGCAGCGGTGACGTCGCGGCGGCGGAGGTCTGGTACCGCGCCGCCGCCGACAGCGGTGACGTCGACGGGATGAACCTGCTGGCGTTGCTGTGCGAGGAACGCGGCGCGCTCGCCGAAGCGTCGCGCTGGTACGGCCGTGCCGCGACCAGCGGTGACACGGTGGCCATGCACGGCTTGGCCCGTCTCGCGCGGCGGGACGACCGGCTGGACGACGCCGAGCGCTGGTACCGGGAAGCCGCCGACCGCGGTGACCAGGAGGCCATGACCGCGCTGGCCGACCTGCTCTCGGCGACGGACCGCGCCGGTGACGACGACGAGTGGTACCGCCGTGCCGCCGAGTCGGGCGACCCGCGGGCTCTCGCGGTGATCGGCGCCCGGCTGCGGGCCAGGGGCGAGACCGACGAGGCGGAGCGGTGGTCGCGCCGGGGCGTGGAGGCGACCGGCGAGCCGTTCTTCATGGTGGAACTCGGTGAACTGCTGGCCGGCCGCGGTGACCTGGACGGCGCCGAGACCTGGCACCGCCGTGCCGCCGAGGCCGGTGACGTCGACGCGATGGGCCACCTCGCCGCGGTGCTGGTGGCCAAGGGCAGCGCGGGCGAGGCCGAGGAGTGGTACCGGAAAGCGGCCGGGGCCGGTCGCGCGTCCGCCATGGGCGACCTCGCGCTGCTGCTCGTGCACCGGGGTGAGGTCGCCGAGGCCGAACGCTGGCTGGACAGGGCGTCCAACGCGGGCGGGGTCGAGGTGGACCACGACCTGTGGGCCGCGCTGCCCCCGCTCGACGCGGACGCGTTCGACCACCGGCAGCGCGAGGCCGGTCACCGGGTGCTCGTCGTCCTCGGCGTCCTGGCCCGGCAACGCGACGACGTGGACCGGGCCGAGCACTGCTTCCGGCGTGCGGCGGACGCGGGCGACACCCGGGCCATGCACGAGCTGGGGATGCTGCTGACCCGGTGGGGGAGCGCGACCGACCGTGCGTCGGCCAACCGCCCGGGCCGACCGGTCAAGCCGTCGTCGGAGCGCGCGGAAGCCTGGTTCCTCCGTGCGGCCGAGGGTGGACACCCGGACGCGATGTTCGTCCTGTCGGCGTTGCGGAAGGGCGGTCCGGAGGGGCAGCTGTGGTGGAATCGCGCCATCGCGGCCCGGCAGGCCGACTCGATGAAGGCCCTGGCCTCGTTGGCGGCGTCGGACGAGGCCGCCACACCGAGCTGACCACGCACCGGGCCGCTCGTGCACTTGGCCGCGCGCGCACCGGGCTGACCACACCGGGCCGACGGCGCACGTTCACCGGGTCGGCGACACGCTCGGTTGTAGGCTGGTTTCGTACTACTTCGGACGGAGGCTCGGACGCAGATGAGCGAGACGGATCCGCACATCCACGTCAAGCAGAAGGTGCTGGAGGCCGACGCCACTGTCCGCAACCTGATCTCGTCGACACTGGGCCGCGTGACCGACGCGCCGAGCGTCGTCACCACCGGTTGCGGACTGCAGGTGCGCTACGCGATGACCTCGCCCCGTCCGGAAAGCGTTACCTGCCTCGCCTGCCGAGAACACGCTCACCGGGAGTACCTGCGCTTCGCCGACCAGGTCGAGCGCTTGGGGCAGCCAGGCGCGATACCCGGCACGAACGTCACCGCCAGCCAGGTGGCCGAGGCCGTGAAACGGCTCCGGGACGTCGCGAAGAGGTTCTCTAGCTGATGGTCACCGCCCTCGCCGCGCTCGCACCCGAGCTGACCGCGCACCGGCTGATCGCATCGAGCTGAGCGCACCCGGCCGACCGCGCACACGGCCCTACCGCGCGCCGCGCATGCTTCGCAGGGGTACCCCGCCCAAGGGGAGCCCTTGTCTTAATCCTGCCGGCAGGGTCTGACAATTCCGGGGGTCAGGACACCGGCCACGTGTGCACCGGCTCGTTGGTGTGCATCAGGTCCCGGTACGTGCGCAGCATCCGGCGCAGTGCCTCGGGCCGGTCCAGGGACGTGTGGTCGTAGTGGCGGTGGAAGGCGCGCGCCTGCCACGTCGCCCCGTTCACGCCGGTCAGGCACCGCTGCTCGATCACGCCCAGCAGCCGGTCGCGCTCGGCCGCCTCCACCTTCATCCGCACCAAGCCCTCGTGCGCCATCGGCAGCAGGCGGCGCAGCACCAGTTCCACCACCGGCACCGTGCCCAGCCCCGGCCAGTACACCTGCGCGTCGATGCCCATCCGGGCGCCCGACGTGAAGTTCTCCTCCGCCGCGCTGAACGACATCTGCGACCACAGCGGCCGTTCCTCCTCGGCCAGCACGCGCACCAGGCCGTAGTAGAACGCCCCGTTCGCCAGCATGTCGACCACGGTCGGCCCGGACGGCAGCGTGCGGTTCTCGACCCGCAGGTGTGGCTGGTCGCGCACCACGTCGTACACCGGCCGGTTCCAGCGGTAGATCGTGCCGTTGTGCAGCCGCAGCTCGGCCAACGACGGCGTGTCCCCGCGCTCCAGCACCTGCAACGGGTCCTCCTCGTCGCAGATCGGCAGCAACGCCGGGAAGTACCGCACGTTCTCCTCGAACAGGTCGAAGATCGACGTGATCCACCGCTCGCCGAACCACACCCGCGGCCGGACGCCCTGCTCCTTCAGCTCGTCGCTGCGCGTGTCCGTGGCCTGCTGGAACAACGCGATCCGCGTCTCCCGCCACAGCTCCTTGCCCAGCAGGAACGGCGAGTTGGCCCCGATCGCGACCTGCACGCCCGCGATGGCCTGCGCCGCGTTCCAGTAGGCCGCGAAGTCCTCCGGCGACACCTGCAGGTGGAACTGCGTGCTCGTGCAAGCCGCTTCCGGCACGATCGAGTCGGCCGTGAGCTGCAACCGCTCGATCCCGCTGATCGCGATCTGCAGGTCCTCGCCCCGTGCGGCCAGCACCTGCTCATTGAGCAGCATGTACCGGGGGTTGCCCGACAGCGCGTCCACCGCCAGGTGCTTCGGCTGCAACGTCGGCAGGATCCCGATCATCACCATGTGCGCGTCCACGCCCCGCGCCTTGTGCTCGGCCTCGTTCAACGACGTCCGCACGACGTCCTCGAACGCCGTGATCCCGCCGCCGGTGAGCAGCCGGGGCGCGACGTTGATCTCCAGGTTCCACTGGCCGAGCTCGGTCACGAAGTCCGGGTCGGCGATGGCCTCCAACGCCTCGGCGTTGCGCATCGCCGGGTCGCCGGCGTCGTCGACCAGGTTCAGCTCGATCTCCAGCCCGGTCGTGGGCCGGTCGAACTCGAACCGGGACTCGCCCAGCATCCGGGCGAACACGTCCAGGCACCGGCGCACCTTCGTGCGGTACCGCGTCCGGTCGTCGCGGGTGAACTGCTGTCGCCCGACCTCGTCGCCCATACCGCCGCCTTCCCAAGCTTGATCAGCGCGCGGGTACCGCGATCGCGGTCACCACAAACCCCTCCCGTGCCAGCCAGCGACCGGTGAACCCGTCCAGCACCACGCCGTCCACCAAGGGCGGCTCGATGAGGATCCGCGCGGTGAACGTGCCGTCGTCCGGGTTGATGGCCACCTCCGCATCCTCGAACCCCAGCCACGTCCGCGCCAGTGGGAACCACGCCTTGTAGACGGTCTCCTTGGCGCTGAACAGCAGCCGGTCCCACGCCACCTTGTCGCCGGCCGCCTTCAGCTCACCCATCCGGGCCAGCTCGCCGGGCACCGCGATGGCCTCCAGCACGCCGTCCGGGGTCGGCTCGTTCGGCTCGGCGTCGATCCCGATCGTCCACACCTCCGACGTCCGGCCCACGGCCGCCGCCCGGTAGCCCTTGCAGTGCGTGATGCTGCCGACCACGCCCTCCGGCCACGTCGGCTCGCGCTTCGGGCCGGGCAGCAGCGGCACGGGCGGGAACCCGAGGGCGGCCAGCGCCGTGCGCGCGCAGTGCCGGCCCGTGGTGAACTCCTTGCGCCTCTTCTCCACCGCCCGGGCGACGTGCTCCTCCTCTTCGGGGAACAACACCACCCCGTCAGGGTCGTCGAACGCCTCGAACGCCGACACCGGCGGCGCGAGCAGGTCCGTGATCACCGTGCGTCCCCTTCGCGCAGCACGTCCAGGAGCGGCGCGGCGGTCCAGCCACGCGGCTGCCACTCCCGCGGGTAACCGAGCGACACCTCGTCGAAGCGGACGCCGTCCTTGCGGATCGTCCGCGGGATGTGCAGGTGCCCGTAGACCATCACCGCCGCGCGGAACCTCAGGTGCCAGTCCGCGGTCCGCTCGGTGCCGCACCACAAGGCGAATTCGGGGTACCGCAGCACGAACGTGGGGTCGCGCACGAGAGGCCAGTGGTTGATCAGCACGGTGCGCAACGAACTGTCCACGGCGCGCAACCGGCGCTCGCTCTCCTCGATCCGCGCCGCGCACCACGCCTCACGGCTCGGGTACGGGTCGGGGTGCAGGAAGTACTCGTCGGTGCAGATCACACCGGCCTCCTGCGCCACGGCCAGCGCGGACGCCTTGTCCATCGTGCCCGCCGGGCGGAACGTGTAGTCGTAGAGCGTGAACAGCGGGGCCACCGCCACCGGCCCGCCCGCGCCCTCGAACACCGCGTAGTCGTCGTCGGGCGTGAGCACGTCCAGGCTGCGGCACAGCTCGACCAGCTGCTTGTAGCGCACCTCGCCGCGGGCCTGCGCCGGGTCGTCCTTCGTGGTCCACAGCTCGTGGTTGCCCGGCGACCACACCACCTTGGCGAACCGGCCGCGCAGCACGCCCAACGCCCACTCGACGTCGTCGAACTTCTCCGCCACGTCGCCCGCGACGATCAGCCAGTCGTCCGGCGAGTGCGGCCGGATGCCCTCGACGAACGTCCGGTTCTGCTGGTACGTCACGTGCAGGTCGCTGGTGGCGAGGAGTCGCGGCGCAGTGCTCACACCTTCGAGCGTATCCGTGCGCAGCCGGTATCGGGGAGTGACCGCTCATCCGCTCGTCGCTCCTGTGGGGCCGTTCGGCGGGGTGATGGTGTCCGCGTGACGCTGGACCACTCCCGTTCGTCGCGCGTTCCCTTACCAGGGAGCGCCGGTGTTCCTAGCGTGATGGGCATCACGACGTCCTGGGCGGAGGACCTGATGACCAACTACGTACGACCAGCGCAGCCGTTCGGTCGAACGGTGGGCGCGGAGATCGCCCGCCAGGTGCAGCAGCACACGCACCCCGCGGTCGCCCCCAGGCGCACGGACGACGCCGCCCTGGCCATGTTGCTGCGCGCCCGCCAGCGCGGCGACGCCCAGCGGCAGGAGCCGTGGGTGCGCCGGGCGCCGGAGGCGCCACCCCGACCGCCGCACGCCGACGTGATCGAGCAGCTGGCCGTGCGCCTGGTGCCGCCGTCGTTGTGGGCCGTGGTCGAGCCGCTGCTGCCGCCCGCGAAGGTGCGCCGCCAGGGCGGCGGCCGGGGCCGGGTGTCGGACCGGGCCATCTTCACCGCGATCGTGTTCGTCCTGACCAGCGGTTGCGCGTGGCGGCACCTGCCGCCGACGTTCGGCGTGACCGTGCCGACCGTGCACCGCCGGTTCCAGGAGTGGAGCGAGGCGGGGCTGTGGCTGCGGCTGCGGCGGGCGGCGATGGACGGCGCGACCGACGGCGAGTGGCTGCGCCTGGTGCTGGAAGCGGCGGAACGACGCGGCGCGCGCGCCGTGGGTTGACCGAACGGGGAACGACGGTGGCAACGCGGACGTCCCACAACTGTTGAACCGGGACGTCCGCTCTGCCGTTCGTCCCATTGGAGGTGTGTGTCATGAAGGAGCTGTCCAGACGCGAGGTCGCGCTGCTGAGGGCGACGGTCGCGAACCGGGTCGACCTGACCCGCAGCGCCGAGCCCGACGTGCGAGTCGACGGTCTGCCGTTCTGCGACCCGACCACGGCACGCGCCCTGGTGCACGCGGGGCTGATCGAGGCGACGACCCCGGTGGCGCCGGGCGACCACGCGCCCGCCCGCCTCACCGCCGCCGGCGCCGCGGCCCTGGGCCTGGCGGTCCTCGCGGCCTGACCGGTGTGACCGTTGGACCGGTTTGACCAGGTCCGGTTGACTGGGGTGGTGACCCCAGTCCACGTGACCGTTGTCGAAGGCCCGGCGGACGTGCCACCTGCGGTGTTCCTGCACGGTGTGCTCAGCTGGGGTTCGGACGACGACTACGGCTTCGGCCACCAGCGTCCCCTCGCCGCCCACCGGCGACTGCTCCTGGTGGACCGGCGCGGCTTCGGCGCGAGCCCCGACCTCGACGGGCCGCACCGCAGCGACTACGAGGTGGACGCCGAGGACGTCGTGGCCCTGCTGTCCGGTGGCGCCCACCTGGTCGGCCACTCCTACGGCGCGGTCGCCGCGATGCTCGCCGCCGCGGCCAGGCCCGACCTGGTGCGCTCGTTGTGCCTGGTCCAGCCGGGTGCGCTGCGTCCTGCGGAGGACCACCCGGCCGTCGCCGAAGCCCTGGCCCGCGCCCGCGCCGCCACGGCCGGCCCACCACCGGACCTGACACCCGAGGACTACCTGAGGCTGTCCACCGAGGCGGTCGGCATGCCCGCGCCCGAGCCGACGCCTGCCCGGCTGCGCGCCGCGCGCACGACGATGGGCGAACGCCCGTGCTGGGACGCCGACGTGCCGCTGGAGCCGCTGGCCGCCGCGCCGTGGCCGTCCCTCGTGATCCGGGGCGACTGGTCGGGCGCGCCCGAGGAGTACCGCAGGCTCGCGGGCGTTCCGCTGCGGGCCGCCGCCGAGGTGATCGCCCGCCGGATCGGCGCGGAGCTGCTCACCGTGCCCGGCTTCTACCCGCACGTCCAGCAGCAGGCCGCGGTCAACGCCGCGCTGGCCGCGCTGTGGGAGCGGGCCGACGCCCGCTAACCGACCTCGTCGTACCGCCGGCGGGCGTCCAGCACGTCGGGCACGTGGTCGCCGACCCACTCCAGCACCGCGCCGAGCCGGGCGGTGAACTGGCTGCCCAACGAGGTGAGCGCGTACGTCACCCGGGGCGGGGTCGTGGGTTCCACCTCGCGGGTCACCAAGCCGTCGCGCACGAGTTCGCGCAGGTTCTGCGAGAGCACCTTCTCGCTGATCCCGACGGCCCGGTCCCGCAGCAGGTGGAAGCGCTGGGGTCCGGGGCGCAGCGCGGTCATCAGCACGATCCCCCACCGGCTGGTGGCGTGGCGGAACAGCACGTGCCCCGGGCAGTCGGGGTGAAACCCGTCACCCGACGCCTCGTCCGGGCCCTGCCCTGCCTGGAGTCCTACCGCCACACCCGGAGCTTACCCACGGGTCAGTCCTTACCGGATCGATCGCCGCGCGCCTACGGTCGTCGCCGACGAGAGGGAGGGATTCCGGTGGTGGGGAACAAGGTCCTGGTGACGGGCGCGACGGGGAACGTGGGCGCGCAGGTCGTCCGGCAACTGGTGGCGGCGGGTGTCGCGCCGCGGGCGTTGAGCAGGCGGGCGGACGCGGGGTTGCCGGACGGGGTCGAGGTCGTGCGCGGCCACCACTTCGACCCGGCGACGTTGGCGGCGGCGCTGGTCGGCGTCGACCGGGTGTTCCTGGTGTGGCCCGCGTTCACGGCGGACGCGGCCGACGCGGTGGCCGAGGTGATCGGCGCGCGACGGGTGGTGCTGCTGTCCTCCGGCGCGGTGGTGGACGGGGTGGAGGAGCAGCCTCACCCGATCGGGCGGTACCACGCCGAGGTCGAACGGGCGGTCGCGCGGGCCGGCGCCGAGTGGACGTTCCTGCGCCCGCACGGCTTCGCCGCCAACACCCGCGCGTGGGCCCCGGAGATCCGCGCCGGTGACGTGGTGCGCGGCGCGTACGGGCAGGCCGCGTCGACGTTGATCCACGAGGCCGACATCGCGGCGGTCGCCGTGCGGGCGTTGACCACGACCGGCCACGCCGGCGCGGCCTACGAGCTGACCGGCCCGGAGGTGCTGACCAGGGTCGAGCAGGTGGGCGTCATCGGCGAGGCCCTCGGTCGGCCGCTGCGGTGGGAGGAGCTGTCCCGCGAGGAGGAGCGGGAGCGGTCGCTGTCGTGGCTGCCGGCGTCCGTGGTGGACTCGGTGCTGGACGGCCAAGCCGAGCTGGTCCACCGACCGCTGCCGCCGACGACGACGGTCGAGGAGGTGACGGGCACACCCGCCCGCCCGTTCCGCGAGTGGGTGGCCGACCACGTGGACGACTTCCGGTGAACGCGGCTCAGCCGGTCATCCGCCCACCCCATTTCCGTGCCGCTACGCGTGGACGCCCGCCTGGTACTTCGGCACCCTCACGCTGATCTTCGTGCCCAGCCCCTGCGCCGTTTCCACGACCAGGCCGTAGTCGTCGCCGTAGCAGCGCCGGAGCCGCTCGTCGATGTTCCCCAGCCCTATCCCGGCCGTCTCGCCGACCTGGCCCGCCAACGTCCGGCGCAGCGCGTCGGGGTCCATGCCGATGCCGTCGTCTTCGATGGTGATGTGCGCCTCCGCGCCCGCGTCCGCCGCCAGGATCGAGATGTGCCCCGGCCCGACCTTGCCCTCCATCCCGTGCCGCACCGCGTTCTCCACCAACGGTTGCAGGCACAGGAACGGCACGGTCACCGGCAGGACCTCCGGCGCGATCTGCAACGTCACCTTGAGCCGCTCGCCGAACCGGGCCCGTTCCAGCGCCAGGTACTGGTCGATCGACTTCAGCTCCTCCGACAACGTGGTGAAGTCACCCGCCCGGCGGAACGAGTAGCGGGTGAAGTCGGCGAAGTCCAGCAACAGCGTGCGAGCGCGCTCGGGGTCCGTGCGCACGTACGACGCGATGGCGGACAACGAGTTGTAGATGAAGTGCGGCGAGATCTGCGCCCGCAACGCCCGCACCTCGGCCTCCACCAACCGGGTCCGCGACCGGTCCAGTTCGGCCAGTTCCAGCTGACCGGACGCCCACCGGGCCACCTCGTTCGTCGCCCGCACCAACCCGGCCGACGCCTCCCGGCTGTACGCCGCCAGCACGCCGACCACCCGTCCTTCCACGGTCAGCGGCGCGAGGACGGCCGTGTGCACGGGGCAGTCGGGCGCGGAGCACGTGATGTCGAACGCCCGCGTGCGGCCGGTGTCGAACACGTCGGCGGCCAGGCCCATCGCCTCGGCCGCGTGGTGCTCGCCGTCGCCCTCCCACGCCACGACCTCGGTCTCGTCGGTCAACGCGAGCGCGGGCGTGCCGAGCAGCGTCCGCAGGTGCTTGGCCGACTTCTTCGCCGCCTCCGGCACCAGCCCGGCGCGCAGCGGGGGAGCGGCGGACCACGCGGTGTGCAGCGTCTCGAACGTGATCCGCTGCTCGTGGGTCAGGAAGTCGTTGCGGGTGCGGGACGTCCACCACAGCGTGATCACCACGGCGACGCCGACGAGCAGTATCGCGCCCGCCGTCCACAACGCGGTCACAACCGGTCCTGGCTGCGCAGACCCAGGTTCTCCGGCGCGTGCAAGCGCACCATGACGTGGTTCACCCCCGGAGGCACCTTGCGCGGCGTCAGCAGCGACACCACGTACATCACGACGAAACCCAACGGCACGGTCCACGCGGCGGGCCGGGCCAGGAACACGTGGTACCACGCGCCGCCGCCGCGTGCGCTGATCGTCACCAGCCCGGCGACCAGCGCGGGCAGGCCGCCCGCGAGCATCCCGGCGACCGCGCCGACCGTGGTGATGCGCGTGCTCCAGATGCCCAGCACGAGCAGCGGGCACAGCGACGACGCCGCCACCGCGAACGCCAGGCCGACCATGTCCGCCACCGGCACCTTGCCCACCAGCCACGTCATGCCCAACGGCACCAGCACGGCCAGCACCGTCGACACCCGGAACCCGCGCACGCCGCGCAACCGCAGCACGTCCCGGCTCAGCACACCCGCCAGCGACACCATCAGGCCGGACGACGTGGACAGGAACGCGGCGAACGCGCCACCGGCCACCAGCGCGCCCAGCAGCTGCCCGCCCAACCCGTCGATCATCCGGCTCGGCAGCACCAGCACCACCGCGTCCGTGTCGCCGGTCATCAGCAGCTCGGGCGTGTACAGCCGGCCGAGCGCGCCGTAGATCGGCGGCATCAGGTAGAACACGCCCAGCAGGCCCAGCACGATCAACGTCGTGCGCCGCGCCGCCCGGCCGTTCGGGTTGGTGTAGAAGCGCACGATCACGTGCGGCAGGCCCATCGTGCCCAGGAACGTGGCGATGATCAGCGAGTACACCGCGTACAGCGGGAAGCGCTCGCCCCCGCGCATCGGCAGCGCCCACACGTCGTTCGTGTTCGACGGGATCGACCGCACGTGCGGCACGGCCGCGCCCTCGGGGAACGTGAGCCGCGTGCCGGCGGAGACCTCGTGCCGCCCCACGGTCAGCTGCCCGCCGCCGTCGACCCGCTCGCCGTCCACCCGGCCGGCGCCGTTGAAGGGCGTGGTCCGGGACGCGTCGAACGCCGTGTCGGAGTCGAACGTGACCGTGGTCTGCTTCGGGAACTCGGGGAACTGCGGCCCGGTCAGGTCACGCGCGCCGTGCGCGTGCCAGGCCATCACCAGGAACACCACCGGCACCGCGATCGCGGTCAGCTTGAGCCAGTACTGGAACGCCTGCACGAACGTGATGCTGCGCATCCCGCCGGAGATCACGTTCGTGGTGACCACCACCGCGACCACCAGCGCGCCCACCCAGTCCGGCGCGCCCGTCACCGTGTGCAGGGTCAGCCCGGCGCCCTGCAACTGCGGCAGCAGGTACAGCCACCCGATGCCCAGCGCGAACACGCTCGCCACCGCCCGCACCGCCGGTGACGCGAACCGTGCCTCGGCGAAGTCCGGCAGCGTGTACGCGCCGCTGCGGCGCAGGGGAGCGGCGACCAGCGCGAGCAGCACCAGGTAGCCCGCCGTGTAGCCGACCGGGAACCACAGCATGTCCGGCCCGTGCGCGAAGATCAGCCCGGCGATGCCGACGAACGACGCCGCGGACAGGTACTCGCCGCCGATGGCGGAGGCGTTCCACCACGGCGAGACGGTGCGCGAGGCGACGAAGAAGTCCGACGTGGTGCGCGAGATCCGCAGCCCGTACGTGCCGACCAACATCGTGCCGACCGCGACGACCAGCACCGCGACGATGCCGTACCCACTGCTCACGAACGTTCCACCAGCTCGGCGAACTCGCGCTCGCTGCGCTCGGCCTGGCGCACGTAGAACCAGCCCGCCAGCACGAACACCGGGAACACCAGGAAGCCCAGCAGCAGCCACGGCAGCGGCAGGCCGAGCAGGCGTTGCGCGCCGACCTGGGGCGCGAACGTGAACACCAGGGGCAGGGCCGCGACGCTCCCGCACACGACCGCGCACAGCAGCAGCCCGAGCCGCCGCTGGGTGCGGATCAGCGACCGCATGTAGACGGCGCCCAGCTCGCTCTGCTCGTCGATCTCCCGTGACGCGGGGTACGGGCGGGGTGCGCGCGGCGCGCGGGTGCGCGGGCTCGTCACCACGACCCGCTGGGTGTGCGGTCGCTGCGGCGAGGTCACGTCGGCTGCCGGTTGCGGCGCACCAGCAGCTGCCGGAGGTGCCGGGCGTGCCGCCGGCTGACCGGCAGCACCGCGCCGCCGATGTTGACGCTCAGGTGGCCGTCCTCCAGCCGCAGCTCGTCGATGTGGCCGAGTGACACGAGGTGACTGCGGTGGATGCGCACGAAACCGGCCGAGCGCCACCGCTCTTCCAGCCCGTTGAGCGCGGCGCGGACCAATCCGCTCCCGGTCGCGGTGTGCAGGCGGGCGTAATCGCCGTGCGCTTCGACGTACCGGATGTCAGCCAATCGGATGAACCTGGTGATGCCGCCGAGTTCGACCGGAATGACTTCGTCGCCCACGTCGGGCGTTTTCTCGGGCGGCGCGGCGGCGGCCGGTTCGGGCGTCTTGGAATCGAGCACTTCGTGCACGATCCGGTGCACGGACTCGGCCAGACGTTCCGCCCGGACGGGCTTGAGCAGGTAATCGAGCGCTTTCAGCTCGAATGCCTCGACCGCCGGTTCCTGGTGCGCGGTGACGAAGACGATGCGCGGCGGTTGGGCGAACCGGGACAGCACGCGGGCCAGGTCCAGCCCGTCCAGGCCGGGCATCCGGATGTCGAGGAACACGGCGTCGACCGGCTGGCCCGCGTCCATGGCCCGGTGCAGCGTCCGCAACGCCTTGGTCGCGTCCGTGACGCCCTCGACGTGGGCGACGCGCGGGTCGGAACGCAGCAGGTAGACGAGGTCCTCCAGCGCGGGGGCCTCGTCGTCGACGGCGAGCACCCTCAGTGTTCGTTCAAGCGCCCCACGGCGCTCCGGGCCCTCGCAGAGAGGGCAGGGAAGTCCTGAGGTCATGGAGTTCCAATGCGGTGTGGTCGGCAGCGTCGGCGATTAGACCACCGGACGCCTATCCTCACCCTTCGGGGTGGCCAAGGGCAATGACCGGCGCGCGGCCTGAGCGTCACCCAGCGTCATCTCCAGCTCGAGGAACGCCTCCTCGGCCCTGCGCGCGGCCAGCGACACCGACGCCGCCGCCGCGCTGCCGACCAGCCGCCGCGTCGGCTCGTGCAGACCGCGCACCACGTCGGACCACTCGTTCGCCAGCCGCGCCAACTCCGTCAGGGCGCAGACCAATTCGGCGGAAGTGCGCGGCGCCGGGTCCACGATCCGCGCCAGTCCGACGTGCGGATCGGAATCCATGACATCCCCCACGAGTGCGCCGCCGAAGTATCGAAACCCGATGCTCTCGTTCACCGACCACGCGGTCAACGACCCGTGAGTGTGGTCTCAACAGGTGCACCGATGAACTGCCTCGGCCGGACCCGGCTCCTTTCCTCACGGTCGGGCGACCACGAGAAACCTCTTCCGACAGGCGACGCTGCCTCATACAGGTATCGACGGTCACTCTCCGTGCATGCCCGAATCGGTTCGACTGGGTCCGCAGAGGGAGGCGATCAGTAGTCCATTCGGGTGTAATTTAGTGCTCGGATCAGAGATGGTCCTGGTCTCGGAGTTCGCCCCTCGGGCGGCGTTGGTGTCCTGGTAACACCTCAATGGAGATTGGCTATATGCATCGGCAGGGTGGTGCGTGTCCTGTGCCGAAGCCGGTGCTCCGCGTCGTGAACGTGGCTCCGCGGAGGCCGCTCGTGTCGAGAGCGGCGAGAACATGAGGTCAGTGTCATGAGTAGTTGGACTGAAGGCGTTCCGACGGACGGCACCGTGGAACTGCCGCCCGATCCTCGCGCCCTGGACGCGATCGGGCGTAACCACAGGCTTGAAACCGCTCTCGCGGACCTCGTGGACAATTCCATCGACGCCGGCGCCTCGCACGTTCTGATCAGAATCGTGCGAGCCGGTGGCAAGCTCCGGTCGCTGTACGTGGTCGACAACGGGCGCGGGATCGTCCCGGACGCGATCAACGCGGCGATGACCGTGGGCGGACGCCGGTCCTACGGCACGGACGACCTCGGCCACTTCGGCCTGGGGCTCAAGGCGGCCTCGTTCAGCCAGGCCAGGGCTTTCTCGATCATGTCGCGTGCGGTGGGACACCCTGCCGTGGGTCGTCGGTGGCGGCTGGACGGGGCGGTGACGGGCTTCTACTGCGACATCGTGGCCGAGCGGTTCGCGGCCGAGGAGGTCGACGGCGACTGGGGGATCCCCGCGTCCGGCAGCGGCACGGTCATCCGCTGGGACGAGGTCAGTGCCTTCCCCGTCAGCGACGAACCCGCCCGCGTCGAGCGCTTCATCGAGCACACGATCACCGCGGTCGGTGAGCACCTCGGCCTGGTCTTCCACAGGTTCCTCGAGCAAGAGCGCGTCACCATCGAGTTCGAGGTCCGCGACGCCGAGCTGGGGTACGGCGGCGTCCGGGTGCCCGTCGCCCCGCTCAACCCCTTCGGTTACACCCGCCCCGGCCGCGTCGACTTCCCCAAGGTGGTCAAGGCGACGAACGACGGCGTCGAGGTGTCGTTCCGTTGTCACATCTGGCCCGGGCGTTCCACGAGTCCGGCCTTCAAGCTCCCCGGCGGCCACGTCGAGCGGCAAGGTCTCTACTTCTACCGCCACGACCGGCTGTTGCACGCCGGGGGTTGGGACAGCGTCCACGCGCCGCACCCGAGGCTGCAACTCGCCAGGGTCGAGGTCGATATCGACGACGACATGGTCGGCCTGTTCCGGATGAACCCGGAGAAGTCGCGAGTGCAGGTGGGGCCAGAGTTCGCGAGCATCTGCGAGGCAGCCCGGTCGGACGACGGCATGTCGTTCACCGGCTACCTCGACATCGCCGAGCAGGTGTACCGGAAGTCGCGGGAGCGGGACAAGAACCGCAAGGCGATGATCATGCCTGGTGCCGGCCTGCCTCCTCGGGTGCGTGCCACGATCGAGCACGAGATCCCGGCGCTGGCCGGCGGCGAGGCGATCGACATCCGCTGGCGCCAATTCACCGACGAGTCGTTCTTCGAGGTCGACCGGGTGGCGAACACTCTGTGGCTGAACAAGCGCTACCGCAAGGTGCTCCTGGGAGGCAAGCACGGTGGGCTCAACGACCTGCCCCTGATCAAGACGCTGCTCTACCTGGTGGTGGAGAACGTCTTCCAAGGCGACCGGCTCGGCGCGAGGGACAAGGACAACATCGACCTCTGGCAGGAACTCCTCACCACCGCGGTCAAGGCCGAGCGCCAGTGACCTCCCCGAACGACGAACGCCACCTCTCACTGGCGGGGTTGCGCAGGTACCTGGACGAGGATGTCCACGTCGCCATGCGCGTCCCAGGCGAGCCGCATACGGTGCTGTTCATCAACCCAAGTGCTCGTGAACTGGGGCTGCGGGTGCACACCACGTCGGAGGACAGGCCGCCCGAGACCAACCTGAGGCACCTCGTGGCACGTCGCGCCTGGAACGGGGGCCACCACTGCCTGGAGGTGGTCGTCACCGATCCGGCGCTGTACCGCGACGCCTACCCGCTGCTTTGTGCCATGTCGGACCGGATCCAACTCGACGGGATGCGTCCCGCCGACGCCTTACGCCTCACGTTGCGACAGCTCGCGCTGCTGTTGCAACGGACCGAGCGCTTCTCGTTGGAGAGGGAGATCGGCCTTTTCGGCGAACTCCTCGTGCTCGGTGGCATGATCGGTTCGCTGGGAGCGGACGACGCCGTGCGAGCGTGGCGGGGCAGCGCCTCCGAGGAGCACGACTTCGGCTTGGCGACTCTCGATGTCGAGGTCAAGACGACCAGTGGTGAGAAGAGGGCACACTGGATCGAGTCGTGGACGCAGTTGCTGCCTACCGGTGACCGGCCGCTCTGGTTGGTCTCCCATCAGCTGACTCAGGCTGGACTCGGGTCCGGGGCCCTCCTGCCTGAACTGATCGACGCGGTCCGTCGGGCGGTCGGCGCCGGAGCGGCCGGTGACGAGTTCGAGGCACGGCTCGTCGCAGTCGGGTGGACCGACCGCCTCGCACCCACCTGTGACACGAGATGGACCAAGCGGACACCATCGCTCGCTTACGAGGTGCACGGCGGTTTCCCGCGGCTGACTCGCGACGGTTTCGCCGCGGGCACCGCCGGCCTCGTGCACGTGCCGGAGATCAAGTACCGGGTCGACCTCACGGGGTATGCCCATGACGTGCCGGTCGACGCGTTGCGCCCGGCCCTGGCCTTCGAAGGACAGTGATGACGGAGCCACTCGCCGACGCCTACATCAGCGCGCTCGACGCCATGAGGCGACTCGGACCCGGCAACCTGCACGACAAGGCCGGGAGCGCGGCCGAGGAGCTCGACGGCTTCATCGACACGTCCGACGCGGCCTTGCGCGACTACCTGGCGATCGCGGGTCCGGACGACGAGCTGCGCATGGCCCTCCACCTCAGGGTGGCTTCCTGGGACGGTGCTCGTCCCGAGGACGTGCGCTGGGCCGAGAACACCGAACCCCACACCCGCGCTCGCAGAGAGGTGATCACCCGGCGGCTGAAGGTGGACGAGGCCACCGCGAACCTGTTCGACGACCTGTTCCCGATCGCCGATCCGGACGGCACCGTCGTCATCGCCGACGACTGGGAGCCCTGGTACACGACTCAGGTCCGGCAGAAGCGGGATTTCTACTGGACGCACTACGCGGACTACCTGACCGAGCGCCGAGGCTGGTCACCCGAGGCGGTGACCAAGCTCGACACCGCCACGACCCACGTCGTCGAACGCCTGAGCGACCCCACCAGGAAGGAGCCGTATCAGGCGAAAGGGCTGGTCGTCGGTTACGTGCAGAGCGGCAAGACCGCGAACTTCACCGGCGTCATCTCCAAGGCGATCGACGCCGGCTACCGGTTGGTCATCGTGCTCACGGGTACCACCAACCTCCTGAGGGAGCAGACCCAGCGCCGAATCGACATGGAACTCGCCGGTCGCGAGAACATCTTGCGGGGTATCGACATCAACAACCCCGAAGCCCTCTCGGACGTCGACTACCAGGCCGACCAGGACTGGGTGGACGGTCGGTTCGTCAGCCACGGCGCGCAGCCCGCCGACATCGGCCGGCCTGACATCCACCGCATGACGACGTACCGGTTCGACTACCGCAGCCTCAAGCAGGGGATCAAGGCGCTCGACTTCGAGCGGTTCGACCGCGCCAAGCCGCTGAACCACCCGGACAACCTGTTCCGCGCCGACGCCCGCCTGGTGATCGTCAAGAAGAACGGTGGTGTCCTGGAGAAGCTCGCCAAGGACCTCGGCGCCATCACCGCGAAGTTGCAGGACATCCCCACCCTGATTATCGACGACGAGTCCGACCAGGCATCGATCAACACGAGCAACCCGAAGCGCTGGGCGGACGGCAAGACCGAGCGCACCAGCATCAACCGGCTCATCTCCAAGTTGCTGGGGATGCTGCCGCGCGGCCAGTACGTCGGCTACACGGCCACGCCGTTCGCGAACGTCTTCGTGGACCCGGGCGACGCGCAGGACATCTTCCCCAAGGACTTCCTCATCTCTCTGGAACGGCCGCCCGCGTACATGGGCGCGGCGGAGTTCCACGACCTCGACCTCGCGGTCCTCCCCGAAGAACGGACTTACGCCAACTCGAAGGAGAAAGCCCACATCCGGCCGCTTGACGCCAGTGACAAGCCGACCGCCCTCCAAGAGGCCATGGACTTCTTCGTCTTGGCGGCCGCGGTCAAGCTGTTCCGGAAGGACCGGGGCGCCGGCTCCTACAAGCACCACACGATGCTGGTCCACGAGGCCATGAGAACGGCCGTGCACCGCGACACCGCCGGGGTCATCAGGCGGACATGGGCGGAGGCCGCCTACTACAGCCCGAGCAGCCACCCGCGGTTGCGGGAGCTGTACGAACGGGACCTGCTGCCCGTGTCGCGTGCGCTCGAGCCGGAGTTGCCCACACCTGGCTCGTTCGAGGACTTGGCACGCCACCTCGGCGAAGCGGTCCGGCGCATCAGCCCCAAGGGCAACCCGGTCCTCGTGGTCAACAGCGACAAGGACATCGAACAGGACGACCTCGACTTCGGGCAGCACGACGTCTGGCGCATCCTCGTCGGCGGCAACAAGCTCGCGCGCGGCTTCACCGTCGAGGGCCTCACCGTGTCCTACTACCGGCGCGACGTGAAGGACGCCGACGCGCTGATGCAGATGGGCCGTTGGTTCGGCTTTCGAGCCGGGTACCGCGACCTCGTCCGCCTCTACGTCACCCCAGGGCTCAGGGACGCGTTCGAGTCGATCTGCCGCGACGAGGAGGAGTTCCGCGCCGAGCTGCGCCAGTACGCCAAAATGGTCGACGGCCGCCCTGCTGTGACGCCTTCGCAGGTTCCTCCCCTGGTGACGAGCAGGATGCTGCGTCCGACGGCGGCGGCGAAGATGTACAACGCGGTCCTGGTGGAGCGCCGCACCCTTACCAAGGAACCCAGTTCCGGTTACCCGGAACTGAGCAGGACGGACGTTCTCGAGAGCAACATCCGGGCCTGCGAACCACTGCTGGCGGCCGCCGTGGACGAAGGCGAACTGGTCCCTCTGAAGGGCACGATCCAGGCTTTTGTGGGCACGGTCACGCACGACGAGATGATCGGCGTGCTCAGCAAGCTGCAATGGGCGCATGAGGACACCTTCAAACCCGACCTGGCATGGCTCGTCGGCCTCGACGAGGGCCGGATCCGTGACTGGAAGGTCGTCATGCCGCAGCAGAAGGGTGGTCGTCGGGGAATCCTCCGGGGTATCGGCCCATTGAGCCTGCACGGTCGCGCGTTGGACACCACGGGGGGAACGAGGCGTTTGCGTGGCAACTCATCGAGCGCCGACCGCGCCGCGGTGGAATCGCTGAAAGCGGAGAACCCGTCCAGCGGTGTGATGCTCCTGTACCCGGTCGTCAGCAAGGAACAGGACTACGTTGCCGGGACGATCGACCATCATCCTCGGGAGGTCGTGATGGCGATCCGACTGGAACTGCCGGGTGATGCCGCGCCGTCGGACAGGAGGCCGCTCGCCTACAGGACGCAGGATTCCGGCCGTCCGCCGTACTCCGTTCTGGACGAGAGCTAGAGTCGGATGCCGGGCAGGCCACCGTCGTGACCTTGCGAAGCGGGGCGAAGGCCCCGTGACTCTTGGTGTCTTTGAGACCATTTCGCAGGTCGGTGGCCTGGGCTGCGCTAGGCTGCCCGCCGTGCCGCGACGCCCGAGGAAGCCTGTGCAGGACCGGACATCGGTCGAGTTGTTCGCCGGAGGCGGCGGACTCGCGATGGCCGTGCACAACGCCGGGTTCAGGCCCCTCCTGCTCAACGAGTTCGCCAAGCACGCGTGTGACACCCTGTTGGCCAACAACATGGAGTTGCGGGGCGAGGAGGAGCGGATCCCCGGCCCCGAGGATCCCTGGTTGGTCGTGCCCGGGGACGTGCAGGAGTTGAAGATGGGCTACCTGCACGGAAAGGTCGACGTCCTGGCCGGCGGACCACCGTGCCAGCCTTTCAGCCTTGGCGGTGTCGCGAAAGGGGACGAGGACAGGCGCAACATGTTCCCGCAGGTGTTCCGTGCCGTGCGTGAGATCCAGCCCAAGGCCGTGATCTGCGAGAATGTCCGGGGACTGCTCCGTCCCTCGTTCAGACCGTACTTCGACTACATCCTGCGCGAACTGTCCCTTCCTTTCAAAGAACGCGACCCGGCGTCGACGTGGCTTGAGCACGACACCGTGCTGAAGGACACCGACGTGGAGTCTGTCGACCCGCAGATGCGCTACGAGGTCGTTATGACCCAGGTGAACGCGGCGGACTACGGCGTACCCCAGATCAGGAATCGGGTCATCATCGTCGCGTTCCGAGCGGACCTCGGGGTCGACCTGACGGCCTTCAGGAAGGCCGTGCGACCGACCCATTCAGAGGCCGCGCTGATCCACTCCATGCACAGCGGTGAGTACTGGGCACGGCACCCGAAAGTGCCTGACCATGTGCGCGAGCGCGTCATGAATCGGTATCCCGATGTTCCATTGGGGAATGACGGCCTGCTGCCCTGGCGCACGCTCAGGGACGCCGTCATGGGCGTGGACGGCAACGAATCGCTTCAGCCGATCGCTTGGGACAGGTTGGATCGCCGCGAGTACTTCCCCGACGGACCGATCACCGACCACATCGGATGGCCGGACGCGAGGATCTACCCCGGACACACCCCGAACGAGTTGGACCGCCCGGCCAAGACGGTGAAGGCCGGTGTGCACGGCGTGCCAGGCGGTGAGTCCGTGCTGTTGACCGACGACCTCGTCGATGAGGAAGCGCCGCCTGGAAAGCGGGTCTACCGCCACCGCTACATGACCGTCAGGGAGACCGCGCGGGTCATGACCTTCCCTGACGACTGGAAGCTCAGTGGCCCGAGAGGCGAGAAGATGCGCCAACTCGGCAATGCCGTTCCGGTCCGGTTGGGTGAGGTGTTCGCCAAGGCGGTCGCCCGGAGCCTCGACGAGGTGGAGAACGCGTCGTGACCGGTGGGGGACGTGCCGCGGTGACCCGCGTCGATGATCGCCGCCTGCCGGAACGGGCTTGGAAGGCACCCAGGGGACGGAGCCGTGCGACCGCGTCCGCGGAGCAGGACCGCGCCGCCGGCGGCCGTCACCGCCGAATCGTCCCCGTCGAGGGTGGGGAGGCACAGGGCACCGTCGAGTTGAGGCGCCGTGCCTCTGGTGCCGTGCACGCCTACCTGCGGTGGACCGACCGCGGTCAGGTGCGCACCAGGCACCTCCGCGCCGTAGACCAGCCATCCCGGATCAGGAACCTCGCCGTCGGATGGGAACACGCCCGGGCCGAAGGGCTCGTGCGGGACGCGGCGCGACCTGAGGGCTCCTGGGCCTCCTCGCCCGAGGTGCGCGCGTCGATGCGGGGCAACCGGGGGCGGGACACGGCTCCGGAAATGCGGTTGCGGTCGATGCTGCACGCACGCGGTCTGAGGTACAGGGTCTCCACACGTCCCATGGTCGAGGTCCGCCGGACCGCCGACGTGGTGTTCCCGCGCGTCAAGGTCGCGGTGTTCGTCGACGGCTGCTACTGGCATGGTTGCCCGGAGCACTACCGGCCGGCCTCGACCAACTCGGAGTTCTGGCGGCAAAAGATCGAAGGCAACAAGCAGCGCGACGAGACGACCAACCGGTTGCTGGGGGAGGCCGGTTGGACAGTGATCCGGGCATGGGAGCACGAGGACCCGGCGGCCGTCGTCGAGCGGGTGGCCAGGGCCGTTCGATCCGCCGGAGCGGGTTGACGTCGTGCACGTCGATGCGAAGGGGGAGTGTTGACCGCGGATCTCGAGATTCCCAAGGCCGTCCGCGAAGCGGTGGTACGGGAGTTGTTCCTGCAGGTCGAGTCGCTCGACTGGGAGGCGATGTCAGCGCGCGACAAGACCCGGCAGTACGCCCGGTGGATCGAGGATCCGGCCATTGGCGGTGAACTCGCGGACTGGTACACGGCCGAGCACATCAGGGTTTGGCTGAAGGACGGTCCGCTCAAGGAGTACGCCCGTGCCCTCGAGGGCGTAGGCCCCTTCGCCGAGTACACGACCAAGCGACTCACGGACCCGGCGGAACTCGTACGCCGCTCCTTGGGCGATGGTTGGAACATCGTGCCGAACTCGATCCGAGAGAAGCCCATGCACTGCCAAGCGAACCTTGGGAGCGCGCGGAGGTACGTGTGCTGGGGTAAGCCCGGAACCTTCCGCGACCTGCTGTGGGCGGCAGTGAACGCGGCCGTGGAGATGACAACGAGGCCGATGATCGTGGTCACCCTGCGTGAGGGACAGCAGATCGACTCTCCGCTGCGGCGCAAGCATGAGCGTCTCGCCCACCATTGCTCCCTCGACCTGGCCTATGTAGAGAGGCACCTTGTCGCGCGGACGGCCGGCGGCTGACCGACCTCACGTCGCTCAGGTCAGGTCGGTCAGGGCGGTGGCGGCCAGGGATTCGAACTCGCCGAAGCCGCTGCGGGAGGCCAGGTCGTGGGCCACGCGGGCGTGGCGGAGGGCTTCGGCGAGGCGGCCGTCGGCGGCCAGGGCGTGGACCAGGTTGACGTGCGAGCGGGCGATGCCGTAGCGGTACTCGGACGACGTGGCCAGTTCCAGCGCACGCAGGTGGGCGGCCACGGCGCGGGCCGGTTCGCCCAGGTGGCGCAGGACCAGACCGAGCGCGTTGTGCACCTCAGACTCGATCCGCCGGCTCCCGCCCAGCTCCTGCACCAGCGCCAACGCCCGCTGCGCCGTCCGCATCGCCTCCGCGTGCTCCCCGCCCAGGCACAGCGCCGCCGCCAGGTGCGCCATCGACTCCGCCCGCGGGTGCCGCGCGCCGCTGCGGTACCACGCCTCCAACGCGTAGCGCTGCAGCTCCGCCGCCCGCGCGTAGTCACCGGACGCCGTGCTGCACCGCCCGAGCAGCGCCGCGCACGCCGCCTCGATGTTCACCCCGTCGGCCGCCCGCGCCAGCTCCAGCCCCGCCGACAGGAACGACTCGGCCGTCGCCAGGTCGCCGCGCATCAGCCACACCGCGCCGAGCCCGGTCAGCGCCGAGATCCGCACGTGCGGCAGGGCGCCGTCGACCTCGCCCAGCTCCGCCACCCGCTCGAACGACGCGAGCGCGGCGGGCAGCTCGCCGAGCTCCAGGTGCACGATCCCGTCCAGCCCGACGTGCAGCCACTCCGCCCGCGCGGACGGCCGCACGGCCCGCAGGTACCGCTGCGCGACCCGCAGGTTGCCCAGGTTCCGGTGCTCGGTCGCCAGCCACACCGTCATCAACGTCTCGGCGTCGTGGTCACCGGCCACCCGCGCCGCGCCCAGCGCCGCGCCGACCGCGTTCAGGAACTCCACGTGGTGCCCGTGCGACCCGAGGTAGCCGCTCACCGAGTTGACCAGCTGCCACGCCATCGGCAACGGCCCGTGCGCCGCGCAGTGCTCGGTCGCCGCCAGCACGCTGGCCCGTTCGGCGGCCAGCCACGCCCTGGCGTCGTCCGGGCTCATCCGGGGCGGCCCGGACGAGCCCAGCTCCGGGTACAGCACGTTCCCGACCTCGGCCGCCGTGCGCAGGTACCAGTCGAACAGCCGCTGCCGCGCTGCGGCCAGGTCCTCGCCCGCCGCCTCGGCCCGGTCCGCCGCGTAGTCGTGCAGCAGGTCGTGCAGCGCGAACCGGTCCGCGCCGACCCGCTGCACGAGGTGCGCCGACGCCAGGTCTTCCAGCAGCCCGCGGGCGACGTCCTCCGGCGCGTCCAGCAGCGCCGCCGCGCCGAACACGCTGAAGTCCGGCCCCGGCAGCAGACCGGCCAGCCGGAACAGCCGCGCCGCGCCCGGCGCCAACGCCGCGTACGACAGGTCGAACGCCCGCCGCACCGCCGCCGTGTCGTCGTTGTCCACCGCCAGCGCGGCCAACCGGTCGCCGCCGCGCAACTCCTCCACGTACGACGCCACGTCCGCGTGCGACGAGCCGACCAGGTTCCCCAACGCGATCCGCAGCGCCAGCGGCAGGTACCCGCACAGCTTGGCCAGCTCGCCGAGCGCGTCGAACTGCGTCGCCGCCGCCTCCGGCCCCAGCGACCGGGCCAGCAGCTTCCACGCCTCGTCGCCCCGCAGCACGTCCAGCCGCACGGACGTGCCGCGCAGCCGCAGCTCGTTGCGGCTGGTGATCAGCACCGAGCAGCCGGGGTCGGCGGGCAGCAGCGGCCGCACCTGGTCCACCGACGCGGCGTTGTCCAGCGTGATCAGCACCCGTCGGCCGCGCAGCCGGGCCCGGTAGCCGGCGACGAGGTCGTCCTCGTCCACCGGGATGTGGTCGGCCCGCACGCCCATCGCCCGCAGGAACCGCGCCAGCACGGCGGACGTCGGCAGTGGCGGCGAGGTGGAGTGCCCGCGCAGGTTCACGTACAGCTGCCCGTCGGGGTACCGGTCGCGCACCGCGTGCCCCACCGAGATGGCGAACGCCGTCTTGCCGACGCCCGGCGGCCCGCACACGACCACGGTCGCCGTGCCGCGGGTCAGCAACCCCGTCACCCGGGTCAGCTCCGCGCCGCGGCCGACGAAGTTGCCCACCGGCGCGGGCAGCTGAGACACCGGCGCCCACGTGCTCGCGGCCGGCAGGTGCAGCGCCGGGTCGCCGGTGAGGATCGAGTGGTGCACGGCGCGCAGCGAGTCGCTGGGGTCGACGCCCAGCTCGCGCGCCAACGCCGTGGACGCCTGCCGGTAGGCGTCCAGCGCGTCGGCCTGCCGGTCCACCCGGTACAGCGCCACCATCAGCTGCGACCAGAACCGCTCTCGCAACGGGTGCTGCGCGGTCAGCCGGCGCAGGTCCGCGATCACCTCGTCGGACCGGCCGAGCCGCAGCTTCACGTCCACCAGCTCGGAGATCACCCGCAGCCGCTGCTCGGCGAGGTTCGGCACCTCCGTCTCGTGCAGCGACTCCGACGGCACGTCGGCCAGCGGCGGCCCGTGCCAGCACTCCAGCGCCCGCTCGTAGGACTCGGCGGCGCCGGTGAAGTCCTCGGCGGCGGCCAGCTTCGCGCCCTGCTCGGCCGACGCCTCGAACCGGTTCAGGTCCAGCGCGTCCGGCGGCACGTCGATCCGGTAGCCGGTCGGGGTGGTGTGGATCAGCGGCGGTTCGCCGAGCGCGCGCCGCAACCGCATCACGTACACCGGCAGGGTCTGCGCCGCGCGGTCCGGCGGCGTCTCGCCCCACACCCGGCGGATCAGGTCGCTCGCGGGCACCGAGCGGTTCGCGTCCAGCAGCAGGGTGGCCAGGACGATGCGGTGCTTGGCGGCGGTGACGGGGACCGAGCGGCCGTTCCGGCGTACCACGAGGGACCCCAGCACGCCGAACTCGTCCTGCGACAGGGTCAACCGCCTCCGCTCTGTCCCGACGTTGACATGCTCGTACCCCGGCCCGCACCGGAGTACCACCGGATGGCCCCTGCTACAGCCTGCCGACTTCGGTGATCCGCAGCGCGGCCGTGCCGATCTCGTCGGACTCGGCCAGGTCGACCTCGGCGGTGAAGCCCCAGTCGTGGTCCTTGGCCGGGTCGTCCAGGATCTGCCGCACCCGCCACAGCCCCGGCTCCTCGGTGATCACCAGCAGCGCCGGTCCGCGCGCGTCCGGGCCCATGCCGATCTCGTCGTGCTCCTCGAAGTACGGCTCCAGCGCGTCCTGCCAGTCCTCGGCGGCCCAGCCCGCGTCGCCGTCCAGCCGGCCCAGCTCGTAGTAGTTGCGCCGCGCGGCCAGCTCCACCCGCCGGAACAACGCGTTGCGCACCAGCACCCGGAACGCCCGCACGTTGCCGGTGACGGCCGGCGGCGCGTCGCTCAACGACGTCTCGGCGGCCTCCTCGGCCGGGTTGCGCAGCTTCTCCCACTCGTCCAGCAGGCTGGAGTCGACCTGGCGGACCAGCTCGCCCAGCCACTCCTGCAGGTCGCTGAGCTCCTCGGTCTTGGCGTCCTCGGGCACGGTCTGCCGCAGCGCCTTGTACGCGTCGGCCAGGTACCGCAGCACCAGGCCCTCGGAGCGCGCCAACTGGTAATGGGAGACGTACTCGGTGAACGTCATCGCCCGCTCGAACATGTCCCGCACCACGGACTTCGGCGACAGGTGGTGGTCGGCGACCCACGGGTGCCCGCGCCGGTACGTGGTGAACGCGGCCTCCAGCAGCTCGGCGAGCGGCTTCGGGTACGTCACCTCGTCGAGCAGCTCCATCCGCTGGTCGTACTCGATGCCCTCGGACTTCATCGCGCCGATGGCCTCGCCGCGCGCCTTGTGCTCCTGCGCGGACAGCACTTGGCGCGGGTCGTCCAGAGTGGACTCGACCACCGACAGCACGTCGAGCGCGTACGACGGCGACTCGCGGTCCAGCAGCTCGATCGCGGCCAGCGCGAACGGCGACAGCGGCTGGTTGAGCGCGAAGTTCACCTGCAGGTCCACGGTGAGCCGGATCTCGCCGCCCTGCCGCTCCACCACGCCCGCCGCCAGCAGGCCCCGGTACATCTGGATGGCCCGCAGGATGTGCCTGCGCTGCGCGGGCCGGTCCTCGTGGTTGTCCTCCAGCAGGTGGCGCATCGCGCCGAACGCGTCGCCCGGCCTGCCGATCACGTTGAGCAGCATGGCGTGGCTGACCTGGAAGCTCGACGTCAGCGGCTCGGGCTCGGCGTTCTTGAGCCGTTCGAAGGTCTGGTCGCTCCACGACACGAAGCCCTCGGGCGCCTTCTTGCGCACCACCTTGCGCCGCTTCTTCGGGTCGTCGCCCGCCTTGGCCAGCGCCTTCTCGTTCTCCACCACGTGGTCGGGCGCCTGCACCACGACCGTGCCGACGGTGTCGTAGCCCGCGCGGCCCGCCCGGCCCGCGATCTGGTGGAACTCGCGCGCCTTGAGGTGGCGGGTGCGCTGGCCGTCGTACTTCGACAGGGCGGTGAAGACGACCGTGCGGATGGGCACGTTGATGCCGACGCCGAGGGTGTCCGTGCCGCAGATGACCTTCAGCAGGCCGGCCTGCGCCAACTGCTCCACCAGCCGCCGGTACTTCGGCAGCATGCCCGCGTGGTGCACGCCGATGCCGTGCCGGACCAGGCGGGACAGCGTCTTGCCGAACCCGGAGGTGAACCGGAACCGGCCGATCATGGCCGCGATGGCGTCCTTCTCGGCGCGGGTGGCGACGTTCACGCTCATCAGCGACTGCGCGCGTTCCAGGGCCGAGGCCTGGGTGAAGTGCACCACGTAGACCGGGGCCTCGCGGCCGTGCAGGAGCTCTTCGATCGTCTCGTGCAGCGGGGTGGTGACGTACTGGAAGTTCAGCGGCACCGGGCGTTCGGCGGAGCGGACCACGGTCGTCGGGTGGCCGGTGCGGCGGGTCAGGTCCTTCTCGAAGAACGTGACGTCGCCCAGGGTGGCGGACATGAGCAGGAACTGCGCCTGCGGCAGCTCGATCAGCGGCACCTGCCACGCCCAGCCGCGGTCGGGCTCGGAGTAGAAGTGGAACTCGTCCATGACGACCTGGCCGACATCGGCCCGCGTGCCGTCGCGCAGGGCGATGTTGGCCAGGATCTCGGCGGTGCAGCAGATGATCGGCGCGGTCTCGTTGACGCTCGCGTCGCCGGTCATCATGCCGACGTTCTCCGCGCCGAACGTCTCGATCAGGGCGAAGAACTTCTCGGACACCAGGGCCTTGATGGGCGCGGTGTAGAACGTCCGCTTGCCCTCCGCCATCGCGGCGAAGTGCGCGCCGATGGCGACCAGCGACTTGCCGGAGCCGGTCGGCGTGCTGAGGATGACGTTCGAGCCGGAGACGATCTCGATCAACGCCTCCTGCTGCGCCGGGTACAGCGACAGCCCACGCCCGCTCGCCCACTCGGCGAAGGTGTCGTAGAGGACGTCGGGGTCGGGGGTGGCCGGCAGGCGGTCGGTGAGAGTCATCGCAGGCAGAGCATAGTGCCACCGGCCGGCGCGTCACGTTCGCGTGATCGCCGCTGGTCAGTGCCGCTTACTCCCGGCCGGCGAGGAGACAGGCCTCGTGCGCGATGTAGCGCCACACGTCGAGGCCCTCGAGGTCTTCGATGCAGCCGGTGAGCTCGCCCATCGAGCCCCGCCAGCACGCCTCTTCGTGCTCGTAGGTGACCTGGTACCCGTGCGACGCGAGGTGGTCCACGCAGGCGGCGATCGTCGCCGACGCCGGGCCGGCGGTGGCGACGGGCAGCGCGACGGTGGCGAACGTCAAGGCGGCGGCGGGGAGGAGTCGGGTGATCCGGGACATGGTTCTGCCCTCCGTGACGGTGTTCGGACCCCTCCAGTGGACGGGCCCGCCGGGCTCGATGACAGGGATTTCCCCTCGTCGGGCGTCGCCCACCCACCTCGCCTGTCCGGACGACCCGATTCACCCGGTGGTGTGATCAGAATCGTTGTTGCACGGAGCTGGCCATTGCGTAGTAGTTGCAACTAGCGTGGTGCGCGTGTCCGATCCGGTAGCAATGCACATGAGCGACGGCCTGCTGAACGCGCCGACCTCGTTGCTGTTCGTCGCGGTGGCCGTGGCGGGCGTCGGGGTGGCGCTGGCCAAGGCGCGCGGCGACCTCGACGACAGGACCGCGCCGATGGCGGGGCTGGTGGCGGCGTTCGTGTTCGCCACCCAGATGCTGAACTTCCCGGTGCTGCCCGGCGTCAGCGGGCACCTGCTCGGCGGCGCCCTCGCCGCCATCCTGGTGGGGCCGTGGGTCGGCGCGCTGTGCGTGACGATCGTGCTGGTCGTCCAGTCCCTCTTCTTCGCCGACGGCGGCATCACCGCGCTCGGCGCGAACGTCACCAACATGGCCCTGGTCGGCACCGCGGTCGGCTACCTGACGGCGGTGGCGCTGCGCAGGCTCGCCACCCGCGGCAAGGGCGGTCTGGCCGCGGTCGCGTTCGTGTCCGCCCTGGTCAACACGGTGCTGGCGTCGTTCGGGTTCGTGCTGGAGTACGCGATCGGCGGCCAGGGCGGTGTCGCGTTCGGCACGGTCGCCGCCGCGGTGCTCGGCGTGCACGTGCTGATCGGCATCGGCGAGGGCGTGATCACCGCGGTGACCGTGACCGCGGTCGCGGCGGCCCGACCCGACCTGGTGCACCTGCTGCGCGGCGTGCCGCAGAAGCTGGAGTTGAGGGCGTGAAGCGCTTCTTCGTGGGGTTCGCGGTGGTCAGCCTGCTGCTGGCGGGCGTGGTGGCCTACTTCGCCGACTCGGACCCGGACGGGCTGGACCACGTGACCGAGCAGCACGGCATCGCCGAGCACGCGCAGGACCACCCGCTGGCCGGGTGGCCGCTGGCGGACTACGCGCTGGGCGGCGACGACCGGTTCACCGGCCTCGCGGGCGTCCTCGGCGTGGTGCTCACGCTGGCCGTCGCGGGCGGGCTGTTCTGGCTGCTGCGCAAGCGTCCCGGGGCCGCCGCGAAGCCCGACGCGGGGTGAGTGCGGGCCACGGCTTCCTGCACCGGCCGGGCGACTCGCCGGTGCACCGCCTCGCGCCGCAGGTGAAGATCGTCGCTGCGGTGGTGGCGGTGCTGTGCGTGGTGGCCACGCCGCGCGAGGCGTTCTGGGCGTTCGGCGCGTACCTGCTCGCGCTCACGGCGGTGTGGGCGGTGGCCCGCGTGCCGGTGCGCTGGTTCGCCGCGCGGTCGGTGATCGAGGTGCCGTTCGTGCTGCTGGCCGTGCTGCTGCCGTTCACCGGCGCGGGGGAGCGGGTGGACGTGCTCGGCCTGACAGTCTCGGTGGAGGGCGCGTTGGCCGGGTGGAACATCCTGGTCAAGGGCACGCTCGGGCTGCTCACGTCGTTGACGCTCGCCGCCACCACCGCGCCGCAGGACCTGCTGCTCGGCCTGCAACGGCTGCGGCTGCCGTCGGTGCTGATCACCATCGCGACGCTGATGCTGCGGTACGCCGAGGTGATCGTGGGCGAGGCCAGGCGGATGCGGGTGGCCCGGATCTCCCGCGGCGACGACCCCAGGTTCCTCTGGCAGCTCGGCGCGACCGCGCGCGGCATCGGCAGCCTGTTCATCCGGTCCTACGAACGAGGCGAGAGGGTGCACCTGGCGATGGTGTCGCGCGGCTGGACGGGCCGGATGCCCGACGGGAGCGGCGCCGGGGAAGGGGTGTCCGTCGAGCCTCGGCGGACCGCGCCCGCGCTGGTGGTGGAGAAGCTGGCGTACGCGTACCCGGACGGCCACCAGGCCCTCTACGGGGTGAACCTGCGGGTGGAACGCGGTGAGCGCGTCGCCGTCCTCGGGCCGAACGGCGCGGGCAAGACGACGTTCGCGCTGCACCTCAACGGCGTGCTGGGCGGTGGTTCCGGCCGGGTCGAGGTGGCCGGGCTGCCGGTGGAGAAGGCGCACCTCAAGGAGATCCGCCGCCGCGTCGGCGTGGTCTTCCAGGACCCCGACGACCAGCTGTTCCTGCCCACCGCGCGGCAGGACGTGGCGTTCGGCCCGGCGAACTTCGGGCTGCGCGGCGCGGAGCTGGACGAGCGGGTGGAGCGCGCGCTGGCCGCCGTCGGCATGGAGGCGTTCGCCGACCGGTCGCCGCTGCACCTGTCCGGCGGGCAGCGCCGCCGCGTCGCGCTGGCCACCGTGCTGGCCTGCGACCCCGAGATCCTGGTGCTCGACGAGCCCTCGGCGAACCTGGAACCGGTGGCCCGCCGAGAGCTGGCCGAGGTGCTGCTGCGGTTGGACCGCACCATGCTGATGGTCACCCACGACCTGCCCTACGCCTTGCAGTTGTGCCCGCGCAGCGTGTTGATCGACGGCGGCGTCGTGGTGGCCGACGGACCGACGCGGGAGCTCCTGGCCGACACCGGGCTGCTCGCCCGGCACCGGCTGGAGCTCCCGTTCGGGTTCCGCCTGGAGTAGCTCTCCCGACTCAGCCCGACAGGGGGATCACGGGCTGGTGCAGGTCACCGTGGGCAACGAGTTGGTGCCGGAGTAGTTGGCCGTGAAGCCGAACTTCACCGATGTCTCGGGGGCCACCGTGCCGTTCCACGCCGCGTTCTTGACGATCACCTGCGTGCCGGAGCCGGACTTGACGCCGCTCCACAGGCTGTTGATGGCCTGGTTGCCGCCCCACGTCCAGGTGGCGGTCCAGCCGTTGTACGCGCTCTTGCTGTGGTTCATCAGCTCGACCTCGGCCTGGAAGCCGCCCGACCACGAGCTGGTGATCTTGTAGATCGCCATGCAGCTCGGGTCGCCCGGGTTGTTCGGCGTCGTGGTCGTGGTGCTGGTCGGGGTCGTGGTGGTCGTGCTGGTGCTGGTCGACGTGGTGGTCGTCGTCGTGGTGGTCGTGGTCGTGCCGCCACCGTTGCCGACGCCGGTCTCCTGGCCGTTGCCGCCGTCGAACACGACGTCCGAGCAGTTGTAGAACGTCTCGGCGCTGTCCGAGCGGGTCCACACCGAGTAGATGATGTGGCGACCGGACTTGCCGGACGGCAGGTTCGCGTTCCAGTAGTACTTGCCGTCGACGCTGCCCACGGGGCCGCTGTTCGCCGGGTTCGTGACGCTGTGGAACGGCGTGCTCTCCAAGTCGCTCCACGCCAGCGGCCGGGTCGGGCTCCAGCTGTCCTTGGTGACGTACAGGTGGAACGTGCCGGGGTGCGCGGCCCACTTGTTGTAGGTCCAGGAGAAGTTGGCGCCGGCGGTGAGGTGGGTCACCGGGTAGTCGTTGCGGGCGATGTCGAACCCGGAGAACGTCGGGTTGCCGCCGCTGCACAGCTTGCCGTCGGGGATGAAGCCGCTGGTGCGGCCCGCGCCGTCGGACCGCAGCACGCCGAACCAGTTGTAGAGCGCGTTGGTGCCGCCGGACGAGACCGCGGCGGCGCAGGCCGGGTTCTGCGGGCGGATGTCGCCCTGCGGCGACAGGCCGTCCTTCCAGCACATGAAGGTCCGGCTGCCGGGCGTCATCATGGCGCCGTGCGCGGACGCCGCGGTCGGGCTGATCACGTTCACGAGCGTCGCGATCAGCAGGGCTGCCACACCGGCCGAGGCCAGCGCGATCCATCGTCGGGCCGTCACGTCGTCCACCTCCTCGTTGAGGTTCTGGGAGCGCTCCCAGGAACAGGACATGACTGTAACCGCGCATATCTCATCTGTGAATGGGCGACTACGCAGTGCATCTCAGCGGCGCAGCGCGTGCCGCTCTACGGACGCGCCCGGCTACACCCGGACGCGCGCACGCCGCCTCGGACGTTTCGCGGGGCGCACTGGGCCGTGCGGGTGACCGGCGGGCGGCGCCGGCTGGTGCGGCCTGCGCAGCACGCGGTGCGCCAACGCCGTCCGGCGGTGCGCCGGGGCGGCCAGCACGGACGCCGCGAACACCGTCGCCAGCAGCGTCAGCACGCCCGCGAGCACCAGCGTCTCCGGCGCGCCGATCCGCTCGCACAGCCAGCCGAGCAGCGGTGCGCCCACCGCGCCCGCCGCCGCGCCGACGGCCGAGTTGACCGCCAGCAGCCTGCCGCGCATCCCGTCCGCGGTGTCCAGCTGGATCCGCGTGCTCATGGTCGTGTCGATGACGACCGCGCCCGCCGCGATCGGCAGCAGCACGATGGCGAAGCCGAGCATGCCCGGCACCAACCCGCTCGTCACCTGGAGCAGGCTCGTCACGCAGGCGACCACCAGCAGCAGCCGCACGGTCAGCGTCCGGCGCGCCGCCGCGGCCAGCCCGCCCACCACGGTGCCGATCGCGAACACCGTCGACAGCAGGCCGTAGACGGTCGCGTCCGGGCTCATCGCGGCCATCGTGACCTGGTAGTTGCGGCCGAGGCTGGACAGCGTGAACCCGAGCGCGAACAGCAGGAGCAGCCGTCCGCTGGCCGCGACGTACCGCAGGCCCGCGGTCACGCCGACCCGGTCGGCCGGGCTGGCCGCCAACGGGTGCAGCTCGGCGCGGCGGATGGTCATCACCGCGCCCATGACGGCCAGGAAGCTGACCGAGTTGATCAGGAACAGGGCGGGTGAGCCGAGCGCGGCGGCCAGCACCGCGGCGCTGCTCATGCCCAGGATGCGGCCGGTCGAGCTGAGCACCGAGCCGAGCGCGACCGCGTTGCCCAGGTCTTCCCGGGGCACCACCTGCGCGCCGAACCGGCCCAGCGCGGGCAGGTCGAACACCGACACCAGGCCCGCCGCGAACGTCAGCGCGAACACCACCGTGATGGACGCGCCCTGCCACACCACGAGCGCCAGCACCGCGGCCAGCACGGCGTGCAGCGCCTGGCAGGCGAGGATGATCCGGCGCACCGGCAGCCGGTCGGCCAGCGAGCCGGCCCACGGGCCGAGCAGCACCGACGGCAGGGTGCCCAGCAGCACCGAGATGCCCACCGAGGTGGCCGAGCCGGTGCGGTCGAGCACGACCCAGTTGAGACCGATCAACTGCATCCACGAGCCGGTCACCGAGATCAGGTCGGCGAACGCCCAGCGGCGGTAGTTGCGGCTCCGCAAAGCGCGGAACATCGAAGCTCCCTTGAAAGTGATCCGGGGCCTCGACGTGCAGACGTGCCCAGGTGAACGGCGTTCACACTAGGTGTCGCTTTTCCGCGTTCAAACTTGATGATCAGTGAAAACGGTCACGTAACGCTTTGTGTCGCAAGCGATGCGAGCCGGCTCAGGGCCTGGACGAGGTGCTCGTCGGTGATCTCGTGCGCCTCGCCGCCGACCGCCGCCCGGTGCTCGCCGGCGACGTCCAGGTGCAGCACCACGCGGCTGCGGCCCGGACCCTCGTCGTCCACCTGGAGCCACCCCGAGTAGCCGCCGCCCTCCAGGTCGCCCCACTCCAGCCTGCGCTGCTCGGGGTCCGCGGCCAGGTAGCCCTCGGCCTCGTCGATCTCGTCGCCCATCGACACCCGTCCGGTGATCCGCTCCGGGCCGCTCGGCTCGACCTGCAGCCCGTCCGGCAGCCACGCTTCCATCGCGGTCACGTCCCGGGCCAGGTCGAACACCACGCGCGCGTCGACCGGCACCGTCTGCTCGTGCTCGAACTCAGCCATGCCGGCAGGTACCCCCGACACGTCCGGGTTACACCGCCGCGGGCGCCATGCCCCCGATCGTGGCGAGTTCCACGCGGTCCGGGCGGACCGGCCGCATGCCCGCGTCCACGCACCGGCGCACCACGCCGGAGTGCTCGCGCAGCAGCCGCAGGCCGCGGCGGGCCAGGAGCGGCACCGGCTTGCGCGCCTCGGCCACGTCACGGGCGAACCGGCGGGCGAACGTCACCACCGCGTTCGGCGCGAGCACCAGGGCGTCGGCCAGCACGCCCGCCTCGCGGCAGCCCGCCACCAGCCGGTCCGCGAACAGGCCCTCGGCGATGAACAGGCCGGGCGCGGTCACCGTGCGGCAGCCGACCCGCCGGTCCTCGCCGAGCACGTAGACGGGCGCCTCGACGGTGCCGGTGGTGGCCAGCTCGACCACCGCGGCCAGGGCGTCTGCGGTGTTCCAGGAGCCCTCGGCGTCCCAGTCCGGGCGGCCGGCCTCGTCACGGGGCAGCAGCGGGTCGTCGCCCTCGCGGTAGTAGTCGTCGAGCCGCAGCACGGGCAGGCCGAGGCGTTCGGCGAGGGTGGACTTGCCCGAACCGGAGGGGCCGGCGAGCAACACGGCGCGCGCGTGAACGGCAGGTGACGGCACGGGGGACGATTTTCGCACAGCACCTGCCCGGCTCACGCACCGCCGGCCAGGTCCGATCACGCCGGGTCGGCTCGTACGACCGGCGGGGTTCGGCTTGTCGGACCGTGCCCGGCCGGTCGGCTGGATCGCGCACGGCCGGCTGAGGTCTCGGCTTGTCGGTCCGTGCACCGCCGGCCGGGTTCGGCCGCGCGTGATCGGCGGGTCGGAATCGCGCCTGGCAGCGGGGGACTGGCCGTGTGGCGGGCGCGCTCGGCCGGGCCGGATCACGTGCCGGGCTTGTCCGATCGTGCACCGCCGCTGCTCCCGCTGTGCACCCGGTCTGGTCACCCGCGCGCGGGCACACCACGATGTGCTCCATGGTCGTGAGGGTGCGGGGCGTCGAGGACGCCAGGCGGATGCGCGAAGAGCTGCGCGATGAGCGGCGCGGTGGCGCGGTCGCGGTGCCGGTGGTGTCCGGGCCGACCGGCGCGGGCGCGGCGGGCGTGGTCGCCGAGGGCGGTGACTTCATCGAGCTGGACCTGGCCTCCTTCACCACGGCGGCGTCCGACCTCGAACGGCTGCACGGCGTGGTGACCGAGCTGCTGTCCCGCGCGGACCGCGAGATGGAGCAGCCGCTCGGCGACGGCAAGGGCCCGGTCGCGCTGAACATGCGCCGGGCGTTCGGCCTGCGCGGCGGCGACGTCGGCGGCGGTGTGCGCACGGCGCTGCGGTCGTACCTTCGCGAGCTGACGCTGCTGCGCGACTCGCTGGAGCAGGTGGCCAAGACCCAGCAGGCGCAGGACGAGCAGGTGCGGCACGACCTGGAGCGGCTCCGGTGAACGAGCGCGAGCGCAAGGGCGGGTACTGGTCCGACTTCCACGACTACTCGCCGGCCACCCGCCGGCGCAACGCGAAGCGGGTGAAGCAGCGCCGGGCCAACCGCGACCCGGACAGCTTCGGCGAGATCAACTGGCGGGCGTACACGCACCGGCAGCTCTGGGACATGGTGAAGTCGGCCGACGCCGCGCAGATGGCCACGCGCACCTACGAGTGGCAGCGGCTGGCGGCCGACATCGACCAGGCGACCGCGGACGTGCAGAAGATCGTGCAGAACCTCGTGCTGTCGTGGCGCGGGCCGTCGGCGGTGGCGGCGGCCGCGTCCGCGTCGGAGCTGACGAAGTGGGGCGTCGAGTCGTCGCGGCACGCGGCCCAGGTCGGCGCCGGCCTCGACGGCTACACGTCGGCGGTGGAGGAGGCGGCCCGGGCGATACCCGAGCCGGTGCACCCCGACGCCGAGAAGTGGTTCCGCGCCGGGTACGACGTCACCGCGCTCGACGGGCCGCAGGGCGCGTACATGCTCGACCAGCTGCTGGACGACCACCTGCCGGACAAGCGCGAGCAGCAGGAGGCCATGGACCGGGCGGTCCGGGTGATGGAGCAGTACGAGGCGGCCAGCCACGGGATCGGGAAGCAGCTGCCGGTGTTCGACGAGGCGCCGGCGGTGACGCAGCCGACGTCGGACTACCGGCCCGTGCCGCTGCCCGCGCCGTGGACCGCGCCGCCTCCGGTCCACGAGAGGCCCGTCAGCCCGGCCGACCCCGCACCTCTCCAGCCCGGCGTGCGGCCTGGCGAGGGCACGACGTCCGTCGCCGCCGCCGGCGCGCCCGGCCCCGGTGGCCAGGGAGGTCCCGGCGGGTTCGGCTCGCAGTCCGGGTTCGGTCCGGGTGGCGGCTCGTTCGGCCACGGTCAGGGCGTCGGCCACGGGATCGGCGGCGGGGTCGGCGGCGGTGGTCACGGCTTCGGCCCGGGTGGCGCGTCCGGTGTGCTCGGCGCGGTGCCGGGCGGTGCGGCGGCCCGCGGTGGCGTGGGACCGGTCGTCGGCGTGGGCGGCCCGCAGGGCTTCGGCATGTACCCGCCGATGGCGCCGGGCAACCGCGAGGAGGACGGCGAGCACCGCAACCGCTACGACAACGGCCTCGACCTGCTCGACGACCTGCCGCCCGCGTTCCCGCCGGTGCTCGGCGAATGAGCGGCGGCTACCAGGTCGACCCGGACGCGCTGGCCGCGTTCGCGGGGCGGTTGGACGAGGTGGCCGACGAGGTGCGCGCCGCCGCGGCCACGCTGGAGCAGCCGTCGGGCGACCTCGGGCCGGAAGGCGTCACCGAGGCGGCCGAGCAGCTGGCGGCCGAGTGGGTCGGCGTGCTGCGCGGCATCGAGCTGGACGCCGTCGCGGACGCGTTGCGCGCGGCGGGTGAGACCTATCGGCAGGCCGACGAGCTGCGCCATGACTGACTACCGGGGTCTCGGTTTCGATCCCGCGCCGGGCCACGCGGGTGCGGTGGCGGCGGCGAGCGAGCGGTTCTCGACACCCCTCACGGTCCCCGGCACGCCGCCGGAACCGTGGACGGGCGCGGCGGCGGACGGGTTCAGGACGCGGTTGGAGGCGGTGGTGTCGGAGCTGACGGCGGTGCGGCGCGCGATGCGGGCGGCGGCCGAGGTGCTCGACGGCTGGGCCACCACGCTGCTGGGCAACCAGCGGCGGGCCGAGGAGCTGGACCGGCGCGCGCTCGGTCTGCGGCGTGCGCTCGCGGAGGCGTCCGACGAGCTCGACCGGACGGGCGCGATGGCGTCCTTCACCGCCGCCGACGGCGAGGCGCACGACCGGGCCGTGGCGCGGCACGACGAGCTGCGCCGTCAGCTGGACGACGTGCTGGAGGAGGCCCGGCTGCTGGAGCGCGACCACCGCGCGGAGGCCAGGCGGGTCGCCGACCGGCTGCGCGCGGAGGAGCCGTCGACGGTCATCGCGGACACGTTGACGAGCTTCTCGTCCCTCACCGCCGAGCTGGCGTCCGTGCTGCTCGGCCCACCTCGACCCGCGTCCACCAGGGGCGCGGCGGCGGCGTTCCGGGCGGGCCTGGGGTGAGACTCGCTCCCGTGCCGGGGGTGACCCCGGTGGCACTCGGCACTCCCGAACGCACCGCGGCGGAACTGTTAGCCGTGCTGCGACGACTCAAAGGCACCCGCGACCCCGGGCTGGAGGTGTCCGCCACGCAGGCCGCGGAACTGGCCCACCGGCACGGCGCGGGCCTGCTGGCCGTGGTCGAGCACCGGGACGCGGACCCGGCGCTGCTGATGGCCGGCGTGGTGCCGGTCGACCGGCCGACCGACGCCGGCGAGCTGGGCTTCCACCTCGACGGCCCGTCGATCCGCGAGGTCACCCGCGGCGAGACGGCGACCGGCTACCCGGTGGTGATCGTGGAACGCATCCCGGTGACCGGGCCGGGCGCCCAGCTGCAGGTCGTCGTGAGCGACCCGGACCACCCGCGGATCGCGGTGTTCACGCTGCACTCGCCGACCGGGCGCGGTTGGCTGGAGGTGGCGGGCATCGCGGGCCGGTTCGTCTCGGGCGTCGAGTTCAGCGGTTACGGAACTCGCTCGGCGTCTGCCCGACCACCTGGCGGAACGTCCGGGAGAAGTGCGCGGCGCTGACGAAACCGCAGTCCTTCGCGATCTCGCCGATCCCGCGCGCCGCCTTCGCCGGGTCGGCGAGCAACGCCTTGGCCCGGTCGATCCGCAGGCCGCGGATGCGCTCGGACACGCCCTGCCCGTCGTCGAACAGCTGGTAGAGGCGGCGGCGCGAGATGAACAACGCCTCGGCGACCCGGTCCGCGCTCAGGGCCGGGTCCGCCAGGTGCTCGCGCATGTACTCCAACGCCTCGCGCCGCCGTGCCACCAGGGAGTCCACGCGTTCCAGCTCGGCCCGCAGCGCGCTGCGCAGCACGAGTTCGGCCAGGCCGAGCAAGTGGTGGGACAGGCCGTGCGGGTCGAGGGCGTGCGCGGCGGCGAGCACGTGGGCCACCGCGGCGGAGAACACCGCGTGCAGCGCGGCGTCGACAGGGACCGGTTGGAACATCAGCGGTTTGAGCTCGCCGAAGCCGACGGTGAGCCGTGCCTCGGCCACGGTCAGCATCACCACGTCGGGCAGGACGTGCAGCGCGCAATCGGGAAACCGAAGTGCGGCGCCGTTGCCGGGCACCCCGCCGGCGACCGTGCAGCCGACGAGCAACTGGATGTGCTCCGGGGTGGACGCACCCCCGCTGAGCGCGGCTTTGGCCGCCGCCGCACCGGAAGCCCGCACAGTCAGGAACCCGCCGGCGACGTCCACGGGGAGCAGCGTAGCCACCGGTGTTGCCGAACCTGCCCCGCGAGACACCGTCCGGCCGCTACCTTCTGGCGTCATGGCGCGACGTTCGGCGACCGCGGTCGTCCTGTCCCACCTGGAGTTCGACCTGCTGTGGGAGGACTTGGGCGCGGGTGAGCCGCCCTACCCGCTGGAGGTGCCGTCGCACGGCGGGACGATGGACGACCGGGACGCCCTCGGCGCCGAAGTCCTGCGCACGCTGACGGAGGCCGGGCTGGCCGACGGCGCGGACGTCTCGCCGGAGCTGGAGGACCTGTTCACGCTGCTCGCGCACGGCGACGTCTCCGTGGACGCGCTGGTGTTCCGGCCGTACCCGTGGCGGGTGCTGGCGACGGCCCGGGGCGGGCGCGGCGTGCTGGCCGTGCTGAACGACCGCGAGGTGGCGCTGGAGCCGATCACCGACCTGGCGTCCGCGATCACGCGCGTCATCGGCGACGCGCCGGCGGGCCCCGGCGAGCAGGTGCGGATGCCCAGGTCCGTGTTCGCCGCCGCGATGGACGCCTACGCCCAGTCGGGCCACGCCGCGCTGGAACGCACCCTGGCCCAGGCGGACATCACCGGCCGCGCCACCCGGTCGATCACCACGCTGGTGGACTCGCCGCGCAAGTCGACCGGTCAACTGGCCGCCACCGGTCCACGCGGCCGTTCCCGCGTCCTGAGCTGGACCGAAACCGCCGCCGGCCGCTACGCCATGACCACCGAGGAGTCCCACCACACCGAGTGGGTCCACCTCTCGCCCGCCGACACCCCGTGGCTGACCCGCCACCTGACCACCCTGCTGTCCCGAACGTAGAACTCGGCACCCCCGAACGTAGGACTCTCGCCCCCTGAACGTAGGACTCTCGCGCGTGTCCTACGTCCAGAACGCGCGTGTCGAACGTTCAGAACGCGCGTGTCCTACGTTCAGGACGCGCGTGTCGAACGTTCAGGACGCGAGAGTCCTACGTTCGCGTCGCGAGAGTCCTACGTTCAGGTGCCCTGAATTCAACGCTCAGGACGTGAGCAGGTCCGGCGGCACGACGTCGGCGACGATCGACATGCCCTCGGCCACGGCCGCGGCGGCGGCTTCGTCGGTCAACTCGCGGATCAGGCCGGCCAACGCGGCGGGACGCAGGGTCAACGCCTCCCGCGTGAACGACAGGTCCACCAGCTTCCCGTGCAGGTCGACCACCACCGTCACGCCCGACGCCGAAGCCTCCCGCCGCACGGCGTCCAACCGCTCACCGAGCCCCATCACACCCGCCACGTCTCGGGAGTCGTGTCCTCGACCGACTCCACCAGCTTCGCCCGCACGTCCAGCCCCAACGCCGACACCTCGTCACCGACCACGTGCCGCGCCCGCGCGTTCGCCCGCGCCGTCGCCGTGTCGACCAACGCCAGGATCGCCCGGGCCAACCCCGACTGCCCCAGCCGCAACGACCGCGAGTCCAGCACCAGGTCCCGCAACCCGCCGCCGGGACCGACCTCCACCGAAATCCCCGTGTCCGGGTCGTGCGCGTTCCCCGTGATCACGGGTGCACCCCTCCGTAGAACGTCCCAGAGCTCAGCCGGTGCGTGTTCCGCCGCACGCTGTCGCCCGAGTTGCCCTCGATCAGCGTCACGGTCCCGCCGGAGACCTTCTCCACGATCCCGATGTGCGTGCTGGTCGCCGGGCTGCTCGGCCCGCTCCCGAACAGCAGCACGTCACCCGGCTTCACCGCGCTCAACGACGTGTAAGCCTTCCCGTTTCGCTGCCCCCACCGGAACACGTCGCCGGTGAACGGCAGGAGCGGGATGTCCACGCCCGCCTTGCGCCACATCGCTGTGGCGAACGACGAGCACCACGCCGCCGTCGGCCCGTACGGGTTGCGGTTGCTGCCCGGCGGGTTCTCGCGGGTGCCCAGCTCACGCCGTGCGGCCGAGATGATCGTCCGCGAACGGCCGCGGGCACGGGCGCCGGACGGCTTCGTGCCGCCGCGGGTGCGTTCGGCCCGGCCGTCCGCGACGCCGTCGTGCTCGACGTCCTTCTCCAACGCGCGCAGCTTGCGCGCGGCGTCCTCCAGCTCGCCCCGCACGTGCCGGACGGCCGCGGTGGTCTCCTTGGTGTACCGGGGCTCCAGGTCTGCCGCCTCCGCCACGGCCTTGAGCAGCGCGGCCTGCGTGCCGACGGCCTTGCCCGCGTCCAGCAGCCGTGCCGCCCGGTCGAGGTACTCGTCCACGGCCTGCCGCGCCCGCGTGTGCCCGGTCGTCAACGCGCTCGTGACGCCCGCGACGATCTTCTCCGCGTCACGGGCGGCGTCGGCGGTGACCCGCAGCTGCCTGCCGAGCCGGTTCGAGCGCTTCTCGAACCCCTCGGAGTTGTCGCCCTTCCAGTGCTCCAGCACGGTCCGGGCGGCCTTGCGCTGGTCCTCGTGCCGGTCGGTGAGGCCGGCCGCGGTCTGGTGCAGCGCGTACTGGACCTTCACCGCGTCCTCGGCCTTGCCCGCCAACGAGTTCCGGTGGCCGATCATGCTCTCGGCGAAGTGCCGGGCCATCTCCCGGGTGTCCACTACCCTTCCCCTCCGCCGCTGACGACCTTGCCGCGCAGCGAGCCGGCGATGTCGTCCTCCTGCTCCTGGTACGCGCGCGCGGACCGGCCGGCGGACGTGGCCAGCGCGTCGGTGTTGTGCGCGACCGCCTTGACCTGCTTGCGCAGGGCCGCGCCGAAGTTGTCCAACGCGTCGGCGAACCCGGACTGCTTGCCGATGCGCCCGAAGCTGTCGTCGGCGATCTCCCGCACCTCGCGCACGTGCCGCCGACCGAGCGCGGTGAGGTCGTCGGCCGAGTTCCGGGTCCGCCGCGCGTAGTCGCGCAGCACGCCCAGGTCCACCGAGAACCCGCCGCCACCGCGTGAGCCGCCACCGCGTGAGCCGCCGCCGGACCCACCCTGCGAGCCGCCCCGCTTCATCCCCTCGACGCCACGCCGCGCCTCGTCCAGGTGACGCTTGTACGCACCGCTCGTGTACGTGGTCCACGGCGTCCACGACTGCCCGTCCCCGGAGATCTTGTTCGCCGCACGGGCGTTCTCCGCCGGGTCGAACAGCTCCCGGTTCGACTCCAGCCCGAACTCGCGCCGCCGCGCGGGCCCCATCGACCCCAGCATGTTGATCTGCCACAGCCCGTAGGAGTTGTCCGGCGGGGTGGCGTTGTGCGCCCGCGGGTCGCCGCCGGACTCGGCCAGCGCGACCGCCACGGCGATCGTCAGGTCCTGCCCGCGGAACCCCGCGTCGTGCGCGTGCCGGGCGATCTGCTCCGGACTCAGCTTGCTCATGCCGTCACCCTGCACCGTCCCCGACCTGCGGCGGAACCGCCGTTGCACGCTCGGACAGCGGCTGTGCACAGGGGAGCTACAGTCGAACACGTGAACGAAGGGCTGTTCGACGACGGCTTGTTCGGCGTCGACCCGGAGGAGAAGGCGGCGCGCATCGCCGCCAACGCGCCGCTGGCCGTGCGGATGCGCCCGCGCACCCTGGACGAGGTGGTCGGGCAGGACCACCTGCTCGGACCGGGCGCGCCCCTGCGCAGGCTGGTGGAGGGCTCGTCGCCCGCCTCGGTCATGCTCTACGGCCCGCCGGGCACCGGCAAGACGACGCTGGCCACGCTCGTCTCCCAGGCGACGGGTCGGCGGTTCGCCGCGCTGTCCGCGCTGTCGGCGGGCGTGAAGGAGGTGCGCGCGGTCATCGAGGAGGCACGCCGCCGCCTCGTCCGCTCCGGCGAGTCGACCGTGCTGTTCATCGACGAGGTGCACCGGTTCTCCAAGACCCAGCAGGACGCGCTGCTCGGCGCGGTCGAGGACCGGATCGTGCTGCTGGTCGCGGCGACCACGGAGAACCCGTTCTTCTCCGTCGTGTCGCCGCTGCTGTCCCGGTCGCTGGTGCTGCAGCTGCGGCCGTTGACCGACGACGCGGTGCGCGTGCTGGTCAAGCGCGCGGTCGAGGACGAACGCGGCCTCGGCGGCACGATCACCGTCGCGCAGGACGCCGAGGACCACCTGGTCCGGCTGGCCGGCGGTGACGCCCGGCGCGCGCTCACGGCACTCGAGGCCGCGGCCGACGCGGTCGGCCCGGGTGGCTCGCTCGACCTGCCGACGTTGGAGGCGACGGTCGACAAGGCGGCCGTGCGCTACGACCGGCAGGGCGACCAGCACTACGACGTGACCAGCGCGTTCATCAAGTCGATCCGCGGTTCGGACGTGGACGCCGCGCTGCACTACCTGGCCCGGATGATCGAGGCGGGCGAGGACCCGAGGTTCATCGCGCGGCGGCTCGTCATCCACGCCAGCGAGGACGTGGGCATGGCGGACCCGACCGCGTTGCAGACGTGCGTGGCGGCGGCGCAGGCCGTGCAGCTGATCGGGCTGCCCGAGTGCGCGCTGAACCTGGCCCAGGCCACCATCCACCTCGCCACCGCCCCCAAGTCGAACGCCGTGACGACCGCGATCGGCGAGGCCATGGCGGACGTGCGCAAGGGCGCGATCGGCTCGGTGCCCGCGCACCTGCGCGACGGCCACTACGCGGGCGCGGCGAAGCTCGGCAACGCCCAGGGCTACCGGTACCCGCACGACGTGCCGGAGGGCGTGCTGACCCAGCAGTACGCGCCGGACGACCTGGTGGGCCGCGACTACTACCAGCCGACCGGCCGGGGCGTCGAACGCGTGATCGCCGAACGCCTCCCGAAGCTGCGCAAGGTCGTCCGCGGCGAGGAGTGACCCTCGGGGGTGTCCGGTTTGCCCGGATACCCCGTTGTGATCAATGAGCCAACCGTGCCGAACGCCGGGCACGCACCGCTGTCGCCCCACTACCTTCCGCCATGACCTGGGGGAAGGGATGAAGGGGGCGAACATGACCGATCCGGAGCACTTGCTCAGGCAGTACGAGGGCAAGCTCGCCGAGGCGCAGCGCAAGAGCGAGGCCATCCGCGAGACCATGGCCGGCCTGCGGGTGACCGAGCGGAGCGCCGACGGGCAGATCACGGTGACCGTCAACGACGCGGGCAACCTCGTCGACCTGCACCTCGGCGCCGCGTTGCAGCGCAAGGACGGCCAGGCCGTCGCGCAGGAGGTGCTGCGCGTCGTGCAGGCCGCGCAGAGCCGCGTGGCGGCGACCGTGCAGGAGGCGATGACGCCCTTGCTCGGCGGCGACTCGCAGGCGATGGACTTCATGGTGGACCGGCTGCGCAGCGCCCAACCGCCACCCCCGCCGCCGGCCGGTGGCTACGGCGCCGAACTCCGGTTCGGCCCGGTCGAGGACGACACCCCACCGCCACCTCCGCCACCTCCGCCTTTGCCACCGCGCCAACCGCGCCCGCGGCACCAGCGACCGGATGACGACGACTTCAGCCAGGGCGGGTTCCTGCGATGACCTACGACATCGACCTCGCGGAGATGGAGTCCCACGCCACGAGGCTGCGTGACGTGGCCAAACGAGTCGGCATCGCCGCGGACGCGGGTCAGGCCACCTCGCACCCGGAGGCGTTCGGCCTGCTCGGCACCCCTCTCGCGGCCATCTGCGGAGCGGCCCAGCACAGCGCCATGACCACCCTGCGCGAAGCCGTCGACGCCGCCGCGGACCACGTGACCCGATTCGACGGGTGGCGCGAGCACGTGCGCGACCACGACGAGACCCAGTCCGAGATCTTCGACGGGATGCACAACGGATGAACGCGCCGAACCCCCTCGTCCGCAAAGGCGAAGAGACCGCGCCCACCGAAGGCGCCGGCCTCTTCCACGACGCGACCGAGGCGGTCAAGACCTTCTCCAAGGGTGACTGGGCCGAGGGACTGGCCAACACCGTCGGTGCGCTGGGTGGTGTGGCCCAGTTCCTGATGGACCCGATCGCCGGACTTCTCAGCGCGGGCTTCGGCTGGCTCATCGAACACGTCGACTTCCTGCGCGAGCCGCTGGACTGGCTGGTCGGTGACCAGCAGACGCTCGACGGCATGGCCAAGACCTGGGCGTCGGTCTCGGACCACCTCACCGAAACGGCCACGGACCTCGGCAACGCGGTGAAGAACGACACCGCCGCGTGGGAGGGTCGCGACTCGGACGCCTACCGCGCGTTCAGCGCCGACCGTGCGGCCACCTACGGGGCGGTCGCGGAGTCGGCCCGCGGCATGTCCGTGCTGATCATGACCTGCAAGACCGTCCTGAAGGTCGTGCGCGACATCGTGCGGGACCTGATCACGGAGGCGGTCGGCAAGCTGATCAGCATCTGCCTGCGCTGGGTCCCCGCCGTGGCGGCGTTCGGGGCCGGTGTCGCGGGAGCGATCGCCGAATGCGTGCCGATGGCGGTCAGGTTCGCCACCAAGGCGATCGAGATGTGCCAGAAGCTCACCAGGGTGTTCAACAAGGCCGGCGGCCTGTTCAACTGGCTGGAAGGCCTGCTGGGAAGGGCGCAGCAGGCGCTGGCCCGCCGTGGCGACACCTTCATCGACGCGCTCAAGGCAAGTCAGGCGGCGGACCTGAAGCGCGTTGACGACTTCGTCAACCGGGGCGCCACCGGTATCCCCGTCGGGACGATCGCGCGCGACGCGTTCGGCGAGGCGAAGCAGGCGATCGTGGACGGGCTGACCGGGCTGCCCAGGGACTTCCCGCTCAAACTCGGCTTCGAGGTCGTCAAGGAAGGCGCCAAGGTCGGTGACGACGGTGGCTGGCTCACCTGGCAGAAGTTGGCGGCGGAGGAGAAGTCGGACGAAGCGGAAAAGCGGGTGGACGCCCGGCGGGACGAAGCGGAACGGCGTGCCGCCGCCCAGCGGAGGGAAGAACAGGGCCGATGAGGAGAGCCGCTCTCAAAGAGGCGCTGCCGGGATTCTTCGCACTGATCGTCATGCCGGTGCTCGGTTTCCTGCTCTGCGCGACCATCATCCACCAATTCGCTGGTCAGTACGGTCCTGACCGGCAGGTTCGCAGCATGTACGCCGTCGCCGTGGAATGCAACCGGCATGGGCCCGTCAGCACCAACGGGTTCGGCTACTGGTACCGGTGCATGGCGGAGATCCACGTGGGATTCCAGGGCGATTTCGGCAATCCCGCGTTCCGCCCGGTGGACTTCCTGAGTCCCGAGGACATCGGCAAGCAGGTCCCGATCAGGGACAACGACGAGCGCCGCGGGCGGGTTTCCTACGAGCGGGGCGCCGATCAGCCCTTGAAGAACTGGGGCTGGCTTGCGCTGCCGTTCGGCCTGCTGTGGTTGGTGCTGACCGGTTTCCTGGCCAGGAACGCGCTGAACAAGGTGAAGCCGACACCCGAGAGCGACAGCGGCGAAGTGCTCATCTGGGGCAAGCGCAAGCAGTGGGTGAACTGGAAGATCCGGGGCTTCGCGTTGCTCCTCGCCATCGTCGTGGCGTCCCAAAGCACCGAGTGGGCATTTCAAGGTTACAGCTTCGAGACCAACTCGGCGGTGGCCTCCTATGCCGTGATCCTGCTGATCGTCGGCAACTCGTTGCGCCGGGGGATCTTCGCGCCGCACGTCACCGTGACGCCGCACGGGCTGAAGTTCGGCAAGGGCAGGAGCCTCGCCTGGCATGAGATCCGCCACGTCGGCTTGTCGAAGCGCGGCGTCCTGGCGATTCACCCGCACGTCGGCGAGGTGGTCACCATCGGCCGGTTCGGGGACGAGCAGGTCGAGAGCATCGACGCCGCGCTGCGCGACAACGGCGAAATCAGTTATGCCCGTGAAGGCGGAGGCGCGATCATGGCCGGATGAACGCCCCGCTCAACGGTCACGCCCTGCTCGACTTCAACTCCCCGCTCTCGGACGCCAAGGCCTACGACCTGATCGGCAGCCTGCACCTGCGGCCCGGGGAACGTGTCGTCGACTACGGCTGCGGGTGGGCGGAGTTGCTGCTCAGGGCGGTGGAGCACGAGCCGAACGCCCGCGGCCTCGGCGTCGACAGCGACGACTACGCCATCACCCGCGGCCGGGCGAACGTCGAGGCCAGGGGGCTGGCGTCCCGCGTCACGCTGGAACTGGCGGACGTCACCAGCTGGGAGGCAAAGCCCGCGGACGTGGCGATCTCGATCGGCGCGTCGCACGCCTGGGGCGGCACCAAGGAGACCCTGGACGCCATGCGCGCCCGCATCCGCCCCGGCGGCACGCTCCTGCTGGGCGACGGCTTCTGGGAGCGGGCGCCCGGCCCGAAGTCGCTGGAGATCTTCGGCGAGGAGGACTTCGGCACCCTCGCCGAGCTGGTCGACCTGGCGATGGCCTGCGGTTACCGCCTGCTGTCGGTCACCACCGCCAACCAGGACGAGTGGGACAGCTTCGAGTCCCGCTGGTGCGCGGCCCGGGAACGCTGGCTGCTGGCGAACCCGGACGACCCGAAGGCCGACGAGGTCCGCGCGATCGTGGACGACCACCGCGACGGCTGGCTCAAGGGCTACCGGGGCGAGTTCGGCCTGGCCTACCTGACCCTGGCCCGCCTCTAGGACCCCGGCCGCCTCGCCCGGCCGGGGATACCGGACGAGGCGGCCGATCTTCACCAGCCGTCCGCCGGGGGGATCGGTGTCACCGAGTGCAGGGGATTGGGCAGGGTGCCCGTCTGCGGGACCGGGGGCCGCGCGGTCAGGTCCTGGTAGCCCAGGGTGATCCGGTAGCCGTTGAGCGGGTAGCGGAGGAACTCCGGGGCGGTCAGGGAGCCTTCGTCCATCCGGTCGGCGAGGGTGGGGAAGTGGTCCCGGTAGGCGTCGACCTCGCCCCGGACCATGCCCCAGAAACGCTCCTCCGGCAACGGCATCAGGGCCGACAGCGGGCGGAAGACGCCGACCAGCAGGGCGTCCACGACGTACTGGCGCAGGATCGGCCACGGCTTGCGCGGCAGCACGGGGTCGTGCGCGTCCGGTTCCAGCCCACGCGCCGGCACCCGGTCCACCGACACGTTCACGTCGTCCACCAGGTCCAGCAGCGCCACCCGGACCGGCACACCGTCGGCGTCCGTGATCACGACGACGTTCTCGCCGTGCGGGTTGAACGTGATGCCGTACGTGTAGAGCACGTGCAGCAGCGGCCGGAGCAGGGCGCGGAGCAGGGCGGCGAACCACGCCGCCGGGTCGGTGGCCCCGATGTACTCCAGCACCAGCGGCCGACCGGCGCGGTCCACGTGCAGCAAGGCCGCCAACGACCACGAGCGCTCACCGAGCCGCAACGCCACCGGCGCACGCCAGATGCACCCCATCGTCTCCAGCCACTGGTACGGCACGGCGCCCGCGCGCGACAGCTGCGGGTGCCGGACGGTCACCGAAGCGACCTCGCCCAGCAGTTCGGTGCCCCACTCGCCGATGAGCTTGTCGGCCGCCCACAGACCCGACAGCCACTGCGTGACGACCGGCGCGGCGAGCGTGCAGTGCGGCGGGATGCCCCGGTACACGGACGTGTTCAGCACCCGCAGCGGCAGCTTGACCTGGTACCGGGCCGGCGAGTCCACGTTGGACATGGTCCGGATGGCCTGGGTCGGCAGGTACCAGTCGGGCGACTCGCCCAGTTCCACGATGCGGCCGGTGGCCAGTTCCGGCGCCCACAACGTCCGCACCACGTGGTCGAGCTGCCACGGGTGCACGGGCAGCCACACGTAGGCCTCCGGGTCGACCCCCGCCTCCTGCAACGACTCGGTGAACCGCTCGACCGTCATCGGGTCCAGCTCCCGCGCCCGCACCGCCTCCTCGGACAGCGACGACGTGCCGCGGAACTCCGCCAGCCCCCGGTGCACGGCCAGCCACGGCAGCCGCACGGGCGTGCGCGCCTCCGGGCTGTGCCGCGCCACGTCGTCCGCCGAGAACCCGACCCGGCCCTTGTTCGCGATCAGCCACGGGTGCCCGGTCAGGTGCCCGTCCAGCTCGGCCTGCGGCAACGGCGCCAGTTCCGCCGCGGGTCGCGCGGTCGACGCGAGCGCCACGTCGGCGGCCAGGGTCGCGGTCACCTCGGCCAGGAAACCGGCGGTCGTGGCCGGGTCTACCCGCAGGTGCCGGAACGCGTCCACCACGAACAGCTGCACGTCGTCGCACGGCTCGACCACGTCGTCACCGAGGATCCCGGCCGCCGCCCGCCGCACCGACCCCGGCTCGACCGCCCACCCGCCGAACGCCGTCCGCCTCGCGGAGAAAACGTAGACCGCGTCGTCGAACCGCAGCTCGTAGCCGGGCTCGTCGAGCGCCGTCGGGGTCAGCAGCCCTTCGAAGCACAGCTCGCCGATCGCCTTCGCCAGCAACGCCGCCGAGCACTCGCGCCACAGGTCAGTCAACGTCGTCTCCCGGAGCGGTGAAGCTGGTGTAGGCGGTGTGCTTGGGCAGCGGGTAGACCTCGCGGCCGGTCACCGCGTTGACGATGGTCGCGTTGCGCACCGCACCGATGCCGAGGTCGGGCGCGGCCACGCCGTGGCTGTGCAGGTCGGCGTTCGCCACGAACACCCGCCCAGTGATCGACGGGTCCAGCGCGATCGAGTGGTCCAGCGCCACGACGTACCGGCCGTGCGCGTCCCTCCGCACGAACGGCTCCAACGGCTCCAGGAACGGCGTCGGCGCCTGCTCGTACCCGGTGGCGGCGACGACGAGGTCGGTGTGGTGCCGGAACGTCCGCCCGGTGTCCCGGTGCGCGCACGTCAGCACCACCTCGGAGCCGGAGACCGACGACGACACCACCGCCACGCCCGGCCGCAGCTCGACCGGCGCGAGCCCGTGCTCCCACTCCCGCCGGTACAGCAGGTCGTGCAGCTCCTCCAACGTCTCCGCCGAGATCGCCCGGTAGTGCCGCCAGTGCTCGGCCCGCAACGCGTCCCGCCGGTCCTGCGGCAACGAGTGGAAGTGCCGCACGTACGACGGCGTGGTCATCTCCAGCACCAGCTTGGTGTAGTCCAGCGGCGCGAACACCGGGGTGCGGGTCAGCCACGTCACCGCCGGCCCGCCGTCGAGGTTGCGCCGCAGCAGGTCGAGCACGATCTCCGCACCCGACTGCCCCGACCCGACCACGGTCACCCGCTCGGCGGACGGCGACCGGTGCAGGTAGTCCGAGCTGTGCACCAGCCGTTCGCCGAGCCCGGCCAACGCGGGCGGCACCGACGGCGTGGTGCCCACCCCGAGCACCAGGTGCCGCGCGTCCACCGAGAACCCCTGCCCCGACACCGCGAACCGGTCGCCCTCCCACCGCACGGACGTCACGGCGTGCGAGAACCGCACCGGCAGCCGGGACGCCGCCCACCTCAGGTAGTCCTCGTACTCGCGCCGGGTCGGGTGGAACCTCTCCCGCACGTAAAACGGGTACAGCCGGTCCGCGTCACGCAGGTAGGCCAGGAACGACAGCGGGTGCGTCGGGTCGACCAACGTCACCAGGTCGGCCAGGAAGCTGACCTGCAGCACCGCGTCACCGAACATCACCCCGCTGTGCCACCGCAGCTCCGGCCGCGCCTCCAGCACCACCACGTCCAGGTCGTCCACCGTCGACGCCAGCGCGGCCAGCCCGAGGTTGAACGGACCGCACCCGATCGCCACCACGTCCACGGGTGTCATCGCGTGCGCACCATCAGCAGGGCCACCTTGTCCGGCAACAACACCTCGCCCACCGGCGCGAACCCGCCCGCGGTGAACGACGCGATCGCCCGCCGGTTGCGCACGTCCGGCTCCAGCAGCACCCGCGTGCACCGCGGGTCGGCGTCGAAGAGGGCCGCGGTCACCAGCGGCAGCAGCTCGCGCACCAGCCCCTGGTCGGTCATCGACAGCTCGCCGACGGCGACGTGCAGCCCGATGTCGTGCGGTCGGGCCTGGTAGACCTGCGCGACCACGTCCCGTGCCGCCCGGTACACCTCCAGGTAGATCACCGGGTCCTCGCCCCGGCTCACCAGCACCGGCAGCGAGTGCCGCCCGGACAGCTGCCGCCGCAGCTCCTCCGCCCACTGCTCGCGCGGCCACGCCTGGTGCCAGAACGCGACCACGTGCGGCGCCTGCATCCAGCGGTGCACCAGGTCCAGGTCGCGGGTGTCCGGGTCGACCACGCGGGCCCGCCAGCCGCCGGTGAGCGCCGGCAGCGGGGGACCGGGCACGGCCGACAGGTCGTCGGTGGGCCGGTAGGCGTCGAGGTGGGTCACGGGGCGCACCTGCCCTCCCTCAACGGGTTGGGCGCGTCGAAGTACACCGACTGCGCGTCCAGCGGCGCCAGCACCTCGTCGATGCCCTCCAGCCTGGTCAGCAGGTTCGCCTTGCACGGCAGCACGTCCGCCTCCAGCCACCGCCGGGCCAGCCGGTCGCCGTCCGGGCCCGCCTCGGCCAGCGCGGGCAGCGCCGCCTCCAGCCGGGCCGCCATCACGCCGAGCAGGTCCCGTTCGTCGGCCAGCCCCTCCACCCCGATGCAGCCGATCACCGCCAACGCCTGGTTGCGCAGCAGGTAGTAGGTGAGCCGGTCGTCCACGATCGCGTCGTCCACGACGGCCAGCGTCGACTCCTCGACGCCCAGCCGCTCCAGGACGCGCGGCAGGTGCGAGGACGCCAGGTAGTAGCCCTGGTTGTCCCGGTAGCGCCCGCCGACCACCCGGCCCGCCGGATCCAGCCGGACCAGCGTGTTCTGCTGGTGCGCCTCCAGCCCGATGCCGGTCTCCGCGTACAGCCGCAGCATCGGCACCAGCACCCGGTCGGTGTAGTCGGCGACCCACTCGGCCGCGTTGAGCCGCAGCACCAGCTCGCCCAGCAGGGAACGCCCGATGCCGGGCCGCGGCGCGACCATGCCGGCCAGGCAGCGGGAGTCGCCGATGTCCTCGGGCACCTCGCGCACGGCCACGTCCAGCCCGGTGACCTCGCCGCCCTCGTCCACCGCGAGCCACGACGGGTCGCGCACGACGCTGAACTCGGGGTGCGCCTTCTCCGTGCCGCTCGCGTAGCCGGACTCCAGCAGCAGGTGCACCTCCGAGCCGCGGCGCAGCTCGGTGGACGTCGACTCGCGCCGCGAGTTCGTGATCCGCAGGCCGAGCGACAGCTTCAGCATCACGGGCGCGCCGGTCCGGTACACCGTGCGCAGGCTGGAGGTCGGCGACCAGGCCGGCCCGAACTCGCCGAGCGGCTCCAGCAGCCCGCGCGAGACCAGCGACGCGATCCGCGGCCTGCTCAGCAGGTCGTGCGCCTGCCACGGGTGCGCGGGCACCAGCACCCGGCCGGGCTCGGGGTCGCGGCCGGCCAGCGTCGACATCAACGTCACCGCGTCCGGGCCGGCCACCGAGCCGTGCGACACGACCTCGCGCGCCGCCGAGAACCAGAACAGCGGGAACGAGCCGCGCAGCTCCGGCGCGTACCGGGCGTTGTCGGCGTCGGACAGGCCGTCCCGGCTCTTGGGCGCGGGGTGGTGCAGGTGCCCGAGCAGCAACCGCTGCTCGCTGTCCAGGAACCGGTCCGCCGGCCCGACGGGCTCACGACGCCGGTAGTCGACGAACTCCGCCACCCGGCGCACCGACTCGGCCGTGCGCTCCACCAGGTCGGCCACGTGCTCGCGAGCCGCCCGCTCCCCGCCGGCCAACTCGGCTCCGACGAGCGCCGCCGCCACCACCGGGTCGGCCGGTCGACCGGCCAGCGTCACGGGCCCGAACCGGTGCCGCCCGGTCGGCGACGCGTACCGCACCTCCGCCTCCAGCGGCAGCCCGAGCACGTCGACCCGCACCCGGTCGGCCACCGGCGCGTTCCGCTCCCGCACCCAACAGCGCAACAACGCCTCCAGGTGCGCGTGCTCCGCGGTCGACCTGGGGTCGCCCTCCAGCGGATCGGGTGTCATGCCGCTCCTTCCACGAGTCGTCGTTCGGCGGCGGAACCGGCTTCGCGGACCAGGGTCAGCAGGGCGGCCAGGTCCGCCTCCCGGGCGTTCGGGTTGAGCAGGGTCAGCTTCAGGCACGTCACCTTGTCCACCTCGGTGCGGCCGATCAGCGCCGAGCCCGCGCGCAGCAACGCCCGGCGCAGTCGCGCGTTCACCTCGTCGGCCAGCGAGTCGTCGGCCGGCCGGTAGCGGAACACCACCGTGGTCAGCGTCGCGCCGCCGACCAGCTCGAACGACGGGTCGGCGGCGATCAGCGCGGCGGCGTGCCCGGCCAGCTCGTGGCACCGGTCCACCAGCGCGCCCAGCCCGGCCCGGCCCAGCGCGAGCAGCGTCGCGGCCACCTTCACCGCGTCCGGCCGGCGCGTGGTCTGCAACGACCGGCCCAGCGCGCCGTCGTAGCCCTCGGCCCGGTCGTCCTCCGGGTTCAGGTAGGCCACCGAGCGCTCCAGCGGCCCGAACAGCGACGCCGACCGCACCAGCAGCACGCTCGCCGCCGCCGGCTGCCAGCCGATCTTGTGCAGGTCCGCGGTCACCGAGTCGGCCAGCGCCAGCCCGTCCACCAGACCGGCCAGCTTCGCCGAGAACACCGCGCCGAACCCGTAGGCGGCGTCCACGTGCAGCCACACTCCGTGCTCGCGGGCGATCTCCGCCAACTCCGGCAACGGGTCCACCGAGCCGAAGTCCGTGGTGCCCGCGGTCGCCACGACGGCCACCGGCGTGCCGCCCGCGCGCAGCGTCGACGCCAGCGCGTCCGGCCGCATCCGCCGCCGCGAGTCCACCGACACCGTGCGCACCGCGTGCTCGCCGAGGCCCAGCGCCGCGCACGCCCGCGCCACCGAGAAGTGCGCGAGCTCCGAGCAGAGCACCACCGGGTCGGGCAGCGCCCCCACCCCGTCGGACCGCACGTCCAGGCCGAGCCGGGCCGCCGCCGCGTCCCGGGCCAGCAGCAACGCGGTCAGGTTCGACAGCGTGCCGCCGGGGGTGAACACGCCGTCGGCGTCGGCGCCCAACCCGGCCAGCCTGGCGAGCGCCGCCACGACCCACCGCTCCACGGCGAGGGCGGCCGGGCCGGAGTCGTAGGTGTCCAGGGAGGCGTTGCCCGCGCTGACGAGCGCGTCGGCCGTGACGGCGACGGCCAGCGGCGGCGGTTGGAGGTGGGCGGCGGCGAACGGGCTCGTCAGGTCGATCCCGCCGTCGGCCAGCGCGGTCGTGACGCGGGCCAGCGCGGCGTCCGCGCCGATGCCGTGCTCGGGCATTTCGCCGAGCACCCGGCGTGCCCTGGCCAGCACGTCGACGGGCCTGCCCGGCGGGATCGGTCGTCCGGAGGAACTGACGGCGAACACGGCACCTCCGACGATCGACTAAGGTTAGGCTTACCTCATCTACTCGGTGTGGTGTGTGTCAAGCCCTCCGTGACCATCCGTGGTGTGACGATCACTCGCGTCACCAACGCTAGCCGCCGCGACCACGATCGAATCGACGCCAAATGGGGGGTCTTGGCGGCGGCGTCCCACCACGTGGCACAGCCCTGCCCTGATCTCGTTCGGAGGCCCCGACGCGGTCGCGGTAACCTTGGCCACCACCTTGAGCCTTGCAATCCACCAGGAGGATCCGTGTCGCCAGGGCAGATCGCCGCGCTGGTCGCCGCCGGCGCGTTCGTGCTGCTTGTGCTCCTGCTGGCGATCCCGTTGATCAAGCTGGGCCGGACGCTGGACGAGGCCACGATCGCCATCCGCAAGGCGCACCAGAACAGCGACCCGATCTTCACCGGCGCGAACACGACGATCACGCACGTGAACACGCAGCTGGAGCGGGTGGACGGGATCACCGCCAACGCCCGCGCGGTCACCGGCAACGTCTCCGCGCTCACCTCCCTGTTCACCGCCACGCTGGGCGGGCCGCTGGTCAAGGCCGCCGCGCTGTCCTACGGCGTCAGCAAGGCCATCCGCGCCCGGCGCGCGGCCAAGGAGGCTCCCAGCAAGCACACTCGACGCAGGGGCAGGCGATGAGGCGGCTGTTCTGGTTCGGGCTCGGCATCGCCGCCGGCGTCTTCGCCGCCCGCAAGGCGGGCCAGGCCGCGCACGCCGCCACGCCCGCCGGCATCGGCGAGAACGTCGGCCAGGGCCTGCGCGAGCTGGCGAGCGCCGTCGGCTCGTTCGGCGCCGAGGTGCGCGCCGGAATGTCGGAGCGCGAACAGGAGTTGCAGGACACCGTGGAACGTCAGACGGGCTTCACGCCGGGTCGGCGAGCGCGCAGGGCGAACGACGCCAGGTAGGTCGTTCGTTCGCCTAGCCGCGCCCTGACTTTCCACACTCCCGAAGGACAAGACCCGTGCAGACCCACGAGATCATCAAGCGCTTCCGCGAGCACTTCGAGAACGCCGGCCACAAGTACGTGCCCAGCGCCTCGCTCCTGCTCGACGACCCGAACCTGCTGTTCGTCAACGCCGGCATGGTGCCGTTCAAGCCGTACTTCCTCGGCGAGGCCCCGCCGCCCGCCCCGCGGATGACGAGCATCCAGAAGTGCGTGCGCACCCCGGACATCGACGAGGTCGGCAAGACCACCCGGCACAACACGTTCTTCCAGATGGCCGGCAACTTCTCGTTCGGCGACTACTTCAAGGAAGACGCCATCCGGCTCGCCTGGGACCTGGTCACCAGGCCGCAGGCCGACGGCGGCTACGGCCTCGACCCGGAGCGCATCTGGGTGACCGTCTACCTGGACGACGACGAGGCCGCCGGCCTGTGGCAGAAGGTCGCCGGGCTGCCGCCCGAGCGCATCCAGCGCCGCGACGTCGAGGACAACTACTGGTCGATGGGCGTGCCCGGCCCGTGCGGCCCGTGCTCGGAGATCTACTACGACCGCGGCCCGGCCTTCGGCAAGGAGGGCGGTCCGGTCGTCGACGAGGACCGGTACCTGGAGATCTGGAACCTGGTCTTCATGCAGAACGTCCGCGGCGAGGGCGGCGCCAAGAAGGACTACCCGATCCTCGGCGAGCTGCCGGACAAGAACATCGACACCGGCATGGGCGTCGAGCGCGTCGCCATGCTGCTCCAGGACGTCGACAACGTCTACGAGACCGACCTCGTCCGCACCGTGATCACCAAGGCCGAGGAGCTGTCCGGCCGCAAGTACGGCGCCGACGAGACCGACGACGTGCGCTTCCGCGTCATCGCCGACCACGCCCGCAGCGGCGTGCTGCTGGTCGGCGACGGCGTCACGCCCGGCAACGAGGCCCGCGGCTACGTGCTGCGCCGCCTGCTGCGCCGCATCGTCCGCTCCGCCCGCCTGCTGGGCGTCACCGAGCCCGTGCTGACCCAGTTCGCCACCGTCGTCCGCGACGCCATGGGCCCGTCCTACCCCGAGCTGGTGTCCGGCTTCGCCCGGATCGAGCAGGTGCTCAAGGCCGAGGAGGACACGTTCCTGCGGACCCTCGACGCCGGGTCGCGGATCTTCGAGAACGCCGCCGCCGAGGTCAAGTCCGACGGCCGCGCCACGCTGCCCGGCGACAAGGCCTTCCAGCTGCACGACACCTACGGCTTCCCGCTCGACCTCACCCTGGAGATGGCCTCCGAGGCCGGCCTCACCGTGGACGAGGACGGGTTCCGCAAGCTGATGGCCGAGCAGCGCGCCCGCGCCAAGGCCGACGCCGCCGGCAAGAAGACCGGCCACGGCGACCAGACCGTGTACCGGGAGCTGCTGGAGCTGGGCGCCACCGAGTTCACCGGCTACACCGAGCTGGCCAGCGAGGCCACGCTGCGCGGCATCGTCAGCGGCGGCAAGCGGGTGAAGTCGGCCCGCGAGGGCGACATCGTCGAGGTCGTGCTCGACCGCACCCCGCTGTACGCCGAGTCCGGCGGCCAGGAGAGCGACGCCGGCACCATCGTCACGGCCAACGCCGAGCTGGAAGTCGTGGACGTGCAGAAGGTGTCCCGCAAGCTGTGGGTGCACCAGGTGCGCGTGGTCAGCGGCGAGATCGCCGAGGGCGAGCACGTCGAGGCCAGGGTCGACCCGGAGTGGCGCGTCGGCGCCCGCCAGGGCCACTCGGGCACGCACGTCGTGCACGCCGCCCTGAGGCAGGTGCTCGGCCCGTCGGCCCTGCAGAGCGGCTCGTACAACAAGCCGGGCTACCTGCGGCTGGACTTCGCCTGGACCGGCGGCCTGTCCGAGGAGGCCCGCAGCGAGATCGAAGAGGTCTCCAACCTGGCCGTCCGCAAGGACCTGCCGGTGCAGGTCGTGTACACGGACATGGGCGGCGCCCAGGAGATGGGCGCCGTGGCCCTGTTCGGCGAGACCTACGACGAGACCGTGCGCGTGGTCGAGATCGGCGGGCCGTGGTCGCGCGAGCTGTGCGGTGGCACGCACGTCGAGCACTCGTCCCAGATCGGCCCGATCACGGTGATCGGCGAGTCGTCCGTCGGCTCCGGCGTGCGCCGCCTGGAGGCCTACGTCGGCATCGAGGCCTTCAAGTACCTGGCCCAGGAGCGGGCCCTGGTGCAGAACGTCGCCGCCATGCTCAAGGTGCCCGACGCCGAGGTGCCCGCCCGGGTCGAGGCCCTGGTCGAGCGGCTGCGGGTGGCCGAGAAGGAGCTGGAGAAGGTCAAGGCCGCCCAGCTCGTGGCCAACGCCGGTTCGCTGGCCGAGCAGGCCCTGGACGTGCGCGGGGTGTCCCTGGTGGCCCTCCGGTTGCCGGAGGGCACGTCGGGCGCCGACGTGCGGACCATCGCCGGCGAGGTGCGCAACCGGCTCGGCGACAAGCCGGGCGTGGTCGGCCTGTTCGCCCCGGACGGCGACAAGGTCAGCTTCGTGGTCGCCACCACGTCCGCCGCCCGTGACCTGGGGTTGGCCGCCGGCAAGCTGGTGCCTGCCTTCGCCCCGGCCGTCGGCGGGCGGGGCGGCGGCAAGCCGGACCTCGCCCAGGGTGGCGGCACGAACCCGGGCGGGGTCGGCGACGCCATCACCGCCCTGCGCGCCGAGGTGGACCGCGCCGTTGAGCAGCGCTGACCGCCCCGGCGTCGACGATCCCGGCCTCGGTCGGAGGCTGGGCGTCGACGTCGGCGCGGTGCGCGTCGGCGTGGCGCTGAGCGATCCGGGCGCGTTCCTCGCGACGCCGCTGGTTACCCTGGCACGTGACGTGAAGACCGGTCGGGACCTGCGGGACCTGGCCGGCCTGGTCACCGAGCACGACGTGGTGGAAGTCGTGGTCGGCCTGCCCCGGACGCTGGCCGGGAAGCACGGGCCGGCGGCGGCGAGCGCGACGGCGTACGCTGCGGCGTTGGCCGAGCGCGTCGCACCGGTTCCGGTGCGGCTCACCGATGAGCGGCTGACCACCGTCACGGCGAGCCGGGTGCTCGCCGAACGCGGGGTGCGGGGCAAGAAGCAGCGCGCCGTCGTCGACCAGGCTGCCGCGGTCGAGATCCTGCAGTCCTGGCTGGACGCACGCGCGCGACAAGTGGCTCGATCCGCAGCGGAGCGAGCCCCCGGAGCTAAGGACGGCTCGTGAACGACGACCTCGGGTTGTTCACCGATCCAGAGACCCGCCACGACGAGCGGGCGGCACGCGGCAGGAGCGACGCCGCGGCCCGCCGCGCCAAGCGCAGGCGCAGGCGGATGATCCTCTGGGTCGTCGTGGCGCTGGTGCTGACCGGCGGCGGTGTCGGCGCGTACTACGGCTACCGCACGTTGAGCGGCATCGGCTCGTACGACGACTTCGCGGGCGCGGGCGAGGCGGACGTGGTGGTCGAGGTCAAGGACGGCGACCTGGTCACCACCATCGCGACCACGCTCAAGGAGCAGGGCGTGGTGGCGAGCGCGCGCGCGTTCACCGAGGCGGGTGCGGACGACTCGCGGGTCACCGCGATCCAGCCCGGGTTCTACCTGATGAAGACCAAGATGTCCGGCGAGGCCGCGGTGGCGCGGATGGTGGACGAGGCGTCCAAGATCGTGCCGCTGGAGGTGAAGGGCGGCAACGTCCTGCACGACCTCACCGCGCAGGACGGCAAGGTCACCAAGGGCATCCTGTCGATGCTGTCCGAAGCCTCGTGCGTCGAGCTGGACGGCGCCAAGCAGTGCGTGACGCCCGAGCAGCTGCGCGACGCGGCGGACAACGCCGAGCCGGCCGCGCTCGGCATCCCCGAGTGGGCGCTGCCCGACGTCGTCGCCGCGCCGAACGTGAACCGGCTCGAAGGTCTCATCGTGCCGGGCCTGTACCACGTCAAGCCGGGCGCGAACGCGGTCGAGCTGCTCAAGGGCGTGATCGCCACGTCCCTGAACCGGCTGCAGGGCTACGGCATCCCCAGCGGCTCGGGCAAGACGGGTTTCCGCCCGTACGAGGTGCTGGTCATCGCCTCCCTGATCGAGAAGGAAGGCGTGACCAAGGACTTCGGCAAGATCTCGCGGGTCATCTACAGCCGGTTGGCGCTGCCGCAGAAGCTGGAGCTGGACTCGACGGTCAACTACAAGCTGGACCGGCCGCACATCACCACCAGCGACGAGGACCGCGAGAGGGCCGGCCCCTACAACACCTACCAGGTGCAGGGGCTGCCGCCGACGCCGATCGGCTCGCCCGGCCGTGAGGCGATCCAGGCCGCGATCACGCCCGAGGACGGGCCGTGGATGTACTTCGTGAAGTGCCAGAAGGACGGCACGTCGTGCTTCACGAACACGTTCGACGAGCACGACGCCGTGTCGAAGAAGGCTCAGCGGGAAGGCGTCTTCTGACCGTGACCCGGGCTCGACGTGCGGCGGTCATCGGCTCGCCGGTGGCGCATTCGCTGTCACCGGTGCTGCACAACGCCGCGTTCGCGGCACTCGGCCTGTCCGACTGGGAGTACACGCGCGTCGAGTGCGTCGCCGATGAGGTGTCCGCCCTGGTCACGGGCTTGGGCTCGGAGTGGGTGGGCTTGTCGGTGACGATGCCCGACAAGCGCGCCGCGCTGGCCGTGGCCACCACCGCGACGTCCCGGGCCGTGCAGGTCGGCGCCGCGAACACCCTGGTGCCGGTCGACGGCGGGTGGCGTGCGGACAACACCGACGTGGACGGCGTCCTCGGCGCGCTGCGTGCCTCGTGCGGCTTCACGTCCGGGTCGCGCGCGGTGCTGCTGGGCGCGGGCGGCACGGCCACCGCGGCGCTGGTGGCGCTGGCGTCCGTGGGCGTCCGCGCGGTCACGCTGGTGGTCCGTTCGGTGAGCCGTGCGGCGGAGGCGGAGTCGTGCGCGTCCCGCCTCGGCCTGGCCCTGGACGTCGTCACGTGGGACGCCGCCGACTTCGCCGCCCTGGCGTCCGCCTCGGACGTCCTGGTCAGCACCGTGCCACCGGACGCGACCGAGCCGATCGCCGGCGCGCTGGCCGAGGCGCCCCACGTCCTGGACGTCATCTACCACCCCTGGCCCACCCCGCTGGCCCACGCCGTGGAGAAACGGGGCCGCACCCTCGCCACCGGCCTCGACATGCTCCTGCACCAGGCCTTCGGCCAGTCGGAGCAGTTCACCGGCCACCCGGCCCCGCGCGAGGCGATGCGCGCCGCCCTCCGCACCGCCACCGACAACCTCCTCCCCCTCCCGCTCGATGCCTGACCGCGTCACGGGTGAGCGGCGGGCGCTGCTCATCTCGGCGGGCGAGTTCACCGATCCGAGGTTGAGCCGCCTGACCAGCGCTCGGGTGGACGGCGCGGCGCTGTCCGACGTGCTCTCCGACCCGGACGTGGGTGGATTCGACGTCCAGTGGTTGGCCGAGCCGACCGCGGACCAGGCCCGGCGCGGCATCGAAGGGTTCTTCAACGACGCGTCCCGCGACGAAGTGCTGCTGTTCTACTACTCCGGCTTCGGCTTGAAGACAGACGACGGCATGCTGCACCTGGCGGCCGTCGACACCGAATCGTCCCTGCTCTCGGCGACGGCGATCCCGGCCACTTTCCTCTCCGACCTGTTCAGCCGGTGTCGCGCGCGGCACGTCGTCGTGATCCTCGATTGCAGTTATTCCGGGTCCTTCGTGGAGGTCGGCCGGATCGCCTCCGGGCAGGCTGTGCTGACTTCGTCGAGAGGGATGGAATTCGCCTACGAGGACCGCGAGGGTGAGGATTTCAGTTCCCTGTTCACCTCGGTGCTGGTCGAAGGCCTGCGCACCGGGAACGCCGACCTCGACGGCGACGGTCTGATCGAGATCCGTGAGCTGTACGACTACATCCGAAACGGCCTGAGGTCGGCAAACCGCCAGACGCCCGTGATGAGCAGCACGCTGACCGGGCCGCTGTACATCGCGGGCGCGCCCAAGGGCGTCCCCACGACGGCTCTTCATCCCGCGCCGACCCCTCTTCCGAGGGAACCGGCCACTCCCGAGACTACGACCGAAGCGCCGGGCGAACCGGACGTGCCCGAACGGGGGGAGCCGACCGAGCCCGACGCCGACGTCGAGTGGTCGACCGACGCACCCGCCGGCCGGGACGACCTGAACCGCGCGTCGTTGGCCGACGTGCTCGCCATGCGACTGCGCGAGGTGCGCCGGGACGAGCCGGGGACTTCGTTCCTCGTGCACGTCGACGGTGCGTGGGGCACCGGCAAGAGCAGCTTGCTCAACTTCCTGGGGCAGCGGCTGGAACGCGAGTTCACCATCGTCCGGTTCGACGCGTGGCGGCAGTCGCGCATCGCCCCGCCGTGGTGGACGCTGCTGGGCGCCACCCGCAAGGAGATCTCCCGTCAGCGGGGCTTCTGGCGGGCCGCCTGGCTGCGCTTGGCGGAGACGTTCGTCCGGGCGCGGAGGTCCGGCGCGCCGTACCTGCTGGCGGTCGTCCTGCTGGCGCTGGCAGCGGCGTCGTTGGTGCTGCTGTGGCCGCGTGGCACGAGCGGCGACCTGCTCACCACCGCGGCGAAGGGCGTGACCACCGTGGCCGGCGCGGTGACCGCGCTGTGGGTCGCCTCCCGGCTGGTGAGCCGCTTCCTGCTGTGGGACTCGGCCCGCGGCGCCCGGCTGTTCGAGCAGTTCACGGCCAACCCGATGGACGAGGTCGCGGCCCACTTCGGGTGGATGTCCGGCAAGTCCGCGAAACCCTTGCTGTTCTTCATCGACGACCTCGACCGCTGTGCGGACACCTACGTCGTCGAACTGCTCGACTCGGTGCAGACCCTGATCAGGGACGCCGGCACGGCCGCGTACTTCATCGTCGCCGCCGACGGGGCCTGGCTCCGCACGAGTTACGAGACCGCCTACAAGGCGTTCGGCGACAGCGTCGCGCTGCCCGGCTACCCGTTGGGCCACCTGTTCCTGGACAAGCTCTTCCAGCTCACCGTGCCGGTGCCCGTGCCCACCGCGAAGGCGAGGTCCGCCTTTCTCGACCGGCTGCTGCGCATCGACTCGGCGGACGACGACGAGGACACCAAGGCGGAAGTGCGGGAAGCGCGCCAACGCATCGCCGAGGGCGAGGAAGCCGAGATCCTGCAAGTCCTGGACGGGGCCAGCGACGACGCGCGCGAGGACTTGGTCACCGACGCCGTGCTCGCCCTCAACACACCGCGCAATCGCAAGCGGACCGAACACGCGCTGCGCCGTTTCCTGCCGTTGCTGGACGCGAACCCCCGCAACGTCAAGAAGTTCTTGAACACCTACAGCGTGCTGCGCTCGGTGCGGGTGCTGGAGAACAACACCGTCGCCTCCGACGTGCTCGCGCTGTGGGCGATCGTGCGGGTGCGCTGGCCCGCCATGGCCGACCACCTGGAGGCCGATCCGGAGGCGGTGCGCGGCATCGTCGAACCGCTGTGGGCGTCCGAGTGCTTCCCCGAACACCTGCGGGAACTGGCCGGGAACGAGGAGTTCCGCACGGTCGTGCTGCGCGCCCCGCTGACGCCGCGACTGATCCGCCGGTGCTGCGGCACCGAGGACTAGCCAGAACGCGAGAGTCCTACGTTCAGAACGCGAGAGTCCTACGTTCGCGTCGCGCGTGTCCTACGTTCAGAACGCGCGTGTCCTACGTTCAGGTCGCGCGTGTCCTACGTTCGGAACACCTGAATTCAACGCTCAGAACGCGCTGGGCCCTGCTCGCGCGAGGGTGCGAGCAGGGCCCAGTCGTTCGTGCTGAGGGGATCAGCCCCCGTCGAGGTCGGTGGCGATGATCTGCGCGATCGCCTCCAGCGCCGCGTCCGCGCCGTCGCCGTCCGCGGCCAGGACGACCTCGTCGCCGTGCATCGCGCCGAGCGTCATCAGACCCAGCACGCTCGCCGCCTCGACCGGTTGGCCGTTGTCCTTGCGGATGGTGACCTTCACCGGCTGCCCGGCCGCCGCCTTCGCCAGCAGTGCGGCAGGGCGCGCGTGCAGTCCGACCTTGCTCGCCACGGTGACCCGTCGCTCAGGCATGACCCGTCCTCTCGTTCCTTCTGTCCGCCGTCAGGACGCCGTCGCGTCCGACCGGCCTTCCTTGTCCCGCTTCTCGGCCCGCTCGCCCTTGCCGCCGTCCTCGACGATGCTCGGGTCGGCCTCCGGGTCCTCGTCCTCGCTGCGGCCCGGCGTCCTCAGGTTCCACTTCGTGATGACGAAGCGGAACAGGAAGTAGTAGATGGCCGCGTAGATCACGCCCAGCACCAGGATCAGCAGGGGCTTGGTCGCGATGTTGAAGTTGAGGATGTAGTCGATCGCGCCCGCCGAGAACCCGAACCCGTCGTGGATCCCGAGCGCGTTGCTGATGGCCAGCGACGTGCCGGTGAGGACCGCGTGGATCACGTACAGCGGCCACGCCACGAACATGAACGCGAACTCGAGCGGCTCGGTCACACCCGTGATGAACGACGTCAGCGCCGCCGAACCCATGATGCCCGCGATGACCTTCTTCTGCGCCGGCCGCGCGGTGTGCACGATGGCCAGCGCCGCCGCCGGGAGCGCGAACATGAAGATCGGGAAGAAGCCGGTCATGAACGTGCCCGCGGACGGGTCGCCCGCGAAGAACCGCTGGATGTCGCCGGTCTTGCCCTCGTACTCGCCGAAGACCTGCCACATGAACGTGTTCGGGATGTGGTGCAGGCCCAACGGCAGCAGCAGGCGGTTGATGGTGCCGTAGACGCCCGCGCCGATGATCGTGCTGTTGGAGATCGCCTCGCCGACCGACGTCAGGCCCGCGTCGAACCACGGGTAGATCAGGCCCATGACCACCGAGACCGGGATCATCACGCCCGCGACCAGGATCGGCACGAACCGCCGGCCGCCGAAGAACGCCAGATAGGCGGGCAGCTTGATGCGGTGGTACTTCTGCCACAGCACCGCGGTGATCAAGCCGACCACGATGCCGGTCAGCACCGAGTAGTTGATCATCTCCTGCTTGGCGTCCGCCGCCGCGTCCGCCGGCAGCGGCAGCACCAGCGGCGACATCGCCTTGAACACGGCCTCGGTCACCACGAAGCCGACCACGGCGGCCAGCGCGGTCGAACCGTCACCGCGCCGGGCGAAGCCGATGGCCACACCGACGGCGAACAGCAGCGGCAGGTTGGCGAACAGGGCGTTGCCCGCTCCGCCGATGACGCCGGCCACCGCGTTCCAGCCCAGCAAGTCCTTGCCGAGGATGTCGTCCTGGCCGAGTCGTAGCAGGAGTGCGGCGACGGGCAGTGCGGCGATCGGCAGCATGAGGCTGCGGCCGAATCGCTGCAGCCCGGCCAGACCCTTGATCTCACGACCGCCGGTCGCCTGTGGGGCGCTGGCGCTCATGGGGTACCTCCCTTGGCGGAGTGGTGCGGGCCGGATTCCGGGACGGTCCGGTCCAGTTGCATGGTCACCTGGTAGAGATCGCCCCGGTACCAGGACGTCATGTCCTCGACGGGCCTGCCTCGTGAGCTCGAGACCCGGCGGAAGACGAGCAGCGAGCTGCCCGGCCGGACGGCCAGCAGCTTCGCGGTCTCGGGGTCGGCACCCTCGGCCCACACGGTCTGGCCCGCGTGGTCGAGCTGGACCCCGTACGTGTCGGCGATGAGGGTGTAGAGCGAGGTGGTGAGGTCGTGCTGGTCCAGGTCCGGCACGACCCGCGGGCTGTACCAGCCCCGTTCGACGGCCAGCGGCACGCCGTCCGCCCGGCGCAGGCGGACGAGCCGGCACGCCGGTTCGTGCGGCAGCAGGCCGAGCGCGGCCGTCGCCTCGGGCGGCGGCACCTCTTCGGCGCAGGTCAGCACCTCGGTCGCGGGGGTCAGGCCGCGCCGTCGCATGTCGTCGGTGAACGACTCCAGGTACAGCTGGACGTCCAGGCGCCGCCGTGCGGTGAACGTGCCCCGGCCCTTCGCCCTGGTCAGCAGGCCCTCGGTGACGAGTTGGCCGACCGCGGCGCGTACTGTGATGCGGGACACACCGTACTGCTCGGCGAGGTCGCGTTCGGACGGGATCGGCGAGCCCGGCGGGAGTTCCTGCTCGGCCATGCGCCGCAGGATGTCGCGCAACTGGGCGTGCTTGGGCTTGGGCCCGTCGACGATCTCGTTGCGGCTCATGACACCTCCCCGGTGCTCGCGCGTCCATGTCCGGATTGGTACTTTCCGGTCTAGACCAGTTGGTGCGGGGAGGATGCTCCGCGCGCCGACCGGGTGTCAACCGCCGTTACGGGACCGTGCCCGAGTGGTGGCACCCTCAGGCCAGGTGTCGAGAGAGGACTTCAAGTGGCGGACGACAAGGCGGAGCGCATCCTCGCCGCGCTCGGCGGTGCGGACAACATCGTGGAGATCGAGCCGTGCATCACGCGCCTGCGCTGTGAGCTGGAAGACGGTTCCCTGGTGGACGAGAAGGCTTTGAAGGGCCTGGGCGCGCACGGCGTGATGCGTTCGGGCAACGTCGTGCAGGTGGTCGTGGGGCCCGAGGCCGACACGATCGCCAGCGACATCGAGGACCTGCTGTGACGCTGCGCGTGACCAGCCCGGTCAGCGGGCGCGTGGTGCCGTTGGCCGAGGTGCCGGACCCGGTGTTCGCGCAGGCCATGGTGGGTCCGGGGGTGGCGGTCGAGCCGGCGCGGGTCCGTGCGGACGTGGTGTCGCCGGTGGACGGGACCGTGGTGACGCTGCACCCGCACGCGTTCGTCGTGGCCACTTCGGAGGGTGCGGCGGTGTTGGTGCACCTCGGGATCGACACGGTGAAGCGCAAGGGCGAGGGCTTCACGGTGCACGTGGTCAAGGGTGAGGCGGTGCGCGCGGGGCAGCCCGTGGTGACGTGGGACCCGGCGGAGGTGGAGGCGGCGGGTTTCGCGCCGATCTGCCCGGTGATCGCGCTGGACGCGGCGCCGGAGGTGTTGCTGGACCAGGCCGGTGGTCCGGTGGCGGCGGGTGACGCGTTGTTCTCGTGGCAGCGCTGATCGCGGTTCTCGGCTGACGGGGACGAGTGCGGGTGAATGGTCCATTCACCCGCACTTCTCGTTGCACCCCGGGGTTTCCCGGGACCACGCTGGACCCATGGTCATCTCGGGATTCCTGGCCGGCGCCGTTGGTGCCGGGTTGCTCCGCCGCCTCCCACGCGGGGCGCACGTCGGCCTGCTGTGGTGCGCCGTGCCGACGGCGGTGTTGTGGTTCGTCGCCTGGGCGCTGGCACCGCCGCCGTGGCTGCCCGTGCCGCTGCTGCTGGCGTGGCTCGGCGTGCTGCTGACCGTGACCGACCTGCGCCACCAGCGCCTGCCGGACGCGTTGACGTTGCCCGCGTACCCGGCGATCGGCGTCACGCTGTGGCTGTGCGGCGCCGACCTGTGGCGAGCGTTGGCGGGCTGCGTCGTCTTCGCAGGCTTCCACCTGCTGGTCCGCCTGCTGTCGCCGTCGGCGATGGGCGGGGGAGACGTGAAGCTGGCCGGACCGCTGGGCGCCGTGCTGGGTTCGGTCTCCTGGTTGGCCCTTCCCCTCGCCGCCGTGCTGGCGAGCGTGGTGACGCTCGTGCTGGGCCTGTGGTGGCGTGGCGAGGGCTTACCGCACGGGCCGGGGTTGCTGGCGGCGACGTGGCTGGTCGCGGTGTCAGCCGGGTGAGGGTGCTTCCTCCCGCTTGCGCGCCAGCACGACGATTGGTCCGATGATCGCCAGGCCGATGCCGCCGAACCCGCCGACCACCATCCCGAGCGTGTTCACCGTGGGTCCGCTCGTGCGGTGGAAGGTGGTGGCCTTCTTGCCGCTGCGGGTCCGGTCGGCGGTCATCTCGGCGCCCTCGTCCGCGGGCGACAGGCTGTTCGCGAAGCTGGAGAACCGGTGGCGACCGCCGTCGGGCGTGACCACGGTCGCGTCACACGACCAGGTGGCGCCGAGGACGAGCCAGTTGCGCGAGCACGTGACGTCCTGGGCGCGTCCGTCGACCTCCGGCGTGCCGTCGCCCGAGTACGGCTCGCTCTCCCGGCCGATGCTGAACACGACGAAGCTGAAGAAGGCGCAGTAGGCACCGACCAGGAACAAGCCGAGGGCCCGCAGGCGGCGGGAGCGCTTACTGCGGGCGGTCATGCTCGTTCCACTTCTGGTCGTCGTCGGCGAGGAACTGCTTGTTCAGCTCCTTCGCGCCTTCCTTCACGGGGGCCACGAGGTCGCCGGGCGTGGGCATGAGGTGGCCGATGTCACGGCTGGCGACGGCCCGGACCCAGTTCTGGCCGTCCAGGATGCCGCCACCGGTGCGGCTGTCCACCCGGTCGCCGGCGCGCTGCACGCCGTTGCCCGGATCGGGCATGTCGGCGCTGCGCGTGCTCAGCGGTGGCTGGCCGAGCCTGGCGTACAGGTCCTCGACCCTCTGCTGCCGCGCCGGACCGCCCTGCTTGACGCGGTCGGCCCAGTCGCCGACGCGCTGGTTGGTGGTGGCGGCCCAGTCGTCGGCCCGGCGGGTGACGTTGTCGAGGGCGTCGCGCCCGCGCGTCGCGGTGTCGGCGAGGCGGTCGCCCGCCGAGTCGAGGCCGTCCGCCCGGGACGCCCGCGTGGTCGAGCGGTGCAGCAGGTCGGCGGCGGTCTGGTTGCCGTGCGGGGTGTTCGGCGCCTGCCGCGCCAGCGCCGCCAGGTCGTCGGACTGCTTGCGCATCGCGCTGCCCGCGCGCTTGGCCAGCGCGGAGAGCTTGTCCAGCGCACCGAACAGCTTCTTCAGGAACTGGGCGACCTTGCCGCCGATCTGCACGGCCTTGGTGATCGCCCGGGTGATGAACGCCGCGATCGACGCGCCCGCGGACGGCACCGCGGCGGCCGCGGCGGGGATGCCCCAGGCGATCAGGGTGCCCGCGAGGTCGGCGAGCAGGTCGCGGATCAGCGTGCGGGTCGCCGCGACGAGCGCCGCCGCGACCTTGATCTTGTTCGCGGCCGACTCGGCGGCCTCGGCCGAGTTCGCCAGGCCGGTGATCAGGTCGCCCGCCCGCTGCTTGTAGGCGTCGGCGGCGGGCCCGGTCCACCCGGCGAGCTTCGTCAGGTCCGCCTGCTGCGCCTGCTGGACCTCCTTGAGCCGCGCGCCGATGTTGGTCCACGTGGTCGCGGCGGCCTCGATGGCGGCCGGGTCGCCCGCCAGGTCGTCGAACGGCTTGCGCACGAAGTCGACGTTCTCGATGATCCAGCCGACCACGGAGGACGCGAGCGTGCCCAGCGGGTCGGCGACCGCGCCGGCGACGTCCATCGCCATCGCGGCCGAGTCGATGCCCAGCGCGACCGGGTCGATCGACTTGCCCTCCTGGAACGGCAGCGCGATGTCGCGGACGAGGTCCTCGGCCGTGTCGAACGGGCCGGCGCCGGTCAGGACCTTGGTGTCCTTCTGGGGCTTGGCGATCAGTTCGTTGGTCACGCGTTGATCCCCTCGAACCCGGTGGCGTTGCCGCCGTCGACGTCGCGGTAGGTGGCGGCGGTCGCCTTGAGCTCGACGCCGGTGACCTCCACCGCCGCGGGCAGCTTGGCGACGAGGTCCTGCGCCTGCTGCAACTCCTCGTCGAACACGAACGTGTACACCTGGCAGATCAGCCCCATCACGTCGGTGCCGAGCTTGGTGTGCGAGGCGGAGACGGCCTCCTGGAGGTCGGCCGCGAGCTGGTCGGACAGCAGCTTGCCGTGCGCCTCGACCGCGTCGGCCCTGGTTTCGAAACCGCTCATCGCAGGAACGTGCCGCCTTCGAAGTCGTCGTCGTCGCGGTTCGTCGGGCGGTTCGCCGGGCGCTCTGCCGTCGGCGGCTCGGCCGGAGGCGCACCCGGGTCGATCACCGCGATGCCCTGCTCGACCTGTTCGCGCAGGTAACGCATGCTCTCGCCGTCGCCGAGCAGCGGGCGCACCGACTCCTCGATCTTGCGCGCGGCTTCGACCTGCGCGCGCCGGATCGTGTCCATGATCGTGCGGCCGAGCGTGGTGTGGCCGAGGTCCATCGCCTTCGGGGTGAGCTGGAGCGACTCGATCCGCCCGCCCGAGGCGACGGCCACCACGACCGCCCCGTCGGGGCTGCGGACCTCGGCGCGGGCCTCGCGGAAGGCGCCCTGGATCGCGTCGGCCTTGCGCTGCGCGTCCTGGAGCTGCTGTTCGAAGCGTTCGACGTACTGGTGCGGGTCGGTCATGGTTCCCTACATCGGTCGGTCGAGAAACGCGGCCATCGTGGCACGAACCCACGACCGCGCACGGCGAAGGGCGGAAATGAACCGACCACCCATCACCCCCGAGATGAGGGCAAGGGCGCGCACCACCCCGAATGCCTGGCTGCACGTGGTCGACCCGAACCACCGCACCTCCACCGCCGCCCCACCCGCCGAGGCGGTGATCGGCAGGTACCTGGTGGACGGCCGAGGCGAGATCACCGACCAGTACGTCCCCAACCCCCGCTACCGCCCGATCCCCAACCCACCACCACCCGCTCACCCGGCCGCACGGCCCCCTGCCACATCCGCCGGTCCACCCGCGCCGGCCCACCTCGCCGCGCCGACCGGTGCTGCGGCCACCACCCCGCCCCCGCTCGCGCACATGGCCGGATCCCCGGGTCCCGCCTCGTCCCGACCCGCTGCACCGCTCGCCGCCGCACCCGCCGGACCCGTACGCGCCGGACTCGCGGCCGCCGGGCCCGCGGCCGCCCCAGCCGCACCTGCCGCATCGGCATCCGCCGCACCCGCGCCCGCGCCGGCCACGGACCAGTCGGCCGTCGAAGCGGGACCGGCCAATGAGCTGGAAGCCGTGCTGCGGCTCGTCCACCGGGAAGAGCTGGGTCAGGACGACCTGCTCGCGGCCGTGCTCGCGGCGGAGCTCGTGCTGCCGGCGGATCCCGCCCGGCCGCCCCGCGGCCACCTCGTGACGCGGGGCGCGGTGGTCGACGCGTTCGCTTCACCGAAGGCGTTGCCGGCCGACTGGCCGCCGCGGTGGCACCGGTTCACCGGGGTGGAACTCGCGGTGGTGTTCGACCGGCTCGGGGAACCGCTGCGGTTGAACCTCGGTGACTCGTCGGGGCTGTCCTGGGAGATCGCGTCGGACGCCCTGGTCGGTGCGTTGCGGAGCGCGGTCGGGACCGGCCGGGCGTCCACCTGGCGGGACACGGTCGGAGCGCGTTGACCTGGACGTCCGCCCCTGTTCACACTGTGAAAGGATCGGCGGCGTGCTGCGCTGGATCACCGCTGGGGAGTCCCATGGACCGGCCCTCGTCGCCGTGCTGGAAGGCATGGTCGCCGGGGTCGAGGTCACCACTGCCGACCTGACCGCTCAACTGGAGCGCCGCAGGCTCGGCTTCGGCCGCAGCCCGCGCATGGGCTTCGAGGCCGACGAGGTCGAGATCCTCGGCGGCGTCCGCCACGGGCTCACCCAGGGCGGCCCGATCGCGGTCCGGATCGGGAACACCGAGTGGCCCAAGTGGCAGAAGGTGATGTCCGCCGACCCTGTCGACCCGTCCGAGCTGAAGCCGACCGGCCGCAACGAGGCGCTGACCAGGCCCCGCCCCGGCCACGCCGACCTGCCCGGCATGCAGAAGTTCGGCTTCGACGAGGCGCGTCCCGTGCTCGAACGCGCGAGCGCCCGGGAGACCGCGGCCCGCACCGCGCTCGGCACGGTCGCCCGCCACTTCCTCAAGCAGGTCTTCGACGCCGACGTGATCAGCCACGTCGTCTCCATCGGCAAGGCCAAGACGCCCGCCGACGCGCCCGTCCCCGGCCCGGACGACCTCGCCGCCGTGGACGCGAGCCCGGTCCGGGCCTTCGACGCGCGCGGCACCGAGGCGATGGTGGCCGAGGTCGAGGCGGTGAAGGAGGCGGGCGACACGGTCGGCGGCGTGATCGAGGTCATCGTCTACGGCCTGCCGCCGGGCCTCGGCTCGCACGTCCACTGGGACCGGCGCCTCGACGCGCGGCTCGCCGGCGCGCTCATGGGCGTGCAGGCGATGAAGGGCGTGGAGATCGGCGACGGCTTCACCACCGCCGAGCGCTGGGGCAGCCAGGCGCACGACGAGATCGACCGGGGCCCGGGGCCGAAGGGCGTCACGCGGCGCTCCAACCGGGCGGGCGGCCTGGAGGGCGGCATCACCAACGGTGAGCCGCTGCGCGTCCGCGTCGCCATGAAGCCCATCTCGACGGTGCCCCGCGCGCTGTCCACTGTGGACGTCCGAACCGGAGAGCCCGCGGTGGCGATCCACCAGCGCTCGGACGTGTGCGCGGTGCCCCGCGCGGGCGTGGTGCTGGAGTCCGTGGTGGCGCTGGTGCTGGCCGAGACGGCGCTGGAGAAGTTCGGCGGCGACTCGATCGCCGAGACCAAGCGCAACGTCGCCTCCTACCTGGAGGCGCTGGAAGCCCGCTGGGAGGGCCTGTGAGCCCGCGATTCGTCGTCCTCGGGCCGCCGGGAGCCGGTAAGACGACGGTCGGCCGGCTGCTCGCCGAACGCCTCGACGTCACCTTCCGCGACACCGACGACGACATCGTCGCCACGGCGGGCAAGCCGATCTCCGACATCTTCACCGACGACGGCGAGCCCGCGTTCCGCGCGATGGAGGAAGAAGCCGTCGCCGAGGGCCTGAAGAACCACGACGGCGTGCTGGCGCTCGGCGGCGGCGCGGTGCTGTCCGAGACCACCCGCGGCCGGCTCGCCGGGCACACCGTGGTCTTCCTGAACGTCGGCATGGCCGAGGGCGTGCGGCGCACCGGCATGTCCGGCGCACGACCGCTGCTGGCGGGCGTGAACCCGCGCGCGACCTTCAAGACCCTGCTCGACGCGCGCCTGCCCCTGTACCGGGAGGTCGCCACGGTCGAGGTGACCACCGACGACCTCACGCCGGAGCAGGTGGTCGACGCCGTGCTCCGCCCGACAGGACAGGCGCAAGGGACCTGAGTGGACCTCACCGGGGCACGGGTCCTCGCGCACCGCGCCGCGGTGCAAGGTCTGCACGGCGACGACCCCGACGCGGTGCTGCCGCTCGGCGTGGTCGACAGCCCGCCGAAGACGGGCGCGGCGGCACTGGGCGTGCGCGGACGCCGTGAGAGCACCGACGACCTGGTCCGGGTGCTGAGCCTGCGCGGCGCGCCGCACCTGCACCGCCGCGACGACCTGCCCGCGCTGCGCCGCCAGCTCCGCCCGCGCACGCCACGGCAACTGACGGCGTGGTGCGGCGCGCACCCGACACCCGATCTGGAGCACGTCGACCTCGTCGTCGACCTCCTGCACCGCGAGTTCCCCGGCGACACGGCCACCAAGGGCGAGCTGTCCGCGGCGATCAGCCCGCTGCTGCCCCCGGCCGCCACCCCGTACTGCCCAGGCTGCGGCGTCGACCACGTCATCGAGAACCTGTTCCGCCTCGGCACCCTCCTCGCGGGCATCGAACTGGAGCACGTGGGCGCGAAGCTCGTCTTCCGCCGCCCGACCGCGAGACCCGACGTCGAGGACTACCCCGGCGAGCCGACCCTGCTGCGCGACTACGCGCGGCTCGTCGGACCGTTCGCCAAGGCCGACGCGGAGAAGTGGCTCGGCGCGGGCCCCCAGGACACGTGGCCCGACCTGCGCCCGGTCCGGGTCGACGGCAAGCGGCTGCTGGCGCACGAGGACGTGCCCGAAGCGCCCGACCCGCCCGCCGGCCTGCTGCTGTTCCCGCGCGACCCGTACCTGCTCGGCCCACGTCACCTGGTCGCCGACCCGGACGTCGCCAAGCAGGTGTGGCGGCCCGTCGGCAGTCCCGGCGCGCTCGTCCTGCACGGCCGGGTCGCGGGCGCGTGGCGGCACGAGTTCCGCGGCCGGACGGTGACGTTCCAGCTCACGGGCTGGTCGAAGGTCAAGGGCACGGCGCGGCGCGCGATCTCCGACCAGGCCGAGGTGCTGGCCGGGGTGTGGGGCGGCGCGGCGCTCGGAGCGGACGTGGTCGAATGGTGACCCGACGAGGGGAGTGGTGATGGGCGAGCCGGTGCGGATCCGCGTGGCCGCGGAACGACCGTACGACGTGGTGGTGGGCCGCGGCCTGCTCGGCGACCTGGTCGAGACCCTGAAGGGCACGGCCAGGGCGGCGATCGTCCACACGCCGACGCTGGCCGAGACCGCCGAGGTGGTCCGCGGCGAGCTGGAGGCCGCCGGGATCGACGCGCACCGCGTCGAGGTCCCCGACGCCGAGGACGGCAAGGACCTGCGGGTCGCCGGGTACTGCTGGGACGTGTTCGGCCGCATCGGCCTCGGCCGCACGGACGCCGTGATCAGCCTCGGCGGCGGCGCGGTGACCGACCTGGCCGGGTTCGTCGCCTCCACCTGGATGCGCGGGGTGAAGCTGGTCCACGTGCCGACCACGCTGCTGGGCATGGTGGACGCCGCGGTCGGCGGCAAGACCGGCATCAACACCGACGCGGGCAAGAACCTGGTCGGCACGTTCTACGAGCCGGAAGCCGTCCTGGTCGACCTGAGCACGCTGGAGACCCTGCCCCGCAACGAACTCGTCGCGGGCATGGCCGAGGTGGTCAAGGGCGGTTTCATCGCCGACCCGGTGATCCTCGACCTGATCGAGGCCGACCCGGAGGCCGCGCTCGACCCGGCCGGCGACGTGATCGAGGAGCTGGTCCGGCGCAAGATCCAGGTCAAGGCCGACGTCGTGTCGACCGACCTGCGCGAATCGGACCTGCGGGAGATCCTGAACTACGGCCACACCCTCGCGCACGCCATCGAGCGCCGCGAGCGCTTCCGGTGGCGGCACGGCGCGGCGGTCAGCGTCGGCCTGGTGTTCGCCGCCGAGCTGGCCCGCCTTGCGGGCAGGCTGGACGACGCGACCGCCGACCGGCACCGCTCGATCCTCACCTCCCTCGGCCTGCCGACGGGCTACGACCCGGACGCGCTCGGCCAGCTCCTGGAGGGCATGCGCTCGGACAAGAAGACCCGCTCGGGCGTGCTGCGGTTCGTGGTGCTCGACGGCCTGGCCAAGCCCGGCCGGCTGGAGGGACCGGACCCGGCGCTCATCGCGGCGGCCTACTCCGCGGTCGCGGCCGAGCCGAAGGCGGGCGGGAGCATCCTGCTGTGACCGCGGGCCCGCCGAGCCGACCACGCCCGCCAAGCCCACACAGGCCCGCTCAGCCGACCGCGCCCGCCAAGCCCACACAGGCACGCAGAGCCGACACAGACACGCCAAGCCGATCAGCCGACCACACCCGCAGAGCCGACACAGACACGTGAGGCCGGGGCGCCACACCTCTCTTTTCCGGCAACAAATCCGGGATTGCCATTCATCCCCGGAGCCGGTGCCTCTTTCGGGTGATCATCTCGCGCCGAGCAGGGCAGCCGGTCACGGCATCGGCTGGTGGCTCGGCGAACGGCGGCGAGGAGAGGAATGGCGAGGAACGATGGGCGGGGGCGGATGACGGCCGGGTACCTGCACCACGTCGAGCTGTGGGTGCCCGACTTGGCCCGCGCCGAGCGCAGCATCGGCTGGTTGCTCGGCGAACTGGGCTGGGTCGAGTACCAGCGCTGGTCGGCGGGGGTGAGCTGGCGGCTCGGCCCCACCTACCTGGTGGTCGAGCACTCGCCCGCGCTGGACGCACACCGCCGGCTCGGCACGGGCCTGAACCACCTGGCGTTCCACGTCGCGGGACGGGCGGAGGTCGACCGGCTCGCCGCCACCGCGCCGGACCACGGTTGGTCGCCGTTGTTCTCGGACAAGTACCCCCACGCCGGTGGCCCGGACCACTACGCCGCCTACCTGGAGAACTCCGACGGCTTCGAGGTGGAGCTCGTGGCGGGAGCGGGCTAGCGCGACCCTTCCGGCTGCGAGCCTTCCGGTTGGGGCAGGGCGTTGCCGATGGCCATCCCGACCGCCGCCGTCGTCATGACCAGCAACGCCGTGAACGCGGCTCCGCCGGTCAGCGCCGGCCCGAGCGCCTCCAACCCCGTCTGGTCCACCAGCGACCTTCCGACCACGCCCGCGATCCCGGCCAACGGCCCCGCCACCAGCGCCGCGGCGAACCACACCATGCCGCGCCCGTCCAACCCCCGCCACGCGTCCAACGCACCCCACAGCAGCCCGATCACGACGACCAACCCGATCGCGATGTACCGGGTGGAAGAGGCGGCCTCAGGACTGTGCACGCTTACCGCCGAGGTGCCGGTCTGCACCCCGCCGTGGAACAGACCCAGCCAGAACCCTCGGACCAGCCACACGCGCATGCGCCCCACCCTAAGTCGGACCGGCGGCCCGTCATAGCGCCCGACAGCCCCGCCGAGGGCCGCACTGTCCGTCACGCGAACCGTCGCACGATTCAGCACGGTTCACCCGATCGAGTGGCACGGTGAGGTGGTCCACCGGGCCTTAGGCTGCTGACATGCCGCACTCCACTCGCCGCGCCGCCCTGCGCGCCACGCTCCGGGACCGGGAGCTGGACGCGCTGCTGGTGACGAACCTGCTCAACGTCCGCTACCTCACCGGGTTCACCGGCTCGAACGCGGCGCTCCTCGTGCACGCCGACTCCGACGACGCGACGGTGTTCTGCACCGACGGCCGGTACCTCACCCAGGCCGCCGCGCAGGTGCCGGACCTGGAGCGGGTCATCGACCGGCCCTGCGACGCGGCGCTGGTGCAGCGCGCGTCCAAGGCGGGCGCGGGCCGGGTCGGCTTCGAGAGCAGGCACGTGACGGTGGACGGCCTGGACGCGCTCACCGACGCGGCGGACGGCGCGGAGCTGGTGCGCGCCGCCGACCTGGTCGAACGGCTGCGGCTGGTCAAGGACGACGCCGAGGTCGAGGCGCTGCGCATGGCGTGCGCGGCGGCCGACCGGGCGCTGGCCGGCCTCGTCGAGCACGGCGGCCTGCGGCCGGGCCGCAGCGAGAAGGAGATCGCCCGCGAGCTGGAGAGCCGCATGCTCGACCACGGCGCGGCCGGTCCGGCGTTCGAGTCGATCGTGGCCGCGGGCGCGAACTCGGCCGTGCCGCACCACCGGCCGACCGACGCCCTGGTCCGCGACGGCGACTTCGTGAAGCTGGACTTCGGCGCGCTGGTCGACGGCTACCACTCCGACATGACCCGCACCCTGGTCGTCGGCCGGGCCGCGGACTGGCAGCGCGAGCTGTACCAACTGGTCGCGGCCTCGCAGGCGGCGGGCCGGGCCGCGCTCGCGGTCGGCACGCGCGTCTCGGAGGTGGACGCGGCGGCGCGCGGCGTGATCGAGGAGGCCGGCTACGGCGACGAGTTCCTGCACGGCCTCGGCCACGGCGTCGGCCTGCAGATCCACGAGGCTCCAGCGCTGTCGAAGGCGGGTGACGGTACACTTCTGCCCGGTATGGCGGTCACCGTCGAGCCCGGCGTGTACCTGGCCGGGAAGGGCGGTGTCCGCATCGAGGACACGCTCGTGGTGCGCGAAGGCGCCCCGGAGCTCCTCACCCTGACCACGAAGGAGCTCGTGGTCATCTGAAGTCGGATCGCTGGAATCGGATTCGTCGGCCGAGCCGACGTCGTCCTCCACTCACGCAACAGGAGAGCCCACCACCGTGGCCACCACCAACGACCTGAAGAACGGCCTGGTGCTGAACCTCGACGGCCAGCTGTGGACCGTCACCGCGTTCCAGCACGTGAAGCCGGGCAAGGGCGGCGCCTTCGTGCGCACCACGTTGAAGCACGTCCTGACCGGCAAGGTCGTGGACAAGACCTTCAACGCGGGCACCAAGGTCGAGACGGCCACCGTCGACAAGCGCGGCATGACCTACCTGTACAAGGACGGCGCCGACTTCGTCTTCATGGACGGCGACACCTACGACCAGATCAGCATCCCGGCCGAGACGGTCGGCGACGCGGCGAACTACATGCTGGAGAACCAGGAAGCGATCGTCGCCATGCACGAGGGCGTCGCGCTCTACATCGAGCTCCCGACCTCGGTCGAGCTCGTGATCCAGCACACCGACCCCGGCCTGCAGGGCGACCGCTCCACCGGCGGCACCAAGCCCGCCACGCTGGAGACCGGCGCGGAGATCCAGGTGCCGCTGTTCGTCACCACCGGCGAGAAGATCAAGGTCGACACCCGCGACGGCCGTTACCTCGGCCGAGTGAACGGCTGAGATGGGCGCACGGAGCAAGGCCCGCAAACGCGCGCTCGACGTCCTCTACGAGGCCGACCTGCGGGGCGCCGACCCGGTCACGCTGCTCGCGGACCGGGTCGGTTCGACGGACGTGCCGCCGGTGAACGACTACACGATCGTCCTGGTGGAAGGCGTCACGGCGCACCGCGCGCGCATCGACGACCTGATCTCCGAGCACGCGGAGGGCTGGACGCTGCAGCGCATGCCGGCGGTCGACCGCGCGGTGCTGCGGATCGGGCTCTACGAGCTGCTGTGGGCCGCGGACGTGCCGGACGCCGTCGCGATCGACGAGGCCGTCGAGCTGGCGAAGGGCCTGTCCACGGACGACTCGCCGCGGTTCGTCAACGGCGTGCTCGGCCGGATCGCGGTCATCGCCGACCAGCTCCGGGCCGTGCTCTAGCCGCACACCGCAGCCGCACGCCGAAGCACCCGCAGCCGCCGCGGACGCACGTCGACGCACGTCACGGCCTCGGCCGCACGCGTGCACAGCCGCACCGCCTGCCGCCGCGCAGGCCACAGGCCGGAAGGGCCACCCGTTGGCGAACCGCCGGGTGGCCCTTTCCGCGTGCTCAGTCCTCCTTGGCCGGACGAGCCTCGGGAGGCAGCACGCCCCAGTCGATGAGCTGCTCGGTCAGCTCGCCGGGCGTCATGTCGTAGATGATCGCCAGCGACCGCAGGTCCTCGGTCCTGATGGACAGCACCTTGCCGTTGTAGTCGCCGCGCTGGCTCTGGATGGTGGCCGCGTACCGCGCGAGCGGTCCGACCTTCTCCGCCGGCAGCTGTTGCAGCCGTTCCAGGTTGATGACGATCTTCGTGGCGGGCTCCGCACCGGACGGAACCCGACCTTCCGGCAGCAGCTCGGCCACCGGGACGCCGTAGAAGTCGGCCAGCTCGGCGAGCTTCTGCACGGTCACGGCGCGGTCGCCGCGCTCGTACGAGCCGACGACCACGGCCTTCCAGCGACCGCCGGACTTCTGCTCGACGCCGTGCAAAGACAAGCCCTGCTGCTGGCGGATCGCGCGGAGCTTTGCCCCCAGCGCCTTGGCGTAGTCGCCCATGTGGCGGTTCTCCGTTCATTCGCCCCGTCAGCCGGTAGGGGACTGCCGCGGGGAGGCTTAGATCAATACGCAGAGTAATGATTGCTCTCCGTGGTCACCAGGTCAAGCTGATCTCGTTGGGACAGGTGGGCGAGACCACGCACACCACCCGGAAGATTGACCGCGCTCGCCTGATACGGTGCTGGTCAGCCCGGTCGCAGCCGGGTGTCCGACGTCCTTTAAGGACCCGTCCAGCGAGGCGGGGAAGGAGGTCCAACCGTGGCGCCACGTCAACGTGGCGCGACGGACCCGGCCCGGGAGCGCGAGCTCCTGTCGGCCGGCGACGTCGCGCGCACCGTCGCCCGAATGGCCCATCAGATCATCGAGAAGACCGCTCTTGATGCACCGAGCGCACCCGCAGTAGTCCTGATGGGGATTCCGAGCCGGGGAGCGCCGCTGGCCCGCCGGCTGGCCGTGCGGATCGCCGAGTTCTCGGGCGTCGAGGTGCCGACCGGCACGCTGGACGTGACCCTCTACCGGGACGACCTGCGCCGAGGCCCCACCCGGCCGCTGGAGGCGACGAAGCTGCCCGAGGGCGGCATCGACGACAAGCTCGTGGTCCTGGTGGACGACGTGCTGTTCTCCGGCCGCACGATCCGCGCCGCGCTCGACGCCCTGCGCGACCACGGCCGCCCGCGCGCCGTGCAGCTGGCCGTCCTGGTCGACCGCGGCCACCGCGAGCTGCCGATCCGCGCGGACTACGTGGGCAAGAACGTGCCCACGGCCCGCACCGAGGAGGTCCACGTGCTGCTGGACGAGTTCGACCAGCGCGACGGGGTGGTGCTGCGGTGAAGCACCTGCTCACCACCGAGGGCATCGACCCGGCGCAGGCGACCGCCATCCTGGACACGGCGGCGAGCCTCAAGCAGGCCCTCGAAGGCCGTGAGGTGCGCAAACTGCCCACGTTGCGCGGCCGCACGGTCATCACGATGTTCTACGAGAACTCCACCCGCACCCGGGTGAGCTTCGAGATCGCGGGCAAGTGGATGAGCGCGGACGTGGTGAACGTCTCAGCCTCCGGGTCCAGCGTGAGCAAGGGCGAGTCGCTGCGGGACACCGCGCTGACCCTGGCCGCGGCGGGCGCGGACTGCGTCATCGTGCGGCACCCGGCGTCCGGCGCGGCGCACCGGCTGGCCGGCTGGCTGCGCGAGGCGGGCACGTCGGTCGTCAACGCGGGCGACGGCATGCACGAGCACCCGACCCAGGCCCTGCTGGACGCGGCCACCCTGCGGGAACGCCTCGGCGACCTGCGCGACCGCCGGATCGCGATCGTCGGCGACGTCCTGCACAGCCGGGTCGCCCGGTCCAACGTGCACCTGCTCACCGCGCTGGGCGCGGACGTGACGCTGGTCGCGCCGCCGACGCTGCTGCCGGTCGGGGTATCGAACTGGCCGGTCACCGTCTCGCACGAGCTGGACGCCGAGCTGCCCAGCCTCGACGCCGTGATGCTGCTGAGGGTGCAGGCCGAGCGGATGCACGGCGGGTTCTTCCCGTCGGCCCGCGAGTACTCCATCGCCTACGGCCTGAGCGAGCGGCGGCTCAAGCTGCTGCCCGAGCACGCGGTCGTGCTGCACCCCGGTCCGATGCTGCGCGGCATGGAGATCGCCTCGGCGGTCGCCGACTCACCCCGTGCCGCCATCACCGACCAGGTGCGCAACGGCGTGCACGTGCGCATGGCCGTCCTCTACCACCTGCTTGCCCACGAGGAGGAAACCGCGTGATCCCCTTGATCCTCAAGGGAGTACGACCGTACGGCGAAGGCGACCCGACCGATGTGCTGATCCGCGACGGCGTGATCGCCGCGATCGGGTCCGTCGAAGCCCCGGACGCGGAGGTGGTCGAGGGGAACGGCGCGGTCCTGCTGCCCGGCTTCGTCGACCTGCACACCCACCTGCGCGAACCCGGCCGCGAGGACACCGAGACCATCGCCACCGGCTCGGCCGCCGCCGCGCTGGGCGGCTACACGGCGGTGTTCGCCATGGCCAACACGAACCCGGTCGCGGACAACGAGGTGGTCGTCCAGCACGTCGCCCGGCGCGGCCGCGAGGTCGGCCTGGTCGACGTGCACCCGGTCGGCGCGGTCACCGTCGGCCTGGAGGGCGTGAAGCTCGCGGAGCTGGGCACGATGGCCAAGGCGGGCGTGCGGGTGTTCTCCGACGACGGCCACTGCGTGCACGACCCGTTGATCATGCGGCGCGCGCTGGAGTACAGCCGGGCGTTGGACGTGGTCGTCGCGCAGCACGCCGAGGAGCCCCGGCTGACCGTGGGCGCGCAGGCGCACGAGGGCGAGCAGGCGTCCCGGCTGGGCTTGCAGGGCTGGCCCGCCGCGGCCGAGGAGTCGATCGTGGCCCGGGACTGCCTGCTGGCGCTGCACGCGGGCGCCCGGCTGCACGTCTGCCACGTCTCCACCACCGGCACCGCGGACGTGCTGAGGTGGGCGAAGGCCCGCGGCACGGAGGTCTCCGCCGAGGTCACGCCCCACCACCTGCTGCTGACCGACGACCGGCTGGCGACCTACGACCCGGTGAACAAGGTCAACCCGCCGCTGCGCACGGCGGCCGACGTCAAGGTGCTGCGCGAGGCGCTGGCCGAGGGCGTCATCGACTGCGTGGCCACCGACCACGCGCCGCACGCCGTGCAGGACAAGGACACCGAGTGGTCCGCGGCCCGGCCCGGCATGCTCGGCCTGCAGACCGCGCTGTCGATCGTGGTGGAGACCATGGTCAGGACCGGTCTGCTGGACTGGCGCGGCGTGGCGCGGGTGATGAGCGAGCGGCCCGCCGAGATCGCCGGGCTGCCCGACCAGGGCCGGCCGATCGAGGTCGGCGAGCCCGCCAACCTCACCCTGGTCGACCCGGACGCCACCTGGACGGTGCGCGGCGCGGAGTTCGCCAGCATCGCGGCCAACACCCCGTTCGAGGGCATGGAGCTGCCCGGCGCGGTGGTCGCGACCCTGCTGCGCGGGCGCGTGACGGCCGCCGGCGGAAGGATCCCCGCATGACGCGCGTGCTGCTCTCCCTCGCCGTGCTGGCGATCTTCCTGCTCTGCCTCTACGGCATGTGGCGCGGTTGGCAACGCCGGGCACGCCGGCAGGCCGAGGTGCTGCCGGAGTTCCCGCCGCCGCCCGCCGAGACCGGCGCGACGATGCTGGAGACGACCGGCGTGTACGTCGGCACCACCATCGGCGACGACTGGCAGGACCGGGTCGCGGTCGGCGACATCGGCCACCGCGCCGAGGCGACCCTGAAGCTCACCGAGAACGGTGTGCTGGTGGAGCGCACCGGCGCGAGCGCGCTGTGGATTCCCACGGCGCAACTCGACGGAGCCCGCACGGCCCGCGGCCTCGCGGGCAAGGTGATGACGGCGGACGGCCTGCTGGTCGTGCGCTGGCACCTCGGCGACCAGGTGTTCGACACCGGGTTCCGGGGCGACGACAAGGACGTGTACGAGCAGTGGGTGCAAGCGCTGGGAGGCGACTCATGACGAACGCGGCACTGGTGCTGGAAGACGGCCGCGTGTTCCGCGGTGAGGCCTACGGCGCGGTCGGCGCGAGCCTGGGCGAGGCGGTGTTCTCCACCGGCATGACCGGCTACCAGGAGACCCTGACCGACCCGTCCTACCACCGCCAGATCGTGGTGCAGACCGCGCCGCAGATCGGCAACACCGGCTGGAACGACGAGGACGACGAGTCGGGCCGCATCTGGGTCGCCGGGTACGTCGTCCGCGACCCCTCGCGGGCGCCGTCGAACTGGCGGTCCAAGCGCGGGCTGGACGAGGAGCTGGTGAGCCAGGGGATCGTCGGCATCGCGGGCATCGACACCCGGATGCTCACCCGCCACCTGCGCGAGCAGGGCGCGATGCGCGCGGGCGTGTTCTCCGGCGACGAGCTGGGCGAGGTCGAGGAGATGCTGGCCCGGGTCCGCAGCGCGCCCACGATGAAGGGCGCCGACCTGGCCGGCGACGTGACCACCCCCGAGCCGTACGTGGTCGAGGCCGTTGGCGAGCGCCGCTTCACCGTCGCCGCGCTCGACCTGGGCATCAAGTCGAACACGCCGCGGATGATGGCCGCCCGCGGCATCGAGGTGCACGTGCTGCCGCTGACCTCGACCGTCGACGACCTGGTCGCGGTCAAGCCGGACGGCGTGTTCCTGTCCAACGGCCCGGGCGACCCGGCCACCCAGGCGCACGCGGTCGAGCTGACCCGGGGCGTGCTGGACCGCCGGATCCCGCTGTTCGGCATCTGCTTCGGCAACCAGATCCTCGGCCGCGCGCTCGGCCGCGAGACGTACAAGATGCGCTACGGCCACCGCGGCATCAACATCCCGGTGATCGACGTGGCGACCGGCAAGGTGGCCATCACCTCGCAGAACCACGGGTTCGCGCTGGAAGGCGAGCCGGGGGAGGAGTTCACCTCCGACTTCGGCCGCGTGCTGCTGAGCCACTACTGCCCCAACGACGGCACGGTCGAGGGTGTCCGCGCCCTGGAAGTGCCCGCGTTCAGCGTGCAGTACCACCCGGAAGCGGCGGCCGGTCCGCACGACGCCGCACCGCTGTTCGACGAGTTCGTGACGATGATGGGCGAGGGCCGCTGATGCCGAAGAGGACTGATCTCAAGCACGTGCTGGTCATCGGCTCCGGCCCGATCGTCATCGGCCAGGCCTGCGAGTTCGACTACTCGGGCACCCAGGCGTGCCGGGTGCTGCGCGAGGAGGGCCTGCGGGTCTCCCTGGTCAACTCGAACCCGGCGACGATCATGACGGACCCGGAGTTCGCCGACGCGACCTACGTCGAGCCGATCACCCCGGAGTTCGTGGAGAAGGTCATCGCGGCCGAGCGGCCGGACGCCATCCTGGCCACGCTGGGCGGCCAGACCGCGTTGAACACGGCGATCGCGCTGCACGAGCGCGGCGTCCTGGAGAAGTACGACGTCGAGCTGATCGGCGCGGACATCGACGCCATCCAGCGGGGCGAGGACCGGCAGATCTTCAAGGACCTGGTCCGCAGGATCGGCGCGGACGTGCCGCGCAGCGCGGTCTGCAAGACCATGGAGGACGTCCGCGCGACCGTGGCCGAGCTGGGCCTGCCGGTCGTCATCCGGCCGTCGTTCACCATGGGCGGCCTCGGCTCGGGCATGGCGCACACCCCGGAGGAGCTGGAGCGGCTGGCCGCGTCCGGCCTGGCCGAGTCCCCGGTCACGGAGGTGCTGATCGAGGAGAGCGTGCTCGGCTGGAAGGAGTACGAGCTGGAGCTGATGCGCGACCGCAACGACAACGTGGTCGTGGTCTGCTCCATCGAGAACATCGACCCGATGGGCGTGCACACCGGCGACTCGGTGACCGTGGCGCCGGCGATGACGCTCACCGACCGCGAGTACCAGCACATGCGCGACGTCGGCATCGCGGTCATCCGCGAGGTCGGGGTGGACACCGGCGGCTGCAACATCCAGTTCGCCATCCACCCCGGCAACGGCCGCATGGTCGTCATCGAAATGAACCCGCGCGTGTCCCGCTCGTCGGCGCTGGCGTCGAAAGCGACCGGTTTCCCGATCGCCAAGATCGCCGCGAAACTCGCCATCGGCTACACGCTGGACGAGATCCGGAACGACATCACCGGCGAAACCCCGGCCAGTTTCGAACCTACGCTGGACTACGTCGTGGTGAAGGTGCCGAGGTTCGCGTTCGAGAAGTTCCCCGGCGCGGACAGCACGCTCACCACGACCATGAAGTCGGTCGGCGAGGCGATGTCCATCGGCCGCAGCTTCGCGGAGGCGCTCGGCAAGGCGTTGCGCTCCATGGAGACCAAGGCCGCCGGCTTCTGGACCACTCCCGACCCGGACGAGACGCTGGAGTCCACTCTGGACGCCCTGCGCAAGGGCCACGACGGCCGCCTGTACACGGTGGACCGGGCGCTGCGCCTCGGCGCGACGATCGAGCAGGTGCACGAGGCGTCGCGGATCGACCCGTGGTTCATCGAGCAGCTGGCGTGGCTGGTCGACCTGCGCGGTGAGATCGAGGACGCGCCCGTGCTGGACGAACGGCTGCTGCGCAAGGCCAAGCGGGCGGGCCTGTCCGACCGGCAGGTCTCGGCGCTGCGCCCGGAGCTGGCCGGCGAGGACGGCGTCCGCTCGCTGCGCCACCGGCTGGGCGTGCGGCCGGTGTTCAAGACGGTCGACACGTGCGCCGCCGAGTTCGCCGCCAAGACCCCGTACCACTACTCGGCCTACGAGCTGGACCCCGACGCCGAGAGCGAGGTCGCCGAGCAGCCCGACAAGCCGAAGGTGCTGATCCTCGGCTCGGGCCCGAACCGGATCGGGCAGGGCATCGAGTTCGACTACTCGTGCGTGCACGCGGCCATGGCGCTGCGCGAGGCCGGGTACGAGACCGTGATGGTCAACTGCAACCCGGAGACCGTCTCCACCGACTACGACACGTCGGACCGGCTGTACTTCGAGCCGCTGACGTTCGAGGACGTGCTGGAGGTGTTCCACTCCGAGCAGCGCTCCGGCACGGTCGTCGGCGTGATCGTGCAGCTCGGCGGCCAGACGCCGCTGGGCCTCGCGCAGCGGCTCGCGGACGCCGGCGTGCCGGTCGTCGGCACCCCGCCGCACGCCATCCACCTCGCCGAGGAGCGCGGCGCGTTCGGCCAGGTGCTCGCCGACGCCGGGCTGCCCGCGCCGAAGTACGGCATGGCGACGTCGTTCGCGCAGGCCAAGGCCATCGCGGACGAGATCGGCTACCCGGTGCTGGTGCGGCCCTCGTACGTGCTCGGCGGGCGCGGCATGGAGATCGTCTACGACGAGGAGACCCTCCAGGGCTACATCCAGCGCGCCACCGAGGTCAGCCCGGAGCACCCGGTGCTGGTCGACCGGTTCCTCGACGACGCCATCGAGATCGACGTCGACGCCCTCTACGACGGCAACGAGGTGTTCATCGGCGGTGTGATGGAGCACATCGAGGAGGCCGGCGTGCACTCCGGCGACTCGGCGTGCGCCCTGCCCCCGATCACGCTCGGCGAGTCCGACGTCGAGGCGGTCCGGCGGTCCACGCTGGCCATCGCCGAGGGCATCGGCGTGCGCGGCCTGCTCAACGTGCAGTACGCGCTCAAGGACGACGTGCTGTACGTCCTGGAGGCCAACCCGCGCGCCTCGCGCACCGTGCCGTTCGTCTCCAAGGCCACGGCGGTGCCGCTGGCCAAGGCCGCCGCCCGGATCATGCTCGGCGCCACCGTCGCCCAGCTGCGCGCCGAGGGCCTGCTGCCCAAGACGGGCGACGGCGCGAAGCTGCCCGCGCACGCCCCGGTCGCGGTCAAGGAGGCCGTGCTGCCGTTCCACCGGTTCCGCACGCCGGAGGGCAAGGGCGTCGACTCGCTGCTCGGCCCGGAGATGAAGTCGACCGGCGAGGTCATGGGCATCGACGTGTCCTTCGGCATGGCCTACGCCAAGTCGCAGACCGCCTCCTACGGCTCTTTGCCCACGTCAGGGCGGGTGTTCGTGTCGGTGGCGAACCGGGACAAGCGGGCCATGATCTTCCCGGTCAAGCGGCTCGCCGACCTGGGCTTCGAGGTGCTGGCCACCGCGGGCACGGCCGAGGTGCTGCGCCGCAACGGCATCCCCTGCACGATCGTGCGCAAGCACTTCGAGGGCGCCGACAACATCGTCGACGCCATCCTCGCGGGCACCGTCGACATGATCATCAACACCCCGTACGGCAACAACGGGCCGCGCGTCGACGGCTACGAGATCCGCACCGCGGCCGTGGCCAAGGACATCCCGTGCGTGACCACGATCCAGGGCGCGGCGGCGGCCGTGCACGGCATCGAGGCCGCCATCCGCGGCGACATCGGCGTGCGGCCCCTCCAGGCGCTCCAGGCGGCCCTGCGGGGTGACGCGTGAGGTTCGGCGCGCGGATGGCGAAGGCGGTCGCCGAGCACGGCCCCCTGTGCGTCGGCATCGACCCGCACCCCGGCCTGCTGGCGTCCTGGGGCCTCTCCCACGACGCCGCGGGGCTGGAGCGGTTCGCGCTGACGTGCGTGGAGGCGTTCGGCGGTCACGTGGCGCTGGTGAAGCCGCAGGCGGCCTTCTTCGAGGCGCACGGGTCACGGGGCGTGGCGGTGCTGGAACGCGTCGTGGCGGACCTCAGGGACAGCGGCACGCTGGTGCTGGTGGACGCCAAGCGCGGCGACATCGGCTCCACGATGGCCGCGTACGCCGCCGCCTACCTCACCGAGGGCTCGCCGCTGGCCGGCGACGCGGTCACCGCGTCGCCGTACCTCGGCTTCGGATCGCTCGATCCGGCCCTGGAAGCCGCCGCCGCGAGCGGTCGCGGAATATTCGTGCTCGCGTTGACTTCGAATCCCGAGGGCGCTTCCGTGCAGCGCGCCGTGGGCCCCGACGGGCGTTCGGTCGCGCAGTCGATCGCGGACTCCGCGGCCCGCGCGAACGCCGGTCTGGAACCGCTCGGCGACGTCGGGCTCGTGGTGGGCGCGACCGTCGGCGACCACGGGCTGGACCTCTCTGACCTGCACGGATACGTCCTCGCGCCGGGGTTCGGGGCGCAGGGCGCCACCGTCGCGGACCTGCGCTCGCTGTTCGGCGCGGACCTGCGCGGAGTGCTGCCGACGTCCTCCCGGGACGTGCTCAGGCACGGCCCGGAAGCCGCAAAGTTGCGGTCCGCGGCGGACGCCGTGCGGCGCTCCCTGGAGATGTGATCACGATCAAATCGCGACACGCTTCACGTGGTCCGCTCACCTGCGCAAACGGTCCCTGGTACGGTCCTGGCCACCGGCGGGTCCATCACCCATCGAGCGCATACCACACAGGGCGTGCGCAAGGCGTTACCGGTGGCGGTGATGGACCTGTTGGAGGGTGTTGGTACTACTACCACCCGCCGCAACCACTCCAGCGCTGAAAGATTCACCTGACTGGGACCCACGTTGTACCCAGGCAATTGCGCTCGGTACGGTCGCGGCACCGATCCAGAATTGAAATTCCCACACCACGGAGGAAATCGTGGCCCTTCCCCAGCTTACCGAGGAGCAGCGGGCCGCAGCGCTGGAGAAGGCTGCTGCCGCTCGTCGCGCTCGGGCTGAGCTCAAGGAGCGCCTCAAGCGTGGCGGCACGACCCTGACGGACGTGCTGAAGGCCGCTGAGAGCGACGAGGTCCTTGGCAAGATGAAGGTGTCCGCGCTGCTCGAGGCGCTTCCGGGCGTCGGCAAGGTGCGTGCGCAGCAGATCATGGAGCGCCTTGAGATCGCTCCGTCCCGTCGGCTGCGCGGCCTGGGTGAGCGGCAGCGCAAGGCGCTGCTCACCGAGTTCAGCGGCGAGTGAGTGATGGCACCGGGGTGGGGTCGGGCGTTCGCGCCCGGCCCCGCCTCACCGTTCTGTCCGGTCCGTCCGGCGTCGGCAAGTCCAGCGTGCTGGCCGAGCTGCGCCGGATGGAACCGGAGATCCACTTCAGCGTCTCGGTGACCACGCGGAAGCCGAGACCGGGCGAGGTCGACGGGGTGCACTACCACTTCGTCGACTCCGCCGAGTTCCGCGACATGGTCGCCAGGGGCGAGTTCCTGGAGCACGCCGAGTTCGCGGGCAACTGCTACGGCACCCCCAGAGCGCCGGTGGTCCGGGCCCTGGCGGCCGGCACGCCGTCCCTGCTGGAGATCGAGCTGCAGGGCGCCCGGCAGGTCCGGGTCGCGATGCCGGAGGCCCAGCTCGTCATGCTGGCCCCGCCGTCGTGGGAGGACCTGGTCGGTCGGCTGACCGGCCGCGGCACCGAGGACCCCGCCGTCGTCGCCCGCCGGTTGGAGATCGCCAAGGAGGAACTGGCGGCCGAGCCGGAGTTCGACGAGGTCGTGGTGAACGACGACGTGAAGTCCGCCGCCGCGAGCTTGCTAAACTTGGTGGTCGGCCCGGTGCCCGACGCGTGAGCACGCGCGTCGCGAGGCGCGGGACGACCCGCAGACCCACCCTTGAACCGCAGGAGCGTTGACGAGTGACCACGCACACCGAGCTGGGCCCGCTCTCGGGTACTCCGGAGGGCATCACCAACCCCCCGATCGACGACCTCCTGGAGCAGGTCAGCTCGAAGTACGCGCTGGTGATCTACGCCGCCAAGCGCGCGCGCCAGATCAACGACTACTACGCGCAGCTCGGTGAGGGCCTGCTCGAGTACGTCGGCCCGCTGGTCGAGCCGGGCCCGCGCGAGAAGCCGCTGTCGATCGCGCTCCGGGAGATCCACGCGGGTCTGCTCGAGCACACCGAGGGCGAGTGACCGAGGCCGTTGACGCCCCCGACCGCCCGAGGATCGTCCTCGGGGTGGGCGGGGGCATCGCCGCGTACAAGGCGTGCGAGGTGCTGCGCCGGCTCACCGAGTCCGGCCACGCCGTGCGCGTCGTGCCCACGGACGGCGCGCTGAAGTTCGTCGGCGCGGCCACGTTCGAGGCGTTGTCCGGTCAGCCCGTGCAGACCGGGGTGTTCGAGGACGTCCCCTCCGTGCCGCACGTGAAGCTGGGGCAGCACGCCGACCTGGTCGTCGTCGCGCCCGCCACGGCGAACCTGATCGCCAAGGCCGCCCACGGCCTGGCCGACGACCTGCTCACCAACACGCTGCTGACCGCGCGCTGCCCGGTCCTGCTCGTGCCGGCGATGCACACCGAGATGTGGGAGCACCCGGCGACGCGGGCCAACGTGGCGCTGCTGCGCTCGCGCGGCGTGATCGTCGCCGAGCCCGCCAGCGGCAGGCTGACCGGCAAGGACACCGGCAAGGGCAGGCTGCCCGAGCCCGCCGAGATCGTCGACCTGGCCCGGTTGCTGCTGGCGCGCCCCGACGCGCTGCCGCGCGACCTGGAAGGCGTGCACGTCGCCGTGTCGGCGGGCGGCACGCGCGAGCCGCTCGACCCGGTGCGCTTCCTGGGCAACCGCTCGTCCGGCCGGCAGGGCTACGCGCTGGCCAGGGTCGCGGCCCAGCGCGGCGCGCGGGTCACGCTGGTCGCCGCGCACACCGCGGACCTCGTCGCGCCCGCCGGGGTGGACGTCGTGCGCGTCGGCTCGGCGCTGGAGCTGCGTGACGCGATGCACACCGTCGCCGCCGAGGCGGACGTCGTGGTGATGGCCGCGGCCGTCGCCGACTTCCGGCCGGTCGACCTGGTCCAGCACAAGATCAAGAAGTCCGATCGCGACCCCGACCCGGTCGCGCTCACCCGCAACCCGGACATCCTGGCCGAGCTGGTCGCCGCGCGGCGCCCCGGCCAGGTCGTCGTGGGGTTCGCGGCCGAGACCGGGGACGCCGAGGCCGGCGTGCTCGAGTACGGTCGCGCGAAGCTCAAGCGCAAGGGCTGCGACTGGTTGGTGGTCAACGCCGTCGGCGACGGTCGCGCGTTCGAGGTCGAGGACAACGCCGGCTGGCTGCTGTCCGCCGACGGCGCGGAAACCCCGATCCCGCACGGCTCGAAAGCACGGCTGGCGTCCGCATTGTGGGACGCCGTCGCACCGACCGTCGAACGGTGACCGTCGCGCCCGAGCCGTCAGTAAGCTTTGAACCATTCGCAGATCGGACAGTTAGGGAGTGTCGTGAGCCAGCACAGCAGCAGGCTGTTCACCAGTGAGTCGGTGACCGAAGGGCACCCGGACAAGATCTGCGACGCCATCAGCGACTCGATCCTCGACGCGCTGCTGGCGAAGGACCCGCGTTCGCGCGTCGCCGTGGAGACGATGGTCACCACCGGCCAGGTGCACGTGGCGGGCGAGGTCACGACCGAGGCCTACGCCGACATCCCGTCGATCGTGCGGGACAAGATCGTCGAGATCGGCTACGACTCGTCGGCCAAGGGCTTCGACGGCTACTCGTGCGGCGTGAACGTGGCCATCGGCTCGCAGTCGCCCGACATCGCGCAGGGCGTGGACACCGCGTTCGAGAAGCGGGTCGAGGGCACCGAGGACGAGATCGCCAAGCAGGGCGCGGGCGACCAGGGCCTCATGTTCGGCTACGCCTGCACCGACACCCCCGAGCTGATGCCGCTGCCGATCGCGCTGGCGCACCGGCTGTCGCGCCGGCTGACCGCGGTCCGCAAGGACGGCACGGTGCCGTACCTGCGTCCCGACGGCAAGACCCAGGTCACCATCGAGTACGCGGGCGACCAGCCGGTCCGGTTGGACACCGTCGTGGTGTCCACGCAGCACGCGGACGGCATCGACCTGGAGAAGCTGCTCGGCGTCGACATCCGGCAGCACGTCGTGGCCCCCGAGGTCGAGGCGCTCGGCCTGGACACCACCGATGTCCGGCTGCTGGTCAACCCGACCGGCCGGTTCGTCATCGGCGGCCCGATGGGTGACGCCGGCCTGACCGGTCGCAAGATCATCGTCGACACGTACGGCGGCATGGCCCGCCACGGCGGCGGCGCGTTCTCCGGCAAGGACCCGTCGAAGGTGGACCGGTCCGCGGCGTACGCGATGCGCTGGGTGGCGAAGAACGCGGTGGCGGCCGGCCTGGCCACGCGCATCGAGGTCCAGGTGGCGTACGCCATCGGCAAGGCCGCTCCGGTGGGTCTGTTCGTGGAGACCTTCGGCACCGAGACGGTCGACCCGACCAAGATCCAGCAGGCGATCGGCGAGGTCTTCGACCTCCGCCCGGCCGCGATCATCCGCGACTTGGACCTGCTGCGCCCGATCTACGCCCCGACCGCCGCGTACGGCCACTTCGGCCGCACCGACGTCGACCTGCCGTGGGAGAACACGGACCGCGCCGACGCCCTCCGCGCCGCCGCGGGTGCGTGACGGCTCAACCCGACGTCTGGTCCGCGGCGAGGCCGTGGACCTCGACGGTGAAGCGCTGCCCGCGTCGCTGATCCGCGACCTGCTGACCGACGAACTCGATCAGCGGGGCCTGCGGATCAGCGGCGCGCGCATCACCGGGCAGTTGGACCTGTCGGACGTCGTGGTGTCGCGGCCGGTCGCGCTGGTGGACTGCACGACCGACGAGCCCGTGCTGCTGGACCGGGCGCGGTTGACGTCGCTCGACCTGAGCGGCCTCGTCGCGCCCGCCGTGTCCGCGCCGTGGCTGAAGCTGGACCACTACCTGCTGCTGCAACGCGCCCGGCTGGACGGCGGCGCCGCCGACTGGGCGCTCGACCTGGGCGAGGCGTCGATCGGCGGCCACGTCAGCCTGTCCCGGTCGCACCTGAAGTCCGAACGCGAGTACGCGGTGCACGGCGTCAAGCTGCGCACCGGCAGCCACCTCTACCTGTCCGAGGTCCAGGCGGTCGGCACGATCCGGCTGGACGGCGCGCGGCTGGGCGGCAACCTCCACTGCGGCGGCGCGCACCTGCGGTCACCGGGTGACTCGGCGCTGCTCGGCGTGGACCTGCAGGTGGACGACACGGTGCACCTCGGCGGTGGTTTCCGCGCGTCCACCGGGTCCGACCGGTACGCGGCCGTGCGCATCCGCGGCGCACGCATCGGCGGCCAACTGGTGCTGCGCGGCGGGGAGTGCGCCGGCGCCGTGGCGCTGGACGTGAAGCAGGTCAAGGTCGGCATGGAGGTGCTGCTGCCGCCGGACTGCGTGGACGGCCGGGTCGAGCTGGACGGCCTGACCTACGCGGGCGTGCCCCGTGACGCGACCGCGGACGAGTGGCTTGACCTGCTGGCCACGCGGACGCCGGTGTACGCCAGCCAGCCCTACGCCCAGCTCGCGTCGGCGCACCAGGCGGCGGGCAACGAGCGCGACGTGCGGCGGATCAGGGTCGCCCAGCAGCGCGACCTGCTGCGCCGGGGCCGGCTGAGCGGGTGGGGCCGGACGTGGCACCGGATCACCGGCGCGACGGTCGGGTACGGCTACCGGCCCGCCGTCGCACTGTTGTGGCTGCTCGGCACGCTGGCGGTCGGCGCGGTGCTGGTCGCCGGGGTCGCCGGACCGGCGGGGCTGGTGCGGTCGTGCTCGTCGGTCGACCAGGTCGGGCACGCGCTGAACACCGTGATGCCGCTGGCGAAGCCGGACGGCGTGCGCTGCCAGGTGGCGACCACCAGCGGTCTCGGCCGGGCCGTGGTGATCTCGACGTGGGTGTTGCAGGTGCTGGCGTGGGCTTTCGCCACCTTGTTCGTCGCGGGTTTCACGGGCTTGGTCCGCAAGACCTCCTGAGTTCACCGGCGGGCGTTAGACAGCAGCCATGTCGGTTACAGGTCGCACGCCGCTGCCGCCGTCGGTGCGCGAGGCGCTGGCCCGTGAGCCGCGGCCGGGCGGGTTGTCCGCCATCGAGCACGTCGTGCTGCTCATGGGGGAGGACCGGTCGTCCGACCACGTCGCCACGACGGCGCACCACGAGCCGGCGGACACGTTCACCGCGTGCGACGCCTACCACGGCCCGGCGCGCGGGCACGGCGGGTACGAGTGGGCGGGCTACGCCGAGCGCCTGCGGGACGCGGGCCTGTCGTGGCGCGCCTACCGGGAGTGCGACGAGTTCCGGGCCGCCGCGGTGGCGGGCCGGCTGCCGAGGGTGTCGTACCTCGTGGGCTCCGGCCACCCCGCCTACCAGGTGCTGGACGCGGTGGCGTCGGCGCCGGAGGTGTGGGACTCGACCGCGTTGTTCATCACCGGCGAGGCGGACGGCGGGCACTCCGACGACGTGCCGCCACCGTGCCCGCCGCGCGGTGTGGACGAGCCGCCGTTGGGCCCGCGCGTGCCGATGGTGGTGGTGTCACCGTGGACGGTCGGCGGGTACGTGGACTCGCAGGTGTTCGACGACTCGTCCATCGCCCGATTCCTGGAGCGGTGGCTGGGCGTGTCGGCGCCGGGCATCAGCGCGTGGCGGCGGACCGTGTGCGGCGACCTGACCTCGGCGTTCGACTTCACCCGGCGGGCACGGCGGCCGGTCGTGCCCCGGCCGGGTCCGGTGCGGCCGGCCCGTCCGCTGCCCTACCAGCCCGACGCGTCCGGGGTGGTGGTCGGCGGCGAGGTGCGGCTGGCGCTGCGGAACTCGGGTGACGAGAGCGTGCACCTGGCGCTGTTCCCGCACGCGGGGGAGTTCGAGGCCCCGGCGCACTTCGACGTGCGGTCTTCGGTGGACGTCACGGTGCCGTTCGACGGGCGGTACCGGTTCACCGTGGTCGGGCCGAACGGGTTCCGGCGCGAGTTCGCGGGGGCGCGGGGCGAGTCGGTGGCGGTGGAGTCGTCGACCCACGGGCACAGCCGCGTGCTGTCGATGACGTTGGCGAACTCGGGGACGTCCGACGTGACGTTCGCCGTGGTGGGCGACGGCCGCGACTTCAAGGTGGCGGTGCGGCCGGGGAGGCGGCGGCTGGTGCCGTGGCTGACCGCGTTCCGGCACGGCTGGTACGACGTGACGATCACCTCGGACGGCGGGTTCCACCGCAGGCTGGCGGGGCACCTGGAGAACGGGCGGGAGAGCGTGTCGCCGACGATCACCCGCTCGTGATCTTGCCTGTCTCGAACGTTTGTTCGATACTGGAGTCATGACGGAACGGTTCGCGGTCCGGCCCCGGGTTGCGGGCGCCCACCCCGGTCTCTGGTAGACCTCCACCCGTGGCGGGCAAGGCGACTACCAGGCGCGGCGAGCGGGTTCCCGCCGCCTCGCTGCCGGTCGCCCGGGTGTGCGTGGACGTGCCGTTGGCGCACCTCGACCGGCCGTTCGACTACCAGGTGTCGACCGAGCAGGACGCGGACGCCGTGCCCGGCTGCCGGGTGCGGGTGCGGTTCGCCGGCCAGCTGGTGGACGGCTACCTGCTGGAGCGGGCGGAGTCGTCGGAGTACGGGCGGCAGCTGACGTTCCTGGACCGGGTGATCTCGCCGGAGCCGGTGCTGTCGCCGGAGGTGGCGGAGCTGGCCCGGGCGATCGCGGACCGGTACGCCGGGTCGTTGATCGACGTGCTGCGGATGGCGATACCGCCCCGGCACGCGCGGGCGGAGGCCAAGCCGTCCGACGAGCCCGCGCCGGTGCCCGAGGCGCCGTCGGACGAGGGGTGGGCGCGCTACCCGTTCGGGCCGAACCTGCTGGACGCGCTGCGGTCCGGCCGGGCCGCGCGGGCGGTGTGGCAGGCGCTGCCCGCCGAGGACTGGCCCGCGAGGCTGGCCGAGGCGGCGGCGTCGGTGGCGAGCACGGGCAAGGGCGCGCTGGTGGTCGTGCCGGACCACCGCGACCTGGCCCGGCTCCAGCGGGCGTGCGCGGCGCTGGTCGGCGAGGCGGGCGTGGTGACGCTGTCGGCCGACCTCGGGCCGTCCGAGCGGTACAAGCGGTGGCTGGCCGTGCGGCGGGGCGCGGTGCGGGTGGTGCTCGGCACGCGGGGCGCGGCCTTCGCGCCCGTGCGCGACCTCGGGCTGGTGGCCGTCTGGGACGACGGCGACGACCTGCACGCCGAGCCGCGGATGCCCTACCCGAACGTGCGCGACGTGCTGGTGCAGCGCTCGCACCTGACCGGGGCGTCGCTGCTGGTCGGCGGCTTCGCCCGGACCGCCGAGGCGCAACTGCTGGTGGACAGCGGCTGGGCGCACGAGGTGGTCGCGGCCCGCGACACGCTGCGGGCCGTGGCGCCGCGCGTGGCGGCGGTGGGCGAGAGCGAGTGGCAGGAGGTGAAGGACGCGGCGGCCAGGTCGGCCAGGCTGCCGTCGATCGCCTTCGACGCGGCGCGGGCCGCGCTGGCCGCGGACACCCCGGTGCTCATCCAGGTGCCCCGGCGCGGGTACGTGCCCGCGCTGGCCTGCGGCCAGTGCCGGTCGCCCGCCCGGTGCCGCCGGTGCGCGGGCCCGTTGGCGCTGCCGGGCGGCACCCAGGACGGCGTGCCGAGGCCCGCCTACTGCCGGTGGTGCGGCGCGACGGAGGCGGCGTACCGCTGCCCGAACTGCGGTTCGCGCAGGCTGCGCGGCCAGGTCATCGGCGCCCGCCGCACGGCCGAGGAGTTGGGGCGCGCGTTCAGCGGCGTGCCGGTCCGCACGTCGGGCGGTGACGAGGTGCTGGCCGACGTGCCGGGCGGCCGGTCCCTGGTGGTGGCCACGCCGGGCGCGGAGCCGCTCGCCGAGGGCGGCTACGGCGCGGCCCTGCTGCTGGACGGCTGGGCGCTGCTCGGCCGGGCCGACCTGCGCGCGGCGGAGGAGACGCTGCGCCGGTGGATGACGGCGGCGGCCCTGGTCCATGAGGCCGGGCGGGTGGTCGTGGTCGCGGACTCGTCGCTGGCGCCGGTGCAGGCCCTGGTCCGGTGGGACCCGGTGTGGCACGCGCGGCAGGAGTTGGCGGCGCGGGCCGAGCTGGGTTTCCCGCCCGCCGTGCGGATGGCGACCGTGGACGGCGCGCCGGACGCGCTGGCCGGCGTCCTGGAGGAACTGCGCCTGCCGCCGACGGGGGAGGTGCTGGGCCCCGTGCCGCTGTCGGAGGACAAGGAACGCGCGCTCGTCCGGGTGTCCAGGACGGAGGGCCGCGCGCTGGCAACCCTGCTGGCCGAGGTGCTGGCCGTGCGCAGCGCCCGGAAGGAGCCCGACGTGGTGCGGGTGAAGCTCGACCCGCTCGAAGTCCTCTGACACCCACCCGACACGGCGACTTCCGGGTGGTACTGCTTTCCGCCGGGGTGGAGTAGAAGGGAACGATGCTCCGGTCGACTGTCGCCAGCGTCCTCGCATCACTCCTCGTCGTACCTCTCCTGCCCGCCGCCGCCTCCGCCGTCGCCGATCCACCACGCGTGCCCGAAGCGGTCGGCTTCGGCGGCGTGGTGTCCAGTGTCGACCCCGACGCCTCGCAGATCGGCGTCGACGTCCTGCGCCGCGGTGGCAACGCCGCCGACGCCGCGGTCGCCGTGGCCGCCGCGCTGGGCGTCACCGACCCGTTCTCGGCCGGTATCGGCGGTGGCGGGTTCTTCGTGCACTACGACGCCCGCACGCACCGTGTGTCCACAGTGGACGGCCGGGAGACCGCGCCGTCCTCCGCCGACGCGGACCTGTTCGTCGAGGACGGCGCCGCGATCCCGTTCGCCGAGGCCGTGACCAGCGGGTTGTCGGTGGGCGTCCCGGGCACGCCGCGCACCTGGCAGCAGGCGCTGCGGCAGTGGGGCACCTGGTCGCTCGACCAGACCGTGCGGCCCGCGGAGGAGCTGGCCCGGCGCGGGTTCACCGTCGACGCCACGTTCCACCGCCAGGTCACCGGCAACGCCGCCCGGTTCGCCGACTTCACCTCCACCAGCGCGCTGTACCTGCCGGGCGGCGCCGCGCCGGCGGTCGGCAGCACGTTCCGCAACCCCGACCTCGCCGACACCTACCGCGAGCTGCGGGAGGACGGCGTGTCGGCGTTCTACCGCGGCGAGGTCGGGCGCGACCTGGTGACGGCGGTCCGGCAGCCGCCCGTGGTGGCGGGCACCACCCGCAAGGTCAGGCCCGGCGACATGACGGCGGCGGACCTCGCCCGGTACGAGGCGCCGCTGCGCGAGCCGACCCGCGTCCGCTACCGCGGCTACGACGTGATCGGCATGGCGCCGCCGTCGTCCGGCGGCACGACCGCCGGCGAGGCGTTGAACATCCTGGAGACCACCGACCTGGCCGCGGCGGACCCGGTCCAGTACCTGCACCGGTTCCTGGAGGCGAGCAGGCTGTCGTTCGCCGACCGCAACCGCTGGGTCGGCGACCCGGCGTTCAGCGACGTGCCGACCCGGGAGCTGCTGTCGCAGCGGTTCGCGGACAGCCGGGCGTGCCTGATCTCGCCGACGGCGGCCATGACCGGCCCGGTCGCCCCGGGCGATCCGCGCAACCCGACGCCGTGCGCGACCAGCGGCGAGCCGGTCGCCACGCCGTACGAGGGCACGGACACCACGCACCTGACGGTCGCCGACCGCTGGGGCAACGTGGTCGCCTACACGCTGACCATCGAGCAGGAGGGCGGCAGCGGCATCGTGGTGCCCGGTCGCGGGTTCCTGCTCAACAACGAGCTGACCGACTTCTCGTTCACGCCGGTGACGCCGGGCGTGCCGGACCCGAACCTGCCCGGCCCCGGCAAGCGCCCCCGTTCGTCCATGACGCCGACGATCGTGCTGGAGCACGGCAAGCCGGTGCTGGCGCTGGGGTCGCCGGGCGGCGCGAGCATCATCACCACCGTCCTGCAGGTGCTGACCAGCCGGCTGGACCGCGGCACGCCGCTGGTGGAGGCCATCGCCGCGCCGCGGGCGTCCCAGCGCAACGCCGCCACCACCCAGGCCGAGACCGCGTTCCTGGCGGGCGCGGAGGCCGAGCCGCTGCGCGCGTTGGGGCACCGGTTCACGTCGACCAGCGAGATCGGCGCGGTCACGGCGGTCGAACGCCTGCCCGACGGGCGGTGGCGCGCGGCGGCGGAGACGTCCCGGCGTGGCGGTGGCGCGGCTCGGGCGGTGTGGCCCACGGGGTGACGTGGTGCCTGGCCTGCGTGGTCACGCGGTGAGGTCCCGCGCTGTGACGCGGCGTGGCCTGCGCGGTCACGTGGTGAGGTCGGCGCTGTGACGTGGCGTGGCCCGTGAGGTGACGTGTGTGGCCCACCCGGTCGGTTGGACGGGTGGGCCATCCGCGGTTCAGTCGAGCGTGACGGTCTCGATCGGCTGGTTGTCGTGGTCGAGCACGCGGACCCGGAAGCCCTCGGCGACGGTGTTCGAGGTGAGCGGCGGCTGGTCGGGCAGGCGGGCGGCGAACGTGCCGTCCCGCAGGACCGCCGACACCGTCCGGCCCTGCCTGTCGGTGATCTCGACGCCACCCACCCGCGCCGCGTCGACCGTGCCGGCCAGCACCACGTGCGCGGCGTCCAGCCCCGGAGACCGGCGTTGCGGCCTGTCGTGCGCCACGGTCGTGTGCGTGAATTCGCAGAACCGGCCGTTCCGCGTCACGAGGATCCGGCGGCCGGCCAGGCCCAGGGTGAACCGCACGTCGCCGCCGCCGAACCCGCAGCGCTCCGCTTCGCCACCGGTCGCGCCGGGCGTGAGACTGGTGACGGGCGAATCGCCGGGGGACGACGACACCGCGGTCGACTGCGCGGTCGACGGCGGCGTGACGGCGTCCGGGTCGCCCTGGGTGGACTGGGCGACGATCGTGCCACCCGCGGCGAGGACCACGACGGCTGCCGCGGCGGCCAGCGGCGCACGTGCGGCCCCACCGCTCGGGACGCCGCCGCTCGGGACCCGGCCGGCCGGAAGCCGGCGGCCCAGGACCCGGCGGCGCAACCGTTTCCGCACGTCAGGCGGCAGGGAACGCCGTGGCGGCAGGTCCGGCAACATCATCTCCGGCTGGCTCATCGCTCCTCCACCGCACGCAGTCGGGCACGGGCCCGCGAGATCCGCGACCGCACGCTCACCTCGGCGACCCCGAGCACCTCGGCGGCCTCGGCCGTGGACAGCTCGCCCAGCAGGACCAGCTCCACGGCCTCCCGTTCGGCCTTGGGCAAGGACGCCACCACCTCCAGCACCCGGCGTAACGCGCGGTCGTCGTCCACGGAGGCGATGACCCGCTCGGCGTGGTCGGGCACCACCTCCTGGCGGCGCGCCCGCAGCAACGCCCGCCGGAACCGGCCGAGACGGCGGAACCCGGTGCGCGCCAGGTTGCCCGCCACGGTGTACAGCCAGGGCAGGGCGCTGTCGCGGACCAGCGTGATGTCGGACCGGCGCCGCCACGCGGCCAGGAAGGTGGCGGAGGTCAGGTCCTCGGCGAGCGACCACGACGCCGTCAGCCGGTGGGCGTGGTTCCACACCGCCTCGGCGTGCCGGTCGAACAGCGCGCCGAACGCCGCCTGGTCGCCGCGCGCCCACAGCTCCGCGTCGGTGTCTGGCCCCCGTGCTGCCCCCTGCCGGCCCGATGTCGCAGCAGTCATGCCGGTAGGTAGCCGCAGCTACCCCCGGCGTGTAGCCGACCTCATTCCCCGGGATGAGGCCCACCCGCTACTCCGAGCGGACGCGCGCCGACGTCGCCGGGGCGCACGGTGGAAGCACGCGAGGAGCACGCGAGGAGCTGAGGAGCCGACATGACCACGATGACCATGACAGCCACGCCGAGCGCGGTCACCCACCTGACCACCAACGCGGTGAAGCCGGTGGTCACGACGGCGGCCCGGTTCGTCGGGCACTTCCTGGCCGCGCTGGTCGGCGTCACGTTCCTCGGCCGTGACCTGGAGCACTGAGCGGGCTTTCGTAGACTGGAACCTCCCAGGCTTCGAGGAGTGCGCGTGACCGTCCAACCGATCCGGCTGTTCGGCGACCCGGTGCTGCGGACGCCCGCCGTCGAGGTCACCGACTTCGACGCGGAGCTGCGCAAGCTGGTCAAGGACCTGTGGGACACGATGAGCGAGGCGGGCGGCGCCGGGTTGGCCGCGCCGCAGCTGGGCGTCGGCCTGCGGGTGTTCACCTACCACTGCGACGGTTTCGCCGGACACCTGGTCAACCCGACGTTCGAGGTGGTCGGCGAGGAGGAGCAGGACGGCCCGGAGGGCTGCCTGTCGATCCCCGGCATGTCGTGGGACTGCCGCCGGCACCGCCACGTCGTGGCCAAGGGCTGGAACATGCACGGCGAGCCGATCGAGGTCGAGGGCACGGACCTGCTGGCCCGCTGCATCCAGCACGAGACCGACCACCTGGACGGCGTGCTGTTCCTCGACCGGCTGGACGACCAGACCCGCAAGGAGGCCATGCGGGCGATCCGGCAGCAGTCGTGGTTCGACGGCGGCGTGCCGACGATCAAGCAGTCGCCCCACCCGTTGTTTGGGGTTTGATCGCCGCTTCAGCGCGCACGGCGGGCGCGGTCGCCTCTTGGTGCGACCGCGCGGGCGAGCTGGGTCCGGGGCGCTCTTCTAGACTTGCCGTCTGCGGTGTCGCAGAAGATGCGAGGAGAGTGCGTGTTCGTCCAGGGAACCATGCTGTGCCGTCCGAGTCCCGACGTGCGTTGCGGAGGGGTCTGACATGCGGCTGGTCTTCGCGGGCACGCCCGAGGTCGCGCTGCCGTCGTTGCGGGCGCTGCTGGAGTCCGACCGGCACGAGGTGGTGGCCGTGGTGACCCGGCCCGACGCGCCGGCCGGTCGCGGTCGCCGGGTGGAGCGCTCCCCGGTCGCGGCGCTGGCCGACGAACGCGGCATCGAGGTGCTGGCGCCGGCCAAGGCGGGCGACCCGGTGTTCCAGGCGCGGTTGAAGGAGCTGGAGCCGGACCTGTGCCCGGTGGTGGCCTACGGCGCGCTGCTGCCCGAGTCGGCCCTCGCGATCCCTCGCCACGGTTGGGTGAACCTGCACTTCTCCGTGCTGCCCGCCTGGCGTGGCGCGGCGCCCGTGCAGGCGTCCGTGCGGCACGGCGACGACATCACCGGCGCGACCACGTTCCGCATCGTCAAGGAGCTGGACGCCGGCCCGGTGTTCGGCGTGGTGACCGAGCGGGTCCGCGACCGGGACACGGCCGGTGACCTGCTCGGCAGGCTCGCCGAGTCGGGCGCGCGGCTGCTGCTGTCCACTGTGGACGGCATCGCGGACGGCACGCTGCGGCCGGTGGCGCAGCCCGAGGAGGGCGTGAGCTACGCGCCGAAGGTGTCCGTGGACGACGCGCGGCTCGACTTCGGCACGCCCGCCGCCGCGATCGACCGGGTGGCCCGCGCGGTGACGCCGGACCCCGGCGCGTGGGCGGAATTCCGCGGTGAACGGCTCAAGCTCGGCCCGGTGCTCCCGGTCGAGGCGGCGGAACCGCTCGCGCCCGGTGAGCTGCGGGTGGAGCGCAAGCGCGTGCTCGTCGGCACGGCCACCGACCCGGTGGCGCTGGGCGACGTGCAGGCGCAAGGCAAGAAGCGGATGTCGGCGACCGACTGGGCGCGCGGCGCCCGGATCGAGGCGGGGGAACGGATTTCATGACCCAGAGGTCTTCGCGTCCATCCCGCCCGCAGCGGGCGCACCCACCACGTGGGCGCAGCGGTCCGGCCCGGCCACCGGTGGAGGACCCGGCGCGGCAGGCCGCGTTGGACACGTTGCGCGCCGTCCGGCAGCGTGACGCCTACGCGAACCTGGTGCTCCCGGGCATCCTGCGGGAACGGAAGATCACCGGGCGTGACGCCGCCCTGGCGACCGAGCTGACCTACGGGTCGCTGCGCGCGCAGGGACTGCTGGACGCGGTGCTGGCGGCGTGCACCGACCGACCGTTGTCCGAAGTGGACGGTGCGGTGCTCGACGCGTTGCGGCTGGGCGTCTACCAGCTGCTGCGCACGCGCATCCCGGCGCACGCGGCGGTCGCCTCGACGGTGGACCTGGTGCGCGCCGACCGCGGCTCGGGCGCGGCCGGGTTCGCGAACGCGGTGCTGCGGCGGGTGACCGGGCAGGACGAGGCCGCCTGGGTCGAGGAGGTCGCGCCCGACGAGGACACCGACCCGATCGGGTACGTGGCCATGGCCAACGCGCACCCCCGGTGGATCGCGCAAGCGTTCGCGGAGGCGCTCGGCAGCCGCGGCGAGCCGTTGCGGGAGGCGTTGGCCGCCGACGACATGCGGCCGGCGGTGCACCTGGCGGCCAGGCCCGGCGAGTGCAGCGCGGAGGAACTGGCCGCGATGACCGGCGGCGAGGTCGCGCCGTACTCGCCGTACGGGGTGCACCTGGACGCGGGTTCCGGTGACCCGGGCGATCTGGACGCGGTGCGCGAGCGGTTGGCGGCGGTGCAGGACGAGGGCAGCCAGCTGTGCGCGGTGGCGTTGACGCGGGTGCCGGTCGAGGGCCGTGACGAGCGGTGGCTGGACCTGTGCGCGGGGCCGGGCGGGAAGGCCGTGCTGCTGGGGTCGCTGGCCCGGATGTCGGGCGCGTCGATGGACGCGGTCGAGAAGGCGCCGCACCGGGCGGACCTGATCCGGAAGGCGGCCGGCGACCTGCCGATCACGGTGCACGTGGCCGACGGTCGGGAGTCCGGGCTGGAGGAGGGCGGGTTCGATCGGGTGCTGGTGGACGCGCCGTGCACGGGGTTGGGCGCGTTGCGGCGGCGGCCCGAGGCGCGGTGGCGGCGGCAGCCGTCGGACGTCGCGCCGTTGGCGCGGTTGCAGCGCGAGCTGTTGACGGCGGCGTTGTCGCTGGTCAGGCCGGGCGGTGTGGTGGCGTACGTGGTGTGCACGCCGCACTTGTCGGAGACGGTGGGCGTGGTGGCCGACGTGGCGCGCCGGACCGAGGCGGAGTGGTTGGACGCGCGGGAGTTCTTCCCGGACGTGCCGGACCTGGGCGACGGGCCGCAGGTGCAGTTGTGGCCGCACAAGCACGGGACGGACGCGATGTTCTGCGCGATGCTGCGGCGGCCGGTGTGAGTGGTGGTCTTGGTTAGGCGGGTTGATCCGCTGAGCGGTGGTTTCGCTGAGTGGTGCGGCTGAGCGGTGGTCGCCGCCAGGTGGTGCCGCTGAGCGGTGGGGTGATTCGGTGAGCGGGATTCGGTGAATGGTGGTCCGGTGGGCGGCGGTCCGGTGAGCGGCGCATTGAGCGGTGCGGCGGTGCTCGGGGTGGTCGCGTCAGCGGCCGGTGGGGTCGAGCGGTGGTTCGTCGACGGGCTCGCTCGGCCCCTGGCGGCGCGGGGGTGGCGGTTGGCCATCACGTTCACCCCCGCCGTGGCCCGGTGGCTGGAGCCGGAGCTGGGCGCGCTCGGTGCGGTGACCGACCTGCCGGTGCGGTGGACGTCCCGGTTGCCGTCCGAGCCCAAGCCGCACCCGGTGCCGGACGCGTTCGCGTTCGCGCCGGCGACCGCGAACTCGCTGGCCAAGCTCGCGCTGGGGATCGCCGACAACCAGGCGCTCACGGTGCTGTGCGAGGCGTTGGGCCGCCGCACGCCCATGGTCGTGCTGCCGCAGGTGTCCGAGGACCAGGCGGCGCACCCCGCGTTCGAGGGGCACCTGGCCGTGCTGCGTGCCGCCGGAGTGGTGCTCGCGACCGATCCCGAGTCGGTGGTGCGTGAACTGGATCGGGTGGCCGGCGTTCGTCGCATTAGGTGAAAACGTCGGTAACGGCGGAAGTGGCTGAATTGACAGCCAGTCGAGACGCGTAGCAGTCTGGATTGTGTCGAAATTGTACGGCCGGGATCGTGAATGGGCTTCGGTTCTCCGCTTCCTGTCCGCGCCTGGTGGCCTGCTGGCCATCGACGGCCCGCCGTGCTCCGGAAAGACGTCCCTGCTGCGTGAGGCGGTCGCCGCCGCCCGCGAGCGGGGTTACGCCGTCGTGCCCGTTCCGGGCGGCGGGTTGGCGGCGTCGGCCGATGTGGCGACAGCCCTCGAACGGGTGAAAAATGATCATCGGCGGTTGCTGGTCGTGATCGACCAGGCGCACGAGGACCCGGCGGCGCTGCTGGACCTGGTGGAGTCGGTGGCGGCGGGGAGCGGGCGTCCGCGGGTGTCGGTGTTGGTGGGGTTGTGCGGCGAGTTCGCCGACGTGCGGGACGCGCTGCGCCGGCACGGAGAGGTGCTCCGGCTCGCACCGCTCGACGACGACGCGGTCGAGCGGATGGTCACCGACCTGGTGGACGCGGCGCCCCACCCGGACCTGGCGTCCTTCACGGCGGGCGCGGGCGGCAACCCCCGGCTGGTCGCCGAACTCGTGGAGGGGTTGCGGGAGGAAGGCCGGCTCGAAGTGCGCGACGGCGTGGCCCGGCCCCGTGGTGGGTGGCTGCCGCGCCGGGTCGGGGCCGTGGTGCGCGGTCAGGTCGACGCGATGTCGGCCAAGGCCACCCAGGTGCTGCGGGTCGCGGCCGTGATCGGCAGGTCGTTCCTGCTCCAGGACGTCGCCGCGATGATGAACGAGACCACGGGCGCGTTGCTGCTCGCGGTGGACGAGGTGCTGGCCTCCGGGCTGGTGGTGTGCGTCGACGAGCGGCTGGAGTTCGGGTCCGACCTGGTGTGGCGGGCGGTGGTCGACTCGATGCCCGGGTCGGTGCGGCACGCCCTGCGGCACGACGCGGAGGTGCTGCGCACGAGGTCGGCCGAGGTGGGTGGCGCCGCGGCGGCCGCCGAGACGCTGGGCGAGGAGCAGGGCGCGGTCGCGGTGAGCGAGGTGCGGTCGTTGGCCGCGAACGGCAAGCTCGGCTCCGCCATCGCGCTGGCGCGGGAGAGCCTGGTCGGCGGTGTGCCCGCCGGCGCGGCCGCGGAGCTGCACGTCGTGCTGGCGGGGATCCTGCTGGCGGACGGCCGGCCCGCCGACGCGGTGTCCGCGATGGAGCAGGTGGTGACCACGCCGGGTGTGCGCGAGCCGTTGCGGCGGCTGGCGGCTGCCGGGCGGTTGCTGTCGCTGTACTTCGCCACGGGGAGCCGGTCGGGCGCGCACGCGTTGTCGGTGTTGACCACGCGGGACCGGGAGCCGGCGGACGCGGACGTGGTGATGGCGGCGACGGTCCACTCGTGCCTGGAGTGGAACGCCGGGAGGCTCGCCGAGGGCATGTACTGGGGCCGTGAGTCGACCCGCTGGGAACTCGACCGGCCCACGGCGTGGTGGCAGTCGCAGTCGGCGGTGTCGTACGCGTTGAAGTTGTCGGCGTTGGGCGAGTTCGACCAGGCCGAGAAGTTGGTGCGGGACGGGGTGGTGTGCGACGACGAGGCCGTGACGGCCGGCGCGCCGACCGCCCGGACGATCGCGCGGGCGAGGGTGCTGGTCCAGGCCGGGAAGCTGGGCCAGGCGCTGGCGGCGGCGCGGCGCGGGCTGTCGACCGCGCGGGACCGCGGCCTGCGCATCCTGGTGCCGCTGGCGTCGACCGTGCTGGCGACGGTGGCGTTGCACCAGGGCGAGACCGCGGCGGCGGCCGAGCACGTGCGCCGGTACCGGGCGGACCTGGCGGCGGGCGAGGCGGTGCTGCACTCGGGGCAGTACGACTGGGTGGAGCTGCTGCTGGCGTACGCCCAGGGCGGGCCGCGGCGGGCGGCCGAGCTGGCGCGGGAGCGGATGGGGGATGTCGACGGGGCCCGGCGGATGCTGATCGAGGAGCCGGGTGCCGCGCCGTGGTTGGTGCGGCAGGCCTCGGCGGCGGGTGACAGCGGGTTGGCGGGGGACGTGGTGGAGGTGGCCGAGCGGTTGGCGGCCGAGAACCCGGGGTTCGGGGCGGTGTCGGTGGCCGCCGGGCACGCGCGGGCGTTGGTGGACCGGGACGCGGCGCGGTTGTTGGAGGTGGCGGAGCGGCATCGGCACCCGTGGGCGCGGGCGAACGCGAACGAGGACCTCGCGGCGGTGCTGGTCGAGGCCGGTGAGGTGGGGAGGGCCGCGGAGCACACGACGGTGGCGACGCGGATTTTTGAGCGGATGGGGGCGGAGGGGGAGTTGGCTCGGTTACGTGGGG
>NZ_LGED01000243.1 GCF_001280085.1 Saccharothrix sp. NRRL B-16348 | reverse complement strand
CCGGCTTCGACCAGCCTAAAGCACCCGAACCCATGTCAAATCGGGCCTAGGTGGGGGTGCGCCGGGTCCGTTGTGGGCTGTTGGGTGAAGGCCTCTGCGGTGGGGTTGCGGGTCCGTTGTGGGGCGGCTGGGGCGGTGACGTCGGTGGGCGGTGGGGTCTGTTGTGGTCCGGTGGGCAGGTAATTGGGTTGCGGTGGTTCCTAGGGTGAACAGACGTGCGCGCTTACGTCTTTCTAGCGCTGGCTGGATTCCGCAGATACTCCACCTACCGACAGGCGATGGTCGCTGGAATGGCGACCAACGTAGCGTTTGGGCTGCTCAGGATGGCCGTCTTGGTCGCAGCGGTCGCGCAGGGGGCCATCGCGGGCTATGACGTTGCGGCTACGGCGACTTACGTGTGGCTTGGTCAAGGGCTCATGGCCGTGGTTGTTCTTTGGGGTGACAAGCACCTTGCCGATCGGGTGCGCAGTGGTGATGTGGTGGTCGACCTGTATCGACCGTGGCACTTGCAGTTGGCGTTGTTCGCGGAGGACGTGGGGCGGGCCGGGTATGCGGTGGTGGTGAGGCTTGCCCCTCCGGTTGCGTTCGGGGCGTTGTTGTTTCCCTTCCGGTGGCCTTCGGTGGGGACGGTGCCGGTGTTCGTGGTCAGTGTGGCGTTGGCGGTGACCGTCAGCTTCGGCATGCGGTTCCTGCTCAACGCGACCACGTTCTGGCTCCTGGACAACCGGGGTGTCCAAGCGGTCTACACGTCGTTCACCTGGTTGTTCTGCGGGTTGGCCGTGCCGCTCGCGTTCTTCCCCGAGTGGGCGTTGCCGATCGTGTGGTCGACGCCGTTCGCGGCCATGTTGCAGGCGCCGATCGACGTCTTCCTCGAACGCGGGTCGCCGTGGCCTTTTCTGGCGGGGCAGGCGTTCTGGGCCGTCGTGGTGTTCGCGGTGGGGCACCTGGTGTTGAACCGGGCGGTGCGGAAGGTGGTGGTGCAGGGTGGCTGAGAGCGTTTACGTGAAGCTCGTCGGTGCGCGGTTGCGTGGGCAGATGTCCTACCGTGCGTCATTCGTCCTGCAGTGCCTTGCGCAGGCGGTCAACCAGCTCGCCGAGTTGGCGATCATCCTGGTGCTGTTCAACCGGGTGAGTGCGTTGGGCGGGTTCTCGGTCTCGGAAGTCGTGCTGATGTACGCGATCGCGGGCACGGCGTTCGGGATCGCGGACATGGTGGCGGGGCAGTTGGACGAACTGCCCACGTACATCCGCACGGGAACGTTCGACGTGCTGTTGTTGCGACCGCTGGGCACGTTGGCGCAGATGATGGCGTCCGACCTGCACCTGCGGAAGCTCGGGAGGATCGCCGCCGGGCTCGGGGCGCTGGGCTACGCCTTGAGCCACAACGACATCGCGTGGTCGGTGTGGGCGGTGGTGCTGGTCGTGGTGGCGCCCATCAGCGGTGCGGTGATCTTCTCGTCCGTCTGGGTGGCGGCCAACTCCGTGTGCTTCTGGGTCGTGGACGGCCAGGAGCTCGCCAACACGGTCACCTATGGCAGCAGCGCGTTCACCTCTTACCCCGCCACGGTCTTCGGGCCTTGGTTGCGGCGGTTCTTCGCGTTCGTCATCCCCGGCGCGTTCGTCGCCTACTACCCCAGCCTCGCCCTGCTGGACCGGCCGGATCCGTTGGGCGGGCCCGCTCTGCTGGGGTGGATCTCGCCGCTGGTCGCCGTGGCGGCGGCGGTGGTGGCCGGGCTGGTGTGGCGGACGGCCGTTCGGCACTACCGAGGGACTGGATCATGATTGAAGTGCGCGACCTGCGTCGCGAGTTCACGGTCACCACCAAGGTCGGTCGGTTCCGGCGGGAGAAGCGGGTGGTGCGGGCGGTCGACGCCGTCGGGTTCGAGGTGGCGGCCGGTGAGGCCGTCGGGTACGTCGGGCCGAACGGCGCAGGCAAGTCGACCACGATCAAGATGCTGACCGGGATCCTGGTGCCAACGTCCGGGCACGTCCGGGTGTGCGGGGTGGAGCCCTCGCGGGGCAGGCGGGAGTTGGCGCGGCGGATCGGGGTGGTGTTCGGCCAGCGCAGCCAGCTGTGGTGGGACCTGCCGTTGCGGGACAGCTTCGAGTTGCTGCGGGCGATCTACCGGGTGCCGAAGGGCGACTACGAGGCTCGGTTGCGGGAGTGCGTGGACCTGTTGGAACTCGGGCCGTTCCTGGACACGCCGGTTCGGCAGTTGTCGCTCGGGCAGCGGATGCGGGGCGAGGTCACGGCGTCGTTGTTGCACGGGCCGGAGCTGCTGGTCCTGGACGAGCCGACGATCGGGCTGGACCTGGAGTCTAAGGAGCGCCTGCGGGAGTTCCTGGCCGACCTGAACACGCAGCGGGGCACCACTCTTTTGCTCACCACGCACGATTTGGACGACATCGAGCGGCTGTGCCCCCGGTTGGTGGTGATCGACCGGGGCACGGTGCTCGCGGACGGCGCGCTGGACGAGTTGCGGGCCGAGGTCGCGCCGGAACGGGTGCTGGTGATCGACTTGGAGCAGCCGAGCGCGGCGCTGGACGGGCTGCCCGGCGTGACGTCGACCCGGGTCGAGCTGAACGGGTTGCGACACCACCTCACGTTCCGCCGGGCCGAGACCACGGCGGCGGCGCTGATCGCGGCCGTGGCCACCAGGGCGGAGGTGCACGACCTGGTGGTTGTCGAGCCGGAAATCGACGACGTGGTGCGTCGGTTGTACGCGCGTCGGTAGAGTCGGACGAAACGGTCAACGTAGAACGGGAGCAACCTCATGCGCGCAGGTCGTCCGGTAGCCACCCTCTTGCTGGCAATGGGACTCGCCGCCGCGGTCTCCGGCTGCGAGGCCGTGCAGCAGGCCTCGGACACCGCCAACCAGGTCGGCGCGGCCGCGGACAAGGCGCAGCTGTGCATCGACGCGCTCAAGCTCGCCGGCTTCACCCCCGACGCCACCGACCCGCAGAAGGCGCTGGAGGAGACCCAGAAGAAGGCCGAGGAGCTGAACGCGCTCGCCGCGAAGGCGGGCGACGCGACGCTCCAGGACGCCATCACCGGCGTCTCGGACACCATGAGCAAGGTGACGGTCGACGACCTGAACCCGGCCAACATCGCGACCTGGTCGCAGCAGAAGCTGGACCAGGTGGCGAAGCTGTCCAGCGCCTGCTCCTGAGCGGAAACGTCAGGCTGTCGGTACCTTCGGAACAGTCCTACGCTGTGACGCACCGGAGGTGTTGCAGATGCACGCGACAGTAGGCGACCGGTTGCACATCCACAGCCGCGCGGTTGGTCTCGACGAGACGGTCGGCGAGATCCTCGAAGTGCGCGGCCCGGAAGGTGCACCCCCGTACAAGGTCCGTTTCTCCGACGGTCACGAAGGGCTGGTCTACCCCGGCCCCGACAGCCTGGTCGAGCCCCGGACCCCCGAATCACCCAGGATCAAGGACTCGACCTCGGCGCGGTAGAGCAGCGCCGGGTCGATCCCCATCGGCCCGAACTGGCCCGAGACCTCCAGGCTGAGCACGCCGTGCAGCCTGGTGAACGCACGCACGCCGGTGAGCAGCACGGCGGGGGGCACGTCGCCCTCGCCGCGCGCGCCCGCCCACCCCACGAGCTGGGCGTCCAGAGTGGACGGCCCGGTCGTGGCGGAGCCCTCGTGCGGCAGGACGCCGAGCAGCGCGCTCATGGTGCGGTGCGCGGTCAGGATCGTGTCCTGCGGCGCGTGGTAGCCGGGTAGCGGCGTGCCGAACAGCAGCAGGTAGCGGTGCGGTTGGGTGACGGCCCACGACCGGAACGCCTCGGCGAACGCACGCACCCGATCGGGTGGTGACGCGCCGCTCGACGCCTCCACCGAAGCCTCCACGGTGTCCGCGAGGTCGTGCCACGCGTCCCGGACCAGGTCGTTGAGCAGGTCGTCGCGCCCCTTGAAGTACCGGTAGAGCGCCGGCCCCGTCACGCCCATGCGCTTGGCGATGGCGTTGACCGAGATGCCGGCGATCCCCAGTTCGGCCAGCTGCTCCAGCGCGATGCGCTTGGCCTCGGTCTTCGTTTCCTCGCGGTACCGCTCACGGCGGACGTTGACCACTCGGCTGCCCTCCTTGACACCGGCACTCTAACTTGTGTTAGAACTTCTAACAACAGTGAGAGCCTGATACGAGGGGGCGTCATGACCGCGGTCGTGCTGGGAGCGAGTCGGGGCATCGGGTGGGCGGTCGCCCGGCAGTTGGTGGCGGACGGCAGAGAGGTACGGGCCGTCACACGTTCGGGTGGAGTTCCGGAGGGTGCGGAGGACGTGCGCGGCGACCTGATGGACCGGGCGTCGACGCTGAAGGCGGTCGAGGGCGCGTCGGTGATCCACATGGCGGCGAACGTGTTCTACTCGAACTGGCTCGAGATGCTGCCCACGATGGTGGAGAACGCGATCGCGGCGGCGGAGGCCGTGGGCGCGAAGATCGTCTTCGCGGACAACCTGTACGCCTACGGGCCGGTGTCGGGCCCGTTGACCGAGGACACGCCGGAACGGCCCGCGGGCCCGAAGGAGAAGCTGCGCAGCGAGCTGGGCAAGCGCTTGCGGGCGGCGTCCGTGCCGGTGGCGACGTGCCGGTCCTCGGACTACTACGGGCCTGGTGGGACGGGCTCGCTGTCCGGCGAGCTGGTGGTCAAGCCGATGGCGGCGGGCAAGGCGGCGATGTGGTTCTGGCCGCTGGACCTGCCGCACACGTTCGCCTACCTGGCCGACACGGCGCGGGCGCAGATCGTGCTCGGCGACGACGAGCGGGCGGACGGCAAGGTCTGGCACGCGCCCGCGGCGGAGACGTTGACCGTGCGGGAGTTCGTGGCGCTGACCGGGCAGGTGCTCGGCAACGCGCGCAAGCCGCTGCGGCTGCCCGCGTGGGGCGTCACGGTGGGTTCGCTGTTCGACAAGCGGTTGCGCGGCTCCGGCGAGATGGACCACCAGCGGACCGCGCCGTGGGTGGTGGACCACTCCGCGTTCGAGGCCACGTTCGGCCCGTTGCCCGTCACGCCGCACGAGCAGGCGATCGAGGAGACCGCCCGCTGGTACCGGGGTTGAGCGAAACGGCAACCTGGGAACGGTCTCAGCCCAGGATGGTGGTGATCAGGTCGTCGGCGAGGGCGGGCGTGGCCGCGGCGATGCCCGACCAGCGCCGGGACAGGTCGAGGTCGAACGTCAGCGGCCGGCCGCGCAGGTCGAGCAGCGCTCCCCCGGCGGCGGGCACGGTGACGAGGGCGGCGATCAGGTCCATCAGCCGGTGGGTGTCCGAGCCGGGGTCGGCGAACGCGTCCACCGCGCCCTCGGCCACCAGGACCGCTTCCAGGCACGTGGTGGACAGGATGCGGACGCGGTCGACCTGGTTGGCCACCCGCATCCACGCGTCCTCGGTACCGCGCTTGGGCCGCATCATGCAGATCGACGCGCCTTTGAGGGCCGTGCGGCCGGTGGTGCGGTAGGGCGTCGGCCTGCCCGCGTGGGCCGACCACGCGCGGCCGGTGTCGAACCAGACCGTGAGGGCTTCGACCGGCTGGTCGTCGATCACCAGGGCGCCCGCGAAGCAGGACAGCGGCACGCCCATGGCGGCGTTCGCGGAACCGTCCACCGGGTCGATCACGAGGGTCGCGGCGGAGCCGTTGTCGAGGAACCCGGCCTCCTCGGACAGCAGGTTCGCGCCCGCCTTCGCGGCGGCCTCGGCGATCGCGGCCTCCACGATCGCGTCCACCCGCATGGTGGGCGTGCCGTCCGCGCCGTCGGCGATCTCCTCGCGCAGCTGCACGCGGGTGAACTCGCGGCGGGCGCCGTCGTAGGCGGCCGACGCGGCGATCGCGGTGGCGGCGAGCGCCGGGTGCACGTCGGAGGGCAGGTTCGGGGTCGGCACGGGCCAAGTGTTCATGCCCCAAACATGCCACGGGAGGGCCACCGGCGGCGGCCCTCCCGTGGGGTACGCCTCAGATCAGGCCAAGTGCCTTGACCGCGTCGCGCTCCTCGACCAGCTCGGCCACGGAGGCGTCGATGCGGGCGCGGGAGAAGTCGTCGATCTCCAGGCCCTGCACGATCGAGTACTTGCCGTCGGTCACCGTGACCGGGAACGACGAGATCAGGCCCTCCGGCACGCCGTAGGAGCCGTCCGACGGGATCGCCATCGACACCCAGTCGCCCTCGGCGGTGCCGTTGACCCAGTCGTGGACGTGGTCGATGGCCGCGTTCGCCGCCGACGCCGCCGAGGACGCGCCACGCGCCTCGATGATCGCCGCGCCGCGCTTGGCGACGGTCGGGATGAACTCGTTCTCCAGCCAGGCCTGGTCGTTCACGGCCTCGGCCGCGACCTGGCCGTTGACCTCGGCGTGGAACAGGTCCGGGTACTGGGTCGCCGAGTGGTTGCCCCAGATGGTGAGCTTCTTGATGTCGGTGACCGACACCCCGAGCTTCTTCGCCAGCTGCGACAGCGCCCGGTTGTGGTCGAGGCGGGTCATCGCGGTGAACCGCTCGGCGGGCACGTCGGGCGCGTGCTGCTGGGCGATCAGGGCGTTGGTGTTGGCCGGGTTGCCGACGACCAGCACGCGCACGTCGTCCGCCGCGCCCGCGTTGATCGCCTCACCCTGCGGCTTGAAGATGCCGCCGTTGGCCTCCAGCAGGTCGCCGCGCTCCATGCCCTTCGTGCGCGGGCGGGCGCCGACGAGCAGCGCCACGTTGACGCCGTCGAAGGCGGTCTTGGCGTCGTCGGTGATGTCGATGCCGGACAACAGCGGGAACGCGCAGTCGTCCAGCTCCATCGCGGTGCCCTCGGCGGCCTTGACGGCCTGCGGGATCTCCAGCAGGCGCAGGCGCACCGGGACGTCGGGGCCGAGGAGGTGGCCGGAGGCGATGCGGAACAGCAGTGCGTAGCCGATCTGGCCGGCCGCACCGGTGACGGTGACGTTCACGGGCGTGCGGGTCATGTGCCTTCCCGAATGTTGTGGCTTCAGTCCTCGGGCACGACCACTAGGCAGGCTGACGACCTGTCAGCGGCGGTCTCTACTCCGGGACCGCGCACCGGGCGGGTTGCCCGGCAGGTCGGAGGTTACCAACTGGCGAACGATGACAAGGTGTGACAGTGGACATCATCGGCGAGGACTACACCGACGCGGTCTTGTACGGGCAGGAGTGGGCAGGCAGGTCGTTCGTCCGGTGCGACTTCACCGAGGCCGACCTGCGCGGGCTGGCGACCTCGGGGTGCACGTTCACCGACTGCACGTTCGACCGGACCGACCTGGGCGAGTCCACCCACAACGCCACCGCGTTCCGCTCCTGCCGGTTCACCCGCGCCGTGCTGGGTTCCGCCGAGTTCACGTCGTGCTCGTGGCTCGGGTCCATGTTCGTGGACTGCGCGCTGCGGCCGATCACGTTGACCGAGACGGATCTCACGCTCGTCGGGCTGTCCGGCGCCGTGCTGCGGAAGGCGTCACTGCGCGGGTTGCGGTTGCGGGAGGCCAACCTGCAGGAAGCCGACCTCCGCGAGGCTGACCTGCGTGACGCCGACCTGACCGGCGCGCGGCTGCGCGGGTGCAAGCTGGAGGGCACGGACCTGCGCGGCGCGCGGCTGGACGCCGACGGGCTCGTCCAGGCCACCCTGCGTGGCGCCCGGGTGGACCTGGACACGGCCGTCGCCTTCGCCGCGGCGCACGGGTTGCGCGTGGGCTAGTGGCTCGGGGGCTCCTGGCCCGCGACCTCGACCAGCACGCCGTCGGCGATCATGTCGTCGATCGTCTTCGGCATCAGGTAGGCCGTGCCGCCGCCCGGCTGCTCGAACCACGGCACGGCCACGCCGGTCAGCACCTCGACCGGGCGGCGCAGCCGGTACACGTGGTACGGGCGGTTGATCCACGACGGCACCAGCGAGCGCTGCGCGAACGGGGTGCCCGCCGCGTAGACCAGGTTGCCCTCGCCCTCGCCGAAGCGGTCCACCTCCACGCCCGCGGGCAGCTCGATCATCGTCTTGTGCCGGAACAGGGTGAGCGGCGGCTCGCCGTTCATCGGGTTGATCGGCCACGACCGCTGGGGCTTCGGCTCCTGGGTGGACGTCGTGGCACCCGCCGGCTGCGCCGCGCCCTGCTGAGCCTGGACCGGCGGTTCGACCGGCGGGCGCTGCGGCGGCGCGGGACGGCGCGGCGGCTCCTCGCGGAACCCGTTGTTCATCGGCGGGCGGGGGCGCTGCGGCGGCGGTGGCGGCGGCATCGGGCGCGGCACCCGCCGACTGGTCAGCACCAGCTTGCCGGTCAGGTACGCGGCGGCGTCCTCCAGCCGGTCGAAGCGGACCGGGTTGGTCGGCCCGTGGTCGAACCACGACACCTCCCAGTCCGGGCCCTCGGTGCGCAGCAGCCAGGCGCGGTCGGCGGGCTCGCCGAACCGGTAGGCGGCGGGCGGCACGTCGAGGTCGTCCAGCGCGCGGCGGATGGCGGACAGCTCCCGCTCCTCGTCCGGCGTGACCTGGCGCGGCTCGACCGGCGGCGGCTGGACCGGCGGGGGCGGTGGTGGCGGCGTCAGGCTCGGCACGGGGGCGGGCGCCGGGGTCACGTCGTCGAACGGCTGCACGGCCTCGGCGAACTCGGTCGCCTGGTCCGCGAACGGCGGCGGCACCTGCTCGGCGAACTGCGGCTGCTCGGCGAACTGGGGCTGCTCGGCGAACTGGGGCTGCTCGGCGAACTGGGGCTGCTCGGCGAACTGGGGCTGCTCGGCCGGTTCGGCGTGGGCTTCGGGTTCGGCGAACCGGGCCTCGGGCTCCTCGTGCCGGTCGTCGTGATCTTCGTGCCGGTCGTGGTCGTCGTGCCGGTCGTCGTGACCGTCTTCGTGGCGGTCGTCGGCGGACTGCTCGGCGAACAGCGGCTCGTCCGGGTCGCGGAACGCCTGCTCGGCGGGTTCCTCGAACCGGGACTCGACGCGGTCGGCGAAGCCCTGCTCGTCGGTGTGCTCCGGCGTGTACAGGCGGGCCTGGTCGACCTCGAACTCGGCGGTGACCTCGGCCTCGTCGGTCTCGTCGGCGGAGTGCCGCGCGTCGACCTCGGCGGCCTGCTCCTCGACCGGCCGCGGCTCGTGCTCGGCCTGCTGCGGGTCGAACGCCGGCTCGTGGTACGTCGGCTCGTGCTGCGCCTGGTCGTACGAGGGCTGGTCGTAGCCCGACCCGTGCGGCTGGTCGTGCGGTGCCTGGTCGTGCGCGGGCTCGTCGGTGACCGCCTCGACCTCGGTGGTCTTTTCCGCGGGCTCGGTCTCCGGCTCCTCGTCGGTGAACGGGTTCCAGGTCTGGGTGTCGTTCAGCTCGCGCGGGGCGTCGGCGGGCTCGCGCTCGTAGGCGCCGGGCGCGAACAGGTCCATCCCGTCCACGTAGGACTCGCGCCGGTACCGGTCGTCGATCACCGGGCCGTCCTCGTCGAACCGCACCCGGTACGGCGGGCCGTCCTGCGCGTACTCGATCACGTCCGGCTTCAGCTCGGTGAGGTTCGCGGTCTCCTCGACGTCCACCGGCCCAGCCGCGTCCTCGGCGGGCCGCTCGTCGACCAGGAGGTCGGGCAGCGGCGCGGCCACGGTGGCGCCCACCTCGACGGGCGGCTCGACCGGCGCGGGCGCGGGTTCGGGCACCGGCAGCTCGGTGCCCTGCGGCGCGGCGGGCGCGCCCAGGTTCGCCGCGGCGGCGACCCGGGCCTCCTCGGTCACCTCGGGCAGCACGAAGTCCAGCGCCTTGGCCCGCTCGACCAGCTCCGGCTCCGGCGGCACGCCGTAGGCGCGCAGGTAGTAGCCGACCGCGGCGGGCCAGATCCAGTGGCCGTCGGTCTGGAACGCCACCGGCACCACCGGCGGCGCGTCCGGGTTGAGCACGTCGGCGTCGAAACCGCGCCCGATCACCGCGACCGGCGCCCGGTCCAGGTAGCTCAGCAGCAGGTCGTGGTCGGTCTCGGCGACCGGCGGCCGGCTCACCGACGGTCGACCACCGGGACCGGCGCCGTCGAACACCCTGGCCGTGCGGAACGCGCGCGGCGGCGCCTGGTCAGCGGGTGGGGGTGGGGGCGGCGGCGCCTGCTGGAGCCGGCGGCGCAGCCAGTCCGGCACGTTCTCGTCGGTGCGCGGGAAGAACCGCATCTCGTCCAGGTACGCCTGCGGCGGCGGTGGGGTGGTCCAGGACGGCTCGGCGCGGTCGAAGTCCAGGTTGTAGCTGGACGGGTGGTCCAGCTGGTAGCGGGCGTTGGACCAGCTGCCCCGGCCGTCCCGGTACATGCCCGCGCGCAGCCGCGAGAACAGCCCGGCCACCTCCTGGGGCGGCGACCAGGCGCGCAGGGCGCCGTCGGCGGTGCGCACCTCGGCGGCCAGCTCGAAGTACCGGCCGGTCGCGCGGTACTCCGCGGTCACGTGCCGCCACTCCTCCGGCGCGGCCCGCATCAGCGTCAGGCCGATCTGCTTGACCAGCGCATCCTGCTCGGTCGGGTTCAGCGGCTTCAGCTCGGACACGTGCAACATCTTCCCCCGCGACTCCCCGTGCCCGCACGGGACCCCGCTGAGCCGAACGGAGTAATGACGCCACGCGACCGTGCCTAGACGCCCGGTGGCGGTTGCTGGATCGCCGCCGCGGCCACCTCGACCAGGCTCCCGTCGGCCAGCAGATCACGCACCGAGGAGGCCAGGAAGTACCCCGTGCCACCGCCGGCCTGCCCGAACCACGGCACCGCGACGCCCTTCAGCGCGGGCACCGGCTTCTGCACCCGGTACACGTGGTAGCGACGGTTCAGCCAATCCGGTGGCAACGATCGGTGGCCGAACATGGTCCCGGACGCGTAGACGAGGTTGCCCAGCTCCGCGCCGAACCGGTCGAGTTCGGCACCGACCGGGATGACCACGTTCTCCCGATCGCGGAACAACGACAACGGCGGCTCGTCGGGCATCGGCTGGATGTCCGCGACCGGCAGCACGAGCGCGCCCGTGTCCGCCGCCGCACGCGTGCGGTCCAGGTCGGCCCGCCACAGCAGCTCCGCCAGCAGCACCTTCGCCGCGTCCACCGCGTGCTCGTAGACGCGCGGCCGACCGTGCGGGCCGCGGCTCGCGTCCCAGAACTGGACCTGCCAGCCGGACCGGCCGGGCGCGGGTTCGAGGACGAACGCGTCGGGCTTCGGCTCGACGATCCCGTACTCGGACGCGTCGACCCCGAAGTGGTCCAGCCGCTCCTTCAGGTGGTCGAGCGCGCGCCGGTCGACCTCGGTGATCACGCGCGGCTCGTGCTCGGGCAGCGGCGCGCCCTCGGCCTGCCCGGTGGCCACCGCGGCGGCCGCTTTCTCGGCCTCCGGGTCGACCGGCGGCACGGCGTAAGCGTTGTCCCGGATGTGCTGCACGAGCTGCGGCACCGGCGGCACGTGGTGGTTGCGCAGGTAGTACGCCACCCCGCCGGGCCACACCCACGTGCCGTCGGTGTGGAAGGTCAGCGGCACGGACGGCGTCGCGTCCGGCTTGAGCGCGTCCGGGCCGTAGGAGCGCGCGGCCAGCACGACCGGCGCGTTCTCCAGGTAGGCCAGCACGTCGTCCAGCTCCTGCGGGTGCACCGCCGGCCGGTCGTGCGCCGCCGGGTCGGGCCCGTCGAACAGCGGCGCGGCGATCACCGCGCTCCGCGCCGGACCGAGGCCCGCGCGTTCCCGCAGCCACGCCGGGATCGCGTCGTCGTCGCGCGGGTAGAGCTCCAGCTCCTCGGCGTAGTGCTCCGGCGCGGGCGGCTGCGTCCAGTCCGGCTCGGCGTCCCGGTCGAACTCGGCCGAGTACGTGTCGGGGTGCACGAGGTGGAACTTCAGCGTGAACCACGTGCCGTGCCCCGGCCGCGCCATGCCGTCGCGCAGCTGCACGAAGAACGGCAGCGCCTCCGGCGGCAGCTCCCAGTCGAACGACGAGCCGTACATGGTCAGCCCGGAGACCTGCGTCTCCAGGTGGCGGCCCGTCATGCGGAAGTCGACGAACAGCTGCTCCCAGTCGCCGGGCAGGCGCTGCACCAGCAGGGTGGTGACGGAGCCGAGGATCGCGTTCTGGTCCTCGACGTCCAACTGCGGTGCGGTCATGCGTTCTGCTCCTCGGTACTTGCTTCCTTGGCGCCGGCGGCCGCCTCGACCAGCTTCGCGCGCAGCCAGTCGGGGATGAAGGCCTCGTCGCGGGGGAACGCCTGGAGGTCACGGGCGAAGTCCGCGGCGGGCACGGGTGGCTCGAACCGCGGGTCGTGGTCGAAGTTGTAGGTGATGTCGATGCGGACCGGCGCGTTCACCACGCAGCGCGCGGAGAACCACGTGCCGCGGCCCGGCTGGTACAGCACCTGCCGCATCTCCTGAAACGCGGCGTTCAGCCCTTCCGGCGGCATCACCTCGGGGGTGGTGCGGTCGGGCATGTAGACCTTCAGCGTCGCGTCCTGCACGGCCACGGTCATCCGCACCAGCAGGTCGATCCGCCGGAAGCCGTCCGGAGCAGCGTCCAGCAGCATGCCGCCGATGTGCTGGAGCAGCTCGTCGTGGCGCTGCTCAGAACTCGGCCGGCCAGAGGGCTGCGTTGTGCTCATTCGGGTAGCTCCTGACGTAGATCTCGGTCGTGCCGTCGGCGAGCGTCACACGCCACCGCGTCTGGTAGGTGTGCGGGTGGCGTTGCAGCGGGTCGCGCAGGGCAAACGTGTCGATCATCTCGACGGTACCGCCGGACTTTATGAACTTCGCGCGGTCCCGCTCCATCCGGTGCCACGTCTCGGCGGTGACGAACGCCGGGCGCTCGTTGCCCTGGTTCTGGTCGCGCTGCTGGCTCGACTGGTTCGCCGCCTCGCCGGGGCCGCCGGTCTCGTTGCCCTGGTGGTGCCCGCCGTCGGACAGCTTCCTGCCGTCCGCGTCGACCTCGCCGTGGGTGCCGACGTCGCCCTGGGCGCTGCCGTCGCGCCGGATCGCGCCACCGGACTTCAGGTCGGGCCGGCCGGTCGTCGCGACCGTCTCGCCGTCGCCGTTCGTGCGACCGCGCCACGCGTCGTTGTCGGCGACCAGCACCGCGTTGGGCAGCGGGTTGTTCAGGTCCGGGCTGAACGGCCGGAACGTGTGCACGTGCGAGGCCGCGCCGCCCTGGTCGGTCTGGAACGTGCCGTAGCCCTGCTTCTTGTGGTCGTCCAGCACGAACCGGGTTCCCGGCGGCAGGTCGGCGCGACCGGCGAACGGGTCGGCGTTGCCGAACGGTCTCGTCACCGCGGTGCGCTGCTCCGGCGTCCAGCCGCTGGTGTCGCCGCTGACGACGTTCACCGAGTACACGTAGCCGTCGTCGGTCTTGGTGCGCTGCATCGCCAGCCTCACCTCGCCGTTGGCGGGCGTCGGCCAGGTCGGCACGGGGTTCTCGGCCTTGCCGAGGCCGTAGAAGCCGTCGGACGTCACCTGAGCGTGCGACGGCGCCTGGGTGATCTCGGCGTTGACCCGGCTGCGCTGGCCCGAGTGGGTGTCCTCGAACACCACGTGACCCGACTCGTCGGTGAGGAACCGGCCGCGGCGCTGGCCGTGCTCGTCGGTGACCAGGTACTCGGTGCTGGGGTCGTGCACCTGGCCGGGCCGGCTGAACGGCTCGCCCTGCCTGAGGTCGGTGACCGGCGCCTGCCTCGTCGTGGTCGGCTCGGTGCGCTCGACCGCGTGCTGCGGGTGGCCCTCCGCGTCGGTGGTGAACTCCTGGTGCAGCGGGCCGCGGTCGATGTTGTAGTTCGTGCCCTGCGAGGGGTGCTGGACCTCGGGGTTGCGGACGTCGGTCGACAGGTAGTCGGGCGCGGCCACCCACCTCGGCTTGCCGTCCGCGTCGGTCTGCACCGTGCCGCGGTACGTGCCCTCGGTGTCGTGGACCTCCATCCGCGTGTTCGGCGGGAGGTCGGTGCGCGCGGTGAACGCCTCGTCCGGCCGCGGCGCCAGCGGGTGGTCGCGGTCGATCGTCTGGCGACCGTTCGCGGGCTCGGGGATCGGCTCGATGATCACCGCGCGGTCGACGGTGACGGTCCGGTCGCCGATCTTGAGGGTGTCCTGGGTGGTCTGGCGGGTGCCGTCGGCGTTGGCCACGAACACGTCGTGCCGGTGGCCCAGCTCGACGCGGTAGTGGGCGTTCGGCGCGGGGTGCCGGACCTCCGGGTTGTCGCCGTGGCGGGTGTTCGGGGCGATGGCATCGACGTGGACGTTGCCGTCCGCGTCCACGTGCACGACGGTGCGGACGTTGCCGTCCTCGCCCTGGATCGCGATCCGGGTGTCCCGCGGCAGGTCCTGGCCGCTGTGGAAGAACGACTGGTCGTCGCGCAGCCGGACCTGCTGCTCGTGCGTCGTCTCGGGCGCCGTCCACGGCTGCTGGACCTGCGGCTCGATGTCGAGCCGGCCCCGGTGCTCCTGGCCGTCGGTCGCCAGGTCGCCCTTGGGCTCGTGGCCGGGCGGCATGCCGTTCTCGCCGGTCGGGGCGTGCGTGCCGTCGGGCTCGAACGCGTGCCAGCCGCCGTCGGGCGGGAGCTTCGGGCCGGTGCCCGCCTCGTTCGGCGAGCCGGCGTAGACATTGCCGTCCCGGTCGGACCAGGCCAGGTTGTCCGGCGCGATGACCCGCTGGCCCGTCTCGCGGGCGACGTGCGCGGCCAGGCTGTTGTCGCCGCCCGTGGCCGCGTCGCAGCCGACGAACATGATCGGCCGGTCGGCGAGGTCCGGGTGGTTGTTGATCAGCTGGACCAGCTCGGCGCGGGTGTAGTGCGTGTCGCCGATGCGGACGCCGTCGCCGTCCGTGTGGATGTCGAGGACGACGTGGTCGCCGTTGGCCGGGATGCGGCTCGACAGGTCGCGCAGGCGGTCCTCGGTGTGCAGCGCGACGCCCGAGTCGGTGACCTGGCTGTTGCGGATCGCCTGGTCGACGCGCTGGGACACCTCGCCGATCGGGATCGGCCCCTGGTGCGCGACCGGCCCGAGGTCCGGGTTCGGGATGAGGGTCGCGGGCGGGTCGGCCGGGGTGTGGTTGTCGAACGCGCCGTTCTGCGCGTCGGCCACCGTCACCGGGTCGGGGGTGCGGACGTTGCCGTCGCTGTCGAACGTGCCGAAGTCGGGCGGCAGCACGCGACCGTCGGCCGGTGGCACGTCGACCTCGTGCAGGACGCCCAGGTCGATCAGGCGTTGGACGCTCATCTTGCCCGTGGACGGGTCGGCGAGCGCGCCGTCGAGGACGGGCTGGAGCTGGCGCGCGCCGCCGTTCTGGTCGAAGGCGGGCGCGACCGGGGCCAGCTCGACGGTGAGCGGGGCGTCCAGGACGTAGACGTGGTAGCCCTTGCCGAGGCTGTCCGGCATGATCGCGCGCTCGCCGAACCCGTAGGCCTGGCCGTCCGGGCGCAGCGGGGAGAGGAAGTCGCCGTTGGGGCTGCCGAAGCGGTCGAGCACGGTGCCCGCGGGCAGTTCCACGACGACCCGCGGGCCGTCCGCGCCCTGGTTCGGCGGCCAGTCGATGCTGCCGTCGGGCTTGGAGTGGGCGTCGCGGAACGACTGGAAGTCGCCGTACGGGCCGTAGGGCTGGTAGGTCGGCTCGATGAGTGAGGCGACGCGTTGGTCGTACGTGCCGACGGACTGGTCCGTGGGGCCGGTGCTCTCGTGGACGGGGATGTACGGGCCGTCCTGGGAGAAGCCGGGGACGACGCCCGCGGGCTGGTTCCAGACGTTCTTCTCGGGGAACGGGTCCGCGCCGGCGTCGGGCTCGGTCTTGGTGTCGCTGTCGGGCCCGGTTTCGGTCTTGGCGTCGGTCTCGGCGGGCCACTCGTGGCTGGACGCCGGGGTGTGCTCGTCGCCGGACTCGCCGACCAGGTCGCTCGGCGTCTCGGCGCTGTCAGCGTCAGGCGTGGTGTTGGTGCTGTCGGGGGTGTCCGTGGTGCCTGTGGTGTCGGCCGGCGTGGTGTCGACCGGTGCGCTGTCCGACTTCGGCGCGTCTGTGGACGGCGCGGGGCTGTCGGTGGACGGCGTCGGGCCGTCCGTGCCGCGGGCGGCGGGAGCGGGCCCGTCGGTGCGGCTCGGAGTCGTCGGCGGCTGAGGTGTGGTCGGCGGAGCGGTCGACGGCGGTGCTGTCTGCGGCTGGGCCGAACGTGCCGCCGGTTCCGGACCACGCGCCGGAGCCGGTGCCGAAGCCTCCGGCCGGGAAGGAGTCCCAGCCCCGGTCTGCGGACCGGCGGGCGCGGGTCCACCAGGTTGCGGTCCGAAACCACCGGGCTGCGGCGCGGACGTTTGCGGCGGCGCGGTCGACGCGGGCCCACGCTGTTCAGGCATGGAGACGGGACTGGTCGCGGGCGACGGGTGAACCGGCATCCCGGTCAGGGAACTCGCGCTGACGGCGTCGGTCCCGCGCACGTTCTGCTCCCGGCCGGAAGCGGCACCGGAAGACGCGGGAGGAGCGGAGGGATCGGCCGCGAAGCCACTGGCCGCAGGCGCAGCAGACCCACGCCCACCACCAGGCGCACCACCAGCGGGAGGCGCGACACCACCGGCCGCACCCGCCATCGGAGCCCCGGCCGCAGGAGTCCCAGCCCCCGCCGCAGGAGCAGCACCAGCCGCCGGCCCGCCACTACCGCCTGCCGGCGCAGCACCCGAAGGAGCGGACCCGGACGGCGCAGAACTCGAAGGCGCAGACCCCGCAGGAGCGGAAGTCGAAGGCGCGGAACCTGAAGGCGCAGAGCTCGAAGGCGCGGATCCAGGCGTAGGCCCACCCGCAGGCACCGACCCACCCGACGCGGGCCCACCAGGCACCGACCCGCCCGGAGCAGCCCCACCGGGCATCGCCCCGCCAAGCGGCATCCCGCCCGCGATCACACCGCCGGCAACAGGCCCGCCGGTCATCGCCCCACCAACAGGGGCACCACCCGGCACCGACCCACCAGCAGCGGGACCACCAGGAACGCCACCACCGGGCATCGACCCACCAGGCACCGCGCTACCGGGCACAGCCCCACCTGGAATCGCGCCAGGCGTCGGCCCACCGGCAACCGGCCCACCCGGAACCGAACCGCCGGGCACCGGCCCACCGGGCGTCGCACCACCCGGCACAGCTCCACCAGGCAAAGGCCCGCCGGCAGTCGCACCACCCGGCACCGCACCGCCGGACACCGACCCACCAGGCGTGGCACCGCCCGGCACAGGCCCACCGGCGGTCACACCACCGGGCATCCCACCGCCAGGCGTCGGACCGCCCGCCGTCGAGCCACCGGGCAACGACCCGCCAGGCGTCGCACCACCGGGGACAGCCCCACCAGGAACCGCACCACCCGGCGTGGCACCACCCGGCGTCGAACCGCCGAACGCCGACCCGCCAGGCGTGGCACCGCCCGGCGCACCGCTACCCGGCGCACCAACCCCCGGCATACCCGCACCAGGCGTCGCACCACCGGCCGTCCCGCTGTGAACCGGCCCACCGGCCCCACCGAACGAAGAACCACCCGGCACAGCCCCACCAGCCGCGGGACCACCGGGCATCGCCCCACCCGGCCGGAGACCAGACGCGGCAGACGCACCCGGAGGCGTCGCGGCCGGAGCCGCGCTCGCACCGTTCGGCGCACCACCAGCCGTGCCCGGCGTGAACGCCGACCCACCAGCCGTGCCCGGCGCGAAAGCCTGCCCACCGACCGGCATCCGCGCACCGGCGGCACCCGGAGTCGAACTCGGCGCCGCGCTGGGAGCCGGACCACCAGCCGAACCACCAGTCGAGCCGCCGGCCGAACCACCCGGCGTCGGACCGCTGGGAGCCGTCCCGCCGAGCCGGCTGCCGATGGAAGGTCCAGTCCCACCACCACCGGGCGACGTCGGCACCGACGCGCCGCCCCGCCCGGACGTCCCGCCCGGAGCACCGCCGAACGCCGAAGGCGCCGGAGCACCACCGGGAGAAGAATCACCGCTCACCGAAGGCGGCGCGCTCACCCTCGGACCGGGCGCGGGCGGCGCGGCCACGGACGACGTCGCGGTCGTCCCGGCAGGCGGCCGGTTCAAGCCGTCACGGTTCACCGGCGGCCCACTCGGCGCACCGCCGGGCGCACCACCGGGAACGCCGCCCGGCGTGGGCCCGAGGTTCGGCGGCCCGCCGTCCGGTCCGCCGGCGTTGATCCGCGGCGGCTCGACGGAGATCCCGTCCTTCGCCCCACCGATCCCACCGGACACCGCACCGGCCGACGCGCCCATCAGCACGTCCCGCGCCGAGATGTCCTGCCCCATCACGGCCGCCGTGCCCACCGTGGACACCGCGCCCTCGACCGCACCGCGCGTCGCGCCGACCGCCACCTGCCCGGCCAGCCCGCCGCCCTCGAACTTCAGCCCGCCCGACACACCGCCGACCAGCCCGGACACCGCGCCCGACACCGCCGCCTCGGTGGTCTTGCCCCAGTCCCACGACTCGCGGTCGCCGCGCGCCACCTGGATCGCCTGGATGGCCGCGTCGATGCCGACCGAGATCGCGACCTCCTTGAGGATCGCGATGATCAGCTGCCGGAACGTGAACTGCACGATCAGCCGCGTCGCCTGCTGCGCGATCGGGATGCCCGCGGTGGTCGCGCCGAACGTGCCGAACGCCGCGGCGATCAGCGCCGCGATCTCGATCGCCAGCGCGATCAGCGACGCGATGATCGACAGCTTGGTGTACTCCACCTCCAACGCGGTGTTGTCGCAGCTCTCCGCCAACTGCTCGCAGATCTTCTGCAGCTTCGGCAGGTAGGAGTCGTCACCGTCGGAGAACTTCTTCCAGTACTCCTCGAACGCCTTGACGGCCTCGCCGGTCTGGCTCGCGTACACGCTGGACGCCGCGCCGTTGCCCTCGTCGATGACCGACTTCACGCCTTGCGCGGCCGTGCGGTAGGCGTCGGCCATCCGCCGAAGCGCCGTCTCGTCACCCTCCGGCCAGCTCTGCCCGACCACGATCGGGAAGAGCCAGGTGACTTCGCTCGGGATCTCGATGCCCACCGCAGTGCCCCTCAGTAAGTCCGGGAGATCCCGGTCGCGTTGCCCTGGTCGGATCCCTCGTAGGCATCGGCGGTCTGCTCGACGCCGGTGCGGATGTCGGCCAGGGCCTGGGCGAGGTTGCCGAAGGCCTCCAACGTCGCCTGCGAGTTCGGCACGTACTGCTTGGCGAACGCCTGCCCGGACTCGTCACCGCCCCAGCACTGGCCCTCGGCCTGCAACGCCGAGCTCAACGCCTGCAGCACGCCGCCGAGCGAGTCACCCGCCGCACCGAACTGACCCGCGCCTCGGCGCAGGCCGGACACGCTGACATCGAACCCGGTCACCAGCCACTCCTGTCCATGATGCTGCTGCCGTCGTCATCGTCCGACGGCGGCGCGGGACGACGCGGCCGCGTCGACGGCTGCGGCACGACGGGCGGCTGCGGGATGAGGTCGGCCAGCGACGGCACGCCGGGCAGCATCTCCGACAGGTCGATGCTGGGCCCCTCCTGCGCGTGCGCCAGCACCTCGTTCAGCTCGGTCCTGGCCTTGGCCACGGCCTGCTGCACGGTCTCGGCGGTGAGTCGCGCCAACTTGTCCGGGGTGGTGCGCTCGAACGCGTTCGCGGAGAACTCCAGGGAGGTCAACGCGCCCGCGGAGTCGACGGTGGCGCGCACGGCGCCGTCCTTGGACACCGCGGTCGCCGTGATCGCCATGGCCTGCGCCTGCGTCTCGCGCAGCTCGTCGGTCTTCTTCCGCAGCTCCCCCAAGAGGGAGTCGACCTGCTCGCGCATGGCCGCGTTCCGCGCCTCCAGCTCGGCGCGTCGTCCGGTCGGATCGGTCACAGCGGTCCCCTCGTCTGCGCTCTCCAGAGGTGCTGACGCTAACCGAGGCCCACGGGTTCCCGCGGATATTCGGCACCGGATTGTCGGTGCGGCCGGGCAGAGTGTCACACCGTGCTCCGTCCGTACCGTGAACTCGCCGCGATACCGCACCTGCCGTGGCTGCTGCTGTGGTCGATGGTCGGCCGCATCCACCTGCCCGCGACGCCGCTGGCGGTGTCGTTCCTGATCGCCGGGTGGACCGGGTCGTACGCGTTGGCGGGCGTGGTCGGCGGGGCGTTGACGTTGGGCATGGGTGTCGCGGGGCCGCTGCGTGGCCGTGCCGCGGACCGGAGCCCGGCCGGGCGGTTGCTGCTGGTCACGGCTTCGGGTTACGGCGTGGGCATCGCGGTGCTGGGCGTGCTGCCCGCCGTCACGCCCGGCTCGGCGTGGCCGTTGGCGGTGGTGGTGGCGTTCCTGACCGGGCTGTCCACGCCGCCGGTGACGGCGATGAGCCGGGCGAGCTTCCCGCGCCTGGCGACGGGGCCCGCGCAGTCGGCGGTGTTCACCGTCGAGGCGTCCATGCAGGAGGTCATGTACATCGTCGGGCCGGCGTTGGCGGCCACCGTGGTGGCGGTGTGGAACGCGCAGGTCGCGCTCTGGCTGTGCGGTGCGCTGGCGGTGCTCGGCGCGCTCGGCTTCGGCGCCGCGCTGCGGCGGGCGGGGCTGGACCGGCCGGTGGCGCGTGAGGCCAGGCGCGGCGGGCGGACGCTGCTGCGCGACCGTTCGCTGGCGTTGGCGTTGTTGACGGCGCTGTTCCTGGTGGCGTCCCTGGTGTCCGTCGACATGGTGATCATCGCGTGGGCGCGTGACCTGGGCAGACCCGCGATGGCCGGTGTGCTGACGGCGGTGTGGGGCGTCGGGTCGGTGGTCGGCGGGTTGATCGCGGGCGGGCTCGTCGGGCAGGCCCGGTTCACCCGGCGGATGCTGTTGATGGCGTTGGGCGTGGCGCCGCTGGTGCTGGTGCTGCCGCCCGTGCTCGACCCGTCGTCGGCGTGGTTGATCGGTGCGGTGCTGGGGGTGGGCGGCATGGCGATCGCGCCCGCCATCGCGGCCAACAACCAGCGGATCAGCGGGCTCGCGCCGGACGACCGCAAGGCCGAGGCGTTCGGCTGGATGGGCACGTTCACCACGGCGGGCTCGGCGTTGGCGCTGCCGGTGGCCGGGTCGTTGCTGGACCACTTCGGGCCCGCCGCGGCGGCCGGTGCGAGCACGGCGGCGGCGTTGATCGGCGCGTTCCTGGCGAGCCGGGTGCGCGAGCGGAAGGCAGTGCCGGTTGGGTGATCGGGCTCGGCTGATCGGCGCGCTGCTCGCGTTCGTGGGTGGGGCGTTCTTGGCCGTGCAGGGACGGTTGAACGGCGAGTTGGGGCACGTGTTCGGCGACGGGTTCCTGGCCGCGCTGGTGTCGTTCGGCGGCGGGTTCGCGTTGTTGCTGCTCGGCGTGCCGACGACGGCGTCCGGGCGGGCCGGGCTGGGCCGGCTGTGGTCGTCGCTGCGGGACGGGCGGATCCGTTGGTGGCAGTGCGTCGGCGGGGCGTGCGGCGCGTTCTTCGTGTCCACGCAGGGGTTGACGGTCGCGGCGCTCGGCGTGGCGGTGTTCACCGTGGCGGCGGTGGGCGCGCAGGCGGTGAGCAGCCTGCTGGTGGACCGGGCCGGGATCGGGCCGGCCGGTCGGGTGGCGTTGACGTGGCCGCGCGTGGCCGGTGCGGCGTTGGCCGTGGTGGCGGTCGCGGTGGCCGTGTCGGACGAGGCCGGTGACCCGTCGGCGTTGTGGCTGGCGCTGCTGCCCGCGTTGGGCGGGTTCGGGCTCGGCTGGCAGCAGGCGGTGAACGGGCTGGTGCGCGAGGCGGCGCGGAGCACGCGCGTCACCACGCTGGTCAACTTCGGCACCGGGACCGCGGTGCTGCTGGTCGTGTGCGCGGTCGACGTGGCGATCCGCGGGCTGCCCACGGCCGCGCCGACCGAACCGTGGTTCTACGCGGGTGGCGCGCTCGGCGTCGTGACCATCGGCTCGGCCGTGCTGGCGGTGCGGTGGCTCGGTGTGCTGCTCGTCGGTCTGTGCCAGGTCGCCGGCCAGCTCGTCGGCGCGCTCGCGGTGGACGTCGTCGCTCCCGCCGCAGGTGAGCACGTGTCCGTGCTCGCGCTGGTCGGCACGGCGTTGACGCTGCTCGCCGTGGTGGTCGCCGCGTTGCCCGGCCGGCGGTGATGAGAGGATGAGGCACGTGACTGCGACGATCCTCAACGGCAGGGCCACCCGGGACGCGATCTTCGAAGACCTGCGGGCGCGGGTCGGCGCGTTGCGCGAGCGGGGGGTGACGCCGGGGCTGGCCACCGTGCTGGTCGGTGACGACCCGGGCTCGCACTCGTACGTGCGGGGCAAGCACCTGGCGTGCGAGAAGGTCGGCATCACCTCGATCCGCCGCGACCTGCCCGCGGACACCACGCAGGCGCAGCTCGAAGAGGTCATCGACGAGCTGAACGCCGACCCCGCGTGCACCGCGTACATCGTGCAGTTGCCGCTGCCCAAGCACCTCGACCCGAACCCGATCCTGGAGCGCATCGACCCGCGCAAGGACGGTGACGGGCTGCACCCCGTGAACCTGGGCAAGCTGGTGCTCGGCGACGAGGCCCCGCTGCCCGCCACGCCGCGTGGCGTGGTGGAACTCCTGCGCCGCTACGACGTGCCGCTGTCAGGCGCGAACGTCACCGTCGTGGGTCGGGGCGTGACGGTCGGCCGCCCGATCGGGTTGCTGCTGACCAGGCGTTCCGAGAACGCCACCGTGACGTTGTGCCACACCGGCACCAAGGACCTGGCCGCCGAGGTGCGGCGGGCGGACATCGTCGTCGCGGGCGCCGGCAGCCCCGGCCTGATCACCGCGGACATGGTGAAGCCCGGCGCGGCCGTGGTCGACGTCGGCATCACGCGCACCGAGGCCGGGCTGGTGGGCGACGTGCACCCGTCCGTGGCCGAGGTGGCGGGTTTCCTCGCGCCGATCCCGGGTGGCGCGGGTCCGATGACCATTGCGATGCTGCTGACCAACACGGTCGAGGCAGCCGAGCGCACGGCCTGAGGCGGGAAGCGGTGGAGTTGTTGCCGGAGCAGCGCTGGCGGTCCGCGGCGGGCAAGCACCTGCCGTTCGCGCTGGTGCTCGTGGTCGTCGGGCTCGGTCTCGTGCGAATCGTCCAGTACCACTGGCGGCAGGGTGCGGTGCTGATCGGCATCGCGCTGCTGATCGCGGCGCTGCTGCGGGTGCTGGTGACCGACGAGCAGGCAGGGCTGATCGCGATCCGGGGGCGGAGCGTGGACGCGCTGCTGTACTCCGGTCTCGGGTTCGCCGTGATCTTCGTGGCGATGACGATCATCGGCGGCCCGCTGGACCGGTGACCTGGGTCGGGTGGGGTTGGTCGGGTGGGGCTGGTCGGGTGGGCTAGGTCCGCTCGACCAGTGCTGTGATCACCTCCGTCATCTCGTGTTCCGGCAGCACGTCGGGCAGGGTCAGGTGCTCCACCATCAGCCCGCTCATCGCCAGGTAGAGCGACACCACCGTGGTGCGGTCGCCGGGTAGGCCCGCGTCCAGGTGGAACCGGACGTTCTGCTCCAGGTTCTCGCTGATCGTCTTCGTCAGCGCGGCCCGGAGTTCGGGACGTCTGGTGGCCTCCAGTCTCAGCTCCAGCAGGGCCAGGTAGCCCGTGCGGTCGACTTGGAGGCGTTCCAGCAGTTCCTGCAGCAGGCGCACCACGAGGCTCTTGTCCGGTGGTGCCTCCATCGTCTTGGCCAGTCGCTGCGCGTCCGGGGTCACTCGGACGTGGACACGCTCGCCGACCTGCCGCAGCAAGTCGTCGCGATTGGCGAAGTAGTTCGACGCGGTGCCGTTGGGCACCCCCGCCTCCTCGTCCACGGCACGGAACGTCAGACCTCGGGCACCCTCTCTCGCCAACACCTCGATCGCCGCGTCGACCAGCGCTGTACGCCTGTTCGGGTTACGTACCAAGATCCCTCCTTGACAACCACTCCAGCCATAGTACTACAGTCGGAGTGGTTGGTGCAGCGGGTTGCTGGAACCCCGTCCGAGAATCCAAGGAGATCCACCATGCGAACCCTGACCTACTTCGTCGCGACCTCGCTCGACGGCTTCATCGCCGACCCGAAGGGCGGTTTCGGCGATTTCCTGTTCGAAGGCGACCACATGACCGCGATTGTCGAGGAGTACCCCGACACGCTGCCGGCGCAGATCCGCGACACCATGGGCGTCGACGCGCCGAACCAGCACTTCGACACGATCCTCATGGGCCGCGCCACCTATCAAGTGCCAGGTGGTCTGCCGAGTCCCTATCCACATCTACGCCAGTACGTGGTGTCGACGAGGCTGAGCACCACCCCCGATGACGTGCAGGTAGTGGCGGACCCACTGGCCAAGGTGCGTGAGCTGAAGGAAGAGTCGGGCGACCTGGGCATCTGGCTGTGCGGTGGGGGCAGGTTGGCCGCCACCCTGCTGCCCGAGATCGATGAACTGATCCTCAAAATCCACCCGATCGTGTTGGGCAAGGGCATCCCCCTTTTCGCCGGCGACTTCCCGACTGCGCGGTTCGGCAAGGCGTCGACCAGAATCTTCGACACGGGTGTCGTGTTCACGACGTACAGCAGGGCGGAGACTTCCTGAGGCCTGGGGCGGCAACTGGGAAAGGCACGGCGGGTCGTCATCGCTGTTGGGCGCTGTGCTGGTTGGGCGTGGGCGACACTTCTGTCCACTATCCGCTCGGGTCCGGCTCGATTTGACATGGGGCCCTTACGGGCAGGCCAAAGCCGGGCAGGCCTGGCGGGAAGAGCGTCCGCCAAGCCTGCCCGGCTTCGACCAGCCTAAGGCACCCGAACCCATGTCAAATCGGGCCTAGGTGCATCGGCTGCGGGTCCGTTGTGCGGCCGGTTGGGGCGGTGACCATGCGGCGGTTGCGGGTCCGTTGTGCGGCCATTGGGTGAGTGACCGGCGACTGGTTCCGGGTCCGTTGCGGGTTCCGCTGGATAAGGGGCCTCGGCGGTTTCCGGGTCCGTTGGGTGGCGGTATGTATGCGTTTGTGGTGCGCGGCGGCGAGGCGGCACCAGGGTGGGCGGTGGCGGTGAGTGTGGCCGTGGGCTTTCCCGCGGCACCGGCGTGGCTTGACACCGGTGGGCGTCACCAGCGTCCGCTGGCGATCCCATGGCAGTGGGGTGGTGGGGTCAGCGGAAGTCTCGGGATCGGGAGGGGATGCGCAGGTCCAGTTGTTGCAGCCGCTCCGCGCGAATGCTGATCACGCCTTCTGCGGACTCGACCACTCCTCGGACCAGCAAAGCGGGGCTCGTTCGGGCGATTTTGCGGTAGCGGGCCCACAGGCCCGTGGTGCAGACGACGTTGACCATTCCGGTCTCGTCTTCGATGTTGAGGAAGGTGACGCCGCCTGCGGTGCCGGGGCGTTGTCGGTGGGTTACCGCGCCGCCGATCAGCACCCTGGTGCCGTTGGGGACCTTGGCCAAGTCGGCGGTGGGCAGGGCGCCCAGGGCGGTCAGCCGGTCGCGGACGAATTCGGTGGGGAAGCTGTCCGGGGACAAGCCCATCGCCCAGACGTCGGCGACCGCCAGCTCTACCTCGTCCATGCCGGGCAGGGCGGGGGCCTCGGTGCCGACCACGGTTCCCGGCAGGCGGTCGGGTCGGATCCTCGCCACGGCTCCCGCCGACCACAGCGCGGCACGTCGGTCCAGGCCGAAGCAGCCGAACGCGCCCGCCGTGGCCATGGCCTCCACCTGGGTCGTGGTCAGCCGTACGCGAGCACCGAAGTCCGCCATGTCCCGGAACGGGCCCGGCTCCCGTTGTGCGACAACGTCTTCGGCGACCTTCTGGCCGATCGTCCGGATGCCGCCCAGGCCGATGCGCACGGCCTGCTCGCCGTCCACCAGCTCGAGGGTGGCGTGCGGGAGGCTGGCGTTCACGTCCGGACCCAGCACGCGCACGCCGTGACGACGGGCGTCCGCGACCAACGACTGAGGGGAGTAGAAGCCCATGGGCTGAGCGCGCAGCAACGCCGCGCAGAACGCGGCAGGGTGGTAGAGCTTGAACCAGGCGCTGACGAACACGAGGTGCGCGAAGCTGAGCGCGTGGCTCTCCGGGAAGCCGAAGTTGGCGAACGCCAACAGCTTCGCGTAGATCTTCTCCGCCAGCTCGTGACCGATGCCGTTGGCCTTGGCGCCCTCGTAGAAGCGCTCCCGCAGACGTTCCATGCGGTGCGTCGAACGTTTCGCGCCCATGGCACGCCGCAGTTCGTCGGCTTCAGCGGGGGTGAAGTCGGCCACGTCGACGGCGATCTGCATGAGCTGCTCCTGGAACAGCGGCACGCCGAGGGTCTTCTTGAGCGCGCCCGCCAACAGGGGGTGGTCGTAGTCCCACTGCTCCTTGCCGTTGCGGCGGCGGATGTAGGGGTGCACCGAGCCGCCCTGGATCGGGCCGGGGCGGATCAGCGCGACCTCCACCACCAGGTCGTAGAACGTCCGCGGCTTGAGCCGGGGCAGGGTCGCCATCTGGGCGCGGCTCTCCACCTGGAACACGCCCACCGAGTCGGCGCGCTGCAACATCTCGTAGACGCGCTGGTCGTCCAGGTCGAGGTTGCCGATGTCGACCTCGACGCCCTCGTGCTCGCGCACCAGGTCGATGGCGTAGTGCAACGCCGAGAGCATGCCCAGGCCGAGCAGGTCGAACTTGACCAACCCGATGGAGGCGCAGTCGTCCTTGTCCCACTGCAACACCGTGCGGTCGGTCATCCGGCCCTTCTCGACCGGGCACACCTCGCTGACCGGACGGTCGCAGATGACCATGCCGCCGGAGTGGATGCCCAGGTGCCGCGGGAAGTTCTCCAGCTCGGCGGCGAGCTCCAGCACCGGACCCGGGATGCCGCCTTCGTCCACTGTGGACCGCAACGGGCCCCAGCGGTCGATCTGCTTGCTCCACGCGTCCTGCTGGCCGACCGAGTAGCCGAGCGCCCGCGCCACGTCCCGGATCGCCGACCGGCCGCGGTAGCTGATGACGTTGGCGACCTGGGCGGCGTGCCGTCTGCCGTACTTGCGGTAGACGTACTGGATGGCCTCCTCACGGCGGTCGGACTCGATGTCGAGGTCGATGTCGGGAGGGCCGTCGCGGGCAGGCGCCAGGAATCGTTCGAAGAGGAGGTCGAAGCGGACGGCGTCGACGTTGGTGATGCCCAGGGCGTAGCAGACCGCGGAGTTCGCGGCCGACCCCCGGCCCTGGCAGAGGATGTCGTTGCGCCGGCAGAACGAGACGATGTCGTGCACGACGAGGAAGTAGCCGGGGAACTTCAGGTCCTCGATGACCTTCAACTCGTGCTCGATCTGCTGGTACGCCCTGGGGTTCTCGCCGATCGAGCGGTACCGGCGGGCCGCGCCGTCGTAGGTCAGCTCACGCAGGTAGCTGTTCTCGTCGTGCCCCGGCGGCACGTCGAACGGCGGCAGTTCCGGCGCGATCAGCTTGAGGTCGAACTGGCACTGCAGCCCGAGCACGGCCGAACGGTGCACCGCGCCGGGGAACCGGGCGAACCGGCGGGCCATCTCCTCCCCCGACCGCAGGCACGCCGTGCGGCCGGGCGGCAGCCAGCCCGCCATCTCGTCCAGGCTGCGCCGCGCCCGCACCGCCGCCATCGTCGCCGCCAGCCGACCCCGTGCGGGCACCGCGTAGTGCACGGCGTTCGTCGCCACGGTCGGCAGCCCCAGGTCGTGCGCCATGCCCCACAGCAGGTCGTTGCGCGGCCCGTCCTCGGGGTAGCCGTGGTCGGTCAGCTCCACGAACACCCGGTCCGCCCCGTACAGGTCGACCAGCCTCCGCAGCTGCGCGAACGCCGCCTCCGGCCCTTCCCGCGCCAACGCCCGCCGCACCGCGCCCTTGCGGCAGCCGGTGAGCACGACGCAGTCGTCCCGGGTGTCCGCGACGACCTCCTCCACCTGGTACACCGGCCGTCCCTTCTCGCTGCCGTCCGCGAGCTGACCGGTGGTGATCGTGCGGCACAACGCGTGGTAGCCGTCGCGGTTGGTGGCCAGCAGGAGCAGGTGCTCGCCCTCCGGGTCCGGCTCGCCGTTCTGCGGCGCGGACAACCCGAGGCTCAGCTCCGTGCCGAACACCGTGCGTACGCCGAGTTCCTTGGCGGCCTCGGCGAACCGCACCACGCCGTACATGCCGTCGTGGTCGGTCAACGCCACCCCGTCCAGCCCGAGCTGCTGCGCCGCCTCCACCAGCTCCTCGGGGTGGCTGGCGCCGTCGAGGAAGCTGAAGTTGGAGTGGCAGTGCAGCTCGACGTACGGCACGCGGGCGCGGGTCGACCCGAGGTCGTCCACCTTGACCGCGAAGTCGGATGGCGCCTCGTAGCGGTCACGGTGGCGCGTCCACGCCGGGCCGTCGCCGCCGTCGGGCACCGGTGGCTTGCCCGACAGCGCGCGTTCCAGCTCCGACCACCGGACCGGCGGGTTGTTCCAGCCCATCAGCGCGAGTCGTCCCGGCGGAGCTGGTCGTCGAGTGCCCGCCGGGGCGCCGGGATCGACGGCGCCGCCGGTGGCAGCCGGGCCGGCAGCCAGCCGAAGCTCACCACGTAGGCCGGTCCGCCGCGCTGCTCCGGCACGGCGTGGTCGGCCAGCCACTCGGCCAGACCTCGGCGATCCGGTTCGGAGAAGTCACCGCTCATCAGTCGTACACCCCTTCCACCGCCCACTTGCCGCCCGTGCGGATCAGCAGGAACGCGAGTTCCTCGCCGTCCGCCGCGGTTCCCAGCACTTGCAGTCGTGCACCGCGCATCGCGGTCTCCGCGTCCCACCAGCGCTCGTCCACCGGCCACGGCCCCGACCACGCCACGACCTGCCGCGCCCGGCCGCCGTGCACGATCCGGTGCGGCCGCACGACCAGCTCGGCGTAGCCGGTGACCACGACGTCCGCGCCCGAGGAGTCCAGCAGCGCGACCGGTTCGGGTTCGGTGAACACCGTCGCGGGCGACGGTCCCGGCAGCTGCCCCGGCCACGGCTGGTCCGGGTCCGCCGCCGGGGTGCGCTCGTCGCCCCACGGCACCAGCCGCACCCGCTCGACCGGCCCGCGCCCACCGCCGAGCACGGGCGTGAGCACGGCGTCCGGCCCGAGCAGGCCCTGGACGTGCACCATCGCGCGCGCCGCGCGTTCGGCCGCCTCGCCCTGGTCCTGTCCCGCGCCCGGCCACAGGCCCAGTTGCAGCGCGGTGGCGTCGACCACCTCTTCGGGGTCGAGGCGCAGCAGGTGGATGCCGGAGGTGAGCCGGGCGCGGGTGAGCCAGCCGTCGAGCTGCCAGCGGACGCGGTCGGCGATGCCCTGCGGGGTGAGCGGCTCGGCGCAGCGCCACAGCCGGTGCAGCTCCTCGCCGTTCTCGGTGGTGGCCCGGATGCCGAGGCGGGTGCAGGCCAAGCCCCGGTCGGCGAGGCCCACGTGCAGGCGTTCGGCGAGGCCCTTGGCCGCGAACGCCGCCGCGTCGACCCGGTCGATCGGCGGGTCGAGTTCCCGGGTGACCGACAGCTCGGGCGGTGGGCGGCGGCGTGACCGGGGACGTTCCTCCAGCCCGGCGGCCAGCCGGTGGGCCAGCACGGCGGCGCGGCCGAAGCGGGTGGCGACGTCGCGCTCGGGCACGGCGGCGAACGCGCCCAGGGTGCGCAGGCCGAGGCGGCGGAGCAGGTCGACCAGCGCGGCCCGGTCCTCCCGGCGTTCGGCGGGTTGGTCGAGCTCGTGGATGCCCAGCGGCGCCAGGAACTCCCGGGTCCGGCCCGGCGGCACGATCAGCCCGCGGTGCGCGGCCAGGGTCGACGCGAACAGCCCGTCGGCGAACCCGACCTGCGCCTCGACGCCTGCGTGCACCGCGATGTGGTCGACCAGGCGCTCGGCGGCGGACTCGGCGGACTTGAAGTACCCGACCGGCCCTTGGGCGGCGACGACCACCAGCCCCGGCCGGACCACCTCGATCCCGGGCGCGAGCTCCTCCACCGCCGCCGCGACCGGCTCGAAGAGGCGGGCGTCGCGCACCTCGTCGTACTCGAAGACGGCCAGCTCGGGACACTGCCCCTGGGCCGCGCGCCGACGCATCCCGCGCCGCACCCCCTCGGCGCGCGCGACCGCCGAACAGGCGACGACTTCACCCGATCCGACGACTGCGGCGGGCACGTGCGGCGGGAGGGCGGCCTCGGCGGAAGCCGCGACCACCGGCCAGTCAGGGCACCAGACGGCAAGTGTGTACAGGGGATTCACCTCTTCGACGGGGACGGGCACGGCTCACACCGCCTCGGCGGTGGACGGGAAGGTCGGGCCGGTGACCGGAAGTGGGCCCGTGGTCGGAGACGCGCGACCGGACGGATGTGCCAGGTCGGTGGCAGGAAGCGGTGAGCCCGTGACCGGTGGGTTGGTGGTGGGCAGGGGGACCAGGGCGGGACGTGCGGGTGGCTCGTCGGCGGTTCCGGGCAGCGCCAGGCTCGTCCGCCGCGGCCGTGCGGCGGCGCCTCGGCCCGTCGCCTCGACGCTGACGGTCCGGGCGGTCAGCAGGCCGTGACCCGCTTCCAGGCCGGTCCACCGGCCGGAGGTCGCCGTCAGCTCCACGTCGGCGCCCGGCCACGAGACCGCGAAGGGCAGCAGGACCGCCTTGCGGTGACGGGCCCGTGCCGAGAGCTTGCGCGAAGTCGCCGGTGTGACCGGCGTGGCCAGTGCGACCAGGTCGAACCCGTCCAGCAGGGCCGCCACGGTCTTCTCGACCTCGCTCTGGTCCCTGCCAGGTCGAGGGACCAGAGCGAGTCGATGGACGGCCACGCCCAACTCGGCCGCCGCGAGTGCCCCGCACCCCGGCAGGCCGACCACGGCCGCCCAGCATCCTTCCGCTGTCGCCGTGGCCATCAGCGCGAGCAGCAACGATGTCGACCCGCGCACCGACACCGTGCTGCCCCGCCTGAGGCCGCCCCACGGGAGGAGCCCTGCCAGTTCCCCGCGAACCGGCAGGGTCCGGGCCGGTGCCGTGGTCAGCTCGCCCGCCGCGCCTACCCCGAGCGCGGTCAGCGTCGCCGTTGCCGACCTGGACACCCGCCCTCCTCCCACTGATCCGCGCGCACCCCTGTGCGCGGATCGCCGTGGGAAGTTCGGCGACCTGTCTGTCGAACATCTGTTCGAACGACACCGTGATCTTATCCCGAGACAGCCACCCGCTGTCAATGCCGGCAGCGTCCACGATCGGGTGGCCGGCAGACTGCTCCGCGCGCACCGACCGCACCACGGGGGGAACCGTGAACGCACCTCAGCACCCGCAGAACCCGCAGCAGCCGCAGAACTGGCCCCAGCAGCCCGGCTACGGCCAACAGCCCACCGCGGGCGGGTACGGGCCGCCACCCGGCTACCAGCCGCAACCAGGACCTCCCGGTGGCTTCCCGCCGCCCGGCGGGTACGGCCCGCCTCCTCCGCCGCGCAAGAAGCGGACCGGCCTGGTCATCGGGATCGTGATCGGCGTCGTCGTGCTCGTCGTGGGCGGTGTCGTCGGCTCGATGTACCTCAACTACATCGACGAGCCCGGCGGCGGCCCCGGCACGGACCCCATCGCCGGGTGCGAGCTGAGCGCCGACCTGAAGTCACAGGCCCACGTCAGCAGCTTCCGCCTCATCCAGGCGCCGACCGACGCCAAGAAGGGCATGAAGCAGACCCACTGCGCGTGGGAGCAGACCAAGGGCAAGGACGGCCGGAACCCGCGCCGCCTCAGCTTCCTCGTCTACGACTTCACCACGTTCTCCGACAAGCAGGACCGCAACCTCGACCAGGCGCACGACAACTACACGAGCTTCACCTCGTACGCCACCGGCGAGCAGGCCAAGACCCTCGACGTCGGCGACGAGGCGATGATCCTCATCCCGTCCTCGCCGACCGACCTCACCGAGGTGAACCTGTTGGTGCGCAAGGGCACGGTGGTGTGGAACATCCGCTACCAGGGCCGCGACAAGGGCTTCTTCACCGACACGGAGTTCCCCATCGCGGACGCCGAGGCCGTGGCCCTCAAGGCGGCCGAGGAACTGACCTCCGAATAACGCCGAAGGGGGCTCCTCGCACGCGGCGAAGAGCCCCCGATCGACCCAGACCTAGTGCGCGAAGTGCCGCGTGCCAGTCAGGTACACGGTCGCACCGGCCGCTTCCGCCGCCGCGATCACCTCGGCGTCACGCACCGACCCACCCGGCTGCACGACCGCGCGCACACCGGCCTCCAGCAGCACCTCCAGCCCGTCCGGGAACGGGAAGAACGCGTCCGACGCGGCCACCGCGCCCCGCGCGCGGTCACCGGCACGCGCCACCGCCAGCCGGGCCGCGTCGACCCGGTTGACCTGGCCCATGCCCGCGCCGACGGTCGCGCCGCCGGACGCCAGCAGGATCGCGTTCGACTTCACCGCCCGGCACGCCCGCCAGACGAACGCCAGGTCGGCCAGGCCGTCCTCGTCCAACGGCGTGCCGCACGCCAACGTCCACTTGGCCGGGTCGTCGCCCTCGGCCTCGATGGTGTCCGACGTCTGCAGGAGCAGCCCACCGGACACGGCACGCAGCTCGACCCCGCCGCGCTCGGGCGACGGCGCGACCAGGATGCGCACGTTCTTCTTCCGCGTCAGCACGTCCACCGCGCCGTCGGCGTACGAGGGCGCGATGACGACCTCGGTGAAGATCTCCGCCACCTGCTCGGCCAGCTCCACGGTCACCTCGCGGTTCGCCGCGATCACGCCGCCGAACGCGCTAACCGGGTCGCACGCGTGCGCCTTGCGGTGCGCCTCGGCGATCGCGCCCGGACCGTCCACCCGGGACACCGCGATGCCGCACGGGTTGGCGTGCTTGATGATCGCCACGCACGGCAGCTCGTGGTCCCACGCCGCCCGCCACGCCGCGTCGGCGTCGACGAAGTTGTTGTAGGACATCTCCTTGCCGTGCAGCTGCTCCGCCGTCGCCAGCCCGGAACGCCCGTCGCCCTGCGTGTACAGCGCCGCCCGCTGGTGCGGGTTCTCGCCGTACCGCAGCACCTGCTTGCGGTTCCACGTCGCGCCGACCCAGCCGGGGAAGCCGGAGCCCTCGTCGTCCGCCGCGACCGCGCTGCCCAGCCACGAGGCCACGGCCACGTCGTAGGACGCGGTGTGCCGGAACGCGTCCACGGCCAGCCGCTGCCGGTCGGGCAGCGTGAAGCCACCGGCCTTGACCTGCTCCAACACCCACGAGTACCGCGACGGGTCCACGACGACGGCGACGCTGGCGTGGTTCTTCGCCGACGCGCGGACCATGGCCGGCCCGCCGATGTCGATCTGCTCCACGCACTCGTCCGCCGACGCGCCCGACGCCACGGTCTGCGTGAACGGGTACAGGTTCACCACGAGCAGGTCGAACGGCTCGATGCCCAGCTCGCGCAGCTTCGCCAGGTGCTCTTCACGACGGGTGTCGGCGAGCAGGCCCGCGTGCACGCGGGGGTGCAGTGTCTTCACCCGGCCGTCCAGCGCCTCCGGGAACCCGGTGAGTTCCTCGACCGGTGTGACCGGCACGCCCGCGTCGGCCAGCGTGCGCGCCGTGCCGCCGGTGGAGACGATCTCGACTCCGGCCGCGTGCAGGCCGGTGGCCAGTTCCAGCAGCCCCGACTTGTCGGAAACCCCGATCAGGGCCCGACGAACCGGTCGCCTCTCGGCAGGAGTGGTCACGGGATGCTCACCTTTCGTCCGTTCACGGTGCAGCCCTCGCGGGCCAGGCGGGCGACCACGTCGACCAGCAGCCGCCGCTCCACCACCTTGATGCGCTCGTGCAGGCTTTCGACGTCGTCGTCATCGGCGACGACGACCGCCTCCTGGGCCAGGATCGGCCCGGTGTCCACACCGCCGTCCACCAGGTGCACGGTCGCGCCGGTCACCTTCACGCCGTAGTCGACGGCGTCGCGGACGCCGTGCGCGCCGGGGAAGGCGGGCAGCAGCGCGGGGTGGGTGTTGACCATCCGGCCGCCGAAGCGGGCCAGGAAGGCGGGTCCGAGGATCTTCATGAACCCGGCGGAGACCACCAGGTCGGGTCGGTGCGCCTCGACGGCGTCGGCCAGCGCGGTGTCCCACGCGTCGCGGTCGGCGTGGTCGCGCAGCTTCACCGCGAAACCGGGCACGCCGGCGCGCTCGGCACGGCTCAGGCCCTCGATGCCGGTGCGGTCCGCGCCGACGGCGACCACCTCGACCGGGTATCCGGGGTCGGCCGCCGCGTCCAGCAACGCCTGCAACAGGGTGCCGGAACCGGAGACGAGGACGACGACCCTGGCGGGGACGGGAAGCCGGAGTGTGGTCGCGGCGCTCAGCGTGCTCTCCTTGCTGGGGACTGTCACAGCAGCTCAAGAGCAGCCTAGGCGTTGCCTAACGGGGCTTGTCGGCCAGGTCCGGATCAGCGTCTTCGGGGTCTTCGGCGTCGTCATCTGACTCGGGGTCGTCATCGGAGTCGGCGTCGGCCTCGTCATCGGGCTCGTCGTCCTCGCCCGGCTCGTCGTCGAACTCCTCGAGGTCGTCGTACTCGTCCAGGTCGTGGTCGAACTCCTCGTCGTCTTCCTCGTCCTCTTCTTCTTCGACCTCGTCCTCGTACTCTTCGGCTTCCTCGTCGTACTCGACTTCGTCGTCCTCGTCGTCGTAGTCGTCCTCGTCAGGGGCCTCGTCGGGCTCTTCCTCGGCGACCGGCTCGGGGGCCACCACGCGTGGCGGCCGAGGACCGGAGAACCAGGCCACCACGGCGCCCGGCACGGTCACCCAGCCGAACGTGAGCACGGCCAGCAGCCCGGCCGGGATGGTGACCGGGTTGAACACCCCGCCGCCCAACGTGCCACCGGCCACCGCCGCCAGCACCAGCGCGCCGACGCCCGCGGTGACCGCCGCGACCAGCACCGCCCGCACCCGCGCCCGCGGCGTCTCGGCGGCGTCGCGCAGCGAGAGCCCGACCACCACGCCGATCACGCCCGGCAGCACGAGCACCAGCGACAGGTAGGCCGCCTGCTGCTCGGGCAACGCGGCCAGCAGCGGCACCGAGGGCACCGGGCCGCCGACCAACTCCAGCGGGCCCACCACCGCCGTGCCGATCGAGAACCCCGCGCCCACCACGTACGACAGCGCGCCGACCACCGCGTTCGGCAGGTACGCCAGGCACAGCAGCCAGATGCCGAGGCCGGTGCCGATGGTGCCGCCGGTCTGGTCGAACAGCACCGCGGTGGTCGACCACGAGAGCACCAGCCCGAGCGCCAGCACCAGCGCGCCCGCCGCGGTCAGCGCGAACAGCGCCAGCGCGCCCGCGCGCAGCCCGCGCCGCGCCACCGGGTCGATCCGCTCGAACACGACCTCCACCAGGCCGCAGCGCTGCGCGACACCCGCGACCGCCGCCAGCCCGGACACCACCGCGCACCCGAAGAACGCCACCGCGGGCGTGGCCCGGACCGGACCCTCGTCACCCATCAGGAACGCGATCACGCTGCCCACCACGGCGTGCGCGCCGGCGATGCTGAACACCACCGACCGCGCCTGCAACGGCTCGAACAGCCCCAACCGGTCCGCCGCGCCCGCCGCCGCCCGGTACACCAGCAGCATCACCAGCGCCGTCGGCAGCAGCGGCAGCAGGCCGAGCTGCCCGCCGTCGAAGCGCAGCGGCACGTGGTGCGCGACCAACCAGCCCGGCGCGGCGGCGGTGAGCACGCCGGTCGTCGAGAACGACGCGTGCGCGGCCGTCGAGGAGATCAGCGCGAGCAGCGCGGCGACGCCCGCGTAGCCGATGACCACCGATCCGGCGGCGGTCATCGTGAGCACGCGCACCCGTTCGGCGCGGGAGAACTCGGGCGGCCGGACGGAGTCCGTCACGACGCCGTGCGAGGTCGTTTGCTGCACCGACATCCTCCCACTGTCCCAGTAGCGGTGAGCCGTTCGGCCGAGGCTCGCCGGACACGCGAAGAGGGGTGGCGCCGAAGTTCCGGCGCCACCCCTCCCACGACGTGCTCAGCCCTGCTGCGGCCCGCCGAACCCACCGGGCGGCGTGCCCTGGCCGGGCTGCTGGCCGGGCTGGCCGAACTGGCCCGGCTGCGGCATGTACGACGTCGGCTGCGGCTGGCCGGGCTGCTGCTGGGCCTGCGGCGGCGGCGCCGGCTGGCCGAACTGGCCGGACGGCGGGCCGAACTGCTGCGGCTGCCCCTGCTGCGGGAACGCGCCGGACTGCGGGCCCCAGCCACCGGGCTGGCCGTAGACGTTCGCGGTCTTCGGCTGGAGCTTCACGATGCCGATCTCCATCAGCAGGCTCATCACGACGGCCGCCGACAGCAGCAGCGACACGATCAGCATCACGATCTGCATGCCCTGGACGTCGGCCTCGGTGCTGATCAGCTCCTGGAGCTGACCCAGCGTGGTGACCAACCCGAGCGGCACCGCCGCGTACAACAGGCCCTTCGGCGCCTGCGGCAGCACGGAGAGGCCGGCGAGGATGCCCGCCGCGATCAGGTAGCTGTCGAACTGGACGTCGTCGGCGAATGCGAGCAGGAACGCGATCAGCGCCAGACCGGCGGCGACCAGCGGAAGGATGAGGTTCAGGTTCACACCCACCGCCGGCTGCGCCGGACCCGGCTGCTGCTGAGGGGCGCCGTACGGCTGGGACATGATGCGGTCTCCTCCACCTGCGGAACTGATTTCGGGTCGACAGAACGCTAGCCGATGCGCACTCTCCGACGGCGACCGGACCTCCGTGGTTCCCCCCAATGTGCGCATTGACTCGTCCCGGAACGCACTGAGGGCCACCTCCCGGGGGAAGTGGCCCTCAGTCTCACGCACGAACGGCCCAGTGTCAGCCGATGGACTGCATGATCTCCCGCATCAGCGCGGCCGTCTCGCTCGGCGTCTTGCCGACCTTGACGCCCGCCGCCTCCAGGGCTTCCTTCTTCGCCTGCGCGGTGCCGGCCGAGCCGGACACGATCGCGCCCGCGTGGCCCATCGTCTTGCCCTCGGGCGCGGTGAAGCCCGCCACGTAGCCGACGACCGGCTTGGTGACGTTCTCCTTGACGTAGGCCGCGGCCCGCTCCTCGGCGTCGCCGCCGATCTCGCCGATCATCACGATCGCCGCGGTGTCCGGGTCGGCCTCGAAGGCCGCCAGCGCGTCGATGTGGGTGGTGCCGATGATCGGGTCGCCGCCGATGCCGATGGCGGTGGAGAAGCCGAAGTCACGCAGCTCGTACATCATCTGGTAGGTCAGCGTGCCGGACTTCGACACCAGACCGATCTTGCCCGCGCCGGAGATGTTGGCCGGGATGATGCCCGCGTTGGACTGCCCGGGGCTGATCAGGCCGGGGCAGTTCGGGCCGATGATCCGGGTCTTGTTGCCGGTCGCCACGGCGTGCGCCCAGAACGCGGCGGTGTCGTGCACCGGGATGCCCTCGGTGATCACGACGGCCAGGCCGATGCCCGCGTCGATCGCCTCGATCACGGCCGCCTTGGCGAACGCCGGCGGCACGAAGATCACGGTCACGTCGGCGCCGGTCGCCTCCATGGCCTCGGCCACCGAGCCGAACACCGGGAGCACGGTGCCGTCGAAGTCGACCTTCTCGCCGGCCTTGCGCGGGTTCACGCCGCCGACGATGTTCGTGCCGGAGGCCAGCATCCGCTTGGTGTGCTTGGTGCCCTCGGCGCCGGTCATGCCCTGGACGATGACCTTGCTGTCCTTGGTGATGAAGATAGCCATCGTCAGACCCCCGCAGCCGCGAGCTCGGCGGCCTTGTCGGCCGCGTTGTCCATAGTGTCCACCACGGTGACCAGCGGGTGGTTGGCCTCGGCGAGGATCCGGCGGCCCTCCTCCACGTTGTTGCCGTCCAGGCGGACCACGAGCGGCTTCTTGGCCTCGTCGCCCAGGATGCCCAGGGCGGCCACGATGCCGTTGGCGACCGCGTCGCACGCGGTGATGCCGCCGAAGACGTTCACGAACACCGAACGCACGTCCGGGTCGTGCAGGATGATGTCCAGGCCGTTGGCCATGACCTCGGCCGACGCGCCGCCGCCGATGTCGAGGAAGTTCGCGGGCTTGACGCCCTTGTGCTTCTCGCCCGCGTACGCCACCACGTCGAGGGTGGACATCACGAGACCGGCGCCGTTGCCGATGATGCCGACCTGGCCGTCCAGCTTGACGTAGTTGAGGCCCTTCGCCTTGGCCTTGGCCTCCAGCGGGTCCTCCGCCTGCTTGTCGACCAGCGCCTCGTGGGCGGGGTGGCGGAAGGAGGCGTTCTCGTCGAGGGTGACCTTGCCGTCGAGCGCGACGATCTTGCCCTCGGGGTCGCGGACCAGCGGGTTGACCTCCACCAGCGTGGCGTCCTCGGAGACGAACGTCTCCCAGAGCTTCACGATGACGTCGGCGACCTGGTCGGCCACCTCGGCGGGGAACTTGGCGGCGGCCACGATCTCGTCGGCCTTCGCGCGGTCCACACCGGTGATCGCGTCGACCGGCACCTTGGCCAGGGCCTCGGGCTTGGTCGCGGCGACCTCTTCGATGTCCATGCCGCCCTCGACGCTGGCCATGGCCAGGAAGGTGCGGTTGGCGCGGTCGAGGAGGAAGGAGAAGTAGTACTCCTCGGCGATGTCGGACGCGGGCGTCACCAGCACGCGGTGAACGATGTGCCCCTTGATGTCCAGGCCGAGGATCGCCTCGGCCTTGACCTCGGTCTCGTCCGGGGTCTCGGCGAGCTTGACGCCACCGGCCTTGCCGCGGCCGCCCGTCTTGACCTGGGCCTTGACCACGACGGTCTGGCCGAAGCGCTCGGCGATGGCCTTGGCCTCGGCGGGGGTGGTCGCCACGTCGCCCGGAAGTACCGGGACGTCGTGGGCGGCGAAGAGGTCCTTCGCCTGGTACTCGTACAGGTCCACTCGGGTCTCCTGCGACGTCGGTGTCGGACACCGCGTCCTGTCGTGCGGTCCTCTGAGGTCCCGGCGCTCCAGGCTGGGGCCTGGTTGCCCACACGTACCAGGCATCACCTGGAACGCCGGCACAGCCGTGGGGGGACCGGCTCGACGCGGCTTCGCAAGACACTATCGACCTGCCCGGACTCCACCGCACCCCACGCCCGTGAAGTCCGTCATAGACGTGGTGAGGTCGATCACCACGCGGCCTCGGATGACCGATTCAGCGCGCCGTCCGCAACGCGGCCGCGACGACGAACGCGGCCGTCGCGGCGGCGGCCAGCCAGAGCCCCGGACCAGGGGCGGCCTCGGCGGCGCGGGCCGCGGTGAGCGGGTACTCCCAGGCGCGGACGGCCGTGACGACGGCCGCGCCGAGCAGGAGCGCCGCACCGCGGCTCGGCCGGGCCCTGAGCGCGACCACCGCCGCGACCACGACCGTGATCAACGCCACGAGCAGGCCGAACGAGCCGACGCGCAACCCGAACGCGCCGATCGGCACGTAGTCCGGCGCCCGCAGCACGGGAAGGCTGAACGCGCCGACGGCGAGCAGCGCGGCGATCAGGGTGGCGGCGATCAGCGGCAGCGGCGGTTCGGTCGTGGTCGTGCCCACCTCGTCCCGCTCGACCGCGCCGGCGAGGGCCGCGGTGACGGCGGCGGCCGCCGCGGCGACCACCGCGCCCGCGGTGAACCAGACGCCGACGCCCGGCTGGACGACGTCGACCTGCGTCGCGGTGAAGACGGCGTCGAGCGCGCCGGCCGCGCTCAGCGGGATGGTGGCGACGGCGACCGTGAAAGCGGGGCGGACGGCGGCCTTGGCCAGCAGCGCGGCGGCGAGGACGCCGGTGGCGATCGCGGCCGGCCAGAGCAGGCGCGCGGCGTAGTCCGCGGGCGGCGGGAAGCCGTCGGGCAGGACCAGGTGGTCGGTCGACGCGCCGACGGCGGCCGTCGCGGCGGCGACCAGCCCCAGCACGCCCGCGATGACGTGCAGGCGGCGTTGGCCGGGCAGTTCGACGTCGTGCTCCGCGTCCTCGTCCTTGACGGCCCGCTGGGGCCAGGCGAGCGCGACGGCGGCGGCGAGGACCAGGAACGGGCCGACCGCCGGGCCGACGGCGTCCACCGCGACGGCCGTGACGAGCGGTGGCGCCGCGAAGGCGAGCAGGACGGCGGCGAGGCCGAGCAGCCCGCCCTTGCGCGCCTCGTGGGTGGTGGCGCTGGCGGCGAGGACGGCGAGCGCGGGCGCGGCCAGGGTGACGACGAGGCCGCCCAGCATCGGCAGCGTCGGCGAGTCGAACGTCCCGCGCGCCGGGATCAGCGCGTCGGTCGAGGTGAACGGCGCGGTGAACAGGCCGATGCCCGCGACGATGCCCGCCGTGGCGGGCAGGGCGAAGCTCGCGCGTTCGCTGCGCACGTCGGGTTCCGCGCCGAGGGTGGCCAACGCGCCCGCGGCGATGAGCAGCACGTGCCCGGCCAGGAGCAGCCACAGGCCGGCCGCGGGTCCGGGCGGGTCGAGGCTCGCCGGGCGCATCAGCTCGGGTCGGGCCGCGTCGATCGGGTCGACGAGCAGCTGCAGGTCGCCGAGCAGCCGGCCGACGGCGAACACGGCGGGCGCGACGAGGGCCGCCGCGGCGGTGAGCTCCTGCCCGCGGGCGAGGAAGAGCGCGGCCAGGGCCGTGGGGAGGAGGGCGAGCAGCGCCAGCAGCGGCCAGGCGGTGAACGCGGGCGGCGCGGAGCCGTCGACCACGCCGACAGCCGGAGCCACCGCGGTGAGGAGCGCGCCCGCCGCGGCCACCCCAACCGCCGTCCGGAGTCTCGTGCGGGTCGGTGAGACCGGTTCAGCGGTTCGGATCACCGGTCGGACGCTAGCAAAACGGAGCCGACGGCGACGGGCGGCGGGGTCGGCGCCACCGGGGGCCGGGTCGGATCCACCAGGCGTCGCCGGGGCAGCGCCACTGCCCGCCAGGTCGGACCCGTCGGGCCTCCCCGTGGCAGCACCACCGGCGGCCAGGTCGGACCTGCCGAGCGCCGCCGGGCCGGGACCACCAGGGGCCCTCGGGGCAGATCCGCCGGGGGTCCCCTGGTCGGGACCGCCAGGTGTCGCCGGACCGGGACCACCGCCGGGCGTCCCCTGGGCAGGGCCACCGGGCGGCGTCGGGTCGGGACCGGTGGGGGTTGTGGACATCGGACGTCGGGTACTCCTGGTTGGTGGGCTTATCACCTACGTTCAGCCCTATGAGTGACGCGGCGCGGCGGCTCCTGGAGACCTGGGCGGGCCGGGTCGGGGCCGGCGTGGACGCCGGGCTCGGGCTGGCGGGTGAGGCCATCGGTCTCGCGGGTGGCGTGCTCCGGGCCGTCGCCTCCCCCGGCGGCGTGCGTGGCGTCGCCGTCGAGGCCGCCTGGCTGGCCGCGCACACCGTGCTCTACCCGTGGGGTGCCCTGGAAGAACGGGTGAAGCCCGAGGGGCACCTCCGCGCCTACCGCACCGACCGCCTGTCGCCCCGGCGGCGCGGCCTCGTGGTTTCGGCCATGGACGCCGCGGGCACCCCGATCGTGTTGGTGCATGGCATCGGGGACAACCGGTCCGCCTTCGCAGTGCTGTCGGGGGCACTGCGAAGGCGTGGCTTCGGAGTGGTGCACGCGGTGAACTACAGCGTGCTGACCGCGTTGACGGGGGACGTCCGGCGGTCGGCGGCGCTGCTGGGGGAGCACGTCGAGCGGATCTGCGAGCAGACCGGATCCGACCGGGTGCACGTGGTCGGCCACTCGCTCGGCGGCCTGATCGCCCGTTATTACGTGCAGCGCCTGGACGGGGACGCGCGCGTGCGCACGCTGGTCACCCTCGGGACCCCGCACCGCGGCACCTTGGCCGCCTACCTCCTGCCCACGTCGCTGACCAGGCAGTTGAGGCCGGGTTCGGACCTCTTGGCCGAACTGGCCGAACCGTCCCGCCCCTGCCGCACCAGGTTCGTCGTGGTGTGGAGCGAGATGGACCAGGTGATCGTCCCGCAGCGGAACGCCCGGTTGGAGCACCCGGCGTTGGTCGTGGAGGAGCACCGGATACGTGATTCAGGTCACCTTTCACTACCGGTCGACACACGCACCCTTCACCTCGTTGTGACCGCCATCACACGTTTGGATGATGGAGGGGATCACCCCATCGCGCCTGTACATGAGGGGTTTTCGTAGGTCACTCATGACCGTGAGTCACCGGTCATACGCGCGGATGTCCCACTGACCGCTAAACGGTCATCCTCGGCTTCGGGGATTGCCCTTAGGGGCTCCGCGCCGTTATCTTCCCCCGGTCCGTTGTCACGGTCTGGTCACAAGCAGGACGACGAGCCGGTACCCCGACCGGCTCAACCGGGATCCCCCGCCTGGTAGTCCGACCGGACTCCCCGAAGACGGAAGGCCAGGTTTTGTCTCAACACCGCTCCCCCGGCGGCCATACGAGTTCTGCTGTGCTCGAAGAAGCGGTAGACCGTGCTTCGACGCGCGCAGTGAGCACGCACCGGCTTCCGCCTCCGCCCTCGGCGCTGCGCGGACGGATCGTGGTCGCCGCGGTCGCCGTCGGCGCTTTCGCCGCCGCAGGCGCAGGGCAGACGCTCCACGCGCTCGGCTCCGACTCGCCGTCGCAGGCCGACGAGGTCACCCCCCTCGCGAACGCCGCCGCCGACGGCGCGGCAGCCTTCGGCGTCGGTGGCACCGGCCCCGCCTCACCGCAAGTCCTGCCCGTCGCCAAGACGGTCGACCCGGCGGCCGAGGCGCAGAAGCTCGTCAAGAGCCAGCACATCACCGAAACCCGCGAGGCCGAAGAGGCCGAGGCACGGCGACCCAAGTTCGCCCGCCCCGCCGCAGGCGAGTTCACCTCCGGCTACGGCGGCCGCTGGGGCGAGATGCACTACGGCATCGACATCGCCGGCCCCATCGGCACGCCGATCCTGTCCGCCGCGGATGGTGTCGTGATCGAGGCCGGTCCGGCAAGCGGTTTTGGCCTGTGGGTCAAGGTCGAGCACGCCGACGGCTCCGTGACCGTCTACGGCCACGTGGACACCTACTCGGTGCGCAAGGGCCAGCGGGTCCTGGCGGGCGAGCAGATCGCGCGCATGGGCAACCGCGGCTTCTCCACCGGTCCGCACCTGCACTTCGAGGTCTGGAACGCGGACGGCAAGAAGATCAACCCGCTGGGCTGGCTGAACTCCAAGGGCATCAGCGTCTGAGCCGACAGGCTCGTCACAAGCGTAAAAGGTGGGGCCGGGCTGCTGAGCAGCCCGGCCCCTCCACTGTGCGGAACCGCCCCCCGAAGGTGATCCCTCTCGTGCGGTCACCGCCCCGACGCGGCTCCCGCCCTCACTACCTACCCCCGTAGGCCCCCCTGCTGCCGCCAAGCGGCTCCCTCTGGCCGGTTCACCCCGAATGACCCGGCCATCCCGCTTGTGACACCCCTATAGACGCACGTCCGGGATTCGGGTTGCACGGGAATTCGGCCACGTTCAGGTGAACACCGGTCGACTCGCCGGAGTCGACCGGTGCACCTATCTATACGTAAGGCGGCGAACTACGGCTGAGAGCGCCTCAGAGCTTCACGAGGGGCACGCCGCCGATGAGCATCAGCCGCACCGTCCCCGCGCCGCCGAAGTCGATCGTGGCCGTCGCACGGGGCCCCGAGCCGTCCACGGCCACCACGCGGCCGAGCCCGTACTTGTCGTGGCTCACCCGGTCGCCCACGTCCAGCTTCAGCGCGGGCGTGTCCTTCCAGCCCGCGTTCGTCGGCGCCGGGCGCGGCGTGCCCGACCCGCGGCCACCGCCCCACGACGTCGGCGCGGACGGCGCGGAGCGCCTGGGCTCCACCCGCCGCCAGTCGAGCAGGTCGGCCGGGATCTCGTCCAGGAACCGCGACGCCGGGTTCGCCGACGGCTGGCCCCACGCCGAGCGCACCAGCGCCCGCGACAGGTACAGCCGCTGCTGCGCGCGCGTGATGCCCACGTACGCCAGGCGCCGTTCCTCGGCCAGCTCGGTCGGGTCGCCCAGTGCCCGCATGTGCGGGAAGACGCCGTCCTCCCAGCCGGTGCAGAACACCACCGGGTACTCCAAGCCCTTGGCGGTGTGCAGCGTCATCAGCGTGACCACGCCGTCGGACTCCGCGTCCGGCACCGAGTCGGCGTCCGCGACCAGCGACACCCGCTCCAGGAACGCCGCCAGGGAGCCTTCGGCGGGCAGCCCCTCGTCCTCTTCCGGCACCGGCACGGCCGAGCCGAGGTCCGTGAACTCGCGGGCCACGGTGACCAGCTCGTTCAGGTTCTCGACGCGGGTGTGGTCCTGCGGGTCCTCGCTGGCCTCCAGCTCGGCCCGGTAGGCGGTCTTCTCCAGCACCGCTTCCAGGATGTCCGCCACGTCGTCGCCGCGCTCGACCAGCTCGCCCAGCTCGTCCATCAGCTCGACGAACCCGGCGATCGCGTTGCGGGACCGCGGGTTGAGCATCGGCACCTTGCCGGTCACCGCGTCGCGCAACGCCGCCGCGAAGCCGATCCGCTCGCGTTCGGCGTACAGCGACACGCACGCCTCCGCGCGCTCGCCGATGCCGCGCTTGGGCACGTTCAGGATGCGCCGCAACGACACCGTGTCGTCGGGGTTGGACAACGCCCGCAGGTACGCCAGCGCGTCGCGCACCTCGCGCCGCTCGTAGAACCGGACGCCGCCGACCACCTTGTAGGGCAGGCCGAGGCGGATGAAGATCTCCTCGAACACGCGCGACTGGTTGTTGGTCCGGTAGAACACGGCGATCTCGCCGTTGTTCGCCTCGCCGCTGTCCACCAGGTGGTCGATCTCGCGCGCGACGAACGCCGCCTCGTCGTGCTCGTTGTCCGCGACGTAGCCGACGATCTTCCCGCCGTCGCCCAGGTCGCTCCACAGGCGCTTGTCCCGGCGGTTCGGGTTGCGCGAGATGACCGCGTTCGCCGCGCTCAGGATCGTCTGGGTGGAGCGGTAGTTCTGCTCCAGCAGGATCGTGGTGGCCTGCGGGTAGTCGCGCTCGAACTCCACGATGTTGCGGATCGTCGCGCCGCGGAAGGCGTAGATCGACTGGTCGGCGTCGCCCACCACGCACAGCTCGCCCGGCGGCACGCCGTCCTTGCCTGTCCCGATCAGCTCGCGGACCAGCGTGTACTGCGCGTGGTTGGTGTCCTGGTACTCGTCGACCAGGACGTGCCGGAACCGGCGGTGGTAGTGCTCGGCCACGTCCGGGTGGTTCTGCAGCAGCTCGACGGTCCGCATGATCAGGTCGTCGAAGTCGAGCGAGTTCGAGTCGCCGAGCCGGCGCTGGTAGCTCTCGTAGACCTCGGCGACGCGGCGCTCCAGGTCGTTGGTCGCCCGCTCCTTGGCGGTGGCGGCGTCGACCAGCTCGTTCTTCAGGTTCGAGATGTGGATCGCCAGCGTGCGTGCCGGGTAGCGCTTGGGGTCCAGGTCGAGGTCGCGCGCCACCAGCGTGATCAGCCGGCGGGTGTCGTCGGAGTCGTAGATCGAGAAGTTGGACGACATGCCGAGGGTCTTGGCCTCGCGGCGCATGACCCGGACGCACATCGAGTGGAACGTGGACACCCACATCGAGCGGGCCCGCGCGCCGACCAGGTCGGCCACGCGTTCCTTCATCTCGGCGGCGGCCTTGTTGGTGAAGGTGATCGCCATGACCTCGCCGGGGTGGACCTTGCGCTCGGCGAGGAGGTAGGCGATGCGGCGGGTGAGCACGCGCGTCTTGCCCGAGCCCGCACCCGCCACGACCAGCAACGGGGCGCCCGCGTGCTCGACCGCCCGTCGCTGCGACGGGTTGAGGTCTTCGAGCAGCCGCGCGGACCGGGAGGAGGGGGGACTTGCAGGCAAGTCGAACAAGGCGCTCATCGCCTGTCCACGTTACCGGGTGCCCCCGACAGTCCGTGGCTGTGGCATGATGAGGCGGTGCGCATGGCCCACTTCGAGTTTTTTTACGGGAACCGGACTCCGGCTCCCGTGGACCGCTAGCGCCGACAAGCCACCACGAAGCCCCGGAGTCCTCGGACCCCGGGGCTTCGCTGCTGCCAGGGCTGGGACTCCAACCAGAGTCGAGAGGTCGTCACGATGAACAGCACCGAAGCCGCACCGGACATCGACGCGTTGCGCCAGGAGATCGACCACCTGGACGCCGAGCTGCTGCGGTTGGTCAAGCGGCGGGTCGAGATCTCCAAGATCATCGGCGCGGCGCGGATGGCCGCGGGCGGCACGCGGATCGTGCACAACCGGGAGATCGACGTGATCAACCGGTACAAGGACCTCGGCCCGGAGGGCCGGGACCTGGCGATGATCCTGCTCAAGCTGGGTCGCGGCCACCTCGGCAGGTAGCCGTGCGGGGCCGCGCCGGTCAGCGGGCGAACGTCCAGTCGGTGAGCGTGGACCTGGCTCGGGCCAGGTCCACGTCCGCCAGCTGGGTGTCGTCCGGCACGTAGGCGAGCGGGTCGTCCAGCAGGTCGAGGCCGAGCAGGCCCTCCGCCAGCGCGTGCAGGCACAGCGCCGAGTAGCCACGCAGGTAGCCGCCCTCCTGCGTGAGCACGGTCGGCAGGCCGAGCCCCGACACCGCCCGCCCGATGTCGCGGTAGCCGGCGGCGGTGAGGTTGTGCCTGCCGTTCGGGTCGAACGCGGAACCGTCGAACCCGGACGCGCAGACCAGGAAGTCCGCGCCGAACTCGGCCAGCGCCGGGAACGCGATCTCCGCCAACGCCCGCCGGTACGCGCCGTCGCCCGCGCCGAGCGACAGCTCGACGTTGATGTTCGAGGCGCCCGACTCGGCGGGCGCGCCGGTCTGGGCGTGGTTGGCGCCCCACGGCCCGTGCCGCATGTGCACGGACACCGTGAGCACGTCGTCGGTGTCGCGGAACACCTCCTGCGTGCCGTTGCCGTGGTGGACGTCCCAGTCGAGGACGGCGACCCGGCGGCCCGCGCGGCGCGCGGTCTCGGCGACCAGCGCGGCGTTGTTGACCAGGCAGTACCCGTCCGCCATGGTCGGCTGGGCGTGGTGGCCGGGCGGGCGGACCAGCGCGTACGCCAGGCGCGTCCGGCCGGCCGCGACCGCCTCGTACGCCGCCAGCGCGGTGCCGGCGGCGGCGCGGATCGCGTCCCACGAGCCGGGGCCGACGACGGTGTTCACCTCGACGGCGGCGCCCCGCTCGCACGCGGCCCGGAGCCCGGCCAGGTAGGACGGCGCGTGGACGCGGGCGAGCTCCTCGTCGTCGGCGAACCGACCGGCCGACCAGGTGAGGTGCGGTGCGACCGGCCCGTGCGCCAAGGCGTGCCGGAACGTGCGCAGCCGGGCCGCGTTCTCCGGGTGCGGTTCGGCCACGTCGAGCCACTCCCACCGGCCGGGCAGCTCCCACAGCCCGGTGCCGGTGTCGTGCTCGAGACAGGCGTCGTGCCAGAAGACCTCCACCCCTGGGAGATATCAGGGCGATCACGGATGGTCCAGCGGGTTTGCCGACGGGCACACTGGTGTCATGGTCATCGGTCTCATCACGGGCCTCATCGCGATCATCGGTGTGCTCGCCGCGTTGGCGCACGACGGTTACCTCGCGATGCTCGGTTCCGCCGCCAAGTCCAAGCGCGCCGCCGGCGCGCCCATCGCCCAGTACGTGCGCAGCCGGTGGACCGTCGCCGGGGTGACGACGATCATCGCGCTCGTCGGCCTGCTGATCACGTCGGGCGCCTCCACGTCGGGCGACATCATCGGCGCGCTGATCGCGGGCGGCGCCGGCCTGGCCGCCACCAACGCGCTCCAGGGCACCAGGAAGAAGCTGGACAGCGGGAGCTAAGAATTCACTCTTACGTGTGTCGCTGGGCCCCACAAGGCTGATCAGCGCTGCTCTCCGTGCACCCTGCCCTTACTCTGAGGTAGCGGCGGGGTCCTCGGCGTCCCACCCCCATTCCCCGCCCCACTTGAACCCACAGGTGAGCTCGAACCCACAGGTGAACCGCGAGGGCCGTCAGGTCGGGGGGCGGGAGGGGTCTGCACAGCATGGACATCGGGGAACCGGAACGGTCGGGTCGGCATCGGCTGGAGGACGGGGCGGCGATCTGGCTGCCCATGGGCGGGGAGTTGGAGCACACACCGCTCGAACGCGCGGCCGTGCGACCGGCGCCCGCGCCACCACCGCCCCCGCCGGACCCGTTCGTCGACACGGACGCGATGGGCCTGCGCAAGTTCAACATCGGCCTGGTGCCCGCCTCGGTGACGCCGCCCCGGACGTGGAAGCGGGCCGCCTGGTTCTCCGTGCTGTCGTCGGCCGGCGTCCTGGTGGGGCTGGCCGTCGCGGCGGCCAACCTGGTCGGCACGAACGGCCCGGCCGAGCGCATCGGGTTGCCCGGCTACCCGACCGACGTGCCGCTGCTGACCGGTTTCCCGACCGCACCGCCTCCACCGCCCTCCACCACGGCACGCCGCGTGCCCACCGCCGAGGCCGTGGCGAACGGCCTGGTCGCCGCGAGCGGCGAGCGACCCGCACCGGCGGGCAGCGCCGCGGCGGTCGACACCGCCGGCGCTCCGGAGACGTCCCCGCACGTCACCACGGTCCCCGCCGAGTCGGCGCCGATCGTGGACGCCGAGACGATCGCGGTGAACACCGAGCTGTTCTACGAAGAGGTGGCGGCGAACTCCGACGACGCGCTGACGCTGGTCTCGGACACGTTCCGGGTGGCGGGCGAGGTGCTGGCGCTGGAGCAGGAGTTCGCGGACGTGTCGCTGATCGAGGTGCGAGAGATCACCGTGGACGCGGTGCGGGGCATCACGGTGAGCACGTTGGACGTGATCCGCAAGGACGGGTCCCGGACCACGGAGAAGCGGGAGCTGGTGTTCACCACCACCGGCGTGCCACTGATAGACGGCGAACGGCCCGCGGACGGCTCCTGAAACCCACCGGGGGTGGGCGTCGCTCCGTAGTCCTTCGCCCGTTAGAGGTACGGCAGTTGACCACTGGCCGCCACGAATGAGTGAACTCCCGGGCTGAGCTGGATTCCCGCTGGTCCCCCACGGTACGAGTCTTGGCGACGACACGACCGAGGGAGTCGCCAGTGCAGCGCCCTACGACGAGCGGTCGCAGGCACAACCGCGCGGGTTCGGTCACGGTGGCGGAGCTGATCAGGAAGCAGCCGACGCCGGTGCGGATCCGGACCCGCGAGCAGGCCGCCACCCATGGCCTGATCACCGATCTGCTGCGTGAGGAGAACGACACGGCCACCCCAGGGAGACGTCCCACCCGTGCCGCGAAGCTCGCCGGCGTGGCCACCGGGGCGCTCGTGCTGTCCGCCTCGATCGCCGCCACCGCGATCTTCGCGGGCAACCGCCCCGCCGGCCCCGACGAGCCGTACGTCGCACCGCCCGCGGCGATCAGCGGGGCGTCCGCGTTGCGACCGGACCTGCTGTCGGCGGAGCTGGGCGTCGGACGGCCCGCGCAGGTGCCGGCACAGGCGCGCCTGGCCGCGCCGACGCCCACCGACGCGCCGCTGGAGTCACCGGTGATGGTGCCGCCGCCGCAGGTCGACGTCGGCCCGGAACCGCAGGTCGACATCGTGCGGCGGTTCTTCGAGCTGCTGCCCGCCAAGCCGCGGGAGGCGGCCCGGCTGCTGTCGCCGGACCTGCTCGGCGGCAGCTCGCGCGACTTCGTCGAGTCCTGGGGCCACGTGCAGGCGATCACGATCGAGTCGACCTCGCTCCGGCCGGACGGCGCGGTGCTCGCGGTGGTGTCGCTGCAGGAGCGCACGGGGCGGTGGATGCGCGTCGAGCAGCTTTTCCGGTTGACCGACACGAGCGTTCCGCGCATCGTCGCGACCGAGGTCCTATCGGCCCAACGCAGCTGACTCTGCGTAGCGATCAAGCCCTGAGTGTTCACTCAGCGTTCAAACAACCCTTGAATCCGTAGGAAACTTCACTCAAAGGGGTTACGTAGACGGTCACGATTCGGTATCCATGGTCCCGGTCAGTAGCGCAACGCACTCCCCCGGGAAAGGTGTCCAGCGGTGTCGAACGACGACAAACGCCGTCGACAGGATGGCTCGACGGCCAAGCTGTCGGTCGCCGACCTGCTCGCCAGGCGCGAGGCGGAGACGCAGCCGATCCCGCGGATCATCGACGGTGGAGCCGGCAACCGGACCGCTGACGGCGGAGCGAGCCGCAGGACCGTTGACGGCGGAGCGAGCCGTCGGATGGCTGACGGAGCGAGCCGCAGGACTGTTGACGACCGGGCCGGCAACCTGGCCGACGACGACAGAGCGAGTCGTCGCCCCACCGCGCGGACCGACGACGACGAAGAGACCGTGCGCTTCTCGGTGGCCGCCCTCTCGGCCGCGGCCGGTGCGTCGAACGTCACGAACCTCTCCGGCCGCGAGCTGCACATCACCGAGCTGCTGCGCCGCGAGGGGCGCGCCGGTGAAGAGGAGCGCGGCGGCGGCGGGTTCTCCGTGCCGAAGCTCGTCGCGATGGCCAGCGGCGGCGTGGTGCTCGCCGGCACCGTCGCGTTCACCGCGACCAACCTGATGTCGTCCCCGGACGAGCGCCCGCTGGCGGAGGTGCGCTTCGACGCCCGCCCGGCGGCCCGCGCCACCAACACGCTCACCAAGGACCTCGGCGCCGCCGCCGCCCAGCAGCAGGCGCAGCAGGCCGCCCAGGCCGAGACCACCACGACGACGCCCGAGCAGGCGCCGGAGACGACGACCCAGCGCGCGCCGCGTCCCGCCACGCAGCAGACGACCACGACGACGCAGCAGCAGACGCAGCAGGCCCCGTCGAGCACGACCACGCCGCCGCCGAGCTCCAGCAGCCCGGAGACGACGACTCCCCCGCCGCCGAGCTCGACGACGCCCGCGCCCAGCGACAGCTCGCAGCCGCCGTCGAGCTCCACGCCGCCGTCCTCGACCAACCCGAGCACCCCGCCGTCCGACGGCAACTCGGGCATCGACCTCGGCTTGGACCTCGACCTCGGCGGGATCCTGAACCCGATCGGCGGGTTCGACTTCTTCGCTCCGGCCAACTGACCTCCGCACCGACGTTCCGCGATCCCGCCGCTCGGGCACGCCGAGCGGCGGGTTCGCGGTGCGCGGGCGGCCGGGCCGGGTCGAGAGCGACCGCGAGTCGACGTTCGAAGACGTCTCCGGTGTCGCCTGGACGCGTGACTCGTGCACCCGAATGGGCGAGATGTGAGGCGACTACGCCGTTCGGCCGCAAAACTGGCGATCTTCGTGCGAACGGGTGTCCTTACGGCCCGGTATCGGGTATCCCTTCCCGGTCACCTCTCGGCTCACGTGACCTGCGCAACGGCTCGAAAGGCGTAGTCACGGCCGGGGTAGGCTCTGCGGGCGAGCGGTGGCCTAGCCTGTTCCGCGCACCGATCCGCACGACGAGGAGCCCGAGCGTGAGACCTGCTGCCCTTGCCGCGGTCACGCAGCGCCCCAGCGAGGTGGTCCGGTGAGCAACGACGGTCGCGTCATCGCCGAGCGCTACCGGTTCCTCGACCGGATCGGCAGCGGTGCGATGGGCGTCGTGTGGCGCGCCCACGACGAGCGCCTCGGCCGCGTCGTGGCGATCAAGCAGCTGCTGCTGGCGCCCAGCCTGGACGAGCGCGAGCAGGACGAGGCGATCCAGCGCGCCATGCGCGAGGGCCGCATCGCCGCCAAGCTGCACCACCCCAACGCCATCGCCGTCTACGACGTGGTGGAGGAGAACGGTGCTCCGTGCCTGGTCATGGAGTACCTGCCGTCCTACAGCCTGGCCGACACGATGGCCGAGCACGGCCCGCTCGACCCGATCGAGGTAGCCCAGATCGGCATGCAGGCCGCCGCCGCGCTGGCCGCCGCGCACGCCGCCGGGATCGTGCACCGGGACGTCAAGCCCGGCAACGTGCTGCTCGCCGACAACGGCCTGGTCAAGATCACCGACTTCGGCATCTCCCGGGCCAGCGACGACGTCACGGTCACCAAGACCGGGTTGATCGCGGGCACGCCCGCCTACCTGGCGCCGGAGATCGCGCGCGGCCAGGACCCGAGCGCCGCGTCGGACGTCTTCTCGCTCGGCTCGACGCTGTACGCGGCGGCCGAGGGCGAGCCGCCGTTCGGGCTGTCGGAGAACACCCTGGGCGTGCTGCACGCCGTCGCGGCGGGACGGATCAACCCGCCGACGGTCGACCACCCGCTGACCGACGTGCTGCTGCGGCTGCTCAACTACGACCCCGCCGACCGGCCGACCATGGCGCAGGCGCGCGACATGCTCAGCGCCGTCGCGCACGGCCGCAACCCCAGCCTGACCGGCCTGCTGCCGGCCAGCTCGCCGGGGTTCGCGCCGGTGCCGGCGGGCGCCACGGCCGTCCTGGACGCCGACCGGACCCGCGTGGTGCGGCCCGGCCCGCGGTCGACGGGCGGTGCCACGCCGGTGGCCGCGCCGCCTCAGCGGCCCAACAACCGGCCGCTGGTGATCGCGGCGGTCGTGCTGGCCGCCATCCTGCTGCTCGGCTTCCTGGCGGTGGCGCTGGACTGGTTCGGCGAGAAGGACCCGGTCGCGCCGCAGGTGGGCGAGACGAGCTCGTCCTCGGCGAAGCCGACCACGACGACGACCACGCCGTTGCCGACGACCACCGTGGAGACGCAGACGGTCACGGTCGAGCCGACCACGACGACCGAGCCGACCACCACCACGACCACCACGACGACCACGCCGCCGACCACCACGACGACCACCACGACGACCACGACCACTACGACGACAACCACCACGACGGGCTCGTCACCCCCCACTGTGGGACCGGGGGGAACGTGAACCTCGTAAGGTGGTGCCGAACCCGATCGGGTGACGCAACGTTCTTGTCCTAGTGGCGTCTTGTCGTTCGCCACTGAATGAAGCCCTAGCAGCTACTGGGAGCACGCCGTGAGCGACGATGGCCGCCTGGTTGCCGGCCGCTACCGACTTGGCCGGCGGATCGGCAGCGGTGCGATGGGCATCGTCTGGGAAGCGCACGACGAGCGGCTGCACCGCACCGTCGCGGTCAAGCAGCTGCTGCTCCAGCCCGGCCTGGCCGAGGCCGACACGGACGAGGCGAAGCGCCGCGCCATGCGCGAGGGCCGGATCGCGGCACGCCTGCAGCACCCGCACGCGATCGCGGTGTACGACGTGGCGGAGGACGACGGCCAGCCCTGGCTGGTGATGGAGTACCTGCCGTCCAAGAGCCTGTCGACGGCGCTGTCGGAACGCGGCACGCTGCCGCCGCGCGACGTGGCGTCGATCGGCTCGCAGGTCGCCTCCGCGCTCGCCGCCGCGCACAACGCCGGCATCGTGCACCGCGACATCAAGCCGGGCAACATCCTGCTCGGCAACGACGGCACGGTGAAGATCACCGACTTCGGCATCTCCCGGGCCACCGGCGACGTCACGGTCACCGCGACCGGGATGCTCGCGGGCACGCCCGCCTACCTCGCGCCCGAGGTGGCCAAGGGGTACGACCCCGGCCCGCCCTCGGACGTGTTCTCCCTCGGCTCGACGCTGTACGCGGCGATCGAGGGCGCGCCGCCGTTCGGCCTGAACGAGAACACCATCGCCCTGCTGCACCAGGTCGCGTCGGGCAAGGTGGTGCCGCCGAAGCAGGCGGGTCCGCTGACCGCGCTGCTGATGCGCCTGCTGCGCGCCGAGCCGGAGGACCGGCCGACCATGGCCGAGGCCCGCGAGGCGCTGGCCGCGGTGGCGGCGGGTCGGGCCGCGCCGGAGTTCCCGGTGGCGATGCCGCAGAGCCACCCGCCGTCGTGGCAGGGCGCGCCCGTGCAGGCCCAGCCGACCCGCGCGCTGACCCCGGCCGGCCAGCACAACCCGCCCGCGCAGCAGCAGAACCCCGCCGCGCAGCACAACCCGCCGCACTCCGCGACCAGGGTCGCGCCCGCGCCGACGCCGCAGCCCGCACCGCAGCGGCAGGCGAGCCACAACGCGCCGCCCGCCCGTCCGACCGGCGCGTCGAGACCGGCCGGCGGTCCGATGAAGAGCAAGCGCTCCACGGTGCTCACCGCGCTCGCCATCGCGGGCGCGGCGGTCGTCGGCATCCTGCTGGCGAGCGTGCTGTCCAGCGGCGACGAGCCGGGCGGCAACCAGGCCGGTTCCACCACGACGACCGCGGTGCAGGAAGCGGGCGGCGAGGCGTCGACGACGCCGTCGAAGAAGCCGTCCACGCCGACCGCCAAGATCACCGCCGAGCCGACGGCCGAGCAGCAGGAGCAGGCGGTCCGCGACTACTTCGGCCTGCTGCCGGAGAACGTGGACGAGGGCTACGGCCGGTTGACCGCCAGGATGCAGGCCACGACCGGCGGCCCGAGCGGCTACCAGGGCACGTGGAACCCGGTGAAGTCGGTCGAGCTCAAGGGCGTGCGGATGAACTCGCCGTACGCCTACGAGGTCGACCTCGCCTACCACATGAAGGACAACACGGTCAGCACCGAGCGCAAGCTGATCATCCTGAAGTGGGAGAACCAGGGCATCTACATCGACGGCGAGCAGCGGCTCAGCCAGCCGTAGGCCGGCCCGACGACGCCTTCAGCGCGTCCAGCAGGCTGACCACGGCGGGCGAGGCGACGCCCTCCTCCCGGATCGCGGCGCAGATGGTCCTGGTCGGCTCCGGGTGGCGCAGCTTGCGGACCACCACGCCGGGGTGCACGACCCCGAGGCTGAGCTTCGGCACGATGGTGACCCCGAGCCCGGCCGCGACGAACCCCTGCGCGGTCGGGTAGTCGTCGGCCTCCACCACGATGTTGGGCGCGAACCCGGTACCCGCGCAGGCGTTGAGCACGATGTCGCGGCACGGCCCGGGCGGCGTCACGGCGTCCACCCACTGCTGCTCGGCCAGGTCGGCGAGGTCGACCACGCGCTTGCGGGCCAGCTCGTGGCCGCGCGGCAGCACGGCCAGGTACGGGTCGTCGAGCAGGTGCACGAGGTGCACGCCGCGCGGCGGCTCGCTGTCCCGGTGGTGCACGACGATGGCCACGTCGGCGCGACCGGCCGCCACCTCCACCATCGGGTCGTCCGGCTCGGTCAGCTTGAGGTCGAGCTGGACGTCGGCGTGCTTGGCCCGGAACAGGGCGACGGCGGGCGGCACGAGCGCGGCGCCCGCGGTGGCGAAGTAGCGCACCCGCAGCCGCCCGGTGCGGCCCGCGCGCAGGTCGGCGAGCGCCGCCTCCGCCTCGACCAGCCGGTCGGTGATGTGCGCGGCGTGCTCGGTGAGCAGCCGGCCCGCCACCGTCGGGCGCACGCCACGCCCGACCCGGTCGAGCAGCGGCAGTCCCGCCTGCTTCTCCAGGGCCGACACCTGCTGGCTGACGGCCGAGGGCGTGTACCCGAGGTTCACCGCCGCGGCGGTGATGGAGCCGGTGGTCACCACGGCCCGGAGCACCTGCATTCGTCGCACGTCCAACATGACGCAACCGTACAGCTCAGCTTAAAGATCGTGCAGTTCTATTCACTTGTGCTGATACTTCGCGATCCCGCAAAGTGTGGTCGTGAACAAGCCTGGCACGCTGATCAGGATGGGTGTCCTGGCCCTGCTCTGGGGGTCCAGCTTCCTGTGGATCAAGATCGCACTGACCGGCCTCTCGCCGATCCAGATCACCCTCACCCGCACCGCGCTCGGCGCGTTGGTGCTGGTCGCGCTCGTGTACTGGAGCAAGCAGCGGCTGCCGCGGGACCGGACGTCCTGGCTGCACCTCGGCTTCGCCGCCCTCTTCGGCAGCGCGGTGCCGTTCGCCCTGTTCGCACTCGGTGAGCAGACCGTGGACTCCGGTGTGGCCGGTGTGCTCAACGCCACCACGCCGCTGTTCGCGCTGGGCATCGGGTTGGCGCTGGGCACGGAACGGCAGCGCAACCCGGCCCGGTTCGCCGGCCTGGCGCTCGGCTTCGCCGGCGTGCTGATCATCTTCGCCCCGTGGCAGCGGGCGGGCCTGGCGAGCTGGGGCGCGCTCGCGTGCCTGGCCGCCGCGGCGTCGTACGCGGTCAGCTACGCCTACATCGGCCACAAGGTGTCCGGGCGCGGCCTGACGCCGATGCAGATCTCCTCGACCCAGCTGGTGGCCGCGGCGGGCATGACGGCGCTGGCGGTGCCGGTGGCAGGGTTGCAGCCGGTGCAGCTGTCCTGGCAGCCGCTGGTCGCCGTGGCGATCCTGGGCGTGTTCGGAACGGGCGTGGCGTTCGTGCTGAACTACCGCGTCATCGAGGACGAGGGCGCGACCAACGCCACGATGGTGGGCTACCTGCTGCCCGTGGTGTCGGTGCTGCTGGGCGCGCTGTTCCTCGGCGAGGCGCTCAACCTCCGCGTCGTGCTGGGCATGGTCGTGGTCCTCGTCGGCGTCGCGCTGACCCGCAGGCAGCCCGCGACGGCGTCGCCGACGGCACCCGCGCCGGCCGCCGGAGAGACCGGGGAGCTCGTCGGGACCAAGGTCGCTACGCTCAAGTGACCTGCGATAACGCAGTGTTACCCGTCGGTATGGCGGGGCCCGTGGCCTACTGAGACACCCGTCCTGGGCAAACGGGTGGACTTGAGACGCAGGTCTCCCCCGATCGCGTGGTGTTCAGGCGATACGCGTCCTGATTCGCCCTCTCGGACGTCTCCTCACATGAGAGGGACGACTTCGGAAGGGAACCCACAGGACATGAGCAACGACAGCATCACCATCACCACGACGTTCCACCTCCTCGTCCCGGGCGTGGCCCCGGCGCCGGTGGAGGCCGAACTCCACTACGAACCCGAGGACCCGTACGCGGTAGCCGTGCTGTTCCACACCGGCCAGGGCAAGGTCGAGTGGATCTTCGCCCGCGACCTGCTCGCCGACGGCCTGCTGACCTCGTCCGGCGAGGGCGACATCCTGGTCCGGCCGGCCGCCGACGACCCGGAGCGGGTCCTGGTGGAGCTCAACGCGCCGACCGGGTTCGCGATCCTGTCGGCCGACGCCGAGGACATCGCCGAGTTCCTGGACCTCACTTACGACGTGGTCCAGCCCGGCGAAGAGGACCTGTGGATCGACTTCGACCGCGAACTGGCCAAGCTGGTCTCGACCAACTGACACCATCGCGGGCCACGTCATCGCCTAACCTGCTGGCGTGGCGGAGGCCGGGGGGACAGCGACGGGGACGGTCGGCGGGCGGTACGCGCTGGCCGAGCGGGTCGGCAGCGGCGCCATGGGCGTCGTCTGGCGGGCGCGGGACGAGTTGCTGGACCGCGAGGTGGCGGTCAAGCAGCTCCGGTGGCCCGACCTGACGGCCGACGAGGGCGAGGTGGCCAGGGCGAGGGCGATGCGCGAGGCGCGCAACGCGGCCCGGCTGCAGCACCCCGACGCGATCTCCGTGTTCGACGTGGTGGTGGAGGACGGCCGGCCTTGGCTGGTCATGGAGTACCTGCCCTCGCGCAGCCTGGCCGGGCTGCTGGCCGAGCGGGGCAGGCTGAGCCCGGACGAGGCGGCCAGGATCGGCGGTCGGGTGGCCGCCGCGCTGGCCGCGGCGCACGCGGCGGGCATCGTGCACCGGGACGTCAAGCCGTCGAACGTGCTCATCGGACACGGCGGCACGGTCAAGCTCACCGATTTCGGCATCTCACGTGCTGTGGGGGACGGCACGCTGACCGACAGCGGCATGATCACCGGCACCCCGGCCTACCTCGCGCCCGAGGTGGCGAGGGGTGAGCAGCCGGACCAGGCGTCGGACGTGTTCTCGCTGGGCGCGACGCTGTACGCGGCGACCGAGGGGCAGTCGCCGCACGGGGTGAGCGACAACAGCTTCGGGCTGCTGTACCGGGCCGCGGCAGGGCTGATCGAGCCACCGACGCGTTCCGGGCCGTTGACGGGGGTGCTGACGAGGTTGCTCGCCGCCGACCCGGCTGAGCGGCCCACGGCGGCGGAGGCGGTCGAGTTGCTGACCGGACCCCTGCCGGTCGAATCCCTGCCGATCGAACCAGGGCCGGCTGAACCGGGGACGGCCGAGCCGGCGAAGGCACAACCCGAGGCGGCGCGGCACCGGACGGCCGAACACACGACGGCACGATCAGGGAAGGCCGAACCGACGACGGCAGGCCCCGAACGGGCTGCGCCCGGTCCGCGGGTCGAGGCCCGGAGCGAGTCGGGTGCGCAGGTCGACACCGAGTCGGGTGACGCGCCGGCGGGCAAGCCGCGGAAGCGGTGGCTGGCGCCCGTGGTGGCGGCGGTCGTGCTGCTGCTCACCGCGGGGGCGGTCGGGGTGGCCGCGCTCCAGCCCTGGTCGTTCGGGGACGCCACCCCGACGACCACGACGACACTGGGCCTCACGGCGGAGGACGCGGCGGAACTGGTGCGCAGGCACTACGAGGCGCTGCCCGAGGACACGGCGACGGCCTACGCGAACCTGGCCGTGCCGTTCCAGCGGCCGTTCGAGGAGTACCAGGCGTTCTGGGGCCAGTACGACGACGTGTGGGTCGAGAGCATCCAGGTCGTCGAGGTGAGCTCCGCCAGGTACGCCGTGCGGGTGCACGTGAACTTCACGCACGGCGGCGCGGCGTCGTACGGGCGCTACGAACTCGGCGTGTGGCCCGACCAGGGCAGGCTGCAGATCTTCTCGTCCCAGGAGCTGGAGTAGCTCCCGGTCGAGCCGGTGTCCAGCGCCGATGTTCAGCGCCGGTGTTCAGACCAACCTGCGGTCGGAAGCCCAGCGCGACAGCTCGTACCGGTTCGACAGCTGCGTCTTGCGCAGCACGCTCGACACGTGCGTCTCGACCGTCTTCACCGAGATGAACAGCTCCGACGCGATCTCCTTGTACGCGTACCCGCGCGCCAGCAGCCGCAGCACGTCCCGTTCGCGCGGGGTCAGCAGGTCCAGTTCGGGGTCGCTGATCGGCGCCGCGCCGGGGCGGTCGGCGAACGCGTCCAGCACGAACCCGGCCAGCCGCGGGCTGAACACCGCGTCGCCCTCCGATACCCGCACGACCGCGCGCACCAGCTCCTGGCTGGAGATGGTCTTCGTCACGTACCCGCGCGCACCGGCGCGGATGACCGCGATGACGTCCTCGGCCGCGTCGGACACCGACAGCGCCAGGAACACCACCTCCGGCAGCGCCGTGCGGACCTGTCGCAGCACCTCGGCGCCACCGCCGTCCGGCATGTGCACGTCGAGCAGCACCACGTCCGGGCGGTGGTGCCCGATGCCCGCGACCGCCTCGCCGACCGAACCGGCCTCGCCGACGACCTCGATCTCGTCGGTGATCGAGTCCAGCTCGGCCCGCACCCCGGCGCGGAACAACGCGTGGTCGTCCACCAGGAACACCCGAACGGTCATGTCCTGGCCCCCGTCTCTCGCTTGTCTGCGGTTTTCCTCGGCATCATCAGCTGCACCTCCGTGCCCTCACCCAGCCGGGTGCGGATCCGGACTTCGCCGCCGTGCCGGTCCATCCTCCCCCCAATCGAGTCCGCGAGGCCATGCCGGTCCTCCGGCACGGTCTGCGGGTCGAAGCCCTTGCCCCGGTCGCGGACGAACACCGTCACCCGTTCCGGTTCCACTTCGCCGTACACGCTGATCTCGCCGACGCCCGCGTGCTTGGCCGCGTTGACCATCGCCTCGCGGGCGGCCTGGACGAGCGCGTAGAGGTTCGGGTCCAGCTCGCAGTCGCCGACCACGACCTGCTGCACGGCCAGCGCGAAGCTGTCCTCGACCTCGCCCGCGGCCTTGCCGATCGCGGCGGACATGGTGGTCGGCTGGCTGTTCTCCTCCACGACCCGCCCGTACAGCCACTCCCGCAGCTGCCGCTCCTGGCCGCGCGCCAGGCGCTTGACCTCACGCGGCTGCTCGGCCTGCTTCTGGATCAGGGCGAGGGTCTGGAGCACGGAGTCGTGCAGGTGGGCGGCGATCTCGGCGCGCTCCTCGGTGCGGATGCGGACCCGCCGCTCCTCGCCCAGGTCGTTGATCAGCTTGATCCACAGCGGCACGGTGAGCACCGCCACACCACCGAGGGTCGCGACCACGGCGAGCAGCGCGAAGCGGAGCTGGTCGATGCCGTAGCTGTTGACGAGCAGGACGCCGATGCCGATCGCGACGAGCGCCACACCGGCGAGGACGCGCACGATCGTGCTGCGGCCCGTGCCGCCGAAGATCCCGGACTTCGCGCCGGCCCGCCAGCGGCGGCGCTGCGCCTCGTCCGCCTCGCGCCAGACCACGGCCGCGCCCACCAGGGCCACCGCGAGCGGCCCGGCGATCCAGCCGCTGACCGGGCCGGAGAACAGGCCCGCGAGCACGGCCGCGGCGATGCCGAGGGCGACCAGGCCGAGCGCCTGCTGGCGTTCCCTCGGGTTCGAGGACTCCTCCGGCTCGCCGGCCGCGCGTTGCGGCACGAACAGCCACAGCAGGCCGTACGCGATCACGCCGACGCCGTTGAGCGCGGTCAGCGCGGCGAACGCCGCCCGCACCCAGAACACCTCGATGCCGAGGTGGTCGGCGACACCACCGGCCACGCCCGCGACCACCCGGCCGGTCCGCCTGCGGCGCACCGGCTCGACGGCCTTCGTCTCCACACTCACCCGTTGATGGTCACACGCGGGTCCTGGCCGGTCATCAGGGTTCCACCCGATGCGCGGTTCAGGGTGGCCCCCCGATGTGCGGACGGCTCGTGTTGAGCAAGCTTGTCGTTGTGAGCGGGAGCATCAGCGCAGCCAGCGTCGAAGAGACGCTGAAGGACTTCTGGGCCACGCGGCCCAGGCGGCCTCACGACGGTCGCAAGATCGCCGGTGTCGCCGCCGGTATCGCCAAGCGGTACCAGATCGACCCGGTGATCGTCCGGGTGGCGTTCGTGGCCATGGCGTTGTGCAACGGCGCCGGAGTGCTCATCTACCTGCTCGGCTGGTTGTGGCTGGCGCAGGACGACGACGAGGTGTCGGCCGCGGAGTCGCTGATCGGGCGTGGGCGCAGCTCGACGCCGACGGCGTTGACGGTGCTGCTCGGGCTCGCGGTGATCCCGGCGACCGGGTTCTTCGTGGACGGCGGCTTCACCATGGTCGGCGGCGTGCTGCTGTCCGTGGGTGCCATCTACCTGCTGCACCGCGGTCGCGGGCAGCTCAACCGGCCGGAGCCGGCGGTGGCCTTCGGCGTGGGTGACGGCGTGGGTGTCGGTGTCGGGGTCGGTGAAGGCGTGGGGGGCAAGGTGTCGACGGACGAGCACACGACCGGGCAGGTGACGCCACCGGCGTGGGACCCGCTGGGCGCGGCCCCGTTCGCGTGGGACCTGCCCGAGCCGGGGGGCGCGCCGGAACCGGTCGGCGCCACGCCCGCACCGGTGGTGGCACGTCGGCGCAGGTCGCGGGTGGGTGTGGCGACGTTCGGCGCGGCGCTGGTCGTGCTGGCCGGGTCGCTGGTGACGTCGGCGTACTCCGACTGGTTCCACGCGCAGCACATCATCGGCCTGCTGGTCGCGGTGCTGGGCGGGGGCATGGTGCTCGGCGCGCTGCGCGGTGGCGGTGGACGTGGGCTGATGTGGCTCGTCGTGCCGCTGTCGGTGGTGGGGGTGCTGTTGACGTCGGTGGACTTCGACGTCGACGCGAAGCAGATGGGCAGCACGAGGGCCAGGCCGACGACGTTCGAGGACGTCCGGGACCAGTACACGGCGAGCGTCGGCGAGGTCGAGCTCGACCTGACCGGGTTGCCGAACGACGAGTCCCGGACGGTGGACACGGGCGTCGAGGTCGGGTTGGGCAGCATCAAGGTCATGGTCCCCGCGAACGCGGACGTGACCGTGGACTGCCGGACCGACCTGGGCTCGGTGCGCTGCCTCGACCGGGAGTCCGACGGTGAGGGCAGGCACGAGCAGGTCACGGATTACGGAGCCGACGGGCCCGGTGGATTGAAGATCGTGCTCGACGTGCGCAGCGATCTCGGAGCGGTGGAGGTGAGTCGTGGCTGACCAGGATTCGATCGAGAAGCGCGGGGTCGACGTGGTGGGGCTGGTGTTCGGGGTCGCGGCCCTGGTCGCAGCCGCCTACATGCTCTCCGACGGTGCGGCGTGGCCGGACTTCCTCGACCTGAGGTGGGCGTTGGCCGGAGGGGCGATGGTGATCGGGCTGGGGTTGCTGGCGGGATCTGCCCGACGCCGCAGGTAGCTGGGGTTCGGGGGGGGAGGGGGGAGCGGGGGTTCGGGGTAGGGGAAGTGGAAAGGGAGAAGGCCCGTCCTGGGGAGGACGGGCCTTCTTCGTTGTGCGGCTCTTACTCCCACTCGATCGTGCCCGGCGGCTTGCTCGTCACGTCCAGGACCACCCGGTTGACCTCGCTCACCTCGTTGGTGATGCGGGTCGAGATGCGCTCCAGCACGTCGTACGGCAGGCGCGTCCAGTCGGCGGTCATGGCGTCCTCGCTGGACACCGGCCGCAAGACCACCGGGTGGCCGTACGTGCGGCCGTCGCCCTGCACCCCCACGCTGCGCACGTCGGCCAGGAGGACGACCGGGCACTGCCAGATCTGGCGGTCCAGGCCGGCGCTGGTCAGCTCCTCGCGGGCGATCGCGTCGGCCTTGCGCAGGATGTCCAGGCGCTCCTGGTTGACCTCGCCGATGATCCGGATGCCGAGGCCGGGACCGGGGAACGGCTGGCGCTGCACGATCGTCTCCGGCAGCCCCAGTTCGGTGCCGACGCGGCGGACCTCGTCCTTGAAGAGCGCGCGGAGCGGCTCGACCAGGGTGAACTGGAGGTCCTCGGGGAGCCCGCCGACGTTGTGGTGGCTCTTGATGTTGGCCGCGCCCGAGCCGCCGCCGGACTCGACCACGTCCGGGTAGAGCGTGCCCTGGACGAGGAACTGGTAGTCGCCCTCGGCCTTGAGGTCGCGCTCGGCCTGCTCGAACACCCGGATGAACTCGCGCCCGATGATCTTGCGCTTCTGCTCGGGGTCGGTGACGCCCTTGAGCGCGTCGAGGAACCGCTCGCGGGCGTCGACGGTGACCAGGTTGACGCCGGTCGCGGCCACGAAGTCGCGCTCGACCTGGGCGCGCTCACCCGCGCGCAGCAGACCGTGGTCGACGAAGACGCAGGTCAGGCGGTCACCGATGGCACGCTGGACGAGAGCGGCGGCCACGGCGGAGTCGACGCCGCCGGACAGGCCGCAGATGGCCTTGCCGTCGCCGACCTGCGCGCGGATCAGCGCCACCTGCTCGTCCACGATCGAGGACGTCGTCCACTGCGGCCGGATGCCCGCGATCTCGTGCAGGAACCGGCGCAGCACCTCCTGGCCGTGCGGCGAGTGGCCGACCTCCGGGTGGTACTGGACGCCCGCGAAACGACGCTCGGTGTCCTCGAACGCGGCCACCGGGGCGCCCTCGCTGGTCGCGGTGACCGTGAAGCCCTCGGGTGCCTTGGTGACGCAGTCGCCGTGGCTCATCCACACCGGGTGGTTGGCGGGCAGCTCCTCGTGCAGCAGGCCGCCGGCTTGCTGCACGCCGAGTTCGGTGCGGCCGTACTCGCGGGTGCCGGTGTGCTCGACCGTGCCGCCGAGGGCGCCCGCCATGGCCTGGAAGCCGTAGCAGATGCCGAACACGGGGACGTTCATGTCGAACAGCTTCGGGTCGACCTGCGGCGCGCCGGGCTCGTACACGCTCGACGGACCGCCGGACAGCACGATGGCGGCCGGGTCGCGTTCGAGCAGCTCCGCCACGGGTGTGGTGTGCGGGACGACTTCCGAGTAGACCTGCGCCTCCCGGACTCGCCGGGCGATCAGCTGCGCGTACTGCGCGCCGAAGTCGACTACCAGCACAGGGCGGTTGCTGCTCTCGGCCACTGGGGGAAAACCTCTCGTCTGGCGGATCCGCGCAGGTGAAGGATGTCATGCGTGACGGAAGAAGCGCTCACCGGAGGCGGGCTCAACGAGGTCGTGCGGGTCGGGGCGACGGTACGACGGCCGACCGGTCCGTGGACGCCCAACGTGCACCGGCTGCTGGAACACCTTGCGCCGCTTGGCATTTCGCCGGCCGTGCACGGGGTGGACGAGCGTGGGCGGGAGGTGTTGTCGTACCTGGAGGGTGAGGTCGGCCACCCGCCGTTGCCTGGTTGGTTGCGTTCGGACGAGGTGCTGGTGGCGGTCGCTCGGATGGTGCGGCGGTTGCACGACGGGTCGGTGGGGTTGGTGGGGTTGGTGGACGGTGAGGGGTTGCTGGGCGGTGGGGTGTTGTTGGAGGGGTGGCAGTTTCCGGCGATCGCGCCGGTTGAGGTGATCTGTCACAACGACCTCGCGCCGTACAACATGGTGTTCCGGGATGGGATGCCGGTTGGGGTGTTTGATTTTGACGGGGCGCGGCCGGGGCCGCGGTGGTGGGATGTGGCGTATACGGCGTATTGCTTGGTGCCGTTTTCGCCGGAGTTCGGGACGGTGGAGGATCAGCGGCGGCGGGCGGAGTTGTTTTGTGAGGCGTATGGGTTGCCGGTGGAGGGGTTGGGGTTGCGGGTGTTGGCGAGGTTGGAGGACATGGTCGCGATGATTCGGGAGAGGCCCGAGTTCTGGCGGCAGAGGGAAGAGGGGCACGAGGGGTATTACCTCGGGCATGTCGAGTACGTGCGGGATAATTTTTTGGGGTTGTAGGGCGGTTTGTAGGGCGCGGTGGTGCGGTTCGGCTCGATTTGACATGGGGCCCTTACGGGCACCCCAGGCAGGCCAAAGCCGGGCAGGCCTGGCGGGAAGAGCGTCCGCCAAGCCTGCCCGGCTTC
>NZ_LGED01000242.1 GCF_001280085.1 Saccharothrix sp. NRRL B-16348 | reverse complement strand
CCCCGAACCAGTCCACTGGCGGCTCTTTTCCTCAGAGCGAGGGTTCCGTGTCATCCCGCCGACCTGGCGCAGCCCTACCGCGCGTGTCAAGGGGGGCGCCTGTCCACCGATGCCTGTCGGCGTCGACTGTGGGCTGCGCCCCCCTTGATACGTGTGGTAGCCCTTGTGGAGGTCGGTGGGATGGCACGGAGCCCGGACCAACGACGGACCCGGACACAGAACCAGGGCAGTGGGGGTCATCCTGCTGATCTGCCCGTCCGGCGAGGACATGCTTTTAAGCTTTTAAAGCAGACAACGCAGGTCAGACACGCTCACGCACCCACCCCAACAACCCCGGCACAGCGGCCTCGACCATCTCCACCACACGGTCGAAGCCGTCCTTGTCGCCGTAGTACGGATCGGGCACATCCACCCCATCCGCGTCCGGGTCGAACGAGCGCAGCAGTCGGACCCGCTCCGGGTCGCCGACCAGTCGCCGCAGCGCACGCGCGTGCCCCGTGTCCAATGCCACCAGAAGGTCCGCGTCCAAGTGGTTGTCGTCGACCTGGGCGGCGCGGTGTTCGGTCGGGTAGCCGTTGTCGGCCAACGACCTCGCCGCGCGCGGGTCGGCCGGGTCGCCGACGTGCCAGCCGCCGGTGCCCGCGCTGGTCACCTCGACAAGATCACCCAGGCCCGCCCGGCGCAGGTGCTCGCGGAATATGATCGCGGCCACGGGGGAACGGCAGATGTTGCCGGTGCAGATGAACGAGACGGTCAGCGTCACGGCAGGGGAGTCTGCCAGGTTGGGCGCCCCACGACCGCTCGCGTTGGGGGTCCAAGCATGTCCGGGGTCGTTGTCGGTGTCGTCGTGGTGCTCGCGGTCTTGGCGGCCGTCGGAGTGGTGGTGGCGGTGCGCCGTCGGTCGTGGCCGGAGACGCCCGCGTTCGCCCGACCACGGCCCGTGACATCGCCTGGTGGACCGGCGCCCGACCCGAACGCCGGATTCTTCACCCATGGCCGTTTCGTGTTCCGGAAAAGGTATTTCTTCGTCGGCACGGGGTGTCCTCCGGTGCTGGTCGCGGATTTCCCGTCACTCGACGTGTTGCGTCGGGAACAGCCTGTGCGCATTGCCCGCTACGGCATTCGGGTGTGGTGGTGGTTCGAGGACGATTTCTACCGGGAGGCGGTCGGCTTGGGTGCCGACGACGTGCGAGCATGGGTGCGTGAGCGTGAACGTAAGCAACGGGCGCGGCAGGACCGGGACCGACTGCTCTCAGCAGCGGAAGAGAGTCTCCGAAAGCGTGTTATCGAGTAACGGGTCTGCCCGCGATTCCGACGCCAAAGGCGTGGGGAATGTGTCGGGAAGGAACGCGAATGACTTGCACATGTGGCGTGCGGCGGGTCCGTCCGTCCAATTCGGAACGGATGTCGCACTGGAGGACCGCGCCGGCAGGCCGGTCGACGCGGTCGAGGCCGGGACAGGTCGGCAACCGGTGGTGACCGAGCCGCTCCTGTGCCGCGAGACCAGGTACGAGGTGACCTCGCCCGTCAAGCTGGTGCTGAGCCTCGCCCTGCTGTGCTTCGCGGTCGCCATCTCGTTCCTCTGACGACGGCGATGCCCTGACGGCTGGATGCCCTGACGGGTGGAATGCCCTGACGGCGATGCCCTCGCGGCCGTCTCAGCGGGCTCTCAGGTGCGGCGCGCGACGATCACGGTGTGTCCACAGTGCAGTCGTCGAACCAGGCGCAGTCGACCATGCCGACCATGCCGGCGCTCGCCCGCGCGTTGCCGAGGGTCGAGGACGAGATCCGGGTTTTGGCGACGTCGTCGTCCTTGCCGATCGTGAACACCTTCTCCGGCCGCATCACGGCGGCCGGAGGCAAGCGGCTGCGCTCGGTGCTGGTCCTGGCCGGGTCGCTGGCCGTGTCCGGCGGCATCACCGACAAGGCGGTCACCGCCGCCGCCTGCGTCGAGCTGCTGCACGCCGGCTCGCTGGTGCACGACGACCTGATGGACAACGCCGAGGAGCGGCGCGGCGTGCGCACGGTCAACGCGGACTGGGGCACCGGCCCCGCCGTGCTGGTCGGCGACTTCATGCTGGCCCGTGCCAGCCAGGCCGCGCTGGACCGGATCTCGCCGTTCGCCGCGAGCAGGCTCGCCCAGGCGGTGACCGACCTGGTCGAGGGGCAGGTGCTGGAGGTCGTCGACCTGTACGACGTGAACCGGCGCCCGGACAACGCGCTGCGGTCCATCGAGCTGAAGACGGGCGCGTTGTTCGAGGTCGGCTGCGTGCTGGCCGCGCACTGCGGCGACGCCGACGAGGCGACCACCGACGCCATGGCCCGGTTCGGCGCGTTGTTCGGGCTGATGTTCCAGATCCTCGACGACCTGCTTGACCTGGCGTCCACCTCGCAGCGGCTGGGCAAACCGGTCGGCAACGACATCCGCCAGGGCGTCTACACGTTCCCGCTGCTGAGGGCGTTGACCGACGACCAGCGCGCGCTGCTCGCCGAACGCGGCCGTGAGCTGACGGACGCCGAGCTGACCGGCCTGCTCGCGGAGCTGCGCCAGACCAGCCTGGTCGCCGACACGCTCGCGCACTGCACGTCGCTGGCCGCGCAGGCGGTGCGGGCGCTGCCGGACCTGCCCGACTCCGAGGCGCTCGACATCCTGCGCGAGCTGCCCGGCGCCTACCTGGACTGGGCCGCCTCCCAGATCGGGTGACGACGCTGATCGCCTAGACTCGCGGCGATGACCAGCCAGGATTCCGGCCGGGCGCTGCTGCGCCACCACGGGGACGTCGACGCCGCGCCCGGGCTCGCGGACTTCGCGGTGAACGTGCGGATGCCCGCACCGCCCGCGTGGCTGCGCGACCGGCTGGTCGCCGCCCTCGACGGCCTCGGCTCCTACCCGGCCGCCGCCGCCGACGAACGCGCCCGCGCCGCCGTCGCCGCGAGGCACGGCCGCACCCCCGACGAGGTGTTGATCCTCAACGGCGCCGCGGAGGGCTTCGCGCTGCTGCCGAACCTGCACCCGTGCCTGGCCGCCGTGGTGCACCCGTCGTTCACCGAGCCCGAGGTCGCGTTGCGGGACGCGGGCGTGCCCGTGCAGCGGGTGCAGCTGTGGCCCGAGGACGGCTACGGGCTGCGCGCCGACCTGGTGCCCGACGAGGCCGACCTCGTGGTGCTGGGCAACCCGACCAACCCGACGTCCGTGCTGCACCCGGCGGAGGTCGTGGCGTCGCTGAGCAGGCCGGGTCGGGTGCTGGTGGTGGACGAGGCGTTCGCCGACACCGTGCCCGGCGAGCCGGAGTCGCTGGCCGGCCGCGCCGACGTGCCCGGGCTGCTGGTGCTGCGCAGCCTGACGAAGACGTGGGGCCTGGCGGGCCTGCGCGCGGGCTACCTGCTCGGCGCGCCGGAGCTGCTGGCCCGGCTCGCGCTGCCCCGACCGCAGTGGCCGGTGGGCAGCCTGGTGCTGGAAGCCGTCACGGCGTGCTGCGAGCCGTCCGCCGTGGCGGAGGCCGAGGCGTTGGCGCGGGAGGCTCGGGAGCACACCGCGCACGCCGTCGCGCAGCTCGGCGACCTGGTGGTCGTGCCGCCGGACGCGCCGTTCGCGCTGCTGCGCGTGCCGCAGGGTCGGCGGGTGCGGGAGGCGTTGCGGGACAAGGGGATCGCGGTGCGGCGCGGTGACACGTTCCCCGGCCTGACCGCCGACCACGTGCGGGTCGCGGTCCGCGCGCCCGAGGAGTTCGCCCTGCTGGTGGACGCGCTGCGAGTCGTGCTGGAGGAGCTGTGACGACGCTCGGGGACGTGCTGGCCGTCCTGGAAGCCGCCTACCCGCCCGCGACCGCCGAGTCGTGGGACGCCGTCGGCCTCGTCTGCGGCGACCGCGCCGAACCCGTGTCGAAGGCGCTGTTCTGCGTCGACCCCGTCGAGTCCACAGTGGACGAGGCGCTGGAAGTGGGCGCGCAGCTGATCGTGGCGCACCACCCGCTGATGCTGCGCGGCGTCACGGGCGTGCCCGCCGACGACCCGAAGGGCGGGCTGGTCCACCGGCTCATCCGCGCCGGCGTCGCCCTCTACACCGCCCACACCAACGCCGACGTGGCCAACCCGGGCGTCTCGGACGCCCTCGCCGAAGCCCTCGGCCTGCGCGTCACCGGCCCCTTGGTGCCCGCCGACGACGACCCCGGCACCGGCATCGGCCGGATCGGCGAACTCGACCGGCCCGAACCGCTGCGCGACTTCGCCCGGCGCGTCGCCGAAGCCCTGCCCGCGACGGCGTGGGGCGTGCGCGCCGCGGGCGACGAGGACCGGCCGATCCGGCGGGTCGCGGTGTGCGGCGGAGCCGGCGACAGCTACCTGACCGCCGCGGCACGCGCGGGCGTGGACGCCTACGTCACCGCGGACCTGCGCCACCACCCGGCGGGCGAGCACCTGGCCGCGGGCGGCCCCGCGCTGGTCGACGTGGCGCACTGGGCCAGTGAGCAGCCGTGGTGCGGACAGGCGGCGCACGTCGTGCGCACCGCCTTCGGCGGTACGGTCGAAGTCCTCGTCTCGACCCGCCGGACCGACCCGTGGACCGTAGGCGTGACGAGCCGAACAGGAGGACATCAGTGAAAGCCGATCCCGCCGTGCAGCGCAGGCTGCTCGACCTCGCGCAGGTCGACGCCGAACTGTCGCGCGTCACCCATCGGCGCCGCACGCTGCCCGAGATCGCGGAGATCGCCGAGGCGGAGAAGCAGTTCCGCGCCAAGCAGGACGCGCTGACCACGATCGAGACGACCCTGGGCGACCTGAACCGCGAGGTCAAGCGGCAGGAGACCGAGATCGACCAGGTCCGCGCCCGCGAGGAGCGCGACCGCAAGCTGCTCCAGGGCGGGGCCGTCGGCGCCAAGCAGCTCACCGACCTGGAGCACGAGCTGGCCACCCTCGGCCGCCGCCGCGCCGCCCTCGAGGACGACCTGCTGGAGCTGATGGAACGCCGCGAGGCCGTCGAAGCCGACATCCAGCACGCCCGCGTCTCGCTGGACAAGGCGCAGGAGGCGCTGTCCGACGCGGCACGCCGCCGGGACAGCGCGCTGGCCGACCTGGAGTCGACCGAGACCAAGCGCGCCGCCGACCGCGAGCGGATGACCGGCCAGTTCCCCGAGCCGCTGCTGGCGCTCTACGAGCGGGTGCGCAAGCAGAAGAACATCGGCGCGGCGCTGCTGCAGTCACGGCGTTGCGGCGCGTGCCGCATCGAGCTGGACCGCAACGCGTTCGCCCAGGTCAAGGATGCCGCGCCGGACGAGGTCGTCCAGTGCGAGGAGTGCGGCGCGATCATGGTGCGGACCGGGGAATCGGGGCTGTGAGGGTCGTCGTCGAGGCCGACGGCGGCTCGCGCGGCAACCCCGGGCCCGCCGGGTACGGGGCCGTCGTGCTGGACGAGTCGGGCGCGGTGCTGGCCGAGCGGTCCGCGGGTCTCGGCGTCGTCACCAACAACGTCGCCGAGTACCAGGGGCTCATCGCGGGGCTGCGGGCGGCGGCCGAGCTGGGCGCGTCGGACGTGGCCGTGCGGATGGACTCCAAGCTCGTGGTCGAGCAGATGTCCGGCCGGTGGAAGGTCAAGCACCCGTCCATGCAGCCGCTGGTCGCGCAGGCCCGCGAGGTGGCGCGGGCGTTCGACCGGGTGAGCTACGAGTGGATCCCGCGCGAGCGCAACCAGCGGGCCGACCGGCTGGCCAACCAGGCGATGGACGAGCAGGCGGGTGTCCCGAGGCCGGAGAAGGCCGAGCCCGTGCGGCGCGAACCCCAGCAGCCGGAGCCCCAGCAGCCCGACACGGCGGCGACCCAGTCACCGGTGTCGTGGACCGGCGCGGTCGGCGAGCCGACCCGGCTGTACCTGCTGCGGCACGGGCAGACCGAGCTGTCGGTGGCCCGCCGCTACTCCGGGCGCGGCAACCCGCCGCTGACCGACGTCGGACGCGGGCAGGCCGAGGCCGCGGCACGGCGGCTGGCCAAGGTCGAGGGCCTGACCGCGGTCGTCTCGTCGCCGCTGGGCCGGGCGCGGGAGACGGCGCAGGCGGTGGCGTCGGCGACCGGCGCCGAGCTGTCGTGGGACGACGACCTGATCGAGACCGACTTCGGCGCGTGGGAGGGGCTCACCTTCACCGAGGCCGCCGAACGCGACCCCGACGTGCACCGGCGGTGGCTGGGCGACCCGTCCGTGCCGACGCCCGGCGGCGAGAGCTTCGACCAGGTGCACCACCGGGTGCGGCGGGCGCGCAACGCGATCGTGTCCCGCTTCGGCGGCGCGAACGTCGTCGTGGTCAGCCACGTCACGCCGATCAAGGCGCTGCTGCGGATGGCGCTGGACGTCGGCCCGTCGCTGCTGTTCCGGCTGCACCTCGACCTCGCGTCGCTGTCGGTGGTCGAGTTCTACCCCGACGGGCACGCCTCCGTGCGGCTGGTCAACGACACGTCGCACCTCGGCTAGCCGGCGGGGCGCAGCCTGGCGCGCTCGCGCCGGAACCGGGCGTCCTCGACGGCCAGCGCGAACCGGTCCACCGCGTCGCGAATCGCCTCGGCGGCTTTCGGCGCGATGGTCCCGCCCGCGATGTCCGGGTCGAGCACGAATTCGCCGCGCAGCACCGAATCGGCGCCTTTGCCCGCGAGCAGCGGTTTCAGCGCGTAGTCCATCGCGACCAGGAATCCCTGGCTGCCGCCGGTGGCCAGGGGCAGGATGACCCGGCCGCGCAACGCCTTCTTCGGCAGCAGGTCGACCAGCGCTTTCACCAGACCGCTGTAGGCGGCGCGGTAGACGGGGCTGGCCACCACGATGCCGTCCGCGCGCAGCACCGCGGCGACCGCGTCACCGATCTCCGGGTCTCTCAAGTCCTCGGTGAGCAGCGGCAACGTCGGCAGTTGCCGCACGTGCACGGTGCGCACCTCGTGCCCGGTCCCGCGCAGCAGCTCTTCGACGTGCGAGACGACGACGCCGGTCCGGGACGTCGGCGACGGGCCGCCGGAAATCATCAGAATGGAGGACATGGTTCGCTGACACCTTTCGAGAAAAGGCTCGGAGTGCGAGGTAAAAACTGTCAGCGACAACAGATCGCGGCGGCGGTGCGGCCGAAGTCGACGTGCCGGCGGCGGGTGAGTCCCCCGATTCCTGCCATGGTTTCGAGTAGAGCAGCAAGCCCACATCGCGACAAGGTTTCCCGGCCCTGGTTCCACAGCCTGGGAAGCCGCCGGTATCCTGGTGCGGCGGATGAGTCGGCAGGGCGGCCGCGTCGACGGTGTGAAAGCTCCGTCGCCGAGGAAAGTCCGGACTCCACAGGGCAGGGTGGTTGTCAACGGCAACCAGGGGCGACCCTCGGGACAGTGCCACAGAGAACAGACCGCCCCGGCGCGAGTCGGGGTAAGGGTGAAACGGTGGTGTAAGAGACCACCAGCGCTCCCGGTGACGGGAGCGGCTAGGTAAACCCCACCCGGAGCAAGGCCAAGAGGGTGCCTCAGGGCACCTGCGCAGGCGTTCGAGGGCTGCCCGCCCGATGCCTGCGGGTAGGCCGCAAGAGCCTGTCGGCAACGGCAGGCCGAGATGGATGGCCGCCGAACGGGACCGCCGCGAGGCGCCCGGGAACAGAATCCGGCTTACATGCCGGCTCATCCGCCCTTTCCGGCCGTGTCGGCCATTCCGGCCATTCCCGCCCTGCGGCATTCGGTCCAACTGTCCGTTCGGACCTACCCGTCCGCCTATACATCCCTTGCGTGCCAACGGTGTTACACAAGTGAGGCCGTTCGAGTGGTTGTCGGTATCAGTCACGTCCGACCGGAGTCCTCCTCGCAGACCGCGGCCCTGTCCCGCGGTACCACGAGGAGGGAAACACATGTCCACCAACAGGAGGCGTGCCACCACCTGGCTCGCCCTCACCGGCCTGATGGGCGCGGCGGCGATCACCGGCTCCACCGGCACGGCCACCGCGGCGTCCGCGGAGATGCCGGTGTACGAGGTCCGGTCCGTCGGGCGCACCCCGGACGAGGCCGTCGCCCTGCAGCGCGCGTTCGGCCTCAAGGACGTCCAGCTCGCCGAGGACGGTTCGGTGTCGTTCGCCGACGAGTCGACCTACCTGCGCGTGCCCGGCCTGGACCTGGGCGCGGGCAAGCCGGACGAGGACGGCGCCGAGACCGCGCAGACGGCGCTCGACGTCGAAGCCCTGAGACGCCTGCGCGCCATCCCGGTCGAGGACGCCACCAAGCGGACCCTCGAAACCCTGCGCGGGATCGGCCTGCTGCCCGCCGACGCCACGCCGACCGCCGGCCAGACGACGTTCGAGATCGTCGACGCGAACCAGAAGGCGGTCCTGACCGCGCCGCTGGACACCGCGGTGTCGTTCGCCTTCACCCTCGACGGCGTGCCGCTGGAGGGGCCGGGCGCCAAGCTGCGGGTCGCGTTCGACGGCCAGGGCGCCGTCGCCGGGCTCACCTACGCCACCCGTGACCTGGTGAAGACCGGCAGCGTGCCGGTGCTGGGCCTGGACGAGGGCCTGGAGCGGTGCGCGAAGGTGCTCGGGTCGAGCGTGCGGCCGACCGACGTGTCGTACGTGTACGAGGCGCCGCCGCTGGCCGAGAAGGTCGACCGGCTGGAGCCCGGGTTCCGCTGCGACGGCGTGAACTCCGACGGCGCGTCCGTCCAGGCCGTGATCGTCGGCGCCGCCGTCGACGCGCGGCTGCCCGAGCCCGGCCCGGTGGACCCGCCGCGCGAGCAGGGCTCGTTCACGCCGCAGTGGACCACCCGGATCGACGTCGGCAGCGAGGGCACCGGCCCGTGCTCCGGCCTGCCGTGGACGGCGAACAACCTGGCGTCGTTCAACAACCGGTTCACCGCCGCCGGCGTGCCGGTGCAGTTCAGCTGGGTCAACCAGAACGCCTGGGAGCGGGACTTCAAGGACCCGGTCTTCCCCGGCGGCCAGGACCAGCTCTACGCCGACGACGTCGACATGACGTACTGGCAGGGGCACGGCTCGCCGACCGGCTTCTCGTTCGCCGGGTGCAGCAGCAACACCGACACGTTCCTGTCCAACAACGACGCGCGCTGGGGCAACCGGGACGTCGAGTGGATGAGCCTGTTCACCTGCTCGATCCTGCAGGGCACGTCGGGCGGTCAGAGCTGGGCGACGCGCTGGGGCCGGGCGTTCCGCGGGCTGCACCAGATCAACAGCTTCGACACCGTCTCGTACCACTCCGCCGTGCACGGCGGGAAGTTCGCGAACTACCTGGTGCGCAAGCCGTTCCTGTTCTGGAACAAGCCGATGAAGGTCCGCGACGCGTGGGCGCAGGCGTCGATCGACACCCAGCCGGCGTCGGTGCGGTGGGCGACCATGGGCCCGATCGGCGGCGGTGGCCTGGCCAACTTCAACGACTACTTCTGGAACAAGGGGCCGGTCGGCCCGGACACCCTGCCGACGTCCGGCTACTGGCGGATCTCCGGCACCAGCTGACCCGCTGAGCAGACGGGGTCCCTTCCGCACCTGGGGGTGGGAAGGGGCCCCGTCCCGCGTGTCCCACGAAGCCGCCGGGTCGGACGAGGCCGCCGGGTCAGGCGAGGCGGGTCAGGCGCGGCGGGCGGGGCGGCCGGGCGGCATCCGGAACACCGGGCGGAACGCCGCGCCGCCGTTGAAGCGGCGCTCCAGCTCGGCCACGTACGCCTCGACGGCCGGGTTCACGATGTCGGCCAGGCTGCGCACGCCGGCCTCCGCCTCGTACGCCGCCAGGTAGGTCGCCGCCGCCCGCGCCCGCTCCAGCACGTCCTGGTCGAAGTTGACCGTCCGCTGCACCCGCCGCCCGGTTTGCCGGTCCTCACCGGTAACCTGATCATCGCCCGAGACGGCCACGGAGACGGTGATTTCGTTCACTCCGGTGGCTGGTTCGGGCGCGGCCTCGGGCGGCTGGGTCATCGGCGAGCCTCCTCGGCGTCGTCACTCCGGCCTGCGGACCGTTCGGGTGCCCGCCGTTCGGCCGGACGGGGGAGTCGTCGTGGCCGGCGGGGAGAGGGCTGGAGGTCGTGCACACTGTGCGTGACCAGGGGGTTCGCAGGCGGGTGAACTATCTCAGCAATCGGGAGAATCCGGGGACGTCGGTTCTCCACCGGCTCCCCCCGAACGATGATGTCTGTGGTCAGATTAGACGTAATCGACTGCCAGGGGAACGGTTATTGATCTACCCACCGCTAGCCGACCGATACACCTCGTGACGAAGACGTGTTCTACTCGATAGCGCACCAACCGGACGGGCACCCCTCGGCCCGCCCGGCGAAGTCCTGCGTACTCAGGAGTACGAGATGACCGCCATGACCCTGGTAACACTCGCCCAGCAGCCGCCCGCTTTGGGCACAGGCGGGGTGCGCCAGTGGATCCTCGACAACCTGGTTCCCCTCCTCTTGCTGACCGTCGCGGTCCTGCTGCTCTGGCTCGGCGGAGGCAAGGGCGACAACGCCGGGGTCATGCGCCGCCTGGGCGGCGTCATCATCGCGTTGGCGATCATCGGCTTGGCCGTCACCACGAACGCGGGCGCGAACATCGGCCAGTGGATCGCCGGCCTGTTCACCGGCGGGTGACCCTTGCGGGTACGCACTGACGACGAGGTCTACCGGGTCGACGCCGTCTGGCTCGGCCCGCCCAAAGCAACCTTCCCCTGGCGTGCGCGGTACGTCGCGTGGGGTGTCGGCATCGTGGTCTTCCTGCTGGTGACGGCTGTCCAGCGGCAGGTGGGCTTCGGGTTCGACTTCATCAACACCGGCTGGGGCTTCGTGATCACGATCGCCCTGACCAGGTTCATCTGCGCGCGGATCAGCCACGAGCGCCCGCTGTCGTCGGTCGTGGCGATGTGGGTGCGTGAACTGACCTCGCCGCGGGAGACGACGTCGGGCCGGGGCGGCGCGGCCAGCGCCGCGCGGATCCGCGTGTCCGCGCACCGCCCGCGCAAACGTCCCAAGAAGGGTGCGAAACGCGCGAGCGCCGCCACCCGATCCCAGCACCGCACGCAGCAAGACCGCCGTCAGAAGGAGGTGCGCGGTGTTCGGACGCCGGCGTGACCGTGACCGACGATCCGCTGCGCACGTGGCCCAGCACGCGGCTGCGGGGCGCGACGACCGCAAGGTCTACAGCAAGCGCGGTCGCCGCTTGCCGGGCGAGCAGGCCGTGCCGAGCTACACACCGTCGATCTCGGCCCGCAGCATCGACGGCCACCTGCTGCGCACCGGCCAGGAGGTCTACGCCTGGTACCGGCTCGCGCCGCAGCGCTGGTCGTTCCGGTCGGACTCGCAGCGCCAGGACCTGATCGCGGCGATCGCGGGCCAGTACGCCGAGCTGCAGGGCCGCTGGATGCACCTGCGCGTGACGAACCGGCCGTACCCGATCCGGATGTGGGCCGAGGCGCACGTGCACAACGCCGTGCGGCGGCTCCCGGACACCCCCGGCACACTGAGCTTCGACGACTACATGGTCGGCGAGCAGCAGCAGCTGATGGGCCGGTCGATGGCCGAGAAGGAGGTCTACCTCGGCGTCCAGGTGCAGACCCGCAACATGATGGACCGCGCGGTCGAACGCGCCGCGCCCGTGCTGCGCAAGGTCTTCCCGGACGCGGTGGACGCCGAGCTGGTCGCGATCGAGTCCGAGATCGACCACCTCGACCAGGTGATCGGCTCCGCCGGCCTTGAGGGCCGCCCGGCCACGGCCGAGGAGATGTCCTGGCTGATGCACCGGTCGTGCTCGCTGGGCCTGCCCGCGCCGCGCAACCTGCCCGCCGTGCCCGGCGCGCCGTGGGAGCCGGAGGACCTGGCGTCGTTCACCGACGCGGCCGACTTCCACCAGGAGCCGTACGCCCCGACGGTCACCGTGCGCGGCCGCACGGGGTCGAACGCGGGCATCAAGCGGCACGTCGCCGTGCTCACCGTCGGCCTGATGCACGGTTTGCAGATCCCCGAGCAGGACGACCCGTGGGTGCAGCGCTCCGACCGGCTGCCCGCGGCCGTGGAGTGGTCGGCGCGGATCTACGTGCGGCGTCCCGAAGAGGTGTCCGGCGAGCTGCAGCGGCAGATGAGCAAGGTCCGCTCGCAGGTGCGCCACTACACCGACGAGCACGAGCTTGACCCGCCGCAGTCGTTGGCGCGCCAGGCGTCCCGGGTGCTGGAGATCGACGACGAGATGACGTCGGGCTTCACCGCGCTGGGCACGCGGGTGCGCAGCTGGTGGCGGCTCGCGGTGTCCGGGCCGACCGAGCGCGAGGCGCTGCGGCTGGCGCAGGGCCTGCTCGACCTCTACAAGCCGAAGGTGGCCATCGAGCACCCCGAGGCGCAGTACGCGATCGCGCGGGAGTTCATCCCGGGCGAGCCGCTGTCGTCGTCGGCCTACCTGCGGCGCGGCTCGGTGCTGTGGGCGGCGTCCGCCGTGCCGACCGCGACGGCCGAGGTGGGCGACCGCCGCGGCATCCTGCTCGGTGAGACGGTGACCGCGACCCGCCGCCCGGTGGCGTGGGACCCGTGGATGGCGCAGGAGCTGCGCGACTCGTCCGGCCTGACCGCGATGGTCGCCGGGCTGGGCGCGGGCAAGTCGTTCCTCGGCGGCGGCATCGTCTACAAGACGTTGCGCGCCGGGGCGCACTGGACGCTGCTCGACCCGTCCGGTCCGCTGGCGGCGCTGTGCGAGCTGCCCGAGCTCAAGCCGTACGCGCGGCCGATCAACCTGCTCAACGCGCAGGCGGGCATCCTCAACCCGTACCGGGTGGTGGCCGAGCCGCAGCTCGACCACTTCATGGACGAGGAGGACCCGGAACGGGCGTGGCGGCGTGAACGCGCGTTGGCCGCGGCCACCCGGCGCCGCCTCGTGCTGGACGTGCTGTCCGGCCTGCTGCCGTTCGAGGTCGCCCGGCTGCCGCAGACCCGGATCGTGCTGCTGCGCGCCGTCCGCACGGTCGGCGGCCGGCCCGACGCGCACCCCGGCATGGTGTTCGAGGCGTTGCGGCGGGACGCGTCGGAGCACCACGAGCACGCGGTCGTCGTGGCGGACTTCCTCGACGAGATGCGGGAGCGCATGTCGCTGCTCATCCCCGAGCAGGACCTGGACCCGTACAACGAGGCGCGTGACGACCGGCTGACCGTGCTGACCATGGCGGGCCTGAACCTGCCGAAGGACGGCGTCGGCCGCGAGCACTGGACGGACGCGGAAGCGCTCGGCGTCGAGATGCTGAACCTCGCCGCGTGGCTGACCCAGCGGTCGATCTACGAGCGGCCCAAGGACCTGCGCAAGGGCGTCTGGATCGACGAGGCGTTCTTCCTGTCCGAGGTGCCGACGGGTCGCGTGCTGATGAACCGGTTCGCCCGCGACTCGCGCAAGTGGAACGTCCGCGTGCTGCTGTCGTCGCAGATCCCGGCGGACTTCCTGAAGATCCAGGGCTTCGTCACGCTGCTCGACTCGGTGTTCGTCGGCCGGTTGGACGACGACCAGGCCCAGGCCGACGCGTTGCGCCTGCTCAAGGTGCCGATCGGGGCGGGCTACGAGCAGGTCGTGGCGTCACTGGGCCGTCGCCCGGGCGGTGTCCGCACCAACCTCGAACGCGACCGCGCGCCGCGGCAGTTCATCTTCGGCGACGGCGCGGGCGGCGTGGAGCGGATCCGCATCGACTTCTCCGGACCGCACCTGGAGCACCTGCGCAACTCCCTCGACACCACGCCGGACGCCTTGCGCGAGGGCTCGGAGTCGACCGAGGTGGAGGTCTCCTCCCCACCGCAGGACCCGTTCGCGTACGCCGAGCAGTACACCGACGAGTACGACGACGAGCTGGCCGCCGACCTGGAGGTCGGCCTGACCGACGAGCTGGTCGACTCGGCGCACGGCGAGGGAGGAAACCGCCGACCGGGCCGGGAAGGCGTCGCATGAACGGGCTCGCGCACGGATCGCGGACACGTCCGCTCGCCACCGCGAGCGAGGTACGCGCATGAGCACACTGCTGCTGGTGGCGCTGGTCGCCGTCGCGCTCTACGCGCGACGGCGTTTCAGACACGCTCAAGAGCACGCGGAGGCACACGGCCGACCAGCGCGCGCCCGGTGGCGTGCGATGGCCGTGGTGGTGGCGATCATCGGCCTCCAGGTCGTCATCGGCGCCACGCCCGCCAGCGCCGCGCCGTGCGGTGAAGCGCCCAACCCCGAGCGGCCTGGGTCGGGCATGGTCGGCGCGATCGACCCGCCGATCGGCAACGGCCTGCCGGACACGCCGTACCTGAACCACGGGTACGCGGGCATGGTCTGGCACACCTACCAGGAGAAGTGCCTGGTGCCCAACGCCACCCCGGTGCTGGACACCTGGATGGGCAACGAGCTGTTCAACGTCGGCAAGAACATCGTCGGCGCGACGAACGCCCTGCACTACACCGTCGTCGGCCAGGGTCTGCTGCAACCGCTGGACGAGGCGGTGAAGACCGGCGTCCAGCAGGTCTACGACAACGTCTACCTGCGCTGGTTCGGCCTGGTCGCGTTGATCCTGGCGGTGTTGATGTTCCGCCAGATCTGGCAGGGCGACCTGGCGTCGATCAGCAAACGCGGGCTGTGGGCGCTGGCCGCGATGTGGCTGGCGACCTCGACCCTGGCGCTGCCGCAGTTCTACAACCTGCTCGACAGCACCCTGGTCACCAAGACCTCCGAGATCCAAGCCGGGTTCATCAGCGTGGACCCGGGCAAGGACAACCTCGACGTGCTGCCGTCGCAGCTGCACGACACCGTCGTCTACCAGAGCTGGCTGCGCGGCGAGTTCGGCTCGCCCGACGCGCCGCAGGCGAAGGACGAGAAGGACGGCGGTCCGGACCTCGACAAGAAGTTGCTGGCCGCGCAGGCGTGGACGGTGCAGGAGATCGCCGAGCACAAGGACGGCGACCAGGCCGCGCTCGACGCCAAGAAGGCCGAGTACAAGAACATCTACGCGCAGCTCGGCACGGCGAAGGGCTACTTCACCGGCGAGGACGGCGGCCGGACCGGCGCCGGGTTCCTGTCGTTGCTGCAAGCCGTCGCGTTCTCGTTGTTCCAGCTGTTCGCGAAGGCCGCGGTGCTGCTTGCCCAACTGCTGCTGCGGGTGCTCACGCTGGCAGGTCCGCTCATCGGCCTGGTCGCGCTGATCCACCACGACCTGCTGCGCAAGGTCGCTCGCGCGGCGGCCGTGACGGTGTTCAACGTGCTGGTGCTCGCGGTGCTGGCGGGCACGCACGCGCTGCTGCTCCAAGCGATCTTCAACGCGACCGGGTTGTCCCTGCTCACCAGGACGTTGCTCGCGCTGATGCTCACGATCGTCTGCTTCATGGTCGGCAAACCGCTGCGCCGGATGTGGCAGATGGTCGAGATGTCGGTCGGCTCGGCCAGCAACGCGCTGCCCATGCGCGGCGGCGTGCTGTCCCGGTTGCGGAAGAAGAAGGAAGGGCCCTCGCCGCAGGAGGAGTTCTGGGACACCGTGCGCGACGCGGACCCGGACGGGCCCGAGGTGCCGCAGCGGGACCGGCGGCGGGTGCGGCCCGAGGCGGCCAACCCCGTGGCCGCCACCGCGCAGCGGTTGGACCGGGCCGGGAACAGCGTGGGCGAGTTGGGTGTCGGCGTCAGCGGGAACGGCGCGGCGGCGTTGCCGGTGGGCGGGTACGCCGGGCAGGCGGCGTTGCCGTCCGGGCGGTCCAGGGTGGTCGACGCGCCGCCCGTCTCCGACCGGAACTACGACCGGGTGGACGACGCGGTGCTGGTGCCGTCGCGCGTCAACGGCCGGGTCGTGGACGCGCCGACGACCGTGCCGGGGCCGCGTCGCGCCGAGACGGAGGTCGTGGCGGGACGGCAGGTCCACGTGATCTACCGGCCGTCACGCGGGCTTGAGGTCAGGGACAGCTGATGCCGATCCGAACCAATCGCGGCCGAGCGGCCGTGTACCGACGCCTGTGGGGCTGGCCGTTGCGCTCGCCCCGCCACCTCGTGGCCTCGATCGTCGGCGTGACCGTCCTGGTCACGACGATCAGCGTGGTCATCCCGAACGCGATCAAGCCGCAGCCGACCGGCAGCACGGCGGGGACCACGTCCACCGTCGTGACGGGCGGCAACGGCACGCAGGTCGGCGTGCTGCCCACCGTCACGTCCACCGCGCTGCCGACGAAGGCGCAGAGCCCCACCGCCGCGCCCAGCTCGGCGCCGGTGAACCCGAACGCGCAACTGGTCGCCGACATGTGGGTCGACGCGTTCAGCGCGTTCCAGCCGGGCAAGACGACCAAGGAGCAGTGGCTGGCCGGGCTGAAGCCGCACACCTCGAACGAGAAGTTCCCCGCGCTGGAGTCGGTCGACCCGGCGAACGTGCCCGCGGTGATCGACGAACCGGTCAAGGCCATCAAGTCGTTCACCGCGTCGGCGGAGTTCGAGGCCCGGCTGGAGGACGGCAAGCTGATCGTCACGGTGGCGAAGCTCCCCGAGGGCTGGGTCGTGACCGACTGGACCAAGGTGGGGTGACATGCTCAAGATCGGGCTCTTGGTCGTCGCGGTGGTGGCCGTGGTCGCCGTGACCGTGACCAACGGCGTGTCCACCGTGCTCAGCGAGAACACCCCGTCGGAGGAAGCCGCCGGCATCCGCATGGCGAGCTGCAACGCCTCGATCGGCCCGTGGGGTGGCGGCGGCGAGGAGAAGGGCCGCCGGGAGGCGGACCGGCTCACCGACGAGCAGCGCACCACCGTCGCCAACATCATCTCCATCGGCCGCGAGCGCAAGCTGCCGCCGCTGGCGTGGCAGGTCGCGATCCAGGCGGGCATGACCGAGTCGGGGCTGCGCAGCCTCGACTACGGCGACCGCGACTCGCTCGGCATCTTCCAGATGCGCCCGTCGATGGGCTGGGGCACGCCCCAGCAGGTCACCGACCCCCAGTACGCGATCAACAAGTTCTACGACGTGCTGCTCAAGCTGCCGGACTGGGAGGAGCAGCGGCCGGGTGACTCGGCCCAGGACGTGGAGCGGTCGGCGTTCCCCGACCGGTACCACAACTGGGAGGCCATGGCGGCGTTCCTGATCAGCAAGGAAGGCGACGTCAGCGACCCGGCGGGCTGCGGCGAGAGCGTCGGCGAGTACCTGCTCGCGTCGAACGCGGCGGGCACCGCGATCGAGTTCACCAAGCAGCAGCTCGGTGAGCCGTACCTGTGGGGCGGCAACGGCCCGGACGCGTGGGACTGCTCCGGCATCCTGGTCAAGGCGTTCGGCGCGGCGGGCGTGAAGATCCCGCGGGTGGCGAACGACCAGTACATGTCCGGCGGCGCGTACCTGCCCGTGCGGGAGGCCAAGGCCGGTGACCTGATCTTCTGGGCCACCAACCCGGCCGACCCGGTCACCGTCCACCACGTGGCGATGTACCTGGGCAACGACGAGTACATCCACGCGCCGCAGACCGGTGACGTGGTGAAGATCAGCAAGGTGAACTGGGACTACCACGAGTTGATGCCACTGGCCGTCCGGCCGGGCGTGTAGGGAGGCACGACGGTGTTCAACCACGAACCCATCCAGCGCCACGCCGGGCCGCCCGCGTCGAGCACGCCGACGCGGGACTACCTGAACAGCCGGCCGCCGGGCACCGACCAGTCGTACGCGGTGCTGCCGCGGTCGCTGGTCGAGGCCATGCCGCTGCCGTGGCAGCAGCAGATGGCGCACCTGCTCGCCGACTTCCACCGCACGTACGCGCACCTCAACTGGCCCGTGTACCGGGTGGTGCCGTCCCGGGTGGAACGGCTGGTGGACCTGGACGAGGACCAGCTGGCCGAGGTGGGCGCGATCGTGGAGATCGACTCGGACGGCGAGCTGGTCTACCGGGACCGCTCCGGCGCGCTGATCACCGACCCGGAGCACAAGACGGTGCTGGTGTCGGTGCTCGACCCGATCCCGGGCGAGTTCGCCAACGCCAACCAGAACACGCCGCCGCGCGGGTTCCCCCAGCCGCCGCCGGTCGTGCCGCAGCCCACCTACCCGCAGTCGGGTCCCGTCCCGGTGCAGGCGCCCCGTCCGCCGCAGCGGTGAACATGACATGCGCTGCGGCGCATGGAAACCTGGGTGCATGGCTTCTGACCCGAACGCTTGGTACTACTGCCTGACCCACCAGACGGTCGAGCACGGTGTGGGCTGCCGGGGCGGGGACCGCATGGGCCCCTACCCGGACGAGGCCACGGCGCAGCGCGCGCTGGAGCTGGCGCGGGAGCGGACGAAAGCCGAGGACAAGGCCGATAAGGACTGGGGCAAGCGCTGAGGCCGGCTTAGGGTGCACCCCATGGTGATCCGCACCGGCCGAGCGGACCTGGACTTCGGCGGCATCCGGACCGAGTTCGGCCTGCCCGAGGAGTTCCCGGCGGACGCGCTGGCCGAGGCGCAGGCCGCGGTGTCGCGCGACGTGGGCCTGGCCGACCGCGAGGACGCGACCGACCTGCCGTTCGTGACGATCGACCCGCCCGGCGCGAAGGACCTGGACCAGGCGCTGCTGGTGGAGCGGGTCGGGTCCGGGTTCCGGGTGCACTACGCGATCGCCGACCTGGGCGCGTTCGTGGTGCCCGGCGGCGCGCTGGACACCGAGGTGCGCAAGCGCGGTCAGACGCTGTACCTGCCCGACGGCAACGTGCCGCTGCACCCGCCGGTGCTGTCGGAGGGCGCGGCGAGCCTGCTGCCGGGGCAGACGCGGCCCTCGGTGCTGTGGACGTTCGAGTGCGGGCCGGACGGCGAGCCGGTCGAGGTGCGGGTGCGGCGGGCGGTGGTGCGCTCGACCGCGCAGTTCGACTACGAGGGCGTGCAGGCGCAGTTCGACGCGGGCACGCCGCACCCGTCGATCGAGGCGCTGCCCGACTTCGGCCGGTTGCGGCGGGAACGAGCGGTCGAGCGCGGCGCCGTCGAGCTGCAGCTGCCGGAGCAGGAGATCGTGCCGAACGGGGACGGGGACTGGAAGCTCGCGGTCCGGCCGCGCGCCGACGTCGACTCCTGGAACGCGGAGATCTCCCTGCTCACCGGCATGTCCGCGGCCAAGATCATGATCGACGCCAAGGTCGGTGTGCTGCGCACGCTGCCCGACGCGGACGACGGCGCGGTGGACGCGTTGCGGCGGTCCGCGCACGCGCTCGGCGTGCCGTGGCCGGCCGGCATGACCCCGTCACGGCTGCTCGCGGGCCTGGACCCGAGCCGCCCGGAGGCGTTGGCGCTGTTCGTGGACGCGACCCGGCTGCTGCGCGGCGCGGGCTACACGGCGTTCAACGGCGAGGTGCCCGCCGTCTCCACGCACGCGGGCCTGGCCGCGCCTTACGCGCACGTGACCGCGCCGCTGCGCCGGCTGGTGGACCGCTTCGCCACCGAGGTGTGCCTGGCCGTCACGGCGGGGCAGGACGTGCCCGGGTGGCTGGCCAAGGCGTTGCCCCTGCTGCCCGGTCTGATGGGCGGTTCGGACGCGGTGGCGAGCAAGGTCGACCGGGCGTGCCTGGACCAGGTCGAGGCGTGGGTGCTGGCCGACCGGGTGGGGCAGCGGTTCGAGGCGGTGGTGCTGCGGGCGGACGCCAACGGCGCGGACGTCTTCGTCGCCCAACCGCCGGTGATGGGCCGCTGCACGGGCGAGAACCTGCCGGAAGGCGAACGGATCGCGGTGCGCCTGGTGGAGGCCGACCCGGAGCGCCGGAAGGTCGTCTTCGAACGGTTGTGATCACGCACGCGATCGGCGGGCCCGCCCGGAGCGGGTGTGCTGTGATGGCCGGGTGACTGATATTCGTGAGCTCGCGGTCGGGGTGCTGGGCGGGACCGGGGCGCAGGGCAAGGGCTTGGCGCTGCGCTGGGCCAAGGCGGGCTTGAAGGTCGTCATCGGCTCCCGCAACGCCGACCGCGCCGAGGCCGCCGCCGAGGAGGTGCGGTCGCAGGCCGGGGTCGGGCACGTCAGCGGCGCCGACAACGAGGGCTGCGCCGAGCAGGCGGACGTGGTGCTGATCGCGGTGCCGTGGGACGGGCACGCGGACACCGTGGCGTCGCTGCGCGAACCGCTGCGCGGCAAGGTCGTGATCGACTGCGTGAACCCGCTCGGCTTCGACAAGCAGGGCCCGTTCGCGCTGCCCGTGCCGGAGGGCAGCGCCGCGCAGCAGGCCGCCGCGCTCCTGCCGGACTCCCGCGTCACGGCCGCGTTCCACCACGTCTCCGCGGTCACCCTGGCCGACCTGACCGTCGAGGCCGTGGACAACGACGTGCTGGTCCTGGGTGACGACCGCGAGGCGACCGACCTGGTCCGCGCGCTGGCCGAGACGATCCCGGGCTTCCGTGGCGTCTACGGCGGACGGCTGCGCAACGCGCACCAGGTGGAGGCGTTCACCGCGAACCTCATCGCGATCAACCGCCGCTACAAGGCGCACGCCGGCCTGAAGATCACCGACATCTGATGCTGCCGGTCGACGACCTCGGCGAGCCGGTCCCGCTGCCCGGCCCGCCGACGCGCGTGGTCAGCCTGGTGCCGTCGCTGACCGAAGCGCTGGTCACCGGGGCCGTCGACCCGGCCGTCCTGATCGGGGCCACGGACTACTGCACGCACCCGCCGGACCTGGAGGTCACCCGCGTCGGTGGCTCGAAGTACCCGAAGGTGGACCGGGTGCTGGCGCTGCGCCCGGACCTGGTGCTGGCCAACAGCGAGGAGAACCGGCCGGAGGACGTGGCACGGCTGCGTGCCGACGGCATCCCGGTGTGGGTGACCGCCGCGCCCGCCACCGTGCCCGCCGCGCTGGGCTCGCTGCGCCGCTTGCTCGGCACGGCGTGGGACGTGGAACCGGAGTGGCTGGTCGAGGCCGAACGGCTGTGGCGCGAGATGACGCCGCCGTGGACGCGGGCCGTGGTCCCGGTGTGGCGCAAGCCGTGGGTGGTGCTGGGTCGGGACACGTTCGCCGGCGACGTGCTGCTGCGCCTCGGCGTGGTCAACGCCTTCGCCGACCACCCCGAGCGCTACCCCCGCCCCGAGTTGCGCGAGCTGCAGGACGCCGACTTGGTCGTGCTGCCCGACGAGCCGTACCTGTTCACCCCGGACGACGGCCCGCAGTTCTTCCCGGGCCTGCGTCCCGTGCACGTCTCGGGGCGCTACCTGACCTGGTACGGCCCGTCGCTCGTAGAGGCGCGGCACGCCTTGGAGACCGCGCTCAGGCCGTGAGGAACCGTTCGCCGACCACCTGCCCGTGGAACTCCTGCCCGGTCGGCGTGAACCCGCAGCGCAGGTAGAACCCCTCGGGCCCGCCGGGTCCCGGCACCCACAGCACGGTGATCCGGTCCGCGCCGCGCCGACGTGCCTCGGCGCCGAACGCCTCGACCGCGAACCGCCCGTACCCGGCGCCCTGCCGACCGGCCGCCACGGCGAGCCGCCAGATGCCGCACCGGAAGTAGTCGACCGGGCTGTCGGGGTCGAACCCGCCCATCAGGAACCCGACGAGCCGCTCACCGTCGTAGACCAGCCGTGGCCACGCGACGCTCGGCTGCGCGTAGGCCTCGGCGAGCGACTCCGCGACGGACGCCACGAATCGCTCCTGCCCCGGCTCGACCTCCATCGCACAGGCCGCCTTGACGTTGTCCGGTGTCACCGGTCGCAGTTCCACGCACCGGAGTCTGGTCGCACCCGGTGCCGCGAGTCCAAGCGCGGATGGGCCGGATCACACCGCCTTGAACCGGTCGGTCGCCGCGAGCAACGCGCGCAGCACGCCCGGCTCGTCGAACGCGTGCCCGCCGTCCGGCACGATCACCAGCTCCGACCCCGGCCACGCCCGGTGCAGGTCCCAGGCCGTCACAGCGGGGGTGGCCAGGTCGTAGCGGCCCTGCACGATCACGCCGGGGATGCCCGCGAGCTTCCCCGCGTCACGCAGCAGCTGCCCTTCCTCCAACCACCCGCCGTGCCGGAAGTAGTGGTTCTCGATCCGCGCGAACGCCACCGCGTACCGGGGCCGCGCGAACATCTCCACCAGCTCCGGCCGGGGCAGCAGGGTGACCGTCGACCCCTCCCACACGCTCCACGCCACCGCGGCCGGTTCGCGCACGGCCGGGTCGGGGTCGTCCAGCAGCCGCCCGTAGGTCTCGATCACGTCGGCGCCCTCGGGCACGCGCGACACGACCTGCTCCCACAGCTCCGGGAACAGGAACCCGGCGCCGCCGCCGTAGTACCAGTCGAGTTCCTTGCGCCGCAACGTGAAGACGCCCCGCAGCACCAGCTCGGTCACCCGGTCCGGGTGCGTCTCGGCGTACGCCAGCGCCAGCGTCGACCCCCACGACCCGCCGAACACCTGCCACCGGTCGACGCCCAGGTGCTCGCGGACCTTCTCCAGGTCGGACACCAGGTGCCAGGTGGTGTTGTCCGACAGATCCGTGCCGGGCTCGGACGCGTGCGGCAGCGACCGCCCGCAGCCGCGCTGGTCGATCAGCACGATCCGGTACGCGGCCGGGTCGAACAACCTGCGGTGCACGGGCGCGCAACCACCGCCGGGCCCGCCGTGCAGGAACACCACGGGCTTGCCGTAGGGGTTGCCGCACACCTCCCAGTAGACGCGGTTGCCGTCGCCGACGTCGAGCAGGCCCTGGTCGTACGGTTCGATCTCCGGGTACATGCGCACCACTCTGCCCGAGAACCGTCGCGAGTGGATCACCGTCAGCCGGTGATGTCGATGTCTCCGTTCAGCGACCCGGCCTGCAGCACGTGCCCGGTCAGCGTGCCGCCCTCGGTGACGGTGACCGTGTTGACGGTGTTGTTGACGATCGACTGGGCCTGCTGGTCGAACGACGCCGTGTGGTAGCCCGCGTCACGCAGGATCTCCGCCACGGCCAGCGTGACGCGCGTGCGCAGCAGGTGTGTGTAGCGCTCGACGTCGGCCTGCTGGAAGTAGCTGTGCAGCTCAACGTCGGCCGCCATCTCCCGCAGCGTCATCAGGGAGCCGTACTTGTCGGCGTCCACCCGTGCGCCCGCCTGGGCACTGGGGCGCGGGTGCGTGGTGAGCCGCACGATGCGGGACAACGCGCTCGCGGGCAGCAGCACGAGGTCCTTGAGGGCACGGCCCACCGGCACCCACGCCGACGCCGGCTCGGCGTCCACGGACTTGAGCTCGGAGCTGATCGGCCGCAGCACGCACGGTGTCCACTCCAGGTACAGCGTGGACTCGTCCATCGCCACGTGCACGAACACGGACAGCACGAGGTCGCGGTCCCAGGTCTCCACCGCGAACCGGCGGTAGAAGCGGGACCACTCCAGCGGGTTGTCACGCAGCTCGTGCGCGTGCGCCCGGGACACATGCGTGTAGGGCGGCTCGCCGGGCCGGCGCAGGTAGTGCGCCGAGACCCGGTCGGGAAGGTGGTCCACCAGGCCCTGCGCGGCGACCACGACGTAGTCGTCCACCTTGAGCGCGCCGAGCCGGCCGCTCGGCGCGAGCAGCGACGCGGTCCGCAGGTCGGTGACCTTGGCCGTGATGCCGTCCAGGAGCGTCGAGGTGCCGAGGGTGACGTCGGTTCTCGGCACGTCGGACCGGCGTTCGAGCGGCACGGCGACGGTCCACGGCTCGTGGATGTCGCCCGCGCCGACGAACGGCTGGTAGCCGCGGTGCACCACAAGCGGCACGAGACCGTCCTCTTCGGACGCACCGGGCGCGACGCGGGTGGCCGCGCCGTGGCGTTCCGCGATGCGCCGGGCGAGAGCGGGCGCCAGGCGCAGCAGGGCGCGGTCGACGGGATGCGGCGCGGAGCCGCGCAGCGGACCGAAGCGCGCGGTCACGTGGTGCGCGACGACCAGCCGGTTGGCCAGCAGCACGACCAGCGCCGCCGCCAGCAGCGAGAGGCCGACCACGTCCTCGAACGCGTCCTCCGCGGTGCCTTCGGGGTCGCCGCCGATCATGGTGACCACCGGTCCGATGGACAGCACGAGGGTGAGGACGGTGATGCCCATGCGCACGGGCCGGACCGGGCGGGTGTCGCCGCGCCTGGCCCGTGCCGCGAGCCAGACCCGGATGATCTTCGGCAGGCTCAGCAGCACCGCGATGGTGATCCACACCACCGCGAGCGACACCGAGAAGTACAGCGTCAGGCCCAGCAGCACGAGCACCAGCACGTCGACGACGTCCGTGCGCAGCCGGGCCGCGAGCGCCTCGGTGAGCACGGCCGAGGTGTCCACCCCGGGCGCGGGCGCGGCCGGCCGGGTCGGCTCGACCAGCAGCTCCTGGAGGGCCGCGTCGGCGAAGTCGCGGCTGAGGTGGGCGGCGGCGCACAGGTGGCGCGTGCCCTCGTCGCGGTCGGCACCCCTGTCATCGTCGGCTGCCGCGTGCCGGACGGACCGCGTGTCGGCCAGGACCATCTTCGGTGTCGCTCCTCAAGGGGTGTCGCTGTGGTCGATCATCGTGTCGAGTAGCTGCCGCGCCTCCGACCAGCGGCTCGTCGCGGCCGTGGCCAGCAGGACGTACTCGATGCCGCCCGTCCGCCAGTAGTGCGCGCGGACCCGCCGGGTCTGGCCCTCTTCGGTTTGGTACTGGAACTCCCAGTCCACCGCGTCGAGACCGTCGTGCCCCGTGCGCTCCAGCGCGTGCTGCCGGTAGTCCTCCAGCCCGGCGTTGCTCTCGGCCGCTCTGGCGATGGTGTCGTAGAGGCCGTCGTAGCCCTCCGGCGGAGCCCCGCCGAACCGCACCTCGACATCGGGGTCGAGCTGGTTGCGCGCGGTGATGACGCCCGCGCCGCTGTTGTCGAGCACCGTGTACGAGTCCGGGAGCACGGTGGTGAGGCCTTCGGGGCCGGTGTACCGGAAGTACCCGACCGGCGTGCCGCTCGACGTGCTCCGCGTCGTCGTCGGCCGGCCGGTGGTCCTCCTCGACGACGTCGTGCCGGTCGGCGTCACGTCGTACGGACCCGCCTCGGCGGTGGGCGCGGCGGGAGGCGGGTCCTCGAACCACCGCGGCACGTAGATCGTCCCCAAGCCGAGACCGAGGCTCACCACCAGGAAAAGCGCCGCGGCCGTCGCGGCGAAACCGAGGGACCCGGGCGCGGCCAGCCGTCTCGTCCGTTCCGGGGACGTCTCGTGCGGCGGCCGTTCCGCGTCGCGGTTCTCGGCTATCTTCGCGCCGAGCGAATCGCTCATGGAAACCTTCTCCCGAACCGAGAATCGGAGGTCGACGTGGAGAACCGGACCGACTTGGCGGTCGCCCACCGGTGGGCCGAGGTGGCCGAGGCCGAACGCGAGCCGGATGCCGTCGACCTGCTCGCGGCCCGGCTGCTCGCGGTCGCGGACACGTGCCGTTCGGTCACCCGCGACGGGGACCTGGAGATCACCAGCGCGGCCCAGTTCGTGCAGTGCGCGAAGGTGGCCGAGAGGCTGGCGGAGCTGGAGCCGGTCGACCCCGACCTGGCCCGGCGGTCGTACGAACTCCGCGAGCAGGTCTTGACGGGCCGGGATTTCCGCTGGTCGGACCCAGCGCGCACGGCGGCGCTCGGCTTGGCCGCGGTGGTCGTCGCCTTCGGTGGCGCGTCGCTGGGCGGCGGCGAGGAGGACGTCGCGATGGTGGTCGTCTCCGCGGTCCTGGGCAGCGCGCTGCTGTTCGCCACGATCCTCACCTCGCGGCGGCCGGTGTGGCGCACGCGCGCCGAGCTGGTCGCGCCGATGGTGCGGCGGCACGGGCTCTGAGCCGCTACGCGGGCGCGCGACCACTCGCCGTTGGAGACCATCAACCGTCCCGAGTCGACCTGAAATCACGCCTTCGGCCGCGATAGTGGCATACCTGTGGCGCGGTCGACCCGCAATATTGTGGGAAAACCGGGAACGCATCCGAAAGCGAATAGTGCTCGTTATCGCACTATTCCTCTGCGAAAGGAATCACCGGAATTCGGACCGGCATGAACGTGGTCGCCGTGCTGGCCAGAGCCGACGCGGCGACCACGTAGCACGATCAGTGGAAGGTGTGCTCGGGGCCGGGGAACTGGTGGCCCTTCACCTCGGCCGCGAACTGCTCCGCCGCCGACTTCATCACGCCCGCCACGTCGGCGTACCGCTTCACGAACCGCGGCGCGCGCCCGCGGCGCAGGCCCATCATGTCCTGCCAGACGAGCACCTGCGCGTCGGTGTCCGGTCCGGCGCCGATGCCGACGGTCGGGATCACCAGGTCGTGCGTGATCTGCTTGGCGACCTCGCTGGTCACCATCTCCAGCACCACGGCGAACGCGCCCGCGGCCTCGACGGCGTGCGCGTCCTCGACCACCGAGTCGAAGGCGTCGTTGCGGCCCTGCACGCGGTAGCCGCCGAGCTGGTGCTCGCTCTGCGGGGTGAACCCGATGTGCGCCATGACCGGGATGCCCGCCCGCACGATGGCCTCGATGTGCGGTGCGAAGTGCTTCCCGCCTTCGAGCTTCACCGCGTGCGCGCGGCCTTCCTTCATGAACCGCACGGCCGTCGCCACGGCCTGCTCGACCGACACCTGGTAGGAGCCGAACGGCAGGTCGGCCACGACGAGCGACCGCTTCACCGACCGGGTGACGCCCCGGACCAGCGGGATCAGCTCGTCCACGGTCACCGGCAGCGACGTGTCGTAGCCGTAGACGTTGTTGGACGCGGAGTCGCCGACCAGCAGCACCGGGATGCCCGCCTCGTCGAAGAGCTCCGCGGTGTACATGTCGTAGGCGGTGAGCATGGGCCACGGCTCGCCGCGTTCCTTCAGCTCCCGCAGGTGGTGGATGCGCACCTTCTTGCCGGTGGGGGCGCTGCCCGCCCCGTTGCCGTAGGGCGCGGTTACCTCTGTCGAGGTCATCGTCGACCGTCCTCCCTCGGGGCCGGCTTCGTCGCTGGTCCCCGGGACCTTGTTGCACGGTTACCCGACCAGCCTGACACCGACACCGGGGTAATTGCGCGGAGTGCGAGACGCTTCACATGGTCGGTCCGCCACATCGCCAACCACGCTGATCAGGAGTACCGTGCCCGCCCGGCTCACGCGCCGCGCAACGCCGTGAGCACCGCCAACGCCACCGCGTCCGGCCGGTCGACGGGCATCATGTGGCGGCTGCCGGGCACCAGCACGGTGCGCCCGGTCGGGGTCTGCGCGGCCAGCGCCACGTGCGCCGCGAACTCCCGCCGACCCGCCGTGAGCACGGTGAACGGCACCCGCGGCAACGGCCGGAACGCCCGCAACCGCTCCACCGCGGCCACCTGGGCCGGGTAGGACGCCAGCTCGTCCAGCACGGCCCGCGTCACCGACGGCCGCCCGTACACCGACCGCAGCGCCGCCGGGGTCGCCGGATCACGCCGCCCCAGCGTCGACCCGCGCATCGCCCACCGCCGCAGCCGAAGCCCCTGCGCGGCCACCACCGGGTCCAACCCCGCCCGCAGCACCCACCGCGCCACCGCCGCCGACAGGTCGAACGGCCGCCCCGCGCCCGGTACCTCCGGATCGGGGTCCACCGACACGACCCCGCGCACCCGTCCCGGCCGCAACCGCGCCCACGCCTCCACGTGCAGCGACGCCATCGAGTGCCCCACCAGCACCGCCGACGGCTCACCGGCCAGCACCGCGTCCAGCACGGCCACCTCACGGGCCAGCGTCGCGGGCGCCAGCGCGGGCTCCGACCACCCCGTGCCCGGCCGGTCGAACACGAGCACGCGCGCGTCGGGCAGCAGCGCCACCACCGCGTCCCAGTCGAACCAGGCGCCACCCAACGCCGAGCTGAGCACCACCGCGGGGCCGTCGACACGCCCGGATGCCTGCACGTGCACGCGACCGGCGAGTGAGGCGACCATGGTGGACAACCGGAACCCCCTGGAGCGTGTCGTGGCGGTGGCCAAGTGGAAGTGGCGGACGGCGGGTGCGGTCGCGACCGTCGTCCAGGTGGCGGCCGCGGCGTCGCTCCTGCTGTTCGTGATCGACGAGGAGTCCGACCTCGCCACGAGCATTCTCCGGGTCTCGTACCTGCTGGGCCTACCCGTAGAGGCGAACCTGTTCATCGCCCTGGTGCTGGTGGTGCTGGGCGCCGCGCTGCGCAGGCGCAAGAGGGCCGCGCTGTGGACGTTGCTGCTGTTCCAGGTGCTCAACGCGGGCGTCGTGCTGCTCCTCATCGTCCGCTACTGGATCGACCCGGGGCCGTTCCTCGGCACCGACGAGCCGCCGGACCGCTGGGGCGTGACCGTCGACCTCGGCAGTTTCGTCGTCGTCACGGTCGGGCTCATCGTGCTGCTGCTGGCCATCAAGGACGCGTTCCCGGCCAAGCTGGCGGCGGGCGCCTGGCGGCAGACGCTCGTCGTCCTCTTCGGCGGGATCGTGGTGCTGTCCCTCGTCGGCTGGGGTCTGACCGAGGTCTTCCCGGGTCACCTGCACGGCACGTGGCACAAGCTGGGCTGGGCGGCGAACCAGATCACCGGCGAGGTGCTGCCGCAACGCCGCGGCGGCGAGGGCCCGCCGTGGCTGGGCGTCCTGCTGGGGTTCGGCGGGATGCTCGTCGCGATCGCCGCCCTGTACGTGTTCTTCCGCGGCGTGCGGTCGAGCCGGTCGTTGGACGACGACGAGGAGCTGTCCGTGCGACGGCTGCTGGCCGCGCACGGCGAACCGGACTCGCTCGGCTACTTCGCCACCCGCCGCGACAAGAGCGTGGTGTTCGCGCCGAACGGCCGCGCCGCGCTCACCTACCGCGTCCTCGCCGGCACCACGCTGGCCAGCGGCGACCCGATCGGTGACGAGGAAGCCTGGCCTCAGGCGGTGCAGGAGTGGCTGGCCGAGGCACGGCAGTACGGCTGGCTGCCCGGCGTGCTCGGCGCGAGCGAACGCGGCGCGCACGTGTACGCGGCGGCGGGCCTGAAGGCGTTGGAGATCGGCGACGAGGCCGTGCTGGACGTGCGCGAGTTCACCCTGACGGGTCCCGAGCGGCGGGCCGTGCGGCAGGCCGTGAGCCGGGTGGAACGCGCCGGGCACACCGCCCGCGTGCGGCGGCACGCCGACATCCCGGCCGCCGAGCTGGCCGCGATCCTCGACCTGGCCGAGCGGTGGCGCGGCGCGGAGACCGAGCGCGGGTTCTCCATGGCGCTGGGCAGGCTGGGCGACCCGACCGACGGCCGGTGCGTGATGGTCGAGGCCTACGACAAGCACGGGGAGCTGCGCGGCCTGCTCTCGTTCGTGCCGTGGGGCAGGCGCGGGCTGTCGCTGGACCTGATGCGCCGCGACCGCGCCGCCGAGAACGGCCTGAACGAGTTCATGGTGGCCGAGCTGGTGTCCGCCGCACCCCGGCTGGGCGTCGAGCGGGTGTCGTTGAACTTCGCCATGTTCCGCGCGGTGTTCGAGGAGGGCGGGCGGATCGGCGCGGGCCCGGTGCTGCGGACGTGGCGCGCGGTGCTGAGCCTCGCGTCCCGGTTCTTCCAGCTGGAGTCGCTGTACCGGTCCAACGCCAAGTACGGCCCGGAGTGGCTGCCGCGCTACCTGTGCTTCTTCCGCGCCCGCCAGCTGCCTCGGGTGAGCGTCGCGGCGGGCGTCGCCGAGGGGTTCGTGCCGAGCCTGCGGTCGCTGGTCAAGCGCGGGTCGTCCCGCGCGCTCCGCCACGAGACCGCCGACACGGGCTTCGCCGCGGCCGTCGCCGAGATCGACGCGATCAAGGTCGAGCCGCGCCGGGTCCGCCGCCCGGAGCAGGTCCGCGTCCGGCTCGCCAAGCTGGACCGGCTGCGTGCCGCCGGCATCGACCCGTACCCGGTGGACTACCCGCGCGACCACTCCCTGGCGCAGGCGCGGGAACGGCTCGGCGAGACCGTCTCGGTGACCGGCCGGATCGTGGCGCTGCGCGAGCTCGGCGGCCTGTGCTTCGCCCGCGTCCGCGACTTCACCGGCGAGCTCCAGCTCATGCTCGACGCCGGCCGGGTGGACCTGACCGCGTGGAAGGCGGGCGTCGACCTCGGCGACCACGTGGGCGTGCGCGGCGAGGTGGTCCACTCGCGGCGGGGCGAGCTGTCCGTGCTGGCCGACGAGTGGACGGTGACCGCGAAGTGCCTGCACCCGTTGCCGGACAAGCGGAAGGGCCTGTCCGACCCGGAGGCGCGCGTCCGCCGGCGGTACCTGGACCTGGTGGTGAACGAGGACTCGGCGCGGATGCTGCGGCTGCGCAGCGACGTCGTGCGCGGCATCCGCGACTTCCTGCACGGCCGCGGCTACCTCGAAGTCGAGACGCCGATGCTCCAGGCCGTGCACGGCGGCGCGAACGCCCGCCCGTTCGTCACCCACATCAACGCCTACGACATGCGCATGTACCTGCGGATCGCGCCCGAGCTGTACCTGAAGCGGCTGTGCGTGGCGGGCGTGGACCGCGTGTTCGAGCTGAACCGCAACTTCCGCAACGAAGGCGCGGACGCCTCGCACAACCCGGAGTTCACCATGGTGGAGGCCTACCAGTCCTACGCCGACTACACGACGATGCTGCACCTCATGCGGGAACTCGTGCAGCACGCCGCCGTGGCCGCGCACGGCCGCCCGATCGCCCTGCGCGACGGCGTGGAGGTCGACCTCTCGGGGGAGTGGCCGGTCATCCCCGTCCACACCGCCGTGTCCGCCGCCCTCTCGGCGACGGTCACCCCGGACACCCCGTTGCCGGAGCTGCGTTCCCTGCTGGCGGGCCACGGCATCGAGCCGGGTGAGGACGCCGACCACGGCGCGCTGGTGCAGGAGGCGTACGACGAGCTGGTGGAGCCGAACACGGTCGACCCCACCTTCTACACCGACTTCCCGACCTCGGTGTCGCCCCTGACCCGGCCGCACCGCGCCGATCCCCGCCTCGCCGAACGCTGGGACCTGGTGGCGTTCGGCGCGGAGATCGGCACGGCCTACTCGGAGCTGACCGACCCGGTGGAGCAGCGCCGCAGGCTGGAGGCGCAGTCGTTGAAGGCGGCCAGCGGCGACGTCGAGGCGATGGACCTGGACGAGGACTTCCTCGACGCCCTGGAGCACGGGATGCCGCCCACCGGCGGGCTCGGCATGGGTGTGGACCGGGTGCTGATGATGCTCACCGGCACGTCGATCCGGCAGACCGTGCTGTTCCCGTTCGTCAGGCCCGTGTCGTGAGCAGCCCCGCCCGCGCCCGGATGTCGGCCGTGGCGGCGTCGAGCGCGGCCGGGTCGGCGATCGTGGTGTTGTCCTCGTAGGTGACGCCGTCCGGCACGGCGTCGCTGCCCACCGGGTCGGCGTCCCAGAAGTTGCCCCGGTAGGCGACGTGCTCCAACGGCGGGTAGACGTGCAGCACGGCGGTGTTGTCGGCGCGGGCGACCACGTTCCCCTCGACCGCCACCCACGTGGCGCCGTAGTCGGTGTAGAGGCCGAAGTTGTACGGCGTGCGGGTGTCCTCGATGACGTTCCCGCTGATCACGGCCCCGTTCTCGGACGTGCCCTGCGCGCCGGACAGGTAGATCCCGCCGCCGTCGGCCAGCACGCCCATCGCCCCGGTCACGAGGTTGCGCGTGATGCGGGTGCCGCCGCGGGACGGGTTGGCCACGATGCCGTTGTGGGGCACGTCGTGGACGTGGTTGTGCGCGACGGTGCAGTTCTCGGTGTCGTGGAACGTGATGCCGGCCGAGCCGGAGTGGTCCAGCCCGACGTGCGCGATGAGGTTGTCCTCGACCGTCGCGCCGCGGGTGCCGGTGATCGAGACGGCGGACGCGGCGAGGGTGTCGAAGTCGCAGCCGCGCACCACGAGGTCCGCGCCGCCGGTCGCGCCGAGCCCCGTCGCGCCCAGCCGGGTGAACCGGCAGCCCTCGAACCGCACACCGGTCGTGCCGTCGAGCCGCACGCAGGCGGGGATCTCCTCGTGCTCCTCGGGCACGGTCAGCCACGCGCCCTCGGCCGGTTCCACCTTCCCGATCCGGCCGCCGTCGTAGTAGCCGTTCGAGTGGTAGTGCAGGAAGCCCCGGTCGCTGCCGGGGCGCAGCCACGTGGTGTCGGCGAACGTCACGCCCCGGAACGCCACGTCCCGCACGCCGGTGGCCCGGACGAGCACTTCGAGCACGGGCGCGACCACCCGCGGCTCCTCGTCCGGGCGCGGGAGGTAGTGCAGGACGTGGTGCCCGGGCCGCGAGCGGTCCAGCGCGAACGTGCCCTCGGTCAGGAACGCCGGGTCGTTCTCGACGCGGGTCGGCGCCGGGGGACCGGACATGACCTGGCCGAACCACTCCGAGTTGTAGAGGTCCACGGCCCAGCCGAACGCGGGCTGCGCCATGGTGATCTCGCCGTCCCCGGTGGCGGACGCGACCGCCGTGCGTGCTTCCGTCCACGGGTAGACGCCCCGGTGCACGAACTCGACGCCGGACGGGTTGCGCCAGTCCAGCGGGTGGTCGGTGGCGTAGCCGGTGGGCGTGCGGCGGACCGTGCCGGGCAGGCCGTCCACGCCGGCGCGCTCGACCCGCCGCCCGTTCACCACGAGGTGGCGGGTGACGAGGTCGCCGACCTCGGCCAACCACACGCCGTCAGGTCCCCGTTGCCCGGCGACTTCCTTCCCGCCGCTGACGACGACCTCTTCCTGCGCGTCGGTGCCGTAGCCGAACGCCTGGTAGACGACCCGGGAATCCTCCTCGGTCAGGTCGAACGGCTCGGTGAGCACGTGCGTGCCCGCCCTGAGGTGCACGGTGACGTCACCGTCCGCCTCGCGGGCGGCCTGTCGTGCGCGGGCCAACGTGGCGAACGGCCGCTCGGCGGTGCCCGCCGTGGCATCGTCCCCGCTGGGGGAGACGTGGAACTCGACCATGATCACACCTTCGCTGTTTATGCCGTAAACAGTTCAGATGTATATCATGAGCGCGGAGGTGCGTGATGGGGAAAGCGGGCGATCCCGACCGCGGGGTCGAGCTCCTGTGGGAGGAACGACCGGCGCTGAACCTGCGGGCGATCGTGGGCGCGGCGGTCGAGGTGGCCGACGCGGAAGGCCTGGCCGGGCTGTCCATGCGCAAGGTCGCCGAACGGCTCGGCTTCACCACCATGTCGCTGTACCGCCACGTGCCGGGCCGCGACCACCTGGTCGACCTGATGCGTGACGCCGTGCTGGGCGACCCGCCCGCGCAGGCTCCGGAAGACGGGTGGCGCGCACGGTTGGAGACGTTCGCCCGGGCTGCCTGGGACGTGCGGAAACGGCACCCGTGGCTGGCCGAGCGGTCGGGCGCCCGGCACGTGCCCGGACCCAACGCGCTGGCCCACTACGAGCACGCCTTGGCCATCGTCGTGGACACCGGCCTCGCCCCGGCCGAGGTGGTCGCGGCGGTCGGCCTGGTCGCGCGCTTCGTGGACGCCGAGGCGTCCGCGCTGGTCGAGGCCGCGCGGGCGGAGCGGAGCACGGGGGTGAGCGACGAGGAGTGGTGGGGCGCGCGCGACACGCTGTTCGCCCGCTTCGACCGCTACCCGACGTTGACCTCGCTGTGGGAGTCCGGTGGCTTCGACCAGCCGGACCCGTTCGGCTTCGGCCTGGCCCGGGTGCTCGACGGCATCGAACTCCTGGTCCGGCAGCGTGATGTAAAGCGTGATGAAACATGCCAGGTGTGTGGCAACCCGGTGGAGCAGCCGACGTCCGGCAGGCCTCGCGCCTACTGCTCGCGGGCGTGTCAGCAACGCGCCTACCGCGGCCGCCGGTCGAGCTGAGCCGCCCGTCGACCATCGTCGCCGGGCGGCTCGGATCCTCAGACCTGCACCGTCGGCAGCACCACGAGCTGCCGCAGGTTCACCTGCTTGGGGCGGCTGGTGGCGAAACCGACCACGTCGCCGATGTCGGCCGGGTTCAGCGGCGGCACCTGCTCGCGCCACTGCGTCAGGTGCGCCGACACGTCCGGGTTGTCCATGTGGTCGGCCAGCTCGCTGCTGACCAGGCCGGGCTCGACGTTGGTCACCCGCACGCCCAGCGGGCCGAGCTCGGTGCGCAGGTTCGCCGACAGGTGCGTGACGGCGGCCTTGGTCGCGGTGTAGACGGCGTAGTTGGGGAACGTCAGGTGCGCGCCCACGGACGAGATGTTCACCAGGTCGGCGGTGCCGGTCGCGCCCGCCTCGACCAGGTCCGCGGTGAACGCCTTGGTCACGTTCAGCAGGCCCTTGACGTTGGTGTCGATCATCCGGTGCCACTCGTCGTCGCGGCCCTCGGTGAGCGGGTTCGCGAGCATCACGCCCGCGTTGTTCACCACCAGGTCGACCCGCCCGAAGGCGGTGTGGACCGCCTCGACGGCCTCGGTGAGGTCACCGGTGACGTCGGCGGCGACCGCGATCGCCTGCCCGCCCTCGGCGGCGATCTTGGCGGCCAGGTCCGTGAGCCGGTCCGCGCGGCGGGCCAGCAGCGCGACCTTCGCCCCGGACCGGGCCAGGACGAGCGCGATCTCGGCGCCGATGCCACTCGCGGCACCGGTGACGACGGCAGTGCGGTTGTTCAGGTCGTAGGTCATGGCAAGAACATTGGACCTGGTCGCAGTAGGTACCAGAGGCTCTGGTCAACCTGTGGGGCCGCGTTCCCTAGGTCTGGCAGTACCCAGGCTCGGCACCGGGACGGCGGCCATACTGGATGGGTGAACCACGACCTGGGCGAGTTCCTCCGCAGCCGCCGTGCTCGCGTCCGCCCGGACGACGTCGGCCTGCCCGGTGGCGGCCGGCGCCGCGTCCCCGGCCTGCGCCGCGAGGAGTTGGCGTTGCTGGCCGGCGTCAGCGTGGACTACTACATGCGCCTCGAACAGGGCCGCACGCCCGCCGTCTCCGACTCGGTGCTCGACGCCGTCGCCCGCGTGCTGCGCCTGGACGAGACCGAACGCGCCCACCTGCGCAACCTCGTCCGCCCCGCGCCGTCGAAACGCCCCGCGCCGCAACGCATCCGACCGGGCCTGCGCCGGCTGCTCGACGTGGTCGACGACGTGCCCGCGTTCGTGATGGGCCGCCGTTCGGACATCCTCGCGTGGAACCCGCTCGCCGACGCCCTCTACGGCTTCGGCGCCTTGGCCCCGGAGGACCGCAACTCGGCGAGGCACACGTTCCTGCGCCCCGAATCCCGCACGTTCTACCGCGACTGGCCCACGGTCGCCGCCGACATGGTGGCGTTCCTCAGGCTCGACGCGGGGCGTTACCCGGACGACGCCAGGCTCGCCGCGCTGGTGGGTGAGCTGTCGGTGAAGGACGAGACGTTCCGCAAGCTGTGGGCGCAGCACAAGGTGCAGGAGAAGACGCACGGCACGAAGCTCGTCCACCACCCCGTGGTCGGCGACCTGGACCTCGACTACGAGACCCTGCAACCGACCGGCGACCCGGACGTCGTGCTCGCCGTCTACACGGCTCGCGTGGGCTCACCGACCGAGGACCGCCTCAAGCTCCTGGCGAGCTGGTCCGCTGCGCCGTCAGGAACGCCTTCAGAGCAGCAGGCCTGAACTCGAACCGCTCTGGGGTCCAGTACCGACAAAAAAACTTGTCAAGACAGCTCGAGTTGTCCTAGGCTGGTCGCACCGACGAACAGGAGCAGACCATGTCCTTCCAGGCGTACCTCGACACCATCGAGCGCAAGACCGGCAAGACGCCGGCCGAGCTGCTGTCCGAGGCAGCCGACCACGGGTACGACGCGACCACCAAGGCGGGCGTCGTCCTCCAATGGCTGAAGGACGACTACGACCTGGGCCGCGGCCACGGCATGGCGCTCTACCACGTGCTCAAGAACGGCACCGCGATCAGCGACAAGCACGTCGGCAGCACCGGGACCCACCGGGACGACTCGGCCACCCTGCGGATCGACGGCCTCGCCAACCGCTGATTCGATGTGCGGCGTGCCCCTGCCCCACGTCTTCCGGATCACCAAGTACGACCCGGCCGACCGCGACGAGCACGGCCGGTACCACGGCCCCGAGGACGTCACCAGCGACCACGGCGTCGTGGAAGCGGCCTACCTCGCCGCCATGGCCGCCTTCGCCGAGGACACCGGCGTCACCCGCCTGGCCATTCGCGACCCGTTGCTCCCGGGCATCGTCACCTTCGGCGTGGAGGCGCCGATCGAGGGGTACGGGTTGGCCGGGCTGTTCCCGCCGGACCTGACCGGCTTCCACGACGGCGCGGAGGTGGACCTGGCCACCGGGCTCGAACTCCTGCGGGCCATGCTGCGCGACAACGGTGCCTCGTGCGACCTGGAGGTGGACGGGAGGTTCTTCGTCCACGTCGGCTTCGACCAGTACATGTACATCGGCAGTGCGGAGCCCTGCGAGAACGCGGTCGCCCGCACCCGGGCACTCGGGCTGTTCCCGGAATCGACGGACCCCGAGGACTACGAGCGGACCCTCGACCGACCCCCGCCGCAGCGGCCCGCCGACGACGCCTTCTGGGCTGAGCTGAGCGACCTCGCCACCCGTCGCGGCGCGGTGGTCCTGGAAGAGGGCTACGTGCTCAACGCCTCCCGCTGGCACCGCCTCCGCGCCTCCGACGTCGACGCGATCCGAACCCGGCTCACCCCGCGGTCGCGGCTGTGGGTGTGGCCCGACCTGAACGACGACGTCGCCGCCGTGCTCTGCGGCCTGCCGGAGGAAGGCAGCGTGGAGATCGTCTGGGAGCACCAGGACGGGCGCATCACCAGCTGCTACGCCGATGACGAGCACTACCCGGAGCTGCCCCCGCTGTTGGCCGAGGCCCGGGCGGCGATGGCGATCTCCACGTTCGTGGACGAGCGGCATCCACTGCTCGCCGCCGTGCTCCCGGACGACGACGGCGTCCTGCGCGCCCGGTGGGACGTGTGACCTTCTAGGAGCAGCGCGTCCCCTCGGCCGGCAGCTTCACCTCGATCAGGTACGCGTGCCCGGCCTCGTCCACACACTCGTTGCCGTGGAAGTAGACGGTGTGCTGGTTCCCCTCGAACGTCAGCAGCCCGCCACCCAACTCCTTCGCCAGGCTGACCCCCGCCTCGTACGGCGTCGCCGGGTCGCCCGTCGTCGAGATCACCAGCACCGGCGGCAGCCCGGACACCGGCTTGTGCTCCTGCACGCTCGGCGGCACGGGCCAGAACGCGCACGCGTCCAGCGCCGCGCCCGGCGGCTGACCGTCGTCCAGGAACGGCGCGGCCTGCTTGTACCGCCGCGCCACGTCGTTCAGCACGTTCTTGTCCGTCACCCGCGGCTCGTCCACGCACTTCACCGCCACGAACGCGTCCGTGATCGTGGAGTACCGGCCTTGCTGGTCCCGGTCGAAGTAGTTGTCCGCCAACAACATCAGCACGTCACCGCGGTTGTTCTTCAGCTCCGTCAACCCGGTGTTCAGCGGCGCCCACAGCTCCTCCGAGTACATCGCCTGGATCGCGCCGGTGATCGCGTCGTTGTACGACAGCTTCCGCTCGCCCACCGCCACCGGCCGCTGCACCAGCGGCAACGTCAGCTCCCGGAACGCCTGGTTGGCCTTCGCCGGGTCCGTGCCCAGCGCGCAGTCCTGCCGCGTCGCGCACCACGCGGCGAACGCGTCGAACGCCTTCTGGAACCCGGCCCCCTGCGCGATCAGCGACTCCACCTGGTTCTGCGTCGGGTCCACCGCGCCGTCCAGCACGAGCGCCCGCACGTTGCCCGGGAACGCCTGCGCGTACGCCGCGCCGATGTGCGTCCCGTACGAGTAGCCCAAGTACGTCAACTTCTCGTCGCCGAGCGCGGACCGCATGACGTCCAGGTCGCGCACGACGTCCCGCGTGCCGATGTTGGCCAGCACGTCGGCGCCCGTCACCGCGGCGCACTTCTCCGCGTACGCCTTGTTCTCCGACTCGGTCTCCGCCAGGCCCGCCGGTGACGTGTCGATGTCGGTGTCCAGCCGGTCGGCGTCCCGTTCGGCGTCGGTCAGGCACTTGACCTGCGGCTCGCTCGCCCCGATGCCCCGCGGGTCGAACCCGACCAGGTCGAACCGCTCACCCACCGGCGACGACTTGACCTGCGCGCCCATGCCCGCCGCCGCGGCCATGCCGGACGCGCCCGGACCACCCGGGTTGATCACGAGCGACCCGATCCGGTCGCCGGTCGCGGGCTGCCGCAGCAACCCGATCTTGATCGTGCGGCCGTCGGGCTTGGTGTAGTCGAGGGGCACCTCCATGCGGGCGCACTCGATCGACTTCTTGTTCTTGAACAGCGACGTCGTCGTCCCCGTCGTCGCGTACGGCGCGCAGTCCTCCCAGCCCAACTGCTGGCCGTAGAACCGCTCCAACCCGGCGGGCACCACCCCGGCAGGCCCTCTCTGCTCCAACGCGATCCCGGCGTTGGGCGATCCTGGCAGCACGCTCGTGCACGAGGCGAGGAGCGGGAGGGCGAGGAACAGCATCATCGGACGGCGCACATCTTCGATCGTAGGTGTGACACGTCCGCCACAACGTCCGCCAAGGCCGCTCCGAGTGAGCGAGAATGCCCCCATGCCACAGCTCCGACTCGCCCTCGCCCAGGTCAACGCCTGTGTCGGCGACCTGGCGGGCAACACCGAACTCGTCGTCGAGTGGTCCCGCAAGGCCGTGGAGGCGGGCGCCCACCTCGCGGTCTTCCCCGAGATGGCGCTGACCGGGTACCCGGTCGAGGACCTGGCGCTGCGCGTGTCGTTCGCGGAGGCGTCCAAGGAGGCGCTGACCGCGCTCGCGTCCCGCCTGAAGGACGAGGGGTGCGGCGAGCTGGCGGTGTTCGTCGGCTACCTCGACCGCGACGAGCACGGCATGCGCAACGCCGCCGCCGTGCTGCACCGGGGCGAGGTGGTGGCCCGGCAGCACAAGCACCACCTGCCGAACTACGGCGTGTTCGACGAACGCCGGTACTTCACCCCCGGCGACACGCTGGACGTCGTGCGCGTGCACGGCCTCGAAGTCGGCATGGTGATCTGCGAGGACCTGTGGCAGGACGGCGGGCCGATCGCCGCTCTCGGCGAGGCGGGCGTGGACCTGGTGGTCTCGCCGAACGCGTCGCCGTACGAGCGGAAGAAGGACGACGCCCGGCTGCCGCTCGTGGCGCGGCGCGCGGTCGAGGCGGGAGCGCCTCTCGCGTACGTGAACCTGATCGGCGGGCAGGACGAGCTGGTGTTCGACGGCGACACGATGGTGGTCGCCGCGGACGGCGCTCTGATCACCCGCGCGCCCCAGTTCGTGGAGCACCTGGTCGTGCTCGACCTCGACCTCCCCGGCGGCGCGCCCCGCACGGAAGGTGGTTACGGCGGGTTTATGGTCCACCGCCGATCCTTGACCCATGACCCGCTCCCGGCCTACGACCCGCTGCCCGTGCCGCAGCCCGCCGAACCGCTGTCCGACGAGGCGGAGGTGTGGCACGCGCTCGTCACCGGTCTGCGCGACTACGTCCACAAGAACGGCTTCCGCTCGGTCGTTCTGGGGCTGTCGGGCGGCATCGACTCGGCGGTGGTGGCCGCGTTGTCGGTGGACGCCCTCGGCGCCGACCACGTGTACGGCGTGTCCATGCCGTCGGTGTACTCGTCGGACCACTCGAAGTCCGACGCCTACGACCTCGCCCAGCGCACCGGCTGCCACTACGCGGAGCAGCCGATCGCGGACATGGTCGCTGCCTTCGTCGACCAGCTCGGGCTGACCGGGCTGGCGGAGGAGAACGTCCAGGCGCGGTGCCGCGGCGTCACGTTGATGGGGTTGTCGAACCAGCACGGGCACCTGGTGCTGGCCACCGGCAACAAGACCGAGCTGGCCGTCGGCTACTCGACCATCTACGGCGACGCGGTCGGCGGGTTCGCGCCGATCAAGGACGTGCTCAAGACGCTGGTGTGGGACTTGGCGCGGTGGCGCAACGCGCAGGCCGAGAAGCTGGGCGAGCTGCCGCCGATCCCGGAGAACTCCATCAGCAAGCCGCCGTCGGCCGAACTGCGTCCCGGCCAGCTCGACGCCGACTCGCTGCCGGACTACGAACTGCTCGACTCGGTGCTGGACGACTACGTGGAGGGGGACAAGGGCTACCGCGACCTCATCGCGATGGGTTTCTCGCACGAACTGGTCGATAAGGTGCTGCGCATGGTCGACCGCGCCGAGTACAAGCGCCGCCAGTACCCGCCGGGCACCAAGATCACGTTCAAGGCCTTCGGCCGCGACCGCAGGCTGCCCATCACCAGCGGCTGGCGCGAGGGCTGACCGGACGCGTCACGCGGTGGCGGCCGTCCCGGTGGGCGCGGCCGCCTTCGCCGTCTTCGGCGTGCGGTCGGCACTGATCGCACCCGCGATGGTCATCGTCCCGAAGACGATCAGCACGACGGCGAGCAACCAGACCAACGCGATCAGGCTCGCGACCGGCCAGACGAGCACCACGATCCCGCCGATCGCGGTGACGACCCCGGAGAACACCGCCCACCCGCTCGTGCCGAACCCGTGGAAGACCTCGGCCACCCCGCCGACGACCCAGGTCACCCCGAGCAGCAGCGTCAGCACCGCGATCGTCTGGAACGGCGAGCGCAGGCACAGGATGCCCGCGACCAGCGCCAACAACCCGGCCACCGCCAGCAGCCACCGCTGCCGCCCCAGCGCGTCCGCGCCGAAGGAGCCGACGAGCCAGAAGACGCCGGTGACGAGCAGCTGCACCCCGAACAGCACCGCCGCCGTCAGCAGCGTCAACCCCGGCCAGAGCAGGACGGCGAGCCCCATCACCAGGGTGATCACCCCAAAGGCGATCCACAACGCCCGCGTGCGGCCGGCAGGAGCCTCACCCCGCCGAACCTGACCGGCGGGCACCTCGGCCCGCTGACCGCGACCAGCGGCGTTCGCCTCGGGATGCGTCATGCGGCCATCGTGCGTCCACCAATCCCGACCCGCAGCCGCCACCACCGCACTCCGACCTTTCGGGTGACACCCACGCGCACGCCGTGACGCACCGCACATTCCATCTCCACCGTTGGAGTTCACCGGACCGCAGGCCTACCCTAAATTCCAACGCCATAGTTGGACCTGTGCCACTTGCCGGGCCCGCTCACCACCCGCCCCAACCCCGGAGC
>NZ_LGED01000241.1 GCF_001280085.1 Saccharothrix sp. NRRL B-16348 | reverse complement strand
CCGCAACCTCGACCGCCGCAATCCTGGCCGCCGTCGACCTGACCAAGGTCGCCCCGCCCGCCGCCGCGCCGACCCCGGCCACACAGACCCCGGCTGCGCCGAGCACCGCCGACCCGATCCCGGTTGACCCGACGGCCGCTGACCCGGCCTCAGCCGAGCCGAGCGCCGCCGACCCGATTGCCGCCCGGAGCCGACCAGCCCAACCTCGAGCCGAAACTCCAACCCCGCTCCCGTCCATCAAGACCCCGTGCGGAGCCCGGCCCTCGACTCCAACCCCGCCGACAGCCCCGGCCCCGGCCCCGGCCCCGCCAGCAACTCCACCCCTGTTCTCAAGCGCAATCCCGCCGCTCACCGCCGCCACGTCCTCAAGCGCGGCTCCACACCCGCCCCCGGACTCGCCGGTGCCGGACTTCGTGTCGTGGTCCGAATCCACGGCGTTGGACCCGGCGCGGTCCGCACCCGCGCCAGTTGTGGCTGTTCCGCCATCTGCGCCGGCTGACGTCGGCCGAACTCCGGACCAGGCGGCTCCGAGGGCGTCACCGCCGGCCATGTCAACCGGTGCCACCCAGGCGGCGTCGCGGACTGCGGTCGCGTCCCGCCAGCCGGTGCCCCGAAGTGTGCAGGGTCGGTCGGTTCAGGCGGGTCCGCAGCTCGAGCCCGGCTCCGTAGCGCGGAGCGGGATGGAGTTGGGGCCGGCCGGTCCGAAGGCGGTTCGGGCGGCAGCGGTGGACATGGGGTGTGGCACTGAGTCCGATGAGGGCGAGGGCTCAAGGGCCGGCCGCGGTGAGTGGTGGCGGTGGTCGTGAGCACCGATGAGATCCGGTTGGCTCGGGCCTACCTGTCGCGGGTGGCCGAGCCGCCTGCGGCGGCGCTGGTCCGGTTTGTTGCCGAAGTCGGGCCGGTTCGGGCGGCGGAGTTGGTTCGGGCTGGGGAGGTGCCGGCCGGAGTCGACAGCGAGACCTCGGCGCGGCGCGCGTTGGACCAGGCTGAACAGGACCTGGAGGCGGCCGCGAAGATCGGTGGTCGGCTGTTGGTGCCCGAGGACGACGAGTGGCCCCGTTGGCGCTTCAACGCCTTGGCCGTCGCCGCCGCCAACGGCCTGCGGTGTGGTCTGGCCCCGTTGGCGTTGTGGGTTCGGGGCGAGGCCGACCTCGCCGCGATCACCGAACGGGCGGTGGCGGTGGTCGGTAGTCGGGCAGCCACCGGGTACGGGCAGCACGTGGCGGGCGAGTTCGGCTTCGGGTTGGCCGAGGCCGGGGTCACCGTGGTGTCCGGGGCGGCATTCGGCATCGACGGCGCCGCGCACCGGGGCGCGATCACGGCCGGTGGGCTGACGATCGCCGTGCTGGCCTGCGGGATAGACGTCGCCTACCCGTCGGGCCACCGGGCGTTGCTCGAACGCATCCCGAGCCAAGGACTGCTGGTGAGCGAGTACCCGCCGACCCATACGCCCGCGCGCCACCGGTTCCTGACGCGGAACCGGCTCATCGCGGCACTCGCCGAAGGGACCGTGGTCGTCGAAGCGGCACAGCGCAGCGGGGCCAAGAACACCGCGGCGTCAACAGCGGCGCTCGGCCGGGTGCTCATGGCGGTTCCCGGGCCGATCACGTCGGTCAGCTCGACGGGCTGCCACGAACTCCTGCGTGCAGGGATCGCGTTGCCGGTGACGAGCGTCGCGGAGATCATCGAGTCGACCGGACGGCTCGGCGTCGACCTGGTCGAAGCCACCCGGAACACCGACACCGGACCACCGCAGGGCGACGCGATGAGGGTCTTCGAAGCGCTGGGTCTGACGTTCGGGCACAGCCCGGAGTCGATCTCCGTGGAATCCGGCGTCGAGCTGGCTCGGGTGCGCGCATTGCTGCCACAACTGGAACTGGCCAGTCTCGCCGAACGCACGGAAAGCGGTTGGAAGCGCTCCCAGGACGGGAGTTGGCGTGGCGATACTTGACCAAGAGCGCTTGAGGGCGCAGCGTCAGGGGCTATGTCCCCGCCGCCGCCCGCTCGGACACGTCGTGTCGACCTGGTTCGCCTGCGTCGCGCGCTGCCCGCGGACGTTGCGGCGGCCCTGGACCGCTACGAACGCCACCTCGCGATGGAACGCGGCCTGTCGCCGCACACGGTGCGCGCGTACCTCGGCGACGTGGTCGCCCTGCTGGTCCACTTAGCCGGCGGCACACCCGACAACGCCACCGTGGAAGCGATCGACCTGCCCGGCCTGCGGTCGTGGTTGGCTTCCCAGCACTCCGCCGGCGCGAGCCGCACGACGATGGCCCGACGAGCCGCGTCCGCCCGGACGTTCACGGCCTGGGCCTCCCGCAACGACCTGCTCGCCGCCGACCCGGGCCCGCGGCTCAGCGCACCTCGCCCCCACCGGACCCTCCCCGCGGTGCTGCGGCCGGATCAGGCCGGGGCCGCCATGGCAGTTGCCGAAGTAGGCGCGGAACAAGGCGATCCGGTTGCGCTGCGTGACCAAGCCGTGGTGGAGTTGCTCTACGCAACAGGTGTCCGGGTCGCCGAGTTGTGCGGTCTCGACCTCGACGACGTGGACTACTCCCAAAGGGTGATTCGGGTTCTGGGCAAGGGCAGTCGCGAACGCACCGTGCCGTTCGGCGTTCCGGCCGAACGGGCTGTACGGCGCTGGGTGGAATATGGCCGATCCGCCCTGGTCAGCGACCGTTCACAACGCGCACTGCTCCTCGGTGCGCGCGGCGGTCGGCTCGATCCGCGTACCGCCAGGAGGGTTGTCCACGATGTAGTGGGTGCGGTACCTGAGACGGCCGACACCGGGCCCCACGGCCTGCGCCACTCCGCGGCCACGCACCTGTTGGAAGGGGGAGCGGACCTGCGCACCGTCCAAGAGCTTCTTGGTCACGCTACGCTCGCAACGACTCAGCTCTACACACACGTCACCGTCGAACGGCTGAAGGCGATCCATGACCGAACGCACCCCCGCTCCTGACGTCGCAGGGGGAGGTTCGCGGACCGCAACCGTGGCCTCTCCCTCCGCCGCGCACGTCGGGACCTCGTCGGCGGCGCGCACCCCGGCTGGGACGAACGGTCACCACGTCGACGGCGAGCCGCTGCGCACGAACGGCCACGCCATCCCCGCGGTGGCGCCCGGCAGACCCGCGCACGCGGCGTCCGAGTCGCGCACCGCCGATGACGTGGAAGCCGGGATCATCGCGCTGTGGCACACCTATGGCGAGTCACGTCGGCAGGCCTTGCGGGACCGCCTCGTGCTGCACTACGCGCCGTTGGTGAAGTACGTCGCCGGCCGGGTGGGCACCGGTCTGCCCGCGCACGTCGACGTGGCGGACCTGATCCAGTCCGGCATCTTCGGCCTGGTCGACGCGATCGAGAAGTTCGAGCCCGAGCGCGGCCTGAAGTTCGAGACGTACGCGATGCAGCGCATCCGCGGCGCGATCCTCGACGACCTGCGCTCACAGGACTGGGTGCCCCGCTCGGTCCGCAGCCGGGCTCGTGACGTCGAACGTGCCCTGGAACGCCTGGGCGGCCGCCTGCAACGCACCCCGACCGACCGCGAGCTCGCCGCCGAGTTGAAGATCGGCCTGGGTGAGCTGCGCGAGCTCTACGCCCAGCTCCAGCTCACCAGCGTGGTCGCCCTGGACGAGCTGATCGCCGCCGGCCGCAACACCGGCGGCGCGGGCTCGTCCCTGGCCGAATCCCTGCCCGACGAGGGCGCGGAGGACCCGATCGCCACCCTCGTTGACCAGGACAGCCGCCGCCAACTCGCCGACGCGATCGCACAACTCGCCGAACGGGACCGCGTCGTGGTCACCCTGTACTACTTCGAGAACCTGACGCTGGCCGAGATCGGCAAGGTCCTGGGCGTCACGGAATCCCGCGTGTGCCAGCTGCACACCCGGGCGGTCCTGCGCCTGCGCACCAAGCTGAACGAGCAGCTGGACGCCTGATCCACACCTAACCCGGCTCCCGCCGACGATCAGCCGGACGCACCGCCACCGCCGAAACGCCCACCACGGGCCTTCGGCGAACTGCCACGCACCACCCACTCACCCGCGCACCCACGACACGGGAACCTCTCGGCATCACAGCGGTCTGCGCCAGACCCCGGGCTAGGGGCGAGGGAGCGCGGGCGGGGGACCGCTGGGCGAGAGGCAGGCTGGCGGCCGAGGCAGGGAGGGCGGTCGGAAGTCCGGGAGCCCAGCGTCAGGCTGCGTCACGTCGGGGTGCGTTGCTGTCCGCCCTCGGCAGGAGGCGGACGCGGCCGTTGGACAGCAGGTGCAGCGGGTTCAGGTAAGTGCGGGAGCGTGGTGGGGTGGTGCGGATCGCGCCCCAGTGGAGGCAGGCGTCCGTCGGGCAGCCCTCGTGGCCTGCGGTGAGGGTGCCTATCCGGTCGCCTCGGCGCACCGGTTGGCCTCGGTGGACGGTGGGGGTGACCGGTTCGTACGTGGTGCGCAGGCCGCCCGTGTGCAGCAGCGAGACGACCGCACGGTCGGCTACCGGGCCCGCGTGCAGCACCACGGCGTCGGCGGCGGCCAGGACCGGTGTGCCCGGTGGGGCGGCCAGGTCCACACCCCGGTGCCCTGGCCCGTACTCCGTCGCCGGCGCCTCGAACGCGCGGACCACCTGGTGCGGTGGCGCGAGGGGCCAGGCGAAGCGAACCGGGCGGTAGGCCCACGCGCTGTGGGGTGCCAGGGGTAGCGTCATCACCGTTGTCAAGGCCAGGACCAGCAATGTTCGCATGGTGGGAGTCATGGGTCCAGCGTTCCGGCGGGGACCGGGGGCTACCAGTGGCTTCTCTCCACCTGTGGACAACTCGTGGGGCTGTGGACAACTTCAGGCCCGGTTCGTGGTTCCCCGGCCCACCGGCGTACACTCGGTGCGCGGCCCGTGTGAGTGCGGGACGACTTCGCGTGCCAATGCAGATTCGACCGGTTTCGGTGTGGTCGAGTCACGGCGTCCAGCGGTCCTGAGGCGAGACGTCCTCCGGTTCGGACGGCGGCAGGGGCACCAGGGCGGCGGTCCGACCCCGGTCCGCCGCGACCAACCGGAACGCGCGCCGGCTCAACGCCAGGCGCGCCCGAACGAAGAGGTGCGAACCCGGCCATGGCCGTCGTCACCATGAAGCAGCTGCTCGACAGCGGCGTGCACTTCGGGCACCAGACCCGCCGCTGGAACCCGAAGATGAAGCGCTACATCTTCACCGAGCGCAACGGCATCTACATCATCGACCTGCAGCAGACGCTGACCTACATCGACCGGGCTTACGAGTTCGTGAAGGAAACGGTCGCGCACGGCGGGTCGATCCTGTTCATCGGCACCAAGAAGCAGGCGCAGGAGGCCATCGCCAACGAGGCCCTCCGCGTCGGCATGCCCTTCGTGAACCAGCGCTGGCTGGGCGGCATGCTCACCAACTTCTCCACGGTGCACAAGCGCCTCCAGCGGCTCAAGGAGCTGGAGTCGATGGAGCAGACCGGCGGTTTCCAGGGTTTCACCAAGAAGGAAATCCTGATGATGAACCGCGAGAAGGACAAGCTGGAGCGCACGCTCGGCGGTATCCGCGACATGTCCAAGGTGCCCAGCGCCGTGTGGATCGTGGACACCAAGAAGGAGCACATCGCCGTCGGCGAGGCGCGCAAGCTGAACATCCCGATCGTGGCGATCCTCGACACGAACTGCGACCCGGACGAGGTCGACTACCCGATCCCGGGCAACGACGACGCGATCCGGTCCGCCGCGCTGCTGACCAAGGTGGTGGCCGAGGCCGCCGCCGCCGGTCTGATGGCGCGCTCCGGCGCCCGCACCAAGGCCGCTGACGGTGCGGACAAGCCCGAGCCGGGCGTCGACGAGCCGCTGGCCGAGTGGGAGCAGGAGCTGCTGGTCGGCGCCGACGCGCCCGCCGCGCCTGCCGCCGCCGAGGCCCCCGCTGCCGAGGCGCCCGCCGCACCGGCCGAGGGCACCGAGGCCGTCCAGTCCTGATCCGCACGCACGCCGCGCCTGCCCTGATCACGGCAGGCGCGGCGTGCGCACAGGACCGGCGCTGAACAGCTCGAACAGCACCACCCCAAGCGCGTAAACGCGTCGGCGAGCGAAGCCGACGACCAGACCGCAGAAGGAACGGAAATCGCACGATGGCGAACTACACCGCCGCTGACGTGAAGCGCCTCCGCGAGCTGACCGCCGCAGGCATGATGGCCTGCAAGAAGGCGCTCGAGGAGACCGACGGCGACTTCGACAAGGCGGTCGAGATCCTGCGCATCAAGGGCGCCAAGGACGTCGACAAGCGCGCCGAGCGCACGACCGCGAACGGCCTGGTCATGGCCGAGGACGGCGTGATGATCGAGCTGCGCTGCGAGACGGACTTCGTCGCCAAGAACGCCGACTTCCAGGAGCTGGCGGCGCGGATCGTCGCGGTCGCCAAGGCCACCCGCCCGGCTGACGTCGAGGCGCTCAAGGCCACCGAGCTCGACGGCAAGGCCGTCGACGCGGTCGTCCAGGAGTTCTCCGCCAAGATCGGCGAGAAGCTGGAGCTGGCCAAGGTCGCCATCTTCGACGGCACCGTGACCACCTACCTGCACCGCCGTGCCGCCGACCTGCCGCCCGCCGTCGGCGTGGTGGTCGAGTACACCGGTGACAACGAGGACGCCGCCCGCGGCGCCGCGATGCAGATCGCCGCGATGCGTCCGCGCTTCCTCACCCGTGACGAGGTCCCCGCGGACGTGGTGGCCAACGAGCGCCACATCGCCGAGGAGACCGCGCGCGAGGAGGGCAAGCCGGAAGCGGCGCTGTCCAAGATCGTCGAGGGTCGCGTGAACGGCTTCTTCAAGGACGTCGTGCTCCTGGAGCAGTCGTCCGTGACGGAGTCCAAGAAGACCGTCAAGGCCGTGCTGGACGAGGCCGGGGTCACCGTGACCCGCTTCGCCCGGTTCGAGGTCGGCCAGGCCTGATTCGCGTGAGGGCGGGGTTGCGCGCAGACGTCGCGACCCCGCCCTTGCCGTGTCCAGAGGAGTACCTGTGAGCGCAGAGGTAGACCACGCGAAAGCGGACCACGCCGACGACGAGCCCGTGCAGGGCTACCGCCGGGTGATGCTCAAGCTGGGCGGCGAGATGTTCGGCGGTGGCGGTGTCGGCGTCGACCCCGACGTCGTGCAGACCGTCTCACGCCAGATCGCCGCGGTCGTCCGAACAGGGGTCCAGGTCGCGGTCGTCATCGGCGGCGGCAACTTCTTCCGCGGCGCCGAGTTGCAGCAGCGCGGCATGGACCGCAGCCGCGCCGACTACATGGGCATGCTCGGCACCGTGATGAACTGCCTCGCCTTGCAGGACTTCCTGGAACGCGAGCACGGCATCGAGACCCGGGTGCAGACCGCCATCACGATGGGCCAGATCGCCGAGTCCTACATCCCCCGCCGGGCCATGCGGCACCTCGACAAGGGGCGCGTGGTCATCTTCGGCGGCGGCGCGGGCATGCCGTACTTCTCCACCGACACCACCGCGGCGCAGCGCGCGCTGGAGATCGGGTGCGAGGTCGTGCTGATGGCCAAGGCCGTGGACGGCGTCTACACGGCGGATCCCAAGACCGACCCGGACGCGTTGATGTTCGACAACATCACCCACCGCGAAGTGCTCGAACGCGGCCTGAACGTCGCCGACGCGACCGCGTTCAGCCTGTGCATGGACAACAACATGCCGATCATGGTCTTCAACCTGCTCACCGAGGGGAACATCGCGCGAGCCGTGCGTGGTGAGAAGATCGGCACACTGGTGAGCACCCCCGGTGGTCGCCCGTCCTTCTAGACCTGCTGGGATTCGAGCCGAACTGCGCACACCAAGGGAGTCAGTCGTGATTGACGAGACCCTCCTCGACGCCGAGGAGAAGATGGAAAAAGCGGTGTCCGTGGCGAAGGAGGACCTGGCCGCGGTGCGCACCGGCCGTGCCAACCCCTCGATGTTCTCCCGCATCGTGGTCGAGTACTACGGTTCGCCCACCCCGCTGAACCAGCTCGCCAGCGTCGCCATCCCGGAGGCGCGCATGGCGGTGATCAAGCCCTACGACGCCACCCAGCTCAACGCGGTCGAGAAGGCCATCCGCGACTCCGACCTGGGCGTGAACCCCAGCAACGACGGCTCGATCATCCGCGTGGTGATCCCGCAGCTGTCCGAGGAACGCCGCCGCGAGATGGTCAAGGTCGCCAAGGGCAAGGGCGAGGACGCCAAGGTGTCCATCCGCAACATCCGCCGCAAGGCCAAGGAAGAGCTGGACCGCCTGGTCAAGGACGGCGAGGTCGGCGAGGACGACGGCACCAGGGCCGAGAAGGAACTGGAGAACGTCACCCACCGCTACGTCGCCCAGATCGAAGAGCTGGTCAAGCACAAGGAAGCCGAGCTGCTCGAGGTCTAGGTGGTCACGTCCGTTCGGCTGGTCGGTCCGGGAGTTCGCGCGCTTTGCTTGGCCGGTGCACGGCCGTGATAGGAGCACAACAGGTGTCAGGCGGCGGTGACCAGGGCGCGCCGGAGAAGGGCGCGTCGCGCGCGGGGCGCAACCTGCCCGCGGCCATCGCCGTGGGTGTCGGCTTGGGCGCCGTCATCCTCGTCGCGCTGTTCACGGTGCGCGAGTTGTTCGTCGGCGTCGTCGCCGTCGCCGTGGCCGTGTCGATGTACGAGCTGACGGGCGCGTTGCAGCGTGGCGCGGGCATCCGCGTGGCCCTGCTGCCCGTGCTGCTCGGCGGGCAGGCCGTGGTGTGGCTGGCCTGGCCCTACGAGCGCGGCGGCGTGCTGGCCGCGTTCGTGGTGACGATCCTGGTGTGCCTGCTCTGGCGGCTCAAGGACGGCGCGGACGGCTACCTGCGTGACGTCACCGCGTCCATCTTCACGGTCGCCTACGTGGCCGTGTTCGCGTCGTTCGCGGTGATGCTGGTCGTGCCGGACGACGGCGTGTTCCGCGTGCTGGCGTTCCTGATCGGCGTCGTGCTGTCCGACACCGGCGGCTACGTGGCCGGCGTGCTGTTCGGCAAGCACCCGATGGCCCCCACCATCAGCCCGAAGAAGTCCTGGGAGGGCTTCGCGGGCTCGATGGTGGCGGGCATGGTCGGCGGCGCGCTCACCGTGGGCCTGATGCTGGACGGCCAGTGGTGGCAGGGCGTGCTGTTCGGCGCTGCCCTGGTCGTCACCGCGACCGCGGGCGACCTGGTCGAGTCGCTGATCAAGCGCGACCTCGGGATCAAGGACATGGGCACGCTGCTGCCCGGTCACGGCGGCCTGATGGACCGGATGGACTCACTGCTGCCGTCCGCCGTCGTCGCCTGGCTCCTGCTGCACGTCTTCGTCTAGCTGTGTTTGATGGCCCCGACGCGACCTCGCTAGTCGTCGTAGGGGTCGTCCACCCGTGACTCGGTGGACTCCTCCTCGGACAGCGGCGTGGTGCGGGACGGGTCGATCACCGAGAACACCGCGCCCGTGTGGTCGGCGACGACCGTGATTCGGCCGAACGGCGTGTCGTACGGCTCCACGGTGACGCGTCCGCCCAGCTCCAGCACCCTGGACGCGGCCGAGTCCGTGCCGATCTCCGGCGCCGCGGTGAAGTAGACCATCCAGTGCGGCGGCGTGTCCGGCGCGAACGCCCGGCCCATCCGCTGACGCCCGAGCACGGTGTGCCCGTGGACGGCCCAGATCGTGTAGTCGACCGCCTGACCGTCACCGATCTGGGTGATTTCGTACCCGCACAGCTCGCGGAAGAACTCGTCGGCGACGTGCCCCTGACGCGTGTTCAGCTCGGCCCACGCGTACGCGCCGTGCCCGTCCGCGCCGAACACCCAATCGGGTGGAACGTGCCGGAAGCCGACCACCGCGCCGGTCGGGTCGGCGAGCACGGTGACGGTGTCCGACGGCTCGCCGAGCACCTCGCCGCCCAGCGCGTGCGCCTTCTCCGCAGTGGCTCGGGCGTGCGGCGTGTTCAGGTACAGCGTCCACGCGCTCGGCTCGTCGGCGGCGACCAACTCGGCCACCGGCACCCCGTCCACCAAGGCGATCGTGCTGCTGCCCGCGTCGGAGAAGTACCAGCCGAACAGCCCGGCGTAGAAGTCGATCGTGGCCTGGAGGTCCGTGGTGGCGAGGTCGACCCAGCAGGGCGCGCCGTGGTGCAACTCGGCCAAAGCGGGAGAATTGGGGACGATCGACACCGCGTACCTCCTGCAAGCCGCCTATTCGATCACGCTACGGCTCTAGAGTCGTCCCGTGAAGGGATTCGTCCGCGCCGCGTTGGCCGCCGTGCGGCCTGTCGACGTCCTGCCGAGCCCGAACATCTGGCACTGGCCCGAGCTCTACGAGGTCGAGAACCGCGCCCAGGACGTGGACGGCGCGATCTGGGCCGCGCTGCGCGAGGAGTGCGACTGGGCCGGGCGGGACGTGGTCGACGTCGGCTGCGGTGACGGGTTCCACCTGCCGGTGTTCGCACGGGAGGCGCGCTCGGTCATCGGTGTCGAGCCGCACCCTCCGCTGGTGCAGCGCGCTCGGGCGCGTGTGGCGGACGTGCCGAACGCCGAAGCGGTGCACGGGCCCGCACAACGCCTGCCGTTGCGTGACGCGACCGCGGACCTGGTGCACGCGCGCACGGCGTACTTCTTCGGTCCCGGCTGCGAACCGGGCATGCGCGAGGCCGACCGGGTGCTGCGGCCGGGCGGCGTGCTGGCGATCGTGGACCTCGACGGCTCGGCCGAGCCCTACGGGCCGTGGCTGTGCGACGACGAGCCGCGCTACAACCCCGTCGACGTGGAGCGGTTCTTCGCCGACCAGGGGTTCTCGCTGCGCCGCGTGCGCGCGCTGTGGCGGTTCGAACGCCGTGCGGACCTGGAGGCCGTGCTGCGCATCGAGTTCTCCGCGGCGGTCGCGGAGCAGGCCATCGCGCGCACGCCCGGCCTGTCGTTCGAGGTGGGCTACCGACTGCACGTGAGGCGCAAGCCAACCGGGCTGGTGCTGCCCTGAGAGCGCTCACCTAGGATTCGGGTCGTGGAGAACAGGAACGCGGGCAGGTTGGGTCGGCAGGTCGGCGTCGTCGGCCTGGGCTGCTGGCAGCTCGGCGCGGACTGGGGCCAGGTCGAGGAGTCCGACGCGCTGGCGGTGCTGCACGCCGCCGCCGACACCGGCGTGAACTTCTTCGACACCGCCGACGTCTACGGCGACGGCCGCAGCGAGACGCTGATCGGCAAGTTCCTCCGCGAGCGCGGCGACGCGGGCATCACGGTGGCCACCAAGATGGGCCGCCGCGTCGAGCAGACGCCGGAGAACTACACCCGCGAGAACTTCCTGGCCTGGAACGACCGGTCGCGCGCCAACCTCGGCGTCGACACGCTCGACCTGGTCCAGCTGCACTGCCCGCCGACGCCGGTCTACTCGACCGACGAGGTGTTCGACACCCTCGACGAGCTGGTCGAGGCCAAGCGGATCGCCGCGTACGGCGTGAGCGTGGAGACCGTCGAGGAGGCGCTGACCGCGATCGCCCGGCCGGGTGTCGCGAGCGTCCAGATCATCCTGAACGCGCTGCGGCTCAAGCCGCTGGAGCGGGTGCTGCCCGCGGCGGCGGAAGCGGGCGTGGCGATCATCGCCCGCGTTCCGCTCGCCTCGGGGCTGCTGTCCGGCAAGTACAGCGCGTCGACCACGTTCTCCGCCGACGACCACCGCAACTACAACCGCAACGGTGACGCGTTCGACGTCGGCGAGACGTTCTCCGGCGTGCCGTTCGAGGTCGGGCTGGAGGCGGTGGAGCGGCTGCGCGCCCTCGTGCCGTCCGGCGCGACCATGGCGCAGTTCGCGCTGCGGTGGGTCGTGGACCAGCCCGGCGTCACCGTGGTCATCCCCGGCGCCCGCAACGCCGAGCAGGCTCGGGCCAACTCGGCCGCCGCGGACCTCGCGCCGTTGTCGGCGGAGGCGCGGGACGAGGTGCGGGCCGCGTACGACGCGCTGATCCGGCCGCTGGTCCACGACCGCTGGTAGATCACTCCTCCGGGTTGTCTTCCTCGACGTCGAGCTCGCCGAGGATCGCGTAGAGCTTGCGGCGGGCCTCGCTGAGGACTTCGACGGCCCGCGCCTGCTGCTCACGCGTGCCCGCGTGCGCCATCTGCTGCATGGCCGCGCCGAGGTGGCGTGCCGCCGTGCGCAGCTTCGCGGCGTGCTGGTCGAGGTCGTCGTTGACCTGCTGCCACGGCGGCGCGCCTTCGAGCTTCGCGGCCGTGCCCCGCCCGGTCTCGGTCAGCGTGAACAGCTTCTTGCCGCCCGCCTCCTCGGTGGAGGCGACGAGGCCTTCGTCGGCCAGCAGCTGCAAGGTCGGGTAGACCGAGCCGGGGCTGGGCCGCCAGAGGCCGTCCGTGCGCGCGCTGATCTCCTGGATCATCTCGTAGCCGTGCATGGGGCGTTCGGCGAGCAGGGCCAGGACCGCCGTGCGGACGTTGCCCTTGCGCTGCCTCCCGCCGCGACCCCGGCCCCGGCCGTGCCCGTGACCCGGGAAGCCCGGCGGCTCGGGAGGCAGCGGAGGCCCGGGGAACGGGCCGCCGCGGTCGAAACCGCCGCCGAACCCGCCGCCGCCGAACCCCCGCCTGGGGTCGCCGAAGCCGTGCTCGCGGTGGTGCCTGTGTTCGTGGTTCCGGTGTCCGAATCCGTGGAAGTGCATCTTCGTGCTCCTTGTATCGATCGGTTGCGACGTGTCGACGATATATCGGAACGTATCGCGATGCAACGGTGATGGCCGTCGCAGTCGGTGTGGTCCTGGGTGCTCCGTGCGCGTGGGACACTGGAGGGCGCTATGACTGCCCTCCCCCTCGTCTTCGACGCGCCCAAGCGCGGGCTGCCGCCGCGCCACCTCGCCGACCTCTCCGCCGACCAGCGTCGAGAGGCCGTCGCCGCACTCGGCGAGAAGCCCTTCCGCGCCGCGCAGCTGTCGAACCACTACTTCGGCCGGCTGACCGTCGACCCCGACGCGATGACCGACATCCCCGCCGCCGCGCGGGACCGCCTGGTGACCGACCTGATGCCGCCGTTGTGGACGGAGCTGCGCAGCGTCGAGGCCGATGGCGGCACGACCCGCAAGACGTTGCTGCGCGCCCACGACGGCACGCTGGTCGAGAGCGTCCTCATGCGCTACCCCGACCGTGCGACGTTGTGCATCTCGTCGCAGGCGGGCTGCGGCATGGCGTGCCCGTTCTGCGCGACGGGGCAGGGCGGCCTGACCCGGAACCTGTCCACGGCGGAGATCGTGGACCAGGTGCGGCGCGGCGCGGCGGCCATGCGCGACGGCGAGCTGCCCGGTGGGCCGGGGCGGCTGTCGAACATCGTGTTCATGGGCATGGGCGAGCCGTTGGCCAACTACAAGCGCGTGGTCGAGGCGGTGCACCGCATCTGCGACCCGGCGCCGGACGGGCTGGGGATCTCGCAGCGTTCGGTGACGGTGTCGACGGTGGGCCTGGTGCCGGCGATCCGGAAGCTGACGGAGGAGAACCTCCAGGTCCGGTTGGCGGTGTCGCTGCACACGCCGGACGACGAGCTGCGTGACACGTTGGTGCCGGTGAACACGCGGTGGAAGGTGGCGGAGGTGCTGGAGGCGGCCCGCGGCTACGCCGACCGCACGGGTCGCCGGGTGTCGATCGAGTACGCCTTGATCCGCGACATCAACGACCAGCCGTGGCGTGCGGACATGCTGGGCAAGCTGCTGCGCAGGCACTTGGGCCAGTTGGTGCACGTGAACGTGATCCCGTTGAACCCGACGCCGGGTTCGAAGTGGGACGCGTCACCGAAGCCGGTGGAACGCGAGTTCGTCCGCCGGGTCAACGAGCAGGGCGTCGCGTGCACCGTGCGTGACACGAGGGGCCAGGACATCGCCGCCGCGTGCGGCCAGCTCGCCGCCGAGGGCTAAGCACCTGATCGTGGCCGAGTGCTAGCATTGATTGCAATGATGGCATTGGGGTGGGCTCATGGCGACGTTGACGATCCGCGATCTTGACGAGGGCTTGAAGGCCAAGCTTCGGGTTCGCGCTGCAGAACACGGCCGCTCGATGGAAGCCGAAGTGCGAGCGATCCTCGCCTCGGCGTTGACCAAGCCGACACCTGGCCCGGGGATGGGGTCGAGGATTCGCCGGCGGTTCAGCGACGTGGGCGACCTGTCGATCGAGCCTCCGCGGCGTGCGGAGCGAGCGCGGGCGGCGGAGTTCCTCGAGTGATCGTTCTCGACACCAACGTCGTCTCCGAACTGATGAGGCAGGTTCCGGACGACACCGTGGTCCGTTGGGTTGATCAGTACCCGGCTGACGAGGTCTTCATCACGGCCGTGACCGCCGCCGAACTCGTTTACGGGGTCGCTCGACTACCGGACGGCCAACGCAAGACCTTGCTCGCCGCCAGGGTCGCGGAACTCCTGGCCGAGGACTTCCAAGATCAGGTCTTGCCCTTCGACGGTGTGGCTGCCGAGTACTACGGCGAGATCGCGGCAACGCGTGAGGAGCAGGGTCGTCCGATCAGCATGGCCGATGCCCAGATCGCCGCGGTCTGCCGACGCTATGCGGCTCGCCTGGCGACACGAAACACCAAGGACTTCATCGGTACCGGCATCACGCTGCTCGACCCGTGGGGCGACGCCTCCGAGTTGTGAACGGGCGGCTTCTCCGTTCGCGAAAACCGGGCCATGGCCGCAACTTTCCTGGTCGTCCGAGTTTCCGAATGAGGAAAGTCGGCCGTAAGGGAAAGTGAGTCGACGGGGCCTGGTGAGAGGCCGCCAGGGCGACCTAGCGGCGCCAGGAGGTGCGGCTGCGGACCTGGTCCCAGATCAGCAGGGCGGCCATGGCGAGGCCCGTGAGGATCACCCAGAGGTTTTCGGTTCGGCCGTGGTGGTTGCCGATCAGCAGCGAGAAGACCGCGAGGGTGGAGAGCCAGCCCGCGATCTTGATGCCCTTGGGGAAGGTGCCGTGCCAGCCCCACTCGGCCGACGGCTCTTCGTGGGTGTCGACCGCCGGACGCTTGTCCAGTTCCGAGGACGAAGACACAGCCGCACGACCTTCCTGCCCGATCACGTTCACCAACGGCGTCATCGTCGCACACGCGCACACGGGGTGAGACGTGAGGTGCGCGGCACCGCCGGTCGCGGGCGCGCTCGTGGTCGCCTGGCGGGCCCACCGCGCGTCACCTGCGTCAACTTTCGTCGGAAACGTTCGAGACCAATGAACGCGGCCGGCGGTCGGTCGGTTCTTTACCGTTGTCCCCTGTGACGTCTGTCGTTCAGCGGCTCCGGCCCGTCCTGCCGGACCTCCGGGAGGCGCCCGCCGCGTTCCTGCGCGCCCACGCCGAGCGCCTCGGCCAGGTCACGCCCTGGCGCGTGGCGCGCGAGGTGCTGGCCATCGTCGTGCTCCTCGGCCTGGACGTGTTCCCCGGCTGGATCTCCGGCAACTGGCGGCTGTCCGGGTGGACGTTGATCGGCCTGGGCGTCGGGTACGTCGCGATCTTCCTGGGCAGGCTCCTGTTCCCGGCCCTTGCCCTGCTGGCCGCCACGTGGGTGGTCTTCAGCGCCGAGCACGGCGGCATCGCGATGGTGGTGATGCTCTCCTACTCCGCCGGCTACCGGATCACGCCGTGGCAGCGCTCGCTGCTCACCGCCGTCCTCGCGCTTGCGCTGCACATGTTCGCCTGGGGTGTGTCCGCGCCCGGCCTGTCCGGGCCGTTCGGCCAGTGGGTGATGCTGACCGTCTACTGCATGGTCGTGGCGCTGCCGTTCCTGGTCGGCCGGTACGTCGCGCAGCGGAACGCGCTGGTCGCGGCGTTGCAGGAGCGCGAGGAACGGGTGGTGCGCGAGCGGCGGATGGTGTCGCGCCAGGTGCGGCTGCGCGAGCGCAACCGGATCGCCCAGGACATGCACGACAGCCTCGGCCACCGGCTCAGCCTCATCTCCGTGCACGCGGGCGCGCTGGCCATGGACAGCGGCCTCGGCGAGCGCCAGCGCGAGGCGGTGCAGGTGCTGCGCAGCGCGGCCCTCACCGCGATGGAGGAGCTGCGCGGCGTCATCGGCGTGCTGCGGCGCGACGAGGAGCCGGAAGAGGACCGCGCGGCCGTCGGCGGGGCCGACAACCGGACCGTGGACGCGATCGACGAGCTGGTCGACGGCGCGCGGCGGGCCGGTGTGCGGGTCAGCCTGGTCCGCGGCGGCCAGTCCGTGCCGCTGCCCGCGAAGGTCAGCCACGCCGCGTACCGCATCGCCCAGGAGGGCCTGACCAACGCCAACAAGCACGCGCCGGGCGCGAGCGTGCAGGTGACGGTGAAGTACGAGCCGGACGCGCTGGTGGTGGAGGTGCGCAACAACCCGCCCCGGGCCAAGCTGCCGGGCGGCGCCGGGTTCGGCCTGATCGGGCTGGGCGAGCGGGTGCGGCTGGCGGGCGGCATGCTGCACGTCGGCGAGCTGCCGACCGGCGGGTTCCGCATCGCGGCCGTGCTGCCGTACGAGGACACCGCCGCGCCGGGCGACGAGCCGTCCGACGACGAGCAGCCGGAGCCGGCCAAGCCGACCGGCATCCGCAAGTGGGCCGGTGTCGGCTCGATCGTGCTGGCCGGGATCGTGGTGCTCGTGGTCGTCGGCGGCTACACGTGGATCGGGTCACAGCCCGTCACTAAGGTGGTGTCCGACGAGTTGTACGACTCGGTGTCCGTCGGGCAGTCGGAGGCGGAGGTGATGGCCAGGCTCCCGGGCGGCGCCGAGCCGCCGTTGGGCGACATCAACTCCGACGCCGCGCCGGAACCCGACGGCGCACGGTGCGAGTACCGCGTGGCCGACGTGCAGACCTACTCGTCGCGGGCGGCCAAGATCGTGCGGTTCTGCTTCGCCGACGGCACGCTGGTCGAGAAGAACACCCACTTGCAGGGGATGTGACAGTGATCCGGGTCCTCATCGCCGACGACGAGCCGCTGATGCGCGCGGGCATCAAGGCCATCCTCGGCACCGCCGACGACATCGAGCTGGTCGCCGAGGCCGGTGACGGGCGGGAAGCCGTCCGCATCGCCCTGGAACGGCGGGTGGACGTCGCCGTGCTCGACATCCGGATGCCCCGGCTGGACGGCCTGGCCGCCGCACGCGAGCTGCGGACCGTCGCGCCCTCGGTGCGGGTCGTGATGCTCACCACGTTCGGCGAGGACGACAACATCGTCCGGGCGCTGTCCGACGGCGCCGCCGGGTTCCTGCTGAAGGACTCCGCCCCGGAGGAGTTGCTGCGCGCGGTGCGTGCCGTTCACTCGGGCGAGGCATATCTGTCACCCATGGTGACGAGCCGCGTGGTGGGCATGGTGGCGCAGGTGGGCCAGCCTCGCCGGCAGGCGGCGATGCGCCAGGTCGAGGGGCTGACCGAACGCGAGGTCGAGGTGTTGTCCCTGCTCGGGCTGGGGATGTCGAACGCCGACGTCGGGCAGCGGCTGCACATGAGCGAGGCGACCGTGAAGACCTACGTGAGCAGGCTGCTGGCCAAGCTCGGGCTCACGAACCGGGTGCAGGCGGCGTTGCTCGCCCGTGACGCCGGGCTGGCGAACTGAGGAGCGCGCGCGGGTGTGCCCCGCCGGCTTCCCGACGGGGCACACCCCGAGTGGTCACTTGCTCCGGACGGCGTCACGCCCTGGTGGTTCGGGAACCGGTCACCATGCGGTAGACACCCAGCACGATCAACGAGCCGAGGATGGCGAGCAGCCAAGTGCTCAGGTCGAAGAAGGTGTTGATGTCGGTCCCGAAAATGGCCCGGCCGACGAAACCGCCGATGATGGCGCCGACAATGCCGAGCAGCATCGTGATGATGATGCCGCCGGGGTCCCGACCTGGCATGATGGCCTTGGCGATGGCACCCGCGATGAGGCCGAGGACGATCCAACCCAAGATGCCCACGGGGGCTCTCCTTCCTGATGGCCGCGACGGTGGATCCGTCGGGGCGCTTGATCGAGGAATGCCCACGTTCGGGTGACACCACGCTCCCGTTACCGTTCTGTTATCGAAGTACCGCTGTGCGGGCTATCAGGTCGGCTCGGGAACAATGGGCTGTGATGAGCACACCACGCACGGTCCTGGTACTCGGGTCCACCGGGTCGGTCGGCACCCAGGCCCTCGACGTCATCGCCGCCAACCGCGACCGGTTCACCGTGGTCGGACTGGCCGCCGGCGGCGCCGATCCGGCCGCCCTCGCCGCCCAGGCCGTCGAGTTCGGCGTCCAGGCCGTGGCCGTCGCCCGGGCCACCGCGGTCGAGGACGTCACGCTCGCCCTCTACGCCGAGGCGCAGAAGCGCGGCTACGCCCAAGGCGCGTTCAAGCTGCCGCGCATCCTCGCCGGCCCGACCGCGATGACCGACCTGGTCGACTCCACCCCCGCCGACGTGGTGCTCAACGGCATCACCGGCTCGATCGGCCTGGCGCCGACGCTGCACGCCCTCAAGGCGGGCGCGACGCTGGCGCTGGCCAACAAGGAATCGCTGATCGCGGGCGGTCCGCTCGTGCTCAAGGCGGCCAAGCCGGGTCAGCTCGTGCCGGTCGACTCCGAGCACTCCGCCCTGGCCCAGTGCCTGCGCGGCGGCCGGGCCGACGAGGTGGCCAAGCTGGTACTTACCGCGTCCGGCGGCCCGTTCCGCGGCCGCACGCGCGCCGAGCTGGCCGACGTCACCGCGCGCGAGGCCATGGCGCACCCGACGTGGTCGATGGGCCCCGTCATCACCATCAACTCGGCCACCCTGGTCAACAAAGGGCTGGAGCTGATCGAGGCGCAGCTGCTGTTCGGCGTGCCCTACGACCGCATCGACGTGGTCGTGCACCCGCAGTCGGTCGTGCACTCGATGGTCACGTTCACCGACGGCTCCACGCTCGCCCAGGCCAGCCCGCCGGACATGAAGCTGCCGATCGCGCTGGCCCTCGGCTGGCCCGACCGCGTCCCCGGCGCGGCCGCCGCGTGTACTTTCGACGTGGCGACGGCGTGGACGTTCGAGCCGCTGGACGACGAGACGTTCCCGGCGGTGCGGCTGGCCAGGCAGGCGGGCTCCGGGGGCGGCTGCCTGCCGGCGGTCTACAACGCGGCGAACGAGGAAGCGGTCGCGGTCTTCCTCGGCGGCGGCACGTCGTTCACCTCCATCGTGGACACTGTGGCAGGAGTGCTCGCGGAGGCGGACGGCTGGGCGCACGAGCCGGTCGACGTCGACGAAGTCCTCGCGGCGGAGCAATGGGCCCGGGCGCGGGCGCGGGAACTCGTGGCCACTTCGGTGGGGTCTGGAAGGGACTGACGTGCTCGTTTTTCTGGGCATTCTGCTGTTCGCCGTGCTCATCGGCATCTCGATCGCGCTGCACGAGCTCGGCCACCTGGCCACGGCGAAGATGTTCGGGATGAAGGTGACCCGGTACTTCATCGGGTTCGGACCGAAGATCTGGTCCTTCCGCCGCGGTGAGACCGAGTACGGCATCAAGGCCATCCCGGCGGGCGGCTTCTGCGAGATCACCGGCATGACCGCGCTGGAGGAGGTCGCGCCGGAGGACCAGCACCGCGCGTTCAACCGGCAGAAGACCTGGAAGCGCGTGGTGGTGCTGTCCGCGGGCTCCATCACCCACTTCATCGTCGGCTTCGTCATCTTGTACTTCATGGCCTTCACCATGGGCATCCCGAACCTGCGGGACAGCGCGCTGATCGCCGAGGTCGCGCCGTGCGTGCAGAGCAGCACCGACGCCGAGTGCGCGCCCGGCGCGCCGTCCCCGGCCAAGGACGCGGGCTTCCAGGTCGGCGACGAGATCGTGGCCGTGGCCGGCACGGCCACCCCGACGTGGGCGAACGTGCTGGAGAAGACCCGCGAGCGGTCCGGCACGACCGAGTTCAAGGTGCTCCGCGACGGTCAGGAGCTGACCCTCACCGCCGACGTGGCCCGGGTCGAGCGCGAGCTGGAGCGCAAGGACGGCACGCGCTACAAGACCGAGATCGGCGCGATCGGCGTCATCCAGCAGCGCAACTTCGAGTACAACGCGATCACCGCGATCGGCGGCGCGACGTCGTTCACCGGCACGATGTTCGAGAACACCTGGCGCGGTCTGATCAACTTCCCGAAGAAGATCCCGGCCGTGATCGAGGCCATCGGCGGCGCCGAGCGCGACATCGACAGCCCGGTCAGCGTGGTCGGCGCGAGCAGGCTCGGCGGCGAGGCGGTCGACCGCGGCCTGTGGCAGCTGTTCTGGCTGATGCTGGCGGGGCTGAACTTCTTCGTCGGTGTGTTCAACCTCCTGCCGCTGCTGCCGCTTGACGGTGGTCACATCGCCGTCAACCTGTACGAACGGGTGCGAAACTGGATCCGGAAGCTGCGCGGGCTGCCGGCCGGCGCACCGGTCAACTACCTGCGACTATTGCCGTTGACCTACTTCGTGATCTTCGTCGGCGGGTCGGTCACGCTGCTGACGATCACGGCGGACATCGTCAACCCGATCAAGCTGTTCCAGTGATCCCAGTGAGAGGTGCCAGTTCATGAGTGACGGCGTCATGCTCGGTCTGCCGGCGATGCCTCCTCCGGTGTTGTCGGAGCGGCGCAAGACCCGCCAGCTCATGGTGGGTTCGGTGGGCGTCGGCAGTGAGTTCCCGGTGTCGGTGCAGTCGATGACGACGACCGTGACGGCGGACGTGAACGCCACGCTCCAGCAGATCGCCGAGCTGACCGCGGCCGGGTGCGACATCGTGCGCGTGGCGTGCCCGACGCAGGACGACGCGGACGCCCTGGCGGCGATCGCGAAGAAGTCGCAGATCCCGGTGATCGCGGACATCCACTTCCAGCCGAAGTACGTGTTCGCGGCGATCGAGGCCGGGTGCGCGGCCGTGCGGGTGAACCCGGGCAACATCAAGAAGTTCGACGACAAGGTCAAGGAGATCGCGGCGGCGGCGCGGGACCACGGCACGCCGATCCGGATCGGCGTGAACGCCGGCTCGCTCGACCCGCGGTTGATGGCGAAGTACGGGAAGGCGACGCCCGAGGCGCTGGCCGAGTCGGCGCTGTGGGAGGCGTCGCTGTTCGCCGAGCACGACTTCCACGACCTGAAGATCTCGGTCAAGCACAACGACCCGGTGGTCATGGTCCGGGCGTACGAGCTGCTGGCCGCGCAGTGCGACTACCCGCTGCACCTCGGTGTGACGGAGGCGGGCCCGGCGTTCCAGGGCACGATCAAGTCGGCGGTGGCGTTCGGCGCGCTGCTGCGGCAGGGCATCGGCGACACGATCCGGGTGTCGCTGTCGGCTCCTCCGGTGGAGGAGGTGAAGGTCGGGCACCAGATCCTGCAGTCGCTCAACCTGCGCCCGCGCAAGCTGGAGATCGTGTCGTGCCCGTCCTGCGGTCGCGCCCAGGTCGACGTCTACACGCTGGCGGAGCAGGTCACGGCCGGTCTGGAGGGCATGGAGGTGCCGCTGCGGGTCGCCGTGATGGGTTGCGTCGTGAACGGGCCCGGTGAGGCGCGCGAGGCCGACCTGGGTGTCGCCTCCGGCAACGGCAAGGGGCAGATCTTCGTGAAGGGCAAGGTCGTGAAGACCGTGCCCGAGCACCAGATCGTGGAGACCCTGATCGAAGAGGCCATGCGGATCGCCGAGGAGATGGGCGAGACCGTCGAAGGCGGCGAACCGGTCGTCACGGTCGGCTGAGGGCCCGCACGGGTGCCGGAGCGTGGCTCGACCGTGGCCGAGAGTGCCGAACGCGGGCCGGCAGTCGGCTGAGCGGGTGGCGGACGCGCGGGTAACGGGGTCGATCTGGCAGGCTTGACGGCGTGCTGAGGTTGGCTGGCGCGCGCCTGCTCGACGAGCGGGACCTCACCGAGGTCCTCGCCGTGCTCGCGGCCGACCCGGTGGCGTCCTGCATGGTCGCCGCACGGGTCGAGGTCGCGGGCCTTGATCCGTGGCGGCTGGGCGGCGAGGTGTGGGCGTACGACCACCGGTCGCTGCGAGGCGGCCGGGTCGACGCCCTCTGCTTCGCCGGCCCGAACCTCATCCCGCTGCGCGGCAACACGACCGCGCTGCGCGGCTTCGCCGACCGCGCCCGCCGCCGCGGCCGCATGTGCTCGTCCCTGGTCGGGCCCTCCGAGCAGGTGCTCGGCCTGTGGGAGGAGCTGTCCCCGGACTGGGGACCGGCCCGCGAGGTCCGCGCCGACCAGCCGTTGATGGCGCTGGGCGGCTCGCCGTCGATCCCGCTGGACCCGCTCGTCCGGCCCGTCCGACCTGACGAGCTCGACCGGTACCTGCCCGCCGCGATCGCGATGTTCATCGAGGAGGTCGGCGTCGACCCGTGCGCCGAGGACGGCGGCGTGTCCTACCGGGCGCGGGTGGCCGAGCTGATCGCGGGCGGGCGGGCGTTCGCCCGGTTCGAGGGCGGCGAGGTGGTGTTCAAGGCCGAGATCGGGGCCATGTCGGCGCAGGTCGGCCAGATCCAGGGCGTGTGGGTGCGGCCGGACCGCCGTGGGCAGGGCATCGGCGCGGCGGGCACCGCGGCGGTGGCCGAACGCCTGGTCAGGGGCCTGGGCCGGACCGCGTCGCTGTACGTGAACTCCTACAACGACGTGGCCAAGGCCGCGTACCGCAAGATCGGGTTCTCGCAGGTGGGCCAGTACGCGACCGTGCTGTTCTGAGACCGACCCGCCGCGCGGTCGGCGGCACCCGGCATACTCGGCGCCGTGATCGCGCGCAAGGTGGCCCTCTTCGGGGTGGTCCTGCTGCTCGTCAGCGGCTGCGGCCTGTTCTCCTCACGTCCCGGTCCGGACCAGGTGGCGGGCGACTTCCTCGCGAAGCTCGCCGCCGGTGACGTCGACGGCGCGGCCGGCCTGACCGACGACCCCGGCGGCGCCAAGGACGTGCTGGCCAAGGTCCGCGAGGTGCTCAAGCCCGAGGGCCTGGCCGCCAAGGTCGAGCAGGTGCGCTCGGCGGGCGAGTCGACCACCGCGGACGCCACCGCGCAGCTGGACTGGGACCTCGGGCACGACCACGCGTGGAGCTACCAGACGAAGTTCGACCTGCGGCGCGAGGAGGACGACTGGAAGGTGCACTGGGCGCCTTCGGTCGTGCACCCCAAGCTCGCCGTGCAGCAGTCGCTCGGCGTGGCCGAGGTGAAGCCCGCGCTGGCGCCCGTGCTGGACCGGGACGGCACGCCGCTGCTCGCGCCGGAGCAGGTCGTGTCGATCCTGCTCGACGCCAAGGAAGCCGGTGACGTCGGCGCGGTGGCCGGTGCGCTGGCCGCGGCACTGACGCCGATCGACGCCGCGATCACGCAGCAGTCGATCGTGGACGGGGTGTCGAAGGTGCCTGCGGGGCAGGTGTACCAGGTGGCCGCGCTGCGGGACGCGGACTACCAGACCGTGAAGCCCGCGATCTACGAGCTGCCGGGGGTGCGGTTCACCACCCAGACGAGCCTGCTGGCGCCGTCGCGCACGTTCGGTTCGCAGGTGCTGCCCGCCGTGCGCAAGGCGGTGGAGGAGGAGATCGCCGGCCGGGCCGGGCTGCGCGTCTACACGGTGAACGCGGCCGGTGACGAGGTGGAGACGCTGCACGAGCAGGCGCCCGAGGCGGCGCAGGCGATCTCGACCGCGTTGAGCCGGACCGTGCAGGTGGCGGCGGAGGACGCGCTGGAGCCCGTGCCGCAGGCGGCGATGCTGGTCGCGTTGCAGGCGTCGACCGGCGAGGTGCTGGCGGTGGCGCAGAACGGCCCGGCCGACGCGGAGGGCCCGATGGCGTTGATGGGCCGCTACCCGCCCGGGTCGACGTTCAAGATCGTGACCGCGGCGGCGGCCCTGGCGTCCGGGCAGGCGACGGCGGACAGCCCGCTGCCGTGCCCGGGCAAGGCGGTCATCGACGGTCGGCGGATCGTGCCGAACGACCACGAGTTCGACAAGGGCACGATCCCGCTGCACTCGGCGTTCGCGTTCTCGTGCAACACGACGTTCGCGCAGCTCGCGGCCGGGATGGCACCGGACGAGCTGACCAAGGCGGCGGACTCGTTCGGCCTCGGGGTCGACTTCGAGATCCCGGCGATCACCACGATCACCGGCTCCGTGCCGCCCGCCACCGACGTGGTGGAGCGGGCGGAGGACGGCTTCGGCCAGGGCAAGCTGCTGGCGAGCCCGTTCGGCATGGCCCTGGTGGCGGCGACGACGGCGGCGGGCAAGATGCCGGTGCCGACGCTGCTGAAGGGCCGTGAGACGAAGGTCGACCACACCCCGACCCCGCCGTCGCCCGCCGTGCTGGAGCCGTTGCGGGCGATGATGCGGGAAGTGGTCGACTCCGGCACCGCACCGCAGCTCAAGCCGTACGGGGACGTGCGGGGCAAGACGGGCACGGCCCAGTTCGGCGACGGCACGAACTCCCACGGCTGGTTCGTCGGCTACCGCGGCGACGTGGCGTTCGCGACCCTGCTCCTGGGCACCAACAGCTCCGCCCCGGCAGTCGACGCCTCCGCCCGCTTCCTGGCCGCGTTGGGCTGAACAGACCAACGTCAATGTGATACCATGTTATACATGGATCGGATCGGACTTCGCGAACTCCGCCACCACGCGAGTGAGTACGTGCGGCGGGCCGAGGCCGGGGAACGGATCGCGGTGACCGATCACGGTCGTGTGGTCGCCGAGATCGTCCCTCCGCAGAACGGGACGTCGAGTCTGCGGGACCAACTCGTCGCCAACGGTGAGCTGCTCCGCGGCCGAGGTGGGCGGCTGCCCGAACCGTTGCCCGCCACGTCGGGCACGCCGATCTCGGAAGTGCTGCGCCAGATGCGGGACGAGGAGCGTTGGTGATCTACCTCGACACCTCGGCACTGGCCAAGCTGGTCCGAACCGAGGCCGAGACATCCGCGCTGCGCGCCTGGCTGGACGACCGAGCCGGTACTCGGCTGGTCAGCAGCTCGCTCGCCAGGGTCGAGCTGATCCGAGCCGTGCGCGCCGAAGGCGACGAGGCGATCAGGCAAGCCACGTTGATCCTGGTCGAGCTCGACCAGATGACCATGACCATGGACCTTTTGGACGCGGCCGGCGCGTTGCCGCTGCCGCTCAAGTCGCTCGACGCGATCCACCTCGCGTCGGCCTTGCGGTTGCGCGTGGACCTCGACGCGTTCGTGGCCTACGACAAGCGACTTCTGACCGCCGCCGACCAGATGGGCCTGCCGATCGCCTCGCCCGGAACGGTCGAGCCGACCGCGTAGGGGACACGTGGCGCATGCCTCATCACGCAGAGCCGTAATCTGGAGGGCATGTCCGTGCGTGCCGTCCTCCAGCCAGGTGTGCTGTCCCCGCGCCGTCCGGTGCCCGCCCAGATCCAGCGGCCCGAGTACGTCGACCGGCCTGAACCCAAGCGCAACACCGATCCGTGGGTGCAGCCGCCCGACGTGATCGAGGCGATGCGCGTCGCGGGCAGGCTGGCGGCGCAGGCGTTGCAGGAGGCGGGCAAGGTGGTCGTGCCCGGCGTGACCACCGACGAGATCGACGCGGTCGCGCACGAGTTCCTGTGCGACAACGGCGCGTACCCGTCCACGCTCGGCTACCGCGGTTTCCCCAAGTCCTGCTGCACCTCGCTGAACGAGGTCATCTGCCACGGCATCCCCGACTCGACCGTGGTCGAGGACGGTGACATCGTCAACGTCGACGTCACCGCCTACATCGGCGGCGTGCACGGCGACACGAACGCCACGTTCCTCGCCGGCGACGTGAGCGACGAGGCCCGCCTCCTGGTCGAACGCACGCACGAGGCCACCATGCGCGCCATCAAGGCCGTGAAGCCGGGACGGCAGCTCAACGTGGTCGGCCGCGTCATCGAGTCCTACGCCAACCGCTTCGGCTACGGCGTGGTGCGCGACTTCACCGGCCACGGCATCGGCCGCACCTTCCACAGCGGCCTGGTCGTGCTGCACTACGACGCGCCGCACGTGCCCACGGTGATCGAAGAGGGCATGACGTTCACCATCGAGCCGATGATCACCCTCGGCGGCATCGAGCACGACCTGTGGGACGACGGCTGGACGGTGACCACCCGTGACAAGAGCTGGACCGCCCAGTTCGAGCACACGATCGTGGTCACCGCGGACGGCGCGGAGATCCTCACGGTCTGCTGAGCAGCGGCACGAGGGTCGCCGCCACCTCGTCGGGTGACGTCACCGCGCCCAGGTGGTGGCTGTCCAGCTCCACCACGGGCCAGCCGAGCTCACGGGCCGCCGCGGCGGCGTCGTCGTAGGCGGGGCTGAGCTTCACGTACGAGCACGGCCCGGTCCACGCCACGGTGGGCCGGGGTTCCTTCAGGAACGCCAGCGGCACCTCGGGCGCCTCGGCCACGATCTCCTCCAGCAGCCGCACGTCCGGCACCATCGCCGACAGCGCCTCGGGCGCGAACCACAGGTCCCAGCGCGGCATCAGCCCGTCCCGCGAGATGGTCTTCAGGTGCGCCATCCGCTCGGCGGGCGCGTCGTCACGCCAGCTCCGGCCCGGTGTGGGCAGGTCGGCGTCGAGGAACACGAGCCCGCGCACGGGCGTCTCCAGGGCGTCGGCGAACGCGGGCAGCAGCGGACCGGCGCCGCTGTGCCCCACGAGCACCAGGTCGCCCTCCACCAGGGAGTCCTCCACGGCGTCGGCGAACACCCCGAGCAGCCGCTGGTGCACGGGCGCGGCGTTGACCGTCACCCGCAGGTCGAGCAGCACCACGGGGTGCCCGAGTTCGGCCAGCGCGCCGGCGAGCGGGCGCAGGCTCGCGGGCCCGAGGTAGGGGCTGTGCACCAGGACTGCGGTGGCGGGGACGTCGACCATGCCGTGGATGATGTCAGCCTGGACCGACAACGAGGGGACATTGTGCGCAGTGCGTTGCTGGTGGCCGGCACCACGTCGGACGCGGGGAAGAGCGTGCTGGCGGCAGGTCTGTGCAGGTGGCTGGCCCGGCAAGGGGTGCGGACGGCGCCGTTCAAGGCGCAGAACATGTCCAACAACTCGGTCGTGACGCCCGACGGGGGCGAGATCGGCCGCGCGCAGGCGGTGCAGGCCGCCGCGTGCGGGCTGGAGCCGAGCGTGCGGTTCAACCCGGTGCTGCTCAAGCCGGGCGGCGACCGCAGTTCGCAGGTCGTGGTGCTGGGGCGGGCCGTCGGCGAGGTGTCCGCGCTGTCCTACCGCGAGCGCAAGGCCGAGCTGTTCACCACGGTCCTGACCACGCTCGACGGCCTGCGCGACGAGTTCGAGGTGGTGGTCTGCGAGGGCGCGGGCTCGCCCGCCGAGATCAACCTGCGGGCGAACGACATCGCGAACATGGGCTTGGCGCGAGCGGCCGACCTGCCGGTGCTCGTGGTCGGCGACATCGACCGGGGCGGGGTGTTCGCGCACCTGTTCGGCACGCTGGCCCTGCTCGACCCGGCCGACCAGGCGCTGGTCTCCGGGTTCGTGGTGAACAAGTTCCGCGGCGACCCGGCGTTGCTCGAACCGGGCCTGCGGCAGCTGAACGCCCTCACCGGACGCCCCGTGCTCGGCGTGCTGCCGTGGCGGGAGGAGCTGTGGCTGGACGCGGAGGACTCCCTGTCGTACGCGGCGGACGGCGTGATCGGCCGTCCCGAGCCGCCGCACGGCGACCAGTGGCTCCGGGTGGCCGTGGTGCGGTTGCCGCGGATCTCCAACGCCACGGACGTGGAGGCGCTGGCGTGCGAGCCGGGCGTGTCGGTGCGGTTCGTCACCGAGCCGTCCCGGCTGGCCGACGCGGACCTCGTGGTGGTGCCCGGCTCGAAGGCGACCGTGGACGACCTGCGCTGGCTGCGCGCCACCGGCCTGGCCGACGCGATCGCCGCGCACGACGGGCCGGTGCTCGGCCTCTGCGGCGGGTTCCAGATGCTCGGCCGGACGATCGAGGACGCGGTGGAGTCGCGCGCGGGCGCGGTGGCGGGGTTGGGCCTGCTCGACGTGGACGTGCGGTTCGAGGCGGACAAGACGCTGCGCCGGCCGCGCGGCGACGCGTTCGGCGAACCCGTCACCGGCTACGAGATCCACCACGGCGTGGTCACCCGCAACGCCGAAGACGGCCTGGTCACCCTGCCGGACGGCACGCCGGAGGGCGCGCTGCGCGGCCGGGTCGCCGGCACGCACTGGCACGGGCTGCTGGAGAACGACGGTTTCCGCCGCGCGTTCCTGCGCTGGGCCTCCGGTCACGCGGGACGGGACGGGTTCACCCCCGCGCCGGACGTCGACTTCGCCGGACGGCGGTCCGCGCAGCTCGACCTGCTCGGCGACCTGGTCGCCGACCACCTCGACACCGACGCGGTGTGGGCGTTGTTGGAGAAGGGCGCGCCGCCGGGACTTCCGGTCATCCCTCCCGCCGGTGCTCCGCCTGTCGCCTGACGGCGTCCGTCCGCGGTGCGCGCGACCGACAAGCCGCGCGGTAGTGCCACCGGTGGACGGAGTCGCGTGGGCGACCGGCTCGGCGACGGTGGCGGGCGGCTGCCCGACCGGCAAGCCGGGCGGACCTACCCGCGTGGTCCCGTCGTGGGCCGTGCGGTCGCATCAGTGCGTGGGGGAATCAGTGCCGTCCTAGGCGGACGGCCGGTTGGTGAGCCCTTGTACGCGGAGGGACATGCGGAAGAAGGCGCACACGTCACACCTCCGCTCACGGGTAGTCACACACTGAAGGTACCGACGACGGGCCGGGGGATACGTCGCCCGTTCGGGTCACGAGGCTTCACCGCGGGGCGACGAGCACGGCCCAGTCCGGCTCGGCGGGCTGCTCCACCCACCCCGCCGGCCACTTCCGCCGCACGTCACGGGTCCGCGTCCGGGCGCCGGTGAGCTTGGCCGCGGTGTGCACGCCGAAGTCCGTGCCGCCTTCGAACACCGCGCCCCGGAACACCGATTCGCCGAACTCCACCCGTCGGAAGTCGGCCAGGTCGCGGAACCACGTGTCGCGGAAGTCCGCCGTGCCGGTGAACTCGGTGCCGCGGAACGTCGCCGCGCCGACGAACGTGCTGCCGGCGAACGACGCCGCCCTGATCCGCGCGTGCGTCAGGGTCGGCTTGACCAGCGTGGCGTTGGACAGGTCGAGCGCGATGTCGGCCCAGAACGCCTCGGGCCGGTCCGGGCGCAGGTGCGCGGCCAGCAGGGCGGTGGCGGTCTGCCGCACCTCCAGCTCCTGGAACCGGTGCGCGTCGCGCGGCCCGATCCGCGTCCTGGCCCGGACCTCCGGCGGCGGGGTGAACGGCATCCGCAGGTAGGCGCAGATCAGGTTCACGATCGTCTGCCGGTGGGCGGGGTTGCCCTGCGCCAGCCGTTCCAGCGCGTACAGCCCGGCCAGCCGCACCGGCGCCTTGTCGCTGCCCAGCTGGTCGGCGGCCTTGCCGTACAGCTCGGTGACGCGGCGCTCGGTCGCGTCGTGGTCCTTCTGCACGAGGTCGAGCTCGGCGTAGCGCTGGCGGCGCGCGGTGAGCAGCAACGCCGCCGCGCCGCCCGTGCCGAGCACAATGCTGGAGGCGGTGCGGACCACGTCCAGCCGCACGCCGTCCTGCGGCTCGCCGGACCCCAGCGTGGCCAGCAGGAGCACGACGGACGCCACGGCCACGACGCCGAGCCCGACCGCCCAGAGCACGATCGTCCTGGCCGACAGCACGCGGTGCTCCACGACCTCCAGCCCAGCGGACCGCCGGCGGGTCGTCAATCACCGATGCGGGCGGTAGAAAGGCGTGTGGTGGATTCGCGCAACGACATGAGCGGGTCGGTGACGGGGCCGCTGATCCAGGCGCGGGACGTCGCCTTCACCGAGCCCGCGCCCGTCGCGCTGGCCGGTCTGCCGCCGGTGGACCTGTTCGCCGGCCGTGCGGCGGCCCTCGACGCGCTGGCGCAGTCGTTGCGGCCGAGCCAGGACCCGGCCGCCTCGCCTCCCGTGGTGCTCTCGGTCGTGACGGGTCTCGCCGGCGTGGGCAAGACGACGTTGGCGGTGCGGGCGGCGCACGACGCGGTCGCGGCGGGCTGGTTCCCCGGCGGTGTGCTGTTCATCGACCTGCAGGGCTACGACGAGCGGGCCAGGCTGACCCCGGACGTGGCGCTGTCCACGTTCCTGCGCGCGTTGGGCGTGCACGCCGAGCACATCCCCGACGAGCGGGCGGGGCGCGAGGCGCTGTACCGGTCGAAGCTCGCGGAGCTGCCGCCCGCGCTGGTCGTGCTGGACAACGCGTCGTCCGCGGACCAGGTGCGCCCGCTGCTGCCGGGCACGCGCACCCACCGCGTCCTGGTCACCAGCCGTGACACGCCGGGTGACCTCATGGGCGCCCGGCTGCTCGACCTGAACGTGCTCGACCCGGCCGAGGCGGTGAGCCTGCTGGACGGTGCGGTGCGCGCGGCGCGGCCGGAGGACGACCGGGTGGTGGCCGACCCGGAGGCCGCGGCCGAGCTGGTCCGGCTGTGCGGGCACCTGCCGCTGGCGTTGAGCATCGTGGCCGCGACCCTGGTCGCCGACCCGGACCAGCCGCTGGACGCCCTGGTGGCCGCGTTGGGCGAGGCGTCGACGAGGCTCGGGGAGCTGTCGTTCGGCGACAGCCCGCGCGTGCGCGCCGCGTTCGACCTGTCCTACCACCGGCTCACGCCTGCCGCAGCGAGGCTGTTCCGCCTGCTGTCGCTCAACCCGGGCCGGCAGGTGGGCGTGGCCGCCGCGTCGGCGTTGGCGGACCTGCCGCCGCGGGAGGCCGAGAAGCTGCTGACGTCGTTGCGCCGGGCGCACATGATCGAGGCGGGCGAGCCGCGCGGGTGGTTCCGCTGGCACGACCTGCTCCGGCTGTACGCCAAGGAACGGGTGGCGGCCGACGAGCCCGCGGCGGAGCGCGAGCGCGCGGTGGTGCGCCTGCTCGACCACTACGCCGAGGCCACGCGGCGGGCCGACGCGCGGCGCAACCCGGCGCACGAGATCTCCCGCGAGGCGTTGGCGTGGTTCGACGTCGAGCACCCGACCCTGGTCGACGCCGTGCTGGTGGCGGACCGGGAGGGGCACCCCGAGCGGGCGCTGCGGCTGGCGTTCCTGCTCACCGGGTTCCTGTTCTACCGGCGGCACTGGGACGACTGCCGGATGCTCTACGCGTTCGCGCTGGAGACGGCGAAGCGGATCGGTGATCGGGCGGCCGAGGCGCAGGCCGTGCACCGGCTGGCCCGCCTCGGACGCGACACGCGCCACCGCCAGGAAGCCCGCCGGTGGTACCGGGAGTTCCTGGCGCTGAGCCGGGAGTCGGGCGACCGGCCGGGCACCGCGCAGGCGCTGCACAACCTCGGCTCGATCGCCCGCCGGGCCCGTGAGCTGCACGCCGCGCAGGAGTACTACGACGAGGCGCTGGACCTGTACCGCGAGCTGGGCGACTGGCGGGGTGAGGCGGACATCCTGTTCAACCTGGGCACGGTCGCCCGTGAACGGCGCCGGCACGGTTCGGCGTACGAGTACTACACCGCGGCGATGCGGCTGGCGACCGAGCACGCCGACCGGCTCCGCGAGGCGCGGGTGTCGGTGTCGCGCGGCATCCTGTCCCGGCGGCTGCACGACCACGAGATGGCGCGGCACTGGTGGCGCGAGGCGATCCGGCGGTACGAGGAGCTGGGCCGGGACGACATGGTCCGCAGCGTCCGGAAGCGGCTGGCGAAGCTGCCCCCGACGTCACCGACGGCACCGGCATCGCCGCCGTCGGAATCACCGCCGCCGATCCCGCCGCAGTCGCCGCAGATCCCGCCGGAGTCGCACCCGCAGTCGCCGCCGCACTTACCGAGCGGCTGACCCGACCAGTTCCGGCTCCGGCACGCGGGGTTCGCGTCGTCTCACCGTGGTCGCGGCCATGCCGACGATCACCAGCGCCGCCGCGCCGAGGCGGACCGCGGTGATCGTCTCGTCCAGCAGCAGCCAGCCGGACAGCATCCCCGCCACCGGCACCAGCAGCGCGAACGGCACGACGGCGCTCGCCTCGTAGGTCCGCAGCAGCAGGTTCCACAGCCCGAAGCCGAGCAGCGTCGACACCCACGCGATGAACAGGATCGCGCCGACGCCGGTCCAGCTCAGGTTCCGCAACGCGGCCAGGTCGGCGGCCGGGCCCTCGAAGACGAGCGACAGCCCGAGCAGCGGAAGCACCGCCAGCGCGCTGACCCACACGATGAAGTTGATCGGGTCCGGCGGCCGGGCGTACCGGGTCGCGACGTTGGCCAGGCCCCACGCCACCGCGCCCAGGACCACCAGCAGGAACGCCGAGATCGGGCTGCCGACGCCGTAGTCGAACGCGATCACCACGATCCCCGCCGCCGCCACGCCCATCCCGGCGAGCTGCACGGGTCGCGGCCGTTCCCGCAGCAGCACGGCCGCGAACAGCACGGTGAAGAACACCTGGCTCTGCAGCACCAGGGACGACAGCCCGGCGGGCATCCCGGCCGCCATCCCGACGAACACCAACCCGAACTTGGCCACGCCGAGCGCCAACGCGACCGCGACGACCCACTTCCACGCCACCTTGGGCCTGCCGACGAACCACAGCGCCGGCACGGCGGCGGCCAGGAACCGCAGCGCGGAGAAGAACAGCGGCGGGAAGTCGCGCAGACCGACCTTGATGACGACGAAGTTGAACCCCCAGATGGTGGCGACGAGCACCGCGATCGCGACGTGGCGTGGTTTCACGCCACCGAGTCTCAGCGCTCCCACCGTTTAGCACTAGCGACGAGTGCTGAAGCTTTCGGTTTAGAATCGCTACATGTTGGATCTCGGACGGCTCCGCGCCCTGCACGCGGTCGCGCAGCACGGCTCGGTCGGCGCGGCGGCGACGGCGTTGGGCTACACGCCGTCGGCGGTGTCGCAGCAGATCGCCAAGCTGGAACGGGAGACCCGCACCACGCTGCTGGAACGCCGTGGCCGCGGTGTCGCGCTGACCGACGCCGCGCACCTGCTGTCGGCCACCGCCGGGCAGGTGCTGGCGCTCGTCGAGCACGCCGAGGTGGCGTTGGAGGAGCAGCGCGGCGCCGCCGTCGGCGAGTTGCGGGTCGGCGCGTTCGCCACCGCCGCGCGCGGCCTGCTGCCCGCGGCGGTGGTCCGGTTGGCGGAGCGACACCCCCAGTTGGACGTGCGGCTGGTCGAACTCGACCCGCCGGACTGCCTGGAGGCGGTGGCGCGCGGCGAGCTGGACCTGGCCGTCACGCACGACTGGGTCAACGCGCCGCTGGCCGTGCCCGAGCCGGTGTCCCGGGTGCGGCTCGGCGAGGACGTCGCCGACGTGCTGCTGCCCGTCGGGCACCCGTTGGCGGAGCGGGATTCCGTCGTGCCGGAGGACTTGGCGGGCGAGCGGTGGATCTGCCAGCCGGAGGGGACGATCTGCCACGACTGGCTGGTGAACACCTTCCGCGGCGCGGGCATGGAACCCGACCTGGCCTACCGGATCGCCGAGTACGAGACGCAGTTGTCGTTGCTGGCCAAGGGGATCGGCGTGGCGCTGCTGCCCCGGCTCGGCCGCGGCGCGTTGCCGGACTCGGTGCGCGCGGTGCCGTTCCGGCCGACCCCGACGCGCCGGGTGTTCGCGGTGTGGCGCACACAGGCGAGCCGTCGTCCCGCCGTGACCGCGACCCTGGCGGCGTTGCGGGACTGTTGGGAGCAGCGGGAGACCGCTTGAGGTGACAGGTAACGATCGGGCATCCCGCGGTTGCGGCGGGCACGTTTGCGACGACTATCGAAGTGGGTCGTCGGGGTTCTGGTCTGGGCCCGTTCAAGCCACTCACCAGGAGGCCTCCTGCGGAAATCCGCCACCGCGGGAGGTCTCCGCCCCGGCGTGAAAGCCCTTGCCCGCCGGGCGGGCCCGGAAGAACGCACGCCGGCGAGACGTGCCCGCAGGTCGTAGTCGGCCTGCGGACCTCGACCCCGGAACGGCGTGATGACCTCGCTGCCTCGGTCGCGGACCGCCCTCAGTCCTTGTGCCGCTCCAACAACTCCTCCAGGAAGCCGCCCGCCTCGGCCGCGGCCCGGGCCGCGTCACGGTCGCGCACGGCGTCGAGCAGGCCGGTGTGCGACACGTGGTCGTCCTCGTGGTCGGTTTCCACGGTGGCCGTGATGCTGGCCCGGACCGCCTCGGTCAGACCCTGGTACAGCTCGGCCAGCAGGGTGTTGTGCGAGCACTGGACGAGCATCACGTGGAACGCGGTGTCCCGCTCCACCAGCCGTGCCCAGTCCTTCGCGGTCAGCGCCTCGTCCCGCTCGGCCAGCAGTTCCTCGAGCCTGCGGACCTCCTCGTCGGTGCGGTGGGTCGCGGCCAGGCGGGCGCCCTCCACCTCCAGCGTCCGGCGCACCTGGAGGACCTCGCGCAGCTCGCTGCCGCACATCCGGCGGACGGCGCCGGACAGCTCGCTGGTCGCGCGGACGAACGTGCCGTCGCCCTGCCGCACCTCCAGCAGACCGGCGTGGGACAACGCGCGCACCGCCTCCCGCACGGTGTTGCGACCCACGCCCAGGGCGGTGACCAGCTCCGGCTCCGGTGGGATGCGCCGGCCGACCGGCCATTCACCGGCGGCGATCGCGCCCCTCATCTGGTCGATCACCTGGTCGACGAGCCCGGCCCGCCGGGTAGTGGCCAACGGCACAGCGACATCCTTTCATCCGAACATCCCATGTCTGCGATAGTAGGCCGGTGCCAATCCAGCAGACCCGGCCAGACTGGTCACCGTCGAACGCCCACATTGCCACCGATGGCGGTGCCGATGCGACGATCGCCGACCATCCTGGCCGCACTGCCGTGGGTGAGGTGCGGCGGAACCGCCAAGTTGCCCTGGTCGGCAGCACCCTGTTGGCGATCGGCGTAGCGCTGGCCGCCGCGAACCTCCGCCCCGCCGTGACGAGCCTGGCGTCCGTGCTGGGTGATGTGCGCACGTCGTTGGGCGTCTCCACCGCGTGGACGAGCGTGCTGACCGCCGTGCCGACGCTGTGCTTCGGTTTCGCCGCGTTCCTCGCGCCCTGGATGGGTCGGCGGCTCGGGATGGCCCGGGCGGTCGCGCTGTCGTTGCTCGTGCTGACGGTCGGCCTGGTGCTGCGCGTCGTGGACGGCCCGGCGGCGGTGCTCGGCGGCACGTTCATCGCGTGCGCGGGCATCGCGGTGTGCAACGTGCTGATCCCGGTGGTGGTGAAGGAGTCGTTCCCGGGCCGGGTCGGCCTGGTGACGGGTGTCTACACGGCGGCGCTGGCGGCCGGCGCGGCGTTGGGCGCGGCGTTCACGCCGGGGCTGGAGTCGACGTTCGGCTCCTGGCGGTTGGCCGTCGGCGCCTGGGCGTTCCTGTCGGCGGCGGCGTTGCTGGTGTGGCTGGCCGGTGCGCGGCACGGGTTGTCCGCACGGCCGGTGGTGCGGCCGGTGCGGGCCGGGCGGTCGTTGTTCCGCAGCCCGCTCGCCTGGGTGATCACGGTGTTCTTCGGGCTTCAGTCGCTGTTGGCGTACACGGTGATGGGCTGGTTGCCGCAGATCCTCGTCGACGCCGGGGTGGACCGGACGACGGCCGGGCTGCTGCTGGCCATCACGATGGTGCTCGGCGTGCCGGTGAGCCTGATCGTGCCGCCGTTGGCCGCGCGGTGGTCGGGGCAGTCGTGGCTGGTCCTGGTGCTGGGCGTGCTGTCGGTGCTGGGCGTGCTCGGGCTGGCCCTCGCGCCCGGCGCGGCGCCCGGGTTGTGGGTCGTGCTGATCGGCGTGGGGATGGGCATGTTCCCGCTCGCGCTGCTGGTGATCTCGTTGCGGACGGCGTCCGGCGCGGACACGGCGCGGCTGTCGGCGATGGCGCAGAGCATCGGGTACCTGATCTCGGCGGCCGGGCCGTTCGCGTTCGGGGTGCTGCGGGGTGTGACGGGCACCTGGACGGTGTCGATGCTGGTCCTGGTGGGGTTGCTGGTGGTGCTGACCGGTCTCGGGTGGGTCGCCGGTCGGCCGCGCACGGTCTAGCCCCGCACGGTCCAGCCCTGTGCGGTCCGGCTCTGTGTGGTTTGGCTCGGTGAGGTCCGGGCGGTTCGGTGCCGGCTTCGGTACCTGATAACGCCTCGACTTCCCGGCGCGATGTGTCGGTTACGGACAGAACGGAGACCCGGTCGCACGAGGGGTACGACCGGGTCTCCTGTGTCCGTGCTGCTCGCGCGGGCGCTCAGTTCGCCAGGGGCAGGTTGAGCAGCGCGTTCTCGATGACCTCGGGCATCGCCGGGTGGATCCAGTACTGCCCGCGGGCCATCGTCCGGGCGTCGAGGCCGAAGCTCATCGCCTGGATCACCGGCTGGATCACGCTCGACGCCTGCGGCCCGATCACGTGCGCGCCCAGGATCAGGCCCGTGTCGGGGTCGGCCAGCACCTTCGCGAACCCGGTCGTGTCCTCCATCGCCCAGCCGTACGCGATCGACGCGTAGGCCTGCGACGCCGCCACGTACCGCACGCCGCGCTCGACGGCCTGCTCCTCGGTCAACCCGACCGACGCGATCTGCGGCGACGAGAAGACGGCCGCCGGCACGAACCGGTGGTCCGAGGCGATCGGCTCGTCCGGGTGCAGCAGGTTGTGCTGCACGACCCGCGCCTCGTGGTTGGCCACGTGCTTGAGCTGGTACTCCGAGCTGACGTCGCCCAGCGCGTAGATGCCCTCGACGGACGTGCGCTGGTGCTCGTCCACGACCACGCGGCCGTCGGGGTGCACGTCCACGCCGGTGGCGGCCAGGTCGAGCAGGTCCGAGTTGGGTGTGCGGCCGACCGCGACCAGCAGCTCCTCGGACTCCACGACCTCGGCACCGTCCGGGCCCTCCAGGTGCAGCCGCACCACGCCGTCGACCCGCTCGGCCCGCACCGCCTTGCGCTTGAGCCGCACGTCCCACTTCGCCGAGGCGGTCTCGGTGAACCGGGTGGCGATCTCGTGGTCCTCGTGGCGCAGGAGCTGGTCGGACCGCCCGACCACGGTCACCCGCACGCCGAACGACGAGAACACGTGCGCGAACTCCGCCGCCACGAAACCGCTGCCCAGGATGGTGAGGCGAGGGGGCAGGGCGTCGAGCCGCATGATCGTGTCGCTGGTGTGGTAGCCGACGGAGTCGAGGTCGGCGACGTCCGGGATGACCGGGCGGCTGCCCGCGGCGAGCACGAACCGGTCCGCGGTGATCACCTCGCCGGTGCCCGTGTCGAGGGTCTTCGGGCCGGTGAACCGGGCCGTGCCCGCGTAGACGGTGACGTTGGCGTTCTCCTCGGCCCGCCAGTGGCGGCCACCCTCGGAGATCGGGTCGATGCGGCCGAAGATCCGGTCACGCACGTCGGTCCACCGCACGCCGTCCAGGTGGGCGTCCACGCCCAGCCGCGCGCCCGAGGCGGGTGCGGCGGCGACGTCGGCGGTGTGCACGAACATCTTCGTGGGGATGCACCCGACGTTCAGGCACGTGCCGCCGAACACACCCTTCTCGACGATCGCGATGTTCCAGCCGGCGAACCGCTCGTCCGCGATGGAGTTGCCGGAACCGGTGCCGATGATGACCAGGTCGAAGTGCCTCACGTCGTGCTGCAACCCGCGACGTGAGGCGCTTGTTCCCGGTGGTCGGTGTCGATCGGTCGGCGGGTTTGGACCACGGTTCGGTGGTCGGGGTCGTGGGTCTTCGGCGGTGTTCAGTGTGCGTAGGTCGGCACGAGGATCGCGCGGGCCAGCGTGTGGAACGCCAGGTTGAAGCTCACCACGGCGGGGGAGGCGTCGCCGTCCACGTCCAGCTTGTCGACGTCGACCGCGTGCACCACGAAGTAGTACCGGTGCACCTGGTCGCCGGCCGGTGGGGCGGCGCCGCCGAACGCGCGGGTGCCGAAGTCGCTGCGGACGTGGAACGCGCCGGCGGGCAGCGCGTCGTCCGAGGCGCCCGCGCCGGTGTCGAGCGAGGTGACGGACGCCGGGAGGTTCACCGCGACCCAGTGCCAGAAGCCCGAGGGGGTCGGGGCGTCCGGGTCGAAGCAGGTCACCACGAAGCTCTTGGTCTCCTCCGGGAACCCGGTCCAGCTCAGCTGCGGCGAGGTGTTGCCGCCCTCGAACACGTGCGCCTCGGCCAGGTGTTGGCCGTCGGACACGTCGGTCGAGCTGACGGTGAACGACGCCACCTGCGGCAGGAGGGCGTAGGGGTCGGGCGCGACGGGGCGTTCGAGGCTCATCAGGTCCTCCACACGTGATCTTGCGGGACAGACCCGCACGACCCTATCGCCGGGGTGGGAGGGGCGCAGACGGGGTGGTGTTGTCGATCTGTGAGCAACCTGAGTGATCCTCGTGGCGTCTCACTCGAGTGAGCGTCACCTGAATGGGTGACGCCCGTTCGAGGGGAAATTTCGGATGAGACCCAGGGGAGTGGCGGTCCTGGCCGCCGTCGTCGCGGTGGTGTGCGCGTGCTCGTCGCAGCCGGAAGCCCGGCAGGACCCGTCGGCGGCCGGCACGACGACCACGACAGCCGTGACAACGACGACCACCACCCCGCCGACGGCCGTGCCCGGCCCCGGAGGGACCACCATTCCCGTCTTCCAGCAGCCCTACGCGTTCGGCACGCCCCAGCAGCACGTGCCACTGATCGTGGACGGCATGGTGCCGGTGGTCCGGCGGATCGAGACCGACCGGCCGTACGTGTTCATCACGATCGACGACGGCGCCGTTCGCCACCCGGCCGCGGTCGAGTTGATGCGCAAGAGCGGTGTCGAGCCGACGTTGTTCCTCAACTCGAAGCACGTGGACGGGCACGCCGACTACTTCAAGGGCTTCGACGACGTCGCGACGGTCCACGCGCACACTGCCACGCACCCGGACCTGACGGGCACGTCGTACGAGTTCCAGCGCGGCGAGATCTGCGGCAACGCCGACCTGCTCCGCGCGCAGCTCGGCGCGCGGCCGAAGCTGTTCCGGCCGCCGTTCGGCAACTTCGACCACACCACGCGCCGGGCGGCCGCCGACTGCGGGTTCACCGCGCTGGTCATGTGGACGGCGGCGGTCAACGACGGTGTCGTGCAGTTCCAGGCGGGCGGTCGGTTGAACGCGGGCGACATCGTGCTCATGCACTTCCGGCACACGTTCGTGGAGGACTTCCTGGCGTTCCTGGAGCGCTGCAAGCTGGACGGGGTGACGCCGGTCGTGCTGGGCGACTTCCTGGCCGATTCGCAGGCAACCGTGTGACGTGCGACACGTCTGTATGGGTGTACCGGCACTCAGCCGGGTGAGCCCTTGGAGGGTCGTCATGAACAGCCGCCTCAGGAAACTCGCACTGCTCGTGTTCGCCATGGCCGTGGTCGGGGGTGTGGTCCCGGCTGCGTCCGCTGCGTCGGGCGTGTCGGGCGTGTCGGGCGCGTCGGGTGTGTCGGGTGCGTCGGCGATGACGCAGACGCCGGTGTTGACCGGAGTCCGGACCGGGAGACACGTGGCGTTCGACCGCGTCGTGCTCGACCTCGCCGGCCACCGGCCGGAGTTCTTCATCCGCAGCGTCGACCAGCTCTACCAGGACGGGTCCGGCCATCCCGTGTCGTTGCCCGGCGCCTACTTCCTGGAAGTGCGGCTCGCGCCGGCCGCCGCGCACGACGACAACGGCAACCTCACCTACACGGGTCCCCGGCAGTTCGAGACGCCCGCGTTGACGAACGTCCAGGCGTTCGCGATCACGGGTGACTTCGAGGCCAACCTCACCGTCGGGCTCGGCATGCGGCGCGACTCGTGGCACCGCGTGTTCCTGCTCGACTCGCCCACCCGCTTGGTGATCGACGTCGGGCACTGATCCGACTCCCTTGACGTCCGGTGAAGTCACGGTGAACTCCCGGCGGTGATCGGGTTCTCGGTCGGTCCGCCGACCGAGAATTCGGTGTGCAGGTGCTGCGTTCCGCGTTGGACTTCCTCGGTGGTCCCGGTCCGGTGCTGCTCGCGATCGGGCTGCTGTTCGCGACGCCGGTCATCGACCGGCTCTTCGTGCGCCGCAAGAGGCTCGGGTTCCGGGTCCTCTACAACTCCAAGATCGGTCTCGGTCCCGAGCAGCTGCACGACGGGACGGACCCGAACTCGCCCCAGTTGAGGGAGTTGGTGCGGGTCCTGGACCGGATGAGCATCGTGGTGATCCGGGTGCGCAACACCGGCAGCTACGACATCGACGGCGAGGACTTCGACAAGCCGCTGACGTTCACCTTCGGCAACCGGGTCGTGTGGAACGCGCGGGTGTCCGAGGCGGGCTCGGACGAGATGAAGGCCGAGATCCGGCGCAGCCTCCAGTTCTTCGGCTCCGAGGCGAGCCCGGCGAAGGCGACGCTGCCGACCGTGCGGGAGCGGATGGCGCAGCGCGTGGCCAAGTGGGGTGGGCTGGCGGTGCCCGCGGACCCGCCGGGCGAGCCCGTGTGGCACGGCGTGCGGCTGGAGAAGCTCGTGCTGCGGCGCAAGCAGAAGTTCAAGCTGCTGGTGGTGCTGCGTGAGCCGGACGGCAACCGCGAAGGTGAGTTGGGCAAGGACGTGAAGGTCGTCGGCAGCCTCGGCGGCGCGGGGATCGTGCACGACGAGCGCCCCGAACGGCTGCTGACACTGCCGAGGCTGACCGGTGGCCTGGCCGCGTTGCTGGCGGCGGTGCTCGTGCTCGTGCTGGCGTGGCCGCCGACGTCGACCGACGCGACCGTGGCGTGCGCGACGGGCAAGCTGCAGGTGGAGGGGTCGAGCGTGTTCATGCCGACCATGGCCGCCATCGCCGACCAGTACGAGCGGGCGTGCCCCGGTGCGGAGATCACCACGTCCGCGACGGGGAGCATCCAAGGGGTGCGCGAGGTGGCGGGAGGTGCGGACGGCGACGGGATGGTGGCGTTGTCGGACGGCAAGCAGGAGGTGCAAGGAGTCTTCGCGCAGCAGTTGGCGATCGTGGTCTACCACGTGGTGGTGCACAGCTCGGTCGGCCTCGACACCATCACGGTGGAGCAGCTGCGCGGCATCTACGCGGGTGTCTACACCGATTGGAGCCAGCTGCGGGGTGGTGCGCCGTTGCCGATCCGGATCGTGGGGCGGGGCGGCGAGTCGGGGACGCGGGAGCTGTTCGAGCGGCGGGTGCTGGAGACCGGCGAAGGCGCGTTGTCGTCCAACGACTGCCGGGTGAAGGACCGTGCGCCGGAGGCGCCGGTGATCCGGTGCGAGCGGGACAAGAACGCGGACGTGGTGCGGGAGATCGGCGCGGTCGAGGGTGCGATCGGGTACGCGGACGCGCCTTCGGTGGCTGAGGCGCGCAAGACCAACGCGTTGACCGCGTTGTCGTTGAACGGGAAGGTGTTCGACGCGGCGGCGGGGGTGGAGGCGGGCTACCCGTTCTGGACGGTGGAGTACCTGTACACGCGGTCGGAGCCGGCGGCGGGGTCGTTGGTGGGGCGGTTCGTGGCGTACGTGCGGGAGCACGACGGGGCTCGGGTGCGGATGAAGGATGCCGGGTATCTGCCGTGTGTGACGGCGGATGGGGTGCCGTTGGATTTGTGCAATCTGAGGTGAGGTGGGTGGGGGTTGGGTTCGGCTCGGTGGTTGAGTTCCGTCCGGTGGTCTCGCTCAAGTCCGGCTCGATTTGACATGGGGCCCTTACGGGCACTCCAGGCAGGCCAAAGCCGGGCAGCAAAGCCGGGCAGGCCTGGCGGGAAGAGCGTCCGCCAAGCCTGCCCGGCTTCGACCAGCCTAAAGCACCCGAACCCATGTCAAATCGGGCCTCGGTGGGTCGGTTTCGGGTCCGTTGTGGGGCGGTTGTGGGTGGGTGGGAGGTTAGGCGGCTGCGATGGTGGTGGATTTGGTGGTGGTGGCGATTGGTTCGAGGGCGAGGTCGAGGGCTTCGCGGACGTCGGCGACGAGGTGGACGGTCAGTTCGGCCAGGACTGATTCCGGGACGTCGTCCAGGTCGGGTTCGTTGCGTTGGGGCAGGAGGACTGTGGTGATGCCGGCGCGGTGGGCGGCGAGGAGCTTTTGCTTGACGCCGCCGATCGGGAGGACGCGGCCGGTCAGGGAGACTTCGCCGGTCATGGCGACGTCGGAGCGGACTGGGCGGCCGGAGAGCAGTGATGCGAGTGCGGTGGTCATGGTGACGCCCGCTGATGGGCCGTCCTTCGGCACGGCGCCCGCTGGGACGTGGATGTGGACGCCTCGGTCGGCCAGGACTTCGGCGTGGTTGTCGTTGGAGCGCAGGTAGGACAGGGCGATCTGGGCGGACTCCTTCATCACGTCGCCCAGTTGGCCGGTCAGGGTGACGCCGGGGGCGCCGGTGTCGGCGGAGGCCAGGGATGCCTCCACGAAGAGGACGTCGCCGCCGGCTCCGGTGACGGCCAGGCCCGTGGCGACGCCGGGCACGGCGGTGCGTTCGGCCGATTCCGGTGTGTGCTTGGGGGAGCCCAGGTAGGTCCGGAGGTCCGGGAGGTCGACGGTGACCGGCAGGGTGGTCTCGTCCAGGGCGACGCGGGCGGTCACCTTGCGGAGGATGCGGGCCAGGGAGCGTTCCAGTTGGCGCACGCCTGCTTCGCGGGTGTACTCGCCGGCCAGTTTGCGCAGGGACGGTTCGGTGATCGTGACGTCCTCGGTGGTGAGGCCGGCGCGTTCGACCTGGCGTGGCAGCAGGTGGTCGCGGGCGATGGTGACCTTCTCGTCCTCCGTGTAGCCGTCGAGCCGGACCAGCTCCATGCGGTCGAGGAGGGGGCCCGGGATGGATTCCAGGACGTTGGCGGTGGCGAGGAAGACCACGTCGGAGAGGTCGAGTTCGACTTCCAGGTAGTGGTCGCGGAACGTGTGGTTCTGGGCCGGGTCGAGGACTTCCAGGAGTGCGGCGGTCGGGTCGCCCCGGTAGTCGGCGCCCACCTTGTCGATCTCGTCGAGGAGGACGACCGGGTTCATCGAGCCCGCTTCGGAGATGGCGCGCACGATCCGGCCGGGCAGTGCGCCGACGTAGGTGCGGCGGTGGCCGCGGATCTCGGCTTCGTCGCGGACGCCGCCCAGGGCCACGCGGACGAACTTGCGGCCCATGGCGCGGGCCACGGATTCGCCGAGGGAGGTCTTGCCCACGCCGGGAGGTCCGACGAGGGCCAGGACCGCGCCGGAACGGCGGCCGCCCACGACGCCGAGGCCGCGGTCGGCACGGCGGCGGCGGACGGCCAGGTACTCGGTGATGCGTTCCTTGACGTCGTCGAGGCCCGCGTGGTCGGCGTCGAGGATGGCGCGGGCGCCCGCGATGTCGTAGGAGTCCTCGGTGCGGTCGTTCCACGGCATGTCGAGCACGGTGTCGAGCCAGGTGCGGATCCAGCCGACCTCGGGTGACTGCTCGGAGGTCCGCTCGAGCTTGTCGACCTCGGCCAAGGCGGCCTTGCGGACGTGCTCCGGGAGGTCCGCGCCTTCGACGCGGGCGCGGTAGTCCTGCTCCTCGGTGGCGGGCTTGCCGTCGAGTTCGGCCAGTTCCTTGCGGATGGCGGCCAGTTGCTGGCGCAGCAGGAACTCGCGCTGCTGCTTCTCGACGCCTTCCTTGACGTCCTTGCGGATGGTCTCGGCGACGTCGAGCTCGGTCAGGTACTCGCGGCCCCACTCCAGCAGCTTCCCGAGCCGCTCGGTGACGTCGCTGGTCTCCAGCAGCCAGACCTTCTGCTCGTCGCTGAGGTACGAGGCGTAGCCGGCGAGGTCGGCGAGGGCGGACGGGTCGTCCACCTGTTGCACCGAGTCGACCACCTGCCACGCGCCGCGCTGCTGGAGGATCGTGGTGACCAGGGCCCGGTACTCGCGGGCCAGTTCGCGGGTGTGGTCGTCGATCGGCGACTCGTCCGCGATGGTCGCCTCGACCCACAGCGCCGCGCCGGGGCCGGTCGTGCCGGTGCCGATGCGAACCCGCTCGGTGCCGCGCACCACGGCCGCGCGTTCGCCGCCGGAGAGCCTGCCGACCTGCTCTATCAGGGCCAACGTGCCCACCTTGGCGTACTTGCCGTCCAGCCGGGGCACCAGCAGCACCTTCGACTGGCCGCCCGCGGCGGTCGCTGCCTCGATCGCGGCGCGGGCCTCGGCGGTGGCGTCCGAGCCGCTGAGCCGGATCGGGACGACCATGCCCGGCAGCACGACCACGTCGTCCAGCGGCAGCACCGGCAGCGCCAACGTCTCGCCCATGATCCCTCCAAAGTTGAGTCTGACTGGCTCAACCAAGGTGAGCGTGGGTTTGTTTCCGGTAGGTGTTCGCCCACAGCGAGCGTCCATTCGGGGGTTGTGCCCGCTTTGCGGCGCCGCGACGATCACGCGGTCGGCTGACGAGGAGATGTGCGCATGGAGCAGGCGAGCTGGGTTCCGTCTTCGGTGGACCTGGACCGGCCGAGCGCGGCCCGGATGTACGACTACTTCCTGGGCGGGTCGCACAACTTCGCGGTCGACCGCGAAGCGGCCAAGTCGGTCGAGCAGATCTTCCCCGGCATGTCCGGCGCGGCCCGGGCCAACCGGTCGTTCCTGCGGCGCGCGGTGCGGTACCTGCTGTCGCAGGGCATCGACCAGTTCCTCGACCTGGGGTCGGGCATCCCGACGGTCGGCAACGTGCACGAGATCGCGCAGCAGACCAACCCGGCCGCACGGGTGGTGTACGCGGACGTCGAGCCGGTGGCCGTGGCGCACAGCACGGCGTTGCTGGCGGACAACCCGCTGGCCAGCGCGATCCAGGCGGACCTGCGTGATCCGGACTCGGTGCTGGGCAACGAGGAAGTGCGCTCGGTGCTCGACTTCGACCGGCCCATCGGTCTGCTGATGGTCGCGGTGCTGCACTTCGTGCCCGACGAGGACGACCCGGCCGCGGCGATCGCCCGGTACCGGGACGTGCTGGCGCCGGGCAGCTTCGTGGCGATCTCGCACGCGAGTTGGGACGGCGTGTCGCAGGAAGGGCGGGAGAGCGGCGAGCAGGTCAACGCCATCTACCGCCGCACGGACAGCCCGCTGGTGCTGCGGACGGGCGCAGAGGTCGCCGCGTTCTTCACCGGGCTGGAGGTCGTGGAGCCGGGCGTGGTGCAGTTGAGCGAGTGGCGGCCGGATTCGGACGACGCCTACATCAGCGCGTACGCGGGGGTCGGGCGGAAGGTCTGACGCCGGCCCGTCACTCGGGCGGGGTGAGGCGGAGGTCCGGGTCGATCGGCGGCTCGCCGTCGAACGGTCCGCCGGGCACGGCGCCCAGCGCGTCGAGGGTGAGGCCGATCTCGTGCGCGTTCGGGTCGGTGTCGGGTGGCGTGCCGAACCAGGCGTGCAGGTCCTCGGGGATCCGGTAGCGGGCGGTGAGGTCGCGGTACAGGGCGGCGCGGTCGCCGGACTGCTCGGCCAGCTGCTGGTACTCGCGCATGGCCAGCCGCATCCGGATCCAGCGGTAGCGGTCGGTCTTGGTCGAGTCGTCCTCGGTGAACCGGGTGCGCAGCAGTCGGCCCGCCTCCGCGCCGCGTTCGGCGAGGGCGCGGATCGTCTCCGGGCGCATGAAGAGGTTCGTGCCGCCTTCCAAAGCGCCGACGCGGACGTGCGCGATCCGGCCCCGGTAGCCCGGCAGGGCGGACTGCATGGTGTCGCGCCAGTCGAGCATGGTGTTGAGGATCGCCGACGCGAAGTGCTGCACCAGGCCGATGCCGCGCCACGGCGTGCCGCCGGTCGACGCGTCCTGCTCGGGCAGCCAGACGTCCCGGTCGTCGCCCGGCGGGTACGACTGGAGGCTCAGGCCGAACGTCGGCCAGCGCGGCAGCAGGTTGTCGAAGAAGTGGATCGGGAAGTTGCTGGTGATGCCGCCGTCGGAGAACCAGTGCACGCGCGGCTCCGGCTCGGCGCGCACCAGCGGCACCGCGGCGATCAGGCCCGGCAACGGCATGCTCATCCGCACGGCCAGCGCGACCGGCAGGTTCTTCGGCAGCGCGTTGAGGGTCTCGGCGGGGTGCAGCGGGCAGTGGTGCGGCGTGGTGTCGTGGCCGAGCTTGTCGACGGTCCGCGGCGGCAGCACGGTCTTCAGGCACGTCGGGCAGAACAGCCACGCGGCGGACGGTTCGGTGAACGGCAGGCGGTAGGGCCGTCCCTCGGACAGGTCCGTCGTCATCAGGACCAGGTTGGTGGTCAGGTCGTCGAACGTCAGGTCCGTCGTCCCGGACAGGTCGTCCAGCACGTCCGCGATCCAGTCGCTCAACGGCGGCACGCCGGTCGACGCGGGCACGCCGCAGCGCCGGTCCCAGAAGTTGGGCCGGAACGCCCCGGTGCCCGGCACGAGTCCGAAGTGGACGGTGGTGGCCATCCGGTCGAGGAACCGCTTGGCGCTCAAGCCGTAGGTGACCGCGACCGCGCTGACGAACGCGAACCCCAGCACCAGCCACCACACGGCGGCGGTGGCGGCGCTCGCCAGGCTCGGCGCCGTCCAGCGCGTGCTCAGGGCGACCGGGATCAGCGGGACGATCAGGAGCAGCCCGGTGCCGATGCGGCGCAGCAGCGCGTCCCGGCCGTTCGGCAGGACTCTCAGCACGATGCCGGGCACGGCGACGAGGGCCGCGACGGTGAGTCCGATCAGCACCCACCTCGGCGTGGAGGCCCAATCGATCGAGTGGAACCACAGCGTCGGACCGATGAACCACAACGCCAGGGCCAAGGCGAGGAAGATCCGCGCCCGCCAGCCGATCGCGCTGATCAAGGCCAGCAGGAGGCAGGTGAGCGGGCTGCGTCCGGTGGAGTCGCGGCGCTGCATGGAGGCCGCCACGATCCGGTACAGCTTCCGGGTGCGTTCGCTGGGCTGGAAGAGTTGCGCCAACCGCCAACCGGGCGCGGCGAACCAGTCGATGACCTCTTTGAGCTTGCGGAAGCCGTCCTGGTCCCGGCCCTTCTCCGCGGCGGCGGTGAACGCGGCCCCGATCGCACCGGCCGACGCACCGCCCAACGACCTGAACCGGTAGTGCCCGGCCAACTCCACGACCGCCCACGGGTAGACGACGCCACTGGCCGCCCCACCCCGCATGGTCAGGTCGCAGTACCGGTTGAAGTCCTCGGCCATGGCGAACCTCCCGACGTCCATGATCTCCCGCCGCCGGGTGGTGTGGCGCTAGACCAATCGGTTGTTCACCGAAGGTTCGGTGCTCGGGACGCCCGGTCAGGCGGCGCTGGAGCGTCAGCCTGAGGGAAACGAGGGCCTTCGGTAGGGTTGGAGGGGAGGCGGGCGCACAGGGCTGCGCGTGGCCGGAGGGATCGTGGGCCCGCAGGTCCCGAACCCCGAAGGGGGGTGTTCCCCGTGTTGATAGAGCACCAGGGCGCACGACCCGCGGTCGACCCGACCGCGTACGTCGCGCCGACCGCGGTCATCTGCGGTGACGTCACCATCGGGCCCCGTACCCACGTCTCGTACGGCGCGGTGATCGAGGCGCACGGCTCACCGGTGAGCATCGGCACGCAGTGCGTGATCCGCGAGAACCTCAACATCCGCAGCACCGGCCGGGACGCGGTCACGATCGGCGACCACGTCCTCGTAGGGCCGCACGCGTCGCTCAAGGGCTGCACGGTCGAGGACGAGTCCTTCCTCGCGACGGGCGTGCGGGTCTACCAGGGCGCTCGGATCGGCGAGCGCACGGAGGTCCGGATCGACGGCGTCGTGCACGTGGCCAGCGTCCTGCCGCCGCGGTCGCTCGTGCCGATCAAGTGGGTGGCGGTCGGTGACCCGGCTCGGATCCTCCCGCCGGACAAGCACGACGAGATCGACGAGATCCTCGCCAGGATGGACTTCGCCCACCACGTCTACGGGATCGGGCGACTGCCCGGCGCCGATCATCGCGCCGACCAGGAGCTGTAGCGGCGCGGGGTCCGATGACGCACGAACCGGCCGGGCACATCGTCGTGAACGGTGTGCGCCTCGCCTGTGACGACGTGGGCGTGGGCCCGGCAGTCCTGTTCGTCCACGGTTTCCTGCTCGACCACACCATGTGGTGGCATCAGGTCCAGGCGCTCGACGGATGGCGCCGGATCGCACCCGACCTGCGCGGCATGGGGCTGAGCGAGGCTCCCGGACATCGCTACGGCGTGGACGTGTACGCCGACGACCTCGCCGCGCTGCTGGACGCCCTGGACGTCGAGCGCGCCGTGGTCTGCGGGCTGAGCCTGGGTGGCTACGTCGCGGTCGAGTTCCTGCGCAGGCACCCTGAGCGGGTCGGGGCACTCGTCGTCATGAACGCGCGGGCGGAGCCGGACACCGCGCGGCGGAAGGCGTCGCGCGACGATCTGATCGTCCGGGTGCGAAACGGCGACGTCGAGGCCGTGACGGACGAGCTCGCCGCGGAGTTCCTCGCCGAGGGTGCGCCCGCGGCGGCCGAGCGAGAGCTGAGGGCGATGACGCGCCGCCCTGCCGTGACGGGCATCGTCGGCGCGCTGGAGGCCATGCGCGACCGGCCCGACGCGACACCCACCCTTCGCTCGGCCGGGAACCTGCCGACCCTGCTCCTCATCGGCGAGCACGACACCCGGACTCCGAGGGAATCCATGCGGGCGCTCGCCGACCTGCTTCCCGGCGCCGTGCTCGAGGTCGTCCCCGCCGCGGGTCACGTCCCGCCGCTCGAGAACCCGGAGGAGACCACGGACAGGCTCGTCACCTTCCTGCGCCGGCTGGAGGCAGGAGAACAGCGGTGATCCGCCCGAGGGCTCGGTCAGGGTGTCACCGCTGGGACTGGGCGATCCGTTCGATGTCGGCGGGTGTGCCGGACATGATCGTGCGGACGTGCTCGGTCACCAGTTCGATCGGCCAGTCCCACCACTTGGCGCGCAGCAGCCGTGCCACGTCCTCGTCGGAGTAGCGCTGCTTCACCGGCTTCGCGGGGTTGCCGCCGACCACCGTGTACGGCGGCACGTCCGACGTCACCACCGCGCCGGTCGCGATGATCGCGCCGTCGCCGATCGTCACGCCGGGCATGACGATCGTGTCGTAGCCGAACCAGACGTCGTTGCCGACCACCGTGTCGCCGCGCGTCTCCATGCCGGTGATGAGGTCCATCGTCCGCTCGGCCCACGTGCCGCCGAAGATCGTGAACGGGAACGTCGACACGCCGATGTTGAGGTGGTTCGCGCCAGCCATGATGAACCGGGTGCCGGTGGCCAGGGCGCAGAACCTGCCGATGACCAGCTTCTCGGCGCCGTACCCGTAGAGCACGTTGCGGGTCTCGAACTCCAGCGCGTGCTCGGGGTCGTCGTAGTACGTGTACTCGCCGACCTCGATCGTCGGTGACGTGACCAGCGGCTTGAGCTGGACGACGCGGTCGGCGTGCGGCAGCGGGTGCAGGACGGTGGGGTCGGGGATCAAAGGTGAGGGCTCCTAACGCGACTCGTGTTGCGTTAGAGTGGCACACCTCGCCTACTAACGCAACAGGAGTCGCATTTGACGTCTCGACCGGGTGGCCGCTCGGCCCGCGTCCGCGAAGCCGTCCTCGAAGCCGTGCACGCCGAGTTGACCGAGCACGGCTACGCCGGCATGACGGTGGAGAACGTCGCCGAACGCGCGGGCGTGCACAAGACCACCGTGTACCGCCGCTGGGGAACGGTCGACGTGCTCATCGCCGACGCCCTCGACCACAGCCGGGAGACCGGGTGGCCGGTGCCCGACACCGGCACGGTCGAGGGCGACCTGATCGCCATCGCGACCGAGGTCGCGGACACGTTCGCCGACCCGGAACGCCGACTCGTGCCGATCGCGATCGTCGCCGCCGCCCTCCAGTCCACCCGCGCGCTCGACGCGAAGGGCCGGTTCTACGCCGCCCGGCACGCCGAAGCGGCCCAGGTCGTCACCCGCGCCGTCGCGCGCGGCGAACTCCCACCGCAGAACGACCCGGTCGAACTGGTCCGCCTCACCTGCGCCCCGCTGTACCACCGGATCTTCATCACCGGCGAGCCGGTCGACCGCGCCACCGCCGCCCTCGCCGCCCTCGCCGCCCTCGCCGCCGCCCGCGCCGGCTTGCTCTGAGCCGCCGAGGTCACCCGTCGGACAGCCGGAGGTCGCCCGCCCAACTCCGACACCGGACGCGGCCCGAGGGGAACACGAGGTCGAGCACCGTCCCCCTGGTTTACAGCTCGTACCGGCGCAGGATCTCCGGGTCGAGCACGCGTGCCGCGAGGCCGATCCGCCGTGCCGTCTCCGTCAGCTCGGCCGCCGCGGCGGGGTTGCCGCGCGGTGGCAGGGCCGGGTCGTCCAGCTGGGTCACCATGTCGTCGTGGTGGCTCGGGATCAGCAGCTTGGGGCGGGTCGCCCGCAACGCCCGCGCCGTGTAGTCGTGGACGTTCGCGTGGCCGCTCATGCCCAGCACGAGCACGTCCGGTCGCAGGCCCGCGATCTCGCGCTCGACGTAGTTCGCCGTGCCGGACAGGAACAGCACCGAGAAGCCGCGCACGGTGATCATGTACGCCAGCGAGCCGCCTTCCACGAGGTCGCTGATGGTGGTCGGGGGCGCCGGCGGCGCGGTCAGGCTGCCCGGCGCGAAGTACCCGTACGAGCCGAACTGGCTGTGCAGGCTGCGGAACACCTGGACGGTGAAGCCGTGGAAGTCCAGGTGTTCCCCGCCGGACGCCACGACCACGCCATCCCCGGGCACCCCCTGCGCGGTCAGCAGGTGCCGGTGGGTCTCGGTGCCGATCACCCGCGAACCGTGCTTCGCCACCACGGTCGGGATCTCCAGCAGGTGGTCGTAGTGCCCGTGCGTGGCCAGCACCAGCTCGGGCCGCTCGCCGAGGTGCCGGTCCACGAGGTCCTGGCGCACCTCCAACGGGTGGTCGGCGATGAACTTGCCGTCCTCGTCGAACACCGGCAGCCGGCTCAGGTACGGGTCGATCAGCACCCGCCTGCCGTCGAACAGCAGCTCCCACCCCGCGACGCCCAACCAGCGCAGGCCCACCCCGCTGCGACCCGACGCGAACGCCACCCCCGGCAGCCCCGCGCCCGCCACCGCGACGGCCGCCGAACCGATCAACACCTGTCGTCTGCTCACGCACATGGCACCCACAAGACCAGTGCCTGGCCGCACGTGTCCAAGTCCGATATCACCACGCCTGCGATATCAGAACGGCTATCATCGCAGCTCGTGGACCTCCTGCGGCACCTGCGGTACTTCCTGGCCGTGGCCGAGGAGCTGCACTTCGGCCGTGCCGCGGCCCGGCTCCACATGTCCCAGCCGCCGCTGTCGCAGAGCATCCAACGCCTGGAGCGCGAGCTGGGCGTCCGCCTCTTCGACCGCGACGCCCGGCACGTCGCCCTCACCGACGCGGGCCGCCAGATCCTCACCGAGGCCCGCGGCCTGCTGGCCGGCGAGGACCGGCTGCGCGCCCTGGCCGGCCGGTTCCGCCACGGCGAGGCCGGCTCGCTGCGTGCGGGCGTGCCACCGGACCTCGGCGGACGGGCGGTGGCCGCGTTGCTGCCCGCGTTCCGCCGCCGCAGCCCCGTCGAGCTGAAGCTCCGGGAGATCGGCACGGCCGAGCAGTTGCGCGCGCTGGCCGACCGGAGCCTGGACGTTGGCGTGCTGCGCTTCCCGTTCGACGTCTCGTGGTTGAGCCTGGGCCCGGTCCTGACCAGCCCGCTCGGCGTGCTGCTGCCCCGCGACCACCCCCTCGCCGCCGCCCCGGACGTCCGGCTGGCCGACCTGAACGGCCTGGCGCTCGTGCTGTTCCCCCGCGCCACCGCGCCCGCTTTGCACGACGAAGTGCTGACCACGTGCGCCCGGCACGGCTACACGCCCGCCGACGTGCACCAGGCGGGCAACCCGGAGTTCGCGCTCGGACTCGTCCTGGCCGGCGGCGCGGTCGCGCTGCACGATGGCGTCGCACCGCCGCCGGACGTGGTCTGGCGGCCGTTGCGTGGCACCCCGCTCCTGTGGCGGACCTCGGCTGCCTGGCCGCGCGGCAGGCAGACCCCGGCCGTCACCGCGTTCGCCGACGCCGTCACCGAAGTCCTTGCCGCACAAGGGATGCGGCACGCCGAGGGCACGCTCCCGCGCTACCCCCGCCCGGCCGCGGAGTACCTGTCGTGACCGCCGCACGGGTGCGTGCCGCGTTCGCCGACGCCGGCGTCACCGGCGCCCTGCACGCCGTCGACCTCGACCACCCCGACCGCGAGCTGTCCGTCGGCGCGGACGAGCCCGTGGTCCTGGCCAGCGTCTTCAAGGTCCCGCTGCTCGTCGCGCTGCACCACAGCGCCCACGACCTGACCCGCCGGATCACCCTCGACGCCGACCGCAGCACCGGCCCGACCGGCGTCGGCGGCATGCTCGACCCGGTCACGATGTCGTTGCGCGACCTGGCCTACCTGGCCGTCACCGTCTCCGACAACGCCGCCGCGGACGCGCTGGCCGACCTGATCGGCCTGGACGCCGTCAACGACACCCTCCGCGAACTGGGCCTGACGCGGACCCTCGTCGTGCACCGGGCACGGGACTTCATGCGCACCATGGCCGAGGACGCCGCCCCCGACGAACTACCGGCCGCCCTCGCGGACCCCGTCGTCCTGTCCCGACTGCGCGCCCTCGACCCGGACCACACCAACCGGGGCACCGCGCGCGACCTGACCACCTTGCTGCGGCACGTGTGGCGGCACGACGACTGCGCGCCGATCCGCCGCGCCATGGCCCTGCAGGTGTGGCCGCACCGCCTCGCGTCCGGCTTCCCGTTCGACGACGTCCGGGTGGCGGGCAAGACCGGCACCCTCCCGACCGTCCGCAACGAGGTCGGCGTGGTCGAGTACCCGGACGGCGGCCGTTACGCGGTCGCGGTCTTCACCCGCAGCGCGAGCACCGCCTTCACCCTGCCGGCGGCGGACGCGGTCATCGGCACGGCCGCCCGGCTGGCCCTCGAACACCTCCGCTGAGCCGTCCTCAGATCCCGTCCAGGAACTCGTCCACCTCGGCCAACGCCCTCCGCCGCACCGGTTCGGCGGACAGGAACAGGTCGTGCATGCCGCCCTCCACCTGCACCACCTGGACCTGCCGGCCGATCTTCGGCCCCCACGTCCGCATGTGCTCCACGTCCAGCACGGTGTCCGCGGTCATCGCCTCGGCCGTCCACCGCTTCGCGTGGAGGTGGCTGCGCCCGGACCGCAGCACCAGCACCGGCGCCTGCACCTCCAACCCCCGGTGCAGCCGGGCGTGACCACGGCGGATCGCGCGCAACCAGCCCGCGTGCACCGGGAACGCCTCGATCGGCTTCCACGTCGTGTCGAAGTCCCACTCGCCGTGGTGGTCCCGGTGGATGCTCTCGCCGTACACCGGCCCCAGGCCGGGCTTGAGCACCAGCTTCGGCGCCACCCGCCCGACACCCCGGATCAACGCCGTCCCGACCGTCCGCACCAGCCACGGCTCGGCCAGGTCCAGCCAGGGGCTGTTGAGCACCAACGCGTCCAGCACGTCGTCCGAACGCCGCTCGTGCGCCCACAGGCTGGTGATGAGACCACCGGTCGAGTGACCCATCACGACCAGGTGCCGGTGGCCGTCCTCCTCGCGGATCACCCGCGCCGCCGCGTCGATCTCCTCGAAGTGCTCGGCCAGGTCGGTCACGTAGTTCGCCACCTGGCCCGGCCGCAGCGACCGCCCGTACGCGCGCAGGTCGATGGCGTAGAAGTCGAAGCCGCGCGCGGTGAAGTGCTCGGCGACGTGCCGCTGGAAGAAGTAGTCCGCGAAACCGTGCACGTACAGCACCGCGCCGCGCAGGGCCGGCTGCGCGCGGCGGCGCACCAGGGTCGCGGTCGTGTCGCCGCCGCCGAGGGGCAGCGCGCGGGTTTCGTAGTCGGCGCCGAGCACGTCTGCGTTCACCGCGTCAGTGTGCACGCCGATTCGTCCGATCGGGGAGAGGTGGGGCCTGGGTCGTGGCACTGTGGGAACCATGAGCAGCGAGGAGATCGAACGGTCGAGCGCGCGTGTCCGGTTCCCCGGCATCAGTCCGCGGGCGTACGAGCACCCGGTCGACCGGGGGGCGTTGGCGGTCTTGCGCGCGGTGCCGGGCATCGGCCCGGTGTTGCAGGCGGTGGCGGGCGCGTTCACGGAACGCGGTGAGAGGTTGGGTTACCTGGCGTCGAGCATCCGGGTCGGCCCCAAGCAGTACCCGGAGCTGGACCGGCTCCGGCTCGAGGTGGCGGCGACGCTGGACGTCGACCCGGTGCCGGAGCTGTTCGTCAAGCGCGACCCGGTGCCCAACGCGATGACGCTGGGCATCGACAAGCCGTTCATCGTGCTGACCACGGGCCTGATCGAGCTGCTGGACGCCGAGGGCCTGCGGTTCGCCATCGGGCACGAGATGGGGCACGTGCTGTCCGGGCACGCGCTGTACCAGACGATCCTGCAGCGGTTGATGCAGCTGCAGCACGGCCTGGGCTGGATGCCGGGCGGCTACTGGGCGATCACCGCGATCATCGCCGCGCTGCGCGAGTGGTACCGCAAGACCGAGCTGTCCTGCGACCGCGCCGGCCTGCTGTGCGGGCAGGACCCGGCCGCCGCGCTGCGCGTGCACGTGGCCATGGCGGGCGGCATGGACCTCACCCAGGTCGACACGGCCGAGTTCCTCAAGCAGGCCAAGGAGTACGAGCAGGTCGAGGACGTGCGCGACAGCGTCCTCAAGCTGATCCGCACGTGGCCGCTGACCCACCCGATGGCCGTGGTCCGCGCCGCGGAGCTGCAGAAGTGGGCGGCGGGCGAGGAGTACCGCGCCATCCTGACCGGCACGTACCAGCGCCGCGAGGACGACCGGCCGACGAGCTCGTTCACCGAGGACATCAAGTCGGCGGCCCGGTCGTACAAGGAGTCGGCGGCCGAGTCGGAGGACCCGCTGATGAAGGTGTTCAACGAGGTCGGCGACGTGCTCGTGGGCGCGGCGGGCAAGGTGCGCAGCAAGTTCACCGGGGCGGACTAGTCCACTTGGCCCAGCGGAACCGGCCGTTCTGGCTAACCTCCTCCTGACGCCTTTGATCAGGAGGAGGGGCCGATGCGGCTTGCCGCGTTGTTGATGACGTTGTTGATGGCTCTCGCGGGCACTGCCACGGCGGACGTGGACGAGCGCGTGGTGGGCGGTGAACGGGTGTCGATCGCGGACCACCCGTGGATGGTGTACGTGGCCGACGCGGCAGGCAACCAGTTCTGCGGCGGCACGCTGGTCGCGCCGACGAAGGTCGTCACCGCCGCCCACTGCGCGACGGCCCGGACGCCCCGCAACACGCGGGTCGTGCTGGGCCGGGAGGACCGCAAGAGCACCGAGGGCGTGGTCGCCCGGCTCACCGACATCTGGATCCACCCGGACTACGTGACCGCGGACCAGGGTTCGGACGTCGCCGTGCTGACGTTGCGCACGCCGGTGGACTACGCGCCCCTGCCGCTGGCGCAGCCGTCCGACGGCGCGCTGTACGAGCCGGGCACGAGCGGACTGGTGCTGGGCTGGGGTCGGACCAGCGAGCAGGGCTCGGCCTCGCGGTACCTGCTCGGCGCGACCGTGCCGGTGACCGACCACGAGTACTGCCGCACCGCGTACCCCCAGTACGACCAGGCCGAGATGACGTGCGCCGGCTACCCGGAGGGCGGCGTCGACACCTGCCAGGGCGACTCGGGCGGCCCGCTCGTGGCCGGCGGGAAGCTGATCGGCGTCACCTCTTGGGGTGAAGGTTGCGCCCGGGAGGACAAGCCGGGCGTCTACAGCAAGGTCGCCGCCTACGCTCCCGCGATCGAAGAGCAACTGGCGGCTTGACCGGGCGGACGTGACGGGGCGGCGTGCGGACCCCCGGGCCTCGGGGGTCCGCAAGCCGGGCTCGGGACGTCGATCTAGAGCACGAGCCCGATCGACATGGTGAGGAACACCGCCGCGCACACCGCGTCCAGCGCCGTGGTCACGCCGGGACGTCGCAGCGAGCCGGCCACGCGCGCCGCCGCCACCACGATGGTCAGCTCCCACAGCGCGGCCAGCCCGAGGAACACGGCGGCGAGCATCCCGAGCTGCCACGCCGGGTCGCCCGTGCCGATGAACTGCGGCAGGAACGCCAGCGAGAACAGCAGCATCTTCGGGTTGGTGATGTTGGTCAGGAACCCCTGCCGGAACGGTCGGGGCGGCGCGACCGCCACCACCTCGCCGCCCGAACGCCGCAGCAGCCCGCGGGTGATCGTCACGGCCAGGTAGAGCAGGTACGCCGCGCCGATCCAGCGCAGCCCGGTCAGCACGGCGGGGTAGCGGGCGATCACCACGCCGAGGCCGGAGATCACCAACGCGACCTGCGCGAACGCCGCGGTGTGGATGCCCGCCAGCGCCAGCAGCCCGGCCCGGGTGCCGGACCTCATCGAGGTGCGCAGCAGGAGGAAGGCGTCCACGCCGGGCGTCAGCACGACCACCGCGCAGGCGATCAGGAACGCCGGCAGCTGGGCGAAGTCCAGGTGCATGGAAACCTCCCTCACATTCCGGACAGACCGCCGTGATCTGTCTCACTGGCCGTCGAATCTTCGGCGCTACAGCACTCTAACAACAGATTTTCCGGATCTCATACCCCGGTCACGCCCGTCGCGCCGTTCCGCTACCGTCGGTGCCCGTTCGGCCACATGACGTAGAGAGGTGCTCCATGCGCATCAGCGCGCCGGTCTTCGCCGTTCTCGTGCTGGTCCTGTCCGCGCTGCCCGCGGACGCGATCGTCGGCGGGCGGGAGGCGCCCGTGACGCCGTGGGCCGTGGCGCTGTTCGACGGCGGGCAGTTCTTCTGCGGCGGCGCGCTGGTCGCACCGGACAAGGTGGTCACCGCCGCGCACTGCACGCGTGCGCGCACCGCGCTCGGCGTCCGCGACCGGCTGCCCGCCGACCTGACCGTCGTCGCCGGCCGAGCCGACCTCGACACCGCGGAGGGCCGGGCGGTGGGGGTCGCCGCGCTCTGGCGGCACCCCGCGTTCACCGAGGTGTCCGCGGGCGACGACGTGGCCACCCTCACCCTCGCCGCCCCGCTGCCGTACCGGCCGATCCGGATCGGGGCCGCCACGTCGGGGCTGGCCACGGTCTCCGGCTGGGGCCGGACCGGCGAGCTGAGCGCGCCGAGCCGACGGCTGCGCGAGGTCGACGTGCCGATCCGCGGTGACGCCGAGTGCGCCGCCGAGGTGCCCGACTACCGGCCGGGCGCGATGCTGTGCGCGGGCTACCCGGAGGGCGGCAAGGACGCCTGCGAGGGCGATTCCGGCGGACCGCTCACCGTGGCGGGCGAGCTGGTCGGCGTCGTGTCCTACGGCCGCGGCTGCGCCCGGCCCGGCCAACCGGGCGTCTACACGCGACTGAGCCGCTACCAAAACCAGCTCTGAGCCGGGCGCCGGATTCGAGCCTCGCCGCCCGGACCGGATCGGTGGCTGTGGTACCACGGTGGGGTGCGTTCACACCCGTACCCGGCGACGCTGCGCCGGCAGTGGTCGGCCGACCTGACCCCCGACCAGCTCTACGCCGTGCTCAAGCTGCGCTCCGACGTGTTCGTGGTGGAGCAGAACTGCGCCTACCCGGACCTGGACGGGCGTGACCTGGAACCGGGCACCCGGCACTTCTGGCTGGAGGCCGACAGTCTCTCCGGGCCGCAGGCCTACCTGCGGTTGCTGGAGGAGCCCGACGGCACGTTCCGCGTCGGCCGGGTCTGCACGGCCCGTCCCGCCCGCGGTCGCGGCTACAGCCGTCGGCTGATGGAGGCGGTGCTGGCCGAGATCGGCCAGGTGGCCTGCGTGCTGGACGCGCAGACCTACGTGGCCGACTTCTACGCGTCGTTCGGCTTCGAGCCGCAGGGCGCGGAGTTCATCGAGGACGGGATACCGCACCTGCGGATGCGCCGGTCTCCGTGATCACCCGCACGGCCCGCTCGATCTCGCCCTCGGACAGGTCGGCCCGTGCGGTCAGGCGGAGCCGGGAGATCCGGTCGGGCACCGACGGCGGCCGGAAGCAGCCGACGACCACGCCCTGCGCGCGGCACGCCTCGGCCCAGTCGAACGCCGCCTCCGGCGACGGCGCCTGCACGGACACCACGGCCGCGGTCGGCGTGCTGACCCGCAGGCCCGCCTCCTTCAGCCGGAACGCCAGGTCCTGAGCCACTTCCAGTGCCCGCGCGGGCCGTTCCGGCTCTTCCCGCAGCACCTTCAACGCGGCCAGCGACGCCGCCGCGCTGGCCGGCGCGAGCCCGGTGTCGAAGATGAACGTGCGCGCGGTGTCGATCAGGTGCTTGATCACCCGGCTCGGCCCGAGCACCGCGCCGCCCTGCGCGCCGAGCGACTTGGACAGCGTCACCGTGGTCACCACGTCGGGCGCCTTGGCCAGGCCCGCCGCGTGCACCGCGCCACGTCCGCCGTCGCCGACGACGCCGAGGCCGTGCGCGTCGTCCACGACCAGCGCCGCGTCGTGCTCGCGGCAGGCGGCGGCCAGCGCGGCCAGCGGCGCGAGGTCGCCGTCGACGGAGAACACCGAGTCGGTCACCACCAGCGCCCGCCGCTTGCCGCGCGTGGCCAGGGCGTGCGTGACCTGCTCGACGTCGCAGTGCCCGGCGACCACGACGTCCGCTTTGGACAGCCGGGTGCCGTCGATCAGGGAGGCGTGGATGTGCTGGTCGGCGACGATCGCGGTGCCGGGACCGGACAGCGCGGTCAGCGCCCCCAGGTTCGCCGCGTAGCCCGAGGAGAACACCAGCGCGGACTGCGCGCCGCAGAAGTTCGCCAGCTCGTACTCCAGCTCGGTGTGCAGCTCGGTGGAGCCGGTGACCAGCCGCGACCCGGTCGAGCCCGCGCCCCAGCGGAGCGTGGCCGCCGCGGCGGCGCCCGTCACCCGCTTGTCCCGGGCCAGGCCGAGGTAGTCGTTCGACGCCAGGTCGAGGTTCGTCGAGTCCGCCGGCCGTGGTCGGATCCGGCGGGCCAGACCGGCTTTCGCGCGAGCCTCGGCACGCGTGTCGATCCAGTCGAACACCGAGTCACCTGTGCGCACACTCACGCCGGCAGTGTCGCATCCGACGGCTACGGTGCCGGCGTGGACCTCTTCCAGCCGGAGCCTGCCGATCTGCGCTCGTTGCGGGAGAACGCGCCGGTCCACCGCGACGAGCGCACCGGCATGTGGCTGGTCAGCCGCTACGACGACGTGCGCGCGGTGCTGGCCGACCCGCGCCGCTTCCACCCCGACAACGCGTTGACCGCGGTGACCGGGATACCGCGCCCGGTGCTGCGGGTGCTGGCGCGGGCCGGGTTCTCGCTGCCGCCGACGTTGGCCAACAACGGCACCGACACGCACGCCGCGCTGCGCCGGCTGGTGGCCCGGTTCCTCACGCCGGCCAGGGTGGCGGCGATGGGGCCGCGGATCGCGGAGCTGGCGGCGGAGCGGCTGGACCGGCTCGACGGGCGCGCCGACCTGCACCCGGCGCTGGCCCGCGACCTGCCCGCGATCGTGCTGCTGGAGGTCATGGGCATCCGCGACGTGGACGTCGAGGCGCTCAAGGTGTGGAGCACGGCGTCGTTGGAGCTGTTCTGGGGTGACGTCACGGTGGCGCGGCAGCACGAGCTGGCCCGGCCCGCCGCCGCGTTCCACCAGTGGCTGACCTCCCGGATCAAGGCCGCCGACCCGGCGGGCGACGACCTGTTCGGCGCGTTGCGCGCGCAGGGCGTGCCGATCCGGGACGCGGCCGGGCTGTGCTACTTCCTGCTGATCGCGGGCCAGGAGACGACCACCCAGCTGCTGTCCGCGGCGTTCTACGCGGTCCTGCGGCAGGACGGCCTGTGGTCGCGCCTGACCGAGCCGGGTGTGGCCGCCGCGTGCGTGGAAGAGGTGCTGCGGCGTGATCCGCCGGTGAGCACGTGGCGGCGGATCACGGCCGAGCCGGTCACCCTCTCCGGAGTGGACGTGCCGGCGGGCGAGCCGCTGCTGCTCATGCTCGCGGGCAGCGGCTCGGACCCGGACGTCTTCGCCGAGCCCGAGCGCTTCTGCCCGGCCCGGCCCAACGCCCGCAAGCACCTCGCGTTCGGCTTCGGCAGGCACTTCTGCCTCGGCGCCGGGCTGGCCCGGCTGGAGGCGGAGGTGGTGCTGCGGGAGACCGCGCGGCGGTTCCCGGAACTGCGCCTGGCCTCGACCGAGCCGCCGCCGATGCTGGGCCTGCTGTCGTTCCGCGCGCCGTTGAGCGTGGAGGTCGAGCTGGTGCCGTGACTGCCGGTTGCTAGGGGACCAGCACGACCTTGCCGGTGGTGGCCCGGCTCTCCAGCAGTTCGTGGGCGCGGGCGGCCTCGGCCAGCGGCAGCGCCTCGCCCAGCACCGGGCGCAGCCCGAGGGTGAACGCCCGCCGCACGGTGTCCGGGGTCATGGGGTTGCCGAACCCGAGCACCGCGACGCCCTTGCGGAACACGTCGGACGCGGTCACGTCCAGCGGCTCGCCGCTCGCGAAGCCGAACACGGCCAGCCTGCCGCCCCCGTCGCGCAACAGCTCGAACGACTGCCGCGCCACCGCGCCGCCGACCGAGGAGAACACCACGTCGACCGGCTCGACCCCGGTCGGCCAGTCCGGCTCGCCGTAGTCCACGACCTCGTGCGCGCCCAGCTCACGGGCCAGCGCCAGCTTCCGCGCGCCCCGTGCGGCGGCCACGACCGTCGCGCCCGCCCGTGCCGCCACCTGCACGAGCAGGCTGCCGACACCGCCGGCCGCCGCCTCGACCAGCACCCGTTCGCCGGCGGCGAGCCGGACCGCGTCCGCCGCGGCGACCGCCGTCGTGCCCTGGAGGAACAGCGCCAGCGCCTCGTGGTCGGACAGACCGTCGGGCACCTCGGCCGCGTCCTCGGGCAGCAGGGCCAGCTCGGCGTAGCCCTCGCCGAGCGCGAAGCCGATCAGCCGCCTGCCGTCCGGGCCGATCCCGACCACCTCGCCGCCGAGCGCGCCGGGCGCGAGGTCGTACCAGGGCACCACCCGCGCGCCCGTGCCCGACCGGATGATCGTCTCGCCGTAGTTGACGCCGATCGCCGTGACGCGGACCAGGACCTGGCCCGCTCCCGCGACCGGATCGGGCACCTCCTCCACGCCGAGCACGTCCGCCGCACCGAACTCGTGGAACCGCACCGCTCGCACAACGCCTCCCGGAACTCAAACGGACCGACGGTCCGCTTCACCTCCGCTACCATACGGACTGACGGTCCGCTTTTGTCAAGCCGTAGGAGGTCCGCATGCGGAAGGACGCCGAGCGCAACCGTGCCGCGATCCTGGCCACCGCGGCGCGCCTGATCGCCGAACGCGGGCCGGACGGGTTCTCGATGGACGACGTCGCGGCCGCCGCGGGTGTCGGCAAGGGCACCGTGTTCCGCCGCTTCGGCGACCGTGACGGCCTCGTGCAGGCCGTGGTGGACGAGACCTCCGAGTCGTGGCGGGCCGAGGCCGAGGCGTTGCTGGCGGCCGGCGACGTCCCGCCGGACGAGAGGGTGATCACGTTCGTGGCGACCCTGTTCGACCACGTGATCGCCGCCCTGCCGCTGGTGATCGCCTTCGAGCGGGTGTCGTCGCGCAGCATCGCGTGCGACGCGGACGCCACGCTCACGCACCAGCGCCTGGTCGCGTTGATCGCCCAGGTCAACCCCGGTGCGGATGCCGAGTACCTGGCACACGCCCTGCTCGCCCAGGTGCGCGCGGACACGCTGCAGCACATGGTCGACCGGTGCGATCTGGACGTGGCGCGGGTGCGGGCCGGCGTGATCTCGGTCGCGCGCGGCGTGCTGGCCGGAGGCGCGGAGTCTGCCGGACCGTCAGTCGAATGAAACCCAGGTCACGACGAGCACGTCGACACGGTCCTGGCTGGTCAGCAGGAGGTAGGTGATCAAACCTCGGCTGCGGTAACGGCTTCCGGCGGAAGCGAGCGGATCTGGTCTTGTGCGTCGGGTCTTGCCGGGTGAGCAGGGCGACGCGCCGCCGTGCCTGGAGTGTGTCGCGCAACTGGTCGAGGTGCGGCGTCCGGCGTGCCGTGGTCAGTGCGGCGTCGAACTCGCCGGTCTGCTCGGGCCGCATCCGGGGTCCGGCCCTCGTCCAGAACCGCCCGGTGTGATCGTCCTCGCCCGCCCGGGACTTGGAGCGCGCCGGGGGAAGTGCGACGATGCCCAGGCTTGAGGGGGTGCGCGAGGAAGCCGGTGTGAATCCGGCACGGTCCCGCCACTGTGACCGGACCGAGGAGCCCGGGAGTCAGGAACTCGACCCCCGACTCATCGACCGGACACGGGCGTGGACACCCGAGGAAGGACACCGCCGCATGGGCGCGCGTTTCCCCTTTTCCGCTGTCGTCGGCCACGACGACCTCCGCACTGCTCTGCTGCTCAACGCCGTGCACCCCAGTATCGGCGGGGTGCTCGTCCGAGGTGAGAAGGGCACCGCGAAGTCGACCGTGGTCCGCGCCCTCGCCGCACTGCTCCCCGAGTTGGACGTGGTGCCGGGCTGCCGGTTCGGCTGCGACCCGGCCACGCCGACCGACTGCCCCGACGGGCCCCACGGCCACGGCGCGGATCGGCGGCCGGCCCGGCTGGTCGAGCTGCCGGTCGGCGCGACCGAGGACCGGCTGATCGGCTCGCTCGACCTGGAGCGCGCGTTGACCGAGGGCGTCCGCGCCTACCAGCCCGGTCTGCTGGCCGCCGCGCACCGGGGCGTGCTGTACGTGGACGAGGTGAACCTCCTGCACGACCACCTCGTGGACCTGCTGCTCGACGCCGCCGCCATGGGCCGTGCGCACGTCGAGCGCGAAGGCGTGTCCGTGTCGCACGCCGCGTCGTTCCTGCTGGTGGGCACCATGAACCCGGAGGAGGGCGAGCTGCGCCCGCAGCTGCTGGACCGCTTCGGCCTCACGGTCGCGGTCCGCGCCTCGCGGGACGTGCCGACGCGCACCGAGGTCGTCCGCCGGCGGTTGGCCTACGAGGCCGACCCCGAGGGTTTCGCCGCCCGGTGGGCCGAGGCCGACCAGGACCTGGCCCGGCGGATCGTCGCCGCACGCGACCGGCTCGCGGACGTGGTGCTGCCGGACGCGGAACTGCGCCGCATCGCCGGGATCTGCGCCGCGTTCGAGGTGGACGGGATGCGCGCGGACCTCGTGGTGGCCCGCACGGCGACCGCGCACGCCGCCTGGCGCGGCGCCGCCGAGGTGGCCGAGGAGGACGTGGCGGCGGCCGTGCGGCTGGCGTTGCCGCACCGCAAGCGCCGCGACCCGTTCGACGAGCCGGGGCTGGAGGAGGAGCAGCTGAACGACGCCCTCCAGCAGGGCGCGGAAGCCGCCCAGGAGCCCGAGGACGGCCCTGAAGACGACCCCGAAGGCCCGGACGACGACGGCGGCTCGGAGCTGCCCGGCGAGCCGCCGGAGTCCACTCCGGACGGTCCGGGAGCCGGTTCGACCGAGCGGTCCCACGCGCCCGCACCCGCGTTCCGCGCCCGGCTGCTGGAGGTGCCGGGCGTCGGCGAGGGCGCGCCGGGCAAGCGGTCCCGTGCCCGCGCCCGCACCGGCCGGGTGGTCCGTTCGTCCACTGTGGACGGCACCGGCCTGCACCTAGTCGGCACGCTCGCCGCCGCCGCGCCCCACCAGGCCGCCCGGGGCCGCCGCGGTCCCGGCCTGGAGCTGCGCGGCGCGGACCTGCGGCTCTCCGTGCGGGAGGGCAAGGAGGGCAACCTCGTGCTGTTCGTGGTCGACGCGTCCGGCTCGATGGCGGCCCGGCAGCGGATGTCGGCGGTCAGCGGCGCGGTGATCTCCCTGCTCCGCGACGCCTACCAGCGGCGGGACAAGGTCGGCGTGGTGACGTTCCGCGGCCGTGAGGCGCACACCGCCCTGCCGCCGACGAACTCGGTGGACGCCGCGGCGGCCCGGCTGCGCGCCCTGCGCACCGGCGGCCGGACCCCGCTGGCCGACGGCCTGCTGCGCGCCCGCCGCGTGCTGGAGACCGAACGCGTCCGCGACCCCCGCCGCCGACCGCTGCTGGTGCTGCTCACCGACGGCCGCGCGACGGCCACCGGCACCGGCGGGGACCCGATGCGCGACGCCCTGCGCGCGGCCGGCCTGCTGGCGGCCGACCGGGTGGCGTCGGTCGTCGTCGACTGCGAGCACGGCCCGGTCAGGCTCGGCCTGGCGGCACGGGTGGCGGGCGCGCTGGAAGCGGCGTGCGTGCGCTTGGAGGAACTGTCCGCAGACCAGGTGGCGGGCGTCGTGCGCGCCGCCCGAGCCGCTTAGGAGCGTCGAAGTGCCCCAAGGACAACCCACCACCGTTCCGGACGACGGCCTCAGCACGCGGCAGCGCCGCAACCGGCCCCTGGTCGTGCTGCACACCGGCGAGATGAAGGGCAAGTCGACCGCCGCCTTCGGTCTCGCGCTGCGCGGGTGGAACCAGGGCTGGTCCATCGGCGTCTTCCAGTTCGTGAAGTCAGCGAAGTGGAAGGTCGGCGAGGAGTCGGCGTTCCGCGCGCTCGGCCGGCTGCACGAGCAGACCGGCGAAGGCGGCCCCGTCGAGTGGCACAAGATGGGCGAGGGCTGGTCCTGGACCCGCAAGCAGGGCACCGAGGACGACCACGCCGCCGCCGCGCGCGAGGGCTGGCAGGAGATCTCCCGCAGGCTGGCCACCGGGCAGCACGGCCTCTACGTGCTGGACGAGTTCACCTACCCGCTGCACTGGGGCTGGATCGACGTGGACGAGGTGGTCGACACCCTGGCCAACCGGCCCGGCCACCAGCACGTCGTCATCACCGGTCGGTACGCGCCCGACAAGCTCGTCGAAGCCGCCGACCTGGTGGTGGAGATGACCAAGGTCAAGCACCCGATGGACGCGGGCCAGAAGGGGCAGAAGGGGATCGAGTGGTGAACCGGCTGGTGGTCGCCGCGCCCGCGTCGGGCAGCGGCAAGACCACCGTGGCCACCGGCCTGATGGCGGCGCTGCGCCGCGCGGGCGACAAGGTCGCGCCGTTCAAGGTCGGCCCGGACTACATCGACCCCGGCTACCACTCGGTGGCCACCGGCAGGCCGGGCCGCAACCTCGACCCCGTCATGGTCGGCGAGCACCGGGTGGCGTCGCTGTTCGCGCACGGCGCCCGCGGCTGCGACCTGGCCGTGGTGGAAGGCGTGATGGGGCTGTTCGACGGGCGGGTGGACACCGAGGGCATCGGGTCCACCGCGCACGTCGCCAAGCTGCTGTCCGCGCCGGTGCTGTTCGTGGTCGACGCACGGGGCCAGAGCCGCAGCCTCGCCGCCCTGCTGCACGGGTTCCGCGGCTACGACCCGACCGTGCGGCTCGGCGGCGTGGTGCTCAACCAGGTCGGCTCCGCCCGGCACGAGCAGGTGCTGCGCGGCGCGTGCGCCGAGGTCGGCCTGGAAGTGCTCGGCGTGCTGCCGCGCGACGACAAGTTCGCGCTCCCGTCCCGCCACCTCGGCCTGGTCACCGCCGCCGAGCACGGACCGGCCGCCACCGCCGCCGTGGACGCCATCGCCGACGCCGTCGCACGGCACGTCGACCTGGACGCGGTGCGCCGGCTCGCCGCCGAGGTGCCCGCGCTGGCCGTGCCGACGTGGGACGCGCACACCGAGGTCGAGCCGGTCGCCGGCACGCCCACGATCGCGGTCGCGGGCGGCGCGGCGTTCACGTTCGGCTACGCCGAGCAGGTCGAGCTGCTCGCCGCGGCCGGCGCGGACGTCGTCGTGGTCGACCCGCTGCGCGACGAGGCGCTGCCCGACGGCACGGCCGGCCTGGTGCTGCCCGGCGGGTTCCCCGAGCAGCACGCCGCCGAGCTGTCGGGCAACGACAAGCTGCGCGCCGCCGTCGCCGCCCTGGTCCGCCGCGGCGCGCCCGTGCACGCCGAGTGCGGCGGCCTGCTGTACCTGGCGAACTCGCTGGACGGCGCGCCGATGTGCGGCGTGATCGACGCGGACGGCTCGATGACGCCCCGGCTCACGCTCGGCTACCGGGACGCCGTCGCGCCGCAGGACTCCGTGCTGGCCCGCGCCGGTTCCCGGATCACCGGGCACGAGTTCCACCGCACCGCGCTGAGCGTCCCGCACGGCGCGAAACCGGCCTGGCGGTGGCGCGGCCACGACTTGCGCCCGGTGGCCGAGGGCTTCGTGCTCGGCCGGGTGCACGCGTCGTACCTGCACACCCACCCGGCGTCCGCGCCGGAGGCCGTGACCCGCTTCGTCCGGGCCTGCGCGAACGAGTCCGCGTGCTCCGAGGCCACTCGTTAGTGGATCGCGCTCGCGCGGTACGGTCCTTGCCCACCAAGCCGAACACGTCGTGGGGAGCAGTTGTGATGACTGGTCGGGTCTCCTTCGTGGGCGCCGGTCCCGGCGCCGCCGATCTCATCACCGTGCGCGGCGCGAAGCGGATAGCCGAGGCCGACGTCGTGCTGTGGGCCCCCAGCGTGATCGAGGCGGAGTGCGTGCGCGAGCACGCCCGCGCCGACGCCGAACTGGTCGACTTCTCCCGGGTGTCCGACGCCGAGGTGGTCGAGGTGTACCGGCGCGCGTCGGCGGGCAAGCTCAAGGTGGTGCGGCTGCACGCGGGCGACCCGTCGCTGTGGGGTGGCCTGCGCGACCAGCGGGACGCGTGCGGCCGGCTCGGCTTGGAGACCGACGTCGTGCCGGGCGTCTCGCAGGTGTCCGCCGCGGCGGCGGTCGTCGGCCGCGAGCTGACCACTTCGGACGTCGCGCAGTCGTTGCTGCTGGTCGGGCCGGACACCGCCGAGCACGTCGCGGAGTTCGCCGCGCACGGCACCACGATGGCGATCTCCGCGTCCGGGGCGCGGGTCGGCCTGCTGGTCGAACGGTTGCGTGCCGGCGGGTACGCCGACGACACGCCCGTCGTCGTGGCGTACAAGGTTTCCCTGCCCGACGAGACGGTCGCGCAGACGACGGTGGGCGAGCTGGAGGCGTGCGTCAAGGAGCACAAGCTCTACCGCACCACGCTGTTCCTGGTCGGCAAGGTGCTCGCGCAGCCCGCGTCACGCCGCCGTGCGCCGGTGGTCGAGGGCGACGAGCCGGTGCGCAGGCCGCGGCCGTCGAAGTGGGCCGCGCGCGCGAGCCGCCCGGTGGTGAAGTCCGGTGACTCGCCGTCGGCGGCGGCGTGGTCGGCGGTGCACGACTGGCAGGAAACCGCGCGCACCAAGCGTTCGGCGCCCGCGAAGCCGAAGGCCGAGCCGCTGCTGGAGCTGGTCGTCGACGTGCCGGAGCAGACGCCGGTGGAGGCGTCGGTGGAGCAGGACGCCAAGCCGAAGCCCAAGCCCGTGGTGGCCGCCGCCGCGAAGCGCAAGCCCGCCACCGTGCAGGCGAGCACGACGCCCCGCAAGCCGTCCGGCTCGCGGGCCAAGAAGAAGCGCGTGAACTGACATGGACGTCGTCGCGCTGCACCGCTTCGTCACGCAGGCCGGTCGTTCCTGGGACGACGTGACCGTCGTGGACGCCGGGGCGGTGGGCCTGCGGCACGCGGTGAACGTGTGCCGGGCGCGGCCCGCCGTCGTCGTCTCCGGCGCCGACCCGGCGGAACTGGCCCGCGGGCTGGCCGGGTGGCGTCGCGCGCTGGTGGTCGAGTCGGCCGCCGGCGTGTCCACTGTGGACCCGGCGGACGCGGTGGCGCGGCCGTGGTCCGAGCCCGGCGCGATCCTGTGCCTCGCCGAGCAGGGCTTCGCGCCCACCGGCGAGGGCTGGGCGCTGCCGGACGACGATTTCGCGCACCGCGAGGGCATGATCGCCGTCGCCGAGGTGCGGGCGCTGGTGCTGGCCCGGCTCGCGCCGCGCCCCGGCGTGCTGGTGTGGGACGTCGGCGCGGGTCCCGGCGCGATCGGCGTCGAGTGCGCCCGGCTCGGCGCGGCCGTCGTCGCGGTGGAACGCGACCCGGTGCAGTGCGTGCGGATCATCGCCAACGCCTCCGCGCACGGCGTGGACGTGCGCGTGGTCGAGGCCGAGCTGGGCGAGGCGGGGGAGCTGCCCCGGCCGGACGCGGTCTTCGTCGGCGGCGGTGGCGCGGACGTGGTGCGGCGGTGCGTGCGGTCGGGCGCCCGGCGGGTCGTGGTGGCGACCCCGGATCTGGACCGCGTGCTGCCCGCGCGTGACGCGTTGCTGGAGGCCGGGTACGAGGTCGAGGGCAGCCAGGTGGCCGCCGCACGCCTCACCGGCGGGACGTTGCTGGCCACCAACCCGGTGACCGTGCTGTGGGGAGTGAAGAAGGCGTGATCGGGGTGTTCGCCGCCGGCGAGCGCGGGCGGCGGGCCGCGGTCGAGCTGGCCGGGTTCCTCGGGCCCGACGCGGTGGTGCCGGACGGCCCGATCGGGCCCGCGTTGCGCGCGTTGTGGCCGCGGCTGGGTTCGGCGGTGTTCTTCCTCGGCACGGAGGCGACCGTGCGGCTGGTCGCGCCGTTGCTGCGGGACGAGCGGGCCGACCCGGGCGTGGTGTGCGTGGACGGCGGGTTCGCCGTGGCGCTGCTCGGGGGCGCGGACGCCGTGGCCGAACGGGTCGCCGACGTCCTCGGCGCGCAGGCCGTGACCACGTCGGCGTCGGCGGTGTCGCCGCTGGACGAGCTGGTCGAGCTGCTGGACGCCACCGTCGAGGGTGACCTGGCCGCGTGCGGCGAGGCGGTCCGGCTCGGCGAGCCCGTGCTGCTGGCCAACCCGCTCGGCTTCCCGCTGCCCGCGCTGCCGGACAACGTCGTCGCCCACGGCCACGAGACCGCGTGGAGCGTCCTGGTGGACGACCGCGTGCCCAAGGGCCCCGCCGACGACCGCGTGGTGCGGGTGGTGCCGCGCACGCTCGTCGTGGGCGTCGGGTCGGGCACGGGCGTGTCGGCGTCGGCGGTGTCGGCGGCGTTGGCGCAACTGGAGGAGAAGCGCGGGCTGGACCTGCGCGCCATCAGGGCGTTCGCCACGCTGGACCGCAAGGTCGCCGAGCAGGGCATCGCGGACGCGTTGGAGGACTGGGGATTCTGGCACGACTCGACCACCGCGCCGCTGCTGTCCTACCCGGGCGAGGAGCTGGCGGTGATCCCGGTGCCCAACCCGGCGGAGCTGGCCATCGGCATCCCGAGCGTGGCCGAGGCGGCGGCGTTGCGCGGCGCGATGGAGCTGTCCGGCGGCGGCCGGGTGGAGATCGCGGCCGAGAAGGTCAAGGGCGCCGGGGTGACCGTCGCCGCCGCACGGGTGCTGCCGCGCGGCCGGTTGGCGCTGGTCGGCCTGGGCCCGGGTGACGCGGACGAGCGCACGCCGCGCGCCGAGGCCGAGCTGCGGCGGGCGTCGGTCGTGGTGGGCAGCGCCGAGTGCGTGGCGCAGGTGCGGCACCTGCTGCGGCCGGGGACCAGGGTGGCCGCCGACGGCGCGGTGCGGCTGGCCGAGGCGGGCGCGGCGGTGGCGTTCGTCGAGGCGGGCGCCGGGCCGGATGTTGCCGGGCCGATTCGCGCGGATGTCATCCGCGTGACCGGCGTCACTCGTCAACTGTGAAGTCCCGACGAGCCGTCTAAAGGCGGTTGTCGCTGCCGCCGTCTTGGTCCTAGCTGGAGGTGCGCCCACACCGGGGCGTCCCTGCACCGGAAGGATCGACATGGCGAAAACCCTGCGTCGCCTGTTCACCGTCCTGGCCACGACGGTGGCCGCGATCGGTTTGATGACCGTCGCGCCCGCCTCGGCCGAGACGACCTCCGACACCGGCGTGTCGCCGTTCATCGTCGGCGGCTCCCGCGTGTCCACCAGCACCTACCCGTGGGTCGTGTACCTGGCCACCAGCACCGGCGGTCAGTTCTGCGGCGGCACGCTGGTCAAGGCCAACAAGGTCGTCACGGCCGCGCACTGCGTCAGCGGCCGGAGCGCGTCGAGCACCCGCGTGGTGCACGGGCGGGACGACAAGCAGAGCACGGCGGGCACCGTCGCCACGGTGAGCCGGATCTGGGTGCACCCCAGCTACCGGACCGCCAGCTCCGGCTACGACGTCGCGGTGCTGACCCTGGGCACCAACATCAGCTCCACCTACCTGCCGCTGGCCACCCCGTCCGACACCGCGCTGTACGCGGCGGGCACGAGCGCCCGGATCTACGGCTGGGGCACCACGTCCTCCGGCGGCTCGGCCTCGCGCTACCTGCTCGGCGCGACCGTGCCGGTGACGTCCGACGCGACCTGCCGCACGGCCTACTCCAACTACAGCCCCACCTCGATGGTGTGCGCCGGCTACCCGAACGGCGGCACCGACACCTGCCAGGGTGACTCGGGCGGCCCGCTGGTCGCCGGCGGCAAGCTCATCGGCGCCACCTCGTTCGGCCGCGGCTGCGCCCTCGCCGGCTACCCCGGCGTGTACGCGCGGATCGCCTCGTACTACTCCACGATCACCGCTCAGCTGTAACCGAACCCCGCGACGGGCCCACGACCGGGTGCTTTGCCGGTCGTGGGCCCGTTCGGCGTGTTCGATCCCGTGTCATGCGCCGACTACTCGTGATGCTGGTCGTGTTGTCCGCCGCCGCGCCAGGTGTGGCGTCCGCGGCGGAAGGTCTCCACTCGTGCGCCGCGGCCGTCGACGGCAAGGCCGCCTCGGGGAGGTGCGAGGGCCGCGGGTCGTTCCGCCTGGTCGCCTCCTGCGCGGACGGCACGACCGTCGACAGCTCGTGGCTCAGCATCTCCAACGGTGTCGCCACCACCAAGGTCCGCTGCCGGTCGAACGCCGCGCACGCCTGGATCGAGCAGCGCCAGTGATGTGAAGCACCCGGGTTGGACAGGACATGTCTGGTGTGGATGCTTCTACCCATGCACGGTGAACAGCACTACCTCGTGGGCCTGGACCTGACCGGTCGGCGGGTCGTCGTCGTGGGCGGCGGCACGGTCGCGCAGCGCAGGCTGCCCAGGCTGGTCGCGGCGGGCGCCAGGGTGGAGGTGATCTCACCCGAGGTGACCCCGGCGGTCCAGGGCCTCGTCGACGGCGGCGAGGCGGTCTGGACCGCCCGCGAGTACGCCGACGGCGACCTCGACGGCGCCTGGTACGTGCTGGCCTGCACGTCGTCACCCGAGGTGAACGCGCGGGTCACGGCGGACGCCGAGGAGCGCCGCGTGTTCTGCGTGCGCGCCGACGTGGCCGTGAAGGGCACCGCCGTGACACCCGCGGTCGGCACCCACGACGGCCTGCTCGTGGGCGTCCTCGCCGGTGGGCAGCACCGCCGTTCCGCCGCGGTGCGCGACGGCCTGCTGTCGGCGTTGCGCGACGGTTCCCTCGCCGACCACCACGACCAGCCGGCGGGCGTGGCGCTCGTCGGCGGCGGCCCCGGCGACCCCGACCTGATCACCGTGCGCGGGCGCAGGCTGCTGGCCAGGGCGGACGTCGTGGTGGCCGACCGGCTCGCGCCGCGCGAGCTGCTGGACGAGCTGCCACCGCACGTCGAGGTGGTGGACGCGGCGAAGATCCCGTACGGCCGCGCGGCGACGCAGGACTTCATCAACACCACGCTCGTCGACCACGCCAAGGCCGGCCGGTTCGTGGTCCGCCTCAAGGGCGGTGACCCGTACGTGTTCGGCCGGGGCTTCGAGGAGCTGATCGCGTGCGCCGAGGCGGGCGTGCCGGTCACCGTCGTGCCCGGCGTGACCAGCGCGTTCGGCGTGCCGGCGCTGGCGGACGTGCCGGTGACGCACCGGGGCGTCGCGCACGAGGTGGTGGTCGTCTCCGGGCACGTCGCGCCCGACGACGAGCGGTCCCTGGTCGACTGGTCGGCGTTGGCGAGGCTGAGCGGCACCGTCGTGATCCTCATGGGGGTGGAGCGGGCGGCGGCGTTCGCGGACGCCCTGATGACCGGCCGTCCGGGCGACACCCCGGTCTCGGTGATCCAGGAGGGCAGCACCCGCACGCAGAAGGTCGTGCGGTCGACCCTGGCGTCCCTGGCCGCCGACATCGCCGAGCACGGCATCCGCCCACCCGCGATCATCGTTGCGGGACCGGTTGCCGCACTGGCGGACGGACTGCCGTTCCACTCCTGAGCGCCAAACCCGCCCCGGCGGCCACGACCAGCGCCAGCCCACCCAGGGCCGCCCACGTCGTGCCGCCGGGGTGGACCAGCGGCTCACCCCGCAACGCCTGCCAGACCAGCAGCGCGAACAACCCGCCGTACCCCAGCGCGCCCACCACGACCAGCCGCGTGCGAACCCGTTCGGCCACTCCCAGCGCGGCCAGGCCGAGCGCCAGCAGGATCATCACCTGCAGCCCGTGCATCCCGACGAAGTGCGGCACGCGCAGGTCGCCGCCTGTCGTGCTCCAGCCCGTGATCGGCATGCCGGGACCGCCGTCGGGCACGCCGACGCTGTGCCCGGCCACCAGTTCGACCTCCCGGCCCTCCGCGTCGACCGCCGTGACAGGCTTGCGCGGGCCCACCATCAGGTAGCCCGACGCCATGCCGAGGATCGCCAGGTAGAGCCCGCCGCGCACGGCCCACCGCACGTCCGGCCGCGCGAAGCGCTGGAACGACAGCACCAGCGCCAGCGCCACGTTGGCCAGGAACATCGCCGGGATCGCCGTGCCGAAGGTGATCTGGACGAACTGGTTCAGCGGGTCGTCCGAGCTGTTGTAGTGGGTGAACATCCCCCGGCCCGCCTGCACGGCGATCAGCCCCACCTCCACGAACATGATCCCGGCGATCACCGTCACCACCCCGGACGTCCACCGCCGTCCCCGGTGCGGCAGCGACACCAGCCACGACAGCGTCGCCGAGTAGACCGCCAACGACACCGCGAACTTGAACGGCTTCGCCCACACCGAGGCGCCCTGCAGAATTCGCCCGTCGAGCACCATCGCCACCGCGCACCCCACCGCGCCCACCGCCATCACCACGGCCAACCACAGGGTGGGCCGGTGCCAGGTCTTCGTCATGGGACCAGCCTCGCCGGACGTCCCACCAAGATCACTGGTGCTGGCCAGGCAGTGCGAGGTAGGGCAGGCCATGCCCCCGGTGGACAATGGAGGCGAGCGGAACGGGGACGTCGTGGCGGTGTGGGTGCGGCTCGCCGGGGTGGGGCTGGCCAAGGTGCGGTTCGCCTACTCCCCGGTGTTCGAGACCGTGATGGCGGTCGACGGCCTCCGAACCCCCGGCGCGCACGCCGTCCACCTGCCGTGGGTGCGGTGGGCTCGCGACCGACTCGACGGAATCCCCGACCTGACCACCCTGCTGGCCCGCCTGGAGGGCCCGGCGAAACCGGCCGACCTGATGCCCGTTCCGGACGTGCGGATGCCCGACCTGGACGCCGAACTGCGCCAAGTGGCCCAACCCGAAGCCGACGTGATCCGCCACTGCCACGACCGCCTCATCGCCCCCCACTGGAACCGCATCACCGCCGTCCTCGAAGCGGACATCGCAACCCGCGCCGCCACCCTGGCCGACAAAGGCGTCGAAGCCGTCTTCCACGACCTCCACCCCGAGGTCACCTGGACCAACGGCGAACTGATCCTCCACCGAAAGCCAGAACACCGCGTCGACCTCACCGACCAAGGCCTCGTCCTCAGCCCCAGCGTCTTCTGCTGGCCAAAGGCCTGGATCGCAATCGACCCGATCGGCCAAGGCGTCCTGCGCTACCCAGCCCGGGGCATCGCCACCCTCTGGGCAGACCGCGAAACCCCACCGGACCTAGCGGCCCTGATCGGCCGAACCCGCGCCCACCTCCTCACCCTTCTCGAAGCCCCGAAGAGCACCACGGACCTGGCCTCCGCCCTCGGCGTCACAGCGGGCGCGGTCTCACAACACATCGGCATCCTCCGCGCCGCCCGCCTGGTCACCACCCGCCGCGAGGGCCGCCACGTCCTCCACATGCGCACCACCCGCGCCGACACCCTCATGACCTAACCCCCACAACGGACCCGCAACCGCCCCGCCAGCTCCCTCACCAAATGGCCGCACATCGGACCCGGCGCACCCCCACCTAGGCCCGATTTGACATGGGTTCGGGTGCGGCAGGCCTGGCGGGACGCTTTACCCCGCCGGGCCTGCCGGCTTTGGCCTGCCTGGAGTGCCCGTAAGGGCCCCATGTCAAATCGAGCCGGACCGGACTCACCGAATCCCGATCCCGACTTGACCCTCACGCAACGTGAGGCTCAAAGCTGGTGCCCATGAGCAACTACTACAACGCGTTCGAAATGAGCCCCGTCCCCACCCCCGGCCCGGACGCGGTTCCGCCGGAGCCGTTCCGCGGCATCTACGGAATGCCCGCGTTCGTGACCATCCCCACCGCCGACCTGGCGGCTTCGGTCGACTTCTGGACTCGCGGGCTCGGCTTCTTCGACCTGTTCAGCATCCCCGGCACTCTCGTGCACCTGCGCCGGTGGGCTTTCCAGGACGTCCTCCTCATCTCGGCGGAGAACGTCCCGGAGGAGCCGCCCGCGATGAGCGTCAGCTTCGCGTGCGTCCTCAGCGAGGTCGATTCCATCGTCGAATCCTGTCGCGCATTGCGCCCGGACTCGGTCGAGGGCCCACGGGACACCCCGTGGACCACGCGCGATGTCACCGTGATCACCCCCGAGAACGCACGGGTCGTTTTCACCGCGGCGAAGCCGTTCGACCCGAACAGCCAGGAGGCGCGGAACCTTGAAGCCATCGGGATCACCGCACCGGACCTGGGCCACACCACCAGCAAAACCAGCAACAACCGCGACAATAAGGAGCATGCCTGATGCCGTAACCGACGCCGCCAACGCCGCCGCCGACGCCGACGGCCTGACCGTCGGCGAGGTCTCAACCCGTCTGGGCGTGACCATCCGCGCGCTGCACCACTGGGACGAGATCGGTCTCGCGCGACCGTCGTTGCGCACGGCCGCCGGATACCGGCTCTACACCTCCGGTGATCTGGAACGCCTGCACCGCATCGTGGTCTACCGCGAACTCGGTCTCGGCCTGGACCGGATCCGGGCCGTCCTGGACGATCCGACCGCCAACGTGCCCGCCGCGTTGCGCGAGCAGCGCACCCAGGTCACCGAACGGATCGAACGCCTCCGGCAACTCGGCACCGGCCTGGACCGGATGATCGACGCCCACGAACGCGGCCTGCTGCTGACCGCCGAGCAGCAGGCCGCGATCTTCGGCCCCGACTGGAACCCGGACTGGTCCGCCCAAGCCCGTCAGCGCTACGGGGACACGACGCAATGGCTCCAGTACGCCGAACGCTCAGCCGCTCGCGGCCCGGAGGAGTGGCAGGCCATCGCCGACACCGTCACCAAGCTCGACCGCGCCCTCGCGGACGCGATGGACGCCGGCGTCGCACCGGGCAGTCCGGAGGCGAACGCACTCGCCGAGTCCCACCGCGAGGTCTTCTCCTCGTACTTCCCCCTGACCCGCGAGATGCAGGTCTGCCTCGGCCGCATGTTCGAGACCGATCCGGGCTACGCCGCGCACTACAACGGCATCCGCGCCGGCCTGGCCACGTGGTTCCGCCGCGTCATCGACGCCAACGCGTGCGCCCACGGCATCGACCCCGACACCGCGAAGTGGCAGTAGCAGAGGGCCGCACAACCGCATGACGGGACCTACGCGCCCGCAGCACCCCAGGCCCTACCCGCACCGAGCCTCAACCCCAACTCCCGCGCCGGCTCCACCACGTGCCCGTGCTCACAGACCGGCACCAACGACACCTTCCCCCCACACCCGACGTGCTCGGGCTCCACGGGCGGCGGCCCGTCGGCCAGATGACGGTCACCCCACGCCATCAACGCCATCAACACCGGCCACAACTCGCGCCCCGACGGCGTCAACGCGTACTCGAACCGCTGCCGGGAGCCGGCTTCCCGGTACGGCACGCGTTCCAGCAACCCGGCCTCCACCAGCGACGACAGCCGGTTGCTCAACACGTTCCTGGCCACGCCGAGGTGATCGCGCAGCTCCTCGAACCGCCGGACGCCGTTGGAGATGTCACGCACGATCTGCAACGACCACCGTTCACCGAGCAGCACCAGCGCCCGCGCGATCGAACACCGGTCGTTGTCGATGACGACTCCCATGCCACCAACCCTACCGCAGGGTTGCCGATCGAAACCCAGCCAGGCTAAGTTGCGTCGCAAGACTCAGCCCGAGGGGACAGTCATGCGACTCGAAGACCACCCGACCGTGCGCCACGCCCGGGACAACCCACCGCAACCACCACCCACACCAGTGAGCACGGCGTGGTTGCGGGACTTGGCCACAGCAGCCGGCGCGGACGACGTCGGCTTCGTGTCGGTGGACTCGCCCGACCTCGCGGTGGACCTGGAGCACGCCCGCACGGCGTTGCCGGGCGCCCGGACCTACATCGCGTTCTGCGTGCGGATGAACCGGGACAACGTCCGCAGCCCGATGCGCAGCATCGCCAACACCGAGTTCCACCACGCCCTGGACGACGCCGACGCGGTCGGGCACCGGCTGACCAAGGCGCTCCAGGAGGCCGGTCACCGGGTGGTCCACCCGGCCGCCGCCTTCCCCCAGGAGATGGACGACTTCCCCGGCCGCGGCTGGGTGGTCTCGCACAAGCTCGTGGCCCAGGCGGCCGGTCTCGGCCGGATCGGCATCCACCGCAACGTGATCCACCCGAAGTTCGGCAACTTCATCCTGCTGGGCACCGTCGTGGCGGACTTCGACGTGGACGAGCTCTCGCGGCCGACCGACTTCAACCCGTGCCTGGAGTGCAAGCTGTGCGTGTCGGCGTGCCCGGTCGGCGCGATCTCGAAGGACGGCGACTTCAACTTCCTCGACTGCTACACCCACAACTACCGCGAGTTCATGAGCGGCTTCACCGACTGGGTGGAGAACGTCGCCGACAGCACCGACCGCGAGGACTACCGCCGCCGCGTGACGCCGGCGGAATCGGCGTCCCTGTGGCAGAGCCTGGCGTTCCGCCCGAACTACAAGGCGGCCTACTGCATGGCCGCGTGCCCGGCGGGGGAGGACGTCATCGGCCCGTTCCTGGACGACCGCAAAGCCTTCCTCGCCACCGTCGTGAAACCACTGCAGGACAAGGAAGAACCGGTCTACGTGGTCCCCGGCTCACCAGCCGAGACCCACGTCCGCAAACGCTTCCCCCACAAGACCGTCCGCGAGGTCTCGAACGGCTTGTAACCCCACCCGCGCACGACAACGGCACCCCACCCACCGGGTGAGGTGCCGCCGTCGTCAGAGAACCGCTGGTCGAACTAGTGCTGAGCCACCCGGCGCGGGCGACCGGAGGAGCCGCCGCGCTCGCGCTCGGAACGGCCACCGCGGAAGCCGCCGAAGCTGCCACCGTTGCTGCCGCCGCCGCTGCGACGAGGCCCACCGCCGCCGCCACCGCGACGGGCGCGGACCGGGACCTCGGGCTCGACCACGGGGATGCCGCTCGGCACGCGGGCGCCGGTGATGCGCACCAGCTCCTCGTCACCGGGACGGACCTTCGCCGACGCCGGACGGATGCCCGCCCGCGCCGTCAGGCCCTGCACGGCCCGCCGCTGGTCGTGCGTGACCAGCGTGACGACCGTGCCCGACTGCCCGGCACGCGCCGTGCGGCCCGCGCGGTGCAGGTAGTCCTTCGGGTCGGCCGGCGGGTCGACGTGCACGACGAGGCTGACGTCGTCCACGTGGATGCCGCGCGCCGCCACGTCCGTGGCGACGAGCACCGGCATCGAGCCCTCGCGGAACTGGCCGAGGACGCGCGTGCGCGCGCTCTGCGCCTTGCCGCCGTGCAACGCGCCCGCGTGCACGCCCATCGACCGGAGCTTCTTGGCCAACCTGTCCACGTGGTGCTTGGTGCGCACGAACATGATCGTGCGACCCTCGCGCGCCGCGACCTCGGTGACCACGTTCTGCTTGTCCTCGGCGGACACGAACAGCAGGTGGTGCTCCATCGTGGTGACGCTGCCCGTGGGCGGCGAGACCGAGTGGACCACCGGGTCGTGCAGGTACTGGCGGACCAGCTTGTCCACGTCGCCGTCCAGCGTCGCGGAGAACAGCAGTCGCTGGCCGTCCTGCGGCGTCAGGTCGAGGATGGCCCGGACCTGCGGCATGAAGCCCATGTCCGCCATCTGGTCGGCCTCGTCCAACGCGGTGAACATGACCTCGGACAGGTCCGCCGTGCCCTGCCGCACGTGGTCGGACAACCGGCCGGGGGTGGCGATCAGCAGGTCGACGCCACGGCGCAGGGCGTCGACCTGACGCGGGAACGACGTGCCGCCGACGACCGTGCGGCACCACAGGCCGAGCGAACGGGCGAACGGGTTGAGGGCTTCCTCGACCTGCATCGCCAGCTCGCGGGTGGGCACGAGCACGAGCGCGCGCGGCTTGAGCGGCTTGGCCCGACCACCGGTCAGGCGGGACAGCAGCGCCAGGCCGAACGCCAGCGTCTTGCCGGAGCCGGTCTGGCCGCGACCCAGGAGGTCACGACCCGCCATGGCGTCCGGCAGCGTGGCGGCCTGGATCGGGAACGGGTCGGTGATGCCCGCCTGCTCGAGCGCGCGCAGCAGCTCGTCGGACAGGCCCAACTCGGCGAACGAGGGGAGCGGGCCCTCGGGCATGGTGCTCTCGACGTGTTCGGGAATGGTGGTCGTCAGCTCCGCGGCGGGAGCGGGACGACGGTTGCCCTGGCCTGGGCGCCTGTTACTGCGGGGCTTGCGGAACTGCGGGCGCTCGGAACGGCCTTGGGACATTGTCGGCAAAACAAACCTCCGGGACACGGCACGTCTCGAGGATTGCTCTGCTTGAGCAGGCGCGATCGCGGGGACGGGCCCGGCGCGCGGATCGCGCCGATAGTGGTTGGGAAGCACCACCGGCCACTCTGGCGGCCTGGGGCACTCAGTGGCGCCACCGGGCGGTGCACCACTCAGTCTAGCTGATCACGCGCCGGAGTTCGTCATCCCGGCGGTGTTCTCGCGCACACGGGTGGTGGCGAGTGCCGCGCCGACGATCATCGGGAACCACGAAAGGCCACGTCGCGACGCGTTCACCTCGATCCCTGCCCGCTTCGGCCGACGCGGCGCGCACCAGCTGAACGGAGCAACGACGGTCGGCGCGGTGAGCACTCCGGGCGTGCGACCGCGGAACACCACGCTACCCGCGACGTGCGTGACGGCGTGCCGCCCGAAGCCGGCGAGCGCAGCCTCGAAGAACTTCGACTTCCCGCAGTGCGCGCGCCGAGCTCCGGGCCGGTGTCGACCCGGAGCTCGCGCGCGACCTGCCGTTCGGCCCGCTCGTCTACCGCCGGCCGGCGACGGACGAGCCCCGTTCGCCCGAGGCCGTCTCCGACCTCGTCCGGCCCTCGTTCACCGCAGTCCGGCCAGGTCCAGCAGCATCTCGGTGACCTCGCGCGGCTCCGCCAGCTCGGGCGACAGGCCGCGCGCGGTGAACCAGCCGGCCACGTTGCGCACGTCCCGTTCCAGGAACTCGGGCCCGCGCGGGTTCGCCACCAGGTCCACTACCTGCGGCAGGTCGATCACGACCAGCCGCCCGTCGTGCACCATCAGGTTGAACGCCGACAGGTCGCCGTGCCCCAGGCCGGCGGACGCCATCACGCCCAGCGCGTCCACCAGCTGCCGCCACAGGTCGAGCAACTCGTCCGGCTCCGGCCGCAGCTGCGCCAACCTCGGCGCCGCCGCACCGTCCGTGCCGACGAACTCCAGCAGCAGCTCGGTGCCGTCGCGCTGCACCGGGTAGGGCACCGGCGCGCCCAACTGCCAGAGCGTGGCCAGCGCGGCGAACTCGGCCACCGCCCACCGCTCCGCGATGAGGTTGCGGCCGAACGCGCTGCGGTTCGTCATCGCGCGCATCTCGCGCGACCGGCGCATGCGCCTGCCTTCGAGGTAGCCCGCGTCCCGGTGGAACAGCCGGTGGTCGTTGCTGCGGTACCGCTTCGCGGCCAGCAGGCACGACCGGTCGGTGTCGGGCATCGCGCGTTCCAGCAGGAAGACGTCCGCCTCCTTGCCGGTCTTCACGATCCCCAGCTCGCGGTCGACCGCGGCCAGGTCCGTGACCAGCCAGTCCGGGTACGGCTTCGGGCCCTGGTCGGCGTCGCCCCAGGTGGACCAGCGGTCGCCGTCCTCCGGGACGTCCGCCGCGACGGCGTCGTCCCGCATCTGGGCGAGGCGGTCCTTGGCCTCCTCGGTGAGCCGGCCGCGGCGGCCCGGCTCGACGTCGCCGTCGGTGCGGGCCTGGGCCTTCTTCGTTTTCTTGGCACGCCACCTGAGGTCGTCGGCGTGGTCGAACTCGGATTCGAACTCGGTGTACTGCTCGTGCTCGCGCACTGGATGAACTCCAGGTGAAGTGGGAGTGATCGCCCCCACCCGGCGCGGTGTGGTCTTTCGCGCGGGTTCGCGTCAGGCGAGCGGGGCGAGCGGACGGGTCGGTGCCACGTCCCGGACAGCTGTTGCCATCAGGCACCTCCTCGACTCCGCCGTGGTCTGCCACCACCGGCGCTCTGCGCGTACGTGCGATAGGTTGCCCGGCCGTCCGGCCCTGCCGCAACCGAATTACCGCGACTTCGGACGGTCCGCCGCGACTTCGGTCTGCCGCACCCGACTTCCGCGGTTCCGCGGCTTCACCGCGACTCCGCGCGGTAGCTGCTGCGCTCGCCCTTCCAGGCCGCGGCCAGTTGGGCGATCACCAGCGAGTCGTGCCGCAGCACGCGTTCGTCGTGCCACTGCGACGCCTTCGGCGCGACGGCCAGCATCCGCTGCCGGGCCGTGCCGCTGAACTCGACCAGCGCGGCCACCGCGTCGTCCACCTCGTCCGGCGCGAGCGGTCGGGGCGCCGCGGTGCCGGGAAGGGTGAGAGTGGTGTCGGTGAACGTCGCCGACGTGCCGAGGTCACGGGCGAGCTGGTGCTCCACCGACTCCGCGTTGCCCTGCCGCTGCTGCCACTTGGCGTCGGCCAGGGCCAGGCGCAGGCCCAGCAGCCGGGCCAGGCACACCCCCGCCCACACCCGCTTCAGGGCTTCCGGCGCGTCGAGCGCGTCGGTTCGCAGGTCCTCGGTGATCCCCCGCAACTGCTCCGGGGTGACCGGTTCCGAGAACGTGGTGCCTGAGCTGTCGGCGGGTGTGTCGGGGGTCACCCGGGCATTCTGTCACCACCCTCACGAGTGGTGACAATTCCCGACGTTCCGTCACACAAACGGCGGTCAGCGGTGCGAAAAAGACCGGCGGTAATCCTTTGGCGACACGCCCACCACGGACGTGAAGTGGTGGCGCAGCAGCGCGGCCGTGCCGAAGCCCGAGCGGTGCGCCACGTCCTCCACGGTGAGCCGCGTCTCCTCCAGGAGCTGACGGGCCCGCAGCACCCGCTGGGTGGTCAGCCAGCGGTGCGGTGTCGTGCCGGTCTCGGCGGCGAAGCGGCGGGCGAACGTGCGCTCGGACATGTTCGCCCGTTCGGCCAGGCTGGTGACGGTGTGCTCCCCGTCGAGCCGGTCCTGCAGCCAGGCGAGCAGCGGCTGGAGGCTGTCGGCCTCGTGCGCCGGCGTGGGCAGTTCGACGAACTGGCGCTGGCCGCCGTCTCGCTGCGGCGCGACGACCATGCGGCGCGCGATGGTCGCCGTGACGGCCGCGCCGAGCTCGCGGCGGACCACGTGCAGGCACGCGTCGATGCCGGCGGCCGTGCCCGCGCTGGTGATGACGTCGCCGTCGTCCACGAACAGCACGTCCGGGTCGACCTTGGCGTGGGGGAAGCGCCTGGCCAGCGCGGCGGCCTCGCGCCAGTGGGTGGTGCAGCGGCGGTCGTCCAGCAGGCCCGCCGCGCCGAGCACGAACGCGCCGCTGCACACCGACAGCAGCGTGGCGCCGCGCTGGTGCGCCTCGCGGATGGCTTCGAGGAGGCGCGGCGGGTACTCGTCGCGGATCGTGGCGGCGGACACGGCGATCAGGTCGGCGTCGGCCAGCGCGTCGAGGCCGTGATCGGCGACGACGGACGCGCCGACGTCCGTGCGGATCGGTTCGCCGGGGCGTTCGCCGCAGACGCGGAAGTCGATCGGCGGCACGCCGTCGTCGGTGCGGTCGACGCCGAAGACCTCGCAGAGCACGCCGAACTCGAACGGCGTGAGGCCGTCGATGACCACGGCGGACACGGTGCGCAGCATGCCGTCACAGTACTTGGCAGGATTTCGACGCACAACGGCAAGACTGCCAATTGTGGCGGATTCTTGCGCATCGCACAGTTGGTGCCATGACAGCGATCCTCTTCGCCTTGGCCGTCGTGGCGCTGGTCGTCTACGGCCTGGAGCGCAACCACCGGCGCCAACTCCACCTGGGCTCCCGCCTGGCGGGCAGCACGACCGCCGAAGACCGCGACCTGCCGCGCGTGGTGGCCGACCTGCACGCTGCCGCCGCGCACACGACCACGACCCGCACCGCGCCCCGCCACCAGGCCAGGCCCGTGCGTTCGATCCACCCGGCCCGCTCGGCCTGACCCGCTCGACGATCCGGCCGAACGATCACCTGGACGACCCCGGCCCAACGATCGCCCGCACGACCCTGCCGAACGATCCCGGTCGAACGATCCGGCTAGACGATCAGGTCGGCGGTCTTGGGGCCGGTCGGCTCCACCCGCAGCCCGGCCCGGACCGCGAGCCTGATCAACCCCTTGAGGTCGCCCGGCTCGGACCGCGACTTGACGATCGCCTGCGCGAGCCGCCCCTTGTGCGCCTTGTTGAAGTGGCTGACCGCGTTGCGGCGGCCCGTCCCGTCCTCCGTGACCACCCGGATCACGGCCGCCGCGGGAATCCGGGCCAGCGAGGTGTACGGGCTCGACCGCAGGTCGACGACGAACTCGTCGGCGGCGGCCAGCACCGGTTCGAGCGCGGGCCGCCACAGCCCGCCGAGCGGCCCGACGGACGGCGGCACGCTGGCGCCGGACAGCCGGTAGGCCGGGATCGGGTCGCCACCACCGACGACGCCGAACAGCGCCGACGCCACCGAGAGCCGCGCGAACGCCCGGGACTTCTCGGTCTTCGTCAACGTGCCGAGGGCGAGCGCGTCGTACAGCACTCCCGTGTACCTGGCCAGCGCGGGCAGGGTCGGCGAGCGGCGCAGCTCGGCGTTGCGCTCCACCTCGCCGGCCTGGCGTTCGGAGAGCCCGAGCACGGCGAGGCTCGCGGGCACGTCGGCGGCGAGGTCGACCAGGGCGTCGACCAGCTTGCCGCGCACCGGGGTGAGTTCCGGGTGCGACAGCAGGTCGAGGTCGAGCGGCGCGCCGGAGCCACCGAGGGCCTTGGTCTCCGACGGGGGGAGCAGTACCAACACGACGGGCAAGCCTATGCGCCCGCTCGCCGACCGACCCCACCGAACCTCGGTCAGCCCAACTGGCCGACGCAGAACTGGTTGCCGTCCGGATCGGCCAGGACGGTCCAGGTCAGCCCCGGCACGGTGTGCTCGCCGACCTCCGTCGCGCCCAGCCCCACCAACCGCGCCACCTCGGCCACGCGGTCCTCGACGTGGGAGTCGAAGTGCACCCGGTTCTTGCCCGGCGTCGGGTCGTCGACGCGTTGCAGCCCCAGTTGGAGCCCGCCCTCGACGGCGCCGAGGACCAGGAACTCGCCCCAGTCGTGCTGCACCGACGTGCCGAGCGCCTTGGTCCAGAAGTCCGCCAGCCGGTGCGGGTCCGTCGTGTCGATGGTGATCATGCCGATGGTCAGCGTCATGGCGCGGCACGGTAGACCCGACCACCGACAATTCCGGGCGTTCGCGTGCCAGGGCTAACCCGTTGGAACTGATCAGGGCACGTTCACTACCCTTTCCCGGACAACCCGCCCACGAGGAGCGCCCACCGTGATCACGAGGATGTCGTCGCTGTTCCTGCGCACCCTGCGCGAGGACCCGGCCGACGCCGAAGTACCCAGCCACAAGCTGCTGGTCCGCGCCGGCTACGTGCGCCGCGTCGCGCCGGGCGGTTACTCGTGGCTGCCGCTGGGGCTGCGGGTGCTGCGCAACATCGAGCAGATCGTGCGCGAGGAGATGGACGCCTTCGGCGCGCAGGAGATCCAGTTCCCCGCGCTGCTGCCGAAGGAGCCCTACGAGGCGACGAACCGGTGGACCGAGTACGGGCCCAACCTGTTCCGCCTCAAGGACCGCAAGGGCGCCGACTACCTGCTCGGACCCACCCACGAGGAGCTGTTCGCGCTCACCGTGAAGGGCGAGTACTCCTCGTACAAGGACTACCCGGTCACGCTCTACCAGATCCAGACCAAGTACCGGGACGAGGCGCGTCCCCGCGCGGGCATCCTGCGCGGTCGCGAGTTCCTGATGAAGGACTCCTACTCCTTCGACCTCGCCGACGAAGGCCTGGCGGAGTCCTACCAGCGGCACCGCGAGGCCTACGTCCGCATCTTCGAGCGGCTCGGCCTGGAGTACGTGATCGTCTCGGCCACGTCGGGCGCGATGGGCGGCTCGGCGTCGGAGGAGTTCCTGGCGGTCGCGCCGACCGGCGAGGACACGTTCGTCCGCAGCACGGAGTCGGACTACGCGGCGAACGTCGAGGCCGTCGTCACGCCCGCGCCCCCCGAGCAGGACCCGGCGGCGCACCCCGAGGCGCAGGTGCACCACACGCCGAACACGCCGACCATCAAGACGATGGTCGACTTCCTCAACGCCAACACCGACCGCACCTTCACCGCCGCGGACACGCTGAAGAACGTCCTGGTGAAGACGCGCGCGCCCGGCGAGAAGGACTGGTCGCTGCTGGCCATCGGCCTGCCCGGCGACCGCGAGGTCGACCTCAAGCGCCTGGAGGCGGCGGTCGAGCCCGCCGAGGTGGCGATGCTGGAGGAGGCGGACTTCGCCCGCAACGCCTTCCTGGTCAAGGGCTACATCGGCCCGGCGGCGATCCAGGCCAACGGCGTGAAGTACCTGGTCGACCCGCGCGTGGTGCGCGGCACGGCCTGGGTGACCGGCGCGGACAAGGCCGACCACCACGTGGTGGACCTGGTCTGCGGCCGCGACTTCACCCCCGACGGCACGATCGACGTCGCCGAGGTCCGCGAGGGCGACGCGTCGCCCGACGGCAAGGGCTCGCTGGTCGCCGCGCGCGGCATCGAGATCGGCCACATCTTCCAGCTCGGCCGCAAGTACGCGGACGCGTTCGGGCTGGACGCGCTCGGTCCGGACAGCAAGCCCATCCGGATCACCATGGGCTCGTACGGCATCGGCGTGTCCCGCCTGGTCGCCGTGATCGCCGAGCAGAGCCACGACGACCGCGGCCTGATCTGGCCGCGCAACGTCGCGCCCGCCGACGTGCACGTGGTCGTCGCCGGCAAGGACGAGACGCTGCTCGCGGGCGGCGAGAAGCTGGCGGGCGAGCTGTCCGCGGCCGGCGTGAAGGTGCTGCTGGACGACCGCAAGGCGAGCCCGGGCGTGAAGTTCGCCGACGCCGAGCTGATCGGCGTGCCGACGATCCTGGTCGTGGGCCGCGGCCTGGCGAACGGCCTGGTCGAGGTCAAGGACCGGCGCACGGGCGAGCGCGAAGAGGTGCCGGTCGACGACGCGGTCCAGCACCTGCTGAACGTCGTCAAGGGCTAGCTCCCGCGAGGTCGCGTCGGTCGTTCGCGTCCTCATTCCCGGCGATCACGCTTTTCGATCGTCGGGAATCAGGGCGCGAACGACCGACTTTCAGGCGACCGAGCCGCCGTCTGCGGAGCAGCGGCCATTCAACACCGCTTGCAACACGCTTGCCGTGTCGGAGAGGTCGTCCAGCACGACGTGCGCGCCGGCCTCCCGCAGTTCCGCGACACTGCTGCGGCCCGTCGCCACACCGATGGCGACGGCTCCGTGGTGCAGCGCGGCGTCCACGTCGTGCGGCGTGTCGCCGATGACCACGGACCGGAACTCGCGGGTGTGCTTGGCCGTGGCCAGCCGCACCGCCTCCAGCACCAGCTCGGGCCGGTGCTCGGACACCGAGCCGTAGCCGCCGATCTCGAAGTCCAGGTGCTCGTCGAGCCCGAACGCGGCCAGCTTGTACCGGGCGATCTCCACGAGGTTCCCGGTGACCAGCGACTGCACGACGTCCGCCTGCCCCGCCAACGCCTCCAGCGCCGCCGACGCGCCCGGGAGCGCGTGCCCCCGCGCCGGCAGCAGGTCGCGCTCCCGCGTGGCCACGTCGACCAGTTCCGCGTGCAGCCGGGTCACCAGCTCCTCGGTCGGCTCCAGGTCGTGCGCCGTCAGCAGCTCCCGAGTGATGGCGCGCTCGGTGCGGCCGGGAAAGCTCGGCACGTGCACGAGGTCAAGGCCCGCCGTCGCGCGGAACGCGGTGCGGTACCACTCGTGCCCGAGGCCCCTGGCGTCGATCAACGTCAGGTCGATGTCCCACAGCACCAACGTGTTCACGACTGCCGCACGCTTCCCAGGATGCGCTCGACGTCGTCGTCCGACGGTCCCTCGGCCACGTGCGGCCCGCCCTCGGCGACGTTGAGCACGAACACGGCCACCTCCGACCCGTTGCGCATCGCCACCGCGCTGACCGTGGCCTTGGGCGCGTAGCAGGCGTTGGCGGACTTCGGCGTCACCTCGACGCTGAGCCGGACCACCTCGCCGTCACCGGTCTCGACGCGCGGCTCGCCGATCTCGGGCGGCGCGTTGTTCACCGTGTACCCGCCGGCGGCGATCCGCTTCACCAGCTCGGTGGCGACCTGCTCCGGGTCCTCGTGGACGATCGAGCCCGCCATCGCCTGCGCCTGGATCATGCTGCGGCCCTGGCACTGGAACGGCCGCGACACGTACGTCGTGCTCAGCTTGACCCGCCCGGACGAGCCGGCGCCGCCGGCCTCCCAGGACGGCGGCAGCTCGTAGGTCAGCCCGGCCTTCTCGTCCTCCACTGCCTGCCAGTCCGGCTCGGCCGCGGACGACGTGGTCGACGTCGAGGTGGGCTCCGCCGCCCGGCCGTCGCCGGAGTTCAGCACCACGATCGCCGTGACGCCGGCGCCGACGACCAGCACGGCGACCACGGCCAGCGCGATCCACAGCGGCGCGCGGCTGGGCCGCTTCGGCGGTTGCTGCTGGTAGACGCCCAGCCCGGAGTAGCTCACCGGCTCAACGGCTTCACGGAGTCCACCATGCCCTGCAGGTCGGCCTCGGGGTGCGGCTTCGGCTCGGCCGGGCCGCCTTCGAGGTCGCCGTTCGCCATGAACACGTGGAAGCCCTTGTCCCCCTTGAGGACCAGGACCTTCACCATGCCCTTGGTGGCCAGGCACTCGTTGCCGGCGGTGGTGGCGGTGGCGTCGACCTGCACGCCCTCGATGTCGCCCAGCGGGCTCGGCACCTTCACCGGCTTCGGCTCGCCGAGCTTGACCTCGGACGTCGGCGCGGACTTGTAGTACTGCGTGGCGAGCTTCTGGGCGAAGTCCTTGGCCACCGCGGTGAGGTCGGTCTGCGGCACCACGACGCCGCCCGCGCCGCCGCGGGTGAAGCCCTTGCCGCCGCAGTCGTACGCGCCGCTGACGGTGAGGCCGGTCAGCCGCACGTCCTCCATGCCCTCGACCGGCGCGGTGCCCTGCGCGGGCGTCCAGCCCTTGGGCACGTCGTAGCTGTACGACAGGGCGGTCACCGGCAGGCAGTTCCAGCCCTGCTTGAGCGGCTCGCAGGTGGCGTTCGGCGGGGTCGACTGCGTCGTCTTCGCCGTGGTGGTCGTGGTCGTCGGCGTGCTGCTCGTCGTCTGCGCGACCGGCGGCGTGCCGTCCGGCCGGGTCAGCACGAACGCGGTCACGCCGCCGCCGACCAGCACGACGACGACCGCGCCGATCACCAGCCACAGCTTGGCCTTGCTCTTCTTCTCGGGCGGTGGCTCCTCGCCGCCGGAGAAGACGCCGAGGCCGCCGTACGAGCCGCCGTAGTTCTGCGGGAAGACCTGCTGCGGGTAGCCCTGGTCCTGCCGGCCCCAATCGCCCTGGTTGGGCTGGCCGCCCCAGCCGGACTGCCCGTCACCTGGGTAAGTCACGGCCCAAACCGTACCCGCTGCCGCTCGCGGCCCGGACCGCTCCGATTAATTCAGCGCACGTTGACTTCTGCGAGCGGCCCGCCGTAGCCTCTAATTCAACACATGATGAACTACCTAGGAGGGCACCATGGCCGCACTGCACGACCGGCCGCCGTCGGTCATCGCGGTGGCCACCGCCGCCGCGGGCGCGTTGATCGCGCTCGTACTGGGCCTGCTGACGTTCGGCGTCCAGGCCACGGTCCACCCGGACGCGGTGCCGCTCGCGGTCGCCGTGGGCGCCGACGCGCCGCCGCAGCTGCGCGGTGTCGCCGACAAGCTGGCCGGCAGCGACGTGGCGGAAGTCTCGTGGCGGGTGACCACTCCCGACGAGGCGCGGGACCTGCTGTCCCGCCAAGAGGTCTACGGGGTGCTCGAACTCGCGCCCGGCGGCGCGACCGTGCTGCTGTCCGGCGCGGTGAACCCGTCCGGCACGCAGGTCGCCCAGCAGGTGCTCGGCGGCGTCGTCCAGGGCGCCGGGATGGAGGCGGAGGTCGTCACGCTCAACCCGGCGTCGGCCGCCGGTCGCACGGCGCCGTTGGCCGCGAGCGCGCTGCTGTGGATCGCGGGCCTGATCGCCGCCGCGGCGTTCACGGTGGTGGCCCGCAGGCCGTCCCTCGTCGGCCGCCTCACGGGCATCGCCACCACGACCGTGCTCGGCGTCGCCGTGGTCGCGGGCTTCTTCGCGCTGTGGGACTCGTCCCTGCCCCTCACCACGACCGTGCTGGGCTACCTGGCGCTCGTCGCCGCGGCGTTCGCGCTGGTCCAGGGCGCGCTGCTGAGGCTGCTCGGCATCCGCGCGATGGCCCTGCTCGGCCCGCTGTACCTGATCGCGCCCGCCGTCGCAGGCCAGGTGCCGGAGCTGATCGACCCCGTCTACCGGACGTTGCTGTGGTCCTGGACGCCGTTCCGCTTCTCCACCGAGGGCGTGCGCGCCCTGCTGCACGGCGGGGCGCTGGACACCGCCCAGGTCTGGGTGTTCGTGGGACTCGCCGCCGCGGGACTGCTCGTCCTGCTGCTACCCGGCCAGAAAGCTCAGCCGGACCTTGCGGACGGGGTTGTCGACGTTGGTGTCGACGAGGCAGACCGACTGCCAGGTGCCGAGCGCCAGCACACCGCCTAGCACCGGGATCGTCGCGTAGGGCGGCACGAGCGCGGGCAGCACGTGGTCACGGCCGTGACCGGGTGTCCCGTGCCGGTGCCGCCACCGCCCGTCGGCGGGCAGCAGCTCGCGCAGCGCGGTCAGCAGGTCGTCGTCGCTGCCCGCGCCGGTCTCCAGCACCGCCAGGCCCGCGGTCGCGTGCGGCACCCAGACGTGCAGCAGGCCGTCGCCGTCCACGTCGGCCAGGAAGTCCTCGCAGGCGCGGGTGAGATCGTGGACGACCTCGGTCGAGCCGGTGCGGATCTCGATCTCTTCGCTGCGCATCCTCCAGAGCTTAAAACCCGGTGCGCCACCGCCGCCGATCAGGCACGATCCCCTCCGTGATCCACACCGCGATCGTCACCGGGGCGAACCAGGGCATCGGCGCCGCGACCGCGAAGGTCCTCGCGGCCCAAGGCGTCAACGTCCTCATCACGTTCCTCCGCTTCGCGCCCGCGCCGGACCCGAGCCTGCCGCGCGAGTACTTCACGGCCCGCGAGTCGGACGCGGCGGACGTGGTCGCCGCCATCACCGAGGCCGGCGGCAAGGCCCACGCGCTGGAGGTCGACCTCGCCGACCCGCTCGCCCCCGGCAGGCTCTTCGACACCGCGGAACAGGTCTTCGGGCCGGTCGACATCCTGGTCAACAACGCCTCCAGCTGGGTGCAGGACACGTTCCTCGCCGTGGACACCGACCAGTTCGGCCGCGTCCTCCAAGCCGTCACGCCCCAGACGTTCGACGCGCAGTTCGCCGTGGACGCCCGGGCGGGCGCCCTGCTGATCGCCGAGTTCGCCCGCCGCCACATCGCCCGCGGCGGCAACTGGGGCCGCATCGTCGGCCTGACCTCCGGCGGCCCGGACGGCTTCCCCAGCGAGGTCACCTACGGCGCGGCGAAGGCGGCGCTGGACAACTACGCCATGTCCGCGGCGGCCGAGCTCTGGCCGCACGGCATCACGTCCAACGTCGTCAAGCCGGGCGTCACCGACACCGGCTGGGTCAACGACGCGGTGCGCGCCCAGCACGACGTCTCCCAACCCGAGGACGTCGCCAACGTGGTCGCCTTCCTCTGCTCGGACGCCGCCGCCAAGGTGACGAAGAACGTCATCACCCTGCACTGATTCCACCTGCCCAGGTATTACTCACTGGTAACATAGCCACCGTGAAGGCTTCCCGTCTGCGCCGCGGCATGAACCTGTGGCCACCGTTCCTGTTCGCCGGCATCCGCGTGGTCGAGCTGTCCGACGACTACCGCCACGCGAAGGTCCGGATGCGGCTGCACTGGTGGAACCGCAACTACGTGGGCACGCACTTCGGCGGCTCGCTGTTCGCGATGACCGACCCGTTCTGGATGCTGCTCGTCCTGCACCACCTCGGCCGCGAGCACCTGGTGTGGGACCGGGCGGGCGAGATCGAGTTCGTCAAGCCCGGCCGCGGCACCGTCCACGCCGAGTTCCACCTCACCGACGAGCACCTCGACGAACTGCGCTCCGAAGCCGCGGCCAACAACAAGGCCCTGCTGTGGTTCTCCACCGACGTCGTCGACTCCGCCGGCGACATCGTCGCCCGCACCCGCAAGCAGGTCTACGCCCGCCGCAAGAACCGCAATTCGGTGGACGACGGGATCACCGAGACCGTCTGATGATCCCATGCGTTCAGCCTTCGGCACGACCTTCGACGTCCCCCTCGGCTACCTGAACACCGCCAGCATCGGCGTCCCTCCCGCACCCACCGCCACCGCCGTCACGGACGCCGTCCGCCGGTGGTCGGTCGGCGCGGACGGCCCCGGCGCGGTCGACGAGCACGCGACCACGGCGCGCAAGGCGTTCGGCCACCTCGTCGGCGTGCCGCCCGAACGCGTCGCCATGGGCGCGTCGGGCTCCCAACTCGTGTCCCTCGTCGCCGCCGGCCTGCCCGCCGACGCGTCGGTCCTCGTCGCGCGCGGCGAGTTCACCAGCCTGACCTTCCCCTTCGCCGCCCGCAACCTGCGGGTCACCGAAGTGGATCTGGACGACATCGTGGCCCACGCCGGCGCGCACGATCTCGTCGCCGTCAGCGTCGTCCAGTCCGCCGACGGCCGCATCGTCGACCTGGAAGGCCTGCGCGCGACCGGCGTGCCCGTCCTCCTGGACGCCTCCCAGGCCGTCGGCTGGCTCCCTCTCGACCTCGACTGGGCGGACTGGGTCGTCGCCGTCGGCTACAAGTTCCTGATGTCGCCCCGCGGCTGCGCCTGGCTGGCGTGCTCACCCTCGGCGCTGGAACGCACGGTGCCCGTGGCCGCCAACTGGTTCGCCGGCGACGACCCCTGGAGCACCGTCTACGGCCTCCCGCTCCGACTGGCCCCCGACGCCCGCAAACTCGACCTCTCCCCGGTCTGGCTGTCCCAGTTCGGCGCCGCCGCCTCCCTGCCCTACCTCGCCTCGCTGGACATGGGTGCCGTCCGCGACCACAACGTGGCCCTGGCCGACTCCCTGCGCGCCGGTCTGGGCCTGCCACCAGCGGGAACGGCGATCGTGTCCCTGGACCTCCCCGCCGCCGCCGACCGGCTCGCCGCCGCCGGCGTCCGCTCCAGCATCCGCGCCGGCCGCGTCCGGCTGGCGTTCCACCTCTACAACACCGAGGCGGATGTCGATCAGGTGCTCACAGCGCTCGCCTGACCCTCGTCCGTTACCGTGGGTCTTTGTGTCGGTTCCTCCCGAATCACCCCAAGAGGTGACGCAGCGGATCCCGCCCATCCGACCGTCGGACACCGCGCCACTGTGGCGGTCGGAGATCGGGCAGTTGGACTCGCTGCTGAGCTCACCTCCGCCCCCGCCGCGCCGTGGGCCTGCCGCCCCCACGGCGCACCCGCGCCGCGGGATGGTGCTCAAGGGCCTGGGCCTCGTGGGCGTGGCCGTGGTGTCCGGGCTGGTGTGGCTGGTCGTGATGCCGAAGAACACCCCGACCGGCACACCCACCACGACGTCCGCCCCGGCGGGCGAGTTCGCCTTCACCGCCTCACCGGACGTGCCCGAGCCGCTGAAGGACAGCGACTGCGCGTCGCACGCCTACGGTCAGACCAAGACCTTCCTGACCAACACGCCGTGCCAACAGCTCACTCGCGGTCTGTACACAACGACCACCCCCGACGGGGTGAAGGTCTACACCTCCGTGTCAATCGTGCGGATGAAGACCACCGAGGACGCCGCCAAACTGAAAGACCTGACGAGCCGCGACGGCACCGGCAACGTCAACGACCTGGTCAAAGACGGCGCCGTCCGCGTCCCAAACCTGACCACCCTGGCCAACGGCGGCTTCGCCGCCCGCCTCCAAGACCGCGACGTGATCATCATCGAGTCGGACACGGTCAAACACGCCCCCGACGAAACCGCGCACAACCGACTGATGAAGCGAATCAGCAACGACGCCTTCCGCCTCGCCTCCGACCTCAACGCCTAACCCACCACACCCTCCCCACCGCCCACGCCGCCGCTGGCACGCCCTCCGCCCTTCCTCCCCAAAGGAAGGGCTTCGTGTCATCCCGCCGACCTGGCTGTGCCCTACCGCGCGTGTCAAGGGGGCCTGTGCGTCCAATACCCGCGGCTTCCACTGTTAGCCGCCCCCTTGATACGTGTGGTAGCCCGGAGGGAGGTCGGTGGGATGACACGAAACCCGCACCACAACGGCCCCGGCGC
>NZ_LGED01000240.1 GCF_001280085.1 Saccharothrix sp. NRRL B-16348 | reverse complement strand
CAAAGCCGGGCAGGCCTGGCGGGAAGAGCGTCCGCCAAGCCTGCCCGGCTTCGACCAGCCTAAAGCACCCGAACCCATGTCAAATCGGGCCTCGGTGGGGCGGTTGCGGGTCCGTTGGGGGCCCGCTGGGTAAGTGCCTCTGCGGGGATGTGGCGGGTCCGTTGTGAGGGCGCAGGACCAGTGAGTGGTTGTGTCAGGCGCCGAGGGCGTTGGTCATCGGGTGGGGGGTGGTGTCGGCGAGGAGGAATCGGACTTCGTCGGCGACGCGGCGGACGTCTGCTGGGGCCACTACGGCGCAGTGGACGCCGCGTGCGGCTACTTCGACGGCCAGGCACTCTGTGTAGGCGATGGCTGCGGCTCGTGACGCGGCGTAGGCGGCGATGCCCGATCTGGGTACGGCGATGACGTGGGCGGGCACCATGACGATTGTGCCCCGGCCCCGGTCGACCATTCTGGTGGCGACGGCGCGCGAGACGTTGAACACGCCGTCGACGTTGACCGCGAAGCTGTGCGACCAGTCGTCGTCGGTGATCGAGAGGGCTGGGCCCGGGCGTAGTGCGCCGGCCATGGCGACCAGGGCGTCGATGGCGCCGAACTCTCGTTCCAGTTGGTCGACGAGGGCGTCCACGGCGGCGCTGGACGTGACGTCGATCTGTCTGCCGGCGATCCGCAAGCCCTGTGCGTGGAGTCGTTCGACCAGGTCGGCGAGTCTCGCGCCGTCGCTGTCGACGGCGGCGACCAGCGCGCCCTGCCTGGCCAGGGACTCGACCACCTCGGCGCCGAGCGGTGAACAGGCTCCGGTGATCAGTGCGATCTTGTGACGGAATTCGGCATTCATCCCCAGTGCTCCCCAGTTGCTGCCCCCCCGGTGTGAACGTAATGGCAGGCACACCGGCTAGGGAACTACCCGCGTGAGTAGTCGGAAAAGTGGGGGGTGAAATACGACTCCCGGCCAGGTCCGGGCAATCGCGGAAGCCTAGACTCGGCAGCCGTGGTCCACCAGCCGATGATCGCCCCGAGCATCCTGTCCGCCGATTTCGCCCGACTCGCCGACGAGGCCGCGGCCGTGCCGTCGGCCGACTGGCTGCACGTGGACGTCATGGACGCGCACTTCGTGCCCAACCTGACGATCGGGCTGCCGGTGGTGAAGTCGCTGCGCAAGGCGACCGACCTGCCGCTGGACTGCCACCTGATGATCGACGACCCGGATCGCTGGGCCATCGGGTACGCGGAGGCGGGCGCCTACAACGTGACCGTGCACGTGGAGGCGGCGGAGGATCCGGTGGGGTTGGCGAAGAACCTGCGCGCGGCGGGGGCGAAGGCCGGGTTGTCGTTGAAGCCGGGCACGGCGCTGGAGCCGTACGTGGACGTGCTGAAGCACTACGACACGTTGCTGATCATGTCGGTGGAGCCGGGGTTCGGCGGGCAGTCGTTCATGGCCGAGGTGTTGGACAAGGTGCGGGTGGCCCGTCGGATGGTGGACACCGGGCACCTGCGGTTGGTGATCGAGATCGATGGCGGCATCAACGCGGACACGATCGAGCAGGCGGCGGAGGCGGGGGTGGACTGCTTCGTGGCCGGGTCGGCGGTGTACGACGCGGCGGATCCCGGTGTCGCGCTGGAGCGGTTGCGCGAGCAGGCGACGCGCGCCCGGTGAACGTGGACGAGGCGATGGCGCTGGCCGTCGCGGCGAGTGAGCGGGTGCGGGGGACGACCAGTCCGAACCCGCCGGTGGGCTGCGTGATCCTGGACGCCGGTGGCGCGGTGGTCGGTGTCGGTGGCACCCGGCCGCCCGGTGGTGCGCACGCCGAAGTGGTGGCGTTGGCGGAGGCGGGTGGGCTGGCCCGGGGTGGCACGGCCGTGGTGACGTTGGAGCCGTGTGCCCACCACGGGCGGACGCCGCCGTGCACCGGGGCGTTGCTCGACGCCGGGGTGGCGCGGGTGGTGTTCGCGGTCGCGGATCCGAATCCGAAGGCGGCCGGTGGGGCCGCGGTGCTGCGGGAGGCCGGGGTCCGGGTCGAGGCGGGAGTGCTCGGCGAGGCCGTGCGGCGGGGGCCGTTGCGGGCCTGGTTGCACTACGCGCGGACCGGGCGACCCCATGTGACCTGGAAATACGCCGCCAGCCTGGATGGACGGGTGGCGGCGGGTGACGGCACGAGCCGGTGGATCAGCTCGGCGGAGTCGCGGGCCGAGGTGCACGAGTTCCGCGCGAAGGTGGACGCGATCGTGGTGGGCGCCGGCACGGTCCGTACCGATGACCCGAGATTGACCGCGCGGAGGGCGGGTCCGGGGCAGGATGGGGTCAGGCAGCCGTTGCGGGTCGTCGTCGGGATGGGCGACCTGCCGTCGGGAGCCCGTGTCCTGGACGACGAGGCGGAGACGATGCACCTGCGGACGCACGACCCGGACGTTGTGCTCGGCGCGTTGGCCGCGCGAGGCGTGGTGGACGTGCTGCTGGAGGGCGGGCCTACCCTGGCGGGTGCGTTCGTGGCGGCCGACCGCGTCGACCGGGTGCTCGCCTACCTCGCCCCGAAGTTCCTGGGCGACGGTCCGCAGGCGTTGCGGGACGCGGGGGTGTCGACGGTCACCGACGCTGTGGGATTGGTCGTGGAGCAGGTCAGTATGTGCGGGCCGGACGTGCGGGTCTCCGCAGTCCCCGCGCGTTGAGGAGGAACGGTGTTCACCGGGATCGTCGAGGAGTTGGGTGAGGTCGTCGCCGTCGCCGACCTGCCGGACGCGGCCCGCGTCACCATCGCGGGTCCGTTGGTGACCAGCGACGCGAAGCACGGCGATTCGATATCGGTCAACGGCGTGTGCCTCACCGTGGTGGACGTCGCCGGTGGCGCGTTCACCGCGGACGTGATGCGCGAGACGCTGACCCGCAGCAGCCTGGCCAAGGTCGCCGAGGGCGACCCGGTCAACCTGGAGCGCGCCGCCGCCGTCGGTCAGCGCCTCGGGGGCCACATCGTGCAGGGCCACGTGGACGGCACCGGGGTGGTGCTGGCCCGGGAGAAGGCCGAGCACTGGGAGGTCGTCCACATCGGACTGCCGCCGGCCCTGGCCCGGTACGTGGTGGAGAAGGGTTCGATCACGGTCGACGGCGTGTCGCTGACCGTGGTGTCGGTGTCGGAGAACGAGTTCACCGTGAGCCTGATCCCGACCACGCTGGAACTCACCACCCTCGGCCGGCGCGTGCCGGGCGACCACGTCAACCTGGAGGTGGACGTGCTCGCGAAGTACGTCGAGCGGCTCGCGCTGCCCCACCTCCGCGCCGAGGAGGACCGGTGAACGACTTCACCGAGATCGAGCGGGCCATCGCGGACATCGCCGCGGGCAGGCCGGTCGTCGTCGTGGACGACGAGGACCGCGAGAACGAGGGCGACCTCATCTTCGCGGCGGAGAAGGCCACGCCGGAGCTGCTGGCGTTCATGGTCCGCTACACGTCCGGGTACGTGTGCGTGTCGCTGACCGAGAGCGACTGCGACCGGCTGGACCTGCCGCCGATGTACCACACGAACCAGGACCAGCGCGGCACCGCGTACACCGTGACCGTGGACGCCCGGGAGGGCATCACCACCGGCATCTCGGCGGCCGACCGGTCCTACACGATCCGGCTGCTGGCCGACCCGGACGCCACGGCCAAGGACTTCAACCGGCCCGGTCACGTCGTGCCGCTGCGCGCGCGTGACGGTGGCGTGCTGCGCCGTCCCGGGCACACCGAGGCGGCCGTCGACCTGGCGAGGCTCGCCGGGTTGGCGCCGGCGGGCGTGCTGTGCGAGATCGTGTCGCAGAAGGACGAGGGCGACATGGCCCGCCGCGACGAGCTGCAGGTGTTCGCGGACGACCACGACCTGGCGCTGATCACCATCGCCGACCTGATCGCCTACCGGCGGCGGGTGGAGACGCAGGTGGAGCGGGTCGCCGAGGCGCGCATCCCGACCGCGCACGGCACGTTCACCGCGGTCGGCTACGACAGCAAGCTCGACGGCATCGAGCACATCGCGATGGTCTACGGCGACCTGGGCGACGGCGAGGACGTGCTGGTCCGGGTGCACTCGGAGTGCCTGACCGGCGACGTGTTCGGCTCGCTGCGCTGCGACTGCGGCCCGCAGCTGGACGCGGCGCTGGAGGCGGTGGCCGCGCAGGGGCGCGGTGTCGTGCTCTACATGCGCGGGCACGAGGGCCGCGGCATCGGGCTGATGCACAAGCTGCAGGCCTACCAGTTGCAGGACGGCGGCGCGGACACGGTGGACGCGAACCTCGGCCTGGGCCTGCCCGCGGACGCCCGCGACTACGGCACCGGCGCGCAGATCCTGAGCTCGCTCGGCATCAAGTCGATGCGGCTGCTGACCAACAACCCGGCCAAGCGGGTCGGGCTGGAGGGCTACGGGCTGACCGTGCTGGAGCGGGTGCCGCTGCCGATCTCGCCCAACCCGGAGAACCTGCACTACCTGCGCACCAAGCGCGACCGGATGGGCCACGAGCTGCACCAGCTCGAGCAGTACGAGGCGCTGTCGCAGGGCGGCGCGGTGGTGTCCACCACGGAGGGAGCGGAATGAGCGGCGAAGGGCGACCCGAGGACGTCGTCCCCGACGCGGCGGGGCTGACGCTGGGCGTCGTGGCCACGCGCTGGCACACGAAGATCACCGACCACCTAGTCGAGCGGGCGTTGGCCGCGGCGGGGAAGGCCGGTGTCGCGTCGCCGACGGTGGTGCGGGTGGCGGGCGCGGTGGAGCTGCCGGTGGTGGCGCAGGAACTGGCCCGCACGCACGACGCGGTGGTGGCGCTGGGCGTGGTGATCCGGGGCGGCACGCCGCACTTCGAGTACGTGTGCGACGCGGTGACGGCCGGGTTGACGCGGGTCGCGCTCGACTCGTCGACGCCGATCGGCAACGGTGTGCTGACCACGAACGACGAGGACCAGGCGTTGGCCCGCGCCGGGTTCCCGGACTCGGTGGAGGACAAGGGTTTCGAGGCGTGCGTGGCGGCGTTGGACACGGCTCTCGTGCTGCGCGGGCTGCGGGCGGGCTCGTGAGGACCGCCGTGGCCGTCGACGTGGTCGAGTTCCGCCCGAAGAGGATCCGCGTGGTCGCCTGGGCCAGCGCGGTGTTCCTGGTGGCGGTGTTCACCGTGGTCGGGTTGTTGTTGGGCGACACGCCTACTGGTGTGATCTTCCGGACGTCCGACCAGGTGGCGATGATCTTCCTGGGCGTGCTGCTGGCGTGCGGCATGTTGCTGCTGGCCAGGCCGCGCGTGCGGGCCGACGCCGAGGGCGTCGAGGTGCGCAACGTGGTGACGGTGCACCGCTTCACCTGGCAGCAGGTGCTGCACGTGTCGTTCCCGGACGGCGCGTCGTGGGCCCGCTTGGAGCTGCCGGACGACGAGTACGTGTCGATCATGGCCGTCCAGGCGGTGGACCGTGACCACGCCGTCGCCGCCGTCCGCGCCCTCCGCGACCTGCACCGCTCCGCCACCACCTAACGCGTGTCCTACCTTCAGAACGCGCGTGTCCTACGTTCAGAATGCGTGAGTCCTAGAGCGTTATTCAGAAGTCACCAGCCGAGGCGGTAGTACTCGAGGGTGGTGACGATGCGGATGAGGGTGGGGAGTTCGGTGAGGCGTGCGCGGTAGCCGGTGGCGAGGATCTTCCAGTCCTTGAGGTGGGCGATGGCGTGTTCGACGGCCCACCTGATGCGGCTGACGCTGGTGTTCCAGGTCTTGTCTTCGAGGGTGTGTTCGTCGTGGCCGGGGCGTTTGCGGCGGGGTCGGATGGTGTTGGTGCCCTGGTAGCCGAGGTCGGCGACGACCGTGTTGTCGGCGAGGAGGTCGGCCAGGCCGGTGAGGGTGTAGGCCTTGCTGTCGTGGGTGCGGCCCTCGACGGGGTCCGACACGGCGAGCAGGGTGCCGTCGAGGGTGGCCAGGACCTGCACCGTCATGCCTGCTTGGCGGTGTTTGGCGTTGAAGTTGGGTTTGCGGTGGGAGGCGTGGTCGTCGGTGGGGATCAGGGCTCCGTCGACGAGCACCACCCGCCCGGACAGCGCTTCGGGCAGGGGTGGGGTGTGCGGGCAGGTGACCTGTCCGATCAGTGGGGCGATGCGTCGGAAGATGCGGGAGACGGTGGGTTGGGAGACGCCGAACCAGTCCGCGGCCACGGTCTGGGCGAGGTTCTGGCGTAACAGCACGAGCGTGAGCAGCACCGACCGGTACAGACCCAACACCGGCGGGCGTCCCGTCCGCCGGTGTGACGGGCCCAGGACCTGGTGGATCCGGCTCACCAGTTCCTGGATCTGGTCGTGGTCGAGCCCGGTCGTAGACTGGTAGCGCAACAGCCCCGCCTTGTCGTGGTGGATCGTTTCTGTGGAAGGAAACCGACCCTACCCAGGCGGGGCTGTCGCGCTACCACCCCAAGATCAACCTTCTGAATAACGCTCCTACGTTCGCGTCGCGCGTGTCCTACGTTCGGAACGCATGAATTCAACGTTCGCGTAAGCGCTGATCGTCGTGGTGCCGTTGGGCGAGGCGTGTCCCCCAACGGCACCCTTGTAGGGGTTCGGACGTCTGCCTAGGTTCGGGTGATCTACGAGCTTGGGGGTCCGCACATGCGCAGACGTTCACTCCTGACCGGTGCCGCGGCCGTGGCGGGCGCGGTGACGCTCGGCTTGAACCCGGCGGCACGGGCACAGCGGCCCGGCGCGTCCGACGTGCCCGACCTGTTCCTCGGCGACTACCCGGTGGTGGGCCGGGTGCGGGCGCGCAAGGCGATGGAGCACCTGCGGGTGCTCAGCGAGCGGATCGGGCAGCGCATCGGCGGCACGGAGTCCGAGCACCGGGCCCGCGACTACCTCGCCTCCGTGCTCCGCGACCTGCGCTACCAGGTGACGCTGCAGCCGTTCACCGTGCCGGACAAGTACCTGTCCCAGCTGACCGTCGGGTCGGACACGTGGAACGCGGGCGCGTCCCGCTTCGGCGCCCTCGGCGTCACGGCCACCGGCACCGTGGTGGACCTGGACAACGGCGCGTCCCTGCCCGCCGACCTAACCGGGAAGGTCGCGTTGCTGGTCAACGTGCCGACCGGCTCCACGGCGGTGCTGGACGCGGCACGGCTGGGCGCCGCGGCGGTGCTGGTCGGCCGGGTCTCGACGCCGCCGGCGGGCAAGACCGGCGCGTTCTCCCCGACGTTGACCGCGAACGTCACCGTGCCGGTGCTGGGAATCGCGCAGGTGCACGTGGAGCGGCTGCGGGCGGCGGGCGCTGTGACGGTGACCGTCTCCACCACCCACCTGGCGGGCCTGACCTCGTACAACGTCATCGCCGAACGGCCGGCGACGTTCCCCGGCCGGGACGACGGCGTGGTCATGGTGACCGCGCACTACGACAGCGTGCCCGGCTCGCCCGGCGCGAACGACGACGGCAGCGGCACGGTGCTGACCCTCGAACTGGCCCGCGTGCTGCGCCACCTGCCGACGCACAAGGCGCTGCGGTTCGTGCTGTGGGGCTCGGAGGAGCAGGGCCTGCTCGGCTCCCGCTACTACGTGAGCCAGTTGGCGGACGCGGACGCGGCGCGCATCGCGGGCGTGTTCCAGAACGACATGGTCGCCACCAGCCACGGCCCGGCCACCGCGTACTGGCTGCTCTCGGTGGACGGCGGCGACAACGCCACCACCGCGCAGGTCGCCGCCGCGGCGGCACGCCTGGGTTACGGCGCGCAGGTGCACGGCCCGGTGCCGCGCGGCAGCAGCGACCACGTGCCGTTCCACGAGCGCAAGATCGCCGCGGCGAACTTCAGCTGGCGCGGGGAGGGCGGCCCGCACGAGCTCGAACCGCTCTACCACACCCCCGAGGACACGATCGCGCAGAACGTGAGCCCGGACCGGCTGCAGATCTCGCTGGAGCTGATCGGCGCCGCGGCCTACCGCCTGGCCTGCACGCGCGGCTGAGCCCGGGTCATCCTCCGGGCCTCGGCGCGTCACCGGCGGCCCGCAGCAGCCGGTCGGCCGTGGCCCGGAGGTGGTGCTTCAGCTCCTCCGGGCCTTCCACCTCGAAGTCGACGCCGATCATCGCGATCCACAGCCCGACCTCGTCCAACGCCGGTGCGCCGACGGTCAGCCTGGTCCGGTCGTCGTCGATCCGCTCCAAGTGCCCCGAGGTGGCCGAGGTGCGGGCCGCGACCACGTCGTACGGCGCGTGCATGATCAGCCGGACCTCGTGCTGGTACGGCGCCACGGACAGCTGCCGCGACACGTACGACGCCAGGTCGTCGGCCGGGGGCTCGCGCGGGGTGAACCGGGCGCCGAGCGTCGGCTCCTCCTCGATCCGGTCCACCCGGAACGTGCGCCAGTCCGCCTTGTCCACGTCCCACGCCACCAGGTACCACCGCCGCCCGGTGTGGGCCAGGCCCAGCGGCTCGACGTGCCGCTTCGTGCTGCCGTCGCGCCCCGCGTACCCGAACCGCAGCCGCTGCTGGTCGCGGCACGCGCCGGCGATCGCGGTCAACGTGCCCGCGTCCACCTGCGCGCCGCGCGTCATCGGCAACGCCACGGTGTGGGCCTGCAGCGCGTTCACCCGCCGCCGCAGCCGGGACGGCAGCACCTGTTCCAGCTTGGCCAGGGCGCGCACGGACGTCTCCTCGATGCCCGCGACGGAGCCGTTCGCCGCCGTGCGCAACCCCACGGCGACGGCCACGGCCTCGTCGTCGTCCAGCAACAACGGCGGCAGCTCGGCGCCCGCGCCCAGCTGGTAGCCGCCCGACACGCCCGGCGCGGCGTTGACCGGGTAGCCGAGGTTGCGCAGCTTGTCGACGTCGCGCCGCACGGTCCGGACGTCGACGCCGAGCCGTTGCGCGAGGTCCGATCCGGTCCAGTCGCGGCGCACCTGCAACAACGACAGCAGCTTGAGCAGACGGGCCGAGGTTTCCAGCATGAGCCGGAGTCTGCCGGCCATCGCGGACGAGAACGGTCCTCGTTCAGCCGCGTCGAGCGCCTTCCGGCCACACGACCACCACCGGCACGCCCGACGCGCGCGCCGTCTCCACGACGTCCGCCGTGCCGCCGCGCCCGTCCGGCGGCTGCCCGTCCCACACCGCGATCAGCAGCTCCACCGACGCGAGCATCCGCTCGTTAGCCATCACGTACGCGTGCCTGCCGGACAGCTCGTTCGGCAGCACGCTGACCACGTGCGCCCGCGCCAGCAGCTCGTCGTAGTCGGCCCGCTTCTCCGGTTTCAGCTTCTCCCGGTAGTCCATCGCGGGCAGGACGACCTCGACCCGGCCGCCCAGCTCCAGCACCACCCGCGCGAACAGCTGGTCCGCGCCCGGCGCCAGGCAGGTCACCCCGACCAGGGATGACCCGCCCGCCGCCTCGGCCTCCAACGCCGCGCGGATGGCTTCGCGCACGGCGTCGACGCAATCGGGCGCCAGCTTGCTGTGCCCGGTGATCCCCACCCGCATCACTAGGCCGTCCGGACCCCGCGGATCGCCTCACGGGTGTCGCGCACGACGGCCAGGTCGCGGTGCCGCTCGGCCTCCTTGGCGAAGTCCTGCAGCTTCCGCACCACCCGCCCGGACGCCAGGCCCGCCGCCGTCGGCAGCACCTGCTGGATCAGCCCGCACGCCTCCTCGGGCTCGCCCGCCACCATCTTCGTGCGGGCCAGGCCGATGACGTCGAACGCCCGGTTGCGCACCCTCGCCGGGTCGCGCAGGTCGAGCGCCCGCAGGATGTGCTGCTCCGCCATCGGCGCCTGCTTCGGGTCGTGCCCGGCCAGGTCGCGCATCCGTGCCCCGATGACCCCTTCCAGCTCCGCCTCGTCGAACGAGTCCAGCCACCACGGGTCCGAACCTGGCCGCCGCTGCGCGAAGCTGTCCTGCGCCTGCCCGACCGCCCGGTGGAACTCCCGCACCCGACCCATCTGCGCGTAGGCCCACGCCTCACGGGTCAGCAGGAGCGCCTGCAACGTCGGGGTGGCGTTGCGCCTCGTGCCGTACTGGCCCAGCTGGACCAGTTCTAAACCGTCCTCGGGCCGGCCGAGGTCGAACATCTGCCTGGCCATCGCCGCCAGGCACAGCGCGGCGAACGGGTCGTTGCGCCCCGCCTTCGCCATGCGCACCCCGAGCACGTAGTACCGCTGCGCGGCGTCGTGCATGCCCGCGTCCCACGACATGCTCGCCGCCACCTTGGACAGCTCGGCCCCGATGAAGAAGGCCCGTTCCGTGGTGGGGCCGGCGGGCGCGCGCGACAACCGCTCGGCCAGTTCCTCCAACTGGCCGAGCACCGCCTTGCGCGCCAACCCGTACCCGCCTCGTCCACCCCACCCGCGCAGCCCGTCGGCGACGCGCTGCAACGCCGCCAGCTCCTCCTCGCTGATCGCCGCGCTGGACGACCACTTGGACAGGGGCTGCAAGGGGTGGAGCCATCGCTGCAACGGTTCGACCAGTGCGGGACCCATCGCCACCGCGGCGGCTCCGGTGAGCGCCGCTCGTCTGCTGATCGCCAAGTCGTTCCTCGCCGTCTCCTCGACCGATCTGGCAATGCTCGACGCGTCCCACGCCGCGGCGAGCACATCGGGCGGGGCGCCGCGATCGGCGTCCGCCTGGCTTGGGATTCCGACGCGGTCGAACCACAGCCGGTCGGCCGGGACGCCGAGCGCCCGCGCGAAGTGGCGCAGCCGGTCGATCCGGTCGATCGGGTTCTCACCGGTCTCGTACCGCGACAGCTGCGCCTGGGAGATCCCCAGCCAGGACGCCATGCGGTCTTGGGTGACGCGGCTGACGTGCTGGGGGTGGTGCCGGTAGGCGGCGAGGAGGGCGCCCATGTTCCGGTCGGAGAACGCGGCGGCCATCGCCTCGTGGTCCCAGAAGTCCCCGGGTACCTCGGGTGGTCCGTAGAGCTCGGTCCGCGCGTTGCGGCGACAACGCTGGCAGAGCCGGTCGGTGTTGTCGGCGGCGATCAACGCCCCGCACGTCGGGCATGCGCGCCTGGTACTGGCTGCTCTTCGAGCTTTCCGTTCCATGGCTCGCTCCCGTCACTGAGCGTGCTCACCAGTGTATAGAGATGTGATCAGGAGTCCATGCATTTCGTGCATAAGGCGGGGTAGGCCCCTGGTCGGAGGCCCCGTGACGCCGAGTGGTGGATGAGGGTGATCCGTCCGGTGCATGGATCCGACCCGACAACGGTGTGGTGAAACGTCCCGATCGCGCCGACGCTGCGTGGTGTGCCAGTGCCGGGACGACCCCCGCGGCCCGCGCACACCGCCCACTCCACCCGACCGGGGAGGGACCTCCGCCGATGAGCATCACCGCCGCCACCACCGCCGACAACGGCCCGCGATACGGACCACGCGACCGCGCGCACCAGCAGGCACTCGGTGAGGCGATCGCGGGTTACCGGCTGCTGGGCTGGAAGGTGTCCGTCACCGAGCAGGGCGTCTTCCTGCCGCTCGGACCCGCCACCACCGCCCTCGCCATGCCCGCCCGCGTCGGCTCGCGCGTCCTGGCCGACCTCAAGGCCCGGATGCTCGCCGGTCCCGTCACCGTCATCCCCGGCCCGCGGGAGCACTGGATCTTCCTCGCCGAGCTGGTCGCCTTGCTGCCCACGCACCTGAAGGCGCCCGCCGAGGTCCAGTTCGTCCGCTCGCCGCAGCGCATCGCGCTGCCGCCGACGATGACCCGGTACGGGTCGCTCAGGTGGGCGAACCCGCCGTCGCACTCGCGGCACTGGTTCCCGCCGTTCACGGCGGTGCTGGCGCTGGCCCGGACGGCGGTGGCGAAGGACCGGTAGGCGAAGATGGGCGGGTGGACCGACGGACGCTGCTGTGCGGACTGCTCGCCCTGACCGCCGGAGTGCCCCTGGCCGCCTGCGGCGCGGGCGCGCCGACGCGTCGGCCCGGTGTCGGCTCGGCCCGTGCGGGTGACCGCGTGGCCGGGCTCGCCGACGTCCCGGTGGGGTCGGGGGCGCTGGTCGACGTCGGCGGCGACGGCCAGTTGCTGCTGGTCAGGCCGTCGGAGTCGGAGGTGCGGGCGTTCAACCCGGCCTGTCCGCACCAGGGCACGACGGTGAACCCGCCCGCCGGCGGGACGATCAGCTGCCCCACGCACCGCAGCGCGTTCGACCCGGCGACGGGCGCGGCGCTGTCCGGCCCGTCGCCGCGCGGGTTGGCCGAGGTGGCGGTGTCGGTGTCCGGCCCGGACGTGTTGCTTTCCTGAAGAACCGTCCCAAGTGGTGGAAGTGTTGAACCCCGCTTCACGTGGTGTCGTATTGCGTGTGACCGAACGACTACCCACCACGATTAGCGGAGGACCTGTTTTGAGTTCCTTGGAGAAGACAGGGCTGTCCCGTCGCTCGATGCTCTGCGGCGTCCTGGTCGCGCTGGCGGTCCCGGGTGGACTGGCCGCGTGCGGCAGCGAACCCACGCCCGGCGGCACGGGCACCACCGGCGGGACGACGCCGGCCGGTGGCGGCACCACCCCGGCCGGCCCGCCGATCATCGCGGCGCTGGCCGACGTGCCCGACGGCGGCGGCCTGATCGCCGGCAACCCGGCCACCAGCAAGCCGCTCGTCCTGGTCCGCACCGGCGACACGGTCAAGGCCTACGACGCCACCTGCCCGCACCAGGGCACCGCCGTGTCCCCGCCCGAGGGCGGCGTGATCACGTGCCCGAACCACGGCAGCACCTTCAACGCCGCGGACGGCCAGGTGACGAAGGGTCCGGCCACGAAGGGCCTGGCGGAGATCCCGGTGAAGGTGGAAGCGGGCCAGATCGTCCCGGCCTGAGCCATCACGCGAGGTCATCGCACCGGGTCGACCCACCACGCGAGGTCGCGTCGATCGTTCGCGTCCTCATTTTCCGGCGATCACGCTCTTCGATCGTCGGAAAATCAGGGCGCGAGCGGTCGACTTCCAGGCGACTGAGCCGCGACGCCGAAGGCGGCGCAATTCAACACAGTAGGCTTTAGCGTGTGGCCGATCCGTCGACCTATCGCCCTGCGACAGGCACCATCCCCGAAGCCCCCGGCGTCTACAAGTTCCGCGACGCCGGCGGTCGCGTGGTCTACGTCGGCAAGGCCAAGAGCCTGCGCCAACGACTGAACTCCTACTTCGCCGACGTCGCCGGCCTGCACCCGCGCACCCGGCAGATGGTGACCACCGCCGCGAGCGTCGAGTGGACCGTCGTCGGCACCGAGGTCGAGGCACTCCAGCTGGAGTACAACTGGATCAAGGAGTTCGACCCGCGCTTCAACGTCCGCTACCGCGACGACAAGTCCTACCCGGTCCTCGCCGTGACGTTGAACGAGGAGTTCCCGCGCCTGCACGTCTACCGCGGCCCGCGGCGCAAGGGCGTCCGCTACTTCGGCCCGTACGCGCACGCGTGGGCGATCCGCGAGACGCTGGACCTGCTGCTGCGGGTCTTCCCGGCGCGCACCTGCTCGGCGGGCGTGTTCAAGCGGCACGGCCAGATCGGCCGCCCCTGCCTGCTCGGCTACATCGACAAGTGCTCGGCGCCGTGCGTGGGCCGGGTCGACGCGGACGAGCACCGCGACATCGTCGAGGACTTCTGCGACTTCCTGGCCGGCAAGACCGACTCGATGGTGCGCCGCCTCGAACGCGAGATGACGGCCGCCGCCGAGGAGTTGGAGTTCGAGAAGGCCGCCCGCCTGCGCGACGACCAGGCGGCCCTCAAGCGCGCCCTGGAGAAGCAGGCCGTCGTCCTCGGCGACGGCACGGACGCCGACGTGGTCGCGTTCGCGCAGGACGACCTGGAGGTGTCGGTCCAGGTGTTCCACGTGCGCGGCGGCCGGGTGCGCGGCCAGCGCGGCTGGGTGGTCGACAAGGTCGACGAGACCGGCGTGACGGGCCTGGTGGACCAGTTCGTCACCCAGTTCTACGGCGAGCAGGCCGAGTCGGCGAAGGCGGGCGGCGTGGAGTCGGCGCCCGTGCCGCGCGAGGTGCTCGTGCCGGAGCTGCCCGACGACGCCGAGGCGGTCGAGAAGTGGCTGTCGGCCCTGCGCGGCAGCCGGGTCGCCCTGCGGGTGCCGCAGCGCGGCGACAAGCGGGCGCTCATGGAGACCGTGGAGCGCAACGCCAAGGAGGCGTTCCAGCAGCACAAGCTGCGCCGCGCGGGCGACCTGACGGCCCGGTCGGCGGCGCTGCAGGAGCTGCAGGAGGCGCTGGGACTGGACACGGCGCCGTTGCGGATCGAGTGCACCGACATCAGCCACGTGCAGGGCACGGACGTGGTGGCGTCGCTGGTGGTGTTCGAGGACGGCCTGGCGCGCAAGTCCGAGTACCGGCGGTTCGCCGTGCGGGAAGGCGCCGACCAGGGCGACGTCGGCTCGATCGCCGAGGTGGTGCGCCGCCGGTTCCAGGCGTACCTGCGCGACAACCGGGAAGGTCCGACCCCGGGCATCGACCCGGAGACGGGCAAGCCCCGCAAGTTCGCGTACGCGCCGAACCTGCTGGTGGTGGACGGCGGCGCGCCGCAGGCGCAGGTAGCCTCCGATGTCCTGGCGGAACTGGGCATCACCGACGTCGCGGTGGTCGGCCTGGCGAAGCGGCTGGAGGAGGTGTGGGTGCCCGGCGAGCCGGACCCGGTGATCCTGCCCCGCACCAGCGAGGCCCTGTACCTGCTGCAACGGGTGCGTGACGAGGCGCACCGGTTCGCCATCGCCTACCACCGGCAGAAGCGGTCCAAGCGAATGACGACCTCGGCGCTGGACGAGGTGCCGGGGCTGGGGCAGACGCGCAAGGCCGCGTTGTTGAAGCACTTCGGCTCACTGAAGAAGTTGCGTGAGGCGAGCATCGAGGAGATCAGCGGTGTGCCCGGAGTGGGCCGGCGCACCGCGGAGGCCGTGCACGCGACGTTGAGCACGGCGGGCACCGAAGGGGAGCGAACGTGAGCGCACCGGCCGGCGAGAAGTCCGGCATCGAAGTCGCGGTGGTGACGGGCCTGTCGGGAGCGGGCCGCAGCACGGCCGCGAAGTGCCTGGAGGACCTCGGGTGGTTCGTGGTGGACAACCTGCCGCCCGAGCTGATCGCGACCATGGTCGAGCTGGGCGCGCAGGCGAGGGGTGCGATCACCAGGGTCGCGGTGGTGATGGACGTGCGCAGCCGCGCGTTCACCGAGGACCTGGCGGCGGTGATCAAGGACCTGGACGCGCGCGGCTACAAGCCGAAGGTGCTGTTCCTGGAGGCCACCGACGACGTGCTGATCCGCCGGTTCGAGTCGGTGCGGCGGGGCCACCCGCTGCAGGCGGACGGCCGGCTGGCCGACGGCATCGAGGCCGAGCGGGTCCTGCTCACGCCGTTGCGCGAGGAGGCCGACCTGGTGCTGGACACCTCGGCGCTGTCGGTGCACCAGCTGCGGGCCAAGATCGAGGACACGTTCGGCACGGAGTCGGCGACCCGCACCAGGGTCACGGTGCTGTCGTTCGGCTACAAGTACGGCCTGCCGATGGACGCCGACCTGGTCATGGACGTGCGGTTCCTGCCGAACCCGTTCTGGATCCCGGAGCTGCGCGAGCAGACCGGCCTGGACGGCGACGTGCGCAACTACGTGCTCACGCAGGAGGGCGCGGAGGAGTTCCTGGACCGCTACCACGAGCTGCTGCGGCTGATCGGCGCCGGCTACCGGCGCGAGGGCAAGCGGTACCTGACGCTGGCGGTCGGCTGCACCGGCGGCAAGCACCGCAGCGTGGCGATCTCCGAGGAGCTCGCGGGCCGGCTGGCCAGCGAGGACGGCATGGCCGTCAAGGTCGTGCACCGGGACCTGGGACGCGAGTGAGCTTCAGAGCGGTAGCGCTGGGCGGTGGGCACGGGCTGCACGCCACGCTCACCGCCCTGCGGCGGGTGACCGACGACGTGACGGCCGTGGTGACGGTCGCGGACGACGGCGGCTCCTCGGGGCGGCTGCGGCGCGAGCTGGGCCTGCTGCCGCCCGGCGACCTGCGCAAGGCGATGGTGGCGCTGGCCGGGACGGACGAGTCGAGCGCGTTGTGGTCGACGTTGTTCCAGCACCGGTTCGGCGGCACCGGCGCGCTCGCCGGGCACGCGGTGGGCAACCTCGTGCTGGCGGGCCTGCTGGAGCAGCTCGGCGACCCGGTGGCGGTGCTGGAGGAAGCGGGCAGGCTGCTCGGCGTGCGCGGCCGCGTGCTGCCGATGTGCACGGAGCCGTTGTCGATCGAGGCCGACGTGACCGGGCTGGACGATGACGACGACGTGGTGCGCCGCATCCGGGGCCAGGTCGCGATCGCCACCACGCCGGGCCGCGTGCAGCGGATCCGGCTCAACGGTCCGGGCGGCCCGGGCGAGGCGCCGCGCGGCTGCCCTGAGGCGGTGGCGGCGGTGCTCGCGGCGGACGTCGTGCTGCTCGGGCCCGGCTCGTGGTTCACCAGCGTGCTGCCGCACCTGCTCGTGCCCGAGCTGCACGACGCGCTCGTGCGCACGTCGGCGCGGAAGGTGGTCGTGCTCAACCTCGTCCCCCAACCGGGGGAAACCGACGGCTTCTCGCCGGAGCTGCACCTGGACGTCCTGTGCGCGCACGCGCCCGCCCTGAGGGTGGACGCGGTGATCGCGGACGTCGACGCGGTGCCCGTTCCGGACCGGCTGCGCAGGGCCGCCGCAGCTCTCGGCGCTGCGGCGCACCTCGCGCCCATCGCCGTGGCCGGCGCGCCGGACCGGCACGACCCGACCGCGCTCGCGTCGAGCATCACCCGGGCGTTGGCCGGCCCTGGTGACGAGACCGGCGGGGCGTCGAGTACAACCCTCCAGGAAGACCGGACGAGCAGGGGAGGCGAGGCGCCGTGGCGATGACGTCGGCGGTGAAGGACGAGCTGAGCAGGCTGGCCGTCTCCAAGACCTGCTGCCGCCGCGCGGAGGTCGCCTCGTTGCTGAGGTTCGCGGGCGGCCTGCACATCGTGGGCGGCCGGGTGGTCGTCGAGGCGGAGCTGGACCTGGGTTCGACGGCGCGTCGGCTGCGCCGCGAGATCCACGAGCTGTACGGGCACCAGTCGGACGTGTTCACCATCACGTCCAGCGGGCTGCGCAAGGGCACCCGGTTCGTGGTGCGGGTGGTGAAGGACGGCGAGGGCCTGGCCAGGCAGACGGGACTGCTGGACCCGCGGGGACGCCCGGTGCGCGGCCTGCCCGCGCCGGTCGTGTCGGGCGGTGTGTGCGACGCGGAGGCGGCGTGGCGCGGCGCGTTCCTGGCGCACGGCTCGCTGACCGAGCCGGGCCGGTCGTCGTCGATGGAGGTGACCTGCCCCGGGCCGGAGGCGGCGTTGGCGCTGGTCGGCGCGGCGCGGCGGATGGGCATCGGCTCGAAGTCGCGCGAGGTGCGCGGCGCGGAGCGGGTGGTGATAAGGGATGGCGACGCGATCGGCGCGATGCTGACCAGGCTCGGCGCGCACGACAGCGTGCTGGCGTGGGAGGAGCGCCGGATGCGCCGCGAGGTGCGTGCGACGGCGAACCGCCTGGCGAACTTCGACGACGCGAACCTGCGCCGCTCGGCCCGTGCCGCCGTGGCCGCCGCCGCTCGCGTCCAGCGCGCGCTGGAGATCCTGGGCGCCGAGGCGCCCGACCACCTGGCCGCCGCGGGCGCCCTGCGCCTGGCCCACCGCCAGGCGTCTCTGGAGGAGCTGGGCCAGCTGTCCGACCCGCAGATGACCAAGGACGCCGTCGCGGGCCGCATCCGCAGACTCCTGGCGATGGCCGACAAGCGGGCGAAGGAGCTGGGCATGCCCGACACCGAGTCCGCCGTGACCGCCGACATGCTCGACGCCGAAGTCTGACCCGAGAGTCCTACCTCCACCACGCGAGAGTCCTACGTTCAGAACACGCGTGTCCTACGTTCGCGTCGCGCGTGTCCTACGTTCGGAACACCTGAGTTCAACGCTCAGGACGCAGGCCCAGGGCGGCGACGAGCGGGTCGGCCAGGGACCTCACGTAGGTGTCGGTGAGGTGGTTGTCGCGGTAGACGACCACGTTGCCGACCACGGCCGGGCAGGTGTCGGCGCGGCAGATCCAGTCGGTCAGGTCGACCAGCCGCACGCCCGCCAGCCCGGTCGCGGCGGCGGCCAGCGGGTCGGTCGCCGAGCCGACGGCCTGCGCGCGGGGCGTGTCGCAGCCGGCCGGGTCGTCCGGGTTGCGCTCCAGGCACGGCACCACCGGGCGGCCCGGCCGGGGCAGCTCGCGGATCACGGCGACCGGGATGGCGGCGTCGGACAGCGCGGCGAGCACGGTCCGGTAGCCGTCGACCATGCGGGCCGTCGACTCCCACGTCCACTTCAGGTCCTTGAGGTAGGACTCCGGCGACATGGCGGCGGTGATCACGAGGTCGGGCGCCAGGTCGCGGATGTGGTCTAGCTTCTTCAGGTTCTCCTCGGCGCACGCGTTCAGCGGCGTGCCCGCTTCCGACGGCGGCACGGTCGAGAACGGGCAGCCGTTGCGCACCAGCAGGTGCACCTGCCACTGGTCGCCGCCGTCACGACGCGCGAACTCGGCCAGGGCGGTGCTGAACTGCGCGGCGTGCGAGTCGCCGACGACGACCATGGTCTTGGCCGCCGTGGACTTGCCGAGCACGCACGACTTGAGCCCGTCGCCCAGGTCACGGGTGGCGCAGTCGTCGTGGGGCCAGTCCTCCCCGGCCACGGCCGGCGCGGGCGCGAGCGGGACGTCGGTCGGCGCGCGCAGCGGCCGGGTCGGGTCGAGGGCCAGCGCGCCGGGGTGGTCGGCGTCGATCACGGACCTGCCGCGCAACGCGGCCAGCGTCGACTCGGCCGACGCCCAGCCACCTGACGAGACCGCCACGGTCACCGCGACCATCGCCGCACCGATCCCGTACGTCACGCTCTTGCGGCCGTGCCCACGCCGCCGGAACGGGTCCTCGACGAAGTGCTTCGACAGCACCGCCAGCACCAAGCTCACGGCGGCGGCCACCGCCTCGTGACCCTCCAGCGACTCCCGCCCGGTCAGCTCCAGCGTGAACACGATCACCGGCCAGTGCCACAGGTACAGGCTGTACGAGATGTCGCCGACGTACGTCAGCGGTCGCACGCCGAGCACTCGGGCCAGCGAGCCGTCCTGGGCGACCAGCACCGCGACGGTGCCGACCGTCGGCAGCGCCGCGATCCAGCCCGGGAACGCCATGGCGGTGGAGAACCAGAACGCGCTCGCCAGCACCGCGGCCAGACCACCCCAACCCAGCAGCAGGCGTGGCACCGCGCCGAGCCGCAGCCGGTGCAGCGCCATCGCGGCCAGGCCGCCGATCCCGAGCTCCCACATCCGGGTCGGCGTGACGAAGTACGCCGCGCCCGGGTCGACCGGCGTGTACCAGACCGAGAACGCGAACGACGCGACCGTGACCACGCCGACCGCGACCGCCGCGTACCGCACCGGCCCGCCGCCCCGCCGTGCCGCCAGGACGGCCGCGGCCAGCAGGACCAGCGGGATGACCAGGTAGAACTGCTCCTCGACGGCCAACGACCAGAAGTGCTGCACCGGTGACGCGCCTGCGGTCGCGTGCCCGTAGTCGTTCGACAGCACGGCCAGCAGCCAGTTCTGCCCGTTGACCGCGGAGAGCACGACCTCCCGCAGCACGTTCGGCCAGCGCGACTCGGGCAGCACCGCGAACACCGCCGCCGTGACGCCCAGCAGCACGGCGGTGGCGGCGGGCAGCAGCCTGCGGATCCGCCGCGCGTAGAAGTCGAGCAGCCCGACCCGCCCGGTGCGCCGCAGCTCGCCGGTGAGCGTGCCGATGATCAGGAAGCCCGACAGCACGAAGAAGACGTCGACGCCGACGAACCCGCCGGGCAGCCACTCGGGGCGCAGGTGGTAGCAGACCACCAGGCCGACGGCCAGCGCGCGCAAGCCCTGGATGTCGGCCCGGACCGCGGGGCGACCGGCGGCACGGGCCGCCGAGAGAGGCGGTTCGTCGATCACCAGCGCCACTGCCCACCGCCACTCGTCGCAGGAGAAAAGCGGCGCAGCTTAACTCGTTCGAGTGACGGTGGCGTTAGCCCGTCCAGCCCCACTCCCGCGCGTGTCCCACGCTCAGAACGCGCGTGTCCCACGTTCGCGTCGCGCGAGTCCTACGTTCAGAACGCGAGAGTCCTACGTTCAGGACCCCTGAATTCAACGCTCGGAACGCCCACCCTCCGTCACGCAGCGCGCACCCTGCACGCGAGCACCGAGCGTCATAGGCTGGGGGTCGGCGAGCCCGGCGCCGAGGCACGGCGAAGCCGCACTCCGGGGTCACGAAGCGTCGGTGACCGAGTTACCCAGAGGTAACAAGCCGGTCAAGCTGGATTTTCTTGTTCGATAAAGAGATCCTGGTGGTCCACGTGACCAGGGACGCAGGCCGGAGGCTAGGCTGACTCTCGGCTGCCTGGTCAGCCCATGACTGCACGCCCCTGGCGGACAACGCCAGTCGAGTACCGAGGAGACTCACCGTGACGGTTCGCGTAGGTGTCAATGGTTTCGGCCGCATCGGTCGCAACTTCTGGCGCGCCGTTCAGGCCAGCGGGCACGACATCGAGATCGTCGCCTTCAACGACCTCGGTGACGTCAACACCATGGCCCACCTGCTCAAGTACGACTCCATCCTCGGCCGCCTCGACGGTGAGGTGACCGTGACCGACGAGGGTATCGCGGTCGACGGCAAGGTCATCAAGGCACTGGCCGAGCGCGACCCCGGCAAGCTGCCCTGGAAGGACCTCGGCGTCGACGTCGTCGTGGAGTCGACCGGCTTCTTCACCGACGCTTCGGCGGCCCGCAAGCACGTCGACGAGGGCGGCGCGAAGAAGGTCATCATCTCCGCCCCGGCCAAGGGTGAGGACCTCACCGTGGTCCTCGGCGCGAACGACGACCAGTACGACGGCTCGCAGACCGTCATCTCGAACGCCTCGTGCACCACGAACTGCCTGGCCCCGCTGGCCAAGGTGCTGCACGACAGCTTCACCATCGAGCGTGGCCTCATGACCACGATCCACGCCTACACCCAGGACCAGAACCTGCAGGACGCGCCGCACAAGGACCTGCGCCGCGCCCGTGCCGCCGCGCTGAACATCGTGCCCACCAGCACCGGTGCCGCGAAGGCGATCGGCCTGGTCCTGCCGGAGCTGAAGGGCAAGCTCGACGGCTACGCCCTGCGCGTGCCCGTGCCCACCGGCTCGGCCACCGACCTGACCGTCACCGTCGGCCGCGACGTCACCGTGGACGAGGTCAACGCCGCCTACAAGGCCGCCGCCGACGGTCCGCTCAAGGGCTACCTGCGCTACAACACCGACCCGATCGTGTCGGCCGACATCGTCACCGACCCGGCGTCGTGCATCTACGACGCGCCGCTGACCAAGGTCATCGGCAACCAGGTCAAGGTCGTCGGCTGGTACGACAACGAGTGGGGCTACTCCAACCGCCTCGCCGACCTGGTCAACCTCGTCGCCAGCAAGCTCTGAGCGAAGAGACGGATCACTCGCTGTGAAGACTCTCGACGATCTGCTCAGCGAGGGTGTCTCGGGTCGGCGCGTCCTGGTGCGCGCCGACCTGAACGTCCCCCTCGACGGCGACCGGATCACCGACGACGGCCGCGTCCGCGCGTCGGTGCCGACGATCAAGGCGCTCGTGGACGCGGGCGCCCGCGTCCTGGTCGCCGCGCACCTGGGCCGCCCCAAGGGCGAGCCCGACCCCAAGTTCTCCCTCGCGCCCGTCGCCGTCCGGCTCGGTGAGCTGCTCGGCCAGGCGGTCGAGCTCGGCACCGAGGCCGCCGGCGACGGCACCGTCGTGCTGCTGGAGAACATCCGCTTCGACGCCCGCGAGACCAGCAAGGACGACGCCGAGCGCGCCGCCCTCGCCGACGAGCTGGCCGCCAAGGCCGACGCGTTCGTCTCCGACGGCTTCGGCGTCGTGCACCGCAAGCAGGCGTCGGTCTACGACGTGGCTCAGAAGCTCCCGCACTACGCGGGCGGCCTCGTGCTGGCCGAGGTCGAGGTGCTGCGCAAGCTCACCGACGACCTCCAGCGCCCGTACGTCGTGGTGCTCGGCGGCGCGAAGGTATCCGACAAGCTCGGCGTCATCAAGAACCTGCTCGGCAAGGTCGACCGGCTCCTCATCGGCGGCGGCATGGCCTACACCTTCCTCAAGGCCCAGGGCCACGAGGTCGGCGGCTCGCTGCTCCAGGCCGACCAGCTCGACCAGGTCCGCGGCTTCCTCGCCGAAGCCGAGGAGCGCGGCGTGGAGCTGGTGCTCCCGGTCGACGTGCTCGCCGCCGACGACTTCGCGCCCGACGCGAAGTTCGAGGTCGTGGCCACCGACGCCATCCCCGCCGACCGGCAGGGCCTGGACATCGGCCCGGCCACGCGCGAGCTGTTCGCGTCCAAGCTCGCCGACGCGAAGACCGTGTTCTGGAACGGCCCGATGGGCGTGTTCGAGTTCGAGGCCTTCTCCGGCGGCACGCGTGCGGTCGCCGAGGCGCTGGTGAAGAGCGACGCGTTCACCGTGGTCGGCGGCGGCGACTCGGCCGCGGCCGTGCGCGCCCTCGGCCTGCCCGAAGACGGGTTCTCGCACATCTCCACCGGTGGTGGGGCGTCCCTGGAGTACCTCGAGGGCAAGGAACTGCCCGGCGTGTCTGTGTTGGAGGCGTGATGGCTCAGCGTCAGCCCCTCATCGCGGGCAACTGGAAGATGAACCTCAACCACCTCGAGGCCATCGCCCTGGTGCAGAAGATCGCCTTCTCCCTCCCGGAGAAGTACTTCGCCAAGGTCGAGGTCGCGGTGCTGCCGCCGTTCGTCGACATCCGGTCGATCCAGACCCTCGTCGACGGCGACAAGCTGCTGCTCAAGTACGGCGCGCAGGACCTGTCGCCGCACGACTCGGGCGCCTACACCGGTGACATCTCCGGCCCGATGCTGGCCAAGCTCGGCTGCTCCTACGTCACCGTGGGCCACTCCGAGCGGCGCGAGTACCACAACGAGGACGACGCCACCGTCAACAAGAAGGTCAAGGCGGCGCTCAAGCACGGCGTCACGCCCATCTTCTGCCTCGGCGAGCAGGTCGACGTCCGCGAGGCCGGCGGGCACGTCGAGCACTGCACCGAGCAGCTCGTCGCGGGCCTCAAGGGCCTCACCGCCGAGCAGGTGCGCGACGTCGTCATCGCCTACGAGCCGGTGTGGGCCATCGGCACCGGCAAGGTCGCCTCGTCGGCGGACGCGCAGGAGGTGTGCGCCGCCATTCGGGTCAAGCTGGCCGAGCTCTACGGCGAGGACGTCGCTTCGGCCGTTCGAGTGCTTTACGGCGGCTCGGTCAAGTCGGGCAACATCGCCGAGTTGATCGCTCAGAAGGACGTCGACGGCGCCCTTGTGGGTGGTGCGAGCCTGGATGCGGACGAGTTCGCCAAGCTGTGCGCGCTCGCCGCGGGCGGCCCTCTACCCTGATGTGATTGACACGCACTCCACCCGCGGTGGTCCACGGTCGGCAGTCGACCGGGTACTCTGTGGCGTCACCTGCCTGACAGCGAGGAAGAAATGATCCTGTTCCTTCAGATCCTGTTGCTCGTCTCCAGCGTGCTGCTGATCCTGCTCGTGCTGCTGCACCGCGGGCGTGGCGGCGGTCTGTCCTCGTTGTTCGGCGGCGGCATGCAGTCGAGCCTGTCCGGTTCCAGCGTGGTCGAGAAGAACCTCGACCGGCTGACGTTGTTCGTCGGCTCGGTCTGGGTCATCGCCATCGTGGGCATCGGGCTGCTGATGAAGGTCAACTGACACAGGTCGGCGGGCGCCGACGGCGTCGGCCGACGCGGACACAGGGAAACCACGTGGTGGGGGTGTGAGGGTCGATGGCTGGTGGTAACGCGATTCGCGGTACCCGCGTCGGCGCAGGCCCGATGGGCGAATCGGAGCGCGGCGAGTCCGCGCCCCGACGTCGGGTGTCGTACTGGTGCGCGAACGCGCACGAGTCTCGGCCGTCGTTCGCGGTCGAAGCCGAGATCCCGGAGAACTGGGACTGCCCCCGGTGCGGTCTGCCGGCCGGGCGCGACGAGCAGGCACCTCCTGCTCCGCCGCGCAACGAGCCGTACAAGACGCACCTGGCGTACGTGAAGGAGCGGCGCTCCGACGCGGACGGTGAGGCGATCCTCGAAGAGGCGCTCACCAAGCTGCGCAAGCAGCGCGAAGAGCCCTAGTCAGGCTCAGGCGAGAACGACACGACGGCCCCGGCGGGACTTCCCGCGGGGGCCGTCGTCGTTCACGGTGCGCTCAGCCCCGCTTGGTGAACAGGCCGGTGAACTGGCGGCGGACCATGATCGCGCCCACCAGCAGGAAGAACACCAGGATCACCAGGGTGGACGTCGTGCCGCCCGTCGAACTGGTCAACGCCACGTCCACGCTGCCGACCAGCACTACACCGCAGTCGGCGCGGATCACGTGGCGGCCCGGCTGGATCGTGGTGAACTCGACCCTGGTGCTGAACGTGCCCGAGTTGTCCGCCTTCGCCGAGCCGACGGCCTCGCCCAGCGAACTGAGCCGCACCGCCGAACCCGGGTCACAGCCCGTGCCGGTGGCGGTCAACGGGTCACCCGGCTGGATGTTGTCCTTGTCCAGCGTGAGCGCCCCGTCACCGTCGAGCGGGATCGTGGTGACGGTCGTGGTCGGCGCGGAGCTGCCCGTCGTGGTCGTCGTCGTGGTGGTGGTCGTGGTCGGCGGGGTCGTGGTGGTCGTCGGACGCCGCGTGGTGGTCGTCGTGGTCACCGGGGGAGCGGTCGTCGTCGTGACCGGCGGCGCGGTGGTGGTGGTCGGCCTCGCCGTCACGGTGAAGTTGTCCGTCGGGTTCGACGTGGCCGCGCACTGCGGGCGTGCCGTGACCCGGTGCACGCCGACACCCGCGTCCGGCGGCACGGTCGCCGTGCCCGAACCCGTGCCGCGACCCGCGTGCCGGCCGCCGCCGATCACCCGCCCGCCGTCCCACAGGATCAGCACGGTGTAGTCCGAGCAGTCCGGGTCGAGGTACACGCCGGTCCAGCTCAGCGTGAACGTGCTGCCCGCCGGACCGGCCTCCGGGCTCGCCGTCGCGACGCCCTGCGGCTGCGCCGATACCGGTGCCGCCACAAGCGCCGTAACGCCATATGCCAAGGCACCGAGTAAAGCTAGTGTTCCTGCCGATCGCATGCCGACTCCCGGACCAGTCCGCTACCCCCCGATGAGGTGCCCTTGTGAGACGCATTATGAGCAGCGTCGGTTTACTGCTCCTGTGCGGGATCTTCCTCGGCGTCGGCCCGGCCCACGCCGCCGGGGACACGGTCACCATCGACGCCACGGTGGACGGCACCCCGGTCGGCGAGGACGAGTTGCTGCTCGACCCGTCCGGCTCCTCCCTCATCTCCGTGACCGTCCACAACGGAACGGACACGGTGCGGCACATCAAGACGATCCGGCTGTCCGGCACGGCGCTCGCGTTGACGTTCTTCTCCTACGACACGACCGTGCCGTTCGACGTGCCTGCCAAGGAAAGCGTCACGCGCGGGTTCGTGCTGGACCTCGGTCAGCTCGGCGCCCAGGCGACCGGCCTGCTGCCGACCGAGCTGGAAGTGCTCGACACCAACCGCGACGTGGTCGCGTCGATCGGCATGACCGGTGACGTGCGCGGTTCGATGTGGTCGGTCTACGGGGTGTTCGGGCTGGCCGTGTTCGGGTTGACGCTGCTGGCGTGGGCGGGCGCGCTGGTCGCGCTGGCCCGGCGGCGGCTGCCCGCGAACCGGTGGCAGCGGGCGATGCGGTTCCTGCCCGCCGGCGTCGGCACCGGGCTCGTCGCGGTGATCTCGCTGTCCGTGCTGCGGGTCGTGGCGCCGTCGCCGGCCGCGGAGATCCCGTTCGTGGTGGGGGCCGCGGCGGTCGCGTTCGTCCTCGGCTACCTGACACCGCACCCGGACGCGGACGACTCGCACCTGCCCCCGGGTTCTTCTCCGGTCGACCCGGAGGCCACGCAGCGCATCACGCGGCCGTTGCCGGGCGGTGTGGCGTGACGGTGTCGGCGAACGTCGTCGCGGCGCTGCCGCAGTACGACCTCGGCGCGGAGGTCGGGCGCGGCGGGATGGGGGTCGTGTACGCGGGCGTGCACCGGCCGTTGGGGCGGGCGGTGGCGGTGAAGCGGCTGCCCGGCGTGCTCGCTTCGGACGAGCGGATGAGCGCCCGGTTCGCGCACGAGGCGCGGTTGCTGGCGCGGCTCGACCACCCGCACATCGTGCCCGTGTACGACTACGTCCAGGACCGCGGCGAGCACCTGCTGGTGATGGAGAAGCTCGACGGTGGCACGGTGTGGTCGAAGTTCACCGGTTCAGGTGTCACCCCGGCGACGTCGTGTGCTTACGGCCTGGCGATGCTGGCCGGCCTGCACGCCGCGCACGAGGCAGGGGTGCTGCACCTGGACGTGAAGCCGAAGAATTTGTTGTTCACCGCCGGTGGGGTGCTCAAGGTCGCCGATTTCGGGATCTCGCAGGTGGTGAGCGAGGGGGCGACGCTCGTGACGCACGGCGGGCAGGTGCTCGGCACGCCCGCGTACTTGTCGCCGGAGCAGGCGTTGGGCAATCCGCTGAGCCCGGCGGCCGACGTCTACGGTGCGGCGACGGTGCTGTACGAGCTGCTGAGCGGCAGGCTGCCGTTCGACAGCGGCGGCGGGGCGTTGGCGATGATCCAGCGTCACGTCTACCAACAACCCCGTTCCCTGATCGAGGTACCAAATCCACTCGCCCGAGTGATCATGCGGGGGATTGAACGCGACCCTCAGGCCCGGTACCGCAACGCGGAGACCTTCGCCGTGGACCTGGCGGCCGCGGCGGCGGAGGTCTTCGGCCGGGACTGGCTGCTGCGCCTCGGCACCCCGGTCCACCTGAGCCCCCAAGTCGCCGCCGCGACCACCCGCCCGGCCCACCTCACCGACCTTGCCGGCCGCGCCCACCTCACCGGCCCTGCCGGCCGCGCCGACCTGGCCGACCCCGCGCATTCCGCCAATCCCGCGCACCTCAACAACTCCGCGGACCCCGCTCGCACTACCGACCTGGCCCACCCCTCGCACCCGACCCAACCCACGCACCCGACCCACTCGGCGCACCCAACCCACTCCGCGCACTCGCAGTCGGCACACCCGACCCACCCCGCGACCGGCCCATCCGCGCCGCACGACGCCTTCAACATCCCCGTCCGGGCGACCTTCGTGGACACCGCGTCGACCCCCGTGCGGCTGGGCGCGCAAACCCTCGTGCCCGCCGCACAACTGCTGGCCGCCCCGAAGCCCACCCGGTGGTTCGCCCTGGCCGCGGCCCTCGCGGCCGCCGTGATGATCGCCGTCCCCTTCGCCGTGCCGGACCGCGCCCTGCCGGTCCTCGACGTCGACCTGAGCAAGCCGGTGTCCGTGGGCCAAGGCGACCCGTCGACCGCGCGCCTCACCGTGACGGCGGCCGGCATCACGCTGGCCGACGTGCCCGCCTCCCCGCCCACCGACGGCACCCCACCGACGGCCGCCGGCGGCACACAGCCCGACACCCCCACTCCGACCGCGCCACCGCTGGCGTTCGAGCTGCCGGGCGCGAGCCGGTGGATCGTGGGCGGCGCGGCGGTGGCGACGGTGACGGCCGGCGGCAAGTCCGCCGACTACTCCCTCCAGCCGGTCACGCACCCGATGGTCAGCATCATGGGCGCGGGGAGCGTGGTGCTGCTGCTGTTCGCGCTCGCGTACCTGGAGTCGATCCTGCGGTCGTTGCGGCGGCGTCAGGCGGGGACGGCGGCGGTGGTCGTGGCGGCGCCGCTGGGCTTCCTGCTCGGCGTGGCGGTGTGGCTCCTGCCGTCCGTGCTGCTGCGCCACACGCCCGACCTGGGGCCGGCGTTGGTGTGCGGCGGGCTGGGTGTGGTGGCGGCGGTGTGCACGGCGGTGGCTGCTCGGCGGTCGGCTCTCCGCTGATGGCCGGTGCCCGGTCACGGCTCATGTGCTGAGGCGGCTGGTACGTGGCCGGTGAGGCTGGGATAGGCGGGGGTTGGTCGGCGGTCCTCGTTGTTTCAACCGACGTTCGAAGGTGAGGATAACGGCGTTTTGGTTGATGGCATTTTGCGGGTTCACTCGATAGTGGACCCGAGGGTTACGGTTCCAGGGTCCTGACCAGCGGGAACGTTACCTTGACGGCGAAGCCGCCGCTGTCCGTCGGGCCCGCTTCCAGCTCACCGTCCAGCAACGCCGCACGCTCGCGCAGCCCCACCAAGCCGTGACCGCCGCTGGGCAACGTCCCCGCGTCCACCGACCCCACCGCCGCACCCTCCGGCGCCTCGTTGCGCACCTCCACGCGCAGCTGATCGGCATCGGCGACCACCAGCACCGCCGTCGCCGCACCACACGCGTGCTTCCGCACGTTCGTCAACGCCTCCTGCACCGTCCGGTACGCCGCGCCCGACACCGGGGCCGGCAGATCAGCCACCGGGCCCTGCACGGTCAACGTCGCCGGAATCCCCGCCGCGCCGACCAACTGCGCCAGCTCCTCCAGTCGAGGCTGCGGCGAGTCGTCGCCGTTCGTCGTCCGCAGCACGCTCACCAGCTGCCGCAGCTCGTCCAACGTCCTCGTGCTCAACATCCGGATCGTCCCGGCGACCTGCTTGGCGTTGGGGTCGGCCGCCGCCATCCGCAGCGCACCCGCCTGCATCGCGATCAAGCTCACCTGGTGCGACACGACGTCGTGCATCTCCCGCGCCAACCTGGCCCGCTCGTCCGCCCGCACCGCGCGCGCGTGCAGCACCTTCTCCCGCTCCCGGCTCGCCGCCAACTCGGCTATCCGCGCCGACAACTCCTCCCGCGCGTGCGCCAGCAACCCGATCGCGATCGGCATCCCGGCGACGATGCACCCGTAGATGGCGTTGTGGACGTGCGTCTTCCAGTCCAACGCCACGAACTCGTCCGGCGGCCACACGAAGAACCGGCTCAGCCACACCAGCGCGGCGCCGACGTAGGTCTGCGCGGACAGCAGCTGCTGCCTCGCCAACGTCCCCAGCGCGATCATCGCCGCCAACTGCGCCCACCCGGCCAGGAAACCGGGCACGGTGATCAGCACGACCAGGAACGGGAACCGGCGGCGCAGCGCCACCGCCGCCACCGACACGACCGACAGCACGTAGTTGTACGGCTCGGCCTCGGGCACGACCCGCAGCCACACGTCCAGCGCCGCGATGCCGACGGCCGCCGCGTCGAACGCCACCTGCCGGTGCCGGCCGACCAGCCGCCCGATCGCCCCCGGGAACGCAGCACGCCGCACCCGCTCGGTCGGAACGCCGTTGACCCGACCGCTCGGCAGCCTTTCGACAGCGTTGCCGGCCAGGGTCCGACCTCCTGTGTCAGCTGTCCGCCGGTCCTCACCGTACTGCGCTGTCATCACGCTTGGCATGACCCGCCTTTCCGCCCCCGACCCGCTCGGACGACCCGCTCACCCTTCGAGATGCTGTGATTACCCGAACGGGACGCCCGCCGCCGCACAAAATTGCGAGCGCGAACGTCCGATAAGCGGACAACGTGCGTGAAGGCCGTCCGCGAGTGCGCGAAATCACCCCCGGAACGCCACTGCCGCCGTGCCCGGGAGGACGACGGCGGCAGCGGAACGGCCGGGTTTCAGGCCAACGGGGTGGCCAACTGCGCGGCGGCGGCCGAGTCGAGCAGCCACAGGGTGCGCTGCCGTCCGCGGGCGCCCGCGGCGGGCAACTGGTCCTCGCCGGCGCCGGTCAGGCCGGTGGCCACGGCCGGTGCCTTCGCCGCACCCGTCGTCATCAGCCACACCTCCCGCGCCGCGCGGATCGCGGGCAGGGTGAGGCTCACGCGGGTCGGTGGCGGCTTGGGGCAGTCGCGCACCGCGACGACACCGCGCTCCCGCTCCGCCACCGCCGGCGACTCCGGGAAGATCGACGCCACGTGCCCTTCCTCGCCGACACCGAGCAGGCACACGTCGAACGACGGCACGGAACCGTCGCCCTCGGACCCGGCGGCGAGCACCTCGGCGTACGCCTCGGCGGCGGCGTCCGGGTCGTCGCCGAACCGCCCGTCCGACGGCTCCATGACGTGCACGCGCGAAACCGGCACCGGCACGTGGTCCAGCAACGCCTCTCGCGCCTGCGTCTCGTTGCGCTCGGGGTGCCCGGCTGGCAGGAACCGCTCGTCGCCCCAGTACAAGTCGACCCGGGTCCAGTCCACGGCGTCCCGGGCGGGCGTGGCGCGCAGGTGCTCCAGCACCGCGATGCCGGTCCGCCCGCCGGTCAGCACCAGCGACGCCGACCCGCGCGCGGTCTGCGCGTCCACCAGCGCGGTGACCAGGCGGGCGGCCGTGGCGGCGGCCAGCAGGTCGCCGTCACGGTGCACCACCACCTCGGGACGGCTCACGAGCCGGCCTTCGCCTTCGCCGCCTTGGGCGCGGCCTTCGCGGCCTTGGGACCGGTCTTCGACGCGGCCTTCGCCGGCTTGGCGTCCGCGGTCACCTTCGCGTCCACCTTGCCGTCCGACTTGCCGTCCACCGGAGCGTCGGCGGCCTTGGCGCCGGGCCCGCCGTCCGACTTCGCCTTGGCAGCGCCGGACGCAGTGCCGGACGCGGGCTTGCGCGTCGCGGCGGCGGCCTTCGTCGGCGCGGTCCGGCCGCGCACGACCTTGCCCAGCGACCGCAACGCCGCCTCGTACACCTCGTCCGGGTCGAGCCGGCGCAGCTCCTCGGCCAGGCAGTCCCGCACCTGCCGCCGCTGCAGCGCGACCCGCCGCTCCGGCTGGCCGGGCTGGGTCAGCGTGCCGACCTTGCCGTCCGGGCGCGACAGCTCCACCACCCCGGACCGGCGCTCCAGCCGCACGTCGACGATGCCCTCGCCGCGGGTGGCCTTCAGGCGCTTCACCGGCACCCGCAGGCACCCGGCGAGCCACGCGGCCAGCAGGTCGGTCGACGGCGAGTCGCTCTCGCCGCTCACCTCGGCCTCGGTGACCTTCTCGTACGGCGGCAGGTCGAACGCCGACGCGAGCATCGCCCGCCACAGCGTCAGCCGCGTCCACGCCAGGTCCGTGTCGCCGGGCCGGTAGCCCGACTTGCGCTGGTCCAGCGCCCGGATCGGGTTCTTCTCCGCCGCCGTGTCGGTGATCCGGCGCTGCGCGAGCTGCCCGATGGGGTCCTCGGCGGGCACGGCGGGCGCCTCGTTCGGCCACCACGCCACCACCGGGGTGTCCGGCAGCAGCAGCGGCACGACGCACGAAGCGCCCTCGTTGGCCAGCTCGCCGTACAGGCGCAGCACGATGACCTCGGACGCGCCCGCGTCTCCGCCGACGCGGATCTGCGCGTCGAGCCGGGGGGCGGCCTTGCGCGCGCCGCGCGCCACCACGATCACCCGGCAGGGGTGCTCGCGGCTGGCGTCGTTGGCCGCGTCGACGGCGTCCTCGGTCTTGGTGCCGTCGTCGGTCACGATGACCAGCGTCAGCACCCGGCCGAGGGTGACCGCGCCGCCTTCCTCGCGCAGCTGCACGAGCTTGCTGTTGACCTGCGACGTGGTGGTCGAGGGCAGGTCGATGATCACGGACGCCTCCAGTGCCTGCCGGTGCGGGCCAGCATCTCGTCCGCCGACGCCGGTCCCCAGGTGCCTGCCTTGTACTTCTCCGGCGCGCCGGTGGCGCCCCAGTGCTTCATGACGGGGTCCAGGATCTCCCAGGACAGCTCGACCTCGTCGTTCTTCGGGAACAGCGACGGCTCGCCGAGCAGCACGTCCAGCAGCAGCCGCTCGTAGGCCTCGGGCGACGACTCGGTGAACGCGTGGCCGTAGCCGAAGTCCATCGTGACGTCGCGGACCTCCATCGAGTTGCCCGGCACCTTGGAGCCGAACCGGATGGTCACGCCCTCGTCCGGCTGCACGCGCACGACCAGGGCGTTCTGCCCCAGCTCCTCGGTGGCGGTGTCGTCGAACGGCAGGTGCGGCGCGCGCTTGAACACCACGGCCACCTCGGTGACGCGGCGGCCCAGGCGCTTGCCGGTGCGCAGGTAGAACGGCACGCCCGCCCAGCGGCGGGTGTTCACCTCGCACGTGATGGCCGCGTAGGTCTCGGTGACCGAGTCCTTCGCGAACCCGCCCTCCTCCAGCAGCCCGAGCACCTTCTGCCCGCCCTGCCAGCCGCCGGTGTACTGGCCGCGGGCGGTGGTCTCGTCGAACGGCCCGATCGAGCGGGTCGCCGACAGCACCTTGACCTTCTCCGCGCGCAGGTCGCTGGGCCGGAACGACACCGGCTCCTCCATCGCGGTCAGCGCGAGCAGCTGGAGCAGGTGGTTCTGGATCACGTCGCGGGCCGCGCCGATGCCGTCGTAGTAGCCCGCGCGACCGCCGAGGCCGATGTCCTCGGCCATGGTGATCTGCACGTGGTCGACGTAGTTGGCGTTCCAGATGGGCTCGTAGAGCTGGTTGGCGAAGCGCAGCGCCAGGATGTTCTGCACCGTCTCCTTGCCGAGGTAGTGGTCGATGCGGAACACCGACTCCTCGGGGAAGACGTCGTTGACGGTCTTGTTGAGCTGCTTGGCGCTGGTCAGGTCGTGGCCGAACGGCTTCTCGATGACCACCCGCCGCCACTGGTCCGGCTTGTCGGTCGGCGGCGTGGCCAGGCCCGCGCGCTTGAGCTGGTTGACCACCGTGGTGAACGCGCTGGGCGGCACCGACAGGTAGAACGCGTGGTTGCCGCCGGTGCCGCGGTCGCGGTCCAGGTCGGCGAGCGTCGCGGCGAGCGAGTCGAACGCGGCGTCGTCGTCGAAGGTGCCCTGCACGAACCGGATGCCCTCGGCGAGCTGGTCCCAGACGGCCTGCCTGAACGGCGTGCGCGCGTGCTCCCTGACCGCGTCGTGCACGACCTGCATGAAGTCCTGGTCGGCCCAGTCGCGGCGGGCGAAGCCGACGAGCGCGAAGCCCGGCGGCAGCAGGCCGCGGTTGGCCAGGTCGTAGATGGCGGGCATGAGCTTCTTGCGCGACAGGTCGCCCGTCACGCCGAAGATCACCAGGCCGGAAGGCCCGGCGATGCGCGGGAGCCGCTTGTCCCGCGGGTCGCGCAGCGGGTTGCGCTTGGTGGGCGCAGTCACGAACCATCCTCCTGGATTGCCTCGACGAGCTGCGCGAGCCCGGCGACGCGGTCGGTCAGGTGCAGCCGCAGCACCGGGCGACCGCGTTCGGCGAGCACCTGGCCGTCGCCCAGCGCCTGGGCCAACTGCAACGTGCTGAGGTCGTACGGCCTGCCCGGCACGTCCAACCGCGTCTCGGACGCGCCGGTCAGCTGCAGGAACACGCCGTTCTGGTGACCGCCCTTGTGGTACTGGCCGGTCGAGTGCAGGAAGCGCGGCCCCCACCCGAAGGTGGTCTGCAGGTGTGAACGCTGCGCCAACTCCGGGCGAACGAGGGCGAACGACGCGTCGTCGACCCGGTCGAGGTAGGCCTGCACGGACAGGTAGCCGTGCTCCGGGGCGGCGGCGACGAGCGCCTTCAGCGCCTCGGCGACCGTCTTCACGTCCGCGGGCAGCCAGCCCTCGCTGGGGTAGGCCTCGATCGGACCGTCCACGAAGGCCGGTTCGACCGACGACGCGGCGGGGGAGTCCAGCAGGGACCGGGACGCCTTCTTCGCCGCCTCGACGTCGGGCTGGTCGAACGGGTTGATCTCCAGCACCCGGCTCACCAGCGCGGTCGCGTACTCCCAGACCAGGAACTGCGCGCCGAGCGAGCCCTCGACCGCGATGGTCGACGAGCCGGTGGCCGGTCCGATCGCGACGGTCGTGGCGTCCGTGCGGGCGTCCACGAAACCGGGCGCGCCCGGACCCTCGACCACCACGGGCAGCAGGCCGGTGCCGTTCTTGCCGGTCGACTCGGCGATCAGCTGCTCGGCCCAGTCGCCGAACCCGGCGATGCCCGAGCCGGTGTCGGCGAACACGATCTTCTCCGCGCCGTGCGCGTGCGCCACCGCGAACGTCGCCGCCAGCACCACCGCCGGGTTGTCCGGCGAGTCGGCCGACACCAGCGGCGCGGCCGACGCCGCCTCGTCCAGCAGCTTGCCGACGTCCGCGCCCGCCAGGCCGGACGGCACCAGGCCGAACGCGGTCAGCGCCGAGTACCGGCCGCCGACGTGCGGGTCGGCCAGGAACACCTTGCGGTAGCCCGCTTCCCGCGACGCCGCCTCCAGCGGCGAGCCCGGGTCGGTCACCACGACGATCCGCGACGCCGCGTCGATGCCCGCCGCCTCGAACGCCGCCTCGAAGATCCGCCGGTGGCTGTCGGTCTCGACGGTGCCGCCCGACTTGGACGACACCACGACCACCGTGCGCTGCAGGTCGCCCGCCAACGCCTCGGCCACCTGGCCGGGGTCGGTGGTGTCGAGCACCACCAGCGGCACGCCGGCGGTGCCCGTGATCACCTCGGGCGCGAGCGACGAGCCGCCCATGCCGGCGAGGACCACGCGGTCCACGCCGTCGGCGAGCAGCTCGTCGCGCAGCGCGGTGATCTCCGCGACCAGCGGGCGGGACGTCTCGTGCAGCGTCGTCCACGCCAGGCGGATCGACGCCTCCGACTCCGCCTCGGCGCCCCACAGGGTGGCGTCACCCCCGGTGAGCCTGCTCGGAGCCGAATCCCGGACCAGGTCGCCGACCACGGTGTCGACCTGGTTCTGGTTCGGTGTGCGGACGATCTCCACGGAGATCACCTCGGTCATGTCAGTCCTGTCCCGTTCTCGGCTCTCAGCCCTTGGCCTGGTTCAGCTGTCCGGTCACCGTGTCGAGCAGTTCGGCCCACGACTTCTCGAACTTGTCGACGCCCTCGGTCTCCAGCACGACGAACACGTCGTCCAGGTCGATGCCGACCTCGACCAGCCCGTCGAAGACCTCCTGCGCCTGCGCCGCGCGCCCGGTCACCACGTCGCCTTCGATCTTGCCGTGATCGGCGACCGCGTGCAGGGTCTTCTCCGGCATCGTGTTGACCGTGTCGGCCACCACGAGCTGGTCCACGTACCGGGTGTCGGAGTACTGCGGGTCCTTCACGCCGGTGGACGCCCACAGTGGACGCTGCGCGCGGGCGCCCGCGGCGGCCAGCGCCTCCCAGCGCTCGCCCCGGAACGTCTCCTCGTACGCCGCGTAGGCCAGCACCGCGTTCGCGATGGCCGCCTTGCCGCGCAGCCCGGCCGCCGCCGGGGTGTCCAGCGCGTCCAGCCGCTTGTCGATCTCGCTGTCCACCCGGGACACGAAGAACGACGCCACCGAGTGGATGCCGCGCAGGTCGTGGCCGTTGGCCTTGGCCTGCTCCAGGCCCGCGACGAACGCCTCCATCACGTGCCGGTAGCGCTCGACGGAGAAGATCAGCGTCACGTTCACGCTGATGCCCTCGGCGATCACCCGGGTGATCGCGGGCAGGCCCTCGACCGTGGCCGGGATCTTCACCAGCAGGTTCGGCCGGTCCACGGCCTTGGCCAGGTCGAGCGCCTCGGCGACGGTGGCCTCGGTGTCGTTGGCCAGCCGCGGGTCGACCTCGATCGACACGCGGCCGTCGACGCCGTCGGTGGCGGTGTAGATGTCGCGGAACAGGTCGCACGCGTTGCGCACGTCCGTGGTGGTGATCTCGCGGACGGCCGCGTCGGTGTCGGCGCCGCGCGAGGCCAGCTCGCGCACCTGCTCGTCGTAGGCCGAGCCCTTGGACAGGGCCGCGGCGAAGATCGTCGGGTTGGTGGTCACGCCCACCACGTGCTGCTCGGCGACCAGACCGGCCAGGTTGCCGGAGTCCAGCCGCTCGCGGGACAGGTCGTCCAGCCAGATCGACACGCCCGCGTCGCTGAGCGCGGCCAGCGGATTGGTGCTCATCTCGTCAACTCCCCTGAAGTCTCTACTTGGTCCGGGACAGCGAGCGGCGGGCCGCCGCGACGACGTTCTCCGTCGTGAACCCGAACTCGCGGAACAGCGTCTGGTAGTCCGCCGACGCGCCGAAGTGCTCGATGGAGACGATCTCGCCCGCGTCGCCCGCGAACCGCTGCCACGGCTGGGCGATGCCCGCCTCGACCACCACGCGCGCCTTCACCGACGACGGCAGCACCTGCTCCTGGTAGCTCTTGTCCTGCGCGTCGAACCACTCGACGCTCGGCATGGACACCACCCGGGTGGCGACGCCCTCGGCCTCGAAGACCCGGCGCGCCTCGACCGCGATCTGCAGCTCCGAGCCGGTCGCGATGAGGATCAGCTCCGGCTCGCCGTCGCCCTCCAGCACGTAGCCGCCGCGCGCGACGCCCTCGGTGGCCCTCTCCTTGGTGCCCTCGAGCACCGGGATGTTCTGGCGGGTCAGCGCCAGGCCCACCGGGCCGGTCTGCTCCAGCGTCGCCTTCCAGGCGGCGGCGGTCTCGTTCGCGTCACCGGGGCGCAGCACGGTGAGGCCCGGGATGGCGCGCAACGCCGCGAGGTGCTCGATCGGCTGGTGCGTCGGACCGTCCTCGCCCAGGCCGATGGAGTCGTGCGTCCAGACGTAGGTGACCGCGGCCTGCATGATCGCGGCCAGCCGGACCGCCGGGCGCATGTAGTCGCTGAACACCAGGAACGTGCCGCCGTACGGGCGGGTGGGGCCGTGCAGCGCGATGCCGTTGAGGATCGAGCCCATGGCGTGCTCGCGAACGCCGAAGTGCAGCGTGCGGCCGTACGGGTTGGCCGACCACATCTTGGTGGAGATCGCCTCCGGGCCGAACGAGTCCGCGCCCTTGATCGTGGTCAGGTTCGACTCGGCCAGGTCGGCCGAACCGCCCCACAGCTCCGGCAGCACCGGGCCGAGCGCGGACAGCACCTGACCGGACGCCTTGCGGGTCGGCACGCCCTTGGCGTCGGGCTCCCACGACGGCAGCGCGTCCGCCCAGCCCTCCGGCAGCTCGCGGGCGACCAGGCGGTCCAGCAGCGCCTTGCGCTCCGGGTTCGCCTGCGCCCACGCGTCGAACGACTTCTGCCACTCGGACTTGGCCGCCTCGCCGCGCTTGATCACCGAACGCGTGTGCTCCAGCACCTCGTCGGCGACCTCGAACGTCTGCTCCGGGTCGAAGCCCAGGATGCGCTTGACCTCGGCGACCTCGTCCCCGCCGAGGGCCGCGCCGTGCGCCGCGCCGGTGTTCTGCTTGTTCGGCGCCGGGTAGCCGATGATCGTGCGCAGCAGGATGAACGACGGGCGCTCGGTCTCCGCCTTGGCGTTCTCCAGCGCTTCGAGGATGCCGGTGACGTTCTCGCCGCCCTCGACGACCTGCACGTGCCAGCCATAGGCCTCGTAGCGCTTCGCGGTGTCCTCGGACAGCGCGATCGTCGTGTCGTCCTCGATGGAGATCTTGTTGTCGTCGTAGATCACCGTGAGGTTGCCCAGCTTCTGGGTTCCCGCCAGGGACGACGCCTCGGACGTGACGCCCTCCTCGATGTCGCCGTCGGAGGCGATCACGAAGATGTGGTGGTCGAACGGGCTCTCGCCGACCGGCGCGTCCGGGTCGTACAGGCCGCGCTCGCGGCGGGCGGCCATCGCCATGCCGACCGCGTTCGCCAGGCCCTGGCCCAGCGGGCCGGTCGTGGTCTCGACGCCCCGCGTGTGGCCGACCTCGGGGTGACCCGGTGTCTGCGAGCCCCACGTGCGCAGCGCCTTGAGGTCGTCCAGCTCCAGGCCGTAGCCGTTGAGGAACAGCTGGATGTAGAGGGTCAGGCTCGAGTGGCCCGCGCTGAGCACGAACCGGTCGCGGCCGATCCAGTCGGCGTCGGCCGGGTCGTGCCGCATGACCCGCTGGAACAGCGTGTACGCGAGCGGCGCGAGGCTCATGGCGGTGCCGGGGTGGCCGTTGCCGACCTTCTGCACGGCGTCCGCGGCCAGGACGCGGGCGGTGTCGACCGCGCGCTTGTCGAGGTCGGTCCACTCTTCGGGCAGGCGGGCTTCGGTCAACCGGGCGATGTCATCGGTGACGGACACTGACTTCCAGCTCCAAACTCACTAGGCGGCGGTTGTGACGGCCGGCGTGAACTTAATCGATCCCGTCAGGCCCGATCCGCGGCTACCAAGGTCCGCCGGCCAGCCTAGTCCGACGAGCGGACGCTCGTACCACTCACGCTCTGTGGGTGTACGCACAGGCGTGGATGGTGCGTTCAGGGAGTACCCGAACGGGCTGCTCGGACAACGCGCGGTTACCATCTGTCCATCCCCTGACCTGACGAGGAGCGCGACGCCATGAGTGCCGTCACCGAGGCTCCGGCGCGGTCGCCCCGGCAGGTCGTCGGCGCCTACGTGGCGCTGACCAAGCCACGGGTGATCGAGCTGCTGCTGATCACCACCATCCCGGCGATGCTCCTGGCCGCCCGCGGCCTCCCGCCGCTGTGGCTGATCGCGTGCACCCTGGCCGGCGGCACCCTGGCCGCGGGCTCGGCGAACGCCCTGAACTGCTACGTCGACGCCGACATCGACTCGGTGATGAAGCGCACCAGCGCCCGACCGCTGGCGAAGGACACCATCCCGCCGCGCAACGCGCTGATCTTCGGCATCGTGCTGGGCGTCGTGTCGTTCGGGTTCCTGTGGCTGACCACGAACCTGATGTCCGCCGTGTTCGCGGTGGCCACGATCCTCTTCTACATCTTCGTCTACACCCTGGTGCTCAAGCGCCGCACGTCGCAGAACATCATCTGGGGCGGCATGGCCGGCTGCATGCCGGTGATCATCGGCTGGTCCGCCGTGACCGGCACCGTCGCGTGGCCGGCGCTGGTGATGTTCGGCGTGATCTTCTTCTGGACGCCACCGCACACGTGGGCGCTCGCGATGAAGTTCAAGGAGGACTACGCACGCGCCGGCGTCCCGATGCTGCCGGTCGTGGCGACGGCCCAGCAGGTCACCCGCCAGATCGTCATCTACTCGTGGATCACGGTCGTGTGCACCCTGCTGCTGGCACCGGTGACCTCCTGGATCTACGTCGCGATCGCCGCGATCTCAGGCGTGTGGTTCGCCGTCTTCGCCCACCGCCTGCACGGCGTCGTCCGCCGCGGGGGTTCGACGAACACCATGAAGTTCTTCCACATGTCGAACCTGTACCTGATGCTCGTGTTCTGCGGCCTGGCCGTGGACGCCGTGATCGGCCTCCCGGCCCTCGGCTGGCCGTTCTGACCTGGCACACCCTCCGCCCTTCCCCACAAAGGGAGGGCTTCGTGTCATCCCGCCGACCTGGCTTTGCCCTACCGCGCGTGTCAAGGGGGCGCGCGTGTTCACCGATGCCCGCGGCTTGCACTGATGTCGCGCGCCCCCTTGACGCGTGTGGTAGCCCGGAGGGAGGTCGGTGGGATGACACGAAACCCGGACCAACAACGGACCCGGCGCTTGACCGGGCAGTTGGGTCATCCTGTTGATCTGCCCGTCCGGCGAGGACTCTTTGGCTTTTGATCTTTCGGTTCTTGATCTTTCGGGCTTGGGCTGAAAGCCCTCCGGTGGTCTCGCTCAAGTCCGGCTTGGCGGGAAGAGCGTCCGCCAAGCCTGCCCGGCTTCGACCAGCCTAAAGCACCCGAACCCATGTCAAATCGGGCCTCTGCGGGGCGGTTGCGGGTCCGTCGTGGACCGGATGGGCGACAGAGACCTCGGCGGTGGTGCGGTGGGCGCGTCTTGGTGGTCGTGTTCTAAGAGACGGCTGACAGGAGTTCGGTGACGGTGGGGTCGTCCAGCGACTCCACGATGCACGACCAAAGCTCCAAGTTCGCCGTGGCCCACCGCGAGTAGGTGGCCGCCGCCTCCGGGTCGTAGAAGTAGTACCCGTCGTCGTGCTTGCCCCGCTGCTCGCCGACGATCTTGTGCGCCAGCTCCTTGAGCGTGATGCCGTTCTCTTCGAGGTACTTGGGCGCGAGCACCACCGGTGTCACCGGCAGGGCCTTGAACAGCGTGTCCGCGTCGGACAGCGCCTGCGCCTCCAGCGAGATGTCGCGGTGGCGGGTGCGCATCTCGGCTTCCTCGACCACCTCGTCGACCCTCGCCGCGACGTCGTCCGGCACGCCCGCGCGCGCCAGGATGTCCAGGCGCAGCCGCCTGCCGTCGACCGGCAGCGAGTTGCGCCGGACCATGTAGTTGACGTCGTGGACCAGGGCGGCCACTTCGACCAGCGACACGTCCGAACCGTTGCGCCGGGCGAAGTGGACGGCCTTGTCCCGCACGAAGCTGACGTGGTGCCAGCCGTGGAACTGCAGTTTCGCGGCGAGGTCGCGGCACAGCAGCCACACCTCGCCCTCGACCTCGGAGATCGCGTGCGCCGTGACTGCCTTCGTGACCGTACTCATTGGACCCTCCCGTGCCGGGTGGGCCGATGGTAGGGGCGCGCGATGATCCTTGGCGCGGGTTACAGGTTGTTCGTCAGGTCCTCCAACCTCGCCTCGACCGGCACGTGCCGGTGGCTGGTCCGGGTGTCGGGGTCGTAGCTGAGGCTCCACGGGCTGACCGCGCGCGACTTGACCAGGAACGTCATGGTGTCGTCGGCGGCCTTCGGGATGCGGTGGAACTCGTGGGCGAGCATCGTGCCCGAGGCGCCCTCGTGGGCCTCGGCGCTGCGCAGCAGGGTGGTGGACACGATCTGCCTGCCGTTGTCGGCCACGTCCGCGGTGAAGCGTTCGTGCAGGTAGGAGCCCGACAGGATGGTGGTGCAGAAGTGGTAGCGGTGGTTGTGGATCGAGTCGGCGTAGCCCGGCCGCCAGTCCCGCTGCGGCTTGTACTCGTGCAGCCAGAACGTGAACGGTTCGGCCGGCTCGTCCCGCAGGCACCACGCGAAGTGGGTCGTCGTCTCGCGGGATCTGGCCACCACGCGCATCTCGTCCTGCGGTGAGAGGGCGCGCAGGTGCCCGCGCAGCCTCTCCCGCAGGCCGGGTCGGCCCGCCCACTCCTGGAAACGCCTCTCGACGTGTCCCCAGTGGTCGACGACAGGGGGGTCGGCCACGGCGATGAGCGTGGCGAGCTCCGCGAGGGCGGAGAACCCGGTGAACTCGGTGAGCACGACTTATCAGCTCCCCAGCTGAGCGGAGGCGGAGAATTCTTTGCGGAATCGGTGGAACTTCTCCTCGAGTGCCCGGAACCCGTCGTCGGTGAGCGGGTTGCCGGTGATCTTCTCGAACAGGGCGAGGAAGTCCGATCGACTGGTGCCCGGTGTGATGACGATGTGGAGCCCTGCCTTGGAATTGCTGATGCGCAGGAACTCGGCGCGTTCCATCCCGTAGATGAACGAGCCCTCCGCGAACCGCACCGTGCGCGGGTAGAGCCGGATGACGCCCGCGCTGGTGTTGCTGTAGAGGGTGAGCCAAACGCTGTCGTCGAAGAGCTCCAGTCGGTCCAACGGCGGGTCGGACACGATCGTCAGGTCGATCCGCGAGCACCGGCCACGGGCCAGGAACAGGCCGACCAGGCCGATGGAGATCTGCTCGCGCAACCTCGCCGCGATCGCGTCGTAGTCGCCGTCCACGCCTTCGTTGCGCAGCAGGTAACGTGCCCGCCCGCTGATCGCGTCGTCGTCCCGTGGATCGGCCAGGACGGCTTTGAGCTCGCACTCCGACTGCGACAGGAGCAGTCGGCCGGCCGCGTACCGGCCCGCGAAACCGCGGAACACGTACAGCCGGGTGCGTTCCAGGTCCTGCATCATGACCTGGTTGAACGCCGGGTCGGGCCGTGCGGTCGGCTCGAACACGTGAGTGGGGAAGAACTCGCGGTCCAGGGCCCGGTACTCGGCGGTGAGGTCGCGCAGCGCCTTGCGGCTCTCCTCCACGACCGGTGTGACCAACGCGCGCTGCGCGGCCGAACTGGTGATCAGCGTCTGCCCGAAACCGACCACGGCGGAGATCAACGTGCCGGTGCCGACCGACGTGAGGAACGTGCGCAGCGCTCCTTGATCCATTGCGCTGGAAATGGCCAGAGTGCTTCCGGAAGTGACGACTAGGCTCAGCAGGAGCAGCCCTGTTCTGGTCCAGAACAATTCCTGTAACAGGTTGCTGCGGACGCCCTTCGGCTCCGCGGACACGATGTCACCTCCTTGGTGGGCACTCGAACGGCCGAATGCTCTCGGTATGCGATCAAGTGCGCGGAGTTACTGTACGCGCGAGTACGCAACGGCGGAAGCGGTAATTAGTGGCACATTTGCGGATTGTTTCGCGGCCCGTTGACAGCGCACCGTGATCGGCGTTGGGCCTGCTGGTGGGCCCCTGGCGCGGCGCGCGGGCGTGAACCCTAAGCTCGGCAACCATGCGTACTGTCGGCCGTACGGCCCTGGCTCTCGTCTCCTTGTTGTCCGCCGGTCTGGCGCTGACCGCGTGCACCGCTAGCGACCGGCCGTCCACCCTGACCAACACCCCGTCCGCGAACGCCGCGCAGCCCGAGGGTCAGCCCACCGAGGCCGACCTGCCGGAGCCGAGCGGCCCGCCGTGCGAGGTGACGCAGTACCAGGTGACCGGCGCGCCGGGGGAGAAGCCGACGATCACCGTCCCGACGGGCTGCACGCCGCAGGACGGCCTGGTGGTCGAGGACCTGGCCGAGGGCACCGGCCCGGAGATCAAGCCCGGCTCGACCGCCCAGCTGCACTACGTGCTGGCGACGTTCCGCGACCAGCAGACCCGTGAGGCGTCCTGGGACGGCGGCGAGCCGTTCGAGCTGAAGAACATCGGCCAGGCCAACGTGATCAAGGGCTGGAACGAGGGCCTGATCGGGCTCAAGGAGGGCGGTCGCCGGCTGCTCGTCGTGCCGTCGGACAAGGGCTACCCGAACGGGCAGGGCGACATCCAGCCCGGCGAGACGCTGATCTTCGTGGTCGACGCGGTCAAGGTCGAGGGCTGACCGGCGCACGACCGGACGGACGGAAGGGGCGGTCCCGCGCCGGGACCGCCCCTTCCTCACTTCGACGCCTGCCGGCTCTTGAAGCAGGAGCGCTCAGGGGATGAGCAGCAGCTTGCCGGTGGTGCGGCGGCCTTCCAGGTCCTCGTGCGCCCGCCGTGCCTCGGCCAACGGGTAGCGCCCGCCGATCCGCACGGCCAGCGAACCGTCCAGGACGGCCGCGAACAGCTCACCGGTGCGCCACTCCTGCTCCTCGCGGGTGGCCACGTACGCGGCCAGCGACGGCCGGGTCAGGAACACCGAGCCCGCCTTGTTGAGCCGCATCGGGTCGAGCGGCGGCACCGCGCCGCTGGACGCCCCGAACAGCACCAGCACGCCGCGCGGCTTCAGGCTGGCCAGGCTCCCGTCGAACGTGGTCGCGCCGACGCCGTCGTACACGGCCGCGACGCCGACGCCGTCGGTCAGCTCCCGCACCTCGGGCGCGAAGTCCACCTGGTCGTACCGGATCACCTCGTCGGCGCCCGCCTCGCGCGCCAACTCCTCCTTGGCCGCGGTGGACACCGTGCCGATCACCCGCGCGCCCCGTGCCTTGGCCAGCTGCACCAGCAGCAGCCCCACACCACCAGCGGCGGCGTGCACGAGCACCGTGTCGTCCTTCTGCGCCGGGTACGCGGACGCGATCAGGTAGTGCGCGGTCAGGCCTTGGAGCAGCAACGCGCCGGCCGTGTCGTCGTCCACGCCGTCCGGCACCGGCACCGCGCCCTTGGCGGGCACCACGGCCTGCTCCGCGTAGCTGCCGAGGGACTGCGCCCAGGCCACGCGGTCTCCCACCGCGAACCCTGTGACGTCCGGACCGACCGCGCTCACCCGGCCGGCGCCCTCCTGCCCCAGCCCGAACGGCAGGGGCAGCGGGTAGCGGCCTTCGCGGTGGTAGCAGTCGATGAAGTTCACCCCGGCGGCGGCCACGTCCACCAGCAGCTCGCCGGGGCCGGGCGACTTCGCCTCCACGTCGGTGAACTCCAGCGCTTCCGGTCCGCCGGTCGCGCGCACCACCACTGCCTTGGGCATCGTGTCGTCCTCCTGTTGCTCTGTCCGTACGTCTGTACGCCAACCGCCGCGGTGGTCGGCGTGTTCCGCTTCCGACCGCCTCCGCCGGCGTGTCTCACCTGCCGAGAGCGACCTTCCGGGCCAGGCCGAGCGGCAGCGCGCCCGCGCCCGCGATGGTGTCGTGGAACTCGCGCAGCGACCCCGTGTACTCGGACCGGATGCTCTCGATCTCCAACGCACCGGTCAGGTACGACGGCGCCTGCGTCGGCCACGCGCAGTACCGGCTGACCTCGCCGGTCGCCGTGCCCGGCGTGAGCGACGCCTTCGTGGTCATGAACTCCTCGGCCTCCTCGACGGTCATGTCGCCGCAGTGCAGCGCGGTGTCCACGATCATCCGCGCCGCGCGGAACAACCGCGCTTCGACGTGCGCCAACTCCTGCGCCCGCGCCTTGGCCGCGTCGCCGACCACCTCGGCGGTGAAGTAGCCGTGCTCGCGCAGCAGCTTCTCCGCGTACAGCGCCCAGCCCTCGGAGAAGTACGGCGTGCGGAACACCTTGCGCACCGGCCGGTCCTGCGCGGCCAGCCACGACAGGTGCCAGTGGTGGCCGGGGTACGCCTCGTGCACCGCGATCGTGGCCAGCTGGGCGCGGGAGTTGGTGCGCAGCCGCTGGGTGGTCTGCTCGGCGGTGAACCCGTCCGGCGGGAACGGCACGAAGAAGTGGCCCGTCCGCTGGTCGGTCAGCGGCGGCGGCGACATGTAGGACGCCACCGACAGGACCGGGCGCTGGAACGCGGGCGACGGCACCACCCGGCACTCCTCGCCCTCGGCGAACGTCACCAGGCCGTGCTCGACCAGGAACGCCCGCGCCCGCCGCGTCTCCGCCTCGTACTCGGCGCGCATCGCCTCCGGCGTCGGCGGGTGGTCGTCCTGGAACGACGCCATCACCGCGTGCCAGTCGTCCGTGCCGGCCAGCTCGCGCATCTCGGCGTCCAGCTCGGCGTAGGCGGCCTTGCCCCGCTCGTGCAGCTCCGCGGCGCCGTAACCCAGCACCTCCTGCTCGCGCAGCAGCGTCGAGTACAGCTGTTCGCCCATCCGCCAGTCGCCCTCGGCGCGGTCGGCGAACTCGTCCAGGAACACGGCCAGCTCGTCGAACGCCCGCGCGGCCGGTTCGGCGGCCTCGGCCAGCTCCGCGCGCAGCGCCGGGTCGGTCACCTCGGCGGGCAGCGTGGCGGTGAGGAACGCCCGGCCGGTGCGGGCCTGGTCGGCGGCGCGCTTGACGATCTTCGGCGCGGCCAGCCCCCGGTCCAGGTTCGCCCGGCACGCGGCCAGCACGGCGGGCACCTCGGCCAGCCGCTTCACCACGCTCGCCACCAGCTCCGGCTCCGGCCGCAGCCGGTTGAGGAACGCGCTGAACAACGGGTACAGCACCGCGGTGGTGTAGACGGACGGGTCGCGCCGCCACGAAGGCCACGTGGCCTTCGCCCGCACGCCGCGCAGCACGGCGACGACGAGGTCCCGGTCCACCGAGCCCTGGAGGTCGTCGGCCCCGGCCGCGGCGAACCGGTCGAGCCACGCGTCCGCGCCGCGTTCGTATTCGGTGAACGCGCCGGCGCTGAAATCGCCGAGGGTGTGGTCGTGGGCGAGTGAGCCGAGCATCGCGGCGGTGCCCGGGTTGTGGTCGAAGTGCCACGCGAGGAACTGTTCGACCAGGTGGGTGAGGTGGGGGGTATCGGTCACGACCCGCAAGCTACCCGGCGGCCGGGCGGTCCGGGAGGCCGCCGAAATTCCCTTGGGCTTTGCCTGTTGACGCTTTAAGTTCTCGGCGTCCACGACAGGAGAATGGCCGTGAAGCACAACAACCCGGAATTCGCCGAGATCGCCCGGCGCGCGACGATCCTGCGCACGCAGGTGGGTTCGGGCGTGCACGGGACCGCCATCGAGGGCACCGACGACCGCGACGAGATGGGTGTGTGCGTCGAGCCGCCGGAGTTCGTCATCGGGCTGCGCCGCTTCGAGCAGTACATCTACCGCAGCGCCGAAGAGCGCACGGGCGTGCTGAACACCCCGTCCGCCGCCGGTGACTTGGACCTGGTCGTGTACTCGCTGAGGAAGTGGCTGCGCCTGGCGCTGCAGGGCAACCCGACCGTGCTGCTGCCGCTGTTCGCGCCCGAGCACGAGATCGTCTCGGTCACCGACCTGGGGCGCGACCTGCGCGACAACGCGGACATGATCGTGTCCCGGCTGGCGGGCCGTCGGTTCATCGGCTACCTGCACAGCCAGCGCAGGCGCATGGTCGACGGCACGGTGGCCAAGCGCGTCAACCGGCCCGAGCTGGTGGCGCGGCACGGCTACGACACGAAGTACGCGGCGCACATGGTGCGGTTGGGCGTCCAGGGCGTCGAGCTGCTGGAGACCGGCCGGATCACGCTGCCGATGCCCGAGCCGTGGCTGACGTGGATCCGCGACCTGCGGCAGGGGCGGCACACGCAGCAGGAGGCGATGGACGCGGCCGAGTCGCTGGAGGCCCGGTTGGAGGAGCTGACCGCGGACTCGTCGCTGCCGGAGCGGCCCGACCACGCGCGGGCCGACAAGTGGCTCGTCGAGGCCTACGAATCGGTCTGGTCGACGGTGTGGTCGTCGTCCTGACCAGGGCCGTGAGTGTCGTCACGTGCGCGGAAGCTACCGACAGGTTCTAGTCTGGCCGACGTGGCAGAGGACAAGAGGATCGGGCGCGCGGTGAAGACGGCGACGGCGTTCGTGGCCGCGCACGGCAAGCCCGCCCGCGCGGTCGTGCAGAACGTCGGGCGGGCGGGCGCGCGGGTCGTGCTGGTCGGCGACGACGGTGCCATGGGCGACGTGGTGCTGCCGGACGTGGCGTCGGCGGAGGCGCTGGTCGAGTCCGTCGCCGACCTGGAGCGGCACGAGTGGGACCGCGAGACGACGGCCGCGGTGCGGATCGGGCCGGCGCACCGGCGGAAGATGGCCGGCCGATGAAGGTCCTCTTCGCGACCTGCGACACGCTGCCCGAGGGCGACGGCGACGACGCCGCCCTGGTGGACGCCCTCGCCGACGTCGGCGTGCACGCGGAGTGGACGGCGTGGGGCGCGCCGGCGCAGGCCGACCTGGTCGTGCTGCGGTCCACCTGGGACTACCCCGAGCGGCTGCCGGAGTTCCTGGCGTGGTGCGACGCCGAGCCCGCGCTGGTGAACCCGGCGTCGGTGGTGCGGTGGAACATCGACAAGACGTACCTGGTGGAGCTGGCGCGCCACGGCGTGCCGGTCGTGCCCACGGCGGTGGCCGGGCCCGGCTTCACCGACTGGCCCGACGGCGAGTTCGTGGTGAAGCCGACCGTCGGCGCCGGTTCCCGCGGCGCGCTGCGCGTGGCGGCGGGCGACCACGAGACGGCCGCCGCGCACCTGGACGCGCTGGGCGTGCCCGCGCTCGTGCAGCCGTACCAGTCGCACGTGGACTCCGTCGGCGAGACCGCGATGGTGTTCCTGGGCGGCCAGTACTCGCACGCGTTCACCAAGGGCGCCATGCTCACCGCGGACGCCGAGTTCGACGAGTCCGGCCTGTACGTGGTGGAACGCCTGTCCGGCGCGGCGCCGTCACCCGCGCAACGCCGGGTCGCCGAGGACGTCATGGACGCCGCCTCCGCGCTGATCGGCCTGCGCCGCGACGAACTCCTGTACGCGCGGGTGGACCTGATCCCGGGCGCCGACGGCGCGCCGCTGCTGCTGGAGCTGGAACTGGTCGAGCCCTCGCTGGGCTTCCGCCAGACCGACGCCACCGCACCGCTCCGCTTCGCCTCGGCGGTCCGGGCGGCCCTCGCCCGGCGGTAGGCCGGTCAGCCCATTTTCGCCAACGCGGCGCCGACGTCGGTGATCACCGGGTGCCCGGCGCTGAACCGCTCCCGCGCGATCGCCAGCACGTCCCGGTACTCCGCCTCCGCTTCGGCCCGCCGGCCGCCGGCGAGCAGCGCGTCGGCGAACGTCGCCCGGACCCGCAAGGTCCTGGGGTGCTCCGGCCCGTACACGCGGACGGCGGCCGGCACTAGGTACCGGCACATCGAGTCGGCTTCGGCGATCCGCCCGGTGCGGATCAGCAGTCGCGCCAACAGCCGCCCGGTGATCAGCGTCGACGGGTGGTCCACGTCGAGGACCCGCTTGCGGATCGCCAGCACTTCCCGCAGTTCGGCCTCCGCTTCCGGGTGGCGGCCCAGGTCGTGCAGCACTCCCGCGAGGTTGGCCCGGGTGATCAGCGCGCCGTTGTGCTCGCTGCCCTGCACCCTGGTGCGGACCGCCAGCAGTTCGCGGTGCGCGCTCTCGGCGAGAGGCAGATCGCCGCGCTTCCAGATCGTGTAGACGACGTTGTGCGCGGCCGACAGCGTTACGGGATGTTCCGTGCCGAAGAGCCTCCGCCGCGTTTCGAACACGGCCTCGTACTCGGCGAGCGCGAAGTCGAAGTCGCCGTGGTCGAGGTGCACGCCCGCCGCGTCGTACCGCGTGTCGAGGGTGTCGCGGTGTTCCGGCCCCAGTGCCGACGTGCGGGCGTCGAGCACCACGCGGTACTCCGCCAGGGCCTCGTCCAGCATGCCGAGCGCCCGCAGCGTGCCCGCCACGCGGTGCCGGGTGCGCAGTGCCTGGTGGTGGTCGGGTCCGAGCGACTCCTCCCACCCGGCCAACACCTCCCGGTACTCCGCCAACGCCGTCCGGGTGTCCCCCCGCTGGTGGAGCACCCTGGCGAGGTCGTGCCGGGTCGCCAGGGTGTCCGGGTGGCCCGCGCCGAGCACCTCGGTCCGCGCCGCCAGCACGTGCCGGTACTCCCGCTCCGCGTCCGCCAGCGCGCGGCGGATGCGCAGGGCGTCGGCGACGTGGTGGTGCGACTCCAGGGTGACCGGGTGGTCCGCGCCGAACACCCGTGAGTTCACCCGGTGCACCCGCTGGTACAGGTCCTCGCAAAGCCCGTACCTGCCGGCCGCCTCGCAGTACAGCGCGGCGCGCCGGTGCACGCGTGCGCCCAGCTCGTCGTGCTCGTGCTCGGCCGCGCAGTGCGGCAACAGCATGTGCCAGCGAGGCCACCCGGCCGGGTCGGCCGGGTCGAGGCCGCCAGTCGCGCCGTCCAGCACGGACAGCCGGGCCGACCGGTACTGCGCCGCGTGGTCCAGCGCGTCGGCCTGGTGCCGGTTGATCTCGCGCAGGAGCGGGTGCAGCACGACGGCGCCCGGGTTCTGGTCGGCCAATCCCATGCCCAGCAACGCGCCGAGGGTGTCCGCCAGCCGCTGCGGCGTCAGCCCGCCGAACACCGGTGATTCGGCCAGGCGTGCCGCGTCGAGCAACGCGTACGGCACCGGCGCGGCGGCCAGCGTGGACAGGAACCTCAACAACGGCCGGGCGAACGGGTGTCCGCGTTCGGCGAGCAGGTCCAGCGACAGCTCCCAGGTGCGGCTGAGCACCTGCCGCTCGTGCCGCGACCCCGCGCTCACCGCCTCGGTCGACTCGACGAACCGGGCGGCCAAGGCCGCGGAGTACTCGCGGAAACCACGCGGCACGGACAAACCGGGCAACGCCGGGCTGCGCGCGGTCGACTCCAGGTAGGTGCCGGCCAGCCGCAGCGCCAGCGGCAGACCGCCCAACTGCCCGGCCAACGCCCGCGCCTCCGCATCGGTGCCCGCGTCCGGCGCGAGGTCGAGCAGCACCGCCGCGCCGTCGTCGTCGGCCAACTGCCGCACCGGCAACAGCGCCGCGCGCCTGCCCCACGTCGCGGCGCCGCCGTCCCGACTGGTGATCAGCACGGTCCGTCCTGGTCCGGGGTGCCGCAGCCAGCCCCGGCCCGCGGCCGCCGACCCCAGCACCTCGGGGTCGTCGGCGTTGTCCAGCACCAGCAGCCACGGCCAAGGCGTCCGGTCGAGTTCGCGCCACAGCAGGTCGGGCGCCGACATCTCACCGGACCACGCCGCGCGGACGGCTTCCGCGTTCGCGCCCGCCCGCAGCGCCACCTCGCGCAGCCCTTCGCTGATCGCGGCGGCGCCGGTGGCGTCGACCCACCAGATCACGACCTCGTCGCGGACCTGTTCGGCCAGCGCCAGCGTCGTCTTGCCGTACCCGCCCGCGCCGTGCAGGACCACCACGTGGCCGCCGGCGCGCACCCGCGAACCCAACTCCGCCAACAGGTCGACCCGACCGCGCACCTGGTGGTCGAGCTGCCCCGAGGGCACGGCCGCCGAGCCGCGCCCTGGTCCGGACACGGCAGGCCGTTGATGGACGTGGAGGTCGCGGCCCGCCTGGAGCACGTCCGCCGATCCTGACGCCACCGCGGCCTGCCGCACCTCTAAACCGTCCACCACCACGCTCCGTCCGGTCGGATGTCCCGTTGGTCCGGGATATCCGACTCGCGGTCGGAGGCGTTACCCGACAGGTGTCGCGCGACGGGCCGTTACTTGAGGCCGGAGCCGATGCCGGTCAGCGACCGGACCTCCATCTCGGCCTGCTTGGCCGGGTCGGACTTCTCCTTGCTCAGGATCGTGCCGAGGTAGCCGCACAGGAACGAGAACGGGATCGACACCAGGCCCGGGTTGCTCAGCGGGAACCAGGCGAAGTCGACGTCCGGGAAGATCGAGGACTTCGCGCCGGACACGGCGGGGGAGAAGGCGAGCAGGAAGATGCACGACCCGAGCCCGCCGTACACCGCCCACAGCGTCCCCGGCGTGTTGAACCGCTTCCAGAACATCGAGTAGATGATCGTCGACAGGTTCGCCGACGCCGCCAGCGCGAACGCCAGCGCCACCAGGAACGCCACGTTCTGCCCGTTCGCCGCGATGCCGCCGGCGATCGCCAGCAGGCCGACCACGACCGCGGTCAACCGGGCGACCCGGACCTCTGACCGCGGGTCGGCCTGGCCACGCTTGATCACGTTCGCGTACACGTCGTGCGCGAACGACGCCGACGCCGTCAACGTCAGCCCGGCCACCACCGCCAGGATCGTCGCGAACGCCACCGCGCTCACCACGCCGAGCAGCACCGCGCCGCCGACCTCGTAGGCCAGCAGCGGCGCGGCCGAGTTCTCGCCGCCGGGCGCCGCCGCGATCTCCTTCGAGCCGACCAGCGCCAGCGCGCCGAACCCGATGACCAGCGTGCAGAGGTAGAACGTGGCCATCATCCACGTCGCCCACACCACCGAACGGCGCGCCTCGCGGGCGTTCGGCACGGTGTAGAACCGCATCAGCACGTGCGGCAGCGACGCGGTGCCGAGCACCAGGGCCAGCGCCAGCGAGATGAAGTCGAGCCGGCTGGTCGGCGTGGCGCCGTACCGCACGCCCGGCTCCAGCACCTCCGGTCCGAGCGGCGTGTTCCGCGACGCCGTCTCCAGGATCGCCGACAGGCTGAACCCGAACTTGCCCAGCAGGAACACCGTCAGCAGGGTCACGCACATGATCAGGAAGACGGCCTTGATGATCTGCACCCACGTGGTGCCCTTCATGCCGCCCAGCAGCACGTACAGCACCATGACGATGCCCACCACGGCGATGATCACCGACTGGCCGACCTTGCTGTGCACGTCCAGCAGCAGCGCCATCAGCGCGCCCGCGCCCGCCATCTGCGCGATCATGTAGAACAGCGAGATCACCAGGGTCACGTTGGCCGCCGCGGCGCGCACCGGGCGCTGCCTCATCCGGAACGCCAGCACGTCACCGAGGGTGAACCGGCCGGTGTTGCGCAACCGCTCCGCGATGATCATCAGGCCGAGCAGCCAGGACACGACCCAGCCGATCGAGTAGAGGAACCCGTCGTAGCCGTTGACCGCGATGCTGCCGGAGATGCCGAGGAACGACGCGGCGGACAGGAAGTCGCCCGAGAGCGCGATGCCGTTCTGCGGCCCGGTGAAGCTGCTGCCCGCGGCGTAGTAGTCCGACGCGGTGGCGTTGCGGCTGCCCGCCCGGTACACGATGTAGAGGGTGATCAACACGAAGACGCCGAAGACGCCGAGGTTGATCGCGGTGTTGCCGCCCATCAGGCCTGGTCCTCCGCGGTGAGCGAGCGGACGGTGTCGACCTGCGGGTCGAGCTTGCGCCGCGCGTAGCGGGCGTAGCCCAGCGTCAGCGCGATCGTGGAGACGAACTGGAGCAGCCCGAACAGCAGGCCGATGTTGATCACGCCCCACACCGGCGTGCCCATGAAGTCCGGCGCGTACGCCGACAGCGCGACGTAACCCAGGTACCACAGCAGGAACCCGCACGTGGCGGGCACCACGAAGATCGCTGTCCGCCGGCGGAGCTCGCGGAAATCAGCGCTCGCCTGTAGCGCGACGAAGTCCGGGTCGCCCGCTTCGTCGACCAACAGGGATGACCCCGGGTCGTCGAAAGTGGCGAAGCCGCGCCCGCCGCGAGCGGGTCTGGAATCCGTCGGAGGCAGGATCGCCTTCGTCATCAATCCTCCACGGGGATTTGCCTCGCCGTGCACGCGGATGCGCGGGCCGCCGGCGAGCGCTCAGCGTAACCGCGTTGGGCCGCCAGTCAACGACGTGACGCCAACGGTCGTGTCACCGCTGCTCAGTCGATGCCGGACCGTTGTCTCGATTGGCGTCCGAGCCACCCCGGGTCGTCACGCTGCGCCGATCGGATGAGGACCTACCGCAAGGTCGTTGTCCCACGCCTGTCCACCACCTACTATCCGCCCAGCAACATCACGCTCGTCGGTCATCAATACGTCGACGTCGTTCAACTTCGAAACAACTACGGACTTTCCGGGGCTTGTCTGGTGACTGGCGACAACAACGCGCGCGGGCAGTGGTGGAAGGCCGTCGCGGACTGGCGGAATTGGCGCCTGCCGGTCAAGCTCGCCGCCGTCCTGGCGGTGCCCGTGCTCGTCGCCGTCGGCGCGGGCGTGGTGCAGATCCGCGGGTACGTCAAGAGCGCCGACACCTACGCCTCGATGCAGCGCATCGTCACGCTCCGTGCCGGCATCGACCCGTTGATCGCGGGCGTGCAGGCGGAACGCGCGCGGTCGGCGCAGCGGGCCGAGGGCGCCGGCGTGACCGACGCCGACTTCCGGGACCTGACGCGCGCCACCGACAACGCCGCCGCCGGCGTGCGGAACCTGATGGAGCGCACCACGACCCTCGGCGAGGTCGCCAACGCCCGGTTCCGCGACGTGGTCGTCCAGCTCGACGGCCTGCCGCAGCTGCGCGAACGGGTGGTGTCGGGCAGCGTCGACCTGGAAGGCGCCATCGGCGGCTACACCGTGGTGCTGCGCGCCCTGCTCGACTTCGACCAGGCCATGGTCGGCGACTTCGGCGACCCGGCGCTGTCCGGCACCGCGACCGCGCTGCACAACCTCGCCATGGCCGGCGAGCAGGTGTCCTGGCAGCACGCGACGGTCCAGGCGGGCATCAGCCGCGTCCGGCTGCTCGACTCCGAGGTCACCGCGCTGGAGCAGTCCTACACCCGCCAGCAGGACAAGCTGGCCGACTTCTCCGCCGTCGCCACGCCGCAGCAGCAGGCCGACTACCGCAGCACCGTGTCCGGCCAGGACGTCGACCTCCGCAACAGCCTGTTCCAGCAGGTCCGCGTCAACTCCACCGCCGTGGAGCTGTTCGTCAAGGCCGACGACTGGAACCGCGGCTCAGAGGCCACCCTCAAACAGATCGGCATCGTGCTGCGGTCGCTGGAGGGCCAGCTGACCGCCACCGCGGGCCGGCTGCAGGACGCCACCAGCGACCGGGCGGGCGCGGCGTCCGTGATCCTGCTCGCCTCGATGTTCGCCGCCGCCGCGGTCGGCTACGTCATCGGCAGCTACCTGCTGCGCTCCCTGCGCGCGCTGCGCACCGCCGCGCTGGACGTCGCCGAGCACCGCCTGCCCACCCTGGTGGCGCAGCTGCGGGAGAACGCCGCGCACGACGTGAGCGTCACGCCGGTGCCCGTGCACACCAGGGAGGAGCTGGGCCAGCTGGCGCGCGCGTTCGACGCGGTGCACCGGCAGGCGGTCAGCTCCGCCGCCGAGCAGGCCGACCTGCGCACCGGCATGCGCAACGCGTTCATCAACCTGTCCCGCCGCAGCCAGGGCCTGGTGGAGCGGCAGCTCAAGCTCATGGAGGAGCTGGAGCGGCAGGAGGAGAACCCCGAGCAGCTGGCGAACCTGTTCAAGCTGGACAACCTCGCCACCCGGATGCGCCGCAACAACGAGAACCTGATGGTGCTGTCCGGCAGCGACGTGGCCCGCCGCTTCACCCGCCCCGTGCCGCTGGGCGACGTGCTGCGCGCCGCCGCGTCCGAGATCGAGCAGTACCAGCGGGTCGTCGTGCAGACCACGCCGTCGGTCGAGGTCGTCGGCTACGCCGCGGGCGACCTGGTCCGGCTGGTCGCCGAGCTGCTGGACAACGCCACCACGTTCTCGCCGCCGCGCACCCAGGTGATCGTCGGCGGACGGCCCCGGCCCGGCGGCGGCGTGCTGGTCGACGTGGTCGACGTCGGCGTCGGCATGTCGGAGGAGGACCTGGCGCAGGCCAACCGCCGGATCGCGCTGGCCGCGTCGGAGGACTCCGGCGAACTGCCCGTGTCACGCCAGCTCGGCCTGTACGTGGTCGGCAGGCTCGCCGGGCGGCACGGCATCGACGTGGGGCTGCGCGAGCAGGGCGACGGACTGCGCGCGGTCGTGGCGCTGCCCGCCGAGGTGGTGCGCCCGACCGGCTCGACGCCGTCCCGCGCCCTGGCCGCCCAGGCGTCCATCCCGGCGCCGTCCCCGTCCACCGGCGCGCAGCTCGCCCTGCCACGCGCCGCGGGCGCACAGCCTTCTTCTGTGCCACTGCCTGCTCTGCCGCACACGACGGTGACGCACTCCGCTCCTTACTCCTCGGTTTCCGACTCCGCCGGGCAGCACGCCGGTGGTCAGCACTCCACGACGCCTTACCCCACCGGGCCGCAGCCGGCCCTGCCGCGAGCCACGGGTCCGCAGCCGGCGCTGCCGCCGTCGACCGGGCCGCAGCCGGTCCTGCCGCGGGCCGCCGTGCCGCCGCCCGCTCTGCCGCAGCCGGTCCTGCCGCCCGCCGTGCCGCTGAAGGACGACGGGTGGTCCCCGTTCCGGGGGCGCACCGTCGACGAGCCGGCCGCCACACCGCCCGCCGCGCCGGCCTCACCGCCGCGCCGGACGGCCTCGACCTGGTTCGGCGGCGCACCGGCGCCGTCCGGGCAGGGGGAACCGGCGCGGCACCGCGCCGCGGACATCCACGCGCGCGGGGAGGCGCCCGTGAACGACAAGCCCGTGAACGACATTCCGGCGGAACTGCCCAAGAGGCAGCCGCGGACCAATCTGGTGGCCGAACGGCCGAGTGCGCCCGACGCGGTGGCACCCGTACGGAGGGATCCGCAGGCGACACGCGGCTTCCTCGCCAGCTACCAGACCGGGATCCGGCAAGGTGTGCGGGGTTCCGGTGAGAATCGAGCTGGGCAGGAGAACGGATGAGCACGCAGAAGTCGCGACAGGTCGACCAGTTCGGCTGGCTGGTGAGCAACTTCGCCGATCGCGTGCCCGGGGTGGCCCACGCCGTGGTGATCTCGGTGGACGGCCTGCTGCTGACCGCGTCCAACGGGCTGCCCGACGACCGGGCCGACCAGTTGGCCGCGATCGCGGCCGGCATGGCGAGCCTGACCGAGTCGGCGGCGAGGTGCTTCGACGGCGGCGGCGTGTTGCGCTCGGTCATCGAGATGCAGTACGGGATCATGCTGCTGATGTCCATCAGGGACGGCTCGTGCCTCGCGGTGCTGGCCGCACCGGACGCCGATGTCGGCCAGGTCGCCTACGAGATGACCGTGGTCGTGGACCAGGTCGGCCAGCTCCTGACCCCCGAGCTGCGCGCCCAGCTCCACGGCGCGAAGCGGATGATGGCCCGCCCGTCTGCGTGAGGTGGTCATGGACCGGAACGAGGAGACCGGGGCGTCGGACGAGACGTTCGCCGCCCTGCTCAACGGGTTCAGCCTCGACTCCTCCCGCCGTCGCAAGCAGGAGCAGCCGAAGCCCGAGCGCCACGAGACCGAGCCGGGGGACACCAAGCCCCACCGGCCGGTCTTCGACGATGACGACGACTTCGAGTACCCGCGCGAGGAGGCGGCGTCGATCGTCCGCGCCTACTCGTGGACCGGCGGCCGGACCACGTCGTCGTTCCAGCTGGAGATCGAGACGCTGGTGTCGGCGGTGGACTGGGACTACCCGGGAGCCATGAAGGCCGAGTACCACGAGGTGATCGCCCTGGTGGCCAGGCCGCGGTCGGTGGCGGAGATCGCCGCCCTCCTGCGCCTGCCCCTCGGCGTGGCCAAGGTGCTGCTCGGCGACATGGCCGAACGGGGCCTGATCGACGTCCACCGCACCGCGACCACCGACGGCGAACTGCCTGACCTGGGCCTGATGGAACGAGTCCTGGCCGGCCTCCGCCGCCTCTGACCCGAGAGTCCTACCTCCAGCTCGCGTGAGTCCTACCTCCAGACCGCGCGTGTCCTACGTTCGGAACACGCGTGTCCTACGTCCAGGAGCCCTGAATTCAACGCTCAGCACGGCGCGCCACCTTTGCGTGATGATCAGCACACGACCTATCGTGGCTTCAGTGCCGACCGAAGAGTCGGACGTCGAGCCGAGGGGGTCGGATGAGCGTCGGACGGGAAACGCGGTTGTCGGCGTGGATCGAGCGGTTCGCGGCGCACTTCGCCGAGGAGGGCATCCCGCTGATCGGCGGTCGCATCCTCGGCTACCTGCTGGTGTGCCAGCCGACGGAACGGACCGCCGCCGAGCTGTCCCAGGAGCTGGAGGCGAGCAGCGGCTCGATCAGCACGAACCTGAAGTTCCTGGTCAACGCCGGTCTGGTGACGAAGCGGACGCGCCGCGGCAGGCAGGCGGCGCAGTACCGGATCAACGAGAAGCGGTGGGTCGACCTGATCCAGCGCAAGCTGGACGCCCTGGTGAGCGTGCGGGAGCTGACCGAGGCCGGGATGCGGCTGATGAGCGGCGACCCGGAACGCGCCGTGCGGCTGCGGACCGTGGACGACCTCTACACGTGGCTGGCGACGGAGCTGCCCGCGGTCTGGGAGCGCAGGCCCGCGTCCTCGCGGTGAGGGCGTTCGCGGGTCGACACCCACAGGGCCGCGGTGGCGACGACCACCGCGCCCGCGCCCAGCACGTGCAGTGACACGAGCACCTCGGGCACGCCGGTCCAGTACTGGACCATGCCCAGCGAGCCCTGCGCGAGCACCACGGCCACCAACGCGTAGTACGGCCGCCGCGGCACGGGCTGGCCGCGCAACGCGAAGCCCAGCGCGATGAGCATGCCGAGGAACAGGAACAGCAGGTCGGCGTGCACCTGCGACAACGTGTCCACCGACACGTCCAGGCGCGGGGTGGCCGCGTCGCCCGCGTGCGGTCCGGCGGCGGTGACGAACGTCCCGGCCATCAGCAGCAGCCCGAGCGTCACGGCCTGCACGACCTGCAACGCCAGCAACGCCCGCGGCACGCGCGGCCGGGCGGGCTCGTCACCCTCGCCCAGCGCCGCGACCAGCAGCACGGCGAACCACACCAGCGCCATCGACACCAGGAAGTGCACGCTCACCGTCCACCACAGCAGGCCGGTGAGCACGGTGAACCCGCCGATCACGGCCTGCAGCACGACCCCGCCGAACTGCACCAGCGCCAGCACCACGACCCGCTTGCGCCGCGGCCGGTTGAACCACGCCGCCAGCACGCACAGCCCGGCGATGACGCCGACCACGCCGGTCAACGTCCGGTTGCCGAACTCGACCCACTGGTGCAGCGACGCCACCTCGGGGTGCTCGACCGGCACGAGGCTGCCTTCGAAGCACTGCGGCCAGGTGGGGCAGCCGAGGCCCGATCCGGTCACCCGCACGATCGAGCCGGTGACCGCGATGCCGCCTTGGGCGATCACGACGGCGATGGCGAACGCGCGCTGGAACGTGCTCAGGAAGGTGGTGAACCAGGATGGGACGGACACGACCCGATGGTAGGTACCACTGGCTGAGAACCGCCGCCCGGGGGTGTCAGCCGAGCTTGGTGGTCTTCATCGCCAGCGCGCCCGCGGCCACGCCCCAGATCACCAGCACGGCGACGTGACCGGGACCAGGAGCCGTCCCCTCGACCACGGCCTCGTGCAGCGCGAGCGCGAGCGCGGCGGACGGCAACGCCTCCACGACGGTCGCGAGCCACGCCGGCAGGGTGTCCACGCCGAGCGCGACGCCGCCGATGAGCAGCAGCGCGAACCACACGATGTTGGCCAGCGCGAGCACGATCTCCGCCCGCAGCGCGCCGCCGAGCAGCACGCCGAGCGCGCCGAACGACAGCGTGCCGAGCAGGATCAGCACGGCCGCCCACAGCAGGCCGGTCGCGGCGGGCAACTGCCAGCCCAGCAGCAGGGCGATCACGGCGATGACGACGACCTGCACGGCGACCACGGCCAGCGCCGCGACGACCCGCCCGGCGACGAGCAGCCAGCGGGGGAGCGCGGTCGCGGCGAGCCGCTTGAGCACGCCGTAGCGCCGGTCGAAGCCGAGCGCGATCGCCTGCCCGGTGAACGCGGACGAGATCACGGCCAGCGCGAGGATGCGCGCGGTGGCCGAGCCGACCCGCGGTTCGGGCACCGGGATGACGTCCATGAGGCTCATCGCGACCAGCAGCGCCACCGGGATGAGCACGGTCAGCAGGATCTGCTCGCCGTTGCGGAGGGTGAGCAGGGTCTCGGTGCGGGCCTGGGCGAGCAGCATCCGCCCGAGCTTCCCGCGTCCGGGCGCGGGCGTGAACGTGCCCGGTGCGAAACGTTCGGTCACGAGCGCAGCTCCCTGCCGGTCAGCTCCAGGAACACGTCCTCCAGGCTGCGCCTGGCCACGGTCAGCTCCTCGGCCAGCACGCCCTGCTGTGCGCACCACGAGGTGACCGTGGAGAGGACCTGCGGGTCGATGGTGCCGTGCACCAGGTAGGTGCCGCGGCTGGCTTCACGCACCTGCAGCCCTTCGGGCAGGGCGGCGCGCAGCAGCGTCAGCTCCAGCCCGGGTCGGGCGCGGAAGCGGAGCTGCCGGTCGTCGGCGTGGTGCTCGGTGAGCTCGGCGGGGCTGCCCTGCGCCACGACGCGGCCGGCGTCGACGATGACGACGTGGTCGGCGAGGGCTTCGGCCTCGTCCATCAGGTGCGTGGTGAGGAGCACGCTCACACCGTCCGCGCGCAGCGCCGACACCAGCTCCCACACCAGGCGGCGGGCCTGCGGGTCCATGCCGGCGGTCGGCTCGTCGAGGAACACCAGCTCGGGCCGTCCGACGAGGGCGCACGCCAGCGACAGGCGTTGCTGCTGCCCGCCGGACAGCCGCTTGTACGGGGTGCGCACCGAGGACGACAGCCCGAGCACGTCGAGCAGCCACGCGGGGTCGAGGGGGTTGGCGGCGCAGGCGGCCACGAGCCGCAGCATCTCGTCGGCCCGCACGCCGGGGTAGCCGCCGCCGCCCTGCGGCATCACGCCGATGCGGGGCCGCAGCCGGTCGCCGTCGCGCTTCGGGTCGAGCCCGAGGACGCGGACCTCGCCGCCGTCGGCCGCCCGGAATCCCTCGCACACCTCGACGGTCGTCGTTTTCCCGGCGCCGTTGGGGCCGAGGAGCGCGAGGACCGTGCCGGTTTCCAGGGTGAGGTCGAGTCCGTTCACCGCGACGGTGGAGCCGTAGCGCTTGACCAGCCCCGACACTTCCACGGCAGGGTGCTGGGGGTGCGGGCTCACGACGCGGAAGCCTAGGGCGTCGCCCGGCCCCACCCGGTGGTGGGGTCAGCCCTACCAGGGTTCTCCGGGTGGCTTCAGGGTCGTCTAGGGGGTGTTCCCGATATCTTCCGTCACCATTCCGGGTGAAGATTTTCCTCGTGGTGGAGATCCGGGGGAAAAGACGGACGGCGGTGTTGCCGCTGGCTGTTGTGGGGCTTGTCCTGTCGCTGTTCCCGATTGTTTACCTGCACGTGGCGTCGGTCGGCGAGCTTAGTCCGATCACCCACACGATCAGCGACTACATCTTCGTGGACAACGGCAGCGGGCTGCTCGCCGTCACCTCGCTGACGCTGGCGGCGGCGTCGGTCGGCCTGCTCGTCGCCCTGGTCCGGTCCGGTTTGCCCAGGCGGGGGCCGGTGGCGGTGCTGCTGGGGCTGTGGTCGGCGGGGCTGGCGGTGGCGACGGTGTTCCCCACCGACCCGACCGGCACGCCCACGTCGTTCTCCGGCGCGGTGCACCGCTACGCGGGCGCGGTGATGTTCGCCAGCCTGCCGCTGGCCGGGTGGCTGATTTCCCGGACGTTCATCTCCAGTACCACGCTGCGCCGTTTTTCCGTCGCCGCGGGTATCACCTCGGTGGCATTCATGCTCAGCCACGTCTCGGTGGTCTACCCGGGCAGCGGCACGGTCGTGCTCGGGCTTTTCGAGCGCGTCCTCTTCGCGTTGCTGTACGGCCTGCTGTTCGCGCTGGCCTCCGCCGTCCTGCGCCGCGAGGAGACGTCATGACGTGGCTCGCCGTGCTGCTCGCGGTGCTGGGCGCCGTGTTCTTCGCCTTCGCCGCACGCCTGCAGCACGACGCGGTGCGGGCCAGCCAAGGCACGTTGCGGGTCCTGGAGTTGCTGCGCAGGCCGCGGTGGCTGGTGGGCCTGGTGTTGCTCGTCCTCGGCGCCGGTGTGCACGCGGCGGCGTTGGGGATGGCGCCGTTGAGCGTGGTGCAGCCGGTCGGCGTGGTCGCGATCGGCATCACCGCGGTGCTCGACGGTCGCCGGCGTGAGCTGCCCGCGGTCGCGTGGACCACGTTCGGCGTGGGGGCGTTCGTGCTCCTGGCCGCGGGCAGCGCCACGTCGACCGCGGTCGCGCCGGAGGCCGAGGTGAAGGCCGCGCTGCTGGCGCTCGGCCTGATCGCGGCCCCGGGCCTGGTCGGCGTGCTGTCGACCCGGCCCGCGGTGCGCGCCCTCGGTTTCGGCGCGGCGGGCGGTGTCGCCTACGGCTTCGTCTCCGTGCTCATGCGGTCGGTGTCGCAGGACGTCCAGCAGGGCGGCCTCGCGTGGACGACCGCGTTCTCGGCGGCGGGCATCGTCGTCGCCCTCGTCGTCGGCGGCTGGTTCATCCAGCACGCCTACGCCAGCGGACCGCCGCACGTGGCGGTCGCCTGCCTCACCGTGGTGGACCCGCTCGTGGCCGTCGGCATCGGCGCGGGGCTGCTCGGCGAGGCGACCCGGACCAGCCCGCTCGTCGGCGCCGCCCAGGTCGCGTGCGCCGCGATCGCCGTCGGCGGTGTCGTCGCGCTGGCCCGCACTCGAACCCTTCCCGCAGTTCCCACCAGATCGGAGACGACAGTGACCAACGGACGCGCCATGCGGATCGTCATCGCCGCGGAGACGTTCCCCCCGGACGTCAACGGCGCGGCCCGGTTCGCCCACCGCCTCGCCACCGGTCTCGCGGGCCGCGACCACGACGTGCACGTCATCGCCGTGTCACCGGACGGCGCGGCCCGCACCGAGCACGTCGACGGGATCACCGTGCACCGGGTGCGTTCGCACCGCACGCCGTTCCACCGCACGTTCCGGATCGGGCTGCCGTGGCAGGTGCGCAAGGACGTCGGCGCGCTGCTGGAGGAGCTGCGGCCGGACCTGGTGCACGTGCAGGCGCACTTCGTGGTGGGCCGGTACGTGCTGCGGCAGGCGGCGGCGCTGGGCATCGCGACGGTGGCGACGAACCACTTCATGCCGGAGAACCTGTTCGGGCACGCCCACGTGCCGGCGTGGTTGCAGGGGATGGCGTCGCGGTGGGCGTGGCGCGACCTCGGCCGGGTGTTCGGCGAGGCCGACGTGGTGACCGCGCCGACGCCGCGGGCCGTGCAGCTGCTGCACGACAACGGGTTCCCCGAGCGGGCCGTGCCGGTGTCGTGCGGCATCGACATCGACCGGTACCGGCTGCGCCGGCCCGTGCGGCACACCGACGCGCCGACCGTGCTGTTCGTGGGTCGGCTGGACGAGGAGAAGCGGGTCGACGAGCTGCTGCGGGCGTTGGCGCTGGTGCCGCGCCTGCACGCCGAGATCGTGGGCGACGGGTCGTGCCGGGCGGAGTGGGAGCTGCTGGCGCGTGACCTGGGCATCTCGGACCGGGTGAGGTTCCGCGGCTTCGTGAGCGAGTCCGAGCTGCTGGACGCGTACGCCGCCGCCGACCTGTTCTGCATGCCGGGCATCGCGGAGCTGCAGAGCCTGGCGACGATGGAGGCGATGGCCGCGGGCAAGCCGGTGGTGGTGGCGGACGCGATGGCGTTGCCGCACCTGTGCAAGCCGGGTCGCAACGGCTGGCTGTTCACGCCGGGTGACGTGCGGGGCCTGGCGGACCGCCTGCACGCCGTCACCGTCGACCCGACCGTGACCGCCCGGATGGGTGCCGCGAGCAGCGAGATGATCGCCGCGCACGCCATCGACGCCACCCTGGAGACCTTCGAGTCCCTCTACGCCCGCGCCCTGGGCCTCCCCTCCGTCCGCCCCACCGCCCTCGCCGCCTAACCACCCCCCGCGTGTCCTACCTCCAGAACACGCGTGTCCTACGTTCAGAACGCGTGAGTTGAACACTCAGAACACGAGAGCCAGGCCCTCTGGGTGTTCTGAACGCTCAACTCGCCTGTTCCGAACGTAGGACACGCGCGTTCTGGGTGTAGGACACGCGGGTCAGTCGACGTCGGAACCTGTGACGGAGCGGTAGGCCGCGCGGTGCGCCACGCGGTGGCCGCCGGTGCTGAGGCGGGGCTTGCCGGTGTCGTCCAGCTCGGTGAGGAACTTGAACAGCATCCCGTGACCCTCCAACCGCTTCAGCAGCACGTCGGCCACGTCGTCCGGCTCGAAGTCCACAATGGACATCTGCTCCACCAGTGACGTGGCGATGGTCCGCCGCGCCCGCAACGGCACCCACCACGTCGTCACCAGCAGCAGCACCAACCCGAACGCCAACGCCGTGCCCAGCACCGCCTCCCACCCGGTGAACCGCAGCGAGAACACCTGCACCACGGCGGCGATCACCAGCAGCACGGTCCCGTACACGGCGGCCCACCCGGCGGTCGCGGACGCGGGCGGCTCGGCGGCCTCCGTGTCCCACACCCCGTCCACCTGCCGCCATCGCCGCAGCGAACTGCCCAGCACGTACGACGTGACCGCGCCGAACACGATCGCGACCACCGTCCCGACGACCACCAGCGCCGGGCTCAGGTCGTACAGCCGGTACCGCACCACGGCCCACACGCCGACCACGATCGCCGCGGCCACCAGCACCCGCACCAGCAGCCGCGGCTTGAGCCGGATCTTGCCCAGCACGGCCAACGGCGTGCCCACCGGCGCGGGCAGGCTGCCGATGATCAGCAACCCCACCACGACCAGCAGCACGCCACCGACGGCCACCATGCCCGTCACGGCCTGGTCGCCGGTCTCGCCGGACGCCAACGCGTTCCTGGTCCGGTCGATCGCCACCGTCACCAGCGGGATCACCGGCGACAGCAGCACCAGGCCGTGCAGCAGCGTGCCGGATCGCAGCGCCGCGTAGCCGAACGCGGCCAGCAGCGTGCCCCCGCCGAACGCCGCCGCCGGACCCACCGCCCACGGCGGCAGCAGGTCGAACAACGACAGCACCAGCAGCGCGCCGCCCAGCGCGAACCCGAGCAGCCCGAGGAACTGCGCCAACCGGCCGCCCCTGGTCAGCCCGGTGATCGTCCAGTACGGCAGCAGCGCCGCCCCGCGCAACGTCCTGGTCAGTGGTTTCGCCGTGCCGAGACCGGAGTTGTCGCTGTCGGCGACGGTGATCGCCACCGCCGCGGCCGTCGCCGCCGTCCGGATCACCTGGTCGCTGCTCGCCTCCTGCACCAGGGGCTCACGCCCGATGCCCGCCCGGTCGAACGCGCTCAACCCCCGCACGCCCACCTCGACCCGTTCCGCGTCCGTCCGCACGGGCAGCCGGGCCAGCAGCGCGGCCTGCTCCTCCAGGAACAGCTCGCCGCGCGAACGCCGGTCCGCGCCCTCGTGCCGGTCGGCCAGGATCGCGGCGCGCAGCGCGGGCAGCTCCTCGCAGATGATCCGGACGTGCAGGCCCCACGCGGCCAGCTCCGCCAGCGCCGCGCACGTCGGCGGGTGGTCGCCGTCCGGGTTCGCGTAAACCTTCCCCAGCTCCGCCTTCGCCCGCTCGGCGTATGGCGCCAGCTCGTCCGGCACGCCGTCGCCGAACAGCTGCACCACCAGCTCGTCGACCTTGGCCGCGGCCCGTTCGACGGGATCGCCGCCACCACCGGTCAGCCGGTCCACGCGCAGCAGCCGTTTCGGGTCGAACACCACCTTGCACAGCATGGACGCGCCGTCGAGCCGCCCCCAGATCCAGTCGTTGACCCGCCAGGACCGCTTGAGGAACCCGGAGAACCGGTGCAGGGACGCGCCGCCCGCCTTGTCCTCGGCGGTGATGCTGTACTCGGCGAACGCGTTGCGCGTCTGCAGGCTGATCTGCACCAGCTCGACGGCCTGGTCGAGGCCGCCGCGGGTGTCGTCGGCCAGGCACGTCGTCGCGACCTCCAGGGCCAGCACCCGCGACAGCAGCAGCTCGCCCGCCACGAGCCCCGCCTCGGCCTCCGCGTCGGTGCGCGGCTCCGTCAGCAGCCGGTGCCACGACCGCAGCTCGCCGACCCGCAGCTGCTCGTCCTCCAGTTGGTCGAGGATGTCGTGCGCGTCGCCCAGGACGCCCGCGATCCGCTCCACCTGCTCGCGCACCCGCTGCCCGACGCCGTCCGGCTCGTCCAGCATCTTCTCGGCGAACCGGTGGACCCGCCGTTCCCAGTACGCCTGGTCGAGCTCCTCGGTCCCCTCGGTGGTCCAGTGCCCGTCCAGCTCGATCCGGGCGGCGCGCAGCCTCGCCCGCACGTCGAACAGGTTCGTGCGGGCCATCGCGAGCCGCTGGGCGTCCGGCATCACCCACACCAGGCGTTTGAGCACGTCCATCGCGGCGGACGCGAGCCGTTCGGCCATCGTGATGCCCCACGGCCAGCCGTGGTCGGGCAGCGCGGCGGGCTGGGGCCGGGTCGGCACGTACGGCAGCTTGCTGTGGTCGGCGCGGTACTCGCGCTGCGCCGCCTCGGCCGCGGCGCGGACCCGTTCGAACGTCCAACCGGCGGCGTTCGCGCCCGGCACCTCGAACTGGCGGGACGTGACGTCGCGGGCGGCGTGCCGGATGCGCACGTCCTCGTAGTGGTCGTGCAGGGTCTCGGCCAGCGCGTACACCTTCCCGGTGACCGAGCCGCCGGACGCGAGCCGGTCCAGCAGGGCGTTGCGCCCGCCGCGGCGGGAGGCGGCGTTGCGGTTGTGCTCCTCGATGCGTTCGACGTAGGTCCGGCCGCTCTGGCTGGTCAGCGCGCCGAGCAGCTTGCCGCCGGTGGCCATCGTGCTGGGCAGGGCGCCGTCCACCGGGGCGACCGGCTCGACCACCGCCTCGGGGGCGTGCGGGAACACCAGCAGCATCACCCGCCGCACCGGGCCCTCGGCGGGCATCCGGTCGATGGCCTCCAACGCCTCCTTGGTGGGCGTGTTGACCAGGACGCCGCCGTCGACGGCGTAGCGGGACCGGTTGTCGGTGTCGTTGGCCCAGGACGCGACCTCGGCCATGTTGGGCTTGTCGCCGTCGGGCGCGCCGGGTGCGACCGGGATGAACGAGGGCTCGAACGCGAACGGGAACGACGCGGACGAGCGGGCGGCCAGCGCCATCCGGCTGACCAGCGTCGGGAGCTTGTCGGCGGTGAAGTCGTCCCGGCCGCCGGGGTCGCGGCGGAACGAGAAGCTGCCCTGGTGGGTGGACTGGACGAGGGTCTGGCCGAGGTCGTCGTGGGTGACCGTGGGCACGCCCGCGAGCAGCGTCGTCGTGATGCGCAGGTCGACCGGCCGGTCTTCTTGCGGTGCGAAGTCGGTGGTCAGGCGTTCGAGGGCTTCCTGGAGCCTCGGGAGGAAGAACTCATCGCCGCGCAGCAGTGACGCCGGTTGGCCCCGGAACGGGGTGCGCAGCAGCTGTTCCATCCGGCCTTGCTCGGCCCACAGGTCACGCAGCCGTTCCAGCCGGGCGTTGGCGTTGACCTGCGACAACGCCAACGCGGCGCCGTTGATGCCGCCTGCGGACGTGCCCGTGATGACGTCGGCGCGCGCCGTGCTGCCGACCATGTCCAGCAGGTCGGCGTACGGGCCGTCACCCCTGGTCAGGCGGTCGAGTTCGAGCACGACCCCGCCCATCCACACGGCGAGGCTCACACCCCCGTTGAGCACGACGGCGAACCGGATCTGCTCCCTCGGCACGTCGACCATCACGCACTCCCTCCCCGGATTGCGCCCGATCCTCCCAGCTACACCGCGAGAGTCCTACGTTCAGCGCGCGAGAGTCCTACGTCCGGGGTGCGTGAATTCAACGCTCAGCGCAGCCCCGACGCCGTGCCGCGCGTGCTGAGCGTTGAACTCAGGTGTTCTGAACGTAGGACACTCGCGTTCTGAACGTAGGACTCACGCGGTGTGAAGGTAGGACTCTCGAAAGTGAGGGTCAGGCGGAGCCGGGGAGGGGGTCGCGTTTGATCAAGGGGATGACCTGTTTGCGGGCCACGAAGAGGCACACCGCGAACACGATCACGGCGCCCGTCACGGCCTGCGGCACGATGTAGGCGCGACCGTCGAACGCCGAGCCCGTCGGCGGCAGGATCACCGCGATCACGGCGCTGGCGGTGGTGGCGAAGACCCGGAACCGGCGCGCCAGCACGGCCGTGGCCAGCGGCAACGCCGCCCACAGCACGTACCACGGCTGCAGCACGGGCCCGAGCACGAGCACCGCGCCCAACCCCGCGCCCAGGCCGTTGACCGCCTTGATCCGACCCCGGAACGCCTTCCACAGCAGGGTCGCCACGATCACCACCGACACGGCCTGCGTCACGATCCGCATCAGCACGATCACCGACTCGGTGTGGTTGCCCAGCCCGAGCGCCAGCCCCAGCCCGCCGCCCATGAACCCCATCGCGGTCGGCGGCGACATCCAGCTCTTCACCGTGCCGGCCACGTTCAGCGTCTCCACCCACCCGAACCCGAGCCCGGTGCCCACGCACGTCCCGACCATCACCACACCCGAGATGACCAGCAACAACAACGCCGACCGCACCAGGTCGGAGAACCGCCCGCCCCACCGCCGCGCGATCAGCACGCCCAGGAACCCGAGCGCCAGCGCGGCCGGGATCTTCACCGCCGCGCCCAACGTGATCATGGTCGCCCCGAGGACGATCCACAGCAGCTCTTCACGCGTCATCGGCGTGCCCGGGACCAGCGGCATCTTCCGCAACGCCAACTCCAGCCCCACCAGCATCAGGCCGATCGCCAGCCCCTCGTTGTGCACGCCCACGACCAGGTGGAACAGCACCAGCGGGTTCGCCGCGCCCAGCCACAGCGCGCTCACCGGGGGCACGCCGAAGCGCCGCGCCAGCCGGGGCAGCGCCCACACGATCATCGCCAGCCCCAGCAGCCCCAGCAGCCGGTGCAGGAAGATGCCGGGCAGCACGCTGTCGCCGGTCACCATCGAGATGACCCGACCGGCGGCCAGGAACAGCGGCCCGTACGGCGCGGGCGTCTCGCGCCAGATGTTCGGCACGTTCTTCGTCAGGTCGTGCTCGACGCCCAGCGCCGTCGCCGGCCCCAGCTCGTACGGGTCCTGCCCGTTGGCCGCGATCTGCGACTGCGCCAGGTAGCTGTAGACGTCCCGGCTGAACATGGGCAGCACGAACACCAGCGGCGTGATCCACATCAGCAGCGTGCGGTCGAGCTGGCTGCGCGACATCAGCCGGGGACGACCCGGCCGGGCGAACCGGCCCAGCCACAGCCACGCCGACACGATGAGGAACATGCCGGTCCACACCACGGCCATGGACGCGCTGGGCATCCGCACGAACAGCCCGAGCAGCGGCGTGCCGGGCAGCGGGCTGAAGATCGGCGCGGCGCCCGACCCGAGCGAGCCGACCGCCAGCAGCAGCGCGCCCACCGTGCCCCACCGGCGGATCACGTCGAGCTGCCGCCGTTCGGGCGCGTCGAGGGGTGCTGCCTCGCCGATCTCGCTCCGGTTCGCCATCACCATTCCGCCCGCCGCCACGCCCGAAGGGTAGCGACCGGCCGGAACGCGTGACTCGGGTCACCCGACGAGGGTCGATCTTTGCGACTGCCCGCGAAATACGCAACACTGGTGTTGTGAAAAACGCCGGGACCCATTCGACCGCTGTGCCGTCCGGGCACGACGGCCGTACCCGGCACGCCGTCGCACGGCTCCTCCTGGAGCAGGGCCCGGTGACCGCGGCCTCGGTCGCGGAACAGCTCGGCCTGAGCCCCACGGCGGTGCGCCGGCACATCGACGCGCTGGTGGCCGACGGCGAGGCGACCAGCAGGGAGGCCCCGCGACGGGGTCAGCGCGGCCGGGGTCGCCCGGCCAAGCTCTTCCTGCTGACCGAGCAGGGGCGGGCCCGCTTCGGGCACGCCTACGACGACCTCGCCGCCGCCGCGCTGCGGTTCCTCGCCGAACAGGGCGGGGAGGAGGCGGTACGAGCCTTCGCCGAACGACGGGTGTCCGCCTTCGTCGACCGGCACCGAGCGGCCATCGTGGCCCAGCCCGACGCCGCGGAGCGGGCCAAGGCCCTCGCCGTGGCGCTGACCAGGGAGGGCTACGCTGCTTCGGCGCGTCACGTGGGGGCGGGCGAGCAGCTCTGCCAGCACCTGTGCCCCGTGGCGCACGTCGCGGCGGAGTTCCCGCAGTTGTGCGAGACCGAGACGGCGGCGTTCGCCGACCTGCTCGGCACGCACGTCCAGCGCCTGGCCACCATCGCCCGCGGCGATGCCGTGTGCACGACGCACATCCCGAACACACCCCGGATCCCAGATGGAGGGGAGCCCGCATGACTGCCGCTGCCGAGCAGCGCACCACCACAGCCCCGCTCACCCAGGAAGAGACCCTGGCGAGCATCGGCAACTACGAGTTCGGCTGGTCCGACTCGGACGTGGCAGGCGCGAGCGCTCGCCGGGGCCTGAACGAGGACGTCGTTCGGGACATCTCGGCGAAGAAGAACGAGCCCGAGTGGATGCTGGAGTTCCGGCTGAAGGCGCTGCGGCTGTTCGACCGCAAGCCGATGCCGACGTGGGGCTCCGACCTGTCGGGCATCGACTTCGACAACATCAAGTACTTCGTCCGGTCGACCGAGAAGCAGGCGGCGACCTGGGACGACCTGCCCGACGAGATCAAGAACACCTACGACCGCCTCGGCATCCCGGAGGCGGAGAAGCAGCGCCTGGTGTCCGGCGTCGCGGCCCAGTACGAGTCCGAGGTCGTCTACCACAAGATCCGCGAGGACCTTGAGGAGCAGGGCGTCATCTTCCTGGACACGGACACGGCGCTGCGCGAGCACCCGGAGCTGTTCAAGGAGTACTTCGGCTCCGTCATCCCGTCGGGTGACAACAAGTTCTCCGCGCTGAACTCCTCGGTGTGGTCGGGCGGCTCGTTCATCTACGTGCCCAAGGGCGTCCACGTCGACATCCCGCTCCAGGCCTACTTCCGGATCAACACCGAGAACATGGGCCAGTTCGAGCGCACGCTGATCATCGTCGACGAGGGCGCGTACGTGCACTACGTCGAGGGCTGCACCGCGCCGATCTACTCGTCGGACTCGCTGCACTCCGCCGTCGTGGAGATCATCGTCAAGAAGGGTGGTCGCTGCCGCTACACGACCATCCAGAACTGGTCGAACAACGTCTACAACCTGGTCACCAAGCGCGCGAAGGCCGAAGAGGGCGCGACCATGGAGTGGATCGACGGCAACATCGGCTCCAAGGTCACCATGAAGTACCCGGCCGTGTTCCTGATGGGCGAGCACGCCAAGGGCGAGGTCCTCTCGATCGCGTTCGCGGGCGAGGGCCAGCACCAGGACGCCGGCGCGAAGATGGTCCACATGGCGCCTTACACGTCGTCCACGATCGTGTCGAAGTCGGTGGCGCGCGGCGGTGGCCGCACCTCCTACCGCGGCCTGGTCCAGGTCAACAAGCGGGCGCACCACTCGAAGTCCACGGTCAAGTGCGACGCGCTGCTGGTGGACAACATCAGCCGCTCGGACACCTACCCGTACGTCGACGTCCGCGAGGACGACGTGTCGATGGGCCACGAGGCCACGGTCTCGAAGGTCTCCGAGGACCAGCTGTTCTACCTGATGTCCCGCGGTCTCAACGAGGACGAGGCCATGGCGATGATCGTGCGCGGGTTCGTCGAGCCCATCGCGCGCGAGCTGCCGATGGAGTACGCCCTCGAGCTGAACCGCCTGATCGAGCTGCAGATGGAAGGGGCCGTCGGCTGACATGGCCGTCACCACCGATCAAGAACAACACGGCCTGACGGCCCACTCGCACGGTGCGGGTGCCCCGATCTCTTCGCGCGCGGACCACTTCACGTCGTTCGACGTGAACGCGTTCGAAGTGCCCGGCGGTCGCGAGGAGATCTGGCGCTTCACCCCCATGAAGCGCCTGGCGAACCTGCACAACGGCGCCGAGGCCACCGGCACGGCGAACGTCGAGGTCAACGCGCCGGACGGCGTCACGGTCGAGACCGTGGCACGCGGCGACGAGCGGCTGGGCGTCGCGGGCACCCCCGGTGACCGCGTCGCCGCCCAGGCCTGGTCGTCGTTCACCGAGGCCACCGTCGTCACCCTCCCCGGTGACGCGAAGTCCGAGCCGACCACCATCACGGTGACCGGCGCGGGCGAGGGCCAGGTCGCCTACGGCCACCTGCACGTGCACGCCAAGCAGTTCGCCGAGGCCGTCGTCGTCATCGACCACCGCGGCTCCGGCGCGTACGCCGACAACGTCGAGTTCGTCGTCGGCGACGGCGCGCACCTGACCGTGGTCGCCATCCAGGACTGGGCCGACGACGCGGTGCACGTGTCGTCGCACCACGCCAAGCTGGGCCGCGACGCCTCGTTCAAGCACACCGTCATCACCCTCGGCGGCAACGTCGTCCGCCTCACGCCGGTGGTCACCTACACCGGCCGCGGCGGCGACGCCGAACTGCTCGGCCTGTACTTCGCCGACGCGGGCCAGCACCTGGAGCACCGCACCTTCATCGACCACTCGGCGTCCAACTGCCGCAGCAACGTGGTCTACAAGGGCGCGCTGCAGGGCGAGGACGCGCACACGGTGTGGATCGGCGACGTGCTGATCCGCGCCGCGGCCGAGGGCACCGAGACGTTCGAGCTGAACCGGAACCTGGTGCTCACCGACGGCGCGCGCGCCGACTCGGTGCCCAACCTGGAGATCGAGACCGGCGAGATCGAGGGCGCGGGCCACGCCAGCGCCACCGGCCGGTTCGACGACGAGCAGCTGTTCTACCTCCAGGCCCGCGGCATCCCGGAGGACCAGGCGCGCCGACTGGTCGTGCGCGGCTTCTTCCACGAGATCCTGCTCAAGATCGCCGTTCCCGAGGTGCGCGAGCGCCTGGAAGCCGCGATCGAGGCGGAGCTCGAAGCGGTGGGCGTGTGATCAGGGTGTGCTCGCTGACCGACCTCGACGACGGCAAGCCTGCCGCGTTCGAGGTCGGCGACGGGTACACCCCGGTCCTGCTCGTCCGCGACGGCGACACCGTGCACGCGCTGCGCGACCTGTGCTCGCACGCCGAAGTGGCGCTCAGCGAGGGCGAGGTGACGCGCAAGGGCGTGGAGTGCTGGCTGCACGGGTCGTGCTTCGACCTGCGCACCGGCCGCCCGTCCTCGCCGCCCGCCACCGAGCCGGTCGACGTGTTCGCCGTCGAACTCCGCGGGGACGACGTCTACGTGGACGTCACCGCCACCACGAACTGACTTTCGCTCGCAACACCAGGAGAACGAAGCACCGATGGCCACTCTGGAGATCAAGGACCTGCACGTCTCGGTCAACACCGACGAGGGCTCCAAGGAGATCCTCAAAGGCGTCGACCTGACCATCAAGGCAGGCGAGACCCACGCGATCATGGGCCCCAACGGCTCGGGCAAGTCCACCCTGTCCTACGCCATCGCCGGGCACCCCAAGTACGACGTCACCTCCGGCACCGTGCTGCTGGACGGCGAGAACGTGCTGGACATGACCGTGGACGAGCGCGCCCGCGCGGGTCTGTTCCTCGCCATGCAGTACCCGGTCGAGGTGCCCGGCGTCTCGATGTCGAACTTCCTGCGCACCGCCGCCACCGCCGTGCGCGGCGAGGCGCCGAAGCTGCGCCACTGGGTCAAGGAGGTCAAGGAGGCGATGTCCGAGCTGGACATCGACCCGGCCTTCGCCGAGCGCTCCGTCAACGAGGGCTTCTCCGGCGGCGAGAAGAAGCGCCACGAGATCCTGCAGCTCGGGCTGCTCAAGCCGAAGGTCGCGATCCTCGACGAGACCGACTCCGGCCTGGACGTCGACGCGCTGCGCGTCGTCTCCGAGGGCGTGAACCGGTACAAGCAGTCCGGTGACGTCGGCGTCATGCTGATCACGCACTACACCCGGATCCTCAAGTACATCTCGCCCGACTTCGTGCACGTGTTCGCCGGTGGCCGCATCGCCGAGTCCGGCGGTCCGGAGCTGGCCGACCAGCTCGAGGCCGAGGGTTACGTGAAGTACATCGGAAAGCCGGAAGCAGCCGGCATCGCCTGACGTTGCACCTGTCCGTGAACACGTATCGAGAGGAGGCGTCGGACCAGTGACCACCACCGCTACTCCACTGGACGTCGCTACCGTCCGGGCGGACTTCCCCATCCTGGGCCGCACCGTGCGGGAGGGGAAGCGGCTGGTCTACCTGGACTCCGGCGCCACCTCGCAACGCCCGAGGCAGGTCCTCGACGCCGAGCGCGCCTTCCTGGAGACCGCCAACGCCGCGGTGCACCGCGGCGCGCACCAACTCGCCGAAGAGGCGACGGACGCCTACGAGGGCGCGCGGCAGAAGGTCGCCGACTTCGTGGGCGTCGAGTACGGCGAGATCGTGTTCACCAAGAACGCGACCGAGGGCGTGAACCTCGTCGCGTACGCCATGGGCAACGCGGCCACGGCCGGTCCCGAGGCCGAGCGGTTCCGCGTCGGTCCCGGCGACGAGATCGTCGTGACCGAGATGGAGCACCACGCGAACCTCGTGCCGTGGCAGCAGCTCGCCGCCCGCACGGGCGCCACGCTGCGCTGGTTCGGCGTCACCGACGAAGGTCGGCTCGACCTGTCGGAGATCGACTCGTTGATCAACGAGCGCACGAAGGTCGTCGCGTTCACCCACCAGTCGAACGTGCTCGGCACGGTGCTGCCGGTGCGGGTGCTGGCGGACGCGGCCCGCGCGGTGGGCGCGTTGACCGTGCTGGACGCGTGCCAGTCGGTGCCGCACAGCCCGGTCGACTTCAAGGCACTCGGCGTGGACTTCGCGGTGTTCAGCGGCCACAAGATGCTCGGGCCGTCCGGCATCGGCGTGCTCTACGGGCGCCGTGAGCTGCTGGAGACCCTGCCGCCGTTCCTCACCGGCGGGTCCATGATCGAGATGGTGCACATGGCGCAGTCGACGTTCGCGCCGCCGCCCGCGCGGTTCGAGGCGGGCGTGCCGATGACGTCGCAGGCCGTGGCGCTGGGCGCGGCGGTCGACTACCTCAACGCCATCGGCATGGACCGGATCGCCGCGCACGAGCACCAGCTCACCGAGCAGGCGCTGCGCGAACTCGCCGAGGTGCCCGGTGTGCGGATCGTCGGACCGACGGAAGCCGTGGACCGCGGCGGCGCGGTGTCGTTCGTCATCGAGGGCATCCACGCGCACGACGCCGGCCAGGTGCTCGACAGCCTGGGCGTCGCGGTGCGCGTCGGCCACCACTGCGCGTGGCCCCTGCACCGGCGGATGAACGCCGCCGCCACCGTGCGGGCCAGCTTCTACCTGTACAACACGCCGGACGAGGTGACCGCCCTGGTCGACGCCGTCCGCGAGGCGCAGAAGTTCTTCGGGGTGGTCTGAGATGCAGCTCCAGCAGATGTACCAGGAGATCATCCTGGACCACTACAAGAACCCGCACGGGCGCGGCCTGCGCGACCCGTACGACGCCGAGTCGCACCAGATCAACCCCACGTGCGGCGACGAGGTGACGCTGCGGGTCTCGCTCGACGGCGACACCGTGCGCGACGTGTCGTACGACGGGCAGGGCTGTTCCATCAGCCAGGCGTCGACGTCCGTGTTGACCGACCTGGTGGTGGGCAAGCCGCTCGGTGAGGCGTTCGAGAAGATGGACGCGTTCGTGGAGCTCATGCAGGGCCGCGGCCAGGTGGAGCCCGACGAGGACGTCCTGGAGGACGGCATCGCGTTCGCGGGAGTGGCGAAGTACCCGGCGCGCGTGAAGTGCGCGCTGCTGGGCTGGATGGCTTTCAAGGACGCGGTGGCACGCAGCGAGGGAGCGAAGGCATGACCGCCGAGAGCAACGGCACGACCACCGACAGCAGCGGCGTGGCCGCCGAGGAAGACGTGGTGCGCGGCATCGAGGGCATGCCCGAGCCGCCCGCGCCGAAGGCGGACGTGGCCGCGGTGGACGACGTCGAGGAGGCCATGCGCGACGTCGTCGACCCCGAGTTGGGGATCAACGTCGTGGACCTGGGCCTGGTCTACGACATCCGCGTGGACGAGGAGAACGTCGCGCTCATCGACATGACGCTGACGTCGGCGGCGTGCCCGTTGACGGACGTCATCGAGGACCAGACGCGGTCGGCGCTGGTGGGTGGCGGTGGCGGGGCGAGCGGGATCGTCAACGACTTCCGCATCAACTGGGTGTGGATGCCGCCGTGGGGGCCGGAGAAGATCACGGACGACGGGCGTGAGCAGTTGCGGGCCCTTGGGTTCACGGTCTGAGACAGCTTCAGCTTGGGCAGGGGCCTCCGTGAAGGGGGTCCCTGTTTTGTTTCCAGAGATCACAAGCTTGAAAGCATGTCCTCGCCGGACGGGCAGATCAGCAGGATGACGCCTCGTTTGGTGGTTAAGCGTCCGGGTCCGTTGTGGTGCGGGTTTCGTGTCATCCCGCCGACCTCCACAAGGGCAACCACACGCGTCAAGGGGGCGGCAACAGTGGATGTGGGCGGGCATTGGTGAACGCCGCCCCCTTGACACGTGCGGTAGGGCTGCGCCAGGTCGGCGGGATGACACGAACCCCTCCCTTTGAGGGAAGGCGTGCCAGTGGACGGGTGCGTGTGCAGGGTCTGACAAATTCGGTCAGCGGGCGTAGACGCGTTCCACGAACTCCGCGATCTGGGACTCGTCCAGGTGACGGGCGAGGTCTGCTTCGGACACCATGCCGACCAGTCGGTGCTGCTCGATCACCGGGAGTCGGCGGATCTGGTTGTCCTCCATCGTCCGCAGGACCTGTGACAGGTCGTCGTCCGCGTCGACCCAGTGCAGGTGCCCGGACATGTCGCCGGCCTTCATGGCTGCGGGATCACGGCCCTCGGCCACGCAGCGCAGCACGATGTCGCGATCGGTGATGATGCCGTGCAGCTTGTCGTCCTTGCCGCAGATCGGCAACGAGCCGACGCCCAGGTCACGCATCATCCGCGCCGCGTCGAGCAGGCTCTGGTCCTCCTTGACGCACTGGACACCGGCGTTCATGATCTCCCGTGCGGTGGTCATGTCGAACCTCCTTGGTCGCGTAGACCAAGCATGCGCCGGCCGGGCGCGACCAGCACTTCGACAGCGCGCCTACGTCTGCGCCACCAGCATCTCGACCACGTCCCGGAGCGAACCGCGCCGCCGGAACGCCCGCCGCTGCCGCACCGCACCCGTGCCGTCGAGCAGCAACCGGTCGATGCCGTCGACCACCAGGTCCTCGTCACCGGTCTCGCGCAGAGCAGGGCGAGCCCAGTCCACGAGTGCCCGCACCATGTCCGCCGCGGGCACCAGCCGGCCGCTGAACGGCTCGATCCCCGCGCCGTCCAGCCCGTCCCGCGCCGACCGCCACAACGCCGTCCGCAACGCCAGGTCCGGCACGTGCTGCGCGGGCACCCCGGCCAGCGCCGTCAGCGCGATCGCCCGCACGAGTGCCGCCAGCACCACGGCCTCGTCCACGGTCGCCGCCACGTCGCACACCCGCAGCTCCACCGTCGGGTGCCGGTCCGACAGCCGGACGTCCCAGTAGACCATCGCCGGGTCCAGCGCGGCGCCGCCCGACCGCAGCACCCGCGTGCCCCGGTGGTAGTCCTCCGCCGACTCGAACCACGGCGGCGCGCCCGCGGACGGCCACGGGCTCCACGACAGGTAGCGCCAGCTCGCGTACCCCGTGTCCCGCCCGTCCGAGAACGGCGAGTTCGCGCTGATCGCCAACAGCACCGGCAGCCACTGCCGCAGGTGGTTGCTGATCAGCACCCCGGTGTCCTCGTCCGGTATCCCGATGTGCACGTGGCACCCGCAGATGGTCAGCCCGTCGACCAACGACCCGTACTCGGCGGCGATGGTGCGGTAGCGGTCGGAGTCGGTCAGCGGCGGCGGGTGGACGCCGCCGAGCACCGGGGTCCCCGTCGCCACGATCCGCGCACCCTCGGCCTCGGCCAGCGCGGCGAGCGCACGGCGTGCCGCCAGCAGCTGGTCACGCACCTCGGCCATGCTCCGGCACACCCGGGTCGCGCTCTCCACCTGGTAGAGCGTCATCTCGGTCTGGAGGTCGAGCCCGGGACGGGCGCCGCCCAACACCTCGCCCGCCAACGGCACCAGCACCCCGGTGCGCGCGTCGACCAGCAGGAACTCCTCCTCGACGCCCACCGAGAGCGGCAGGTCCGAGACGACTCGCGGAAGCGGTAGGGCGGTGACCTCGCTCACCAGGGACCTCCCGACGCTGGGTAGTCCGGCTGATGCTATGAGTAACCGATCGGGCGGCACATGCGGCTTTGCGGTGAACTTTCCTAACTTACCGCCAGGTGCGGCCCGCCGCGCAGCACGTCGACGTGGTCGCTGCCCGGCCTCCCCAGCACCCAACTGGTGCCCCGCAACGACTTCGCGTGCTCCTTCAACGGCGCCAGCAACCGGGACACCTCCCGGTACGACCCGACCGACCCGGCCGCGCAGATCAACGTCGCCAACGACAACGTCACCCCGCGCCCCTCCGCCTCGAACGGCACGTCCAGCACACCCGCCGAGAACGGCACGATCTCGTCCAGCCCGGCCACCACCAGGAAGTCGTCCCCGCCGACGTGCCCCACCTGCACGCCCGGGAACGACGTCGCGCCGTCGGTGAGCGCACGCCCTATGGCCCTGATCAGGTCGTCACCCGCCGCGAACCCCGCCGAGTCGTTCACCCGCTTGAACGCGTCCACGTCCAGCCACCCCACCGCGAACAGCTCGCCGCCCAGGATGCGCCGGTCCACCTCGCGCGCGATCGAGTCGCTGCCCGGCAGCCGCGTCAACGGGCTCAACGCCGCCGCCTGCTCCACCTTCAGCTCGGCGACACCGCGCACCACGTCCGCGACCCGCACCACGCCGAGGCACCGGTCGTCGTCGTCCACGACCACCAGGTCGTCGTTGGTGCGCTCACGGTTGGCGTGCGCGACCACGTCCAGCAGCTCCAACGCGCTCGAGTCCGAGCCGATCAGCTTCGGCCGGTCCGCCAGCCGCGCCGCCTCCCGCTTCGCGTGCAGGGCGTGCCCGAACGGCCCCGTCACCGCCAGCAGGAACCGGTTGCGGTCCACCGTCCACCGCGGCCTGCCGTCGTCGTCCACGAGCACCACGCCGCTGACCGTCGGCTGGTTCGCGAGCACGTCGCGCACCTCCTCGGACGTCGCCGAGTCGGGCAGCGTGGTCGCCGGGTGCAGGAAGTCGGTGACCTTCGGCCCCGACTTGCGCCGCAACGGCGCGGTCATCGTGCTCGTGACCGCCTCCGGGTCGTTGACCTCGCTCAACACCGCCGAGATCGTGCCGTCCACCTTGGGGCGGCGCTGCGGGCTCGCCAGCAGGTTGCCCTGCGCGAGCCGCACACCGAGCCGCCGCAGCGAGGCCAGCTGCGCCTCGGTCTCCACGCCCTCCGCCACGACCAGCGACCCGATCTGCTCGCACAGGTGCTGCAACGCCTGGGCCAGCGCGTACCGGGCGGGGTCGGTGGGCAGCGCCACCACCACCTCGCGGTCCAGCTTGATCACCTCGGGCTGCACCTCGGCCAGCAGCGACAACGGCGAGTCGCCCTCGCCGACGCCGTCCAGGCCGATCCGGAACCCGTCCTCGCGCAGCCGTTCGATGCCCTTGACCAGCAGCCGGCGCGGCGCGCGCGAGTACGGCGTCCCGACCTCGACCACCAGGTCGGCCGGGGTGCGCCCGACCTCGCGCAGCGCGCTGTAGAGCGGGGCCATCAGCTCGGGCTTGTCGGCGATCGTCAACGCGAGCAGGTTGACGTGCAGCGGCACGCCGAGGCCGTGGTCGGCCGCGTGCCGGACCGCGCGGCACGCGAGGGCCACGTCGGTGTTGGCCAGGTACCCGGCGCGGAAGGCCATCCGCAGCAGGTCCTGCACGGTGCCGTCGTGCGGTCGGGCCAGCGCTTCCACCGCCACGACCCCTCCGGTGTGGAGGTTGAACAACGGCTGGAAGGCGAAGCGAACGTCATCCAGCAAGGCGGGCACGGCCCCGATCGTGCCCTGTCGATCTTCTTTTGCCGAGAGCGTTAACCAGGTGTTCTCACAACTTTGGCCGATTGCACAGGAAATGCCAGCCGGGCCCGCATGCCCCACGACACCGAGCCGAACAGCCGGAGCATCGCGCGGGCGGTCCCGCGCAGGTCATCGTGCCCGCCGAGGTAGTCGCGTTGAAGACTGTCGGACAATTGGAAAAATCCGTTGAAGAATTCCGGCACCTCGTCGGGCGGCAGCGCCAGCAACGCCTCGAGCCCTCTCAACCGCAACCGCCGCACCGCCCGTTCCGCCGCCGAACGCGTCACCTCCCGCCCGTTCGCGATCAAGTCCGCCACCACCGGCGCCCGCCGCAACGCCGCCGCCACGCTGTACCCCGTCGCCGGGTGGACCCACCCCGCCGCCGCGCCGAACGCGCCGTCCCGCGCCCGCCCGTCCAACGCGATGCGCACCCGCTCCTCGTCGTCCGGCACCGGGATGCCGTGCACGGCCAGGCGCGCGTGCAACCGCAACCGCAGCTCGCGCAGCGGCAGACCCGGCCGGCGGGCCAACGACGTCTCCTCCACCAACACCTCGTCCGCCGACACCGGGATCGCGTAGAGGAACGTCGGATCACCGGTCGTGGCCGCGGGAGGCTTGCGCCAGTCCATGATCAGCGCCTCATCGGAACCATCCGCCCCGATGAACGGTGTCGCCGACCTCGCCGGCAGCACCACGCCGACCGCCGTCTGCGCCGCCCGACCACCCACCGAGCCGCTCGCGTCCACCACCCGTCCGGTCACCACCCGCCCGTCGGCCAACGTCGCCGTCGTCCCGGTGCGCGCCACCACCCGACCGGCGACCACCCGGACGTCGTCCGGGAGCCACCGCAACCGCTCGTTGTCCAACACGGCGTAACCCCGCGCGATCACGTGTTCAGCCGTCGTCACCGCACGGGCCCTCGACGTGCGCACCGCCACCGGCGCGTCGGCAGGCAACTCGTCCACCCACGCCGCGTACGTCGCCCGCCACGGCCGCTCCGGCCTCGGGTCGACCAACGTCGTGCCCAGACCCCTCGCCGCGCACGCCCGCGCCAACGCCCGTCCCGCCGGCCCGCCACCGACGACCACCACGTCCACTTAGCGCTTCTCCGGCGGCTTGGGCGGCAGGAGGTTGCCCAACGCCGGCGGCTGGTACCGCGCCACCACGTCCGCCAGCTGCGTCACCGTGCGCTCGATGGCCGCACGCGCCGCGTTGCGCTCCGAGATCACCGCCGACAGCAGCAGCGCCGTCAACACCGCCGTCCCGTTGAACGCCTGGAGCGTCACCATCCGCACCACCAGGTCCAGATCCGCGAACGGACCCGTGCTGCGTGCCGCGCCCCGTGCCGCCAGGGTCGTCGCGATCAACGCGCACGGCGCGGTGCCCAGGTGCTGGAAGCGCAGCGCCGCCCAGATCAGGAACGGGAACACCAGGTACATCAGCCGCAGGTCGTACGTGCTCGCCACGGCCATGACCACCGCCGTGCTCACCAACAGGGCGACGGCCTCCAACCACCGGCGCACGGGGTGCTTGCGCAGGCGCAGCGAGCGGAACGCCAAGGCGATCGGCACGACCACCAGCACGCCCAACGCGTCACCGGTCCACCACACCATCCACGTCGTCCAGAACAACGCGCCGTCGATCGTGCCCACCAACAGCAGCGTGCCCGAGCCGATGGACGCGCTGACCGCCATGCCCACGAGCCCGCCCAGGAACACCAGGGCGAGCGCGTCACGCGTGCGGTCCAACTCCTGCCGGAAGCCCACTCGCCTGAGCAGGAGGTAGGCGACCACGGGGCCGATCGTGTTGCCCGAGGTGATGAGAACCGTCGCACCGAGGTCGGTGAGCGTCGAGTTGGCGACGAACGCGCCGAGCGCGATGCCCGGCCACATCTTCAGCCCGCCGAGCAGCAGCGCGAGGACGGCGACACCGGTCGGCGGCCACAACGGCGTCACCTGGTCGTTCACCAGTGCTTGAAGAAGACCGATCCGAGCGCCCGCGTAGTAGCAAGCCGCGACCAAGGCGACGTGGAGCGCGTACCGGCCGAACCGTGGCGAGAGCTGCACCGGCCCAGCATCCACCGTTCCAGGGGGTCGCACCACGCCTAGCTGCGGAGATGGCGGAACCGACCCCCCGATTTGTCTCCGCGTGGGCCGGGGTGTAACTTTCTCTCTGCCAGCGCGGAACGGGCCGGAGAGAGACCGGAACGGAGCGCGGCGAACACAAGCCCCCGGAACGAATCAGCGGCACAGCGTGCTGCCTCGGCTCCGGACGGTAGAACAAATTGAATGCTAAGCGAGTTTGTCGCGGAGCCGAAAAGCCGAAACCGGCCGATTTGACACCGCGAAAACGAACGAGCTAAGGTTCAACCACAGCAAGCGAAACACCGGAAACACAAAGCCCCGGAATGAACTGCGGTAAGACGCGGGACAAGATGGTGAGCGCGTGTTCTTTGAGAACTCAACAGCGTGCCGAATAGCCAGTAAATTTATGAACCTCGTCAAGAGGTTTCC
>NZ_LGED01000239.1 GCF_001280085.1 Saccharothrix sp. NRRL B-16348 | reverse complement strand
GGTGTGGGGTGGGGGGTGGACCGGGGGGCTCGGTTCCGGGGGTTGTCAGCCTATTGGGCACTGGTATTTGTTGATCAGACCGGCGACGCTGGCGCGGTGACTAATGATGTTCCACCTCTCATCTACGACGACGTGACGGATCTCGTCCCGGTCATGCTGCCGGCTGACGTCGCGACTCGGCTTGACATCGAGACCGAACGCACCGCGCTGGTACTGCGGAACCGCGTTCCTGTCTCGGTTATTCGCGCCACCTTGTTGGCTGTTGGTCTGGATCGGGCGCACGTCGCGGCCGGTGCGCTGGTGGCGCGAGCGGCGAATGCGGAGACGCAGAATCCCTAATCGCTGAGGCGTTACGCGCTGCGCCTGCCGGTCCCGTGTTCGGGTGAACACGGGACCGGTCGTGTGTGGGTGGGTTTTGGTTACGGGATCAGGAGTCGGCGGCCGCGTTGTCCGTTGGAGGCGACTTTGTCGTAAGCGGCGGAGGCGTTTGTCAGGGGTGGTGGCCCGCGACGCGTGGTTCGAGGACGCCGGTGGCGGCTTGGGTGAGGAGGGTCGTCAGTTGGGTGTGGTCGGGGTGGATGCACACGATGCCGAGGTCGATGCCTCGTTCGGGCGTCGCTGAAGAGGCTGACGGGACGCCGACGAACGTTCCGTTGTCGCGGACGGCGGAGAGGGCGGTCGTGTGCAGGACGGCGGCGTAGCCGCCTACCGCGCCGGCGGTGCCCGTGATCAGCAAGGTTCCTCCGTTGGCCGGTCCGAGAAGGTGCACGAGTTGGGCGGCGGCTTGGGCGTTGAGGGGAGGGCGGCGGTGGCGGCCGGGACGATGGTTTCCTCGGCGTGGGCGCGGGCCGGGGCGGTGAAGTCGGGATGCACCGCGGCGATGGGTCGCCGACGGTGAACGTGGTGACGTCGGTGCCGGTCGCGCTGACGATTCCGGTCAGGGACATGCCCAGGCCGGTGAGGCCGAAGATCGCACTGGCCGGTTCGCGGGCGATGAGCGGGTCGACGGAGGCGCAATGACGCGGACGCGCAGGTCGTGCTGGCCGAGTGGGGCAGCGTCACGTCGGCGGGGTGGAGGTGTCGGGGCGGGAGACGAGGGCGAGCGTCACGGTGGGTGCCTTTCATGGACGCAGTTGGTGGGCGACGCGATTCAATGCGTTCGCCGCTTCTGTCCCAGTCGGCGGTTGCTCGACACGATCGGTGACAAGTGGGCGAGTCTCGCGATTGTGGCGTTGGGGCTGCTCGGCGGTCGGATGCGGTATTCCGAGCTTTCCGCGCGGATTGAGGGGGTGAGTCAGAAAGGAGGGGCCGAGTCGCACATGGCCGAGGTGGATCGGGCACGTGTGGAGTACGACCGGGAGAGCGTCTGAGCCAGTGGTGTGAGGTAGCGCTTTGTCCGGCGATGAATGCTACGGCGGCCGACGCCGCGGGATCGTGATGTGTTGGGCGAGGGAGGGGGCGGCGGCGATTTCGGTCAGTAGTCGATCGGGTCGCGGGAGATGGGGCAGGTCATGCAGTGGCCGCCGCCGCGGCCGCGGCCCAGTTCGGCGCCGACGATGGTGATCACTTCGATGCCTGCCTTGCGCAGTCGTGAGTTGGTCTCGGTGTTGCGGTCGTAGGCGACGACCACGCCGGGTTCGACCGCGACCAGGTTGTTGCCGCTGTCCCACTGGCTGCGCTGGGCGGTGTAGGCGTCGCCGGCGGTTTCCACGATGCGCAGTTTGGGCAGGTTGAGGGAGTCGGCCACGACGTCGACGAAGGACAGCTTCTCCTCGGTCACGTCGATCGGGTCGCCGGGGCGCAGGGTGAACGTGTGGATGCCGTCGACGATGTTCGGGAACGTCGTCACGCAGTCGCGGTCGGCGAAGGTGAAGACCGTGTCCAGGTGCATGGCCGCGCGCAGCTTCGGCATGCCGGCGACGATCACCCGTTCGGCGGCGCCGCGCTCGAACAGGGCTACGGCCAGCTGGGTGATGGCCTGGCGGGACGACCGCTCGCTCATGCCGACCAGCACGACGCCGTTGCCCACCGGCATCACGTCTCCGCCTTCCAGCGTGGACAGCCCCCACTGCCGTTCGGGGTCGCCCCACCAGACGGTCGAGCCCACGAAGTCCGGGTGGAACCCGTAGACCGCCTTCATCAGCAACGTCTCGTCGTGCCGCGCCGGCCAGTACAGGGGGTTGAGGGTCACGCCCCCGTAGAGCCAGCACGTGGTGTCGCGGGTGTAGAGCGTGTTCGGCAGCGGCGGCATCAGGTACTCGGGCACGCCGGTCGACTCGCGGGCGAGCGCGAGGTAGCCGGGGCGGAAGTCCGGTGGCAGGTCCGTGGTGGACAGCCCACCGATCAGGTACTCCGCCAGCCTGCGGTGCTCCAGGCCTTCCAGGAACGCGCGCGTGTCGTCCACCAGGCCGAGCCCGACCTCGTCGGCGACGATCTTCCGGTCGAGCAGCCAGGTCTTGGCGCCCGGCACGTCGAGGGTCTCGGTGAGCAGGTTGTGCAGCTCCACCACGTCGACGCCGCGTTCCCGCAGCTTGGCCATGAAGTCGAAGTGGTCGCGGACGGCGTTCTGCACCCACATCACGTCGTCGAACAGCAGGTCGTCGCAGTTGCTCGGGGTCAGCCTGGCGTGGGCGAGGCCGGGTGCGCAGACGAGCACCTTGCGCAGGGTGCCGACCTCGGAGTGCACGCCGTACGCCGCGGACGGGCGTCGAGCCGTGTCGGTCATGTCCTTGTCCCTCTCGTTAGATGACGATCAGGCCCGTGGCCAGGCCGATGATGCCGAGCACGGCCAGGAGGACCGCGAGGACGAACAGCGCCAGCTCGGCGGGGGAGAAGACGCGCCTGCCCTGCTCACGGCGTGCCATGACGAACAGGATCGTGCCGGGCGCGTAGATGATGAACGACAGCAGCAGGAACTCGATGCCGGCCGCGAAGATCAGGAACGCGGTGTAGAGGGTGGCGACGGCCGCGAACGCCACTTCCTTGCCGCGGCGGCTGCTGTCGTGCTCGTACGTCTCACCGGTCGCGCCGAGCCGCAACGCGTACCCGGCCGCCAGCAGGTACGGGATGAGCGACAGCGAGCTGCACAGCTTGAGGGTGAACGTGAAGGCGTCGTCGGAGAACAGGGTCACGAACAGCACCGCGGTGATGAGCGTGCTCGACATGATCAGTGCCGCGATCGGCACGCCCTGGCGGTTCTCGCGCTTGAGGAAGCGCGGCATGTCGTCGTCCTTCGCGGCGACGAACAGCACCTCGGCGGCCATCAGGGTCCACGCGAGGTAGGCGCCGAGCACCGAGACGATCAGGCCGATGCCGATGAACGCCGACCCCCACGTGCCGACGACGGACTCCAGCACGCCCATCATCGACGGCTGCCGCAGCCCGGCGAGGTCTTCCTTGCCCAACGTGCCGTAGGACAGCAGCGTCACCGACGCGAACAGCGCCAGCACGCTGAGGAAGCCGAGCACCGTCGCCCGGCCGACGTCGGACCGCTTGCGGGCGTAGCGCGAGTAGACGCTGGCGCCCTCGACGCCGAGGAAGACGAACACCGTGATCAGCATCGTCGACCGGACCTGCTCGAACAGCGCGCCCGCCGACGGTTCGGTGCCGCCCCAGAAGTTGGCCGAGAACACGCCGGTCTTCAGCGTGACGGCGAGGATCACGACGAACGTCAGGATGGGGACGAGTTTGGCGATGGTGACGATCCGGTTGATCGCGGCGGCCTCCTTGATGCCACGCGTGATCATGTAGTGGAACGCCCACACGCCGACGGCCGAGATCGCCACGGCGAGCACGGTGTTCCCCTCGCCCAGGCCGGGGATCACGGTGCCGAGGGTCGATTTGATCAGCACCCAGTAGCTGACGTTGCCGACGCACGCGCTCGCCCAGTACCCGAACGCGGAGAAGAAGCCGGGGAACTCGCCGAAACCGGCTTTCGCGTACGCGTACACGCCGGCGTCGAGCTCGGGCTTGCGCACCGCGAGGGCCTGGAACACGAACGCGAGCATGAGCATGCCGACGCCCGCGATCGTCCACGCGACCAGCGCGCCGAACACGCCGGTGGCCTGGGCGAAGTTGCGGGGCAGCGAGAACACCCCGGCGCCGACCATCGAGCCGACCACCATCGCGGTCATCGTCAGCAACGGCAGCTGCCGCGACTTCTTGGCTTCGGTCACCGTCATCGTCGTCACCTGTTCACGCGTCGGCCGGCTCGGCGCCGGTCGGCCGCACCCTTTCGATCCGGAAGCCCGTGAACCCGTAGACCACGCTCAGCAGCGGGCTGGCGATGTTGAAGAAGCAGAACGGCAGGTACAGCAGCGTCGACACGCCCAGTGCCGCGCTCATGAAGGCGCCGCAGGAGTTCCACGGCACCAACGGCGAGGTGACCGTGCCGCTGTCGGCGGCCAGCCGGGACAGGTTGGTCGGCGCGAGTCCCCGCCTGGCGAACTCGGCCCGGAAGACCTTGGACGGCAGCACGAGCGCGATGTACTGGTCGCCCGCGACGATGTTGAGCCCGAACGCGGTGGCGAACACCGTGACGAACAGCCGCCCGGTGCCCTTCGCCGCGCGGATCATCGGGTCGATCAGGCGGTTGATCAGGCCGAACTCCTCGAGCACGGTGCCGAACGTGACCGCGCCGATGATCAGCCACAGGGTGAGCAGCATGCTGTCCATGCCGCCGCGCGACAGCAGCCGGTCGATGTCGCCGATGCCGGAGTCCATCGAGAAGCCGGTGGCCAGCGCCTGCCACACGGCCTGGATCCCGGTCCGCACCGGGTCGAGGCCGGGTGCGGCGACGAAGGCCCGCACGACGTCGTGCTGGGTGAACACGGCGAGGAGCCCGGCGAAGAGCGCCGAGGCGATCAGGGCGAGCGACGCGGGAACCTTGCGGACGGACAGGACCGCGAGGAGCACCAGCGGCAGCAGGTTGAGCGGTGTGATCCAGTAGATGTCGGCCAGCGCGTTCAGCTCGGAGGTGGTGTCGCCCGCGTCGGTCGGCGCCGGTCCCCAGAACAGGCCGATCAGCGCGAACAGGGTGAACGCGAGGCCGAACGCGGGCAGCGAGGTCCACGCCTGGCGTTTGATGTGCTCGTAGACGTCCACCTTGGCCAGTTGCGCGGTGAGGACGGTCGTCTCCGATAGCGGTGAGAGCTTGTCGCCGAGGTAGGCGCCGGAGATCACCGCGCCGGCCGTGATGCCGGGCGACAGGCCGAGCATCAGCGCGATGCCGACCAGGCCGACGCCGATCGTGGCCGCGGTCGTCCACGAGCTGCCGATCGACATCGCGACGACGCCGCAGATCAGCGCGGTGGCCGCGTAGTACCAGGTGGGTGAGAGGGCCTGGATCCCGTAGTACACCAGTGTCGGGATGGTGCCGGACAGGTTCCACGTGCCGATGAGCGCGCCGACCGCCAGCAGGATGAACACCGCGCTGGTGATGGAGGTGAGCGCGCGTTGGCTGGCGGCTTCGACCTCGTCCCAGCGGTGGCCGTTCTTGAGCACGACGAGCGCCGCGATCATCGCGCAGAGCACGAGCGCGACCTGGATGGGGCCGTCGAGCGCGTCCAGTCCGAACAGGGCCAGCGAGCCGCCGATCAGCGCCACCAGCGCGACCAGCGGCACGGTCGCGTCCACGAGCGACGGGGCGCGGACGTGCCGGTGGCTGCCGGTGTCGGTCATGTGCGCCCCGGTGGACCGCACCGGCGCACGGGGAGCCCCGGTCGCGGCACCCGCGGCCGGTCGTCGTCCCGCGCAGAATCCGGCATGGCCCAATCACGGTAGGTCCGGGTCGGTGGCCGTGCAAAAGGGCTTCTACCTGCACCGACGGTAAACGCCCCGATCGGGTGACGTGTCGGGGCGCGTGCTCACAGCCGCGTCGTGAGCAGCCAGGTCGTGTACAGCACGTAGGCCGCCACGAAGGCGCCGCCCTCGACGCGGGTCAGCTGTCTGCGGGTGAAGAAGGCGGGCACGCACACGAGGGCGGTGGCGACCATGAGGACCATGTCCAGGGCCAGCACGTCGTCGGGCACCGGGACGGGGCCGGGCGCGGCGAGGATCGTCGGCCCGAGGATGAGCGCGATGTTGAACACGCTGGAGCCGAGGAGGTTCCCCAGGGCGAGGGACCGGTCACCGCGGAACGTGGACACGATCGTGGTGACCAGTTCGGGCGCCGAGGTGCCGATCGCGACGACGGTCAGGCCGATGAACGTGTCGCTCGCGCCCCAGACGCGGGCGATCCGCACCGCACCGTCCACGAGGAACTCCGACCCGACGACGATGACGGCCAGGCCCGCGACCAGCAGCAGCACCTGGAGGGCGGCCGGTCGGGTCTTCGCGGCGGTGGCCGGTGCGCCGGTGGACGCCGCCGCTTGCCGTCTGGTGTGGACGACCATCAGCCCGAGGTAGGCGGCACCGTAGGCGCACAGCCACACCCCGTCCGCGTTCGTGAGCGAGCCGTCGAGCGCCAGCACGAGGAGCAGCACCGCCGCGCCGGTCATGACCGGCAGGTCGAAGCGCAGCGTCCTGGGTTCGAACACGACGGGGCGGATCAGCGCGCTCAGCCCGAGGATGAGCAGGACGTTGACCAGGTTCGTGCCCACGATGTTGCCCACCGCGAGCCCGGCGTTGCCCTGCCCGGCGGCGTTGATGCCGATGGCCAGCTCCGGCAGGCTCGTGCCGAGGGAGACCACGGTCATGCCCACCACGAGCGGGCTGACGCCGAACCGGGCGGCGAGGGCGGTGCCTTGGCGCACCACGAGGTCGGCGCCCGCGATCAGCAGGACCAGACCCGCCAGCAGCGCCGCCGCGGAACTCGCCACCGGACCTCCCCTGGCCCGCTCGACTGCGCCGACGGCCCGTGCCGATGGTCGGCGGGCCGGCCGCGACCCGCAACCGGTGTGACGGTCTACAGACGCCCGGTCGGGCGACGCCCGTTCGTGAGGTCCGCGACCTGCTCGGGCGTGAACGGCGGGTCGAGCAGGTCGGCCCGGTGGGCGTGGCAGCGGAACATGTCGGCGATGTAGTGCAGGCGGTCGGGCAGGTCGGACCAGTCGCGGGCGGCGGTGTCGAGGAGGCTGTCGGACGTCGGGTCGACGATCTCGAGCAGCGCGAGCAGTTCCGGGTGGGACAGTTGGACGAGCAGCGGCGGGAACTGCGCGGGGAGGTCTTCGGCGAGGTCGAGCAGTTCGCCGTCCGGCAGTGCCAGCGTCATCAGGTGCTCGGTGACGGCTCGGCGGGCCAGCGCGCGGGCGTGGTCGGCCAGGTGCTCGCCGGCCAGGCGGATGGGCGTGCGTCGGCCGAGCACGGTCAGCAGCACGCGCCGCAGCCACTTGACCGCGCGGTTGCCGGGCAGCAGCAGGTCGAGCAGACGTCGTTCGAGGTCGCGCGGGTCGACGACCGGCGCTTCGAGCGCGGCGGTGATCTCCGGTTGCAGCCGGGTCTGCTCGTGCAGGCCGATCTCGACGTTGGCCAGGAGCAGGAGTTCGGCTCGCTCCTTCGGGTCGACCGCGGTCATCGCCTGGTGGTAGCGGGTGAACGCCTGCCGGAGGTAGCGCTGGCCCTCGGGCGGCTCGCCGGGGCGCAGCGCGGTGAGGAACCCGTCGACGCCGTCGGCGGGCACGGCCAGGAAGCGGGCGAACTCGCGGGCGATCTCCTCGAAGACCTTCAGGTTCCCGCGCGCCGCCGCGTCACCGGCCGCGTCGAGCCGCGCGGTGGCCACCACGGCTTGGCGCACGAACCGTTCGGCGTCGTCGAGGACGTGGCGCGGCACGGCTCGCCGGAGGCTGCGCACCAGCAGGTCGACGGCGGCGCCCGCCTCGGGGGAGGACGCCAGCAGCCGGTCCAGCGTGCGGGCCAGGTCTTCCTGCCGGATGGTCTGGCCGACCTGCTTGGACGCCCACACGGCGAACGTGCACCAGTTGGCCGACCCACCGGTCCGGTCGGCCAGCGCCCGGGACAGCTCGTGGTAGCAGTGGGTGATCCGGAGGTTCCGCACGACGGGGTCGGCGTGCGCGGCGATCCGGTCGACGTCGGCCACCGTGGGCGGGACGCCGCCGGGTGCCCGCACGTCGCCGCTGGTTCGCGTCATGGATCGACCCTTCTGCCCTGGGTGTACACGTGGTTCGTCGTCCTGAGGGCGACGAATGTGACACCCCGATCGGGTCAGGGCCGCCAGGTCCGCACGACGTGACGGCGCAGCTTGCCCGAGCCGGTGCGCGGCAGGGACGGCACGAACACGATCTCGCGCGGGACCTTGTACGCGGTCAGGTGGCGGCGGGTCAGGGCGGTCAGCGCGTCGGCGAGGTCGGTGTCGTCGAGCGGGCCGTCGGTGCGGACGACGTAGGCGCGCAGTCGGACCGCTCCGTCGTCGTCGGCCGCGGCGCAGACCGCCGCTTCGCGCACCGAGTCGTGGCTCGCCAGGAGGTGTTCGACCTCGAGCGGGTGGACCTTGATGCCGCCCACGTTCTCGATGTCGTCCAGGCGGCCGGTGACGGTCACGTACCCGTCGGGGTCGATCGAGGCCAGGTCGCCGGTGGCGTACCAGTCGTCGGTGCGCTTGGCCGTGCCGTCCTCGTGGACGCCGAGCGTGATCGTCGGGCCGCGCACCTGCAGGCGGCCCAGCACGTCCGGGTCGACGGGTTCGCCCTCGTCGTCCACCACGCGGACGTCGTACGGCGGCAGGGGACGTCCCGCGGTGCCGACGCGGCGCGCGGCACGGGTGTTGTGGGTGAACGCCTGGCCGACCTCGGTGCTGCCGATGCCGTTGAGCAGGCGCTCGCCGAGGACTTCCATCAGGCGTTCCTCCAGCGCGGGGGAGAGGACTTCGCCCCCGGTGGCGGCGACGCGCAGGTTCGCCAGGCGGTCGCTGCCGGGGTGGGCGATGAGCCTGCTGTAGAACGTCGGCACGGCGAACAGGGCGGTGACGTTGTACTTGTCCACGATCGCCAGCACGTCGTCCACCAGCGGCGCCTCCGGGTTCAACACCACGCGGCTGCCGCTGAGCAGCGGGAAGAACAGGGAGTTGCTCAAGCCGTAGGCGAAGTACATCTTGGACACCGAGTGCACCACGTCGTCCGGCCCCAGCTCCAGCGCGGGCACCGCGAACGAGCGGTGGTGGATGATCGGGTCGCCGTGCAGCTGCGGGCACAGGCGCGGCACGCCGGTCGTGCCCGAGGTGAACGTCGCGTACACCTGGTCGTCGACGGCACGCGGCGTGACCGGGACCGGCTCCGCGCCGTCGAGCGCGGCGAACGTGGTCACCGCGAACCCGGCCGCCGAAAAACCGGGGCGGCCCACGACCAGCGCCGGACCGGCGGCGCCCAGCACCTGGCGCAGCTCGTCGGGGTGCAGCCGGGGGTTGAGCGGCACGGCCACGGCGCCGGCGTGCGCGGCGCCCAGGAACGCCAGGACGAAGTCCGGCCCGTCGTCGAGCACGAGCGCGACCCGGTCACCGGGCCGCACACCCGACGCGACCAGGGCTCCGGCGACGCGCGCGGCGCCGTCGTACACGGCGGCGTGGGTCAGCATGGCGCCGTCGACCTCGTAGGCCGGCCGGTCCAGCCACCCTCCGGCGTCGGCTCCGGCACGCAGCGCGTCGACCAGGTTCATCCCACGGCTCTTCCTGCTCGGGCCCGCCCGGGGGCGGGGAACGTCACGGACGCGCGAGGAGCGCGGCCACTTCCGAACGCCACTCCAGCACCACGTCGAACAGGCCGGCGACGGCGTCCAGCTCGGTCAACGGCGCCGGCCCGCCGCGCAGCGCGGCGACGAAGTCCGCGTACGCGCCGCTGACGGGTGGCGCGACCAGGTCCGCGGTCGGTGCGGCGCCCGTGACCGAGAGGTGGAACCGGGGTTCGCCCCAGCCGAGCTCGATCGTGCCGGTCACCCCGCCCGCCACGGCCACCGCCCGCACTTGGGAACGGGTCGCGGCCACCGTCCGCACGTCGGTCACGGGCACGCCGAGCACCCGTTCCACGGCGTCCAGCGCGTCCGGGCCGAGTTCGGCGACGAGGTCACGGCCCTCGGGGCGCTCCAGTTGCACGGTGAAGCCCTCCGCGCCGCCCTCGGCCACGGCCTTGCCCAGCTCGACCAGCTCCGGGTGGTGCGCCCACGGCAGGTCGACGGAGCACCGGCCGGGCGCCTGCCGCGCACCCTCGACCAGGCGTGCCAGGTCGTCCACGGCGCGCTTGCCCAGCAGGACGTGCAACCCCCGGCGCAACGCGGTGAGCGCCGCCGCGGTGTCCGGCCCGCTCACCACGACACCTTCCGCCGGAACCGTCGACACCAGGCTCACGCCGTCCCGCAACGCCCACGACGCACCGTGCGCGCGTGCGACGGGCAGCAACGCGCGCACGTCCGGATCAGCGACGCCGACGATCCGCACCCCGCGCACCGCCGGCACCGGGTCCGCGCCGACGACCACGACCCGCACGTCGGCGGGTTCGGCGGTGGCCAGCGCGCGGTCGCTGGCGAAGAAGCTCAGGTCGGCCGGGGCGGAGTCCGGGTCCGCGCGCACCGACACCCGCGGCCGGTCCAGGTCGGCGTAGTCCTTCTCGACCGGCACCCACGCCAGGTCCGCGGCCGCGTGCTCCGGGCCGGTCGCGAACACCTCCGCCCACCGGCTGCGGATCACGCGCATGTGCCGCTTCCAGATGGGCAGCTTGTCGTGGCCGACGTGGTTGAACGTGGTGCCCTCGAAGTGCCGCATCGCCACCGACCCGACGTAGCGCAGCCGTTCGCCGTCGGCGCGCAGGCGGCAGCACAGGTCGACGTCCTCGCACAGCGAGACCGGGTCGAACGACTCGTCGAACCCGCCGACCCGGCGGAACGAGCTGTGCCGCACCATCAGCGCGGCGGTCGGCGCCCACGACTGGTCGCGGTGCTCGCGGTGCTCCGCGCCGAGCGGCTTGCCCCGCCCGACGGGTCCGATGCGGCCGTCGGCGGTGGACGCGCCGCCCGCGCACTGCACCAGCTCGCGGTCACCGGGGTAGAGCAGCAACGGCGACACCGCGCCCAGCCGGGGATCGGCGGCCAGTTCGGCGGCGAGCACCTCCACGACGTCCGGGTCGTCGACGAGCACGTCGTTGTCGACGAAGAACAGGAACTCGCCGCGGGCCACCGCCGCGCCGACGTTGCGCCGTTCGCTGCCGCCGCGGTCGTCCTCGTGGCGCAGCACCGTGAGGGGACGGGGGTGGTCCAGCGCGGCCAGGTGCTCGGCGGTGCCGTCGTCGGAACCGTTGTCCACCACGACGATCTCGAACTCGCCGGACGCGCGGGCCAGGGACGCCAACGCCCGGCGCGTGTACTCCAGGCGGTTGCGGACCAACATGACGACCGAGACCAGGCCCGGTACCGGGGTCGGGTTCACACTGCGGCCCTTCACCGATGGGAATCGTCCAGACGCGGCACGGCGTTGCGCCGGGTCGAGCACGACATGGGGTGTGGTGGTGCCCGCGCGCAGCGGTGGCGTCGCCGCCGACCGCCTCATCGGTCGTCCATTCCACTATGGTGGAATTCGACCACGAATCACTGGTTGCCGTGCGGAAAACCGGCGACGACAACCCGCCTCCCGGCGAGCTGGATCGTTACCGGCGCTGATCGTAGAGGCTGTCCGGCGGGTGCGCCAGCCCATGAATCGGACTTCCGAAGGGAAACCGTGGACGACGTCGCCCACCTCGCGGTGTCGGGCCGCGAACCGCGCTTTCGCGATGATCGGGAACAAACCGATGAGCCCATTCGGACGGCATTGTTCTGCCATGCGGCGGGCTTTACCGGTCTCGTTTGGCGGTCCTGTGTGAAAAACCTGCGGACGCCTTTGCGCGCCGTCACCCCCGACCTGCGCGGCCACGGTTCCGCGCCGCCGTTGGCGCCGGACGCGGACTGGGGCGTGTTCGCCGACGACGTCCTCGACGCGGCACGCACGTCGGGCCCGGGACCGCTGATCGGCGTGGGCCACTCGTTGGGCGCGACGTCGTTGCTGCTGGCCGAAGCACGGGCGCCGGGCACGTTCGACCTGCTGATCTGCTTCGAACCGATCCTCGCGACCCGGCACGACCCGGCCTTCGCCGAGGCGGCGGCCCGGCGGCGCGCGGTGTTCCCGTCCCGTGCCGACGCGCTCGGCCGGTGGTCCTCCCGGCCGCCGCTGTCCCGGCTCGCGCCGGACGTCCTCGCCGACTACGTCGAGTCCGGGCTGGCCGAGGACCCGGACGGCGTGCGGCTGCGGTGCGCGCCGGAGGTGGAAGCGCACCTGTTCCGGACCGCGATCTCGTGCCCGTGGCGGGAGGCGCTGCCCGCGGTGCGGTGCCCGACCGTGTTCCTGCGCGGCGCGGAGTCGGTGGTGGTGACCGGCGAATCGCTCGCGGCGGCGTGCGCCGCACTGCCCGCGGGACGGTTCGGCGAGGTGCCGGACCTGGACCACCTGGGTCCGCTGGTCCGGCCGCGCGGGTTCGCCGAAGTCCTCGACGGGCTGTTCGCGGAGTTCCGCGGACAGCCCGCGGCTACGCCGTGATGAGGCGCCGGGCCAGGCCGACGATCGGGTTGACGCTGGTGTCGTAGTTGCTCAGCACGATCGTCACCCAGCCGAGGCCGGGGTAGACGTCCAGCCGGGTGGCCGTGCCGGGGCCGCCGCCGGAGTGCCCGACGACGCGGTGCCCGCCGGTGACGGTGTGGCGGAACCCGTAGCCGTAGAACTCGGCCTGGCCGGGCGGGTCCGCCGGTGGCAGGGCGACCTTGCCGCCGGTGACGAGCCCGGTGAACGCCGGGCCGAGCAGCTCGCCCGCGGTGAGCGCGCGGGCGAAGGCGAGCAGGTCGGACGCGGTGGCGTACGCGCCGCCGGCCGGGCCGTAGCTGAACGGCGCGTGCGGCGTGGTGATGAAGTCGCCGCGGACGCCGGAGGGTTGTGTCCAATAAGGACGGGCGATGGTGTCGTCGGACAGCACGCGTGGTCGGCCGTGGAAGTCGCCGTGGGACATGCCCGACGGTTGGAAGACGTGCCGGCGGACGTGGTCGAACACGGAGTGCCCGGCCACTCGCGCCACGATGGCGCCGAGCACGAAGAACCCGTCGTTGCTGTAGGTGTGCCGGGTGCCGGGCGTGAACTGCGGTGGCGTGCGGCGGATGATCGCCAGCGTGCCGTCCATGACCTCGTCGAGGCTGGTCCACTCCAGACCGGCCGGGGGACCGGCGCCGAGCGCTGGCCTGCCGATGCCGGACGTGTGGGTCAGCAGGTGGTGCACGGTGACGGTGTCCGCGACCTCGGCCGGGAAGCCGTCGAGGTGGGCGCCGAGGGTGTCGTGGAACGCGATCCGGCCCTGCCGCACCAGTTGCGCGATCGATACGGCGATGAACGTCTTCGTGATCGACGCGAGGCAGAACACGGTGTCCGGGCCGTTGGGCAGCTGCCGTTCCTTGTTGGCCATGCCGTGGGAGCGCAGCAGCACGGGCCGGCCGTGGTGGGCGAGCAACACCGTGCCGGAGAACTGGTCCTGCGCGGCCTGGTCGGCGACGAACCGGTCGAACGCGCCGCCGGGACGCAGGTCTTTCGGCGGCGCGGCCGGACCGGGCGTGGCGTCGGCCGCACCGGGCGCGGCGGCGAGCGCGCCACCGGCCAGCGCGCCGAGCAGGACTGATCGTCGTGACGTCGGACGGGTCATCGCGGGCTCCTGCCGAGCGTCTCGTACACGGCGGCGGCGATCTCGGCCATCGCCTCCTGCGCCTGGTCGGCGAGGCCGCGGGCGGCGTCCGCCGTCGTCTCCTGCCTCATGAACTGGGCGAACGTGAGCCACCGGCCGCCCGGCAGCTCGACGTACCCGGCGAGGGCCTTGTTGACCGCCGTGCCGCCCGTCGGGGCGCGCATGACGCCGGTGCCCGTCTTGGCGTAGACGTGGCCCGCGGCCGGCGACGTCGGCTGGTTGCCGGCGAGGGTGCCGTCCCGGCCCATGATCGGCAGCGCCCGGTGGTAGCGGTCGAAGTGCGGTCGCCGCCTCAGGTGCGCCAGGAACTTCGTGAACGTGACCGCGGTGTACCGGCCGTCCGCCGCGCCGGCCGGGTCGGGATCGAGGCCCGCCGCGCGGAACAGCTCGCGCCGGTACCGGTGGTAGGTCTCCTTCGGCGTGATCGGGTCACGTCCCGCGATTGCGCCCACCAGGTACGGGAACGTGACGGTGTGCACGTTGGAGCTGGCCTTGAGCATCACCTTCACCTCCTCCGCCAACGGTGGCGAGACCTGCTCGGCCAGGGGAGCGCCGCGCCACCGTGCCGGAGCGTCCGCCGACGCGCCGCCCGTCACCCGCACGCCGTGCTCGCACAGCGCTTCGGCGAACACCGTGGCCGCGAACAGCGCCGGGCTCGGCACGAAGTACGCCACGTGCCGGGGCGGACCGCCGAGGGGGACGTCGCCGGTGACCGTGACGGTGTGGGTGCCGTCGGGGTGCGTGACGTCGTCGGTGAACGCGAGCGGCCGCGCCGGTCCGGCGGCGGGCACCGTCGTGACCTGGCCGGTGAAGCGCACGTAGCCGGTGTCCGGCGCCGCCCGCACGACGGCCGGCGCACCGGCGGTGTCGCCCGGTGTCACGACGGCGTGCACGACCTGGTCGTTGACCGTCATCGGCGACACGGTGACCTTCGCGTCGCCCATCGCGATGCCTTCCCGCGCCTCGAGGAACAGCGAGACGTCCACCAGGACCCGGCCCTCGACGTGCCGGACGCCCGCCGACACCTGCCGCGCCAGGTCGCGGATCTCCCGCAACGGGTCCGGCAAAGGCGCGCCGCCCGGGTAGGTCGGGTCGGGCTCGGGCACGGCCGGTGTGCCGTCCGGTCTCATCCGGCCGGACAGCAGCAGGTCGCCGCCCGCCACCAGCACCAGATCGCCCCGGAGCACGCCGCGCACGACCGGGCCCGTCCGGTGGACTCTGGTGCGGAACCGGTGGTCGGGCCCGAGCGCCTCGAACGCCGTGCCGGCGACGAAGACCTTGACCGCCGAGGCGGCGACGAACAACTCGTCCGGGCTCAGCGCGTAGACGACGTCGCCGGTGTCGGGTGAGTAGAAAGCCATGCCCCACTGGGATCCGGCGAACACCGGCCGGTTCACGACGGCCCGGATCCTCGCGTCCAGCCCCGGTGTCGCGGCACGGGACGTCCCACCGAACACGCCGGTCGCGGCCAGCGGAACGGCGCCCAGCACGCCGAGCACCGTCCGCCTCGACGGTTTGTCCCCGGTCATCACATCTCCCCTCGACGAGCGGCACGCGGTCGTGGCCAGTTCTACGGGCGGACGCGGATCGGGAGCCGATCACGCGGCCATACGTGATCCATAGGTCCGGGCTGCGAGACTGCGCCCGTGCGGGTGCTGCTGGTGGAGGACGAACAGCCGCTGGCCGGGTACATCGCCGCCGGGCTGCGCAAGCACGGCTGCGCGGTCGACATCGCCCTGGACGGCGGCGCCGCCCTGGAGAAGGTCGACCTCGCGCCGTACGACGTGGTGGTGTTGGACCGCGACCTGCCGGTGGTGCACGGGGACACGGTGTGCCGGCGGGTGGCCGCGCTCGGCACGTCCCGGATCCTGATGCTGACCGCGTCCGTCGCGGTCGAGGACCGGGTGGACGGGCTCGGCCTCGGCGCGGACGACTACCTCGGCAAGCCGTTCGCGTTCACCGAACTCCTCGCCCGCGTGCGTGCATTGGCCCGACGCACGGGCGCCGCGCGGCCTCCGGTCCTGCGTGCGGCCGACGTCGTGCTCGACGCGGCCCGGCGCACGGTGGAGCGCGGCGGCCGGCTGCTGCACCTGACCCCGAAGGAGTTCGGTGTGCTGGAACAACTCCTGGCCGCCGGAGGTGCCGTGGTGAGCGCGGAGACGTTGCTGGACAAGGTGTGGGACGAGCACGCCGACCCGTTCACCAACGCCGTCCGGATCACCGTGGGCACGTTGCGGCGCAAGCTCGGCGAGCCGCCGGTCATCCACACCGTGACCGGCGCGGGCTACCGGATCGAGCCGTGAGGGTGCCGGTCTCCGCCCGCGGGCGGCTCGCGATCCTCTACACCGCACTGGTCTTCGCCGCGGGCGTGGTGCTGGCCGCGCTCACGTACGTCCTGGTGCGCCGTGGTCTCGAAGGCCGGCCGAAGCTGCTCGTCACCTACGGCGGCGGCCCGCGACCGGCCGAGGCCGAGGCGGCGTTCGAGACGATCGACCGGCTGCACGACGAGATCCTCACGCAGCTGCTCACCCGGTCCGCGGTCGCCCTGGCGATCGTGACCCTGCTCGCCGCCGTGCTGGGTTGGCTGGTGGCGGGGCGGGTGCTGCGCCCGATCCGGGCCATCTCCGGCACGGCGCGGCGGCTGTCGGCGGAGAACCTGTCCGAGCGCGTGCCCGTCACCACGCCCGCCGACGAGCTGGCCGAGCTGGCGGAGACGGTGAACGGGATGCTCGACCGCATCCAGTCCGGCATCGCCGACCGCGACCGGCTGCTGCACGGCCAGCGCATGTTCGTCGCCAACGCCGCCCACGAGCTGCGCACACCGCTGACCACCATGCGCACCGCCATCGACGTGACCCTCGACGGCCGCCCCGGCGCCGACGAGCTGCTCGTCATGGCGGGGGACGTGCGTGACGCGATCGTGCACGGCCAACGCACCCTGGACGGCCTGCTCACCCTTGCCCGCTGCCACACCGGGCCGTCCGAGGGGCACGCCGTCGACCTGGCGGACGTCGTGGCCGGCATCGTCGGCACGGTGCCCGACGACGTCGAGCTGCGCACCGACCTGGGCCCGGCGGCGATCACCGGCGACCCGGTCCTGCTCGACCGCATGGTCGCCAACCTGGTCGACAACGCCGTGCGCTACAACGACACGGGCGGCCACGTCGCGGTGAGCACCGGCACGACCGCCGGGCACACCCGGCTGCGCGTCGCCAACACCGGCCCGCTCCTCGACCCCGACGCGGTGGACGGGCTGGTCGAACCGTTCGTCCGCGGCACGGCGACGCGCACCCGGACCGACGGCGCGGGACTGGGCCTCTCGATCGTGCGCGCTGTCGTGGAGGCGCACGGCGGCCTGCTGCGCACCACCGCACGGCCCACCGGCGGCCTGGACGTCACCGTCACGTTCCCGGCGGCTCACTCGTCCGGGAACACCGTGGTCTCGCGGCGGTAGGGCCGGCCGAGCAGGGCGAGGCGCTCGGGCGGCCAGAGGTCGTCCCGGTCGTTGAGCAGCAGCTCACCGCCGCGGCGCACCAGCCAGATCGTCTCGAAGTCGTGGTGCAGCACCGCGTCGCCCGGGACCCTCGCCAGCAGCCCGGCCGACAGGCGCACGACGTCGCCCTGCTGGCGGCCGATGTCGGTCTTGGCCAAGCGGCAGGCGACGCGCACCGTGGGCGCCGCGCCCAGCACGTCCACCACCGGGTTCCACGGCTGAGGCTTGTCCGCCAGGACGCGCAGCCACGTGCCGCCGGTCGTCACCGCGTCCTCGCCGAGCAGGCGGTGGCCGGTGACGGCCGCGTCGAGCAGCCCGGCGGCGACGCCGACGTCGCGCAACGCGTCGGCGACCTGCCCCACCGGTCGCGGTGTGGCGAGCGCGAGACTGTACGAAATGGACACTGGGCAATCCTCGGTCGCGGGCTACGGGTACAAGTGAACCACGGAGCCGTTCTTGTCGATGACGATGACTTCCTTCAGGCCCTCGATCGGCCAGTCGCGCATCTGGCCGCGCAGCCGCTCCACGTCGACCGGGCTGTCGGCGAGGTTGACCACGACCCGGTCGGTCTGGCCTTCCGCGACCTTCTCCGCGATCCGGCTGTGGATGTTGCGGGGACTGCCCGTCGACGGTGCGATGTTGTCGAAGATCCGGCCCTCGATCCGGTAGTCCGGGTTCTTGGCGCCCGGGACGGTCGGGTTCTGCTCGACGTCGTACCCGGCGCGGGCGAGGGTGGTCGCCGACTCGTTCTCCCGCTGCAGCGACCGCTTGGTGTCCGCGTCCTCCTTCGGGTCGATCTTGGTGCGGGTGCCGCCGGGTTCGGCGTTCGGGTCCGGGGTGCGGGACGGCCCGGTGGGTCCGCCGCCGCTCGGCGTCGGCGTCTTGGGGTCGTCCGGCGGCTTGCCGCCGTTGCCGCCGCGCCGCAGGTCGTCCATCTTCTTGCGGATCTGCTTGAACAGGTCGCCCAAGCGGCGCAGCAGCGGCATCAGCTTCTGCATGGTGCGCATGAGCTGCTTGATGAGCTGGGCGATCCGCGCGGCCCACTTGGCGGCGGCGGCCGAGGCCTGGACCGCGGCGGCGGGCAGGCCGATGATGGTCAACGCCTCCGCCGCCCACACCGCGAGGCGTCCCACCAGGTCGGCGATCAGGTCGCGCACCGTCTCGCGGACCACGCCGACGACCACGCCGGCCAGCTCCACCGCGCTGCCCAGACCGGAGGCGGCCTGGGCCGCCGCGCCGATCACCGCGACGACGTCCGCGGCACGGGCCCGGTAGGCGTCGGCGGCCTTGCCCGCCCACGCGGCGGTGTCCGCGGTGTGCTCGGCGCCGTACGCCGCGTGCACCTCGCCGACGGCGGTCGCGATGTTCTTCCACGTCCTGGCGTGCGCCGCCACGGCGTCGGCGTTGCCCGCGAGCTTGTCCAGCGCCTCCCGCAGCGGGCCGACGTGCTCGATGATGAACGAGACGAGGCTCGACGCCACCGAGCCGAACGGGTCCATGACCACGCTCAGCGCTTCCAGGCCGGTGCCCGCCGCGCCCAGCCCGATGTCGACCCAGTCGCCGCTCTCGATGCCCTGCACCAGGTCGCTGACCGACTCGGCGATGCCGATGCCGGTGTAGGACCGGGTGGAGTCGCGCTCCGGCGCGACCAGCGGGTTGCCGGTCACCGCAGGCCGCTTTCGACGGCGCTGAACCCGCGCACGGCGGCCAGGTCCTCGGAGTCGTAGGCGTCGGCCGTGTCGCGCAGGTTCTCGGCCACGGTCCCGAGGCCGTCGCGGGCGGCACTGAGCGCTTCGTGCGCGAGGGCTTCCACGTCGTTGAACAACGGTGGCAGGAACTGGCACAGGACGCCGTAAGCGCCGTCGGGCATCACCTGCCCCGCGGCGTCCACCGCGGTGCCCAGGCTTGCCGCGTGGGCGTCGACCTTGCCCGCGTGGGCGCGGAGGTCTCCGCCGATCACCTCGAAACCGGCCATGGTCCCCTCGGTCAGCTCTCGTCGAAGACGGTGTCGTCGCCGAACTCGTCGTGGTCGGTCGGCTCGCGTCGCGCCGGCCCGGCGCTCGGCCGCCCGGTGCTCGACGGCCCGGTGCCCTGCCGCCCGGTGCTCGACGGCCCGCCGCGGGGGTCGGGTTCGTCGGGTGCGGCGAACTTCTGCGCGTAGTAGCCCGCGATCCGCGCGGCGCCGTCCTCGTCGAGGGTGTCGCCCGCGATCTCGCGGACACGCGAGGTGATCTGCGCTTTCGCGTCGTTGAGCGCGATGAGCAACTGCCGGCCCAGGTCGTCGGGCGTGGTGCGGGCGAGCTGGTCGGTGAACCTCGCGTCGACCAGCGCGCCGTCCGCGTCGACGGTGACCGTGACGACGCCGCTGGGGCTGGTGGCGCTGATCCGCACGCCCTCGACCCGCTGCTGGAGCTGCTGGTACCGCTCGGCCTTGTGCTCGAAAGTGGCGACCCACGCGTCCAAACCGCGTTCGACCTCGGCTGGGTCGCCGCCGATTAAGTCACCCGGCACGGTCATGCCGACGACCATACCGCCGGACCCCGGTCGGTGGGCGGAAATCGGTGCCGGACAGCGAAGTGGCGCGGCGGCACCGTTGCCGCCGCGCCACCGGTCCTGGGGGTCCTAGCTCACGGTGATGTTCGAGTTGCCGCTGCTCTGGTAGCCCTCGGTCGCCATGATCATGTAGTAGCGGAAGCTGCCCAGCTGCATGCCCGCCCGCGACCACGCGTCGAAGTGGTTGCCGGTGGTGATGGTGCCGCCGGTCTTCTTCTGCTGCCGGACGCTCCAGAACTGGGGGAACGTCTTGGTGCCCTCCACCGACGGGGCGTTGTAGCGCATCGTCTGGTAGATGTCGTACGTGCCGCCGTCGCTGGTGACCGTGCCCCGGTGCTGGCCGGTGGGCCGGTAGTTGCCCCAGTTGTCCACGATGTAGTACTCCACGAGTGGGCCCGAGGTCCAGCCGTAGAGGCACAGGTAACCGTTGCCGGAGGGGTTGAAGCTGCCCGAGTAGCGCACGGTCCGCCGGGACCCGGTGCTCCAACCCTTGCCGCACACGAAGTTGCCGGTGTTGCGCCACGACGTGCTGTACTGCCCGCCCGACCCCATGGTCATGGAGACGGTGTTCTGGGCGTCGGTCCAGAACGAGTAGTAGTAACCGTTGTGGGTGCCCGTCTGGTTCGTGGTGACGGTCTGGGCGTGGGCGGTGCCGGGCAGGATCAGCCCGGACGTGACCGCCAAGGCTCCGGCGCCGCCGATGAACATCCTGCGGCTGATCGGGTGCGCAGGGGCGTTGTCGTCCATTTGTGTGCTTCCTCCTCGTTGAGGCCAGCGAAGGGTCACCCGTCGTGCCGCGAAACCGGCAGGCCGGAACGGCGGCAGCGGCGCTCCGGAGTCGTACACTGCGACGAGGTGTCGAACGCGTCTTTCCCTTTGACGGTTGGACACCGGGGTCGCGTGGGTGACCCGATCGACATCGGTCCAGGGTTTGTCGATGCAGACAGTGTTCGGCCGACTCCGGCGCGCTGTCAACAATTCTCGTAAGGTTGCGAAACCCTTATCGCAATATTGCGCAACTTCGCTCGTCGCGCGGCTGTCTCAAATGCATCGGGCCTGGTGTCGGCATTGTCCCGCACAGTGGTCCGGCGCGCTTGGTGAAAAGTTTCGGAAAGCTATCGAACATCGCCGGGGTGCGGAGTCGCGGTGGGCCGACCCGGTCCGGCGTCCCAAGATCACCCGATCGTGCGCGGCATTCGGCCGTGCGCACTGGGAAGAATGGCCTAGGGGACGTCGGGTGTCGGGGGATTCGTCCATGGTGTCAGCGCGGGTGTTGCCGGCGGCTGTCGTGCGGGTGCGCGACGGTCGGGGGCTGGTGGTGGGCGCGGGTTTCCTGGTCGCGCCGGATCTGGTGTGCACGTGCGCGCACGTGCTGGCCGAGGGCGCCGAGCCGCCGCCGGGGCCGGTGCGGGTCGACTTCCCGATGGTGCCGGGCGTCCCGGTCCGCACGGCGGTGGTCGCGGCGTGGCGGCCGGTGCTGCCCGACGGGCGCGGTGACATCGCGCTGCTGCGGTTGACCGGGCCGCCGCCGGAGGGTTCCGCCGCGGTGGCGCTCGGCGCGGCGGAGAACCCGTGGGGGCAGCGGTTCCGCGTGCCGGGCTTCCCGGCCGGCCACGAGGACGGGGTGTGGGTCGGCGGCAGCCTGCGCGAGCGGCAGGGCACCGGGTGGGTGCAGATGCAGGCCGACGACGGGCCGCGGATCGCGCGCGGCTTCAGCGGCTCGCCGGTGTGGAGCGAGGACCTGTCGGCGGTGATCGGCATGACGGTGGCCGCCGAACGCGGCTCGGGCACCGCCTACCTGATCCCGGCCGAGGCGCTGGTCGAGGTCGCGGGCGTGCTGGCGCCGCCGTGCCCGTTCCGGGGCCTGCGGGCGTTCCGCGCCGAGGACGCGCGGTACTTCTTCGGGCGGGACGAGGAGGTCGAGCGGCTCGCCGAACGGGTGGCGCGGCAGCGGATCGTGCTGGTGGTCGGGCCGTCGGGGTGCGGCAAGTCGTCGTTGGTCGACGCCGGGCTGCGGCCACGGCTGGAGGCGGCGGGCACCCCGGTGGCGATCGTGCGACCGGCGCCCGGCCAGTCGGCGCACGACCTGCTGGCCGTGCTGCGCCCGGTCGCCGTGCCCGGCTCGGTGCTGGTGGTCGACCAGTTCGAGGAGGTCGTCACCACCGATCCGGGCACCGCGCGGGACGTGCTGTGCCTGCTGGACGAGGTGACCGCCGCGCCGGACGGGCCGCGGGTCGTGCTCACGCTGCGCGCGGGTTCCCTGGACGGGCTGCTGGCGACGGGCGGGGTGCCCGCGTTGGACGACGCGACGGTGTTCCTCGCGCCCTTGGCCGGCGACCGGCTGCGGCAGGCCGTCGAACGTCCCGTGGCGCTGACCCCCGGCGTGGCCTACCAGGACGGTGTGGTCGACCGGGTGCTCGCCGACGCGCAGGACTGCGAGGCCCTGCTGCCGCTGGTCGAGTTCACCCTCACCGAGCTGTGGAAGGCGCAGGAGGCCGGTCTGCTCACCTTGCGCGCCTACGACGAGCTCGGCGGTGTCGCGGGCGCGTTGGCGGGCCACGCCGAGCGGTTCTACCGCGACCTCGCCCCGGCCGAGCGCGAACCGGTGCGGCGGCTGCTGGTCCGCCTGGCCCGACCCGCCGATGATGGCTTCGCGTTGCGCCCCACCAGGCTGGACGACGTGCCCGACGACCTGCGCCGGGTGGTGGACGTGCTGCTGGGCGCACGGCTGCTGGTCGTCCGCGAGGACCCGGGCCAGCCGAGGGTGCTCGCGCTCCCGCACGAAGCCCTGCTGCGGAACTGGCGGACCCTGCGCGGGTGGCTGGAGGCCGACCGCGAGTTCCTGGCCTGGCACGCGCAGGTGCGGGAACGCGCCGAGCAGTGGGAGCGCGAGGGCCGCGACCGGAACCTGGTGCTGCGCGGCGGCCAGCTCGTCGCCGCACGGCAGTGGCTCGACCAGCGCCCGGCCGACGTGGACCGGCGCGAGCACGACTACGTGGCCGCCGGGCACGCCGTGCAGCGCCGGTCCACCCGCGTGCGGCGCGCGGCCGTGGCGGCCATGGCCGTGTTGCTGCTGGTGTCGGCCCTGCTCACGGCCCGCACGGTGTCGGCCAACCAGGAGCTGGGCACCACCGTGCGCCACCAGGCCGCGCGACTGCTCTACGACCTCGCCGAGCGGGAGGCCGGTGTCTCCGCGATGAGCGCGCTGCAGTTCGCGCTGGCGTCCTGGCGGCACGACCCGGCAGTCGGCTACGGCGCGCTGCTGCGGCAGCAGGCCGTGTTCCACGACGTCGCCGAGGTGGACGTCGACCGGTTCGCGGCGCCGATGGACGTGGTGGCCACGACCCCGACCGGTCACGTCGCCGTGTCCGCCACCGCGGCCGGCGCGCTCACCGCGTGGCACGACCCGTGGGGCGACGCGCCGCGGTCGTGGTCGCTCGGCTCGGTCGACGGCGTGCGGGGCATCCGCGTCAGCGACGACGGCACGCGGGTCGCCGTGGCCGACACGACGGCCGCGATCCGGGTGTGGGACCTGCGCGAGCGCGGCGAGCCGGTCCTGGTGCGCCCCGGTTCCGCGGAGGCGGATCCGCTGGTCGACGCCGGCCTGGAGATCTCGCCGTCGGGCGGGCACGTCGTCCTGGTGAACGACGCGTCCGTGGAGGTGTGGGACGTGGCGCGGCGGTCGCGGGTGCCGGGGTTCGCGCCGCCGCCGACCGAAGTGCTCGGTGTCGCCGCGCTGGACGACGAGCGCGGCGCGGTGGCGTTGCTCGAAGCGCGCGACGGCGGCCCGGTGTTCGCCGTGCGGTCGCTCGACACCGGCGCGGAGATCAGCTCGACGCCGGGCACGTCCAGCACGGCCCGCCAGGGGCGTATGGCGCTGCTCTGCGCGCACGACGTGCTCACCGGGCGGGACGTGTTCAGCGGCGCCGAGGTGTTCCGCCGGCACGCGCCGGACTGCGCCGACGTCGCCACCGACCTCACCGGCGAGTACCTGGCGTTCGACCCGGGCATCGAGTCGGGCAGCTTCGGCCTGGTGACCTACCTCGACCCGCGGGACGGCCGGGCCTACCAGTCCTCGACGCCGAGTTCGGACCTGACCGCGGACCAAGAGGTCGGCGGCGGCACGGTCGTGCTGCGGTCGCGGGACGGCACACCCGACATCCGCCACGTGCGCGGCCGGGCGGTGGTGCGGATGCGCCCGCCGCGCCCGGTCGAGGAGGTCGGCGCCGGGCAGTCGGCGTACGCGGGCTCGGCCGACCTGGTCAACCCGGCGTACAGCGAGGACGGGTCGCTGATGGCGGTGGTCGAGAGCGCGGGCGACCGCGTGCCCGGCCTGTCCCTGGTCGACACCCGCACCCGGCGCCGGCTGGCCCACGTGCCGGACCTGCTGCCACCGGGCCGGTTGTTCCTGCAGTTCACCCCGGACAACGCGCGCCTGCTCCTGTTCGACGGCCCGGAGCTGCTGGTGCTGGACACCCGCGACCTGGCGGAGCTGCGCCGCGTCCGGCTGCCCCGGCCCGCCGAACTCGGCGGCCAGGGCGACCGGGGCTGGCGGCGTTCGGTGGCCGCCGTGGACGACCGCACCGCCGTCACCCTGTACGCGGGGCTGCTCACCCGGTGGAACCTCGACAGCGGCGCGCCCGTCGGGGAGCCGCTGCCCGTGGGCGACACCCCGCGCGAGCTGCTGGAGGCGGCCGAACAGGGCATCGTGCTGCGCACGCCCGATCCCCACCGGGTCCTCGTCAACACGCCGCACGGCCAGCGGTGGTGGGACCTGGAGGCGCGGGCCGAGGGCGGGCACATCGCGCCCGAACCGGACTCGACGATGCTCGCCGCGGCGCTGCACCGCCCACGCCTGGCGGTCCAGTACGCGTCCGGCCGCGCCTACGTGCACGACCTGCGGACCGGTGACACGTCGGCGGCGATCCCGCTCACCGCCCACGTGTCGCCGACCGGGTTCACCCCGGACGGGAAGCTGGTCGCCTCCGGCGAGGACGAGCTGATCCAGGTGTGGGACCCGGCGACGGCACGCCTGCTCGGCGAGTTCCGGCTGCCCGACGACACGGTCGGCGCGGTGGTGGTCGGCTCCCGGCTGATCGGCGCGAACAAGCACGGCTTCGTGTCGGTGGACCTCGAACCGTCCCGCTGGTTCCCGGCCCTGTGCGCCGCCGCCGGCCGCGACTACACACCGTCCGAAGTGGAGCGACTGCCCGCGGGCGTCGAGCGGGGCAACCCCTGCGCGTGACGGCTCAGCTCGGGTCGCCCGGCGCGGGGTCGGTGGGCCGGTCCCACGAATCGGTGGTGAGCTGGGCGAGCGTGGAGCTGGTCAGCTCGGTGACCAGCAGGCTGCGGGCCAGCGGGAGCAGCCGGTGGGCCTTGCAGTGCTGGGTGGGCAGCACCGTGACCTCTTCGCCGACGACCCGGGTGTAGCCGGGGTCGAACGTGACCCGCACGACCACGTCGAGCACGTCGTCGGAGCTGATCGACGACCCCAGCAGCCACGCGCTCGGCCTGCCCGCGGGGTCGAACGCGATGTGCAGCAGTCCCGCGTCGGACACCTCGGACGACTGCAGCCGGAACCACGCGATGGTCCCGTCGGCGTCGATGCGGCCGAACGTGCCGGTGCCGTGGTCGCTGGTGCCCAGCAGCGCGACCCACAGCGCGGTCGGACCGGCCACCAGCCCCACCGGCCGGTCGGGGACGTCCAGCTGGGCGGTGGCGTGGGTCTCGGGGTTGATGCGCAGGACCTGGCTCGCGTCGTCCTGGCTGGCGTAGAACTCGCCGGACCCGGGGTGCCGTGCGACGAAGATCGGGTTCGGGCGGCCCTCGTAGAGCCGGAACCGGGACGGGTCGGCGTGGTCGATCGACAGCACGTGGTTGCTGGTCTTGAGGCTCACCCACAGCCGGTCGCCGTACTCGCCGACGTAGTGCGGCCCCTGCCCGTCGCCGGGGATGTCGATCGTGCGCAGCAGGCGCGGCGGCGCGTCGACGTCCGCGCCGCTCGGGTCGACCAGCAGGAGCCGGTTGCCGGCCTCGTGGGTCGCCCACACCATGCCCGGGTGGCGCTGCGACACGGCCAAGCCGTGCAGCATGGAGTGCGCCTCGCCCAACGGGTGCGCCCGCGCCGCCAGGACCTGCTCGCCCGCCGGGTCGAGCCGAACCTTGACCAGGTGGCTGTTGGACATCTGCGACACCAGCACGAGCGGCAGCCCGGGAACCCGGACCAGCTCGTGGGTCTGCTCCGCGTGCGGCAACCCGTACTCGACCACCGCGCGGCGCGGCACGCCCGGCGCCGGTCGGGCGTGGGCCGGACCGGCGGTCACCAGCGGCGCGGCGACGGTAGTGAGCAGCACGGATCGGTGGAACGCGCGCCGGTCCATCGGGCCTCCTCGTACCGGGATCCGGTCGGCCCAACCCTAGGCACGGCGGCGGCCCGACCACCGTCCGACGACGCGGACGAGCCCGCGTCGGGTGAACGGATTGCCTCGTCACGGGGACGCTGGCGACGAGGGCCGCGCCCACCGGAAGCGGTCAGCCGTTCCCCGGACGAACGCCCACGCGGTCCGGGCCACGGTGTCCTCGGTGCCCGTGAAGCCCTCGGCGGGGCGCAGCCGGTCGACGGTGAAGTCGAGGTCCGGGTCGTCGGCCGTGCCGCCGCCGACGACCCGGCCGCAGTTCGGCTGCCCCACGGGTCGGCGTGGTCGCGGTTGTTGAGGATCCGCAACGCGGACCGGGGGTTGGCGCCTTCGGCGATCATGTCCCGTTCCAGGTTCTCCCGTACGGTTGCGGTGATCAACGCGCGTTCGTCGGCCGAGGTCGAGCCCCGCTTGGGCAGGAAGGCGGACAGCGGTGAGTTGTCACGTGGCGAGTCGCCGGTACAGCTCGCTGTCGCTCAGCAACTGTGCCGGTGTTCCCCGTGCGGCCACGCGGCCCCCGTCGAGCAGCACGACGCAATCCGCGCTGCGGAGGGTCGACGGCCGGTGCGCGATGACGAGCAGGGCGCATTCGGCGGTGACGCGGGCAACGGTCTCGGCCAGGACGGCTTCGGTCATCGCGTCGAGTTGCGAGGTGGGTTCGTCCAGCAGGAGCAACGAAGGCTTGGTGAGCAGCGCGCGTGCCAACGCGACCCGCTGGCGTTCCCCACCGGACAGCGTGCAACCGCGGTCGCCGACCTCGGTGTCCAGCCCGGCGGGCAGGCGGTCGACGAGATCACCGAGGTCGGCGAGGCGCACCACTCGGTCGATCTCGGTCACGTCGGCGTCGGGTTCCGCGTAGGCGATGTTCTCCCGCAGCGTGATCAGTTCTTGCTCAGGATGAGGCGATCGTTGCCGTGGCGCTGCAGCAGGCCGGTCACCTTCGAGAAGGCGCCGCAGGCGATCAGGATCGGCGCCTCGTACACACGCTTGGTCATCGTGAGTCCCTTCTTGTGAGGAATCTTCGAGCGGCGCCGTCCGGTGCTTTCGCGAGCCGATGGTCGGCTGGGCGCACGTGGCGGCGGCCACGCTTCATCATGTAACCCACGACGGCCGGCGCGTGCTGATCCCCGACAGGACCACTCGTACGAGACAGGCGCCACCCGTTACCACCGTGGGTGCACTCGAACGCGTGTGCGCTCAACACTTCCGACGAACGTGCTCGTCCACGGTCGATCTTGTCGGCGTGTCGTCCGACGGGCGGTCGGTGCGGCCGACGACTCAGCCCCGACGGTCGGCCTGGTGGACGCTCTGGGTCGTGGAGATCCAGGTCAGCGCCTCGTCGACCGACGGGAACACGGTCAGCAGGGCCGCGATCGAGGTCAGCTGGATCGGCCTGAGCACGGCGCGCCCGTTCGCCACGACGGCGAGGGTGTCGATGCGGCGCCGGGCCTCCAGCAGCAGCGACAGGCCGGCGGAGCTGAAGAACCCCACCCCGGTCAGGTCGAGGACCAGTGCGGACGGGCGTTCGACCAGGCCCGACACGATGACGGCGCGGACCTCGGGAGCGGTGTCCATGTCCAGCTCGCCCGTCACGCCGACGACGAGTACGTCACCCGCTCGGGTGACACGGATGTCGAGGATCGGTGAGGGCTGCCCCATCGGCTCGGCCACGACGTCTCCCGGTGTCGGTGTTCTCGATCCACAGTTGTACCAGGCCGACGCTACGTCCCCGGACGGGGCAACGCACCCCTGCGATCGCCACGCCCCGGTCGTCCCAACCTGCGGACGGCCGCGACGATGTCGCTGTTCGACGCGCCTTTGACCAGGTGCTCACCGACGCCGGCCGACTCGACCTCGCGGTACAGCTCGCGGTCGGCGAAGGTCGACAGCGCCAGGATGGCGGTCTCCGGCGAACGGTGCCTGATCTCCCGCGCGGCCCGGCCACCGCCGCCGCCGGGCATGCGGACGTCGAGCACGACGACGGCCGGGCCGTGGCGTTCGACCAGCTCGATCGCCTCGTCCGCGTCCCGTGCCACCGCGACGACCTCGAAGTCCGGCTCGGCGTCGAGCACCTCGCGCAGGGCGTCGCGGATCATCGGGTCGTCGTCCGAGATCACCACGCTGAGCTTGGGGTCCGTCACGGCTCACCCCCGGACGAGTCCGGGATCCAGAACCGCACCACCGCGCCGCCGTCGGGGCCCTCGCCCACCGACCACCAGCCGCCCGCGGTCTCCGCGCGCTCCCGCATCTCGATCATGCCGAAGTGGTCGATCGCCGGTCGGTCGGCCGGCACGACGGCGTCGACACCCTCCGCGACTCCCACCCCGTTGTCCGCGACCTCCACCAGCGTCCCGTCGTCGACCGACGTCAAAGACACGTCGACCGAGGACGCCCTGGCGTGCTTGCGGATGTTGGCGAGGGCTTCCTGGCAGATGCGGAAGATCGTGATCGCGGACCCGGCGGGCGGCTCGTGGGCCAGCGCGTGCCGCAGCCGGTAGGTGACGCCCCACGGGCCGGCGACGTCGGTGAGGTAGTGGTCCAGGGCCTCGACCAGGCTGTGCCGGTCGAGCTCGGGCGGGCGGAGCCGGAACACCAGGTTGCGCAGCCGTCCGATGGACGCGCGGACCGCCTCGTCCAGTTGCCGCACGACGGCCGCTTCCTCCTCGGGCAGCCGGTTGGCCAGCAGTTGCAGCCGCATGCCGACGGCGACCATGGACTGGATCGAATCGTCGTGCACGTCCCAGGCGATGCGGCGCCGTTCCAGCTCCTGCGCCTCCACGAGGTGGCCGACGAGCCTGCGCTGCTCGGTCAACGTCCGCTCGACCCGTCGGCGTTCGGTCATGTCGCGGGTGACCTTGGCGAACCCGCGCAGGCGGCCCGCCTCGTCGGTCAGGGCGGTGATGACGACGTTGGCCCAGAAGCGGGTGCCGTCCTTGCGCAGCCGCCAGCCCTCGTCCTCGAACCGGCCCACCTCGGCGGCCACTTCCAGCTCACGCCACGGCTTGCGCGCCACCAGGTCCTCGGGCGGGTAGAACAGCGAGAAGTGCTCGCCGACGATGTCCTCGGCCGAGTAGCCCTTGATCCGCTCGGCGCCCGCGTTCCAGCTGATCACGCGGCCGGTCGGGTCGAGCATGAAGATGGCGTAGTCCAGCACGCCCTGCACGAGCAGCCGGAACCGCTCCTCGCTCGCCCGCAGCGCCTCCTCGGCCCGCATGCGGTCGGTCATGTCGCGGGTGACCTTCGCGAACCCGCGCAGGCGACCCGACTTCTCGAACAAGGCGGTGATGACGACGTTGGCCCAGAAGCGGGTGCCGTCCTTGCGCAGCCGCCAGCCCTCGTCCTCGAACCGGCCCACCTCCGCGGCGACCTCCAGCTCGTACCAGGGCTTGCGCGCGTCGAGATCCTCGACCGGGTAGAAGGTGGAGAAGTGCTTGCCGATGATGTCCTCGGCCGAGTAGCCCTTGATCCGCTCGGCGCCCGCGTTCCAGGTCATGACCCGGCCGGTGGCGTCCAGCATGAAGATCGCGTAGTCGACCACGCTGTCCACGAGCAGGCGGTACGCGTCCTCGGCCGGTTGTTCGACGGCGGGCTCGGCGGAGTGATCAGCCATGGCGTCACTGTGCACCATGGCCTGTCGGGTTGCCACGGCCTGCGCTCCCGGCGTCAGGGGGT
>NZ_LGED01000238.1 GCF_001280085.1 Saccharothrix sp. NRRL B-16348 | reverse complement strand
GCGGACAGCCGGGCGCGCGGCAGGACCGGGCTGCCGTCCTCGACCTCGACCCGGAGCCGGCGCGCGTCGCCCGCCAGCCGGATCACCGGGATGGTGGTCGTGTGCCGCAGGGCGTTGGAGACCAGTTCGGAGACGACGAGCACGACGTCGCCGTGGTCGCCGAGGTACCCCAGGCCGGTGAGGGTCTTGCGGACGAAGTCACGCGCCAGCCCCGCCGCCCCGCGGTCGATCGGCGCGCTGAACTCCGCGACCGGGCCAGACACCGAGAGGTCCACGTTCGCACTCTGCGGTATCGAGCGGTCGGCGCCCAGACGCACCGACACCGCCGTCACTAGTGCAGCTGCACTAGCCACGGCGGAAGCGTCAGTCGAGCAGGCCGTCACGGCGGGCGATCGCCACCGCCTCCAGCTTCGACCTGGCGCCCAGCTTCTCCAGCACCCGCTGCACGTGGTTGCGCACGGTGTTGCGGGCGACACCCATGCGTTCGCCGATCTCCTCCGTGCTCGCGCCCTCGGCCATGAGCAGCAGCGTCTCGCGTTCACGGACCGTGAGCGGCACGCCGTTGCCCTTGGCTCGCCCGGTGAGCTTGTCCAGCACGCCCGCGAGCAGCCCGCCGTCGAACACGACCTCACCGGCCGCCACCCGCAGCACGGCGTCGGTCAGCTCCTCCAGACGGGCGGACTTGAGCACGAGGCCCGCGGCGCCGGACTCGGCCGCGCGGGCGGCCACGGACACGGTCGCCTCGCCGGTCAGCACCAGCACGCGCGCGCCCCACTCCTCGAAGCCGGGGATCGCGTCCAGGCCGTCGCCGTCGGGCAGTCGGCGGTCGAGCAGCACCACGTCGGGCCGGTGCCGGCGGACCTCGGCCACCGCGGCGGCCACCGAGCCGACCGTGGCCACGACCTCGACCTCGCCCGAATCCGCCCACGCGAGCCGGATCGCCTCGGCCACCATGTGGTGGTCCTCCACCAGGACCGCGCGGACGGGTCGGGACGGGTGGGGTGGGTGCGCCATGCTGTGCAGAATCCTCGTCGCTGGTCCGGCCACCCACCCTAGCCGTTCCGGTCCGCCCGGACCGATCACCGGTCGCGACGGTCGGGTGACGTCAGGTCCGCCTCGGCAGGTCGAGGGCCGAGAGGTCCAGGCCGGCCAGCCGTTCCGGGTCGGACAGGACGTCGATCGCGACGATCCGGCCGCCGCTGACCGTGAAGGACATCAGCGACGTCGGCTTGCCGTCGGCCGCGACGAGGATGCCCATCCCGCCGTTGACCAGGACCCGCCTGCTGACCGCCGCGGGCTGTCGGAACCGCAGCGCCTGGCCGGCGACCTCCGCCGCGCCGCGCACCGCGGCCGTCAGGTCCGGGTTGAGGGCGCCGAGGTCGACGCGCAGCACCACGTCCGGGTCGAGCACCGTGAGCAGCGCCTCGAAGTCGCCGTCCCGGGCCGCGGCGGTGAACGCGTCCACCACCCGCCGCTGGCGTGGCAGGTCGTCGGGCACGGGCGCGCCTTGGACACGCCGGCGCGCGCGGCTGGCCAACTGGCGGGTGGCGGCCGGGGTGCGGCCGACGATCGGGGCGATGTCGTCGAACGGGACGGCGAACAGGTCGTGCAGCACGAACGCCAGCCGCTCGGCCGGCGCCAACGTCCCCAGCACCACGAGCAGGGCCGTGCCGACGGAGTCGGCCATCACCGCCTCGTGCTCGGGGTCGCCGCCGTCGGCCGGCTCGACGACCAGCTCGGGCACGCGCACGTCCAGCGGGTCCTCGCGGCGGGACGCGCGGGAGCGCAGCATGTCCAGGCACACCCGTCCTACGACGGTGGTCAGCCAGCCGGTGAGGTTGTCGACGTCGCGGGTGTCCGCGCGCTGGAGCCGCACCCACGCTTCCTGCACCGCGTCGTCGGCCTCGCTCATCGAGCCGAGGACCCGGTAGGCGACCGCCTTGAGGTGGCTCCGGTCGGCCTCGAAGCGGGTCGCGAGAAGTTCGTCGTCGATCACAGTCACATCCTCCGTGTTCCATCCGTCAGGGAGGTGACGGATCGAACGACCACGATGTGACAGAGGAGCGATCGACCATGGAAGCACGGATGAACCACCCCGTCACGGTCCTGCCCGGCACGATGAAGGCGCTGCTCGCGCTGGGGGAGACCGCCACGCAGGCCGGGCTGCCGCAGTCGTTGATGGAGCTGGTCAACCTGCGGGCGTCGCAGATCAACGGCTGCGGTGTGTGCGTGGACATGCACGGGAAGGCGCTGCGGAAGGCCGGTGAGTCCGACGAGCGGATCTTCGCGGTCGGTGCGTGGCGGGACACCCCGTACTACACGGAGGCGGAGCGCGCGGCGCTGGCGCTGGCCGAGGCCGTGACCCGGCTGGCCGACCGGCCCGACCCCGTGTCGGACGAGGTGTGGCAGGAAGCCGCGAAGCACTACGACGAGCAGCAGCTCTCGGCCCTGCTGGTGGCCGTCGCCACGGTGAACGTGTGGAACCGCCTCAACGCGTCCACGAAGCAGGTGGCGGGCACCTGGGGCTGATGACCCGGTGGTCGAGGCGGCGCGGAGCCCACGCACCCGCGCCGCCCGCCCACGCGGCGCCCGGGGAGTTGTACAGTCCGACGATGCCGGAGCGGGCGCGGATCTTCACCCGGTCCGAGGCGGTCGCCCGGGCGTTGGCCGGCACACCGGCGTTGGCCGGGCGCGTGCACCGGTTCGGCGAGGTCGCGGATCTCGTGCTGCCGCCCGGAGGGCTGTTCGTCGCACGGGTGCCGGACGAGGCACGACAACCCGGGCCCGGCGACGGGTTCGCCGCGGCGCGGGCGCGGTTCGGGTGGTTGGACGACGTGTGGCCGTCGGCCGCCTGGCTGGGACGGCTGCGGGCGTTGGCGACCTCCGCTCACCCGCTCGCCTACTACCACTACCTGGAACGCGGCGACCACCTGTACTACGCGTTCGGCTGGTTGGCCGGCGACGGCGCGGAACTGGTGGTGCAGCAGACATCCCTGGTCGCCGACGACGAGTGCACGGCGGTGTTCCGCGAGACCGGATCGACGCCCCTGGCATCGGCCTCGGCGTGGGACGCTGTGCTCGCTCACCTGGGGCTCGCGTCGACGATCGGGTTCTTCCGGCCGGAAGACGAGCTGCGCGAGTCGGACTGGCCGCCGCTCGACTGAAAGGGCTGCTCATGGGCACCGCTGGGTGGATCAGGTGGCGGCGACGCGTGTTCGGCGATCCTTACTCGGTCGCGCACGACGGGCCCGAGTTCACCCGCCTGCTCGACCTGGCCGAGACCGCGCCGGACGAGGTGGCGCGCATGGTGGCGGCGGGCGTCAAAGCCGGTGACCCGGTGGCCGCCCAGTCGATCGTCGCGCTCGCCGCCGAGGGGAAGGCGCCCGACGGGGCGGTGGCGCTGCTGCGTGGTGTGGCGCCGGGCGCGGCGGGGACGTTCCAGATCCGCGTGGCGCAGGCGTTGCACGTGCTGACCGGTGACGACTCGTGGGCCGACCCGCTGGTCTCCTTCCTGGCCTCGGGCGCGTGGAAGGGCATCCGGCTCGACGCCGCGATCGCCCTCGCCGACTTCCCACCGACCCCTCGGTTGATCGAGGCGCTCGGCCAGGCGGTCCGCGACCCGGAGTACCTGGTCCGCTACCACGCCGCGAACACCCTCCTGCGCTACGCCGGGCACGACACCGGGATCGCGGAGCACCCCGAGGTGTTCGCGAAGATCGCCCGGACGGCGGACGGCGATGCCACGGCGGCCGATCAGGCGGGCTGGGACGAGGCCGCCGACCTGCTGACCGCGGACGCCCTACGCCGGCTCGACTGATCGGCCGGCTCGCCGTCCACTGTGGACTAGACCTGCCGGCGACCGGGGTGCGGGGAACGGGCGGGCGTGCGGTCGCGTCGCAGTGCTGTGTTGCGGTACATGGTCGTCGCGGGTGCCGGGTGCGCCTTGGTGTCGTTGTTCGTGCCGCGCGAGCGCGCCCGGGTCGAGGTGATCGACTACCCGTTCCTGGTGTTCGTCGTCGCCGTCGGGGTGGCCGCGTACCTCGTGATCGCCGGTCGGCGGTGGGTGGGTGTCGCGCTCGCGGGCGTGGTGTTCGTCCTCGCGGCGGTGGCGGTCGGGGCCGACGTCGCGCACGGGCTGCCCGAGGCGGACCTGCCCTTGCTGGCCGTCGGCGCGTTGGCCGTCGCGGTGGGCGGACTCTCGGCCGGGTCGTGGCGGGTGCGTCCGCTCGGGGTGCTGGGTGCGGTCGTCGTGGTCGGTGCGGCGGTGGTCGCGCCGGGTGTGGTCGAGGCCGCGGCCGTGCGGTCGGAGGTGCGCGGCGCGTGGGCCGAACCGCCGCGTCCGGTGGTGGAGCTGGCCGGCACGAAGCGGTGGAAGTGGCAGCCCCCGGCACGGTTGGTGGGCGTGGTGGCGGCCGGGCACGGCGTGGCCGTCGGCACGGAGGACGGCGCGGTGGTCGGGCTCGACGGCGCGGACGGTCGGCCGCAGTGGCGTTACGCGAGGTCCGGCGCGTTGCTGCTGTCGGTGTCCGCGTCACCGGACCGGCGGTCGGTGCTGGCGCTGTTCGACCGCGATCGGCAGCCGCCGCGACGCCTCCTGGTCGCCTTGGACGCCGACACCGGCACGCCGCGGTTCGAGCGGGCGATGAAGGGACGCGACCTCGACGTGAACCTGTTCGTCGGCGCCACCGCGGTGTTGACGGCGGACAGCGGCGGCGTCTCGGCCGACGACCAGGGGACCGGCGAGGAGCGTTGGCGGTGGCGGCAACCCGACGGGTGCCGGGCGTCCGTGGCGGGCACGGGTCCGGCCGGGGTGACCGTGGCGGTGTGGTGCGACGACCGCCTCACCGTGGTCGGGCTGGCCGAGGACACCGGGCACGAGCGGTGGCGGCACGACGTCACGGCCGAGCGGGGTGCGGAGGTCGTGACGACCACCGACGGCTCGGTGGCCCACGTGCGGCTGTCCGGGCCGTCACCGGACGTGCTGGTGGACGTCGGTTCAGGCCGCCTGACCCGACTGGTCGACCCACCCGCGGCGGTGGACGTGGAGTTCGGCCCGGCCCCCGTCCTGCGCGACCGCTCCCGTGACGCGCCGGTGCACGCCATCAACCCACCACCGGCCGCGCCGTGCCGCTCGACGTGGCGGGCTGCCCGCTGACCCGTGCCGCCGCCACGACCGCGACCCGCTTCGTGCGACTGTGCGCGACCCCTTCAGGCAGCCTTACCGTTACCGCGCAGGGCTTGGACGGCAGCGCCCCCGTCACCACCGCGCTCCCACCGATCGCCGGTTCGCCACACGGTCTGGACGCCCGCTTCACACCCGCGCCGGGTGCGTTGGTGATCGGTGTGCCGGGCAGCCGTGAACGCCCCGGGCCGGTGGTCGGGTTCGTGCCGTGATCCGGTAGCCCGGCTCTTGCGGTGTCAGCTGTGCGGCTGGTGCGCTTTGCCGCCGGCGGATTCTGGCGGTCCTGACGGGAGGAAGCCGCGCAGCTGCGGCACCCCAGCCAGCTGGACGATCAACGCGATGTGCTCGTACAGGCCGACGAGCGCCAGGTTCTCCTCGCGGGCGGGCCCACCGAGGGCGAGCAGCGGCACGAAGCCGTAGCACTGCTCGAACGACGGTGCGCCCTCCCGGTGTGTCGCGACCACGGTGGGGTAGGGGTCCCATTCGAACACGGGCCCGCGGTTCTCCGGTCGTTCCATCATCGCGACGAGGTCGCCGAACGACGTGCCCACGGGCACCAGGTCGATCACGCCGAAGCGGAACTTGATGACCAGGAACGTGCCGTTCACGTGGAAGATGACGTCGCCGAGGCCGGTGGTGAACAGCACGGTCGAGTTGTCCGGCAGTCCGACCACGCCGTCGAGCATCAGCGCGGCCCGTGCCGGATCGACGACGCGGAAGTAGAAGTCCCCCGCGTAACCGGCGCCGTGCACCCGCCACATGTCGACCACTTCGGCGGGCACCTGACCGGCGAACCGGTCGATCGTCGCCTGCTCGATCGTCGAAACCCGCATGAACTCGCTGAACGTCAACACTCCTCCAAGGACGTCACGGCACTCGGTTGCGGTGCGGCAACGGGCAGTGCTGCTCATCCAGCAGCACCGGGAGAAGTATCCGTCGTGGTGGGCGGCGGTTGATCAGCGAGTGCGAACGCCGGTCACACCAGGCGCCACCGGTTGTTCACTTCGAGGTCCCGCTGTCGCATGCCGACGTTCCGTGCCGCCGTGGAGCCGATGTCGATGCACGAGTCGAACGCCGCCTGGAGCACGGGCACGAAAGGCCCTTCGGGGCTCGCCCAGAGCCTGCTGCCGTCGGTCGCTTCGGCGTAGTAGTAGAAGTATCTGTTGTTGGTGTCCAGCACGTAGACTTCGCCGCCGGGATTGATCACCCACCAGCCGCGCGTTCCCCAAGGGCGACCGTACTGGCTGCACCCGTTCTCCTTGAATGCGATCGCCACCTGGACGCGCCGCGAGTATCCGTTGATGAAATGCACATCCCAGCTCATCTGCCGCCTCCTTGAGTGCCAAAACGCACGCGGAGCGGTGCGGCCACCGACTCCAGCGTGTCAGCGGTCGGTTCGTCGGTGTAACCGGCGGTGCCGCCGGCCGTCTTCCGGTGTTCGCCGATCGGGTAGTCGGTGCCTTGGTCTTCGGTGGCATACCCGGCACCTTCGGGGCGCCGGCCGGCGCCTTCTTGATAGCTTTCGTCCTCGATGACGAAGTCACGATGAGGATCCGGCCCGTTTGTCATCTCAGCTCCTCCGATCGAAGATCGGCTTATCTTCGTCTCATCAGAATTCTCCGCGGGCAGACGCGGGTCAACGTCGGTTCGGCGGTTTCACCCGTTCGTGGCCGCTGTATTCGGCGTCGGTCGAATATCTGCGAAGCTGCACCGGATTTCGTTTCAGGAACGACGCAACCGTAATCGCATAGTTATCGCCGTTCTCGAAGTTCCGGCAGCGGGCGAACCCGCGCGGTGACGGTGGGCTGGTGGTGCGGCACCGGATGCCGTCCTGCTGCGTCGAATGGGAGTGAGCGAGATCGAGGAGCAGCAGCCGCCGCGTTGGGCGCTGTGGGTTGCGCGTGCGGTGGCCGTGGTGGTCGTGGTGCCGGTGCGGTTGGCGTGGGAGTGGCTCAAGGTGGTCGGCCGGGTGGTGCGGCGGTTCGTGCTGCGTCCGTTGGCGGTCGTGGCGAGGTGGGTCTGGGTCGCGGTTCGCGCGGTCGGCCGGTTCGTGTGGCGGTGGGTGTTCGCGCCGCTCGGGGACGCGCTGCGGTGGGTGGCGCGTGTGGTGGGTGCCGGGCTGCGGTGGTTCGGCGGGGTGCTGGCGCGGTACGTGTTCAGGCCGCTGGGGGTGGTGCTGCGGGTGGTCGCCGATGTGGTGGGGCGCGGGTTCGCGGCGTTGGGCGCCGCGGTGCGGTGGGTGCTCAGGGCCGTGCTGCGGCCCGCGGGTCGAGGGTTGGGACGGGTGTTCGCGCCGGTCGGCCGTTGGCTGCGGGTGGCGGACGTGGCGGTGGAGGACTTCGTGCGCTGGGCCGTGGGCGCGGTCGGGCGGGTGCTGCTGGTGGTGGTGCTGAAGCCGCTGGCCTGGTGTTGGCGGACGCTCGTCGTGCGGCCCGTGGGGTGGTTGTGGCGCGAAGTGGTCGTGCGGGGCGCGCGGGCGCTCTGGTGGCTGGCGCGGCTCTTCGTTCGGGCGCTGATCTGGGCGTTCCGCCTGGTGGGGCGAGGGCTGGCGGTGTTCGGGGGCGCGCTGGTCTGGGCTTGGCGGCTGCTGGCGCGGGTGTTCCGCGCGGTGGTCGTGCCGCCGGTCCGGTGGGTCTACCGGGTGGTGCTGGCGCCCGTCGGCCGGGCGATCGGGCACGTGTGGCGTGCCGTCGTGGTGACGCCGGCGCGGTGGGTGCGCGTGTCGGTGGTCGAGCCGGTGCGGTTGGCCGGGCGGAGGGTGCGGGCGGCGTTCGGCGGACGTCCGGGCTAACGGCTCGCGAGCACGGCGGAGGCGATGGCCTCGTGGCCCGCCGGCGTGGGGTGCACGTCGGTGTGGTCGCAGAAGTACGTCAGGGCGCAGACCTTCGCCACCGGGGTGGGGATCGAGCCGTAGGCCGGGTCCTGGGTGATCTCCGTCAACGGGCCGTAGCCGCCGGTCGTGGCGGTGACGTCGACGAACTCCGCCCCGACCTTCTCGTACTCGGACTTGAGGGCCGCGTTGAAGAAGTCGCGGAACAGGAACACCGACAGGCGGGCGAGGTCCTGGCCGTTCGGGAACGCGGGGGAGACCCACGCGCCGAGGAAGACGTCCGGGTAGGTCAGGCCGACGATCGGCGCGTCGCCGGCGGCTTCGCGCAGGGCGGGCAGGGTGGCCGCCAGGTTGGTCCGGACGGCGGCCACGGCCTGCGACGCGCACGCCAACGCGTCCTGCGCCTGCACGCACGGCGCGAGGTCGTTGCCGCCGATCACCACGGTCACCAGGCCGATCCGGCCCTGGTGCTCGCGCAGCGCCTGCACGGCGGCGTCGAGCTGGGTGCGGCCGGCGGGGTCGGGCGCGTCGGGGCCGCGGTTGCCGGGCGCGCAGCCGGGCTCGGCGCGCAGCTGCGCGGACGTGGCGCCGCTGCACGCGAGGTTGATCAACCGCAGGTCGGACCGCTCGGCGACGAGGTAGGCGAAGCCGTCCCGCCCGGTGCCCGCCGCCGCGCCCGCGGGCCGGTAGCCCGTCGCGTAGGAGTCGCCCAACGACACGTACACGCGTTCGACGGGCGGTGCGTCGGTGGACGGTTCCGTCGCCGTCGTGGTGCTCGTGGTGGGTGTCCCGGTGCACGCCGCGAGCACCGCCAGCAGCGCCCCGATCAGCGCGACTCGCCGAAGTCCCGGCACGTCGACCCCTTCCCGCCTGGTCCGACCACCCAGGCTACCGTGCGGTGGAGCGCTCCACGTGACGTCCACTGTGGACGGCGGTCCTACCGGATCGTGGCGGCCCACGACCGGATGTCGTCCAAGTGCTCCGTCCGCAGGCCGCGACGCGGGTCGACGTGGCACAGGTTGGTCGGCACGCCCTCCCGTTCCCGGTCGAACCACGCCCGAACCTCGTGGTGCCCTTGGTCGTGCTCGTCGTCGAGCCATGCCAATGGCCGGCCGCCGGCGAACGCGGCGACGGCCCGCCACTTCCAGTTCCCGTCGGGCAGCCACCCGTCGTCGCGGTCGAAATCGGTCTCCGGGAACTCGATCACCGGCAACTCGGGCAGGCCGATGGCGGGCGCGACGAGCGTGTTCGCCAGGTGCATCCACGTCGTCGCCCACACCAGCTCCAGGCCGGTGTCGTCGGCCAGCGCCCGGAGCAGGCCGCCGTGGTCCGGGTTCAGCCACACCCGCAACCCCTTGTACCGGCGGGCGTCACGGCCGGTGTGCCACGTCCCGCGCCGGGTGTGCCGGAACGTCCGGTAACCCTCGGGTCGGCGGTGCGGGTTCGCGGCGTACGGGTTCAGCGGTCCGTCCACGTCCAGCAGCAGCAGGCCGCGCGTCGTCATGTCGCTATCTCGCGGCGGCGTCGGTCAGGTGCGCCAGCAGGAAGCCTGCCGTGTCGCTCATGGCCTGGACCTCGTTCTCCCGGTTGGTGAAGCCGTGCCCTTCGTCCTCGTACACGTCGTACCGCACGTCGACACCGCGTTTCCGCAGGGCGGCCACGATCTGGTCGCTCTCCGCCTTCACCACACGCGGGTCGTTGGCGCCCTGGATCACGAACAACGGCGCGGTGATCGCGTCGGCGTAGGTGATCGGCGAGCGTTCCAGCAGGAAGTCGGCCTCGGTGTCCGGGTCGCCGACCCACTCGGGGATCTCGGCGCGCCACGTCTCCGGCACGGAACGGGCCATCGTGAGCAGGTTCGAGGGACCCACCACCGACACGCCCACCGCCCACAGCGAAGGCAGCCGTGACAGGCACGAGAGCGTGGCGAAGCCGCCGTACGACCCGCCCCACACGCCGATCCGGGCCGGGTCCACCCAGTCCAGACCGTGCAGGTACTTGACCGCGTGCTCGAAGTCGCCCAGCTCGGCGCCGCCGAAGTCGCGCAGGATCAACCGCTGGTAGGTCCTGCCGTACCCGGTCGAGCCGCGCACGTTCGGCGCGAGCACCGCGACCCCCTGAGCCACCAGGTACTGGTAGAGCCCGGCGTAGTTGTACTTCGGCCGTTCCTGCGACTCCGGCCCGCCGTGGATCGAGAGCACCACGCCGCGCACGCCGCCACCGCGCGGCCGGTACACCCACGCGGGCACCTCCCGGCCGTCGTGCGTCGGGTAGCGCACCAGTTCCGGTTCGACGAACGCGACCTCGACCGACGGCGCGCTGGACGTCACGTACCGCAGCTCGTTCGCGGCCAGGTCGAGCACGACGACCTCCACCGGCCGGGTGCCGGTGGCGAGCAGGAACGCCAGCACGTCGCCCGCCGCCGTCAACGACTCGATCACGCCCGCCGGCAGCTCGGGCAACGTCACCAGCTCGCCGTCCCGCAGCACGGACTGCCGCGAGATGCCGTCCTCGTTGACCGTCCACGCCCGCACCGCGCCGGAGGCCACCACCTGCTCGACGTCCCACGGCGGCGTCACCAGGTCCTTGACCGAGCCGGTGGCCAGGGAGTACGAGCCCAGCGACCGGAACTCGCCACCCCGGTCGTGCAGCATGAGGAACCCGGACGAGTCGCTGGCCCACGGCCCGCCGACGTGCATCCGCTTGCCCTCGTGCCCGGTCACGACCCACAGCGGCGCGTCCGGCTCGTGCAGGTCCACCAGGCCGAGGTCGGTGTCGGAGTTGCTGTGCATGCCGGAGGTGAGCAGCCAGCGGCCGTCCGGGGACACCGACACGGCGTGCAGCAACGTGCCCGCGACCGACTCGACCCGGCGGACGGCGCCGGTCTCCAGGTCTTGGACCAGCACGTCCTGCACGGCGGGATCACGGTCGTTGCCCGCGTAGACGATGCTGCGCCCGTCCGGGCTGAACGGCGCCGGGCAGTCGAAGCTGAAGATGGACGACCCGAGCACGTGCTGGCTCCCTGGCGCGTCGGTGAGCTGCCGGGCCGTGCCGCCCTCGGCGTCGACCAGGTACAGCTGGAACTTCTCGTTGCCCTGGAAATCGGCCGTGTAGAGCAGTTCCCGGCCGTTCGGCGACCACGCGACCTGCCGCACGGCGTGCTCGGTGTAGTCGGTGATCTTGCGTGCCGGGCCGCCGGACACCGGTGCCACGTAGAGGTTGTGCTGCCCGTCGGAGTTGGCGGCGTACGCCACGGAGGTGCCGTCCGGTGACAGGGCTACGTTGGAGCGGAATCGTTGCCTGGGCGCGAAATCACGGTATTCGGTCACGTTTCTCCCCCTGGAAGTGGTGGCCGGAGCGGCGTCAACGACAGCAGGACGTCGACGGGCGCCGTGCCGGGGCGGCGCTGGAACGGCGCGCCGCGCTCGACGTACTGGTTGATCACGGCTTGGACGGCGTCGCGCAGCTCGACCACTTCGTCGGCGGTCAGGTGCAGCACGCTGAACGCCTCGGACGCGGCGCCGCGCCACTGCTCCGGGTAGCTGTCCCTGGTGCGCCACCACTCGGCTTGCGAGTGCTGACGGCGCACCCAGCGCAGCTCGTCCAGCGCTCGCAACGCGGACAGACGCTCGTCGTCCAGGTCGCGCGTCGAGATCCGGGTGTCCTGCTCGACCAGCCGCCACGGCCGTTGCCTGCCGACGCCGCCTTCCGCCTCTTCGACGAAGCCGTGCCGTGCCAGCAACCGCAGGTGGAACGAGCAGTTCGCGGGCGTCGTGTCCAGCTCGGTCGCCGCTTCGGTCGCGGTGAGCGGCCCGTCCCGGGCAAGTAGCAGCTCCATGAGCCGCACCCTCAGCGGGTGGCTCAGCGCCCGGAGGTCGTGCGCGTCGGTGAGCCTGCGCCGCTCGAAAGACATGTTTCGAAAGTACTGTTGCGACACCGGCCGGTCTAGGGGAGACCCGCCGGTGTCGCGTGTGGTTCGAGGCGGGAGTGCTCGCCCCGCAGGGGTCCGCTACTTGTACTGGGCGATCTGGATCAGGTTGCCGCAGGTGTCGTCCAGCACGGCGGTGATGACCGGGCCCATCTCCAGGGGCTCCTGGGTGAACCGCACGCCGAGCCCGCGCAGCCGGTCGAACTCGGCGCGGACGTCCTGCACGGCGAAGGCGGTGAACGGGATGCCGTCCGCGACCAGCGCCTCCTTGAACGGCTTCGCCGCCGGGTGGCCGTCGGGCTCCAGCAGCAGTTCGGTGCCTTCTGGGTCCTCGGGCGAGACCACGGTCAGCCACCGGTCCGCGCCCACCGGGACGTCCTCCTTCTTCACGAAGCCCAGCACGTCGGTGTAGAAGCTCAGTGCCTTGGCCTGGTCGTCGACGAACACGCTGGACAGGTGGATCCTCATGGGTTGTGCTCCGGTGCGTCGGGCCTGAGCCATCGCGTCACGATGAGCTCGAGCGGTTCGGTGTTCAGCTCGTGGAACTTGTAGCGGCCCTCGCGTCGCGTCCGGACCAGCCCCGCGGCTTCCAGCACGGCCAGGTGCTGGCTCACCGCCTGCCGGGTCAGTCCGAGCTCGTACTTGGTCAGCAGCCGCGCGCAGATCTCGAACAAGGTCTGGCCGTCCCGTTCGACCAACTCGTCGAGGATGCGCCGCCGGGTGCGGTCGGCCAGAGCCTTGAAGAGTTCTTCCGCCACGACTGCCACCATAGGCAAGCGACCGCTTGCCTGCAAGTCGTCACTTGCCTATCGCGCTCTCGTTTCACCCGATCGAGGTGCCGGCCCGGCGGACAGCGGCACGTCGCGCGCGAAGGTCTGACCGGTCAGGGTCCCGATCAGGGCTGGACGGCCGGGGCAGTGGTGCGCGAGAGTCGAGGCCGGTGATCGGGCACGCGGATCGCCTGACAACGTTGTCACCCAGAGAGGTTCCCCCTGCCGATGCCGCTCAGACGAGGCAACACGCTCCTGCTCGCCGCCGCACTGGTCCTCACGGGTTTGCCCGCGGTCGCGGCGCCTGCCGCAGCCGACGACGTGGACCCGACCACCCTGGTGAACCCGTTCGTGGGCACGCAGAACTTCGGCAACACGTTCCCCGGCGCGAGCATGCCGTTCGGCATGGTGCAGGTCAGCCCGGACACCGGCGGCCAGGGCGGCTACGACTACCAGCAGCAGGAGATCCACGGCTTCAGCCAGACGCACCTGTCCGGCGTGGGCTGCGGTGTCGCGGGTGAGCTGCCCGTCATGCCGACCACCGGCCCGGTGGACAACGTTGACACCGCCGGTTACCGGTCGAAGTACTCGCACGCGGACGAGGAGGCGCGGCCGGGTTACTACCGCGTCGGGCTGTCCCGCTACGGGGTGAACGCCGAGCTGACCGCCACGCCGCGCACCGGCTGGCAGCGCCACACGTTCCCGGCGGGCGCGCAGGCGAACGTCCTGTTCAACACGGGCAAGGCGAACCAGCAGGTGCTGGACTCCGAGGTGCACGTCGTCGGCGACCGGACCGTCGAGGGCCGGGTCAAGGCGGGCCGGTTCTGCGCCGGGCACGACGAGCACACCGTGTACTTCACGGCCACGTTCGACCGCCCGTTCGCGAGCTTCGGCACGTGGCGCGGCACGACCCGCGCGCCGGGCGTGCCGGACGCGGCGGGCCAGGGCGGCAACGGCGCGTGGGTGACGTTCGACGCGACGGCCGACCAGGACGTGGTGCTGAAGGTCGGCCTGTCGTACACCGGGATGGACGGCGCCCGCAAGAACCTCGCCGCCGAGACGGGTGACTCCTTCGACTTCGAGGCGACGAAGGGCAAGGCGCACCAGGCGTGGGTGGAACGGCTGAACTCGATCCGGATCGACGGCGGCGTGCCGGAGCGGCGGACCGCGTTCTACACCGCCCTCTACCACTCGTTGCTGCACCCGAACCTGGCCGGCGACGTGGACGGGCGGTACCTGGGCTTCGACGGTGAAGCCCATGTCGCGCAAGGCTTCACGCCGTACCAGAACCTGTCGTTGTGGGACACCTACCGGCCGCAGAACCAGCTGCTGGAACTGCTCGAACCGCAGGTCGCCCGGGACGTGGCGCTGTCGGTGGTCGCGAGCGGCCGGGACGGCGGGTGGTTGCCGCGCTGGGCGCTCGCCAACAGCGAGACCAACATCATGACCGGTGACCCGGTGACGCCGTTCCTCGTCGAGGCGTGGTCGAAGGGCCTGCTCGCCGGGCACGAGGAGGAGGCGTACGAGCTGCTCAAGCGCAACGCCACCAGCGTCCCGCCGGCCGACTCGCCGTACAACGGGCGGTCCGGTGTGGAGTTCTACCTCGACCGCGGCTACATCCCGTCCGGTTTGGAGCTCGGCGTCGACTGCGCGCACAAGGGCGGCGACAACGACTGCGTGCACCCGGCGTCGGCCACGTTGGAGTACGCGGCGGCGGACGCCTCGCTCGCCCTCATGGCGCGCGGCCTGGGCAAGCACGACGACGCCCGCGTGTTCGCCGAGCGCGGGCAGTGGTACCGCAACCTGTGGGACGCCTCGACCGGCCACTTCCGGCCGCGCACGGCCGAGGGCACGTGGGTGACGCCGTACAACCCGGTCGACGCCGGTCACCAGTTCCACGAGGGCGGCGCGTTCCAGTACCAGTGGCTGGTGCCGCAGGACCCCAACGGCCTGGTGCGGCTCATGGGCGGCCGGCAGGCGACCGAGCAGCGGCTGGACGCGTTCTTCGCCTACGACAAGCTGCTTGCCGACCCGGTCCGGACCGTGCGGGAGGACTGGATCACCCAGCCCTACGACTACTACGGCAAGCCCACGTACAACCCGAACAACGAACCGGACCTGCTCGCGCCGTACTTCTACCTGTCCACCGGCACGCCCGCGAAGACGGCGACCGTGGTGCGCGCGGCGATGACGTTGTTCACCACCGGCCCGGACGGCATGACCGGCAACGACGACCTGGGCACGATGTCGGCCTGGTACGTGTTCTCGTCGCTCGGCCTGTACCCGACGATGAGCGGCGGCGACTTCCTGGCGCTGTCCAGCCCTCAGTTCCCGGGCGCGACCGTCCGGACGGGACAGCGGACGTTGACCATCACGGCGCCGGGCGCGAGCGACGCCAACCGGTACGTCCAGCAGGTGTCGTTCAACGGCCGGGACGTGCGCCAGACGTGGCTGGACTGGGACACCGTGGCCGGCGGCGGCACGTTGGCGCACCGGCTCGGCACCACGCCGTCGTCCTGGGGCACCGGTCCCGGCGCCGAGCCGCCGTCGGTCGACCGCGCTCAGGCCGACGGGCGGCGGCACGTGGACGCGTCGCTGCGGCAGGCGTCGGCGGTCGTGCCGACGGGGGACGCGCCGCAGACCGTGGAGCTGACCTTGGACGTGCTCGTCCAGGCGCCCGGCTCGGTGCCCGTCGGCGTCACGGCGAGCGTGCCGGACGGCTGGTCGGTGACCACGACGGGGCAGCTGCTGGTCAAGTCGGACCGGCTGCCGACCCAGCGGACGGTGGGGGTGGTGGTGACGGTGCCGGCGGGCACGCCGGTCGGCCGCTACCCGGTGCGGGTCACCGTGGCCGGGCCGAACACCGTCGTGCGCGAGGCGGTGGTGGACGTCCGGCAGGCGGCGACGTGCGCGGTGGCGGGCGAGCAGTGTGCGGTCGACCTGACCGGTGAGCTCAACCACGACGGCACGGCCACGGTCGCGGCGCCCGATCAGGGCAACTTCGACGGCTCGGGCTGGAGCTACGACGCCGCGCTGCTGCCCGCCGCCGGTCCGGTGGTGCTGGGCGGCGTGACCTACCAGGCGCCGGACGCGACCGGGACGGCGGCGAACTTCGTGGAGGCACGCGGGCAGGCGATGCTGCTGCCCTCAGGCGGGTACGGCGCGCTGCGGCTCGTGGCGTCGTCGCACAACGGCCCGGTGACCACTGCCGTCACCGTCCGGTACGCCGACGGCAGCACCGCGGACGTGCCGCTGACCGTCGGCGACTGGGCGGGCTCCGGCGGCACGGTGGCGCTGGACATGCCGCACCGCATCAAGGCCGGCCAGGGCGTGGACGGCCCGCCGGTACGCCTGTTCGCCCTCTCCCTGCCGCTCGACCCGGCCAAGGCCGTGCACTCCGTGACCCTGCCCGACGACCCGCGGGTGGAGGTGTACGCGATCACCCTGGCTTAGCCGACACGGCACCAAGGGGCAACGCCGATTGCCGAGCAGCTCGACCAGGGCCACGCGGCCCTGGTCGAGCGCAGGACGGCCGCTTGACCTCAGCTGCCGTCCGGTGACGTGAACGGCGGCTCGCCGTCCACCCGGCCGTCCTCGGCCACCGGCGCCTCGGCGAACCCGAGCGCGAGCGCGTCGTCGTGCGGTGCGGCCGGCAGCACGGATGGGTCGAGGCTTTCCGTGCGCTTCCACTCCTCGAAGCCCCGGTCGCGCCGGCGGCGTTCCTCCTCGATCCACTCGCGGCCCTCGACCGCCACGGCCTCCAGGATGCGCAGCGCCGACGTGATCCCAGAGGCGCCGAAAGCCAGTTCCTCCAGCTGCTCCGGGTTCTCCTCCTTGTCGCTGAGCTCCTCGAAGTTCTCCACGACCAGGCTGATGTCGCGACTGTTCTGCAGCGACAGGTGCAGCGCCCGGCTCAGCACCGTGCCCTGGCGTGATTCCAGCAGAGTGGTGTCGTCGTTGTCCCAGACGAGGACGATCGTGCGCTTCTCGCCGGCGAACTGCACACCCACCTCCTTGACCTCCACCAGCACCAGCGCGCCGTAGCTGAAGGACGCGCGCTGCTCGTTGCTCACCGCGGCGATCTCGAACTGCAGGTCGAACCGGAATTCGCGCACGCCGTTCTCCGTCAGGAGGAACACCAGCACGAGGTAGTTGGAGTAGCGGGGCGGCCCGTAGATCACTCGGGCGCGCTTGGCCCGCGGTAGCCCTTCGGTGAGGACGACGTGCGCGATGACATCCCGGTTTGAGAGGCCGGCCCGTTTCATGGCCACGGCCTTGAGGTGCGCCTTGTCGAAGTCGAACCACCGCGCCATCTCGGCGTCCGTCGGGCGGTCGGCGAGCTGTTCGAGGCAGCGCTTCCGTTCCGCCTGTTCCTCCTCCAGTAACGCCCGGCACTCGGCGCGCTCGCGCGAGAGCGCCAGCCTGCGGCCGATCAGGTCCGCCCCGCCGGTGCTGCCCAACAGGACGCCGGCCACCGTCGTGCCCCAGAGCGGACTCACCCCGGACCACTCGCCCAGCGCGACGTAGACGCCCGCGACGCCGCCGACCGCTATCAGTGTGCACAGCAGCCCGGCCACGCCCTGCACCACGTCGGCGTACGTGACCTTGCGGAAAGCGAAGAACCGGCCGTCGGACCACCGGTCTGCCCAAAGGCGGACGTGCATCCTGACGAGCCAGTGCAGCGTCCACGCGCTGATCTCGCGTTTGACGGCACGTCGGTAGGCGTCGCGGTACTCCGGGTCGGGGATCACCGACCCGTAGGTGCGCACGAGCCGCAGGTAGAGCATTCGTCCGCTGCGCTCGATGTCGTCCTTCCACCGCCGTCCCTCGACGTGCTTCTTCGGGTGCTGCCGGACGATCTCGCGTTCGATCAGCCCGAGGACGTCGGCGCGGAACCGCTTGCTGCCCAGCCGGTGCAGGTTCTCCACCGCTTCCGGGACGCGGCGTCCACCGTGTTCCACCTCCAGCCGCTGCCTGCGCCGGCGGGACGCCACGACTCGCGCGCCCAGCCACACGGCCACTCCGTGCGCGAGGACGACCAAGGCGGTCCACGCCGCGACCGCGTCCGCGACGTCCGCGCCCGCGGCACCTACCGTCACGACGAGACCGCCGATCAGCGCGATGCCGCCGAGTACGGCGACGACCCAGGTCCGCGGTGGCACGCGGCCGTCCTCGTACGGCGTGACGAGGCGGGGTTCGGCGGGTGTCGCCTCGAAGAACTTCCACGCCCGTTCGGAGCGGTCGCCGGAGACGCGGGCCTCGGCGACCGCCTCGGAGTTGTCGCGGTCCAACCGGTCCTGCATGGCACCGCCGATGATCATGTCGAGGTGCCGCGTGATCTCCTCGCGGCGTTGCTCGGACAAGACCTTGAACCGGGACAGCACGTCGTCGAGCGCCTGCCGGTCGGGCTCGCGCTCGTGCTCCTGCGCGGTCGCGCACATCATCAGATCGCGGATGACGTCGATGGCGGCACGCCACGAGTCGTGGGGGAACCGGTCGGCGATGCTCGACGCCGTCTTGATCTGCTCGAACTGCGTCGACCCGAGCTGGTTGATCGAGCGCTCGCTGAGGGTGGCCAAGGCGTAGTGGTAGGCGACCGCGGTGCTCGCCAGCCCCGCCCGGATCACCTCGGTCAACAGTCCTTCGGCGATCCTCGGCGAGCCGCCGGCGAGGTGGTTGCACGCCACCTCGTACTTGCGCTTGGGTGGATCGTCCTTGGTGAACTGGTACACCGTCGAATCACCGTGGAACACCGCGCCACCGTTGACCACGCCCACCTGCACGGTGCGGTTGTGGTCGCCTTCGACGGTGTTCCTGATCTCCGTCTCGCCGTCCGGCCGGCTCACGACGCGTCACCGCCGAAAACCTCGGCGAGCAGGTCGAGCAGCCCGGGATCACCGGCGAAGAGGTCCTCGAGCGTGACGCGCAACGTCCGCATGTGCGCGGTGTCGGCGGGTGCGGTGGTGGCCTGTCGGCGGAGGTCCACCAGGTCGAGCATCGCCCGGGTGAACGCCTGCGCCGTCAGGCGGTCGGTGCGGTGGGCCTCCGCCGCCGCGGTCGTGAGCCGCTCCAGGGCGGCGAGGTCCAGCGCGGGTGATTCGCCGAGCCAGATCCCCCCGTTGATCACGCCCGCCTGGATCGCGAAGTTGGCCGTGCCGGAAACGTTGTTGTTGACCGACGTGCCGCTGCCGCTTCGTTTCCTGTCCGAAGCCGGGGCGCTCTGATCCGACGACAGTTCGGCGATCAGCACGCGCATGAACAGTGCCGCGTTGCGCGCCGCCAACTCCTGCGAACCCGCGCTGTCGGCCACGTCCTTGGCGCCGTCGGCGAAGTCGCTGATGCCCCGGATCGTGATGGTCGGGGTCGAGCCGTGCAGGTGGCCGCACTGCGCGACACCCGCGCTCTCGGTCTCCACGGCGACCGCGTCGTTGAAATGATGGCTCAGGTGCCGCGCGGTCGCGGACGTCCTCGTGTTGAGCACGACCTCGCCCGACGCGATCGGGTCGAAGTGGATCTGGGGAGGCTCCTGGTCGGAAGGCAGCCCGGAGCGCCACGCCGCCGTGCGCGCCAGCACCCTGGAGGTCTGTTCGAGGTTGTGCGCCGTCTCGTAGGCGCGGGGTCGGGCGTGGTCACCGTCGTCCTCGCTGCGCATCGCGTGGTAGCCGTACACGCGGGTGGCGACCACCACGTCACCGAGGCGGAGCCAGTCGCGCAGGCCGCCCGCGACACCCACGAACAGCACGGCGGACGGCTGGAACTCGGTGATGGCCCGTTCGGTCATGACGGCCGCGGCCCCGTTGCCGGTCCCGGTCAGGGCGACCACGACGTGGTGGTCGGGGTGGCCCGCGAGCACACCGCGTTCGAAGATCGTCCCGGTGGGGTGGCGGTGCAACCGCACGTCGGTGAGGTGCTGGACGACGGCAGCGCGCTCGACCTCCAGTGCCGTGAGGACCACGATCATCTGCTCTGCTCCGTTCACTGGCCGGGCGCGCTTGTGATGACAGCGGAACGGCGCGGTCGGCGGGGCGGGGCCGGTCGGTGGGAGGCGCCGGCGGTACAGCGGTCCGAACCATGACGTCAGTCTGACGATAAGGCCGAGCGACGGTTTTCGTCAACCTGACCATTACGCGCGCGGAGCACGTCGGACATCATCTGTCACGCGTTTGTCGTCACAACGACGAGAAGTTAAGGTGATGCGATGAGCGCCTCATGGACGATCCCGACGGTGGCGATGGCCGTCGACCTCGCGGTGCTCACCGTCCGCGCCGAGCGCCTGCACGTGCTACTGGTCAACCGGGGTGTCGAGCCGTACCGCGGACGTCTCGCGCTGCCGGGTGGTTTCCTGTCCACTGAGGACGAGGACATCGACGTCGCGGCGGAGCGTGAACTCGCCGAGGAGACGGGGCTCGACGCGAGTGGACTGCACTTGGAACAGCTGCGCACCTACGGCGCGCCGGGTCGCGATCCGCGCATGAGGGTGGTCACCGTCTGCTATCTGGCGATCATGCCGGACCTGCCGCTGCCCAGCGCGGGCGGTGACGCGGACAGGGCGCGGTGGGTGCCGGTGGACCGGGTGCTGGGCCGCCGCAGGCTGCTCGCGTTCGACCACGGTCAGATCATCGCCGACGCGGTCGACCGCGCTCGCGCCAAACTGGAATACACGACGCTCGCCACCGCCTTCTGCAACCCCGAGTTCACGATCTCGGAGCTGCGCCGTGTGTACGAGATCGTGTGGTCCGAGGAGTTGGACGCGCGCAACTTCCACCGCAAGGTCACCGGTGTCGACGGTTTCCTGGTCGCCACGGGCAAGCGCACCAGTGGCAACGGCGGACGTCCCGCCGTCATCTACCGCCGCGGCCCGGCCACGGTCCTGCACCCGCCCATCCTGCGGAACTGAGCCGGAGGTGGGAGTCGAACGGTGACGCGGGCTTGCCTTGACGTCGGCGTCAACACCTACGGTCCGGGTCGTGAAATTCGCCGTCAGTTACAGCACGCCGTACTTCGGGGTCGACCCCGACCGGATGGTTGCCTACGCCAGGCACGCCGAGGAATGCGGGTTCGAGGCGTTCACCCTGCCGGAGCACGTCGCGGTGTACCCCGGTGCCACGGTCGGCACGCACGAGATCCCGCCGGCGCTGCCCTACGCCGACCCGCTCGACTGCCTGGCCTTCGTCGCGGCGGCGACGCGGCGGATCCTGCTCGGCACGGGCGTGTTGCTGCTGCCGTACCACCACCCGGTGGTGCTGGCGAAGCGGCTGGCGACCGTCGACGTGCTGTCGAAGGGGCGGCTGCGGCTGCTGACCGTGGGGTTGGGCGCGTTGCCGGGCGAGGCGAGGGCGGTCGGGGTGGATTTCGCCACGCGCGGTCGTCGTGCGGACGAGGCGATCGACGTGTTGCGGTTGTTGTGGGAGGGCGGCGAGGAAGGGGTGAGCTTCGCGGGGGAGTTCTTCGCCTTCGAGGACCTGTGCAGCTTCCCGAAACCGCTCGGTGTGCGGCACCTGCCGATCCACGTCGGCGGTTCCAGCCGGGCCGCCGCACGCCGGGCCGGACGCCGCGGTGACGGGTACTTCCCCGGCGGCATGCTCGTGCCCGACGAACGCGCGCTGCAGTGGGACCTGGTGCGGTCGACCGCGATCGAGGCCGGTCGTGATCCGGAGGCGTTGGACTACACGCGGTGGGGCTCGATCGAGATGTCCACGGACACGGTGGAGGCGTTCGCCGAGCAGGGCGTGACGCGCATCGTCGTGAGTGCGACCAGTGCGGACCCGGACGAGCAACGGGACCAGTTGTCGGCGTTCTCCGAGCGCTTCGGGCTGGTGCCGTCCGGACCGGTTTCGACCACGGTCGGCAACCGAGGCACGATGCGTCGGTGGGACTCGAGGACGACCCGTTCGACTGGCGGGTGACGAAGGACGGCCAGGTGCTTGTGTCGCGTGGCGGGCGCACGGTGACGACCGTGCGCGGCGCGGCGGCGGCGAGGCTGATCGGCGGACTGGAGCGCGCCGACGACGACGACGGCGCCCAGCAGTTGCTGGCCAGGGTGACCGGCAACTACAAGCGCGGCAACGAGCGGTGAGCGTGGTCGGCTTGCCTTGACGTCGGCGGTTCGAGCCGTGGTGACGGGCACGTCCCCGGCGGCATGCTCATGACCGTGCGCGCCGGCGGGATTGGCGCGGTCGACGGCGATCGGGGCCGGTCGTGACCCGCATTGCGTTGGAAGACACGCGTTCGGGCTCGCCCGAGATGTCCACGGACACGGTGGAGGCGTTCGCCGAACAGGGTGTGACGCGCGTCGTCGTGAGCGCGACCAGTGCGGACACCGGTGAGCAGCGGGATCAGTTGTCGGCGTTCGCGGAGAGGTTCGGCCTCGACGGCACGACGTGACGCCGGGGCGGCGTGCGACGACCATTCGTGCCACGTGGCGCCGGCGTTCGAACCAGGCTCGCACTGCGGATGACGACGAGCGCGGACGCCCTTCGGCCTCCCCGTGGTTGCGACCGCACGCCGCCGCTCTTCGGGCTGCCGCACCGGCCTGCCCCGCACCCCTGAGCGGCGTGTCACGCTCGGTGGCCGGATCTCAACCCTGCGGAGGTTTCGATGAAGCGCAAGGTCGTTGTGGCGAACGGGGTGTTGGGGGCGGTGGCGCTCACCGCCGGGCTTTTGGTCGGCGCGCCGCCGGCGGGTGCGGCGGAAGGCGACATCGGGTTCGCCGCCGCCGGCACCGCCGTGCCCGGGCACTACCTGGTGGTGCTGGAGGACGAGGTGGCCGTCCAGGCGGCCGACCTGACCGCCAGGCACGGCGGCACGGTCACGGCCACGTGGCGGCACGCGTTACGCGGCTTCGCCGTCACGGCGAGCGAACGGGAAGCGAGAAGACTCGCCGCGGACCCCGCGGTGCGGTCCGTCAGCCAGGACGGCCTGGTCCAGGCGGTCGACGCGCAGCCGAACCCGCCGTCGTGGGGGCTCGACCGCATCGACCAGCGTGATCTGCCGCTGAACTCCTCCTACAACTACGACACCGGCGCGGCCAACGTGCGCGCCTACATCCTCGACACCGGCATCCGGACCACCCACTCGACGTTCGGCGGCCGGGCGACGTGGGGCTACGACGCCGTGGACGGCTCCAACACCGACTGCAACGGTCACGGCACGCACGTGGCGGGCACCGTCGGCGGCAGCCAGTACGGCGTCGCCAAGGGCGTGCAGCTGGTCGCCGTCCGCGTGCTCGACTGCGCGGGCTCCGGCACGTTCGCCCAGGTGATCAGCGGCGTCGACTGGGTCACCGCGAACGCCGTCAAGCCCGCGGTCGCGAACATGAGCCTCGGCGCCCCCGCCTCCGCGGCCACCGCGCCGCTGGAGACGGCCGTGCGCAACTCCATCGCCTCCGGCGTCACGTACGCCATCGCGTCCGGCAACTCCAACGCCGACGCGTGCGCCTTCAGCCCGGCGCTGGTGCGCGAGGCGGTCACGGTCAACGCCTCGACGAACACCGACGCGCGGGCGTCGTTCTCCAACTACGGCACGTGCACCGACGTCTTCGCGCCCGGTCAGGGCATCACGTCGTCGTGGCACACCGGCGACTCCGCCACCAGCATCCTCAACGGCACCTCGATGGCCGCGCCGCACGTGGCGGGCGCGGCGGCGCTGTACCTGGCCACGCACCCCGGTGACGCGCCGGCGACCGTGCAGGCCGCGCTCGTCAACGCCTCGACGCCGAACAAGGTCACCAACCCGGGCGTGGGCTCGCCGAACCGACTGCTCTACACCAGCCCGTCGACCGTCACGGCGGTCCGCTACTTCGGCGGTCGCGACCACCTCACGTCGGTCACCGGCGCCCCGTCGGGCTACGTGGCCGAGTCCTCCCTGGGCCGCCTCCTGACCAGCCAGGCCGCGGGCACGCACCCGCTGTACCGCTGCGCCGTCGGCTGGGACAGCTTCACCTCGTACGACGTGAACTGCGAGGGCCGGACCCGCGTGGGCCTGCTCGGCTACGCCCACGACGGCGCGGTCGCCGGCACTCACCCGATCTACCGCTGCCTGGTGCGGGGCACCAATGACCACATGGAGTCCTACGACCCGAACTGCGAAGGCCAGATCACCGAGGGCTCCCTGGGCCACTTCCTCGGCTGAGCGGTGATCGCGAGCCTCGGCAGTGGCCGCACGTGGCCACTGCCGAGGCTCGCCTCACACGGCCGCGGCGAACTGGGCCGCGTACAGGCGGTGGTACGCGCCCTCGGCGGCCATCAGCTCGTCGTGGCTGCCCTGCTCCACGATCTGCCCGGACTCCATCACCAGGATCACGTCGGCGTCCCGGATGGTCGACAGCCGGTGGGCGATGACGAAGCTCGTCCGCGACGACCGCAGGGCCGCCATGGCGTGCTGCACCAACGACTCCGTGCGGGTGTCCACCGAACTGGTCGCCTCGTCCAGGATGAGCAGCGACGGGTTCGCCAGGAACGCCCGCGCGATGGTCAGCAGCTGCTTCTCGCCGGCGCTGACGTTCGTCGCCTCCTCGTCGATGACGGTGTCGTACCCGTCCGGCAACGTGCGCACGAACCGGTCCACGTAGGTGGCGCGGGCCGCGGCGATGATCTCCTCCTCCGTGGCGGAGGAGTTGCCGTAGGCGATGTTGTCGCGGATCGTGCCGCCGAACAGCCAGGTGTCCTGCAGCACCATGCCGGTCTGGGACCTCAGGTCCTCCCGCTTCAACGCGGTGATGTCCACCCCGTCCAGCGTGATGCGGCCCGCGTCCAGCTCGTAGAACCGCATGATCAGGTTCACCAGCGTGGTCTTGCCCGCGCCGGTCGGGCCGACGATCGCGACGGTCTGCCCCGGCTCGGCCACCAGCGACAGGTCCTCGATCAGCGGCTGCTCCGGCCGGTACGAGAAGCTCACGTGCTCGAACTCCACGCGGCCACGGCGTTCGGCGGGCAACGACGCCTCGGCGGGGTCCGGTTCCTGCTCCTCGGCGTCGAGCAGCTCGAACACCCGCTCGGCCGACGCGACGCCGGACTGCATCAGGTTCGCCATCGACGCCACCTGGGTCAGCGGCTGGGTGAACTGGCGGGAGTACTGGATGAACGCCTGCACCTCGCCCAGGCTCATCGAGCCGGACGTGATGCGCAGGCCGCCCACCACCGCCACGGCCACGTAGCTGACGTTCGACAGGAACATCATCATCGGCATGATCAGGCCGGACACGAACTGCGCGCCCATCGCCGAGCCGAGCAGCTCGTCGTTGCGGCGCTTGAACTCCGCCTCCGACTCGCGCTGCCTGCCGAAGACCTTGACCAGCTGGTGGCCGGTGAACGCCTCCTCGATGTGCGCGTTCAGTGCGCCGGTGTGCTTCCACTGCGCCACGAACAACGCCTGCGACCGCTTGCGGATCCGCCCGGTCGCCACGACGGAGATCGGGATGAGCAGCAACGCGATCAGCGTCAGCAGCGGCGAGATCGTCAGCATCATCACCAGCACGCCGATGACGGTCAGCAACGACGTGAGCAGCTGGCTCAGCGTCTGCTGCAACGTCGTCGACACGTTGTCGATGTCGTTGGTGACGCGGGACAGCAGCTCGCCGCGCGGCTGGCCGTCGAAGTAGCGCAGCGGCAGCCGGTGGATCTTGTCCTCGACGTCGGAGCGCAGCCGGAACACGAAGCGCTGCACCACGTTGTTCAGCACGCGGCCCTGCCACCAGCCGAACGCCGACGAGATGAGGTAGAGGCCCATCACCCACAGCAGGACGGTGGCGAGGGCGGCGAAGTCGATGCCCGAGTCGGCCGCGCCGCGCATCCGGCCCAGGACGCCCTCGAAGATGATGTCGGTGGCCTGGCCGAGGATCTTCGGCCCGGCCACGGAGAACGCCACGCTGATGACGCCCAGCGTGACCACGGCCAGCAGCGCGATCCGCTCGCGGCGCATCCGCTGGACGAGTCGGCGCGCGGACGGGCCGAAGTTCACCGCCTTGCCCATCGGCATGCCCATGCCGGGCATGCCGCCGCCCATCCGGGGCGGTGGCGGGGTCGCGGGACGGGGAGGGGTCGTGGTGCTCATGCGGCCTGCTCCGAGGTCAGCTGGGACTCGACGATCTCCACGTAGGTGGGGCAGGAGTCCAGCAGTTCGTGGTGGGTGCCGATGCCGACGACGTTGCCGCCGTCCAGCACCACGATCCGGTCGGCGTCCAGGATCGTGGACACGCGCTGGGCGACGACCACCACGACGGCGTTGCGCGTGTGCGGTCGCAGCGCGGCGCGCAGCCGTGCGTCCGTGGACAGGTCGAGCGCCGAGAACGCGTCGTCGAACAGGTAGATGTCCGGTTTGCGCACCAACGCGCGGGCGATGGAGAGCCGTTGCCGCTGGCCGCCGGAGACGTTCGTGCCGCCCTGGGCGATCTCCGCGTCGAGGCCGCCGGGCATGTCCTCCACGAAGTCGCGCGCCTGCGCGATCTCCAACGCCTCCCACAGCTCGTCGTCGGTGGCGTCGGGCTTGCCGTAGCGCAGGTTGGACGCGACCGTGCCGGAGAACAGGTACGGCCGCTGCGGCACCAGCCCGATGCGCGCGCACAGCGTGTCGGTGTCGATCTCGCGGACGTCCGTGCCGTTGACGAGCACACCGCCGCCGGTCGCGTCGATCAGCCGGGGCACCAGGTTGAGCAACGTCGTCTTGCCGGTGCCCGTGCTGCCGATGACCGCCGTGCGGTGACCGGCCTCGGCGCGGAAGCTGATGTCGCGCAGCACCGGCTCGTCCGCGCCGGGGTAGCGGAACTCCGCGCCCCGGAACTCCACCGACGTCTGCCGGGGCAGTTCGAGCAGCGGCGAGGTCGGCGGCCGGACCGACGACTCGGTCTCCAGCACCTCGTTGATCCGCTCGGCGCTCACGGCGGCACGCGGGATCATCATCGAGATGAAGGTCGCGAACATCACCGCCATGAGGATCTGCATCAGGTAGCTCAGGAACGCCGTGAGCGCGCCGATCTGCATCTCACCGGTGTCCACGCGGAACGCGCCGAACCACAGCACTGCCACGCTGGAGCCGTTGAGCAGCAGCATCACCACCGGGAAGATCAACGCCTGGAGCCTGCCGACGCGCAGCGCGGTGTCGGTGAGCGCGCCGTTGACGTCGGCGAAGCGCTGGGTCTCGGCGCGTTCCCGGACGAACGCCCGGACCACGCGGATGCCGGCCAGCTGCTCGCGCAGCACGCGGTTGACCTCGTCGATGCGCTCCTGCATCAGCCGGAACTGCGGGACCATCCGGATCACGATCAGGCCGACCGCGATCGCCAGCGCGGGCACGCAGACGACGAGCAGCCACGACAGGCCGACGTCCTCGCGCAGCGCCATCAGGACACCCGCCACGCACATGATCGGCGCGTTGACCAGCATCGTGCAGCCCATCACCACGAGCAGCTGGACCTGCTGCACGTCGTTGGTGGTGCGGGTGATCAGCGACGACGGGCCGAGCGTGGCGACCTCGCGCGCGGAGAACTCGCCGACGCGGTGGAAGACCGCCGCGCGGACGTCACGGCCGAAGCTCATCGCGACGCGGGCGCTGTAGTAGACCGCGCCGATCGAGGAGGCGATCTGGATGACCGACACGGCGACCATCCAGCCGCCGGTGGACAGGATGTAGCCGGTGTCGCCGGCGGCGATGCCGAAGTCGATGATGTCGGCGTTGAGGCTCGGCAGGTACAGCGAGGCGACGGTGCCGATCAGCTGTAGCACGAGCACGACCGTCAGTTCACGTCTGTACGGCCGCAGGTGGGTACGCAGCAAGCGGCTCAGCAACGGTGTTCCCCCATAAGAAACGGATCGTGTCTAACATGGGCAAAGGTAGACCCGTGGGATAAGGAACGCAACGTATCTAAAGGCTCGGTAAAGACGCCGGCGGCTCGGTGAAGGGACAGGGTGACGGTGACGAAGTCGCGGCGACGCGGCGCGCAGCTGGAGCAGGCCATTCTGGACGCGGCTTGGGACGAGCTGCGCGAAGTCGGCTACGCCCGGCTCACCATCGAGGCCGTGGCGGCGCGGGCGGGCACCAGCAAACCGGTCATCTACCGCCGTTGGGGCGGTCGGGCGGAGCTGGTGCTGGCTGCGTGGTTCCGCAACCTGCCGGTGGAACCCGAGACGCCCGACACCGGCACGTTGCGCGGCGACCTGCGCACCCTGTTCGGCCGCATCGCCCGGCGCGCCGACTCGATGATGAACGAGATGGTGGCGGGTGTGATGGGCGAGGCGTTCCGGCACCCCGAGGTGGCGGCGCTGCTGGGTGAGCGCCTGGCCAACCCGTCACCGCTGACCGAGGCCGTGCGGACCATCGTGGACAACGCCGTGAGCCGGGCCGAACTGCCGCCGGTCGACCTGCCGCACCGGGTGAGCAGGCTGCCCCTCGACCTGATCCGCAACGAGTCGATGACCTGCGGCGCCCCGGTGACGGAGGAGACGGTGGCGTCGTTGGTGGACGACGTCTACGTGCCGCTGCTGCACGGGTTGGCGGCGCTGCAGCAGGACGGCGGGTAGGGCCCGGCTCACGGCGGTCAGGTCCGGGTGACGCGGGCCAGCGCGCCGGTTTCCAGGGCGACCCACAGCGCGCCGTCGGGCCCGAGGGTGATGCCGTGCGGCTCCGCGTGCGGCTCGGGCAGCGCGTGCGACTCGATGGAGCCGTCGGTGGTGATCACGCCGACGCGGTTGGCGCCCCATTCGGTGAACCAGAGGGCGCCGTGGCCGTCGGCGACGATGGCGTGCGGGCGGGAGGCGCGGTCCGGTAGCGGGAACTCGGTGACCTCGCCGCCGGTGGTGATCCGACCGAGCTGGCCCGCGGCGATCTCGACGAACCAGAGGGCGTCGTCGGGGCCTGCGCAGAGGCCGACCGGACCGGCCGCGTCCGTGGGGAGCGGGTGGACGGTCACGGTGCCGTCCGCGGTGATCCGGCCGATGGCGTTGGCCTGGTTGAGCGTGAACCACATCGCGCCGTCCGGACCCGCGGTGATGGCCGACGGGAACGCGCCGGTGAGCGGTAGCGGGAACTCCGTGATCTCGCCGTCGGTGGTGATCCGGCCGATGCGGTCGGCGTTGATCTCGGTGAACCACAGCGCGCCGTCGTGACCCGGTGCGATGCCGTACGGGCCGCACTCGGGTGTGGGCGGGGTGAACTCGGTGACCTCGCCGTCGACGGTGATGCGGCCGATGCGGTGCGCCTGGTACTCGGTGAACCAGAGCGCGTCGTCCGGGCCGGTGACGATGACGGTCGGTCCGCTGTCGGGGGCGAGGGCGTGGCTCGTCGGCTGCTCGCCGGGCACCAGTCGGCCGATCGCGCCGCCGCGGACCAGGGTGTACCAGAGCGCGCCGTCGGGGCCGGTGGTGATCGCGTACGGTCCGCTGTCGGGATCGGCGACGAGGTGGGTCTCGATGGTCTTGTCGGCGTGGGGCATGGCGGGGTGATCGTCTCCTGGTGGACGGGATGTGCGTGCGTGTGTACGCAGCGTCCGGCCGGGGTAGTCCGGGCGGGCCGTGTGCACGCGTGTCTGCACGGCAGGCCGGCTCAGGCCGGCCGGGTCAGACTGGCGCGGAACGTTGAGCAAACCAGCCTCCGCGTCGGTCTGACCACCCCTTTTCGTCGCACGTGCCGTTCGGTTCAGTCGGACGTGCAGTTCAGGTCCGGGTCCGGGACGGAGGGGCCGTTGGCGGTGAAGCCGAACGTGGTGGACGCGTCGGCCGGCAACTTGCCGTTGTGCGCGGCGTTGGTGACGGTCACCGAGTCGTCGTCCACGGTGAGGGTGCCGTTCCACAGGTTGCTGATCGCGTGGCTGGCCGGGCGGGGCCAGGTGACGGTCCACGCGGTGAGGGGGTTGCCGCTGACGTTGCGCACGGTCACGTGGGCTTGGTAGCCGCCCGGCCAGGAGTTGGTGATGCTGAAGCGGGCGGTGCAGGTGCGTGGTCCGGCGGGTGTCGCGGAGGTGGGGACGGTAGTAGTGGTGGTGGGGGCACTGGTGGTGGTGCTCGTCGTGGTGGCGACGGTGGTGCTGGTCGCGGGGGTGGTGTCGCTGGGGGTGGGGTCGGTGGTGTCGCTCGGGGCGGCGTCCGGAGCCGGTTGGGCGTTGCCGGTGGGGTCCGTGCGGGCCAGCGAGTTGCCGATCACGATGCCGGTCGCGACCAGCACGATGGCGCCGGCGATGAGGGCGATCCGTCGCCACGGGAAGCGGTGCAGGGCCCGCAGGGGGCGGGTGTCGCCGTTCTGCGAGTCGTTGGGGTACGACGTGGTGGGCTGGGCGTCGGCGGGCTGGGGGTCGCCCGGCAGCGGTCGTCCTTCCATCACCGCGCCCAGCAGGGTGTGCAGCTCGGCCATCGTCGGCCGGCCGGCCGGGTCGCGGCAGAGCACGCGTTCCAGGACGTCGCCCAGCGGGCCGGTGAAGTGCATCGGCGCGACCTCGCCGTCCGCGATGCGTCGGAGCAGGGCGTACGGGTTGTCGGTCGTGCCGAACGGCGGGTGGCCCTCCAACGCGGCGTAGAGCGTCGCGCCCAGCGAGTACACGTCGGAGGCGAACACGGCCTCCTGGCCCGCCGCCACTTCCGGCGCGAGGAACGCGGGTGTGCCGACGACGACCCGGGGGTCGGTCACGGTGCGCTCGCCGATCGCGCGGGCGATGCCGAAGTCGGCGATCTTCGCGGTGCCGTCCTCGGCCAGGAGGATGTTGAACGTCGTGACGTCCCGGTGCACGATCCCGTCGGCGTGGGCGGCGGCCAGCGCCGACGCCACCTGCCAGCCGACGCCGGCGACCAGCTCTTCGGGCAACGGGCCGCGTTCGTCGACCAGTTCGGCCAGCGTCTTGGACGGCAGGTACTCCATCACCAGGCAGGGTTTGCCGCCGTGTTCCACGACGTCGTGCACGGTGACGGCGTGGGGGTGTCGGAGCCGTGCCGCGACCCGTCCCTCCCGCACGATCCGCTCGACCGCGCCCGGCGAGTCGGCCGCGTTGAGGAGCTTGACCGCGACGGCCCGCCCCAGGCGCTCGTCGCGCGCCCGCCAGACGACCCCGGCAGCCCCGCGTCCGACCAACTCCACCAGCCGATACCGCCCGGCGATGACCTCGTCCCGTTCCGACACAGCCAGAAGCTACTTGCCCGGCCGGTCGCACGGCCACCTCCAGACGACCGGGGATGGGATGTGTGGGGTCGCAATCCGAGATCAAGACCTCGGTCCGGCGGGCCCGGTGGCGGGTCCGGCCCGATTCGACCTGGCTTCGACCAGCCTGAGGCACCCGAGCCCGGGTCACATCGGGCCTGGTGGGTGGTCGCGGGTCTGTTGTCGGGTGACTCAGGTCCACCAGCGGGCGATCTCGGTGTGTCGCTCCTGGTTGCTCCAGGTTGGCTCCTGGTAGCCGACGATGTAGTGCACCGGGATGATCGACCTCGTCCGCTGGCGTGGGAACACGTGGATTTGCAGCTTGTTGACGCAAGTGGAGCACGGGTGGTTGTCGGAGAACAGGGCGATCGGTTGCCAGTGCGGGCCGTGCAGTGCGTTGAGCCTTTCGACCAGCACCATTTCGGAGTGCTGTTGGCCGGGGTCGTTCCACTCGCCGATGTAGTCCTCGCCGGGTTGGCCCGTGCTCGTCGTGTACTCGTAGTGCAGCACCGCGAAGTTGCCGCCGCCGTTGCCCCTGGCCCGGCGCGCCGTGCCGTACCTCCGGTAGACCTCTCTCAGGAACGTGTTGTGGTTCGGGCGGGAGGCCGCCCTGGTCGAGCGGTAGTCGGGCACTGCGGAAGCCGCTGTGTCGCCGTGGCTCCTAGTGTCCGCGGGGGTCCGCTGCACGACCCGGTCGTGCCCGCCGGCCGGTGTGGTGGCGCTGGTGGCGGAGCCGGACATGGCTCGACGTGCGGTGGCTTCCGCGGCCTGTTCGAACGCGTCCTGCGGGTGGGAGAGCGCCAGGCCGTCCCCGCGGTCGGTGCCCGTTACCGGACCGCTGCGCTGTTGGACGACGTGCACCAGTTCGTGGGTCAGGGTGTGCAGGTCGCCGCCGCCCTCGCCGACCACCACGTGGTTGCCGGAGGTGTAGGCCTTGGCGCCGATCTCGGTGGCCGACCGCTGGGCTGCCGGGCCGGTGTGCAGGCGCACGTCGGAGAAGTCCGCGCCGAGCCTCGCCTCCATCTCGGTCCGGACGTCTCGATCCAGGGGTTGTCCGGGGGAGCGCAGCACGCCGGGTACCTCCGAGCGCTGGACGGCGGTCTGCTCCTCGTCGTCCCGGAGGTCGGAGACCAGTCTGGCCACCGCGGCGTTGCCGATGCGGCGTTGCAGTGACAGCAGCTCCTGTGGTCGTGGAGTGGTAGTGCCTTCAGGGTGGGGGTGTGCGGCCGGGTCGGTGGCACGGCGCCGATCCGCTGCCGTGCCCCGGTGCACCGATTCGTGTCCGTACATGGCGCCGCCCTTCCTCTCCGGTGACGACACCACCTGCCTATCCCGTGTGGCGACCCGCGAGTAGGGCATGGAGGGCAAGGGCAGGGCAGAGTCCCGATCCGCGCAGTCGGCCGGCAGGGACTGGTCGGGCAGGGTGCGGTGGTGGGCGGTTCAGGTGGTCTCCAGGAGGCCCTGCTCGAACAGCCACTTCGCGGTCGCCGTGGCCTGGTGCGCGGGCAGGTGGGTTGACCAGGCGTGGACGAGGTCGGACAGGGTCGTGGTGTGGTGCAGGTGGTCGAGGAGCGGGGCCAGTTCGGTGTCGGCGATGTGCGCGATCGGCGTCGGCAGGGACGGGTGGGTCAGGGCTCGGCGGGTGGTGACGAGGTCTCCGACCGGGCACGGCGTCGGCACGATGGCGGCTTCGGGGGAGAGCCGGACGGGGCGGTGGAGGTGCGCCGCGGTCAGCGGGGTCGGCGGGCGCGGGGCCGGGGGAGGAGTGGCTCGGCGGCGCCAGAACGGCTGGTCGCGGTGGGGGTGGTGGCGGTGGTAGTGGGCGGCGGTCCAGGTGGCGTGGCGGGTGGTGGTCCGGTCCTGAGCGGCGCGGTAGAAGGCGAGGGCGGCGGTGCGGTCGCCGTGGGAGAGGAGGGTGTGCACGGTGACGGCGGCGGCCATGGCGCTGTGCAGCGCGCTGTCCACCCCGGATGACGTCAGCGGGTCGAGGGCGAAGGCGGCCTCGCCGACCTTGATGCTGTCGTCGGTGACGGGGGTGTCGTCGCGGTAGCCGGTGGCGTCGCAGACGGCCACTCGGAGTGACGCCGGGCGGTGTGGGAAGAGGCCGGTGGTGTCGAGGAGGTGCTGGAAGAGGCGGTCCGGGCGGTGGGCGCGGAGGAGGTCGGCGTCGATGAACGCCATGGCGCGGAACGCCCCGTCGGGCAGGGGCGCACCCCAGCACCAGGTCCGCGGTCCCGTGCCGATGCGGGTCGGGCCCGTGCCCGGCCAGACGGCGTGCAGGGCGAGGGTCTTCGGGCCGGTGGCGGTGGTCGTGCCGCCGGAGACGCGGTGTCGTCCGCTCGCGTCCACCAGGAAGCGGGCACGCACGGTGTCGCCGGGCAGGGGAACGTCCCAGCCCGTCGGGGTACGCCTGGGTCGTCCGGCCCGGGATGGTTGGCGGACATCCACCCCGGCGGCTCGGGCGGCGGTGAGGAGGGCGTGGTCGAACCGCCCTCGGTCGACGGTGACCGCACGGGGATCGGGCGCGACGAGGTGGGTGGTGGTGTCCTCCCAGCGGACCAGCGTGCCCTGGGACGGCAGGGCGCCGTCGAGGGCGTGCCCGAGCCCGAGGACGTCGAGGAGCGGCGGCACGCCGGGTGACAGCGCCTCGCCCACGTGCGGGCGGGGGAACGGGCGGCGTTCCAGCAGCACGACGCGGTGGCCGAGGCGGGCCAGGCGCAGGGCGCACACCGAGCCCGCCGGGCCGCCGCCGATCACGCAGACGTCCGTCATCCGGTGAAGTAGTCGGGACGTGCGGCGAGCAGGCGGCTGTAGACGGACAGGCAGTGGTGCAGCCAGCCCCGGATGTAGTCGCAGGCGGGCCGGCCGCGGCGGATCACCTCGTGGTGGCAGCCGCCGCCGCACAGGTACCGGGCCCAGCACCCGGTGCACGGCTCCTGCCGGTGCACGTGGCGGTCGGTGAGCCAGCGGGCGCGTTTGACGTCGTCCACGCCGGTGGTCAGGTCGCCCATCGCGCCGTCCTCGTCGCCGACGAACCGGTGGCACGCCGAGAGGTCGCCGTCGGCCGACACGCCCAGGTAGCCCGCGCCCGCGCCGCACGGGTAGGGCCGGTGCGTGCCGCGGTGGATCTCGCGCAGCGCGGTGACGAGGTTCGTGAACGGGTAGCGCTGCCCGGCGAGGACCCGGCGGACGAACTCCTCGCCGCACGCGGTCATCTGGTCCAGCATCAGCTCCAGGTCCGGCGACGCCATCTCGCCCTGCCCGTTGGGCGAGCTGAGCATGGGCGAGAAGCCGACGCCGTGGAAACCGGCGGCGGTGAACTCGTCCAGCGTGCGCGGCAGGTCGAGGTTGAGCGGGGTGACCGTGACGCGGGCCGAGACCTGCATCCGGCGTTGCATCGCCAGCAGGGGCGCGACCCGGTCCATGACGCGCCGGTAGCTGCCGCGGCCGTCGCGGTGCGGGCGCAGCAGGTCGTGCCGCGCGCCGACGCCGTCGAGGCTGACCGTGACCGCGAAGCCGTGCGCCTCGAAGAACTCGCCGTCCTCGGGCGTGAGCAGGGTGCCGTTGGTGGTGATGGAGAACGTGACCGGGATACCGGTCCGCCGCGAGACGGTGACGGCGTACTCGGTCGCGGCGCGCACGACCGGCCGGTTGATCATCGGCTCGCCGCCGAGGAACGCGAGGTTGACCCGCTCGCCGGGGGCGGCGTCGAGGAACAGCCTGTCCACGGCGGCGAACGCGGTCGCCTCCGGCATGTTCTTGGCCGGCCCGCCGAAGTCGCCCTGCTGGGCGTAGCAGTAGGTGCAGCCGAGGTTGCACTTCTGGGCGACGGCCAGCGACAGCGCCCGCACCGGTGGCGGGTCGGGCGCGAGGTCGTCGATCTGGCGCGGGGCGTCGAGGCCGAGGTCGGCGAGCACGGTGTCCATCGCGCGGGGATCGGGATCACGGCGTGCGGCGTCGATCCGGTCGTAGAGGGCCTGGGCGACGCCGAACAGGCGGCTGCCGTCGGCGATCAGCACGCGTGGCCCGGCGTCGGTGTCGAGCAGGTGGACGTCGGGGTGGACGGGGGCGGAGTCCGCGAACAGCCGGCTCGCGGTCACCGGCCGTCGCCCGTCGACTCGGGGTCGACGTGGTCGGGCACGTCGTTGCCGCCCACGATGAACCGCAGCCTGCCCTGCCAGTCCTGGAACAGCTCGTCGTAGCTGACCAGCCGGGAGTCGAAGCGGTTGTCCAGCACGTACTCGCGCGGCTCGCGGTCCTTGGCGAACCAGTGGTTGCCGGTGGTGGTGCCCGCGGCGGTGTCCTCGACGTTGACGTAGTCCGGCCGGCTGGCGGCCCAGTAGTAGCAGGCGCACTCGCGGTAGTCGTTCTGCCAGGGCGAGCACAGGCCGCGGGTCAGGTCGCCCGGCCCGGCCATCTCCTCGGCGATCACGGGGAGGCGGCCGCCGGTCGCACCGCTCTTCGCGAACAGTGCCCTGACCTCGAGCTGCACCACTTCGAAGCGCGGATCGGGCAGCTCCGGGGGCTTGCCGACCGGTTTCGGCGCCGGTTCGCTGGTGAACAGGCACGGTACGGTCCGCCCGACGTGGTCGGCCAGCACGTCGGCCAGCGAGTTCGACCACTCCAGCATCGTCACGCCGTCGGGGTTGTCCGCCGAGGTCAGCCGGGAGGAGCCGCTGCCGGGCCGGGTCGGGCCGAACAGGTCGCCGATGACGTCGTGGTCGCCGACGGTCAGCAGGCGGCGGCCGACGAGCCGCTCGTGCTCCTGGTCGGCGCCGACCACGTAGTTGTCGGACTCGTGCAGCTCGATGCCGACCAGCAGCCTGCGCCAGATGTTGCGGATGTCGAACTCCAGGCCGGGGAACGCGTTCGAGATCGCCGACTCCGGCAACGTGCTCGGCGGGTTGCCCGCGGCGTTGTAGTGGAGTTGCGCGGTGAGGTTCATCGGGTCGATCCGGTCGTCGCTCATCGCGGTCCTCCGGGTCCTTCGGTGGCCTGCCGGAAGATCTCCTGCCTGGCGGCGAGGCGGACGAGGTCTACCTGGCGGCGGGTGAGTGCCAGCGACCGGCCGTCCGCGCCGCGCATCAACGCGGGCATCTTGCGCCTGCCCTTGGCGGTGAGGTCGCCCACCTCGTGGTGGTCGCGCAGCACGTCCGCGAACCACGGCGCGGTGCCGCTGCGCAGGGCGGCGAGCACGTTCTGGTGCAACGCGAGCACCGCGGCGGTGTCCACGAGGGACGGTGCCATGATCGGCTCGTAGAGCCGGCCGGTGTCGGCCGTGTCCTGCCGCACCATCGTGCTGGCGGCGTCGACCCGGCCGTCGACCGTGTTGCCGTTCATCACCTCGGTGTTCATCAGCCGCACGGTCTCGGTGGCGCGGCGGACCACTTCCTCGGCCACGGCGCGGGCGTGCTCCAAGGTGTCCTCGCCGGTCGCCGCGGGTCCGAACATCGCCTGGTCGAGTTCGTCGGCGACGGTGCGGATCGGGACGACGTCCGGCGCGTAGGCGGGCGGGCCCGCGCCGATGCGCCCGTAGGCGACCAGTTCGGTGCCGCCCACGTCGAGCTTCACGTGCACCAGGCCGTCGCACTCGTCGTCCAGGTAGCCCCGGCTCACCCACGCGCCGTCCGGGCCGTCGTCGCCCGCGTAGATCTGGGCCGGGATCGTCAGCCGCGGATCGCCCGTCCGGTCGGCGTGACCGCGCCACGTGCCTTTCGAGGCGTCGTAGAGGAAGTCGACCACGTTCGGGTCCGGGTCGGTGGGGCGATCGGTGTACGCGGCGCCGTAGACGTGGCCGCCGGCGGGCGTGAAGCGCAACCGGATGCCCGGGAACTCCGGCGTGGGCTTGACGTAGCGGACGTGGCCCAGCGGCAGGAACTTGTCGGCGAGGAAGTTGGCGCACTGGCCGATCAGCTCATGCGCGGTGTGGTCGCTGAACCACTCGGTGTCGGCGTCGATCCGGTCGTTGTCGTCGTAGGTGCGGCGTTGGATCTTGTGGTTGCCGACCTCGACGCGCCACTGCACGTCGTCGGGTGTGAGGTTGTCGGCCTCCAACAGGTCGACGGTGAGGGGTCGCAGCACGTCGTCCGAGGTGAGCGCCCAGACCTCCAGGAACGGCGCGACGGGCCGGACCTTGCCCTGCCCGTCGGTGAACCGCAGCTCCGCGGGGGTGTCGTCGCCGGTGATGGCGCCCGATCGCGGGTCGATCCGGAACGTGGGCGCCGGGCGCAGCCGCCGTGGCGCGAGCGGCTGGTCGGGGTCGGTCTCGGCGGTGTAGTTGTCCATCGGTTCGGCGGCCGAGCCGAGCCGTCCGACGGCCAGCGGCGGCAGGACGCGCAGTTCCCGGATCGTCGTCATCGCGTGCACCCCTTGCGGCTGAGGACGTGCTCGATCTGCTCCAGCGCCCGCCGGTCGGACTCCCGCAGCGCCACCAGGTAGGGGTCGCCCGCGCTGGCCGGCGCGGTGTTCAGCAGCTGGTCGGTGAGCAGCCGGGACGCCTGCACGAGGTCGCGTTGCAGCAGCCAGCGGTCGTGGTCGTGGTGCGGCAGTTCGAGGCTGTAGGGCATCTCGAACGGCGGACCGGCCAGCAGGCCGCCCGGCACGTTCTCCTCCAGCGGCAGCTCGACCAGGCGGCCGGCCAGGGCGCGCAGGTTGTACATCTCGCCGAACGCCCGGTGCACCAGCGCGCCGCGTCCGGTGAGCACGCCGCCGTTGTCCACCGGACCGGACAGCAGGAACGCGTGCGAGATGTCGGTGAGCAGCATCCGGTAGCGCAGGTTGAACAGGTGGCCCCACAGCGCCGTGACCGGGTCGGTGATCGGGTTGGTGGTCACCTCGGCGGCGGCGTAGCCCACCGGCTCCGACTCGTTGAGCCGGTGCGCGGTCACGGGGTTCTGCGCGACCCGGCGGGACACCAGCCGCTGCTCGTCCTCGGTCAGCGCGGTCAGCGCGCGGTAGATGCCGAGGAACCGGTTGAAGTGCGACGTCTCGTCCTGCTCGTCGAGGGCCGGCGCCTCGCCCTGCTCGCCGATCTCCTGCAGCGCCTTGCGCGCCGAGTCGCGGGAGAACACGCCGAACACCAGCAGCTCGGGCGACTTCACGTCCGGCACGTTCCCGGCGTCCTGCCCCCGTTCACCACGCGTGTAGCCGCGGCCCCACTCGTCCCACGACGCCTGGTACGGCAGCGTGTCCGCGTGGAACAGCGCGTCGGGCAGGAAGTCGCGGTTCTTCAGGATCGCGTCGATCCGGCTGTAGAGCGCCCCGACCCGGTTGACGTAGTCGCCGCTGGCCTTGGCGGCCCGCTCCTTGATCGCCGTGGCCTCGGGGCCGGACCAGGTGCTCGGGCTCTCCGCGACCACGTACTTGGCGAGCGAGTCCGCGCTCAGCGGCTGGAGGTTGAACGCGAACGGGTAGAAGTCCGAGCCCCAGGGGTAGTCCTCGCGGTCGAGGTTGATCGGGCCGCCCAGCACCGTCAGCAGGTTCTGCACCGTGACGAGGTGGCCCATCTCCTCCTTCGCGATGCCGAGGATGACCTCCTGCCAGCCGCGCACGTCCTCGCGCAGCTCCTCGGGCACCTGCGGCCCGCCCATCGAGTAGGCGGCGAACAGGTACTGCACCATCAGCGAGTGCTCGATCTCGGCCGCGACGTGCAGCAGCATGACGGTGTAGTCGCGCCAGTTGAACTCCGGCGGCAGGACCGGGCGCTCGTCCTCGTCGAGCGACCCGGCCACCGACAGCACCGCCATGGCCGGCGCCCGGTCCTCGAAGAGCTCCGGCACCACCGAGGCGAGATGCCTGTGCACCCTCGACCGCATGGCCTACCCCCGTTCCCGCCGACTGCGCGGCGCACGGGCGAGCGTGCCGGCGTCCGGACACCTCGGACCCCGGTCGCGACCAACGCCAGTCGGGCCGGTGAAACCCCTCATCCGGCCGGGTCTGCCGTGCTGACGGACAGTCGCCGGTGACGCCGGCTGCCGCCACGGTCGGGCGACGACCGTGACCGGTCGGTGGGGTCAGCCCGGACGTCGGCGTGGGGCAGGCGACATGGCCGCGGCCGAGTCGCGCGGTCAGAGATCCTGTCCGGTCCCGACCGGGTGGGCGTGTGCGAGGGGGACGGCGGAGAGGGTGAAGGGGAGTACTTCCGGTGGGAGGCCGGCGATCCAGCGGTTGTACTGGCTGTTGACCACCAGGGCGCGGTTGCCGGCCAGGGAGATCGAGCTGGGGTGGTGGAAGCCGCCGGGTGGTAGGAGACGGGCGGTGTAGCGCCCGCGGGACAGGTCGGCGGACAGCGCGATGACGGTCACCTGGGGGGTGAGGTCGGGGATGTTGTTGATGTTGCCCTGCACCACGTGGAGCAGGCCGCCGCGGAAGGCCAGCCCGTCGCCGTTGGGCAGCCGGTGGCCGCCGAGATCGACCTGGAGCACGTGGCCGGTGCGGCGGTCGATGCGCCAGAGCTGTCCGGTGGTGCTGTTCACCGTCAGCAGGTAGCGGCCGGCGCAGGTGATGCCGTTCAGGTTGTGCCGGCCGTCGACCCAGTCGATGGGGGTGCGGGTGATGTCGAGCCAGCGTTCGAGCCGCCACTGGTCACCGGTGCAGGTCAGCCGGTAGACCACCGGCTGGAACGAGTCGGTGGCGTAGGCGGTGCCGTCCGGGGCGGTGGTGATCTCGTTGATGAAGCCGCCGTCCACGCCGTGCAGCAGGGCCAGCAGGGCGCTGTCGGCCGGGTCGTACACCCGCAGCGTTCCGGTGTCCGCACCGCCGACCAGTAGCCGGCCCTCGGTGTCGACGGCCATGCCCGAGGTGGTGCTGCGCCCGTCGGTGCCGTCGGGTGACCAGGGGCGCACTTCGGGGGTGGTCAGGTGGCCGCGGTAGAGCGTTCCGGTCTCGGCGCTGCCGACGTAGATGTGGCCGGTGCGCGGGTCGACGGCGTGGCCGGTGGGAAAGGCCCGGCCTCCGGGGACGACATACGCCTCCGGCAGCCGGGTGCCGCCGGTCGGCGGGGCTGCCGCTGCCCGCGCGGTCCAGGCGGCGGTCGCTGTCGCCACGGCGGTGGCGGCGGTGGCGGCGGTGGCTGCCAGCAAGGTCCGCCGGGCCATCGGTTGTTGTCCCATCGCTGGATGCTCCCCTGTCCGGATGTGGTCGCGGCTTGTGCCGTGCCACACCATCGTCGAGCAGAACGTCGTCTGCTCCCGTAGCCCTGTTGGGCCAGGTACTGGCACGCCCAGCCACAGCGGAGCGAGGCCGGGGATGATGACCGGCGTGGCTCGTCGCGCAGACCTCGCCCGGCTGCGCCACGCCGGCCCGCACCCGGCGCGGCCCGTTCGGCGGGGTCGAGGGTCGCGAACCGCTTGTGAACCGCTGCGCCGCCTGCTGCACGGTGAGGCGACGGGCATACCGCTGCACATCGTCATGAAGGACGTGCCGTTCGGCGCCTGGTTCATGGCCCAGTTCCTGGACTGGTTCCCGGACGAGGGGACGCGGCGTGCGGCCACCCGGCTGGTGGTGCTCGGCCTGCTCGGCGCCGTGCCGGCCGCGGTCACGGGGTGGGCCGACTGGGTGGCCACGGTCGTCTTCGCCGGCTCGTGGGCGGCTCGCTGGGGCGTCGGGCGGTCGCTCGCAGGGCCGGGCGTGCGGAGGCCGCTCAGCCTGCCGGTTGACCACCGGGCCGGGGTGCGGTGGTCGCTCAGCCTGCCGGTTGAGCGCCGTGGGGTCCGGCCCGGTTCACGTGGTCAGGGTTGCCGGGCCCCGGCGGAGCAGGCCGTCGTCGAGTGGGACGCACCGCTTGCCGCCGCGGCCGCGCAGGGCCTTCAGCGCGCCCGGCGCGATCACGGCGTCCATCCAACCGCACGGGTTCGCGGGCCGGTGCGTTTCGAACCGCACCGGGCCGTCGCCCGAGTCGAGGGTGAACACGTCGTGCCGGGCGAGCCCGTCCACGTCGAACCCGCGCAGCACGATGTTGCGCCGCACGACCAGCGGGCTCGGCGCGGTGTGCAGGCCGAGCCCGTCGGTGACGTGCTCCAGCGACTCGACGGCGAAGACCGTGACGGCGGCCGTGCGGTGCGCGGGCTGGTTGTAGTACCGGTCGCCCACCAGGCCGAGACCCGCCCGGACCACGACCCGCTCACGTGAGACCGGCTCGGGGTCGGGCCGCGGTCCGTCGCTCGGCCGTCCCTCGTAGGCGTGCGCGGGCGACACGTGCAGCGCCACGATCTCGACGGTCGTGCTCACCGCTCGCCGAGTTGCCATTCGGGCCGGACGTAGTGGCAGGTGTAGCCGTTCGGGTAACGCTCCAGGTAGTCCTGGTGCTCCGGCTCGGCCTCCCAGAAGTCACCGGCCTGGGCCACCTCGGTGACGACCTTGGCCGGCCACTTCCCGGACGCGTCCACGTCGGCGATCGTCGCCTCAGCGACCTGCTTCTGCTCGTCGTCGGTGTAGAAGATCGCCGAGCGGTAGCTCGTGCCGATGTCGTTGCCCTGGCGGTCGCGCGTCGTCGGGTCGTGGATCTGGAAGAAGAACTCCAGGATCTGCCGGTAGCTCAGCTGGGCCGGGTCGAAGACGATCTCGATCGCCTCGGCGTGGCTGCCGTGGTTGTAGTACGTCGCGTTCGGCACGTCGCCGCCGCTGTAGCCGACGCGGGTCGAGACGACTCCCGGGTGCCGGCGGAACAGGTCCTGCATGCCCCAGAAACACCCGCCCGCGAGGACGGCCTTCTCGGTCACGGTGGCCATGTGGTCGCTCCGCTCCTAGATCCGATGTCTGCTCCAGGGTGAACGCTCCCACGCCCCGCTGTCATCCCCGGGTCGCTGTGACCCGTGGCTCCACGCGGACGGACCGGGCCCGGTGCGGAGGCTCGCGACCTCCGCACCGGGCCCACCCGCCCGCGTGGCAGGCGGGTGACTACCTGGCCGAACAGGTGGGCGTCATGCCTGCGCCGCTGCCGGTGGCCTGGTAGCCGAACTCGGTCGACTGGCCCGCGGCGAGGTTGCCGTTGAAGCTGACGTTGGTGAAGTTCACCGCACCGGTGTTGCCGCTGCGGTTGACGTTCCACGCGTTGGTGACGGTGGCGCCCGACGGCAGCGTCATCGCGACGGTCCAGCCGCTGACCGGCGAGGAGCCGGCGGTGACCTTCACCGTGGCCACGAAGCCGCCGGTCCACTGGTTCAGCGACACCGTCGCGGTGCAGCCACCGGGCTGCTGCGGAGTCGTGGTCGTGGTGGTGGTCGTCGTGGTCGTGTCGGTGGTGGTCGTAGTCGTGGTGGTGGTGCTGGTGGGGCCGTCGGTCAGGGTGGGGGTGGTCCAGTCGCGCCATTGGGAGAGGTTGCCGGTGGCTTTGCTGTGCATCTGGATGACG